>JAJXYF010000026.1 GCA_021780755.1 Deltaproteobacteria bacterium | reverse complement strand
AGAACAGATGAACTGTGTATTGGCTGAACCGTGACCGTGGCTGATAAAGAATTAGCGCCGGACAGCGAGCGTCCCTCCTTCGCCGTCGGCACCTTTCGAGCGGCCGAGTTTGTGGAGTGGACGAGGCGTGAGTTAATCGACGCGATCCGGCAGGCCGTGAAGCTGCGTAAATTGACACAGCACGATGCGGCATTCTTTTGCGGCACATTTCAGTCTTCATTCGGCAAATTGTTGCAAGGCGATGATCGGAACGTCAGCATCGAGCGCATGATGAGATGGCTTATCGAGCTTGGCGGCACTGTCGAAATTCGGCTGAATCCTTGTGATGCGAAGGTAAAGATGTGGCATATCGCGGTCGCGAAATTCTTGACACGCGAGGTTGACCGCGCGGCGGCAGAGACACTACCCGGCGCACGCCGAAAATTGCCGATAAAAGGTTAGACTTTTATCCTAGCTGTATGTACGAACCCGCGCTGCGCGGAGGTTTTTATGCGTATAACGCGTTTGTCTACTGAATATGCTTCGCCCGCCATTCGCCACCCAACTTCGTCATTTGAATTCGGCCCTGCAGAGTTCGCCCCTGTGCGCTGGAGAAGCCGACGTTGGAACCCAAGAGGTTCTGGTCGGCAGGAGCTGTGACCAGCACCTCGCACTCATAGATTCCATTCCCCACTTTAGTACATCTCGAATCTTCGACTGAAAAATGCGAAGTGTCAATTCCGGTTCCGCCCGCATCTTGCGCGACTAATTGAGCGAACGCTGCTTCAATTTGCGGCTTCGATGGAGAGCCGCTGCATCCCGAAAGCACAAAGATGAGAGCGCAAATTGCCGCGACTGGAGGGCCCGTCAGTTTGATGCGGGTTATAGTGCGCTGGAGACGGATCTGCGAGAAGCAGCTTGCCTGATGGGTCCAGCGAGTGGCCGGGAACAGACCGGAAAACCTCGGCATCATGTAATTGTGACTCCTTGTTCTCGTGCGGTTGGAGTGACGGCGCGGCGCAAAGCCGCTCGGAAATGTCGTCTGCGATTCCTGACCTTGATAGAGGAGTACGGACCTAGCGAGCCTTCGGCAGAAGGACCGCCTCCGCGCAGGAGCCCAGAGCGCTCAGGCAGCTTTTCCTGATTCGGCTCTTGGTGCCGTCAGCGCGGAGTTTGGCGAAGACATCCAGTATCCGCTGATCGGCTCTCAGGTCGGGGCGTTCCTTCACCGAGTCTCGACTAAGCTCCTCGGCTATGTCGAGGAGCGACCGCCCCAGATCCGTGGCGACGCAGTGAACGTATCGGCCTGTGGTCAGCAGTACATACCCGGCGACCCAATGGAGGGGAGTGTTCGCGACGCCTTTGCAGATGACAACCGCCTGCTGTTTTTTGTCGGGGAGATAGACGAGGTTGGCGACGATGTTGATGTAGCCGGCGTCGTCGTTGCTGTCCGCCTGGATATCGAATCTGACGGTCGTTACTGGCGTAGCTGTCTCCAAGGTATCGTGAAAAATCGGTTCGGTCTGAAAGGCCATTAGAGTCCCTCCTTGCCGGCGGTCTTCACGCCGAGGCGGCGTGATTCAGGCGTTGCCCTTTTTACGTTGACGGCCATTACGATCCGGGTTACGCAGGTTCACTCCGTCCGCCCCACCCATTCCGTTTGATAAACGAACGTTTTTCAGACATCCGCGTGAAAGCCATGAACGCACGCCCCTGTTCGCTAAAAAGATGCCCGCTGGTCGTGGGCTACGCACGAGTATCCAGAACGGATCAAACCCTTGCGCTACAGCGGGATGCGCTCAAAGCGGCTGGCTGCCGAAGAGTATTTTCCGACCACGGTGTCAGCGGATCTGCGACACAGCGTCGTGGGTTGGACGCGGTTCTCGCCTATCTCAAGCAAGGCGACACGCTTGTTGTATGGAAACTCGATCGCCTCGGACGCTCTCTCTTTCACCTGGTCCAAATCATCTCGGAACTTGGCGAACGCGAGATCAATTTCCGCTCGCTTTCAGATCCCATTGATACGGCAAGCCCAGGCGGACGCTTCGTCTTACACATCATGGCGGCCTTGGCAGAGTTCGAGCGCTCATTGATTCGGGAGCGCACGTGCGCGGGATTAGCGGCCGCAAAACGGCGCGGTCGGAAACTAGGACGCAGGCGATCTTTGAATGTTGATCAGATCGACCGCGCCCGACGGCTTATTCGAGACGGTGGATCACGTGGCGACGTAGCTCGAAGGCTGGGAGTGGCGCGCTCTACTCTTTACCTTGCGCTGTTGCGCGAGGAATCCTGAGCGGCGGCGGCAGGGTCTGGACAATCGATCCGGATTCAGCATAAACATGATTCACGTAACTTAACGCAGTGGCGAAAAACGTTCGTTTTTTGATCATCGTCATCGTAGCATCACACCGTTTCACGGACAAAACGCTGCTCGGTGTTTGCGATCGGCGCATTGGGTCTGCGCGCGCCCGATCTCGCTCGGCGCAATCATGCAAGTCTGAAAGCACGTTGAATCTACGCGTGGACTGACGTGTTGTCGCCAGCATGAGCACGTGCTGAAAGGCCCTCGACTAAATGGCGGGACGGCAAAGCATGCGAAGAGAGGCATACGGGGTTACCGACCTTTTGGAGGTTTCCCGCCTTTGATGAGCCTCAATGCCCTCGGCGATGGGGTCCCCTTGGACGTCTCCACCGGAAATTCCGGACACCCGCATCCGGGCCTCGTGCAGGACAGGTCGGGTGATTCTTTGTGCCAGTGCGTCGCGAGCGGGTGTCCGCACCGTGCGCACATCGTGATCGCGAGCTCGCGCTCGTACTCCGCTTTTTCGGAACGCAGAAAAGCCGCCGCCTCGTCCAGCGCCGCGATCCATTGGTCGTAGGCTGAGGGGTCGTCCACGATGCTGAAGCCGTTCGCAAATGCGTCCTTGAGCGGAGTGTTGATCGTGACTCCCCAAAGAAGAGGTTCGCCATCCGCGTAAAAACGCTTGTGGCCATGTGCCGCATCCATCCGGGCGAGGGCATGAGCGATGCGATGGGCGAGCTTTTCGTCAATATAGGCGTAGAGTTGCCCCGGCCTATCGGCATCGGCACAGATCGCGGAAGGTTCATCGAATTCGCCAAGTGTACCCATCCCAATTCTGTAGGACGACGTAGCCGCCGGGCGCAAGCGGCAACTGCAGAAACAATGAGCCCGAGCAACCTGATTGCTACCGAATACCGCGCTTGCGCCGGATTCCTCGTCGGTAGATGGCGCCGGAGCCCATGAGTTCGCCCTGGGCGCCGGAACTATCCCTTTGGATTCGCTGTCGCGGCATTGTGCCTCAGAGGAGCAAGCCTGGCCCGAGAGCGGAGCCGCGCCTCGATCTGCCGGACCCGCTCGCCGCTGATTCCGAGGCGCTCGCCGATAGATCGCAGGCTGAGCCCGGCGACCCTGAGTTCGGCTACCTGCCGCTGCCGTTGCGTCATCGCTTTCAGATCGAGATGCGAAATCATCGCTGCGAACCGCGCCCCTCTCTCCATGAGCGATCGTTCGCGCGCGCTCATGGGCAATTCTTCGCCGCCCGATACCCCGCCGCTTCCGCCGTCTGCGCGCTCGGGAACGCGACCGCGTTGCGCGGCGCGATTTTGCCGTGATAGGGACAGCCGGGCCACTCGTAAATCATGCTGCGGCGGGTGCCCACGATCGGTCCGGCCGCCGCTTCGGGAGCGGCTTGCGCGGACGGGGACGCGCCTTGCGCCAATGCTGCCAGAGGCCTCGACCTGGCCGCACGGATATTCCAGTTCTGGGTGTATTCGGCGGCAAGCGCCGGGTCATGAATCACCAACAGGTTCTCCGCGTTCTTGTGCTCGGCCGACCAGGTGTAATTGAAGCTGCCGGTGATGACGGTCGCGCCGTCGACGATCATGATTTTGTTATGCATCAGACCCGATACCGTGTCCACGAGAACGGGGACGCCGCCCGAGGCGAGACGGGCGACCGCGCTGGTGTCGCTGCGGTCCTCATCGAGCTGTCTGCGGTCCACGATGGCGCGCACATCGACGCCGCGGCGCTTTGCGTTCACAAGGGCGCTCACGATCCGCCGCGAGGTTAGCGCATACATCTGGACGAGAACGGTCTTGCGCGCGCCGGCGATTACCTGAACGACAGCCGCCGCCGGATCGCAACCGCCGGGAAGCGGCGGCGAGAAGCAGGCCTGAATTTGTGCGTACGACGCGGAGACGGCCACAAGCATGACGGCCAGAACGGCGGCGGCAGGCAGCCAAACTCCGGCAGGTTTAACGGCGAGTCGCGGCGGAAAGCCTGTCATTCGGTCGGGACCGCGTTGAGGCGATATAGCCATTCCTTCAAATCGTCAAGTTTTCGTCGCGGTGACACGACAAGTTCCACTCCGTCTGTTCAAGCACTTCTACGCGGTGCATTCCGGACGTGCAAGCGTGAGCGAACGCGCGTATTTTGTGATGTGAAAATCGGGGCGCGCGGGCCGGAGGATGGCTTTGAGAGGCTCTCAGGAGGGCGGGCGGCGCAAGATGGACACCCAAGAGCGAATTTCGCAAGAGTTCGCCAGCCTAATCGAAGAGTCGGACAGACTCGTCAAATCCTGCGGATGGGACGGGCGCGACGGCTGGCAGCGGCATCCCAATCGCGACGACTACATGCGGATCAGAACCCGGAGTCTCAATCTCGTCAAACGCGCCTGCGGCGAGGGCAGCGTCCATTTCGGGTCCTTAACACGAGTGGCGGAGGAACCGTTTTCGGACGAACGCTCATACAACCTGCCCCGCTGCGCCGGGATACTGAAGGCGGCGCGGGACGATTTCGACCGGGGACTATTGACCGATTTGAAGACGCTGGTCGAGGCGGAAGTTCTGGGCGATGTCCTCGAACAGGCCGAAAGCCTTCTCGATCGCAAGTATCATATTCCCGCCGCGTCGCTGGCGGGCGCGGTCCTCGAAGACGCCTTGCGTAAACTCTGCGACGCGCACGGCATCCTCTATCCGCCGAAAACTAACATCGATGGCCTCAATTCTGCGCTCGCGAAGGCCGGCGCTTACGAAAAGCTCATCCTGAAGCGGATTACCGGAATCGCGGACATCCGAAACAATGCCGATCACGGACAGTTCGACAAATTCACGCGTGAGGACGTCGAAGACATGCTGAAGTGGACCCGCAGATTCATCGCCGACCGCATCGGATGAAAACGGCGCGAGCTTCGCCGAGGCGCGCGCAGCTTTCTTGAAATAGCTTACTGCTCATGCGTCAAGGACGGTGCCGCGCGGCTCGCTATAGATGACGCCGAGGATGACCCCGGGCGAACCGAGACTCAGGTTGAAGGGCGGTCTAAAAGGAAAGGCTCTTCAGATGGGTGAAAGGATCCGTGGTTTCTGAAGAGTTCATGAACCAGTCAGTGAAGGCGCCGCTATCGAGATCGAATCGCGCAAGCGCGAGAAAGTGATACGTATAATCGCCTGCCGACATCAGGATGATAGGTATGTTGCGTAGCAGGCGCTTCAGTTCCTCGGCAACAGGCTCCGTCCCGATCAGGAATCCGAATGTCGCTCCAAACAGTTCTTTATACATTTTGGCTTGGTAGATATCCTGTACCGTTAGCGACCGGCGTTTCACTTCCGCAGTGAAGATTTGATTGCCCCGATTGCTCTCCACGTAGCCGGCGATGTCCGGCTTGCGATTCAGGAAACGGAACAGGATTTCAAGTCCCGGCGGTATAAGAGCTTTGAGCGGGTTTCCGATCCCCTTGGTGGCTCCGGTCTCCGAAATCGTTCTCTTTCCAATTGCGGCGAACGATCGTTCGAGAGCCGCCCGCACGGGCTCATAAAGTTCTTTCTCCATGATTGCCATTGAAGCGAATCTTATCGCACGGAAGCCAGCATGATCGAGCTTAGCCTCTTTCGCGGAAATCCCGACCGGAACAAATCTCGGCAATTGTCCGCCGAATCATGGCTTGAACGGCGCGAGCCGGTTGGCATCCCAACGCCACGGTCCGCTCTGCGGTTCTCGTGGGTTGCTTTTCGGCCATCTTCAGCAGTCGAACGAGTTGCTGGTCTCCAGTTGCAATCCTTCTAAGGATGCGCAAATCGGTCGCTCAAAAAAATATCGACGCGCAATCAGGTATTGGCTTAATTTGGGGTTTGGTTTCTGAATTTGAAATGCGAGTTGCCTAATTTCCTTTCAGGCCCGCATCGTTGGACGCGATGCACTTAGCGGCACTGTAGAGCCGTTCGTTAAAGGCGCGTTCCTTTGCTTCGACGGTCTTGGCATTTCGCAAATTTCTGACTCGCCTATCCTGTTCGTGAGAACATTGAACCGCTGAATCGAAGCTTCCACAAATGAGCCACGAGGACAGGGGCGCGTCAGCATTGAAAGCACCCGGACCACTCCACGGCGGAACCATTAGATACCATCCCACAAGGGCGAGCGCAGCGGCGCGCCAAGACTTCACGAGATTCGCTCCGCTCGCCCGGATTAGGTAGAGCGTATATTGCACCAGAATTTTGCCGCGCATGTCCCGCATTTTATCATTCAATTCAGGCATCGTGCGACAAGTCTTGCCGATGCCGATCACCATCCAAATGCGCCCGGTCGGTTTCTTAAGTCCGAATTGTTCGCTCAGCCACCGATGACAATTTTGGCCGTGTTACGGCTGGGGAGCGTGATCCTTATCTTTGTGTGATCCCACGCGAAAGCCATAATGCGCGCGAACGGACGGCCTTGCAGGAGAGCGCTTTATACATGTATAAAGCGCGAATGTTAGCAGTGGATACGCGCAAAGGGCGGGCGGAACCGCAGCAGAGCAGCCGGTCATGAGGCGACGCACCGCAATCGCGGATTCGGCGTAATGTTGGAACATGAGCGACTTGCCGCCGGACAACCGGAATATCCTGCCATCGAGCGGTCAAAAGGGATTTTGGTCGGAGCTTGGCAATTCCTTCACGCAGCAAATCGGTCTCTATGTTATCGCGGCCGTCATAGGAATTCTTAGCGTGTTCTCCGATAATTTGGCGGAGAGAATCAAGTCTGCTCTGAATCGCGCGAATGCGCGGGAAGATAGATACGCAGCCCTGTCTAACGAGTTAAGCGGCTATATCTTCGATTGCGAATTGATCGAAGAACATCTGGCAAAAGGATGGACTGCGAAAGACGAGCTGACGCCAATCGTCAATGATTACAACAAAGATATCACCGATCTGCGCAGGAACGAGTACGCCAACCGTGCCCTCCTAGCGAGGTATTGGAACAAAGAGCGGCGCGACGAGTTCGTGGCGCTTATGAAAGAGATTCTGACCATTGATTCCACCGTCCACGGGTTAAATGATGAATTGGAACAGGTGATCATTCTGAAGAAACAAGAAAGAGTCGATCCGACTCGCGCAGAGGCAAGCGCGGACGAGTTACAGAAGCTGCTCGTGAAGTTTGAACCTCACGCGCAGAAATTGCTCGACGAAATCGAGTGACGTGGCGGCGTAATCGAAGCGAGGGAAACGCAGTGCTCTTGGCCTTTCTGCCGGCGGCGCCGGAAACAGTGTGGACCGAACGGGTTAAACCGTTGCGTGAGGAGGTCGTATGAAAGCCGGGCTCAAACGTTGCCTTTGTAATCCGCTGGTGTTCTTGCGAGGCTGAATCAGCAGCCAAAATGACGGGGTGGACCCAGCCTCGTCTTCTTAGACGGCATCAAGGTCGGCTACGGAAATCCGGGTTGATTTAGCCGCCCGCGTCGTTGCAGAGAAGAAGAGAGTCACCGAATGGGCATGTCTTCACCGTCTTAGTGGCGAAGCGGGCATAAGGGGAAGTACGTATGGCTGCTTTTTTCATTCTGGTCATGGACAAGTATGGGAATGATCCGAACGAATGGGTTTACAGCGCCAGCGCGCGAACCGAGGGGACGCTTAAGGCGTTGAACTGCTTTCAAGATCCTCCACACGGTCTGCCGAAGAACAGCTTTCGCGAGCTTAGCTCGACAAGGACGAGCCTACCACCGTGCGCGGGCGGCGCCCCGGAAGGCGGCACTATCTATGGGATCGAGCATCTCTAGGCGGGTCGCCGCTTTTGCGGCGCTTATACTGCTAGCAGCCGAGGGCTGCAGCACAAGTGATAAGACCGTCGGCCGTTACAAGAGTGCGATTTGCGAGACCGAGGGGTCTGCCAAGATCAGCTGCAATTCGGTGATCCCTACCGCAAGCGCTTATGCTGTAAGCATCAGGACGCAACCAGGCGCGTCGCCGACGAGTGGGACGGCGTTCCCTGAGCGTGCTCTTGCCGCGTACATCGATGCGTTGGCGAATCTAAAGATGAGTCCTACGCCGAAGGATTTGCGCGCGAACCTCGCTGCATCGCTGACCACGGCCTCCGCGCCCTCGGCGGCAGAGGTCCGCACCGTTTTTCATCGGACGATAATAGTGACTGTCCGCAAAGAAGGCGGCTTCAATCCTGCTGACCGGCTTGAGGCAACAGACGTTACGATCAGGACGATCAAGCCGAATAAGGCGCGTTTTGATAGCTGGGATACTCTTGCCACCGCCTATACAACCATCAATGCCGGTACGGTTCAACTGACTCAAGCCCGAGGAGCCACGGAGAGCCTCAGCGCCGGAGCGCCAACCGGAGCTCCCGTCTCGGCCAGTGGATCGGTCAGCGCGACGCAAACCAACACCAAGGTCGAGAACTATACCGCGTCCATCCAGGCGGAGACCTTGTCGGCGACGGTGGAAGATGACGGAGACGCGCTCGTGATTCACCGTCAGGGCGGTCCCAACGTCGACTTGACGGGCAACACAGTCATCAAGGTGGACATGTCCTACTCGGAGAATCCGATGTCCACATATATTTTCTCTGTTCCAAAGTATGTAGATGCGAAAGGCAAGTGGCTACCTGCAAAAAAGGTGGCGCTCACGGCCAAGCCAGTATCGGCTGTGCCCCCAGGAACGGCAATTAAGGCCGACGTCACGTTAATCTATACGATCAGGCACGTCAGGTCGGGGGACGCTACATATGAAGAAAAGGACGATGAAGTGCTCGAAAAGACGGCCGGACCTGTAACAGAAACAGTAACACTCATTCCGGCACGGGAAGCGTCTCCACCCGGTTTCGGCCTATTCTCGGCGCTTGGGCCGCACAAAGACTTCGCGGTGAACGCGGCACGTCCCGGTCGCGTTCCTGTAGGCCTGTGTTTCGATAGTTATAACGAGGCGTCGGATTTCCTTGCCTACATGAAGGCCGCGAACGCACGAACACCCGGCCGGGTCGGCGACACGAAACTGGGCTTTTTAGTGCCACCCGATCCGGAGCCGGCGACCTTGACGTCATCTGAGTTGAACGATCTCGAGGTGCGGCCGAGATGCTTCTGACAAAGCCGGAGCGGGAGACTGTGCGTTTCCACTCGCATTTGAGTTTTCAAAACCGCCGCGCCCAAAGCGCGTAATAACGCATACTCCCGGCTTCCCCATTGCAGTCCCCGCCCCGGCACCAAGCCGTGCAATTGCAATTGGAGGATCGATCAAGAGCCTTTGAGTCTTGCTGGCCATTCAGATTTCCTTTCCCCGCGCAGGATTTTCTTGTCCCCGGCTGTAACGAACGCTTCGCATATGCAATGATCCTGAGAATTCCCCAGAGACAAGACCGGAGAAGAAATCATGGCAAACGCTCCGCTCAATACTCGCCCGGGCCACCCGTTAAAGGCCCTTCCATCGCAGTTGGGGCTGTTAGCAGATCTCGCTGGCACTTGGGTCGGAGACGGATTCAACCTGATCTCGCTACCGGACTTCGACTCCAACCCGCCAAGTACGGGGCCGAAGGACTTCCGCCTGAAGCTCAACGCCACGCGCGAGACTCTTCAATTCACCCCAATTGGTGGCGCCGTCCCTAACCGCGGTGCGTTGTCGGCTCCCGGCAGCTCGACCGGGCAGCCCGATATCAACCTCTTTGGGTTAACCTACTTTCAGCGGATCAGCGACGCCGTGACGAACGAAGCGCTCCATATCGAGCCGGGCATATGGCTCAACGTGCCGGCTACAACCGTGCAGCCGAACCAACCCGCCACCGTGGTCCGTCTCGGCACCATTCCCCACGGTGACTCGCTGCTGGCTCAGAGCACTTTCGTGACGACCGTCCCCACGGGTCCGACGATCGGTCCTGTCGACTCGACGCCCACCAGGTATCCACCCGGACCGCCCCTCGGTCTTCCCTACCTGCAGCCCTTTGAAAACCCACCGTTGCCTCCAGACTTCAGGCTGCCCTTTGTCAAGAATCTGAACTTGGCCCTCGAAGAAGCGATCCTGGGGCAGACCATCATCAATACGGTCGTGCTGGTGATTTCTACGACTCCCGATGGCAACATCGTTAACATCCCGTTCGTCGTCAAGAATGCGGCTGCGACAAAGCTCGACGCAATCTTCTGGATCGAGACTGTTCAACAGCCGGACGGCAGCACGTTTATGCAACTGCAATATACGCAGACGGTCATCCTGCACTTCCTGGGCATCGACTGGCCGCACATCTCTGTGGCCACGCTGGTCAAGCAGTAGGAAGAACAGATTCCCCACCGCTCGAGGTGCTTGAAAAATGGCCGACCTTAAACGCGATATCGATACCGTGGTCATCGTGCTGATGGAAAACCGCTCGTTCGACCACATATTGGGGTACCTTGGCCTGCCGCCCTACGACCGCAAGATCGAGGGACTGCAGATTAAGGACGATCCGCGCTTTGCGAATCCACACAATGGGCACAGCTATTTGCCATACCACTCAACTCGCCTGGACATGCCGCACGACCCGCCCCATGAGCGGTCCTGGATAAAAGAGCAAATCGGCGACATCGTTAATGGTTCACGGCCGATGAACGGATTTGTTCAGAGTTACTACATGAACAGCAAGCTCCCCGGCCCGGCGGCGGGCGTCACGCCGGAGGTCATGGGCTATTTTACGCCCGCCGAAATTCCGGTGACCGACTTCTTCGCGCAGAAATTCGCCGTCTGCGATCAGTGGTTCTCGTCTATACCCGCGAGCACTCAACCGAATCGCCTGATGGCGATGGCGGGCTACACGCTCATCGACGGGAATGCCGATGTCCTCAGGGACCACTACCTTGTGTACGATTGGCTGAACGATCACAGGGTCAACTGGCGCGTCTATCACGAAGGCATTCCGTTTTTTGCGCTCATGCCGCGCCTGATACCGGAGTTGTTGGGTTCGCATTTCCGGGGTTTGGACCAACTGGCTAACGATTTCCGGGACGAGTCCGACGCAACTTTTCCGGATGTCATCTTCGTCGAGCCGACCTACACGAATGCGCCGCACCTGACCGTGCCGACGGACGACCACGCGCCCTCCTCTGTCGCCGGAGGCCAGAATTTCCTGCGCAGCGTCTATCTGTCGCTGGTGGGAAATCCGGCGCGGTGGGCAAGAACCGTGATGATACTGACCTATGACGAACATGGGGGGTTCTTCGATCATGTATCGCCGAGGCCCATCACGACAGAAGCGCCGCCCGGCGCAAGCTATCCGGCGTTCGATTGCAGCGGAGTACGGGTGCCCGGCCTCGTCATCTCGCCCCTAGTGCAAGAAGGCGCGATCTACTCGAAGCCTCTCGACCATACTTCCATTCTTTCGTTTCTCGCAAGGAAGTTCGGACGCGGAGAAGGCTATTCCGAGGAGGTCGCAGCACGCGGGCAAGTGTTTACCGGACGTATCGAGGAGATATTGTCGCTGGGAACGGCCCGGTCGGAAATCCTGCATCCTCCTGGCGCTCTCACGGGCGTGGACCTTAATACGATCGCGTTCCAGAAAGCCGCCGCAATCATGGCCGACCTCGATCCCGATAAGATGACAAACAAGTTCCCGGAACTCAGGAACTTTATCAAGAAGTTCTGAAAAGGGTAGTTCTCCTTTATGGATGTCGGCACCATGAATCCACTGAAGGAGCAGTATAGTGCGAGTTCAACCTGTCAAGCGATTTACTTTGACGCGCCAGTCGGGTTCGGTGCGCAGCGATGAGTGGCTGTAATAGCCGCTATCGGGGCTTCGAGACTTTCAGGGAGTCGGACTGAGCGGCGGTGCGTTCAGGATAACCCAGAAGGAGTTCCAAGTCTCGCGATCCTCCGCACTGACCGGAAGCCTATAAGCCGCAGCCTCTTCCACAGGCCGGAGTTCTTGTGGGGACGCTTACGGCCGACGGTGGAGCTTGCACTCGGGCATGCCTCCCTCAATGCCCAGGAAGTTCAGATGTATGTGGTAATCGTGTTCCATCCCGCTAATCCACGGGTACTTACTTACCTTGTAGCCAGATTGTTCAACATCGGCACTTTAGTCGCTGATGGCCGGTGAGTGGGGGCCTAGAAACCGCTCGCCGTTGAAGTGGATCAGGTGTGAAGGAGCGTCAGCTACCCACACCTCCGTTTCCCATGCAATGTCGCCGAGATAGCGACTCATGATGGCGCGGTTCGGAAACGCTGTCACATAGACCAATCCCGCCGTTGCCTTGGCGAACAGCCGTGCAAGCTCCGCATGGCGTTTGGCGTCCACGGGGCCGTGGCTGGTCACGGATTCAATCAGCAACAGCCAGTCGCGCTCCGGATAGTACAGAACCACGTCCGGCATCTTGCCGTGGGCATCGACGCTCACGCCGAGCTTTGAGAGCGATACGGCGTCGAAATAACCCCACTTCTCGCCCGTGTCACCCGCATAAATCAGCACACCTCCGGGGACGAAGCGCGCACCGAAGTCTTCAATAATCGCCTTGATCAGTTCGCTGTGCTCGCCGGGGCTGAGGGTGATTTCTTTACCAAGCGTGATCTGCACGGGAATGAGGTTTTGCTTGCGCTCGTGCGCGTACCTTGCTGCGAGTGTTTGATGCTTCGCAAGGTATGTGGTCAGCTCAGCGCTCCATGCCTTTGTATCGAAGCTTCGGAGCAATGCCAAGGCGGCTGGCGCGATCTGATACACGGCGGCGGGGCTGTTGACGGGCCGGTCGGGTTTGTCGGGATTGTAAAGAGCGATACCCGCGTCAACAAACTGGTGCATGGTCTGGCGGCGCACGGTCTCGCGGGTGTTCGGGGCATAGGTTTTTTGGTAGTGGTCCCGAATCCAATCCATGATCGGTGTGATGCCCATGAGTGGGTTTTTCGCTTTGGCCCATTTGCGGTCGGGCTGGAGATCGAGCAGCGCTAAAAGGCAAAGGGCCGAACGTTCGTTCTGCTGCGCACGCGGCAGGCCGAAAGAGATTAGAATCTTGCGGGCGTTATCGATGTGCTGGTGGGTCATTCGGCGAGCTTTTTCAGTTGGTCGTCGAGCATCGCCTGCGTTAGCGCACTTTGTGCGCGCGCCCACTTTCCGAGGGTGATAAGCGCCTGTCGGCTCGGGTACTTCATCATCCGAAGGTCAGTCGCATTCACCTGTGTGTGTCCGTTGAATCGGCGAAAATGCTCATCGACCGCCGTCGTGTTGAGAAACGCGGCCAGTCCGTGCGCGAGATTTTCCGGCAAGCCGCGCTTGTCCTCATGAAAGACGTTAAGGTGATTTTCAAAGCCCAGCATGGGCGCTTCGGGGAACGTAGCCGGTGTAACAACGCTGGCGACGACGCGGCGGCGCTCTTCTTTCGCGGAAAAACGCCGCGCTACGGCATAAAAGCCGTTCGGGTAGAGCCATTTTTTCGTATCGGTGTTGATCTCGATCGCGTTGCCACGCTTCATGCCGTCCTTGGGCCATTGCGTGGCGTGGCCGACGAAATGGCCCGGATAGAGTAGTGGAACGGTTCCCTTGCTCGGCTTTTGCTGGATGTGCTTCTCCAACCTGAAATCCACAACCGGGCCGGTCGATACGCCGATGCCGATTTCACCCAAGGAAAAGCGGATGCCTGGCGCTCGCTCGATCGCGTTGCGCCCAAGCGAAGTAGGCACATGAATGAAATATTCCGGATCGTCGGGAAACACGATCCGGTCAAACGGCTGCTCATGCGTCAAGAGGTCGGCGAAACCGGCATCCGTCGAATGGGAAACAGTCACATCGCCCTGCCTGCCATCGCGCTCAAGCCGGATGATTACGTTCTCCTGCAACACGGCGTCATCCTTGAAAGCCTTCGTTCTGGACGCGAACAGGTGTATATGCTGGAGCGCGGCACGGTTCAACAGAAATTGGCGGAAGGGCCGATAATAAGGCCCGTTGCAAAAACTGCGTGGGATGATCGCCACGAGCTGGCCGCCCGGCTGCATCAACGCGAGCGATAAAGCGACAAATGCCGAGTAGAGATTGCCTGTTTCGATTCCCGCGCGGCGGAGAATGAGGCGGTGTTGCGATGTACTGTTAATCTTTTTGTAAGGCGGATTCAGGATCGCGTGCGAAAAGGGTCTCGATCCTTGGAACCTTTTGCAAGCTGCTTTCCAAATGAAATCACCGGATGAAACCTTGTAGGTGACAGGCAATCTCCCGGCGTAGGTCGCCAGTGTGGTTTCGAGGTGTGCGCGCAAGGTGTTGTCGATCTCGTAAGCCTCGATCTCCACGCTCTGAAAATTCAGTTCTTTCGCAGAGGTCAAGCGATCGAGGAAGGCGCACGAAAGAGCGCCAACTCCGGCTCCGGCGTCGAGCAGACAGCAGGTCTGCAGGGTCGTGGGCGGAAACAGCGAAGCCATAAACCGGGCCACGGGTGCGGGCGTCATGAACTGGCCTAGGGCAGATTTCTGCTTCAGGGCGAGGAGCGGGGCAACCTTCCGCCGTAGCGCGTCCGCGTGGTCAAGTAGCTGAGTGGTCAACTGTCCATGATCCCCTTGATTCGTCTTCATTCACAATAACGGGTTCCGGGGAGCAGGGAAGGGGCCGCGCGGCCTCCATCTGTGTGAGTTTCCGTCGCTTGATGGCTTCGTCATGGCCAGGATGAGTCCGCTCTTTGCGGTTAGGTCCGCCGCTTCGGCAGGCGTAAAGCCAATATCAGTGAACAGGTAGCTGCTTTGAGTGCCCTCGGCTTGCAGGTGAGCTTTGGTCATGCGACAGCCTCGAGCCCATTTCTGGCGACCAGAGCGAGGAGCTTCAGAGAAGTTCCTTGCGGGTGTTTCTCGCCCCGCTCCCACTGGCTGATCAGGCCGGTGGTCACATTCAGATAACGGGCAAAGACGGCCTGGCTCGCTCCCTCCTTGAGTCGCAGATCGCGGATTTGCTTGGGCTTCAGACGAGGTATGGGGGTGAGACACATCGCGTCGAATTTGCGCATCGTCAGCTTGTTCATCACGCCGGCGGCGTGGAGGCCCTCGGCCGTTTCGTGAATCGAGGTCATCAAAGGGCTACTATATTGCTTTGTCTTTTTCATGGCGCATTACTCAATTGTTGTTCTGTCATGTAGCTTCCTTTGCGCGGTTTGCCCGACTTCGGGTCGCGGGCTTCCTTTCCACGCGCTGCCGCGTCTGTACGAAAGCGCGGAGGACCGCGTTAATGCGCGTCTGGTAGCCTCTGCCGCGCGCCTTGAACCAGTCGAGGATATCGCCATCAAGACGAATGTGAATATCCTGCTTGGCCGGTGGCAACCCAACCATGACCATGCTCTCCCAGCCTGGGGCCAAGGGACCTTCGTCCTTGTCGGCGAGCCGTTCAACCTCCGCCCGGGACATGGCATCGACGCGCTTCCAGTCTGTCTTGCTGTCGCCACGCGCAATTTTCCGTCTGATCTTGTCAGCCGAAAATCGTGCGATATTTTCGTTCTTCCGCATCTCTTGCCCTCCTGAAGGATATAAGCCGGATGGCCTCCACGCGCTCGGTCCATACGACAGCGAAAAATCTATTCGCTAATAGCCCGACGGTGACAAAGCGTTCCTCGCCGTGACGGGGAGACGGGTATGTGAATACCGGGCGACCGTCGAATAGCGGTGTTGCGTCGATCAGATCCAGGCCGTGCTCCGCCAGATTGATCGCGCGCTTCTTCTCGTCCCATTCAAAGTCCATCGATATTTGTATCCACAATTATGTACATAGTCAAGGAAGTTAAACAAACAAGGGGTTGAGAGAATTTTCTTCCGAGGCGCGAAGAGGTCGGGTGTCTATGAATCGCGTTCAAGTGGCGGATTTTTCAATATGATTCAGACCGAGCGGGTCACGGGCGCGGGGCCGAGGAGTTCCGTTGCGCAGGCAGCGTGATGGGTCCGCTGCGAGAGTGCGCGGCTACAGGCTCGTTGTTGGCCGCAGCCGGTTCAGCAGCTTGGGCGTCGCTCTTGTCGAGGTCGAGGGCCGCGTTGAGTTGGTCCTGGCGCACGAGCAATTCCTTGAGGCGAACTTCATGCTCGAACGGGCAGTTGGCCTGGGCCTGGTAGTCGGTCAGCGTCTTTTCCAGCCGCTCAACGTGATGGCTTTCATCTTCGGCAGCCTTATCGAGGGCGCGCAGTGTGTGTTCGATGCTCTGCATAGTGCCGACAGGATTGTCGGCGTTGAGGTGCGCGGCGTAGGTGCCCGCGCACCGGATGAACAGGTCCGGCACGGGCACCCCCGGTTTGTCCCGGCTCAGGATGTCGAATCCCCTGAAACTCGCCCGCAGCCGCGGCGCATAATCGTCGCGGCGGGACAACACGGCGCGGACGAGCGCTTTGGCGGCTTCCTCGCGCGCTCCCTTCCCGCCGAATGTCTGCTTGCCGACCGTCATGGTGAATTCCCCGCCGTCATGGGCGTCGCGCGTGGCGATGTCCGCATGCAGATGCGCGATGGTCTCTCGTGCGTCGTCGATCTTTTCCGGCAGATTGCGCAGCTGCCAGCGGATGCTGTGCTGCTGGTTGAGGTGAACGGCGCGAAGCTGGTCGAGCTTGCGGATCTCGGTGTCGATTTTGACCTTTTCCATCACGGCGGGATTGCCGGAGGCAATGGCCTTGATTTCGGCGTAGGTGAGCGCGCCGCCGTCGAGGTCCTCGGCGGTGCGGACGGAGGTCTGACCGCTCATGACCTGCTGGATAAAACGGGCCTTGGTTTCGAGGGTCTGCCACATATAGGCGTCAAACGAGCCTTCGGTGACGTAGCGGTAAATCTCCACCTGCGGATTGAGATTGCCCTGCCGGAGAATTCTCCCCTCGCGCTACTCGATGTCGCGCGGACGCCAGGGGGCGTCGAGATGATGCAGGGCGCGCAGGCGGCGCTGGACGTTGGTGCCCGCGCCCATCTTTTCGGTCGAGCCGATGAGGATGCGCACGCGGCCGGCGTTCACGGCGTTGAACAGGTTCATCTTGGCCAGGTCCGAATCGGCGTCGTGGATGAAGGCGATTTCATCCTTCGGAATTCCGCCGGCGATGAGCCGGTCGCGGACTTCCTCATAGACGTTAAAGCGGCCTGGGTGCGGCGTCGAAAGGTCGCAGAAAACGAGCTGCGTCGAGCGCTCGTTGCGGGTCGCGTCCCACGTCGTGCGGATTCGCTCGATGGCGCGGCTCAGCTTGGTGTCGCCATGCGGGTCGGCGAAGGCATCGACGAGACGCATGTCGAGCGCGGCCTTCCTGCCGTCTCCTGTGATCTTGAGCATGTTGTCTTCGGAAGGATCGACGCGCCGGCTGCGCAGGCGCTCGGCGCGTTCGGTCAGAGTCTTGATGTAGGCTTTGAGCGGCTCGCTCGCCGGGGCTGCAATAACCTGCGGCTTGCCGTTGGCGACAGCCGGGCGCGGCAGGTCGAGCATATCGGCGGTCTGCACGTCGGAGACACAACGGAACATCGACAGAAGCTCCGGCAGGTTGATGAATTTGGCGAAGCGCGTGTGCATGCGATAACCGGAGCCGTCGGGGGCGAGTTCGAGGGCGGTCACGGCTTCGGCAAAATTCGCCGCCCAGGCGTCGAAATGCTCCACGCCGCGCTCCTGCAAGAGGTCCGGGCCGAGATAGCGGAGCATGGTGTACATCTCGGCCATGGTGTTCGAGATCGGCGTGCCGGTGGCAAAGACCACGCCGCGACCCCCGGTGAGTTCCCGGATGTAGTTGGTCTTCATGAACATGTCGAAAGCGCGGTTGCTGTCGGAGTTGGGCAGGCCCGCGATGCGGCTCATTTTGGTGGTGTAGAACAGGTTCTTGTAGGCGTCGGCTTCGTCGACGAAGATTTGGTCGATGCCGAGTTCCTCGAAACTGATCGCGTTGTCTTTCCGCTCGCGGTCGGCGCGCTGCTTGAGCTTGGTGGCGAGGCGCTTCTTGGCTTTTTCCAATTCCTTGACGATGCGGCGGTTGTCACCCTTTTCGTTTTTGGCGTCGAGAATGGCGTCTTCAAGCTGTTGGAGTTGGTCGCCAACGAAGCGATTGAAGAGCTTGTCGGAAACCGGCAGGAACTCGAACGAGCGGTGCGAAACGATCACCGCGTCGTAAGTGCCGGTCGCGATGCGGGCCATTGCGCGCTGGCGGTTACCGCCCGCGAAATGCTCCTTGCCCGCAATGAAGAGCCTGGCCTGCGGATAGAGCTTCAGGAATTCCGCGCCCCATTGTTCGACCAGATGGTTGGGCACGACGAACATGGGCTTCTTGGCGAGCCCCATGCGGCGCATTTCCATGGCGGCGGCCGCCATCGTCCAGGTCTTGCCGCTGCCTACGACATGGGCGAGCAAAGTGCTGCCGCTTTGCAGGGTGCGCCAGACCGCATCCTTCTGGTGGGAGGCAAGGTCGCGATCGCGCAGATGCTCGCGCACCATGCCGGGCAGGGTCAGATGCGCGCCGTCGAATGTCCGCAGGCGGATGTTGTTGAAGCGGTCGTTGTAATCGCGCGCCAGACGCGAGCCGCGCTCCGGGTCTTCCCAGACCCACTCCCGGAAGCGGTCTTTGAGCTGCTGCTGTTTCTCCCGCGCCGCGATGGTTTCCTGCTGGTTGACCACCCGGCTGCCGTCCTCGCGCTCGTCATAGGCGGTCGGCGTGCGGCCGTTCAGGGCGTCCTCGATCAGGTCGGAGGCGCGGAATCGCGCCGTGCCGCAAGTCGTGGTGTTGGCGACATTGGTCCTGGCACCCATGTCGGTTTCAACGGTCCAGGCGGCGATCGCTTCGGCGTGGGAGACGCGCACGCTGTCGGGGCCGGTGTCGAGCGTCCGGGCGATGAAGTCGCGGATGTCGGTTGCCGGTATCCAGCTTGATCCGAGCCGCACCTCGATGTCGCCGGGCTGGAGGTCCGGGGGCTGGACGGCTTCGAGGGCTTCGATGTTGCGCCGGTACAAGGGGTCGAGGGCGGCGGCGGATTGGGCTGCGGCAAGTTTGGCGCGCACATTGCCGCTCAGATAGCGGTCGGCGGTTTCCCAGCCGCCGCCTTCGGGATTGCGATAGACGAGGCTCCCAAGCTCGTGCCGCAGCTCCCGGTCGGTGCGGCCGGTCACCTGCGCCATCCGCGGCCAGTGGATCTCGCCCGTTTCATTGAGCGAGACGGCGAGCGCCTCGGCGGCGGTCTCGACCTGCTCGACGGGCTTGTAACGTTCGAGGGTTCGGCGCTCGAAAATCGCCGCCTTGGCGGCGCGGCCGGTCTGGGGGTCGTAAATCTCGAGCGAGAGCAGAAGCGGCTGGTCCGGATCGCCCGCAAAGGCCCTGAAATTGTCGCGCGCCGAGAGCGGCCCGAAGCGGCGGGCGAAGGCGTCATAGACGCCGTTCAAACGCTGACGCGCCTCGACGATCCGGTCTTCGGGCGCATCGTCAAGTTGGGTCTGGAACACGCGCCGTGTGGCGTCACGCACCGCGAGCATGCCGCGCACGCGCCTGGCCGCGTATTCGGACAGGGCGGCGGGTTCGAAACGCTCGCCGCTCCTGATCACGAGAACGCCGTCACGCTCGGCGAAGGCTCCGTCCTTGACGGTCCCGAGATCGGTTGGAGCGGCCGGCGCCAGGTCGGGCGGCGCGCGCGCTCTTTCGCTGTGCGTGAAAATGCCGCCGGGAAGCGAGGCTATGGCTTGCGCCAGACGCGCCGGGGTCAGCTCGCCTGTCAGCGTCGCTTCGGAGCTTCGATACATCGTGCCTTCGAGGCGCATCTCGCCTAGCATCATCGCGGGATGCCGCGCGAAATATTCGTTGACGAAGATCGGCCCGTCCGGCGTCTCGACGGCGGCGAGGTCGAGCCATGCGTTCGGGTTCGTCGGCGTTCCCGGCTTGCGCTTTTGCAGGAACAGGATGTCCGTCGTGACTTCGGTTCCGGCGTTGGCTTTGAACGCCGTGTTCGGCAGCCGGATTGCGCCGACGAGGTCGGCGCGGTCGGCCAAGGCGCGCCGAATCGTCGAGTCCTGCTTGTCCATGGTGTAGCGGCTGGTGACGAGCGCCATGACGCCGCCCATGCGCAGCTTGTCGAGCGACTTGGCGAGAAAGTAGTCGTGAATGGTTCGCGTCAGGGCCGGTTGGCGGCGGTAGGCCGGGTCGTAGACGGGGTAGTTGCCGAACGGAATATTGCCGATCACCGCGTCGAAGTAATTGTCGGGCAGCGGCGTGTCCTCGAACCCTTTGGCGAAAATGCTCGAGTCGGGATAAAGGCGCTGCGCAATGCGGGCGGTGATGCTGTCGAGTTCGACGCCGGTCCTGCGGCTTCCGGGCAGCAAACCGTCCGGCATGAGGCCGAGAAAATGGCCGACGCCCAGCGAGGGTTCGAGTATCTGCGCGCCGGTGGCGAGACCGAAGCGCCGCATCGCCTGCCACATCGCTTCGACCACCAGCGGCGAGGTGAAATGAGCGTTCGGCGTCGAGGCCCGCGCGGCCTCGTATTCGTCCTTGGTCAAAAGCTCGCGCAGTTGACCCGCGACCGATTGCCATTCCTGCGGCGGATAAGGGCGAAACGCATTCGGCATCGCGCCCCAGCCAGCGTAGCGGACGAGAATGGCTTTCTCCGCTTCGGTCGCGTCGCGGTTTTCCGTTTCGATCAGTTTGAGGGTGCGGATGGCTTCGATGTTGCCGTGGGCTTTTTCCCGGAGGCCGCCTTCGCCGACGTGGTGGGCGCTCGTTATCCGGAAGTCGCGGGCGGGGGCTTCTTCTTGTTCGGTTTCGAGTCTGCGGACGATCGTTGCGGGCGGTTCTCGCTCGGAGCGAAGGTCCATTCCCGCATCGTTATTTCCCACGCCGCCTGGTAGTCCATCTTCTTCACGCAGGTCAGTTCGTACAGCAGGTTCCCCGCCCGCTCCTGGGCGTCGTGGAGCGTCTGCTCCAGCTGGTGGTTGCTTTGGAGGTCCGCGAGCATCTGCGGGTGATGCTTCAGCCAATGGCTGAGAATCATCCGGCCCAACGGGTTGGTGTCGTGCATCGGCGGCCTCCGTTTCTGGCGCGGCGGTTTCCGGCGCCGCCGCCTTGGTGGAATCTGCGGGTCTGCGCGCGAACAGGTCAAGCTGCGCATAGTTGCGCGCCGGCCGGCGGAACCCTTTACCTTGGTAAGGTGTCGAAGCCATTCGTGGGAAGTTCCCTCCGTCAGCTCCCGGCGGAACAAACGCCGGATCGCTGCGGGTCGTGAGAAACTCACGGATGTTGCTTACGCGGAATATTATCCATCGAAAGCTTTGAGGAATGGTTAAGCGCTTGAAGACACGGCGCTATTGGAGCGTCTTGGCGAGAACGAAGGAGAAATTTGCGGTCGTTGGGAAAGGGCCGCAGATTTGCCGGACCAGGGTTCACGGCGCGGACGAAGCGATGGAACTGGCCGCTTTCGCAGGCTAGCTTGCAGCAGCGGTTGGTGAAAACAGGCGGCCGTTTGATAAAGCAAAGTTCCCGCGTTTCCTTCTTCGGCGTCCCGCCCGCATTCGAGCCTAGGCGCGCTCACGGCAGAGGAGTTGAGAAACCGGCAAAGGGGCGCGGTGAGCAAGTTACTGGCTCCACGGATCGCCCCTTGCTCCAAAACCCCGCTCGGGGCAAAACTTTGACCGACTCTATTTATGATTGCGGGTAAGTTGATGGGCGCAGGCTAAACTAAAACTTGCCCATTTGACGAAAAGCGAGAATGGGAGCAACGCCTTGGTTGATTTTAAGAAACGTCTTGTCGGCAAAAAGGCGGAGAAGCCAACTGACCCAATAAAACTGTATGAGACGCTCGATCGCGCTCACGACAAAGGGCCGCTTCGCCCGGCTCAGATGGCAGTGCTCAGTGATTGGTTTGGGAAGCACCAGAGCACGCGAGACGTAATCGTCAAGCTGCACACGGGTCAGGGCAAGACCCTCATTGGCCTGCTACTGCTGCAGGCACGGCTGAACGCTGGAAAGGGTCCGGCGCTGTATTTATGTCCCGACAATTTCCTGATTGCTCAGACTTGTGAGCAGGCTAAGCAATTCGGCATCGCGACCTGTACCGCCGATCCGGAGCTCCCGGAAGAATTCATGAACAGCGGTAGGATACTAGTTACATCGGTCCAAAAGCTGTTCAACGGCCTAACGAAGTTCGGCCTAAATAAGCAGTCCGTAGCAATCGAAACCCTGCTAATGGACGATGCCCACGCGTGCGCCGACACCATTCGGGAGCAGTGCCGCATCCGCATTACAAGCGACGAGCCCGCATATAGCGCGCTGAGGACGCTATTTGCGGAGGACCTGGAAATGCAGGGCGTAGGGACCTACGCCGACATATGTAACGACAAACGCGATGCGTTGTTGCCAGTCCCATACTGGGCGTGGGTGTCTCGCGAAGCTGAGGTCGCCAGCATCTTGTCGACCCACCAGGGTCGCAGTTCCATCAAGTTCGCGTGGCCCTTGCTCAAAGACATGCTGGGGCACTGCCAGGGCGTCATCTCCGGCGCGGCAATCGAGATCGAACCGTACGTTGCGCCGCTCTCTGCGTTCGGTAGCTACTGGAAGGCACCTCATCGCGTATTCATGTCAGCGACCGTGACGGATGACGCGTTTTTGGTGAAAGGCCTACAACTCGCACCAGAAACAATCACGAAGCCGCTGAGCTATAGCAAGGAGACCTGGTCGGGCGAAAAAATGGTGTTGCTGCCATCCCTGATCCACGAGGGACTTGATCGCGGGCTGGTTGTCAAACGCTTGGGCACTCCAAAGCCAAACAGACGCTTTGGGGTGGTTGCGCTCGCGCCGAGCTTTAATCGGACGAAAGATTGGGAAGCTTACGGCGCGGTCGTCGCTAACAAAGACACCGTATCTAACATCATCGACGGACTGAAAAAGGGCGAGTGCGAGAAGGCCGTCGTCCTGGTGAATCGCTATGACGGTATCGATCTTCCCGACGACACCTGCCGAGTTCTAATATTTGACACCAAGCCCTACTCGGAGAGCCTAACAGACTTGTATCAGGAGCTTTGCCGCCCGGATAGCGAGGCGACGCTAATGCGCACGATTCGCACTGTCGAGCAAGGAATGGGGCGGAGCGTCCGGGGCGAAAAGGACTATTGCGTCGTGGTTGTGGTTGGCGCCGATATAATCAGGCTGATCCGCGATAAGAAATCGCGCAAGTACCTCTCCTCGCAAATGGCAGCTCAAATCGAACTCGGGTTGGAAATTGCCGATATGGCGCGGCAAGAGATCGAGAATGGCGAGAACCCGGTAGCCGCGTTTAATGGCTTGATGCTTCAATGCCTCAATCGCAATGCTGACTGGAAGGCGTTTTACATAGAACAAATGAGCAAGGTCAGGCCCGGCGGGGCTAACGAGCAGGTGTTGAGCTTGTACGCGACCGAGCTCTCGGCTGAGGAGTGTTACAACGCTGGTGACTATGTTGCCGCCAGCGAAAAGCTTCAGAAGCTTCTGGACAGCGGGGCAGTGAACAAAGATGACAAGGCCTGGTACCTTCAGGAGATGGCCCGTTATCACTACCGTTTAAACCGCACCGAGTCTCAGCGACTTCAAGTGGCGGCTCACAAAAGCAATCGGTTGTTGCTGAAGCCGGCGTCCGGAGTCACCGTCGCGAAACTAAACATCCTCAGCCAGGGACGCATCGAGCGCATCGCCAAGTGGATCGGCGGTTTCGAAAGCTACTCAGACCTTGACGTGAGCGTGTCCGATATTGTGGATCGACTCGTTTTCGGCACAAAGGCGGATAAGTTCGAACAGGCGTTGGACGAACTGAGTCGGGCGCTCGGCTTCGCCGGCGAGCGACCCGACAAGGAGTGGAAGGAGGGACCAGACGACCTGTGGGCACTGGATACTACGCAGTATCTGCTGTGGGAGTGCAAAAGCGAAGTCGAGATCACGCGAGCGGAAATCAACAAGCGCGAGGCCGAGCAAATGAATCGGTCGAGCGCTTGGTTCGACAAGCATTATCCGGGAATGAACGTCAAACACATCATCGTACATCCCTCGAACACCGTGCAGAGTGCTGCGGCCTTCACCCACGAGGTTGAGGCCATGCGCGAGCCCGAGCTTAGGAAGTTCGTGAAATCAGTGCGGGATTTTTTTAAGTTCTTTGAGTCGTTGAATTTCAAAGATTTATCAACGGCGTACATCCAGAAGATGGTCGATGCGCACCACCTCGCAGTGCCCGACCTGCTCACTCGCTATTCGAAGAAGCTTCGAGATTTAAAGTAACCAAAGCGATCTGGTATCAGGCATTTGAAAATGTCCTAGCGGTGAGCGAACTGCGGGGAAACCGCTTTAAATGTTTATGTCTATTAATCCCGTAACGTAGACTCGGCGGCCTTTGCTGACGAAGCAGCCGATTTTATGCGGCGGCCTGATTGCCCCAAGCGCTCCAGCCTTCACGCCGCCTACGAGCGAACAGTTCAAGCTTAGGCAGTGCCGGGTACATGCGCTCAATAATTTCGTAGACCAGTTGGGGCTTTTCACTATGCGCCCCGCGGCGCGACCGAATGACCGAGGCCACCCGATCTGACGGCGCCGGCGCGGGCGGAGAGCCTCGCGCCGCCAGCAACAAGAGTTCGTGCTGCTGACGGAAGAAGTAACCGGGGCCGATCACCTCTTTGTCCCATACCGCGCACGTGCGATAGCTGAAGCCCCATGCGCTTAGCACTTCCACGGCCTCGGCCAGCTTCGAACTTGGCGCCCAGAGCAAAAGCACGCAATCCGGCAAAGCCCGCTCTGCCACAGGCAACGCGCAGATATCCGCGAGCGCCATCGTCGGGTACTGGTTCTCGATATGCCGGCTGTCACTGATCGGGTGCTCATAACGCCAGGGCGGGTCCGCATAGATCAGCGCAAAGCGGCCCAACTCCCCGGCCATGCTGGGCGTCCCGGCCTCGATCAGCTTGCCGATGCGTTCCTGCCGCCGCACTTCGCTCGCGGCGTTGGTCGCGGCGTGCGGATTTTCAGCGACCGCGTTGACCACTTCGCGTTGCGCCTCGGGCGCGAGTTGCGTGAGCGTCGCCGCCGTCGAGACCGCGATCGCGCCGCGTTCGACGGCCTCGATCAACTCGCCCTCGCCATGCTCCAGCACCTTCCGTCCGAGAAGGACCGACGCGCGCGATACGTTGACCAAAGCCGCCGCCTGCGGTTGCGACAACCTTGTTGAAATTTCAACAAGGTCGGTCCTCTCGCCCTGCCGTATGCCGGCAATGCGTGCCGCCACCATCGCGCGCTGGCTCTCGTCCAGGTGGCGCCGATGCAGATTCAGACTCAGAACGAATTCCAGCAGCGAACCCCGGCCGTCCCATTCCCGATAGACCGGAGCGATGCCCAATTGCGAGCACGCCAGAAACCGGTTGCGCCCGTCGATGATCTTTCCGCCGTGTATCCAAATCGGCTCGCGCAATCCGTGCTCCGCGATGTTCGCCTTGAACGCCTCGAATTCGACGGCCGTCATCGGCGGGAACAGTCTCGCGATCTCGTGGCATTCGGTCGGCCCCTGCGCAGTGCGGCTTAGGTCGCTCATTTCCTCGGTCCCACTCAGCAGTTACACCGGTTATTTTCGGCTCGCGCTTCTCTCTGCCGCAGCGTCACCCGCGTGCATGTCCGCACCCTCCCCACACTACGCCGATTCGCCGCCGCGATAGGCCCCTTTTTCTGATCGGCGGGGTTCATTGTGCGAGGCGGGATGGCTTGGTGGTTCGGGGCGCTCGACAGGAGACGGCCTGCCTTGGGGTCGGCGCGGTAGGGCGCTGCCCTAGCCGCCCTGTTCAAGCGCGATTGTGATCTGGTGAAGCTTTTCTATCAACGGCCGCAGGGAGTGGCCGGTTGAGTCTGGGTCTGAAAGGTGAGCCTCGAAAGCCGGCAAGGGCCTGGAACGCGCGAACAGAAGAAAAATGGGCTTGGCGTTCGGCGGTAAGGGACGCGCGAGCGCGTTTTTCCAGCCGTCCGGTCCGTGGGTTGGGGGCATGTGGATATTTTTGCGCGATCTTGATCTCGGAAAAAAGAAGTCGCGGCGGGGAGCGTTGCGGGTTTGGTCGTGCGTTCAGCCTGTCGGCTTTGGGTGCATATTAGGTGAATTTGAAAATGGCCGCGCCATGCCTTTTTGACGCTCCGCTGTAAAGCCGCGATTTTATTGAGAAAAAATGGAGCGGGCGGCCAGGGTCGAACTGGCGACGTCCAGCTTGGGAAGCTGGCATTCTACCACTGAATTACGCCCGCCCGTGTCGAAGTGTAGGGCCGCACTCTCCCAGAGTCAAATCGGCGCCCGCCGCACACCCCCGGCGGACGCCGATTTCCGTAGCTCTCAGTCAATCAGTTGTTGTGCGGGTTTCCGTGGCCCGGCGGCTGATCGTGCGGATTCCCGTATGCGTTCCCGTGTCCGTGATGCTCGTCGTTGTACTCTTCCATGTGTTCCTTCGCGCGCGCCCAATGCGGACGGTGTTGCTTCACCCATTCCGGATGGTTCTGCTCCCACCAATTCCGATCGCGCCAATGATGCGAATCGTCATAGTCTCCATCATTCATCCACCCTGGATGCGACTGATTCCATTCCGGATGATTCTGATAGACCCAGTTCGGATCGTTCCGATGCCACCAATTGGCGTCACGCCATTGATGGTTGGTGTCCCACGCGCCCATGCCATTGCCGTACCGCCCGCGATTGACTTGCGGATGGGTTTGTAGAAAATGCGCCAGGTCCCGATGGTGCGACAGATACGTCGGATTATTCATCAGGCTCGGATTCTGCTGTAGTTCCGGGTGGCTCTTCACGTACTGCTGAAGATCTTGCTCCGCGGTCTGCGCAAATGCTGGCGCTCCAAACCCCAGGCATACGATTGCCGCGCTCGCGAGAATCATTCGAAGTCTCATTCTCCGCCTTCTCCTTGCTTCCGATGCGGATGGGATATCCGCTTCGGAGGTTATCCCCCCAACTTTACTGGTTCCTATTATCGTCGGTGAAACAACAAATGGCTATCCTGCCCACTTTGGCCGACGATCTTGAAGCCCTACCTCATAAAGACGGTCGGCATATCTGCGCGTTTCCGCCGCCCGTAGCGACGCGTCCGCGGTTCGGATAGCGTAAAGCCGACGTGCGACCCTCTCGCTTTGCCGGGAATAAGGCTGTGTCACTCTGATGAAGCTGCGGCCCATCGATCCCTCACGCGCCCGCACGCGGAAACTCGCCACCCTTTCACGCATCGTTGCGCACCAACAGCTCGCGACCGCGGTGCCGGCCGGCGCCTCGATTGGCGATTTTCTTACCGCATTACCCGACGTGCTGGCCGCCCGCGACTTGCGCGACCTCGCGCGCGCGATCGCGATCGCGCGCCGTCACCGCCGCACTTTCCTCCTTATGATGGGAGCACATCCGCTCAAGGTTGGGCTCGGTCCTCTCATCCGCGATCTGATTCGCGACGGCACGCTCACCGCTCTCGCCACCAACGGCGCCGCCATCATCCATGACTTCGAACTCGCCTTCGCGGGCCGCACCTCAGAGGACGTCGCCGCGGCGATTACCGACGGCAGTTTCGGGATGGCCGAGGAGACCGGCGCGTTTCTTAACGGCGCCGCGCGGATCGCCGCGAAGGAGGGCAGGGGGCTCGGCGAGATCGTTGGTCGCGAGATCGCGCAATCGAAATTCAAGTTTCGCGCGGCCAGCATCTTCGCTGCCGCCTTCGCCGCCGGCATCCCGGCGACGGTCCACGTCACGCTCGGCGCCGACATCATCCACATGCATCCGACGGCCGACGGCGCCTCGATTGGCGCCGGCACCTTCACCGACTTCCATCGGCTCGCCGCGGTGGCGGCCGGCCTTTCCCGCGGCGTGGTGCTCAACCTGGGCTCCGCGGTGGTGATGCCGGAGGTCTTCCTCAAGGCGCTCAACCTGGCGCGCAACCTGGGCCACAAGGTCGATCGGTTTACCGCCGCCGACATGGATTTCGTGCGCAACTATCGGCCGCGGATGAATGTGGTCGGGCGTCCGACGATGGGCGGGGGGCACGGCATCATGCTGACTGGTCATCATGAGTTGATGTTTCCGCTGCTGGTTGTCGCAATTCGTGAAGCGCTTGAAAACTCACGTCGGCGACGCAAGAAAACCTAGCATTACAAAGGGGAAAATGGGGTCGTTTTGTAAAAAAACTTTTTTGCAAAGGAAAGCTTCAGGATTCGAATTCGCATGCGGAGACTTCGAATACGACGAAGTTTTCAAATGTAGCATCATAAAACTAATTGTAGTATGACGCGGGCCGCACGCCAACCAAGCTCGCCGCCGATCGCCTTGCTGAGCGATTTCGGCTGCCGCGACCATTACGTGGGCGTGATGAAGGGCGTGATCGCCGGTATCGCGCCGGCCGCCACGGTCATCGATCTCACCCACGGAATCCCCCCGCAAGCGGTGGCGGTGGGTGCTCTCGCCCTCGAGCAAAGCTGGCGTTACTTTCCGCGGCGCACGATCTTCGTCGCGGTGGTGGACCCCGGCGTCGGCACCGCGCGCCTCCCGATTGCGATCGAATCGAAGGCCGGCGCGCGCTTCATCGGTCCCGATAACGGCGTGCTCTGGGATGCCGCTCAACAAGCGGGCGTCCGCCGCATCGTCGAGTTGCGGTCGCCGCGCTATCGCCTTTCCGCGGTCAGTGCGACCTTCCACGGCCGTGACATTTTCGCCCCAGCCGCCGCGCATCTGTGGTGCGGCGTGCGTCTTCGCGCCCTGGGTCCCGAACTTTCCGCAATGGTTAAACCCGCCGAAATCGTTCCGGCCGTCCGTGAACGAGGGAACGAAATCATCGGCTGCATCGTTTATATCGACGGGTTCGGCAATCTGATTACGAATATCGATCGCACAAGTTACGAACGTTTCGCCCTCCGCTTTCGTGGTTTGAGGCTTTCCGTTAGGATCGGGCGTAGCGCGCCCATCGAGATCCGCAATGCCTATGGCGAGGCGGCTGCGGGCAGCTCTCTCGCGACGTTCGGCAGCTTCGACAGGTTGGAAATAGCGGTTCGCGATGGCTCGGCGGCGCAACGTTTTTCCGCCGGGCATGGTGCTCTCGTAACGATTCGAGCGGTTCGGCGGTCTCTTGGCAGGCTGGCGGTTCATTGATGGACGAATCACACGCATACAAGGAAGCTTCACCGATCCTTAGCGATTTTCCGCGCTTCGAAGGACCGGCGGAGCCTATCGACACTTGGCGCCCGACGCCGCAGCCGTGGAACATCCCGCGTCTCAACGCGATCCTGTTCCTGCTGACGCTGCTGACCACCACCATGGCTGGGGCCGATTCCGCCGGTGCGTTTGTCACCGTGCGCGCGCCGCTGCAAAGCCTGATTAACCTCGGGGCGGGTCTTTCATTTTCGATTCCTCTGATGGCAATTTTGCTGGCGCACGAGATGGGCCATTACCTCGCCTCGCGCCGCCATGGGGTCGAAGCGACCCTGCCATACTTCATCCCCGCGCCGTTTCCGTCGCTCTTTTTCGTCGGTACCTTCGGCGCCTTCATCCGGATGAAGACGCCGCCGCGGACGCGCCGCGCGATGTTTGAAATCGGCGCCGCCGGCCCGTGGGCGGGCTTCGCCGTTGCGATGGTGGCCGTGATACTCGGCCTCAAGCTCTCCAAAGTTACGCCGCTCGACACCTCCGCCGGCGGCATCAATCTCGGCAACTCGATCATCTTCTGGACCGTCTCGCGCGTGGTCCTCGGCGTCGATCCAAATATGGTCAACGTCGATCTCCATCCGATCGCGTTCGCCGGCTGGATTGGCTTGTTCGTGACCACGCTCAACCTGCTGCCGGTCGGCCAGCTTGACGGTGGGCACGTGGTTTACGCGCTGCTCGGCGGCCGCGTTCATCGCGTGGTTTCGCGGCTCTGTTGGGCTGGATGCGCCCTGATGGTGGTGGTGCCTTATGCGCTCGGTTACGACTTCTGGTTTGGCTGGCTGATCTGGTTCGTCCTGGTATTTTTCCTCGGACTCGGCCATCCCTCGACCGTTGACGCGCACACGCCGCTCGCCGGCAATCGCCGCATGATGGCGTGGGCGACCGTCGCGCTGTTCATCCTAACTTTCAGCCCGGTGCCGGTTTCGTTCGTCGCGCCCGGTCCCTCCCAGTCTGAGCCGCAACAGCAACAGCAGGAGCCCGCGCAATCACCCGGTATCAGCGTGATGTTGCGCCTGCCCGCCGCCGCACCCGCCGCCGCAATCACGCGTGGGCTGCTGATCAAATCGTGACGCCGGTGGACCGTCCAAGCTGGGACCAGTATTTCATGACGATCACGCGCCAGGTCGCCGAGCGCTCGACCTGCCTGCGCGCGAAGGTCGGCGCGATCATCGTACGCGACCGCAGTATTCTCGCCACTGGCTATAATGGTTCGCCCGCCGGCTTGCCGCATTGCACCGACATCGGCTGCCTCATCTACGAATCGCGCACGCCCGACGGCGATATCGAGCAAAACTGCTACCGGACCATCCACGCTGAGATCAACGCGATCACGCAGGCCGCGAAAAACGGCAGTGCAATCAGCGACGCCGACGTTTACGTCACGCACACCCCCTGCATCCATTGCATGAAGGTGCTGATCAACACCGGCGTTCGCACGGTTTATTACGACAAACCGTACAAGCTGCGGACCATCGACGAACTGCTCAAGTACGCGCGCGTCAAGCTTGTGCAGGTCAAGGCGGAAGGTGCTGCCGATGGCCCCGGATGATTCGGCGGGCGCGCCACCCGCCTGCGGCATCTGCGCGATCATCGACCGCATCACCTCCGGGGCCTTCGCCGACCTGGTCGCGGAACTGCCGCGAAGCTGGCTGATTCTCGGCGACGCGCAATTCTATCGAGGCTATTGCGTGCTGTTCGCCAAGCGCCACATCACCGAGATGCATCTGATGCCGCGTGGCGAGGCCCACGAACTGCTCGACGAGATGCTCGCAGTCGGCAAAACGCTCGAGCGTGTCGTCAAGCCGCAGAAGCTCAACTACGAATGCCTCGGCAATCAGGAGCCGCACGTCCATTGGCACGTCTTTCCACGCTACGCGGAAGATCCGATGCGCCTCGCGCCGGTCTGGTTGCGCTCCGAGCACGAACGCAAAGTAGCGCTGCCGGATGACGACCGACGCGAACTCATCCGCGCGCTGCGCACCGATCTCGTTCGCGTGCTGCCGACAGCTCGTTTCCCGTGAAGCAAACTTGCCTTCCGCTTTCTTGATAGGTCCGGGACTCGGCGCGCTGCTGCGCCCACGCGCGAAATCTCGCCGCGCCATCCCATGGGCGCTGGCCATGGTATTCCTCTTCCTGGGTTTCGCCGGATGCGGGTCGAAACCGCTTCCCGAACAGGGTAGCTCGGTCGAGCAGCTTTACGTGAACCGCTGTGGCGGATGTCATCGCCCATATCAGCCCTCGACGATGACCGCGGCGATGTGGAACGAGCAGATCGTGGCGATGCGCTTGAAGATCGCGCAGACCGGACAGCCGCCCATGTCAAACTTTGAGGAGCATCAGATTCTCGACTATCTCGAGCGCAACGCCGGCACGCGGTAAGTTGGGTCCCGAATCGGCGGGTACCGCGCGTTTCACTTCAACTTGAGCGATTGCTGTCCGCCGTCATACACGATTCGATCGCCGACGACGCTCGCGAACTCCGGCAGCGCATGCGCCACCAGCTTGCCGTCGGGCATCACGTGCATGACCTCCCATCCGTGCGCCGTCAAATGATCGGAAATGATCCGCCGATGGCATCGCCACCACAGACCCTCTGAGCACATAATCGCCGTCGTCACTTGACGCGCCGCCGTTACCAGTTCCGCAAGTCCGGTCTCGAATTCGGGCGTCTCAGTATAATCGGCATAGGAACGAAACGCGGGATGCTCCCACGCGCGGTGCGGCGAAGCGGTGCGCCTAGAGTGCCGCCGCCCGCCGAGTGCGGAGCACCATCGATAGCCGATTACCACCGCCTCAAGCGCGCGTTGAAGTTCGGCCTGATTGAACTGCGGCCATCGGCGCGACGACGGATACGATCTCACATCGGCGAGCAGGACTATTTCATGCGTGGCTAACAAACCGAGAAACGTTTCGATCGGATGGGTTGAATGGCCGATGGTGAACAGCCTGCTCATACTCGTTCATCGGCGCAGAATGATCGCCAGCGCGGCTGCCAGCAACGCCAGCCCTGACAGGTTGGCGATCGAGCGGCCCCACGCCGTCGCCTTTTCGAGTAGGACGAAAACCGTGATCGCGGCCACCCACGCGAGGTTCATTACGCCCACCACGAAGAGCAACGCCATCAGCATCCAGCAACAGCCGACGCAGAACGCGCCGTGTTCGAGACCCATTCGCAATGCTCCCGCGGCGCCGTCGCGCCAATGGGTCACGAAGAATCCGATCGGCGACTGACAGCGGCCGAGGCACATCCTTTTCAGCGGGGTGAGTTGGTAAACGCCGGCCACCGCGAGAATCGCGGCACTGACCAGCGGTGCGGTGACCAGCGCATTCGAGATGAACGACCAGCGTATCAGGGCGCATTGGATCGCGGTGGCGGCGACGCTGAACAGCGTCCAGATCGCCACGTAGCCCGACGCAAACAGCCACACCCGCAACCCCGGGCGACCGCCGCGGGCATTGGCGATCCGCGCGTATGCCATCACCATCGGCGCCGCACTCGGCAACATCATCGCGACCATCATCACGGCCCACATCATGAAGGTGAGCCACAGGTCGCCCAGTTGAGGCGGCAGTGCCGAGAGTATCCGCGCGCCGAAGCCGCCGAGGTCTTCCGGCGTCATCGGCATCCGCACCAGGTAGAGCCATGCGAGTGCGCTGATGGCCGCGAGTTCGCCGTACAGCACAATCCGCTCGCCGATCGGCAACGCGGGCGCATCGGCGAGCGACGGTGGCGCCGCTTCATTCATCGGCGGAGCTTGCGGGCGGCCTCAGCCGTTGGTCCAGTTGATCGCCGAGAAATGCCCGTTGCGGCCCGAGTTGTCGAAGACCAGCGAGTGATCTTTGTAATGGCTCGAAGTGCCCTTGGCGGCCGCCAACCGCTGCGTGAACGGATGCCCGACGTTGTCGAACCACACGTTCTGATTGCCGGCGCCGGTCACGCCTTCAACCGTCACGTCGGTGATCCCGGGAATCGACAGGTGCCAGGTCTTGCCGTCGGACTTGAATTCGATTTGCGCGCTCTTGGTCGGCAGCCTGGTGGCGATCATCGGCCCGAGGAGCGACGGCGGTCCGCCCGCGGCGCCGGTGAAAATCGCCTCGAGCGCGGCGCGCTGAGCCTCGTTGGCGCGGCTATCCACGTACACCGCCAGCGTGCCGTTGCCCTTGGCCATGGGACCGGGCGTCATCATCGCCTGCACCGCGTTGAGTCCGGAAATATCGACCTTGCCGTAGTTCCCCTGCTTGACATGAATGCCGAGGACGACATCGCAATGTCCCTCAGTCGGGCGCGCCTGCGCGTGCGACAACAGGCAAGGGCAGAGCAATTCGCAATTGCACGATTCGAAATATTCGCCGTTGATACGCCAGCTTTCGTTACTCATTCGAGTCCTCGAACCTCCATTGCGCACCGCGCGGCTGACTGATCAAGCATTTCGTGCGCGTGACTCGAACTATACTACCGGTCCGCCCGAAATTGCACGTCTGCTCATCACTCGATGCGGACGCGAGGATGCGAAGCATGCGGGTCTGCCTGCGGCTACCGGTTTGTCGCGGCGGTCTGCTTGGCAGGTTCGTCGCCCGCGATGTTGATCTTCGCTTCACCCTGGTTCGCCACCGCGACGAGATCAATCGCGTCGGGATGCAGATACTTCTTCGCCACGGTTTGCACGTCGTCGGCCGTAATTGCCATGATGATCTTCGGATAACGCTCCGCGTAGTCCAGGCCTAGTCCGTAAATTTCAGTCTCGAGCATGAAGCCGACAATCTGGCTCTGCCGATCGAGTTTCAACGGAAAGCTCCCAATCAGGTAACGCTTGGCGGAATCGAGTTCGGCAGCCGATACCGGACTCTGCTGAATTTTGTGCAATTGCTGCAGGATTAGCTTGATCGCCTCGTTCGCGCTCACGTTCTTGGTCTGCAGCGCCACGATGAACGCCCCCGGGAATTTGCCCGCCTGAAATCCGCTGTCGATTCCATACGCGAGTCCTGCCTTGCTCCGCACCACCTTCATCAGGCGCGAGGCAAAGGCGCCGCCACCCAAAATATAGTTCATCACCTGCAGCTTGTAGTAATCGGGATTGGAGCGCGCGATGCCGTCGGACCCCATGTAGATATTGGCCTGCGCGACGTTGCGATCGATCAGTTGCGTATGGATACCCGGCGCAACTTCGCGCGGCGCGGGAACCGGCTGCGGTTCTACCTTGCCTTGCGGTCCAGGCAGTTCCTTTTCGAGCGCGGCCTTGATTTCCTCGGCATTCACGTCGCCGGCCACCGCGATCACGGCGCTGCCGAGCTTGTAGTACTGATGATAGAAGTGACGGACCTCGTCGGGCGTGATCCTGGCGACCGCCTCCGAGGTTCCCGAACTCGGATGGCCATACGGCGTGTTGCCAAAAATCATGCGCGTAAACGCAACATTCGCGGTATAGCCGGGCTCTTCTTCGCTCGACTTGATATCGGCGATTTGCTCGGCCTGCTTGCGCCGAATGTCAGCGTCGCGCAACCCCGGGTCCTGAATAATCTGGGCGAACAGATGCAGCGTGTCGCCCTCATATTTCTTGAGCGAGGTAAAGGATGCGATCGAGAAGTCGCGGCTCGGGCCGATCGAAATCGAGCTACCCATGAAATCAACTTTCTCGTTGAAATCGGCGGCGCTGAGCGCGGTGGTCCCCTCCATCATTGATCCTGCCGTCAGCGCGGCCAGGCCCGCCTGGCCATCCGGGTCGCGTCGCGAGCCCGCGTCGAAGGCGACCGACATCGTGACCATCGGTAGCTGATGCTGTTCTGAGACCAGCAGAATCGCGCCACTGCTGAGCTGCATCCTCTTGATCTCGATCGCCGACGCACGTGGCGCCGCGAACGCCACCAGGATCATCGCGATGATTGCGGCCGCCGCCATGCGCTTCATCGCGGCCCTCATCGCACCACCTCCATCGCGCCCAGATTGCGCACCGACGCGGTGATGTCGCGCAGATGCTTATCCGATCTCTCCGGCCGCACCGCCAGCGCCGACGGATCGTCCACGCCGAGCGCCGCCGCGTGATGGACCGAGCCACCGCCGCCGCCGCCCGCCATCTCGTGTCGCAGCACGCCGGTCGGCACCAGCACGCCCACCGTCCGATTGCTGTCCACCAGGTATTTCTTCGCGACCCGCTGGATGTCGGCGGCGGTTACCTTGTCGATCTCCGCCAGGTAGTCATCGATCATGTGATAATCGCCGAGCATCTGATAAACCCCGAGCAACTCGGCCTCGCGGAAAATCGAGTCCTGACCGTAAACAAAGCCCGCCTGTTCCAGGTTCTTCGCCCGCTGCAACTCCTGAGGCGTTACCGGCGTGTCGCGCAGCGCGGCGACTTGCTTGTCGATTTCCGCAATCACGTCTTCAGTCTTGACCCCGGGACGGATCTGCGCTGAAAACCAGAACAGCCCCGGGTCGAACGAGGTCATGTCGTATTCCGCGCCCACATCGACCACCGACTGCTTATCGACCACCAGGTCCTTGTATAGCCGCGAGCTCTTGCCGTCGGACAAAATCTCGCTCGCGATTTCCAGCGCAAAGGAGTCCGCCAGGTTGCGATAATTGGGCACGTGATAGGCTTCGTTGAAAGCGGGAAGGTTGGCCGCGTGCTCCATCACGACCCGTCGCTCGCCCTCTTGCGGCGGCTCGACTTCGGTTACCGGCAGCGGTTTCGCGGTGTTCTTGATGCTGCCGAAGGACTCCGTCACCAGCCTGGTCACCTGGTCCGCGTTGAAATCGCCGACCACCACGATGATCGCGTTTTGCGGCGAATAGTAGATCGCGTGATAGGTGAGCGCGTCCTGCAACGTGATGCCTTCGATCTCATGCATCCATCCGATCACCGGCCAATGGTACGGGTGCGCCACATAGGCCGCCGCTTGCGTCATCTCCTGCAGCGCGTCCTCGGGGCTGTCTTCCGTGCGCATCCGCCGCTCTTCCATCACCACCGCCTTCTCCGAATCAAAACCCTTTGGCTCAAAATTAGCCATCCGGTCGGCTTCGAGCGTGATCGGCACGTTGAGATGGTCGCGGTTGATGATCTCGAAGTAGTCGGTGAAGTCGCTGCTGGTAAACGCGTTATCGTCGCCGCCGTTTTCCTGAATGGTATTCGAGAATTGCTCCGGCGCGAGCTTCTTGGTTCCGCGGAACATCAGGTGTTCGCACAGATGCGAGATGCCGGTCTTGCCGAATTGCTCGTTGCGCGATCCGACGTGGTAAAAAACGTTGAACGTAGCGACCGGCGACTTGTGGTTCTCCAGTACGATTATCTGCAAGCCGTTGGCGAGCTTGGTGTACTTCACGGCGTCCGCGATGCCGGCGTTCGCGTGCGGCGCGGCGCATAGCGCAAGTATCACGGCGAGAATGGGAATCGACAACCACGTGCGGCGATTGAAACGTCTTTTGATGCGCATAATTGTTGCTCCAGTTAAGTCAGCCGCCTCGTGCAGAGTCAAGCCGCCTTTTCGTGCGCCCGGTGCGCTCAATCAAATTGCGCTGCGACCTCGCGATTTGCCACAATGACCCCAATGGCTACCGAAGCTCCGCTGCATGACGACCATGCGCTGTTCCAGGTCAAGGGGATGCTGACCAAGTTCATGCGGATGCTCTTTCCGCTCGAATTCCGCATCGACTCATTGCCGCACTCCGGCGCCACCCTGCCGTTTCATTACCCGCTGACCGGCGGCGAAATGATCTACCTGCCCGAGACCGTCGCGGGGATTGGCGGCGTCGAGATGGCGCGCGATTACTTCGTGCTGACGGCGGCCCATCTGGCCGGGCGTCACGAGTTCGGCACTTTCGATTTTCGGCTGGCGGACATGCCCGGCTTCGAGGAGCGCGCCGAGACCGGTGTCGAGGCCATCGATGGCTACGTTTCATCGTTCGACGATCCGGCGCTTGCCGGCGCGCTGATGCGGCTGTGCGAGTCGGCGCGCGTCGATGCCGAGTTATGCCGCCGGTATCGTGGACTGGCGCCTCGCGTCGCGCGAATGCATAAGGCGCTCGCCGAGACGCTGCGGCCCGACGCACTCAGCACCATGCTCGTGAAGGCGGCGTTGGATGTCACCTTGGGCCAGGACGATCTCGCCGGCGGATTTATTCAGCGCGCGGAATCCTTCTTCGCTCCGCTGCGCGAACCCGCCGCGACCGTCACCCAGAGCGCCCAGCAAACCGGTGCGCTCTTCCAGTGGCTGCAGGCCCTGATGGCCGCGGCGCGTGCCGCCGGCGAGGGCGATCCGATGTCCCGCGACGCCAGCGAGATGCGCGACGACCTGCTCGGCCAGATGCGCGGCCCCGGAGAGCCCTCCGACGGCCTCGGTGACGGCGACGGCGACGGTGATGACGGCGAGACCGATCAGCAGATCACGATGGAGTCCGGGGGCAAGTCCAGGGGCAAGGGCGGACGGCCGCTCACGCCTGAACAAATCCGCAAGCTGCTCGAGGCGGGCGCGCAGCTCAAGCCGGGGCAGGGCAACGGTACCGCCGAGGGCGAGGGCATGTACCTGACGAACCTGCTCGGCAAGGATTCGCAGGAACTCGACCAGTTGCGCGAGCAGCTCGGCGAAATCGGCACCATCCCCGGCGGCGGACGCCTGATGATCGGGCGCAACCGCAGCCAGGATTCTTACTACGCCTACGACGAATGGGACTACGTGGCGGCGGATTACCGGCGCAGCTGGTGCCGCCTGCGCGAGATCGTCCTCGACGGCGACAACGGTGATTTTTTCGCGGCGACCCTCGAGCGCTACGCCGAGGTGTTGCCGCAGGTGCGCCGCCACTTCCAGAAAATTCGGCCGGCCTCGTATCGCATGGTGCGTGGGCTCGAGGACGGTGACGAAATCGATGTCGATCGCACCATTGAAGCGCGCGTGGCGCGCCGCATGGGCGAAATTCCTGACGGCCGCGTTTACAAGGCGCGCAAGAAAGAGGCGCGCGACGTTGCCACGCTCTTCCTGCTCGACATGTCGGCTTCGACCGACGAACCGATTCATCGCGAGACCAAAAAATACTCCGAGAACGCCGACGACGACACCGACGACTGGATGAAGGCGTGGCAGCGCCGTCCGCAGGTCGCGCAGCGTCCGCGGCGCATCATCGACGTCAATAAGGAAGCGCTCGTGATCATGGCGCAGGCGCTCGAGGAGATCGGCGATTCTTACGCCATCATGGGGTTCTCGGGCCATGGCCGCGACAACGTCGAGTTTTACGTGATCAAGGAGTTCGACAACGAGCTGTCTGACGAGGTCAAGGCGCGGGTCGGCGCGATCGAACCCAAGCGCTCGACCCGGATGGGTGCGGCGATTCGGCACGTGCGCGAGAAATTCAAAGATGTGGCGTCGCGTTCGCGCCACGCCATCCTGCTGAGCGACGGGTTTCCGCAGGACTTCGACTACGGCCACGACCGCCGGTCGAACGCGTATGGCATCCAGGACACGATGGTGGCGCTGAAAGAGCTCGAGTTGGCGGGCGTGTTGCCCTTCTGCATCACCGTCGATCGCACGGGCCACGATTACCTGAGGCAAATGTGCGCGCCCTCGCGCTACCTGGTGATCGACGACATCATGTCGCTGCCGCGGCAGTTGCCGAAAATCTACGAACAGGTCGTGCGCTGGTAGGCGCCCTGGGGGTGAGCAGCATGGCGAAAGTGATTATCGAGGCCGCCATCAACGGCAACGCGATGAAGAAATTGAACCCGCATATCCCCTACAGCCCCGAGGAGATCGCACAGGATGCGATCGCGACCTGCCGCGCGGGTGCGGCGATTATCCACTTCCATGTGCGCGATACCGCGACCGGCAAATGGGTGCACGACGTGCCGTACTATGCCGAGGTTTATCGGCGGGCGCGCGCCGGATGCAAAGCGTTGCTGTGGCCCACCTTTCCGCTCGACGGCGATGCGGAAAAGCGCTTCAGCCATTTCGTCGAGTTGGCCAAGGACCCCGCGACCAAGCCCGATCTCGGCGCGGGCGACATGGGCTCGGTCAATCTCGTTGCATACAATCCGGCGACGAAGCAAATTCACAACGAGTCGATGATTTATTGCAACTCGTATGCGACGATCCGCTACTTCCTGGAGAAGTCGCGCGACCTCGGCCTCCGTCCGACGTTGCAGATCTTCGACGCGAGCTTCCTCCGCGCTGCCCTGGTCTTCCTCGAACAAGGCGTCCTGACCGAGCCGCTCCTCCTCAAGTTCTACCTTGGCGGCCCGGAGTTGCCGTTCGGGTTGCCGCCGACGCTCAAAAGTCTCGAGGCCTATATCGATATGATCAAGGGCGTGCGCGCTAACTGGTTTGCCGCGACGCTCGGCGGCGACAACCTGCCGCTGGTGCCGCTGATCGTCAGCCTCGGCGGGCACGTGCGTATTGGCCTGGAAGATTATCAGTACGCGCGCGAAGGTCAGCCCTCGAATGCGCAATTGGCCGAGCGGGCCGCCACCATGATTCGCTCGATGGGCCATGAAGTTGCCACGCCCAGCGAGACCCGCGCAATCCTCGAAGCTTAGCCGCCGCGCTCGCGCCGGACTCGCCTTGCCGGCTCTGAACTTGCTGTACGGCAGCCGATCTAGCCGCGAACGCGCAGGTCGTGGCCGGTCATTGCGGACGGCTGTTCGAGCTCCAGCATCGCAATCAGGGTCGGCGCCACGTCGCCGAGCGTCCCATGCTCCCGCATGCGCCCCTTGAATGACGGGTCGTAGAGAATCAACGGCACCGGGTTAGTGGTGTGCGCGGTATGCGGCTGCCCGGTCGCCGGGTCCGCCATGAACTCCGCATTGCCGTGGTCGGAGGTAATCAGCGCGACGCCGCCAACGCGCTCCAGCGCCTCGATCACGATCCCCAGTGCGACGTCCGAGGTCTCGACCGCCTTGACCGTCGCTTCCATGTTGCCGGTATGGCCCACCATGTCGGGATTCGCGAAGTTCATCACGACCACGCCGAAACGGCCGCTCGCAATTTCCTCCGCCGCGCGCTTGGCGATCGCGACCGCCTGCATCTCGGGCTCCAGGTCATAGGTCGCCACCTTCGACGACGGGATTAGCACCCGCTCCTCCAGCGCGAATGGCTTTTCGGCGCCACCGTTCAGGAAGTAGGTGACGTGAGCGTATTTTTCGGTCTCTGCTATACGCAGATTTCGGATTCCGGCACGCGCGAGCACCTCGGCCAGCGTGTCGCGGACATCGTCGGGGCCGAAGACCAGCGGCAGATTCAGCGAACGCTCGTATTCGGTCATGCAGACGTAGCCGATTTGCGGAACGCGCGGACGCGCGAAGCCGATGAAGTCGCTTTGGGTGAGCGCGGTGGTCAATTCGCGGGCGCGATCGGCGCGAAAGTTGTAACAAATCACCTGGTCGCCATCGGCCATCGGATGTGCCTCACCGATGATCGTCGGCTCGACGAATTCGTCGCTCTTGCCCGCGGCGTACGAGGTTTCCACGGCCGCGCGAGCACTCGGCGCGGAGTTGCCCTCGGCCATCACGAATGCCCGCCACGCGCGCTCGACGCGTTCCCAGCGCTTGTCACGATCCATCGCGAAGTAGCGCCCCGTCACGCTCGCGATACGCCCGCGGCCGAGTTCCTTGAGCTTGGCCTCGACGCGATCGATAAAGGGCAGGGCGGAGCGCGGCGGCTTGTCGCGTCCGTCGAGCACCGCATGTACCGCAATTTGCTCGACGCCTTCGCGCGCGGCCAGTTCGAGTAGTGCGATCAGATGGTCGATGTGACTGTGCACGCTGCCGTCGGAGAGGAGGCCCCACAGATGGAGCCTGTGGCGGTCGCGGGCCGCGGTGCGCATCGCGTTCAGCAGCACCTCGTTGCGCAAGAAGTCGCCGGTCTCGATCGCCTTCGTGATGCGCATGACGTCCTGGTAAATCACGCGGCCTGCGCCAATCGTCAGATGACCCACTTCGGAGTTGCCCATCACGCCGGGCGCGAGGCCGACCGCGGCGCCCGACGCGTCAACTTCGGTATGCGCCTGCGATGCCCACAAACGTTGCATCACCGGCGTGCGCGCCTTCAGGATCGCATTGGCCTCGCGCGCCTCGCGCAAACCCCAGCCGTCGAAAATTATCAGCGCCGCGACCGGTGGACGGCTCATCGCGCCGCTCCCGCGCGGGCTTTGAAAACGCTCGCGCCGGGATAAACCGCGGCCGAACCGAGTTCCTCGGCAATGCGAATGAGACGATTGTACTTGGCCGTGCGCTCGCCCCGGCTCATCGATCCGGTCTTGATTTGCCCGGCCCCCGTGGCGACCGCGAAGTCCGCGATTGTAGTGTCCTCGGTCTCGCCCGACCGATGCGAAATCACCGAGGTGTAGCGCGCCGCGCTCGCCACTTCGATCGCTTTCAGGGTCTCAGTGAGCGTGCCGATCTGGTTGAGCTTGATGAGGATTGAGTTGCCGACGCCTTCCGCGATTCCGCGCGCGAGCCGCGTGGGATTGGTGACAAACAGGTCATCGCCGACCAACTGGATTTTCGATCCCAGTTCGCGCGTCAGCAGTTTCCATCCCGCCCAGTCGTCCTCGGCGAGTCCGTCCTCGATCGAGACGATCGGATACAAATCGATTAGCCGTGCGTAAAACGCGACCATCTCGTCCGCCGTGCGTGCGCGCTTGTCGGAGCGGGCGAACACATACGCGCCGTTTTCATAGAACTCACTCGAGGCCGGGTCGAGCGCGATCGAAACCTGCTCGCCCGGCTGGTAGCCGGCGCGCACGACCGCCTCCAGTATTACTTCGATCGGCTCTTCGTTGTTACGCAGGTTCGGTGCGAAACCGCCCTCATCGCCGACGTTGGTGGAATGCCCATGCTGCTTGAGGACCGCCGCCAGCGCATGGAAAACCTCCGCCCCCATGCGCACCGCCTCGGCCATCGTGCTCGCCCCGTGCGGCACGATCATGAACTCCTGCATGTCCACGCTGGAGTCGGCATGCTTGCCGCCGTTGACCACGTTCATCATCGGCACCGGCATCACGTGCGCGCCGCGGTTCAGGTAGCGATACAGCGGCAAGCCGTTTGCCGATGCGGCCGCATGCGCCGCTGCCAGCGACACCCCGAGCATCGCGTTGGCGCCGAGCTTCGATTTGTTCTCGGTGCCGTCCAGCTCGAGCAGCGCCTGATCGAGGCCGGGTTGAGCGGCCGCGTCGAATCCCGCCAGCCGTTGCGCGATCGGCCCGTTGACGTTGGCGACCGCCTTCTGCACGCCCTTGCCGCCGAAGCGCTTGGGATCGCCGTCGCGCAGCTCGAGCGCCTCATGCACGCCGGTCGAAGCGCCCGAGGGCACCGCCGCGCGGCCCAACGCACCGCCGTCCAGGCGTACATCAACCTCGATAGTCGGATTGCCGCGCGAGTCGATAATCTCGCGGGCGCGAATGCCGGCAATAGTCGTGGAACTCATGATGGTAAATACGGCTACCAGAAATCCGCGAATCGCGCATCGCAACGGAACTGTGCGGAAAAAGAAAACCGGACGTGGCGATTAACCACGTCCGGCGAAATCCAGAATCAATCGATCAATCGTCAAGCGGCGCGGCGCGGACGCAAAACGTCTTTCGCCTGCACTTTCTCGGCGACCGGCGTGAAAAGATGGGCGCCAATGGTCTTCATGTCGATCGCGTCGCTCATGATCATGTCGTTGCTGCCGACGCGCGACTGCAAATCCTTGAGCGCGGCGGCGAGATCGTTGGTCTCGATCTCGTACAACGCCAGATAACGATGCGGATTGTTGTCGCCCATCTGCGCGTCGGCGAGGCGGAAGCGCTGCGCGGCAACGAAACCCGGCACGTTAAGAACGTCGGGAATGTGCTGCTTGTTGTACCACTCGTTGTATTCGGCTTCCTTGCCGGCTGTGGGATTGGAGAGAACTACGAAAGTGTATTTCGCCATGATCGAATGCCTCCCTCAAGGATTTGCGCGCCGCTATGAAGTCGCGCATCGACGTTTGCTCTATCGCGATTTTAGTACCGTCGGTCGCGAACTGTCCAACGCCGCCGATGTCGCAAAAAAAGCGGCCCCCTGGTGGTGTCCAAGTGGCCGCTGTCGCTTGCCGATCGGGAATCTATTTGATCCCGAACATCTTCTTGTCGCCTTCTATCAGGGGCTTGAACGAAGGCCGCGAATGAATCCGGCCGAGGTAAGCCGCGAGCTTCGGCCATTTGGCCGCGTCGGGACTGACGCCGGAGAGGAGCAGGTTGACGAACTGCGATCCGATACTGATGTCGCCAATCGTCAGACTGTTGCCGACCAGGAAATCGCCCTTCAGTTCGCCTTCGAGATAGCTGAACATCGGCGGCAGTTCCTCCTGCTCGGCCTTGCGAAACAACGCTTCGTCGAAGGGCGACTTCATCATCAGAGGCCCGACAATCTTGTTGAAGAACATCTTCGTCGCGATGATCGGCGCGAGTCCGCTGTCGGCGTATTCCTCGAACCATAACGCACGCGCATAGTTGTAAGGGTCTGAAGGGTATAGCGCAGGCTGCGGATGAATTCGTTCGAGGTAGGCGGAAATGATCGAAGAATCCGCGAGGGTCTTGTCGCCATCCTGGAAAGCCGGGATGCGCCCAAGCGGGCTGATCGTCTTGAATTCCGCGCTCGGCGCAAAGGTGAAGGTCTGCTCCTGCTCGAACTGCAGATTCTTTTCAGCCAGAACGACTTTGACCTTTCTGACAAATGGGGAAGGATTGGCTCCAAACAGTTTCAAGATCGAAATTTCCTCCGGGAGATTGAGCGCACGATGGGCGCCACTGGCATGGTGAAAGTGACACTTTCCGCGTCTCTATTGCAACCTCAATAATGTTACGCAAACGCCTGTACGGCCGGCGATCGCGCGCTCTGCTCGATCGGATCCTGGCCGCCTCCCCGCGCAACGCCAGCGTCAACTGATGAGCGAATTTTCCCCAGCGCGTCGCCCGCATCTGAGCAAGCGGGAAGTCTGAAACCTCCATGAAGTTTCAGAGTGTCCAAAGGCTATAGTTCTGTGCTCCTGAACAACTCTCCCAACACCCCTAATGATGATTGACGATTTCGCCGTGCGCCGCGTCGCCCTCGCGCAGCATCTCCGCATGACGCCGCTCGGCCTCCGGACGCGCGTAGGTGAGCGTTTCGATCATTGGCTGATGCAACCGGCCGTTGCTCGCCACGATATTGGCGGCCGCGATATCGAGCCGCGATCCGTCCATGTTGCTGACGTGTCCGCCGGCCTCTTCGACCATCAGTGCGCCCGCCGCCACGTCCCATTGCTTGAGGCCGAACTCCCAGAATCCGTCGGTGCGTCCGCAGGCGACGTAGGCGAGATCGAGCGCGGCCGAACCGGTGCGGCGCACCCCCTGGGTGCGCATCATGAAAGCCTCCCAAAAAGCGAGGTAGAAGCGACGGCGTTCGCGGCGGTCATAGGGAAAGCCGGTCGCGAGCAGCGACAAATCGAGCGTCGGCACCCGGCTCACATGCGCCGGCTTGCCGTTGAGCGTCGTGCCACGCCCGCGCTGCGCGACGAAACATTCCTTCTTGAAGGCGTCATACACCACCGCTAATTGCACCCGCCCGCGCCGTTCATACGCGATCGATACGCAGAACTGCGGGAAGCCGTGCGCGAAGTTGGTGGTGCCGTCGAGCGGGTCGATAATCCATCGATGCTCGCTGGTATGCGCGTTGGCGCCGCTCTCCTCGGCCAGCACCGCATGGGCCGGAAAGCTGCGCCGCAGGATTTCGATCACCGTTGCTTCGGATTCCTGGTCGGCCTCGGTCACCAGGTCGATCGCATTACTCTTGCGGGTGACGCTCGTGCGGCTCAGCCATTTCAGATGTACGCGGCCGGCCGCCCGCGCCGCCCGCAGCGCAACTTTTTCGATTTCCCCGTTTTCAGCCACGGCTAGTGTAATTATTCCAGCGCGCCCGCTCACGCCAGCGCGCCGGGTCAGGATATTCACAGATCAATCGGATTTGTAGTGGTCGTCGCGACTACCGCCGTGACGCGCCGCGCCGGTCCCTAACCGCGAGTCCGTTGGTCGGTTAGGGCGGCGTCGCTTGCGCCGCGATCAGCGCCTGCGTGTACGGCATCAACGTGATGAACAGGTTGACTTGCGAGTCGAGCGTTTTGCCGATTCCGCTCATCAGCCCCATCACCCGGTTGACCAGCAGCACGTCGGCGGGCACCTCGACGATCGGATTCGCGCGCAGCATGCGCGGTAGCTCGTCGGAAAATTCCTCGATCAATTCACGATCGGCATAGGCGCGATTACGCTTCACGCTGTTGCCCAGGAAAACGTCGGCGAGCATCAGCAAGGTCCCGGGCGATCCGTCGCGCGTGCGAAAGCCCAGGTCGTGGAAGGCGGTCACGATCGCCTCGCGGTTCGAACTCAGGATCGCGAAGGTCAGCCGCACGAACGCGTCGCGAAAGGCCGGCGGAAAATCCTTGGCGAGGCCGAAATCCAGCAGCACGATCCGCGGTCCCGGCTGCACCAGGATGTTCCCCGGATGGGGATCGGCGTGAAAGAACCCGTCGCGGAGAATCTGCTGCGTAAACATCTCGATCAGCTTCTGCGCCACCGCATGCTTGTCGATTCCCGCCCGCTCCAGCGCGCCGATGTCGGTCACCTTGATCCCTTCGACCAACTCCATCGTGAGCACGCGCCGCGTCGTCAAATCGCGATAGATCCGCGGGATCAGGACGTCGGCGCGGTCCGCGAAATTTCGCGCGATAATCTCGCTGTTGCGCGCCTCGTTGATAAAGTCGAGTTCCATCGGGAGGTACTTCAGGATTTCGCGCGCGATCACGCGGAAGTCGAAGTCGGGCTCGAGCCACGCGAGCAGCCGCAACGTGAAGCCGAGGTTGCGCAAGTCGGCATCGACAATCGCTTCGATCCGCGGGTACTGCACCTTGACCGCGCAGCGGCGGCCGTCGATCGTGCGCGCCGCATGGACCTGCGCGAGCGAGGCTGCCGCGATCGGCGCCGGATCGAACTCGCTGAACACCGCTTCGAGCGGTTGCCCCAGTTCACTTTCGATTTGCCGGCGGATTATTTCAAACGGCCGCGGCGGCACGCGATCCTGCAACCCCGCCAGCGTCGAAACCCATTGGTCGGGCAGCACGTCGGCGCGCGTCGCGACAAACTGGCTCGCCTTGATCAGCAGGCCTTCGAGCCGAATCGACGCGTTATACAGCGCGCGGGCGGCGCGCAGATCCTGGCGGCGATAACGCGCTTCCTTGCGACCGTCGCCGCGCACGCGTGACCATAGTTGGATCGCCTTGTACGGTACGTAAATTCTCACCGCGAGCGTGAGCACGCTGACGAACCGATAGGCGCGGACCACCCGCCCCAGCCGCTCGATCGTCGCGCCGGCGGTCGCGCGAGCCGATTCCGTGGACGTAGGGTTATCGTCCGCGCGCGAAGATTTCGTATTTGAATTTGTCGCCGGAGATGCCAAGACGGTTATGCGCGCGGTGCGCTCAAGCAGAGGTCGCTCGCGATGAGCACGATCCGGATGAAAGTGTAAACCATGGCGGGCACGCAGAGAACAGGCGGCGATCAACTCGTGACGGTCGGGGCGACCGGCGCATTGCCGCCGCCCATCAATCATCCCGTCAACCACATCCTGCGCCGCTACTATACGGTGTGGGCCGTCTATTCGCTCGCCAACGGCTTCCTCTTCGGCGTCTATCCGCTCTTTCTCCGCGCGCGCGGCCTCAATCAGTTCGAGATGAACAGCGTCCTCGCGACCTACTTCGCTGTCACCTTCCTGACCGACGTGCCCACCGGCGCGTTTGCCGACGCGCTCGGCCGCCGCCGCTCTTTCGTCCTCGGATGCCTGCTGCGGCTCTCCGCCTTCATGGTCTATTTCTTCGCCCATGCCTACCCGATCTTTCTCGTCGCCGAATCCATCGACGGCATCGGCACCACCTTCTGTAACGGCGCGATCGACGCGTGGGGGGTTGACGCGCTCGACGACGCGGGCTTCGCCGGCCTCAAGGACCGCCTGTTCTCGCGCATCTCGCAGCTTATGAATGTCGGCTTCATGACCTCCGCGCTCATCGGTACCTACGTCGCCGACGTCAACATCGCGTGGCCGTGGCTGATGAGCGCGGCCGGTTACGGCATCAGCGCCATCGTCGGCACGATGCTGATGAGCGAGCGCGCGGGCCACCGCACCCATATCGAATTCGCGAAAATCCCCGCGCAGGTGATCGACCGCGTCGTCAGCGGCTTTCGCCTGGGCTTTCGCAGCCGCGTCATCCTGATGCTCAGTCTGGCCAACGGTATCTTCTTCGCCGCGTCCGCGCCGTACTGGCTCGAATGGCCCCAGTACGTCAACGACAGCTATGGCCGCGGCATCTGGGTGGTAGGATGGGTCTATTGCCTGCTCACGGTCGGCCGGCTCGTCGGCGCGGAAATCGTGATGCGCATGCGGATGGACGGATCGACGCGCTCGACGCGCCTCATCGTCCTGATCGCGGCGGCCAGCGCAGCCTTCTATGCGGGTGGCGCGGCGGCCCATCGGCCGAATCTCGTTGTGGCGCTGTTCTTCCTGATGAACATCCTGATCGGCGCGATGATGCCGCTGATGCAAAGCTGGTTCAACGAGCAGATCGAATCCAGCCAGCGCGCGACCCTGCTGTCATTCAACAGCACCTTCGCGACGATGGGCGCGGCGACCGGCCTGTTGTCGGTCGGCGCCTACGCCGACGTCGCGGGGATTCCCGGGACGTGGAAAGTCTGTGCGGCGATCTTCGTCCTTGCGATGCCGTGCTATTGGCTGATCCGTCCGCGCCCGGCGTCGCCGGACGCGGACGCCCACCGATCGGGCTTGGGCGCCGACCATTGGTGATGGGCTCACTGATCAAAAGTGGTAAGTTCTGTCACGCCAATTTGAGGGCAGCCATAGGGTTTGAGATGAACCACGCCCATCCTGTCTGCGTGGGTACTGGCGGTAAGCCTCCGTGTCGGTTAAAAATTAAATGATTCAATCGGCGCTCCGCGCGCGGGTTGGGGATGGGTTGGCGACGACGATGGATTTCCCCCGGATCAAACGGCTACCGCCCTACGTGTTCAACGCGATCGGTGACCTCTGCCTCAAGGCGCGCCGCGAAGGCGAAGACATCATCGACTTCGGCATGGGTAATCCCGACGACGCGACGCCGCCGCATATCGTCGCCAAGCTGATCGAAGCGGCCTCGAAACCCGCCAACCATCGCTACTCGGTCTCGCGCGGCGTCTATAAGCTCAGGCTCGCCATCTGCGACTGGTACAAGCGGCGCCACGGCGTCGAACTCGACCCCGACTCCGAGGCCATCGTCACCATCGGCTCGAAAGAGGGTATCGCGCACCTCGCGCTCGCGATTCTCGATCAGGGCGACGTCGTGCTCGCACCGACTCCGACCTATCCGATCCATCAGTACGGATGCGTCATCGCGGGTGCGCAGGTGCAGGGCGTGCCGGTGCGCAACGGCGAGGAATTTTTCGACGAGATGATGAACGTGGTCAGCCGCTGCTGGCCGCGTCCCAAGCTGCTCATCATCAACTTCCCGCATAATCCGACCACCGCCATCGTCAACCTCGCCTTCATGCAGCGCATCGTCGATTTCGCGCGCGACAACGGCATCCTCGTCGTCCACGATTTCGCCTACGCCGACCTCTGCTTCGACGGCTATCGCGCCCCCTCGATCATGGAAGTGCCCGGGGCGCGCGACGTCGCGGTCGAATTTTTCACGCTCTCCAAGAGCTACAACATGCCCGGATGGCGGGTCGGCTTCGCCGTCGGCAATCGCGAGATGATCGCGGCGCTCGGGCGGCTCAAATCGTACTTCGACTACGGCATGTTCGCCCCGGTGCAGGTCGCGGCGATCGCGGCGCTCAACGGGCCGCAGGAATGCGTCACCGAGATCGTCGAGATGTATCGGCAGCGCCGCAACGTCCTCGTTGACGGCCTCAATCGCTCGGGCTGGCCGGTCGAGAAGCCCAAGGCCACCATGTTCGTGTGGGCGCCGATTCCGGAGCCGTTTCGCGAAATGGGTTCACTCGAATTCTCCAAGTTCCTGCTGCGCGAGGCGAAGGTCGCGGTCTCGCCCGGCGTCGGCTTCGGCGCCGATGGCGACGGCTTCGTCCGCTTCGCCCTGATCGAAAACGAGCATCGCTCGCGCCAGGCAATTCGCGGCATCAGGCACGCCCTCTCACGCGCCGAAGTCCCCGGCCGCCACACGCGCACGGTGGCCGCCGGCTCTTGAGCACCCGAAGAAGGGGGAGAGTGGTCGAGGAACGCAAAACCTTTGTCTCATCGAAACCTCACGAGGTTTCAAACTTCCCATTATGGTTGCACGCACGGGATGCTCGATGGATCGCTAAGTCAGGTGGGAAGCGGTCTTGAAGGACTCGGCGGCTGATCCAAACAACCTGGTAACAACTAATGAAGTTTTCTCAGGGCGACGCCCGCATCTTACGAAAGGGAAGTCTGAAACCTCGCTGAGGTTTCAGAAAAAAGCTAAGGTTTGCCTTTCTCAACCATTGAATTGCCTCCGGTGACCTCCGCTTGAAATCGGTTCGACTCGCCCTGCTCGGATGCGGCACCGTCGGCGAAGGGGTCGTGCGGCTACTCCGCCAGAACTCCGCGATGTTCGAGCGCAAGCTCGGCGTGCCGCTCGAGTTGGCGGGCGTCGCCGACCGTAGTCTCAAACCCATTCCCGCTCTCGGCATTGATAAAGGACTGATTACCCGCGACGCCGCTGCGCTGATTGGCCGAGGGGATATCGATATCGTCGTCGAACTATTCGGCGGCTACGAACCCGCGCGCACCCTCATCCTGCAGGCGCTCGCCGCGGGCAAGGATGTCGTCACGGCCAACAAGGCGTTACTCGCGGCGCACGGCGGCGAGATCTTCCGCGCCGCCGTCAAGGCCAGCCTCGCGGTCGGCTTCGAGGCGAGCGTCGGTGGTGGCGTCCCGATCATCCGCACCCTGCGCGAGGCGCTGGCCGGCGACCGTCAGCGCGCCGTTTACGGCATCGTTAACGGCACCTGCAATTCCATCCTCAGTATGATGACCGACGGCGGCGCCGAGTTCGCCGACGCCCTCAAGCAGGCGCAGCGCGACGGCCTGGCCGAGGCCGATCCCACCGTCGATATAGAGGGGCACGACGCCGCCCACAAGCTCTGCCTGCTGGTGACGCTCGCCTTCGGCGTCCTGCTCGAACCCGCGCAGATTCACACCGAGGGCATCAGCCGATTGACGCTCGCCGATATCGATTACGCCCGCGAACTCGGCTACACCATCAAGCTGCTCGCGATCGCCAAGGACGACGACGGCGCGATCGAGGCACGCGTCCATCCGACCATGATCCCGGCGCGCCATCTGCTGGCCGGCGTCGCCGGCGCCTTCAACGCGATCTACATACACGGCGAGGCGCTTGGTTCCAGCATGTATTTCGGCCAAGGGGCCGGCCAGATGCCCACCGCGACCGCCGTGATGGCGGACATTCTCGAAATCGCGCGCCATCGGCTCGCCGGCGCCCGTGGCGGGGCGCACGCGCTGGGCTACCCGGTCGCACATCTTAAGCGCGCGCGTGTCAAGCCGATGGACGACGTGATATGCGAATACTATCTGCGCTTCGACGCGCGCGATCAGCCCGGTGTGCTCGGTGCGATCGCGTCGATCCTCGGGCGCAACGGAATTTCGATCGTGTCGGTGATTCAAAAGGGGCGCGGCGTCGAGACCACCGTGCCGGTCATTATGCGCACGCATGAGGCGCGCGAGAAAAACCTGAAGCGCGCGCTGGCGACTATCGGCCGGCTCAAGATGGTCGAGCGGCCGCCGGTCTTCATTCGGATCGAGGAGCGTCTTTAAGCGCGATGGCTGATAGCACACAGGTGGGGGCAACAGCGGCGGGAGCGAGGCTCACTCGATGGCCGGGGCTGATCGAGCACTACCGGCGTTTCCTGCCCGTCACCGACAAGACTCCTGTCGTCACTCTCAACGAGGGCAACACCCCGCTCATCGAAAGTCCCGCGCTCGCCGACCGCGTCGGCCGCAACGTAAAAGTTTACTTGAAGTTTGAGGGCGCCAACCCCACCGGCTCCTTCAAGGACCGGGGCATGACGGTGGCGATGAGCAAGGCACTGGGCGAGGGCGTCCGCGCCGTGATTTGCGCCTCGACCGGCAATACCTCGGCGGCGGCCGCCGCCTACGCGGGCCGCGCTGGACTTCAAGCGTATGTTTTGATTCCCAAGGGCGCGGTCGCCCTCGGCAAGCTCTCGCAATCCCTGATGCACGGGGCGCGCGTGGTCGAGGTCATCGGCAACTTCGACATCTGCTTGAAGGTCGTGCGCGACGTCGCCGAACGCGATCCGCTCCGCATCCGCCTGGTCAACAGCGTTAATCCTGACCGTATCGCGGGCCAGAAGACCGCTGCCTTCGAGATTTGCGATCAGTTGGGCGAAGCGCCCACCCATCAATTTCTGCCGGTCGGCAACGCCGGCAATATCACCGCCTATTGGGCCGGCTATCGCGAGTACAAATCGGTCGGGCTATCGAAGCGATTGCCGAAGATGATGGGCTATCAGGCGGCGGAGTCCGCGCCGATCGTCGTCGGCCATCCCATAGACGATCCGCACACCGTCGCGACTGCCATCAAGATCGGCAACCCCGCGAGCTGGACCAGCGCGACCGCGGCGCGCGACGAGTCCGGCGGCATCATCGATATGGTCACCGATTCCGAAATTCTTACGGCCTACCGGCTGATCGCCGCGCACGGCGTCTTCGCCGAACCGGCCTCGGCGGCCTCCGTCGCCGGGATGCTCAAGTTCAGCGCGAGCGGCGGCCTCAAGCCGGGTTCGATAGTGGTCTGTACGCTCACTGGTCACGGCCTGAAGGATCCCGACACCGCGATGAAGAACCTGAGCAATACGATCGTCGTCGAGCCCGACATCACGAAGGTCCTGAAGATTCTCGACAACTGACGGCACCGCCGGTTTCGGCGCAGCGACCACCGGACCTCTTAAATGCAGGGATCACTTTAATAACCGAAAGCTAAACCTTAAGTGCAAGATTAAGCGGAGATTGAACCTTGAAGTACGTCATCATCCACGGCGACGGCATGGCCGATTGGCCCTGCGACGAACTCGGTGGCAAGACCCCGCTCGAAGCCGCCCGCAAGCCCAACATGGACCTCATCGCGACGCGGGGCGAACTCGGCCTCGTCGCGACCATTCCCGCCGGCATGCCGCCCGGCAGCGACGTCGGCACGATGACGATGCTTGGCTACAACCCCGCTCGCTACCACACCGGCCGCGCGCCCATCGAGGCGGCCAGCCTGGGCATCGCGCTCGCCCCGGACGACGTCGTCTTTCGCATGAACCTGGTCTCGCTCGAGCCCGACTCCAGCGGCGCGATGCTCATGCACGACTTCACGTCCGGCCACATCACCAGCGAGGAGGCAGCGCGCATCGTGGACGATATCCGCCGCGAACTGGCCGGCGACGGCATCGAGTTCTTCAACGGCGTCAGCTACCGCCATCTGATGGTCTGGCGTCACGGCCTCACTGGCACCAAACTAACGCCCCCGCACGATATAACCGGCAAGCCAATTCGTCCGCATCTCCCCCAGGGCGAGGGCGCCGATCGCCTGTCCGCGATTATGCGCCGCGCGGACGAGATCATGCGCGACCATCCGGTGAACCAGACCCGCCGCGCCGCGGGCAAGACCGCCGCCACCGCCGCGTGGTTCTGGGGGCAGGGCAAGCGTCCCGCCGTGCCGACCCTCAAGGACCGCTTCAACGTGGACGGCTCGGTCATCTCCGCGGTCGATCTGGTCAATGGCCTTGGCCGGCTCGCTGGTCTCGACGTGATTACCGTCCCCGGCGCGACCGGCTTCCTCGATACTGACTACGCCGCCAAGGCGCGCTACGGACTCGACTCGCTCAAGCGGCGCGACTTCCTTCTGCTCCATATCGAAGCGCCCGACGAGGCCGGCCACATGGGCCGCGCCGATTACAAGGTCGAAGCGATCGAGCGGATCGACGAATTGATCCTCGGCCCGATGCTCGCCGAGTTGCCTTCGTTCGGCGAATGGGCGCTGCTGCTGATGCCCGATCATGCGACGCCCTCGAAACTCAAGACGCACTCGAATGAGGCGGTGCCGTTCGCTATTCTCAAAGGCGGCAAATCCGCCGTTGCCAGCCTTGGCGCCGCGCGACGATATACCGAGGCGGAAGGTGGCAGCACCGGGTTGCTCCTCAACCAGGGATATCGGCTGATCGAGTCGCTGTTCGGCGCCGCCTTGGCTTCCAACTGAGTCGGTAGCGAGTCTCTATCGGTTCCGGCTTTGACCTGATCGACAACTTGTAAGGAGCGCCGCGATGGAGCGTAATCTTGCTCTCGAAGTAGTTCGTGCGACCGAAGCCGCGGCACTCGCCGCCGCCCGTTTTATCGGCAAGGGCGACGAGCAGATGGCCGACCGCGTCGCTGCCGAGGCGATGCGCAACACGCTCAACTCGATCGCGATGGACGGCAAGATCGTGGTGGGCGAGGGCGATCAGGGCGCGACCGACCTGCTGTACGCGGGCGAGATCGTCGGCACCGGCGCCGGCACTGAGGTCGATGTCGCGCTCGACGGCCTCGAAGGCTCGCTGATCTGCGCGACCGGAGGTCCCAACGCGCTCTCCTGCGTGGCCCTGGCCGAACGCGGCAAGATCCTGCGCTGCCCCGACACCTACATGGACAAGATCGCCTGCGGTCCACAGGGCCGCGGCATCATCGATCTCGACAAGTCCCCGTCCGACAACTTGAAGGCGCTGGCCGAGGCCAAGAAGGTTTACGTCGAGGACTTGAAGGTCGCGATTCTCGACCGCCCCCGCCATGAAAAGTTGATCGCCGAGGTCAGGCGCGCGGGCGCCGGAATCAAGCTGCTCACCGCCGGCGACCTTTCCGCCGGTATCGCGACGACCCGCCCCGAGGGCGAAGTGGACTTGCTGATTGGGGTCGGCGGGGCCCATCAGGGGGTGCTCGCGGCGGCCGCCATTCGCTCGGCCGGCGGCGACATGCAATGCCGCTTTGCGCCGCGCAATGACCGCGAAGCCGAGTCCTGCCTCGCCGCGGGTATTCTCGACCTGCGGCGCAAGTTCATGCTCGAGGAGATGGCCGGCGACAACGTGATGTTCGCGGCGACCGGCGTCACCACCGGCGACTACCTGCGCGGCGTGCGCTTTTTCTCGGGCGGCGCGATGACCAACAGCGTCGTGATGCGCTCGAAGACCCGCACCATCCGCTTCATCGAAGCGATCCATCACTTCGACTTCAAACCCGAGTATTAGACCGTTCGCCTACGGTCTCCATCCAACACCTCTCCCTGGACAAGGAGAGGTGTTAGGAGGGCAGCGGCGTGAATCCATGCGAAGGCAGCGCGGAGCCACCGCGCAAAACCACGGACGCGAGCAACGTGCTCTATCCCGCGATGAGCGGGCTTCTCTCACGACTCGCAGCAGGACTCAACGGCGAAATAGCCGGGCCGTGGACCGAGAGTCTCTTTAGCCGAAGGCCTGCCCGATGGCCACCCGTGCGTCTTAAACCCGGAGGGCTGCGCTCGCGACAACCGCCTCGCGCGCTTTGCAGTTAGTAGAGAATAGACGCGCGGGAGCGCGTACCGCTCAATTATTGTCCCTCCTTTTTCTTCGTCTCTTTCGCTGAAAGCTCTATGAGCGCTGATTGAATTCGACTTTTTATAGATTCCTCGAGTCTCCTTTTGGTTTCGTCACTAAGCACGGCAGCATCGTCGTCCTTGAGCATAGCGGCGAGGCTCGGATGCGAAAGCGAGCCCAAGGTTGGCGGCAGCCTTATGGTCTGCTGCTCTCGCGCTGTTATGCGCGCCGACAATTCTCTCACCTGAGAAGACAGGCGGGAAAGTAGCTCAATTATTTCCGCGTTGCCTTTTTCAACTGGATTCGAACTCTTCCGCGACGCCTGCAGGTCAATCGAGGACGAAATCGGGTTATCTGTCAGAGTGGGGTCCTTTTCGACAGCGCGGATCTGCTTTTCCAAATCGATTTTACACTTCGCGACACTGTCGAGGTCACGATGATCAACCTCTATCGTTCGGATTGGCGCAAGATCGAAAGGAATACGCTCCCCGAACTGAATCAGCTGAACAACCGGTTTTTTTATGGCATGCCGAATTGCGAGCTCATAGAACACGTTAGGATTCCATCCGGTTAGGTCCGCGATCACCAATGCGTCATTTATCAGGTGCTGGATGACCTGAGATGTGATCAGGCCGGGTTCCGGCAGGTCATCTGCCCTAAGCACTTCATAACCGCAGATTCCGCTCGCAACGGGCTCAAATATGTACTTCCGCATTTGATCGGAACGCCGCCGCACTTCCGAGTCGGGCTTGTCGATAGGTGCTATCACGAAGCAGAGCGGTTTCGACTTCTCTTCCAGTGACATAGAGTTCACCCATTCGGCAGAAACGTACCATCCGTGGCTCTGAGAGCCCGCCGTGCGCGCGATCGACCACCCGCAGCGAATCGCTCGTACTCGATGCGACCCGCTTCAACTTTCTCCGATTCCGGCATGAACGTACCGTCGAAATAACGCCACGCCGTGGACGCGCGCGCGTCCGCCTGCGCGTCCGCGAGGCGGCCGCGCCCGCATTGCCTGAGCGAATTTCTCAACCGCGTCACCGATGGTGGGGGCGACCTGAGCCGCTCCGACGATCTGCGCTGTGAGAACTCGCGGTTGGCGATCGCCCTCAAGCCGCGCGTGCAACGCGGCCTGTTGTGCTTCGAGGCGCTGGACACGTTCGAGCAACGCGCTGGTCGATTCTACCAATTGTTTAGCGATGTGTCGATTCAGTAGTAGCATCACGCTGGTATTATTCCATGTTAGAGAATAGCAGAATGGAGGCTTTTTCGGACTCTTTGCACCGCTGGAAGGGAAAGCGCTTGCGCCGGAGCACTCGCTGGCGGCACGCTGGTGCGCCAACGCGTCTGGATTGCCCTGTTGGTGGCTCTTGAACGCTGTTTACAGCGTTCAAGAAAAAAGCGAGCGCCCGGCTACGTCGCTGTTGACAGCGAAACGCGCCGGGCGAAAACTCGCACGCATGGCTAATGCGATACATGGTAATAAGCAAAATTCCCCATCACAGTCCAGTCCAGAACTCGAATCGGATACCTGCTCGCCGTGCTCCGATGTCGCTGCGCTAATCGTCGGCCTCGACGATCCGGCGCTTTGCGAAGCGTTGCCGTGCTTACTTTGGCGGGCAGAACGCTTCGAATTTGCGGACGGGCGGAAGTCGAATCTCTTTTTTGGATCAAAAATTGATGACGCCTGACGCGCGTACGTATGTTCACAGCCGAGACGTTGAGATTGCAAGTGCGCGGGGGGATTCGTAAGCTCCGCACATGGCGGCGAAAGATCTGCGTTTCTATATCGATTACAAAAGTCCCTACGCCTACCTCGCGAAGGACCCGGTTTACGACCTCGAACGCGAATTCGGCGTGAGCTTCACCTGGCTGCCGATCAATCTCCATATCCCCGACTTCCTCGGCACCGTCGAGGGCCGCAACGACCATCAGTGGCGCCGCGTGCGCTACAGCTACATGGACGCGCGCCGGCTGGCGAACCGCCGCGGCCTGACCGTGCGCGGCCCGCAAAAGCTCTTTGACACCACGATCGCTTCGATCGGGATGATCTACGCGCAGCGGCGCGGCACCTTTCGCAAGTACAACGACTTGACCTTCGAGCGCTTCTGGAAGCGTGAACTGGATATCGAGGATCGCGAGGTCGTGCGCCGGGTGCTCGAGGAGAGCGGCGCCGAAACCGCCGCCTTCCTTGAGTTTGCCGAGAGCGAGGGCCGCCGCGAACTCGAACGCATCACCCGCGAGGCCGAGGAGTTGGGCGTATTCGGCGTGCCGACCTTTGTTATCGACGGCGAAATCTTCTGGGGCGGCGATCGCCTCTGGATGGTCCGCGAAAAGCTCGCCGTAGCTTGACGGCCAAACGCGATCAATCAACCGACGGGCGAAGGGGAGGGAGAATATGGGCGTCACCAATCAGCAATCGGGCACCAACGTCAACGAAATCGCGGCGGGCATCTACCGTATCAGCACGCCGGTCGGTCCCGACTTCATCCCGGGCGGATTTACCTTCAACCAATACCTCATCGTGGACGACCAGCCGCTGCTCTTTCACACCGGCTTGCGCAAGATGTTCCCGCTGGTGCGCGAGGCGGTGGCGAGCGTGATTCCCGTCGAGCGCCTGCGCTACATCTCATTTTCGCACGTCGAGGCCGACGAATGCGGCGCGCTCAATCAATGGCTGGCAGCGGCGCCCGATTCCGTGCCGCTGTGCGGACGGGTTGCGGCCTCGGTCTCGATCGAGGATCTGGCCGATCGCATGCCGCGCGCGATCGCCGACGGTGAGGCGCTCGGCCTCGGCACACATTCGGTGCAATGGTTCGACGCGCCCCATCTGCCTCACGCGTGGGAATGCGGATTCCTGATGGAAAAGTCCACCGACACGCTGCTCTGCGGTGATCTGTTCACGCAGCCGGGAGAACATCCGGCGCCGCTCACCGAAGCCGACATCCTCGGTCCAGCCGAAGCTTTTCGCGCGCGGATGGACTATTTTTCCCACACCAAAAATGCGCGTGGCATGATCGAACGGCTCGCCGCGGCGAAGCCTGCTACGCTCGCCTGTATGCATGGCAGCGCGTGGCGCGGTGATGGGGCCGCGTTGCTGCGGGCGTTGGCCGATACCCTGTGCAAGTGAGGAGAACCGGTGGAAGACCTGATTTTTGAAAGTGGCGCGATCTCGACGATTACGATCAATCGGCCCAAGGCGCTCAACGCGCTCAATCGCGCCGTGCTCGAGGAGATTACGCGGGTGCTGCGCGACGTGCGCCACGACGCTTCCGTGCGCGTGCTGATCGTTACCGGTGCGGGTGACCGCGCCTTCGTCGCCGGCGCGGATATCGCCGCGATGGCCGACATGGAAATTGTTGAGGGACTCGAATTCACTCGCCTCGGTCATCGCGTGATGCATACGTTCGAGGAGCTGCCGATCCCGGTAATCGCGGCGGTCAACGGCTTCGCATTGGGCGGCGGCCTCGAGTTGGCGCTGGCCTGCGACCTGATTATCGCGAGCGAAAAGGCACGCTTCGGACAGCCCGAAATCAATCTCGGAATCATCCCGGGCTTCGGCGGCACCCAGCGCCTGCCCCATCGGATTGGCCATGCGCGCGCCCGCGAACTGATCATGACGGGCGAGATGTTCGATGCGAAAAGCGGCTGCGAATGGGGGCTGGTCAACAAGGTCGTCGCGCCCGATCAGCTAATTCCCGAGACCCGCAAGCTGGCCGAGAAGCTCGCGTCGAAGTCGGGCTTCGCCCTGCGCCAGGCCAAGGCCGCCCTGCGGGCTGCCGCCACGATGGAGGAGGACGCCGGCCTGCGCTTCGAGCAAAACACCTTCGGCGGCCTGTTCGCCTGTGCCGACAAGCGCGAGGGAATGAAGGCGTTCCTGGAGAAGCGCGAAGCGAAGTGGCAACACAAATAGTCTAGTTTGTGAAGAAAACTGTTGAAGAGCGCGAAACTTTGATTTCTTGCTGAAACCTCACGAGGTTTCACGGCATTCCACGCCGACGGTGGGCCACGCTCGCGTTGCTCGATTGTCTGCAGGGCGCGCGGGCTTCGCCCTGAGAAAACCCCCTAATCAAAGACGTTCGTCATCCGTCTCGCTCGCGATGCTCGGGTATGTCGCAAATCTGCCATTACGCTGGAGCCCGGCGTTCTCGGAAACGCCGCGTACGCACCTACGAAAGGCCTCAACCACGCGATCCGTATGACCTGCCTACCCCTGTTCACTGTGGGAAGTTTGCAACCTTTCAAAGGTTTCATGGCTTCTTCTCCCTCAGGCTTTCCCCCCTCCGCTCGTCTGGCGCGAGTCAAGATAAATGAATACGATTCACCGCGGCATAGTCGCGCTCTTATCGACGGGAGAAAGCGGCTGCGATACAACAGGGATGTAGAGGCTCGCGACAATCGTGCGAGCGATGGGAATTGCCGACGGCAGGGATAATGGATCTCGAACTAACCGAAGCTCAACGCGGCGCACGCGACACGGCGCGCCGCTTCGCCCGTGAGCGCCTCGAGCGGGTCGGCGTCGAAATTGATCGAACGCATCAATTTCCCGCGGCGGCGGTGGCCGAACTGGGTCAGCTCGGGATGCTCGGCGTCTTCATTCCGGAGCAATACGGTGGGGCCGGGCTGGATAACGTCGCGTATGCGCTGGTGGTCGAGGAGTTGTCGGTCGAATGCGCATCGACCGGCGTGATCGTCTCGGCCCATTCGTCGCTGGGTTCATGGCCGATCCTGGGCACTGGCACCGAAGATCAGAAGAACCGTTATCTGCCGAAGATGGCGACCGGCGAAGCGCTCGGCTGTTTTGCGCTGACCGAGCCGCAGGCCGGCTCCGACGCCGCCGGGCAGAAGACCCGCGCGGTGCGCGACGGCGACAGCTACGTTATCAACGGGACCAAGAATTTCATCACCAACGGCCCCGAGGCGGCGATCGCGATCGTGTTCGCGATGACGGCGGCCGAAAAGGGTAATCACGGGATCAGCGCGTTTATCGTCGAAACCGCGACGCCGGGGTTCGCGGTCACGCGGATCGAAGACAAGATGGGAATCAACGGTTCTCATAGCGCGCAACTCGCGTTCTCGGAAATGCGGGTGCCGCGCGAGAATCTGCTGCTGAAGGAAGGCGAGGGCTTCAAGATCGCGATGAAGACGCTCGACGGCGGGCGGATCGGAATCGCGGCGCAGGCGATTGGAATCGCGCGCGCGTCGCTCGAGGCGTCGCTCAAGTACGCGCAGCAGCGCCAGGCCTTCGGCCGTCCGATCGCGAACAACCAGGCGATCCAGTGGAAGCTCGCGGACATGGCGGTCGAGATCGACGCGGCGCGGCTGCTGGCGCTGCAGGCGGCGACCCTCAAGGATGCGGGCAAGTCGTGCACCAAGCAGTCCGCGATGGCGAAACTGTTTGCCGCCGAGACCGCGATGAAGGCGGCGACCGAAGCGGTGCAGATCCATGGCGGTTACGGCTATACCAAAGAGTTCAAGGTGGAGCGGTACTTCCGCGACGCCAAGATTACGGAGATTTACGAAGGCACCTCGGAAATCCAGCGGCTGGTGATTTCCAGCCAGGTGCTGCAGAACCGATGAGGATAGCGCTGTGAGTACGAAGCAGGAATGGCTGGCGAAGGTCTATAACCGCGGCAAGGAGCGGCCGGTGCGCTTCTCGACGCTCTCGGACATGGAAGTCGAACCGCTCTATACGCCCGAGGATGTGAAGGGCGATTACGCGTCGGCGCTCGGGCATCCGGGCGAGTATCCCTACACGCGTGGCGTTTACGAATCGATGTACCGCGGACGGCTCTGGACGATGCGCCAGTTCGCCGGCTTCGGACTGGCCGAGGACACCAACGAACGCTTCCGCTTTCTGCTCGCGCAGGGCCAGGACGGACTGTCGACCGCCTTCGACATGCCGACCCTGATGGGCTACGACGCCGACCACGAACGCTCGATGGGCGAGGTCGGACGGGAGGGCGTCAACGTCACCTCGATTCACGACGTTGGGCGGTTGTTCGATCAGATCCCGATGGGCAAGGTCTCGACCTCGATGACCGTCAACTGCTCGGCCTCGGCGCTGCTGGCGATGTATCTCGTGCAGGCCGAGCGCACGGGCGTGCCGTGGGAGCAGGTCAGCGGGACGATTCAGAACGACATGCTCAAGGAGTTCACGGCGCAAAAGGAATGGATCTGCCCGCCGGCGCCGTCGCTGCGAATCGTCACCGACATGGTCGAGTTCTGCGCGAAGAAGGCGCCGCGGTTCCACCCGGTGTCGATCTCCGGCTACCACATTCGCGAGGCCGGCTCGACCGCCGTGCAGGAACTCGCGTTCACGATCGCCGACGGCCTGTGCTACGTACAGGACGCTGTTTCGCGCGGCATCGACGTCGATGACTTCGCGCCGCGCCTGTCGTTCTTCTGGGACCTGCATAGTGACTTCCTCGAGGAGATCGCCAAGCTGCGCGCGGGACGCCGGATGTGGGCGCGCTATTTGAAGGAGCGCTTCGGAGCGAAGAATCCACGCTCGATGATGTTGCGCACGCATGCGCAGACCGCCGGCGTTTCGCTGACCGCGCAGCAGCCGATGAACAACATCGTGCGCGTGGCGATCCAGGCGCTCGCCGGCGTGCTCGGCGGCGTTCAATCGCTGCATACCAATTCGATGGACGAGACGCTCGCGCTGCCGACCGAACAATCGGTGATGGTCGCGCTGCGCACGCAGCAGATTATCGCCGAGGAAACCGGCGTCACCAATACGATCGACCCGCTCGGTGGCAGCTACGCAATCGAGGCGCTAACCGATCGGATGGAGCGCGAGGCGACCGAATACATCAACAAGATCGACGAGTTGGGCGGGATGCTCAAGGCGATCGAGGTCGGTTATCCGCAGCGCGAAATCGCGGAGGCCGCGTTCCTCTATCAGCGCCAACTCGAGCAGGGCGTCAAGACCGTCGTCGGCGTCAACAAGTATTCGATTCCCGAAGAAATCCCGATCGAGGTGCTGAAGATCGATCCGGCGATGGAAGAGCGGCAGATTCAGCGCGTGCGCAAAATGAAGCGCGAGCGTAATTCGACCGCGCTCAAGGAGGCGCTCAAGCGCGTCGCCGAAGCTTGCCGATCGGGCGAAAACCTGATGGAACCGATTTGCGAAGCGGTCCGCCGCGACGCGACGGTGGGCGAAATCAGCGACATCTATCGCGCCGAATTCGGCGTGTACAAAGACCCGGGTTGGATTTAGCAGGTGGCAGAAAAGCGACTACGTATTCTGGTGGCGAAGCCGGGCCTCGACGGGCACGACCGCGGCGCAAAGATTATCGCGCGCGCGCTGCGCGACGGCGGCTTCGAGGTTATTTACACGGGGCTGCATCAGACGCCCGAGATGATCGCGGAGGCGGCCGTGCAAGAGGACGTTGACGCGGTCGGCTTGAGTATTCTGTCGGGCGCGCACATGACGCTGTTCCCCGAGGTGATTCGCCTGCTCACCGAGCGTGGCGCGGGCGACGTCGCGGTCTTCGGCGGCGGGATCATCCCGGACGAGGACTCGGCGAAGCTCAAGACGCTCGGCGTGCGGCAGGTCTTCACGCCCGGCGCATCCACTGAGGACATCGTGAAGTGGGTGGGCGAAAACGTGCAGCCGCGCGACTGAGTAATGGCCCATGAACTTTGAACTGAGCGACGAGCAGCGCCAGATTCGCGAGACGCTCGCGGATTTCGCCGAGCGTGAAATCAAGCCACATTCCTCGGCGTGGGACAGGGACGCGACCTTTCCGCGTCACGTCGTCGAACAATTGGGCGAGTTGGGCTTCCTGGGGGTGGCGTTTCCCGAAAAATACGGCGGCGGCGGCGCCGATACGCTCTCTCAAGTGCTGGTGGTCGAAGGTATCTCGCGCTACGACGCGGGCGTCGGCTTGGCCTGCGCGGCGCACATGTCGCTCTCCTCGGGCCATATCGGCATGTTCGCCTCCGACGCGCAGAAGCAGCAGTACCTGCCCGAAATGCTCTCCGCTAAAAAGATTGGCGCGTGGTGCCTGACCGAGCCGGGCTCCGGCTCCGACGCGGCCGCGATGCGTACCAGGGCCGTGCGCATCGGCGACAACTATCGCATCGATGGCGCCAAAATGTTTATCACCAACGGCAGCGTCGCCGACGTTTACGTTGTGATGGCGGTGACCGATAGCGGCGCGGGCCGGACGGGAGTGTCCGCCTTCATCGTGGATCGCGCGACTCCCGGCCTGAGCAACGGGCGTAAGATCGAAAAGCTCGGACTGCATTCGTCGGACACCGCCGAAGTGGTGTTCGACAACGTCACGGTGCCCGCGCGCAACCTTATCGGCGCAACCGGCGCGGGCTATCAACAGACGCTCAAGGTGCTCGAAGGTGGGCGCATCGGTATCGCCGGCTTTGCGATCGGAATCGCGCGCGGCGCGATGGAAGATGCCGCCGCCTACGCGAAGGAGCGGCGCCAGTTCGACAAGGCGATCGCCGACTTCCAGGCGATTCAATGGATGTTCGCGGACATGGCGACGCGGATCGAGGCGTCCTGGATGCTGATGTTGCGGGCCGCCGCGCTCAAGGATCGCGGACAACCGTTTGCGCGCGAAGCCTCGATGGCGAAGCTGTTCGCTTCGGAGACCGCGATGTGGACGACCACCAAGGCCGTCCAGATTTTCGGCGGGTATGGCTACGTCAAGGAATTTCCGGTCGAGCGCTACATGCGCGACGCGAAGCTTACCGAAATCGGCGAGGGCACCAGCGAAATCCAGCGCATGATCATCGCCAAGTCCCTATTGCGCGACGGCTACATGCCCGCCTGATCGATCGACGCATTAAGTAGTTTCACTGATTAACGCGAGTGGTGTGAAAATGCCGGCATGACAGATGGCCGGGCTTACCTGGCGGCCTGGTCGCCGGCCGCTTCCAGCAGGTCCTCGCGGATCGCTTCCATATCGGCGGAATCAAGCATCAGCACCTCACGCATGAATCCGTCGATGCCGCCGTGCTCGTCGATCAACGCGAAAATGGGCTCAAGTTGTCCCGCCTTGAGCGGCATCTGCGGAAACGTGACGTTGCTCACGAGAAAATCTTCGAGAATTAGCGCGCGATCGACCCCGAGCATTTCGAGCAGCATCGCGGCGCCCACGCCGGTTCGATCGCGGCCGGCCGAGCAATGGAAGAGCAGGGGATAGACCTCGCGCTCGGCGAGGATCTTGAAAAACGATTGCCAGTCTTCGAGGAACTCGGTCAGGATCACCAGGTGTTCGTGACCGGGCTTGGTGTCGATCTTGTAAAAGCCGTCTTTGCGGAACCACGGATCGCCGATCGGGATATGCTCCCAGCGCACACCCGATTCAAGAAACTCGGGCTTGGGGGGGCCCAGGTGTTCCACTTCGAGACGACTCTGCAGCGTAATTAAGGTGCGCAGCGTCAACTCTTTCAGTGGATGCTCGTCGGCGACCGTCGCCAGGTGCGCCGAGCGATAGATTTTGCCGCTGCGCACGCGCCGCCCCTCGATTGCCGGGTGTCCGCCGAGGTCGCGAAAATTGCGCCCGCCGATCCGTCGCAGCAAATCGAAATCCACCACCACGCGCGGCTGCTTACCGGCAACCTGAATTTTGAAATCTTTCTCGCGCGACAAGAGACTCAACCGTTAGCGCCCGGGAGGGCGCGGCATCCACCGTTCGAACAATGACAGTGTTTATTCTATCGCCCGCCGCGCGTTTGCGAAAGTCCCACGCGTTTACGATTGTGCGATGCGCGCATGTCCGCGCGATTACGCTCGGCGTTCAAATTATCCGACGCGGGGTATCGCACTGCGATCGAATCTTACGAGGCGGCGCGGCGCGACGGTTCAGTTGGTGGCGCGGGTATCGCGACGACTGGTGTCGGCGCGCCTTTCGCGACAGGCGCGTGCCGCATTCGCGACTTCACCCGCTCCTGGAATGCATCCATATATGTGTAAACGACTGGCGTGATGTAGAGCGTCAGGAGCTGGGAGAAAACCAGGCCGCCGACCACCGCCGCGCCCAGCGGACGGCGCGCATCGGCGCCCTCGCCGAAACCGAGCGCGATCGGCAAGGTGCCCATAAACGCCGCCATCGTCGTCATCATGATCGGGCGAAAGCGCACCATGCATCCCTCGAAGATCGCGTCCGCCGCGTTCTTGCCCTCGGTGCGCTGCGCGTCGAGCGCGAAGTCGATCATCATGATCGCGTTTTTCTTGACCAGGCCGACCAGCATGATGATGCCGACGAAGGCGAGCAGGTCGAGTTCCATGCCGAATATCATCAGCGTAGCGAGCGCGCCGAATCCGGCCGCCGGCAGTCCCGACAGAATCGTAATCGGATGGATGAAGCTCTCGTAGAGAATTCCGAGCACCAGGTAGATGACCAGGATCGCCATCACTAGCAGCATCCCTAGATTACCCATTGAATTCTCGAAGGCCTGCGCCGCGCCCGAGTACTGCGCCGTGATCGCCGACGGCAGCGTGTTGTCGGCGAGCGTTTTGACCTCGCTGAGCGCCTTGCCGAGCGACACGTTGGGCGCGACGTCGAACGAAATCGTGACCGCCGGCAGTTGCCCCGAATGGTTGATCGAGAGCGGCCCGAGCGTGCGCGTCAGCTTGGCGACGGTGTTGAGCGGCACCAACTGTCCGGTTGCTGATCGCACGTAGAGCAGGTTGAGCGCGGCGGGGTCGTCCTGATACTTCGGTTCGAGTTCGAGTTCCACCCAGTATTCGTTGTTAGGGGCGTAGATCGTTGAAACCTGCCGCGAACCATAAGCGTCCGACAGTGCGCTCTCGATCGCCTGCGCGGTCAGCCCGAGCGCATGCGCCTTGTCGCGATCGATCTCGACGTTCACCTGCGGGTTCTTGATTTCGAGGTCGCTGTTGACGTCGCGCAGATCGCGCATCGCGCGCAGCTTGATCTCCAGGATCGTCGAATATTTGTAGAGGTCCCTGGTGTTCGGACTCTGCAGTGTCATCTGGTAGGTGCTCTTGGTGAAATGCGCGCCAATCTGGATCGGCGGCGGGTTCTGCAAAAACACCATCATGCCCGGAATCGAGGAGAACTGGCCGCGCCAGCGATTGATAATCTGGTCGATGCCCTCCTTGCGTTGCGATCGCGGCACCAGGTGGGCGAACACGATACTCGAGTTCAGCGATCCGCTCGGCCCACCCGCGCCCACGCTGGAAAAGAAGGTCTGCACGTTCGGGTCGCTTGCCACCATCGCGTTCAGAACCTTCTGATGCGCGACCATCGCGTCGTACGAAATGCCCTGCGCGGCCTGCGTGAACATCAGCACCTGGCCGGTGTCCTCGATCGGCAGGAAGCCCTTCGGCACCGCATGAAAGCCCCACGCGGTCCCCGCAATCAGCATCGCCAGCGTAAACATCGTGAGCCGCCGATGACGCATGACCCAACGCAGGCTGCGCTCGTAGCCGCGCAGCAGATCGTCGAACCAGCGCTCGGTGATTTGGTAGAAGCGCCCGTGCCGTTCGCTCGACGGTGGACGCAGAAACCTGCTGCACAGCATCGGCGTCAGCGTGAGCGAGACGAAACCCGAGACCAGTATCGCGGCGCCGATCGTGACCGCGAATTCGTGCAACAGGCGCCCGAGGATTCCGCCCATGAAGAGCACCGGAATAAAAACGGCGGCAAGCGAAAGCGTCATCGACAGGATTGTGAAGGCGATCTCGCTCGAGCCGTCGAACGCCGCTTCCATCACGCCCTTGCCCATCTCCATGTGGCGCACGACGTTCTCCAGCATCACGATCGCGTCATCGACGACGAAGCCGACCGAGAGCGTGATTGCCAGCAGCGAAAGATTGTCGAGGCTGTAGTTGAGCATCGCCATCACGGCGAAGGTCCCGATGATCGACATCGGCAGCGCGAGGCTTGGGATGATCGTCGCGGAGAGATTGCGCAGGAAGAGGAAGATCACCATCACGACCAGAAAGACCGTCAACAGCAGCGTCGATTGCACGTCGTTGACCGACGCGCGAATACTTTGCGAGCGATCATAGAGCGTGGAGATTTCGACCGCCGCCGGCAGTTCGTCGCGAAACGCCGGCAACAGCTTCTTGATATTATCGACCACCTCGACCGTATTGGTCCCGGGTTGCCGCTCGATCGCGAGCACCACCGCGCGCTTGCCCATCACCCAGCCCGCGACCTTGTCGTCCTGCACGCTGTCGAGTACGCGGCCGACATCCTGCAGGCGCACCGGCGATCCGTTGCGATAGGCCACGATCACCGGGCGATAGGCCGCCGCGTCCATCAACTGGCCGCTCGCCTGGACGGTGAAGGCCTGGTTGGAGCCGTACAGCGTACCGGTCGGCAAATCGACGTTGGCGTTGGCGATCGCGTCGGCCACCTCGTTGATCCCGATTCCGCGCGAGGCCAATGCCTGCGGATCGACCTGCACGCGCACCGCATACTTCTGCGCGCCGTACACCTCGACCTGCGCGACGCCGCTGATCATCGAGATGCGCTCGCCGAGGTAGGTCTCGGCGTACTCGTCCACCTCTGACAGCGGCAGCGTTGCCGAACTCAGCCCGAGGTACATGATCGCCTTGTCGGCCGGATTGACCTTCTGATACGAGGGCGGCGCCGGCATCCCCTGCGGCAATTGCGCTTGCGCCGCCGCGATCTTCGACTGCACGTCCTGCGCCGCCGCGTCGATATCGCGCGTCAGGTCGAATTGCAGCGTGATACTCGTGAGGCCCTGGGTGTTGCTCGAGGTCATCTGCGCCAGCCCCGCGATGGTCGAGAACTGACGCTCGAGCGGAGTCGCGACTGAAGACGCCATGGTGTCGGGATTCGCGCCGGGCAGTGCCGCGGAGACCAGGATGGTCGGGAAATCAACGTTCGGCAGATCACTCACCGGCAACGTGCGATACGCGGCCAGCCCGAAGATCACGATCGCCAACGAGAGCAGCGTCGTCATGATCGGCCGGCGAATGAAAATTCCAGCTAGATTCATGGGGTCGTGCCGCCGCCGAGTGCGTCCTTGATCCTGACCGTGGCCCCGGGCATCAGCCGCAACTGTCCGTCCGTAACCACCGTCTCGCCGGCGCTGAGACCGCGTTCGATTATGGTTTCCGTGTCAATCACCGCGCCGGCGGCCACCGGCTGCGCCGCAACTTTCATATCGCGTCCGACCACATAGACAAAAGGGCCTTCCTGCCCGGTCTGAATCGCCTCCGACGGCACCAGCACCGCCTGCCGAATCACCGCGAGCGTCAAAGTCGCGTTGACGAATTGCCCCGGCCAGAGCCGCCGGTTTTCGTTTTGAAATAGCCCCTTGAGCGATATCGTTCCGGTGGTTTTGTCCACTGAATTATCGACGAACGAAAGCACGCCATGCTCGGGGGGGCCCGAGTCGCCCGGGATCGCGGCGTCCACTTCGAGTTGATGCAGCGCCATGCTCTGCCGCACCTGCGCGAGGTCCTTCTCGGGAATCGAAAAGTCCACGTAGATCGGTTCCACCCGCGCAATCGTGACGATCGGGTTGTCGGCGTCGGCCTTGATCAAGTCGCCGGCGTGCGCCTGGAGTTCGCCGGTGCGCCCATCGACCGGCGAACGAATCTCCGCATATTGCAGGTTGAGGCGCGCACTCTCGACCGCCGCACGGTCCGCCGCCACCGTGGCCTCCATACTGGCCGCTTTCGCATACGCCTGATCGTATTGTTCGCGCGAGCCGACCCCCTCCTTGAGCATGAACGCGAAGCGCTGTTCGTCGGTGCGCGCCAGGTTGGCGTCGGCCTGGTCGCGCGCCTGGTTGGCGACGGCCTGTCTGAGCGCGGCGGCGAAGGGCCGCGGATCGATTCGGAAAAGCAGTTGGCCCTTGGTGACGAAGTCGCCCTCCTTGAACATCACGGCATCGAGGATGCCCTCGACTTGCGCCTTGATCGCAATCGATTCAAACGCCTCGACGGTGCCGATTTCGCGCAGCTGGTTGGGCACGTCGCGCTGCACCACCTTCGCGGCCAGGACCGGCACCGGCGGCATCGCCGTCGCCGGGTTCGCGCCGCCCTTGTCGGTGCATCCGGCGACCATCGAGATGAGCGCCATCGCGAGCATGCCGCGCAAAATAGCTCCGCGACAACGTTTTCGCCCACGGGAACGCGCAGCTCCTCTTATGAGCGATTCAGCGGACACGCGGTGCGCCAAGGATTCCATACTAAACCATTTTAGCAATCGAAGCGGACGCGAACAGCCCGGCGGGGCGGTCATGGAATATCGGCGATTACTGGACCGCTTTCGCGGGCCGCGGCGGCTGCGCCAGATTGCCGTGTACGACCGCTGGCCGGCTTAGCGCGGGATCACCGACAGCACCAGATGCGACGGGTAGCGGCTGTCGTGAAAGATAGTCTGGTGCGCCCCAATTACCTCGGCGTCAAACGCATGCCCGGTGTTCGGATTGCGGTCGAAATGCGGGAAGTTGCTTGACGACACCGCCGGAAAGTAGTCCTTCTCGTTCAGCGCCGTACGGGGTGCGCGCCATCAGCACCGGAAATTTGCCGCTCGCGTCTGGCCGATATACGTCATCCTTCAACGCGACGCCGCCGCGCGTGCACATCGCGACGTTCTTTTCGACGACGACTTTGTGGACCGGTTCACCGTCCCGCGATGCGGCCATGATGCTGCTCCCCTCGAATCTCTGGCACGACGAAATTGCGACGAATCCTCCATTTCTCCTAACCCAATTCGCGGCGATATTGCCAGCGATGCGTCATGATTGATGTCGCAAAATAGATCACCGCTATCTCTCCGATGAGCACGCTCACCCCTTCGAATGGCGCAGATCCGTCAGTCGGAATTTGTCGAATCGCGGATCTCGGTTGACCCCGATTACGCGCTCCCATGCGACCATTTCCGGCGTCTCCAGACTGGTACTCGGATTGCTCTATATGATGGTGCATGACTACTACGCGACGGTTCGCCGAATCGCGTCGGCGACACTCTACTGTGATGAGGTAACTTCGGGTTGGAGCCGCTTGCACGAGTTGAGTTGAGCAACGACGCGCCTGCCGAGGTGCTCCGGCTGCTGCCGCTGGTCGGGCTCGCACCGGTCATCCGTGCCGATGCGAACGCACCGTCCGCCGCGTTGCGCGTGCGGTTTGGCGGAAGTCGCCAGGGCGTGGGGATTCCCGCGACGCCGCTCGCACCCGCAACAATTACGATTGCGTCCGCTACCGTCTCGCCCGACCTGCAGGAGGCTGCCGACCTCGTCACCGACAGCGCAATCGCCGCGGTGTGCTTCATACTCTCGCGAGTGCTGGGTCTCGCCGCTCCGTTCATCACCGCCGACGCGAGGCTCTTCGACGTGATTCGTGCCGCGATCGCCGTCGCGCGCGGCCCGGCATGTATCCTGGTCGAAGGCGAAATCGGTGTGGGCAAGGAGTCGTTGACCAAGTTGATTTATGCGGCGAGCCGCATGGCAGTCGGAATTACCGCGGCTGATATCGATTTGCCGGGAACCTTTTCGCTTGCTGATCTGCCGGGACTCATCCACGCGGAATGCGCGGGTCTCACGGCGGATGCGGTTGACGCCGAGATCGCGCCACTGCTGGCGCAGGCCGCCAGTCCGTATCCAGCGCGCGACGGCGACGGCGGCGGTGCGGTTTTTTTCAATCGGATCGGCGAGTTGACGCCCGCTGCGCAACGCAAGCTGCTCGCATTATTGCGTTCGTTCGCCATCGACGCTCGCGAACGCCGCCCAGCGCTCGCCAACGTGCGCATCCTCGCCGCCTCGACCCGGCCGCTGGCCGCGATGCGCGCGGGCGCCGAGATGCTCCCTGAACTCCACGACCTCTTCGACGCGACCCTCACGATAGCGCCGCTGCGCAGGCGTCGCCGCGACCTGCCGCTCCTGGTGCGCCATTACCTGCGCACCCTCGACCCGTCGCTCACGCTGAACCCGGCCGCTTTGCGCGCGCTCTCGGTCTATGCCTTTCCCGGCAACGTGCTCGAGTTGGTCAATTTCCTCACGCGCGTCGCGATCGTCCCGCCCAAAGCCGGCTCGCGTCGCTGCGCAATCGGTTCTCCCGACGCCGTTATCGTCGGTCGCGCCGAGGTTATCAGCCAATTGGATCGCGGCAGTCTCACTACCATCTGGCATTCACGCACCGAATGGAATTCGCGGGCGATCCGCGCGAGCGGGAAAAATCTGGCGCGGTCGGATCAGCCGGCCGCCGGCGAAGCTCTCCCAGCGCACCCTTCGTTGGCATCCGTCCCGGTGCCGGCGATGCCGGCCTCCATGCGTCTGACCACCGGCGCGGTGCCGCGCCCGCGCAAGCCGCGCGGCGGCCATTTCCGCCCGCGGGCCTGAACCGCGGGACCTGCGCTGGCGAACCGCCGTCGCTCGCGACTTTTTTGGCGACTTTTGCCCCAAAAATTGCGCCGTTGACGCGAGAGCCGTTGCCGAATGCCTCGGCAAGGCGCTATATGAAAGTTCGAATCGGTTCCGTTTGGGGGGCCTTCACGGGCCGGCGGACACCGAAATTATTCGCACGCGGACAAATGATCCGAGGAGAGTGACCAATGAAAGCTGCTGTAATGGAAGCGGTACGCAAGCCGCTGGTTGTCAAGGATGTCGCCGATCCGACCTGTCCCGCCAACGGCGTAATCATCCGCGCCGAGGCCGAGGGCGTCTGCCGTTCTGACTGGCACGCGTGGTCGGGCGATTGGTCATGGATCGGATTGGTGCCGCCGATGCCGCTCGTCATGGGCCATGAGTTCTGCGGCGTGGTCGAGGAAGTCGGCAAGGAATCGCGCAACTTCAAAAAGGGCGACCGCGTGCTGGTGCCCTTCAGCCAGGGCGATGGTGTCTGCGAATTCTGCCGCAGCGGCCAGTCGCATGTCTGCTCGAATCCGATGCTGCCCGGCTTCTCCTACTGGGGCGGCTATGGGCATTACGTTGGCGTCCCGAACGCCGACGCCAATCTCGTGCCGATGCCCGACGATGTCGGCTTTGAAGAGGGCGCCTCGATGGGCTGCCGCTTCATGACCTCCTATCACGGCGTGGTTGACCGGGCGCAGGTGCGGCCCGGCGAATGGGTGGCCGTCCATGGCTGCGGCGGTATCGGCCTGTCGGCGATTCACATCGCCGCCGCGATCGGCGCCAACGTGATCGCGGTCGATCTCGACGATGCCAAGCTCGAACTCGCCAAGAAGATCGGCGCGGCGCACGTCGTCAACGGCAAGAAGACCGACGCCGTGATGGCGATCATGGACATCACCAAGGGCGGCGCACATGTCGGCGTTGATGCGCTTGGGGTGAAGGCCACCTGCCAGAATTCGATTCTCTCGCTGCGCAAACAGGGCCGGTCGCTGCAAATCGGTCTGACCACCGCCGCCGAAAAGGGCGAGGTCGCGCTGCCGATCGATCGCATGGTCACGATGGAGTTGTCGCTGATCGCGTCGCTCGGCATGCCGGCGAATCGTTATCCCTCGATGTTGCAGATGGTCAACTCCAAGAAGCTCAATCCGAAGTCGATGATCACCGAGACCATCAGCCTCGGCGGCGCCTCCGCGGTGCTGGAACAGATGACCACCTTCCAGAACATCGGCTGCTCGATCATCAACAAGTACACCGCATAAGCTCCCGGACATCTCTGCCGCGTCTGTCGCCGAGGGCCCGTTCATCCGGGCCCTCGTTTTTTTTGGGCATTTACTCTTTCGCCCGCCGTTGGTTAGGGTGATGGGTTATCCGCGAGGCGAATAAACATGAAAGCGATCCTGATCGAAAAACCCGGCGACGAATCCGTCCTCAAGCTCGGCGACGCACCCGACCCCGTACCCGATCCCGCGGATCTTCTGATCAAAGTGAAATATGCGGCGCTCAATCGCGCCGACCTCATGCAGCGTCAGGGATTCTATCCGCCGCCGCCCGGCGCGTCGCCGATCCTCGGCCTCGAATGCGCCGGTGAGGTCGCCGCCGTCGGTAGCGCCGTAAGCGGATGGCGCGTCGGCGACCGCGTGATGGCCTTGCTACCCGGTGGCGGCTATGCCGAGCGCGTCGCCGTCGATCACGGCTCTGCCATGCATGTGCCGGCCGCGCTCAGCGATGCGGAGGCCGCCGCGCTGCCCGAAGTCTTCCTGACCGCCTTCCTCAATCTGTTCATGCTGGCCGGGGTGAAAGCCGGCGATACCGTCCTGATTCATGGCGGCGGCAGTGGCGTCGGCACTGCGTCGATTCAACTGCTCGGGCTCGCCGACGTGCGCTCGATCGTCACCGCTGGCTCCGACGCCAAGTGCGAGCAATGCCTGCGCTTCGGCGCCGACGTCGCGATTAACTACAACTCCGGACCTTTCGCGCCCAAAGTCCGCGCCGCCACCAACGACCGCGGCGCCGACATCATCCTCGATAGCATCGGCGGTGCCTACCTCGCGCAGAACCTCGAAGCGCTCGCCAATGGCGGCCGTCTGGTTCTGATCGGCCTGATGAGGGGAGCCAAGGCCGAACTCGACCTCGCGACCGTCTTGCGCCGCCATCTGCGAATTCTCGGCTCGACCCTGCGCACCCGTCCGGCGGCCGAAAAGGCCGAGATCGTTAGCGCCTTTCTCGACCGCTTCGGCGACGCGCTCGAAGCAGGCCAGCTCCGCCCGCCTATCTATAAGACGATTCCGCTCACCGAGGCCGCCGTTGGCCATCGGATGATGCAGGCAAGCGAGCATTTCGGCAAAATAGTGCTCCAAGTAGCCTGAGGGTGTGAAAATTGCCGCCAGCCGCTCTTCGCCAGTAAGCGCTAGACCGGTCTAGCTCAAGCATTACATTAGGCGTAATTTCTTGTGCTGGCGCCTCGGTTACCGATGGGGGTGCAGGTTGGCGAGGGGGGTCCCGTAATGGCGAGGCTCAGGTCATGGCTGCCTTGGGGCATTCTCTTTCACGTGGCGATGCTTTTCGCGATCGCGTGGTGGATTGAGGATTGTCTCATCTACTATGTCGATTGGGATCGTCTCAGCGCCGTTAAGAGTGGCGTTCCGCTGCTCGCCGTTACCCATATCAAGGGTTTTCTCAACTCTTTCTCGCAATTCGTCTCCGACGCCTGTCACGGCATCGCGACCCTCTTCGGCAAGACCTGCTCGCTTGTCGAAACTTCTTACGACGCGCTCCCGCCCACCTTGCGCGCACATGCTCCGATGCGCCTGCTGGCATGGTGCGGCGGCACTATTGTGGCCACCTTCGGCGCCAGCTCTGTCACCGAATTCTGGTATGGATGCCTATGGGTCGCCGGAAAATTGTTGAAAGCGTTGATCGCCCTCAATGGCGGATTCTGGATTCATAACTCGATGCGCCGCCTGACTCGCGGCCTGGAGACAGTCGTCAAATATCCGGCGCGCTTCTACTCGGAGCGAGGCGAGGAGGAATCAGCCGACGAGGAGCTGTCCCCCAAGGACGACCCCAACGAAATCGCGCCCGCGCGAAAGCGGGGCGACGGGCGCCAACGCCGTCGCGAGTATGTCCAATTCATGCAAGGACACGTCGAGCGCATCGGGATTATCCTGGCCGGCGGTGGTGCGAAGGGTGCCTACCAGGCCGGCGCTCTCAAGGCGATTCACGAGTTCCTGCGCGATTACAACGCACTCCACAAAGTCAAAATGATCGCTGGCACCTCGATCGGCGCCTGGAACGCGATGTTCTGGCTCGGCGACATGATCGAATCCAGGGACGCCAGGAAGCCCAGCCTCGAAAATTGGTGGAAGAACCTCAACTACCGCAGTCTCGTCGAATTTCCCTGGTTCTATGTCCCCTTCTGGAGCGGTTCGCTGCTGCGTTCGACGCCCTGGCGCGACAGTTTCCAGCAACTCTTCCGCGGCAAGCTCGGTGACGCCTTCGGCGACGCCCCTCCCACGCATTTCTATTTCACCCGTACAGACGTCGGTGAGGCCGTCCTGAAGTACGCGACCAACTGGCCGGGCATCGGCGATCGCCTCGACAAATTGGGCAAGGACAAGGACGATGACTATCGCTTCTTCGACCTGATTGAGGAGGGCGACGACGCGCTGACACGCACCGCCGACGCGGTCTTCGCCTCGATGAATCTGCCGCCGCTGTTTCCCTATTCCAAAATCGGCGAAGGGGTTTTCGAGGACGGCGGCGTGATCGAAAACATCCCGTTTCGCTTTGGCGCGCCGATCGAGGACTGCGACCTGCTGTTCGTGCTGCCGCTCAACGCGAACTTCCAGGATCGCGACGTCGAAGGTCCGACCCTGCTCAAGCGCGTGCTGCGTGTCTCAGATATCCGCCAGGGCGTGCTCGAAGCTCATGCGCTCAAGAGTGCCGATATCATCAACCGCTTCGCCCAGCGCATCGAACGGCTTGAATTCGGCATCAATACGATGGCCAGCGCGGTGGTGCCCGAAGGCGTCGCGGCTGAGGCGCTCGGCGGTGTGCGCGAAGAGATCGCGGAGTTCAACAACGAATACAAGCTGCTCTACGTCTTCACGGTGTGTCCGTCCGGCAAGCTCGAACTCGGCACCTTCGATTTCTGGAACAAGCGCGCTGCCCGCGACGCGTTCGACCTGATGTACCTGCAGACCCGGCGCGAGTTGATCAATCGGCTGTTCGAGGACATCGAACCCGAAGATCCGCACGTCGTGTTCGTCGATGGCGAAGTGCCCGACATTAACGCCCTGCCCAAGCCGATGCACAAACGCCCCTCGGACTTGTAACCAGCCCCGGTATCGTGTCCCGTCGCGCTTAAGTCATTTGTCGAGGAACGCAAAACTTATAATTACTGAAACCTCACCGAGGTTTCAGACTTCTCATTTGGTTGGATAGCCAGACTTTGACGTTCAGCGCCAGTGCCCTACAATCGAGAGACTGGGTCTCTGCGATAAAGAAGGAGGCGAACACGTGCCGCAATATCAATACACCGCTGTATTCGAGCCCGCCCCGGAAGGGGGATTCACCGTGACGGTGCCGGCACTGCCGGGGCTCGTAACTGAGGGCGACACGATCGAAGAAGCGCGCGCGATGGTGAAAGACGCCATCCGTGGCTACCTCGAGAGCCTCGTGAAGCACGGCGAAGAGATTCCCGCTGAGCCGAGTCCGGCGAGCATCGAGCGCGTTGCGGTGAATCTATAAGCCAGCATGCCACGCTTGCCCGTGTGCACGCCCACCGATGTGATTCGGGTGCTGAACCGGGTGGGCTTTTATCTGGATCACAGCACCGGCTCGCATCGATTTTTTCGTCATCCAGACCGCGCCCGCATCGTTACCGTCCCGTTCCACCGCCGAGACCTCAAACGTGCCACGCTGAAAAGCATTCTCGAACAAGCGGGTCTCTCGACCGACGAGTTCATCAAGCTGATTTGACTTGCCCCGGGGGCGGTACGAGCCGATGAATCGTGCACCCCACTTATGTCCGACGGCCTCGCGATGATACGTTAACGCGGTTGCGACGGTGATTTTCTCCGCCGCCGATAAATCTTCTGCGACGGTTATCGAAAGCCCGAAGACACGCCCCCGACGATGCGCCTCAATGATTTGGACTACGACCTCCCCGAGGAGTTGATCGCCCAGGCGCCAATCGCCGATCGCGCCGACGCGCGCATGCTCGTGCTCGATCGGCGCAGCGGCGAGATCAACCATTCACGGTTCTACAAGCTCGCGCGTCATTTGCGCGACGGCGACCTGCTGGTGCTCAACGACACTCGCGTTTTCCCGGCGCGCCTCAAAACGCGCAAGGAGTCCGGTGGCGCCGTGGAGCTATTGATGGTGCGGCCCGCCGACGAACCCGCCGGCGCCTGGATTGCGCTCGCGCGGACTCATCGGCCGTTGCGCGAGGGCCTGCGCCTGCTGCTCGAAGGCGGTCGCGCGTTGCGCGTGGTGGGACATAGCCGGCCCGGCCGTCCGCTGGTCGCGAGCGACGACGGCACGCCGATCGAGACGATACTCGCGGCGGCCGGCGCGCCCGCGCTGCCGCATTATATTCGCCGTCCGCCCACGCCCGAGGATTTGACCGAGTACCAGACCGTTTATGCCGAAAAGCTCGGCGCCGTCGCCGCGCCGACCGCCGGGCTCCATTTCACCGACGACTTGCTGGCGCAACTCGACGCCGCCGGCATCCGCAACGCACGCCTTACGCTGCACATCGGCCCCGGCACCTTCACGCCCGTCCGCTCGCCCGAGGTCGAGGGCCATTCGATGGAGGCCGAGTGGTACACGATTCCGCCGGCGACGCTCGCGGCAATCGAATTCACCCGGCGCATCGGCGGCCGCGTCATCGCGGTGGGCACCAGCAGCACGCGGGCGCTCGAATCCTACGCGATCACGCACGACCCCGAGAGCTTCACCGGCCTCTTCATCTTTCCGGGCTTTCGCTTCAAGCTGGTCGATGCGATGGTGACCAACTTCCATATGCCGCGCACCACCGTGCTCGCGCTCGCGATGGCCTTCGGAGGCCGCGACCATATCCTCGCCGCCTACCGCGACGCGATCCGCCATCGCTATCGTTTTCTGAGCTACGGCGACGCTATGCTGATTATCTAATGGAAGCGCCCATCAGCTTCGAGATTCGCGCGCGCGACGGCGACGCCCGGATGGGCCGTCTGCTCACGCCGCACGGCGAGATCGCGACGCCATGCTTCATGCCGGTGGGCACGCGGGCTGTCGTCAAGGCGATGGCACCCGATGAATTGTGGGGTATGGGCTACCGGCTGGTGCTCGCCAACGCCTACCATCTCGCGGTGCGCCCTGGGCCCGACCTGGTCCATCAGATGGGCGGGATCGCGCGCTTCATGGGCTTTCGCGGCGCGATCCTCACCGACTCCGGCGGCTTTCAGGCGATGAGTCTCGCGAAGATCAACTCGATCGACGAAGGCGGCATCCGTTTTCGATCGCATCTCGACGGCGCACCGATCGTCCTCACGCCCGAAAACGCGATCGAGTTACAGCAGTCGCTCGGCACCGACATCATGATGGCGCTCGACGAATGTACGCCGTTTCCCGCCGACCACGCACGCGCCCTCACTTCGTTGGAGATGACCGCGCGCTGGGCCGAACGCTGCATCCGCGCGCGCACCAGCACGACGCAAGCCCTCTTCGGCATCGTGCAGGGCAGCGTGTATGCCGACCTGCGTCGCATGAGCGCAGCGCAAATCACCGCGCTGCCGTTCGACGGCTTCGCGACCGGCGGCCTCTCGGTCGGCGAGCCGAAGCCGATCATGCGCGAGATGGCGGCAGTGTCGGCGACGCTGCTGCCACGCGACCGGCCGCATTATTTGATGGGCGTTGGCACTCCGCAGGACCTGCTAGCATGCATAGCGATGGGCTACGATATGTTCGACTGCGTGCTGCCGACCCGCAACGCGCGCAACGGTGGCGCCTTCACCAGTGAGGGCCGCCTCGCCATCAAACGCGCCACCTACGCCCGCGACGAACGCCCCCTTGATCCCCGCTGCGATTGTCGCTGCTGCACCACCTTCTCGCGCGCCTACTTGCGCCACCTGCATTTGTCGGGCGAAATACTGGCGGCGCGTGCGCTCACCGAGCACAATCTCTTTTTCTATGCTCGCTTGATGCGTGAGGCCCAAGCTGCTATCGCATCCGGGACTTACCGGACGTTCGCCGCTTACGTTACGAATTTGATCGACGATGGCGAAAACGCCGTGAATGGAAACAAAATCGATGTGGTTTGAAGGTATCGCCTGGGCCGACGCCGCTCCTGCCGCCGCGGGCCCGCAGGGTTTCATCGACCAGATGCTGGGTAATCCGATTATCCCGCTCGTGATGGTCGTCGCGGTTTTCTATTTCATCATTATCCGGCCGCAATCGCAGCGCCAGTCCGAACATCAGAAGGTGGTCAAGGGGCTCAAGAAAAACGACGAAGTCGTCACCAACGGCGGGTTGATTGGGCGCGTCGCCGAACTGGGCGACAACCTCATAACGCTCGAAATCGCGCCCAACGTTCGGGTGCGCATCGAGCGTGGTGAAATCAAGGGATTGTCAACTTACGGCAAGCCTCCGGCCAAAAAAGACAAGGGCGAGTAGGCGCGCCCATCGGCGCACGGCGGTTGAGGGGGATAACTGTGGAAGCTGCAAGTCAAAATCCGATTCCGATCGCGGTGCTGCTCACGCTCGCCGCTTTTTTTCTCTACCTCCATTTCACCAACGGCAGCAGCTTTCTGCGCCTGATGCTGGCGGGCGCGCTGGTGGTCGCCGGCCTGCTCCTGCTGATGCCGAGTTTCCTCACGCCTTTGCCCGGTTTTCTCGATACCATGCCGCGGATACAGCTTGGACTCGACCTCCAGGGCGGCACCCATCTGCTGCTCGACGTAAAGCTGCAGGACGCGATCAACGCCGCGCTCAAGCGCCGAGGCGACGATCTGAAGCGCGCGCTGGTCGAAAACAAACTCGACCCCGGTGACATCTCGCAGAATCCGGACGGCTCGATGCTGGTCAAGCTCAAGACCGCCGGCGAGCGTACGCCGTTTCTCGACCTGATGGACAAATCGTTTCCCGATATCGTGCTCGCGACTGCCGAGAATGCCGGCGATGGGCCCGCCTACACGATGACCTTCAAGCCGCACGACGCGTTGACCCTCGGCAACAGTGCGATGGATCAGGCACTCGAGACCATTCGCAATCGAATCGACCAGCTGGGCGTGCGCGAAACCACCGTGCAGAAGGAGGGCGATAACGACATCCTCGTGCAGTTGCCCGGTATCCAGGATCCCGAACGCGCCAAGGAACTGATCGGCAAGACCGCCGTGCTCCAGTTCATGTTCCTCGATGACAAGAACAGCGTCGCCGATGCGGTCAAGAATGGGCCGCCGCCCGGTGACGTGCTGCTGTCCGGTCCCGCGCAGGCCGGCGGCGCCGAGCCCTACCTGGTCGAATCCAATGTCCTGATGATGGGCGATGTAGTTACCGACGCGCGCGTGAGACCCGGCACTCGACTCGAGGGGCCTTACGTCGAAGTGAAGCTCGATCACCGCGGTGCCGATATCTTCGCCGCGCTCACCGCTGAGAACGTCGGCCGCCATCTCGCGATCGTGCTGGACAATACGGTTTACTCAGCCCCCGTCATCAAGGAGCCGATCCCCGGCGGCGACGTCCAAATCACCGGCAACTTCTCCTTCGAGGACGCCCACGAACTCGCGATCGTGCTCCGCTCGGGCGCGCTCCCCGCCCCGGTCGAAATTATCGAGGAGCGCACCGTCGGCCCCTCGCTCGGACGCGATTCGATTCGCCAGGGTGAGATGTCCTTCGTGGTCGGCGCGATCGCCGTGCTGGTCTTCATGGCGATTTACTATAACGGCGCCGGCCTGCTCGCCGACTTCGGCCTCACTCTCAACATTCTGCTGCTGGTATGCGTGATGGCCGCGTTGCAAGCGACGCTGACCCTGCCCGGTATAGCGGGCATCGTGCTGACGCTCGGCATGTCGGTTGATGCCAACGTGCTGGTCAACGAACGGATGCGCGAGGAGTTGCGCGCCGGCAAGTCGCCCCGCGAGGCCGTCAAAATCGGCTACGAACGCGCCTGGTCCGCCATTCGCGATTCCAACATCTCAACCTTCGTCGCCGGCCTCATCCTCTTTCAGTTCGGCACCGGCCCCGTTAAGGGCTTCGCCGTCACCCTATGCGTAGGCGTGCTCACCGGCGTGTTCTCCTGTTTCGTCGTTACACGGGCCTGGTATGACTACAAAATTTCGATGCGCCGGCTGAACGCTATTAGCGTTTAAGTAATTTCTTTTAATCAGATTTGAGCTAACTGAATGATTAGATGCGCTGTTGCCGCCTTTTTTGAGCGCGTCCGCGCCCCGATCTTCACATATGTTCGCAACCTTCATGGCGCTTTTATCCGGGATTTGCCAGAATGCCTTGACGTGCCCCGACGCGCCGTATTAGAAAGACGCGTTTCCACTTCGCACAATCTCTTGCGCGCTGATGATGGCCGACTACGATGATGGCCGATAAGGACGACATCCTGCTCAACTCCCGCGAGGTCGCGTTCCTGCTTGACCTCAGTCCCGATACGGTCAACGAATTTGCGCGGCGCAATATCCTCCCGGCCTTCAAAAAAGGACGGCAATGGCGCTTTCGCAAACGCGATATCGCTTTGTTCAAAAGACATATGCGCGGTGTGAATGCGGCGGCCTGAATGCAGATGACGTGGGTGGTGGCGGCGGTTCGTGCTCATCGCGGCCGGCTTTGCTGCCCGCTGCGAAGCTCTGTCCGATCCCAAGGAAATGGTGTGATTTGATGGCCGAACCGCACGAAAGCCGGGTGTACTCCGACCTCGCGCACCTCTATGACCACGTTTTCGGTCGGGCCTTTGTCGATCACGAGCACGAGGTTATCGCGGAACTCGGATTTCGTCCGGGGCAGCAAGCGCTCGAGGTCGGCGTCGGCACCGGCATCTCACTCGACGCCTATCCGCCTTACCTGCATGTGACCGGCATCGACCCTGCCCCCGGGATGCTCGATCGGGCGATAGCCAAGACCCGCGAGAACGAATGGCGCCATATTGAATTGCGCAGCGGCGACGCGCAGGCCCTGGATTTTCCCGATAACAGTTTCGACTGGGTCCTCACCTTTCACGTGATGACCGTGGTGCCCGATCCGCGCCGCATGATGTCCGAGATGATCCGCGTCTGTAAACCGGGCGGCCGCATCGTCGTCGTCAGCCACTTCGCCAGCCCCAATCCGCTGCTCTATTTCTTCGGCCGCATCATCAACCCGCTTACCAAGATGCTCGGATGGACCACACGGCTGCGAGCGCGCGACGTGCTGGACGGCCAACCGATCACGGTCGAACGCAACCGCCGCTTCTCACCGGTCTCCGTCCACTACTGTATCATTGCCCGCAAGGAGGCCTGAGCGCGCCGTCTTTTTCCTTGTCCGGAGGTCGTTTTTGCCGATGAGGAAGCTCGCGTTCTCAGTTGCGCTCGTCTTGCTGTGCGCCGCCGCGGCCTATCCCTATGAAGTCGTACCGGTCGCCAACGGCGGCACAATCACCGGCATCGTCAAGTACGACGGCGTCGCGCCCAAGCCGGCCCGGCTGGAGATCGGCAAGGACAAGGACGTCTGCGGCGCCCAACCGCTCTTCGATCAATCGCTGGTCGTCGGCAGCGGCGGCGGTATCGCCAACGCGGTCGTGACGATCACGGATATTGCGCGTGGCGCGGCGTTCAAGCCCGAGGACGGCGTGGTCTTCGATCAAGACGGATGCGAATACACGCCGCACGTCATTGCGTTTCCCGCCGGCAGCACGATCAAGGTGCTCAATTCCGACGGCATTCTCCACAGCATCCACACCGTGTCGTCGATCAACCCGATTGTCGATATGGCTCAGCCCGGCTTCAAGAAAACCATCAACGTGACGATCGCCAAACCCGAAGCGATCAAGATCACCTGCGACGCGCACAACTGGATGGAAGGATGGTGGTATGTCGTCGGCAATCCGTATTACGCGGTCACCGATGTGGCCGGCCACTTCTCGATCGCGAACGTCCCGCCGGGCACCTACACGCTGCAAGTCTGGCAGGAAAAGCTCGGCGTGATTTCGCACAGGGTCACCGTCCCCGCAGGCGCGCCGGTCACCGCCGACTTCACCATGAAGCCGCACAAGGACTAGAAATTACCCCGATGATCAAACGCTTCGATCGCCTCGATGTTGCGACCTCCGATCTCGCTGACGCCGCCGCCATCTACCAACGTAATTTCGGCTTCGCGGTGCGCCGCGAGCCCGGTTCAGATGAGGCGCTGGTGACGGTCGGCGGCGCCGAAATACGCCTGCGTGCCGGCGGCGCGGCGGCCGACTTCATCGCGGCCAACGGCGAAGGTCTGGCCGCCGTATGGCTCGAGGCCGACGACGTTGATGGCGTCGCCGCTGCGCTCGATCGGGCGGGCCTCGCGCATCGACCGGTGCGGCGCGAAACCGATCGGCGCATCCTCGAAGTCGATCCCAAATCCGCCAATATGGTGGCGCTCTTCATCTTCGACCGCCGCCCCGCCTGAACGGGTGGGCGCGTTCTTCAATTTCAACCGAGCCGGGTGACGAACGCCGCGGGTCGTGACTGCGGTTTTGCCGACCCAGGACTTGGCATTGCCGGAATGATCCGCCGGGGTTAGCCTTGAATCATGGATACCGCTGCTCGGCTGAACGGATTTGATCGACGGCCTTGCCACCATTTTTCATCGGTTCAGTACCTCAAGCGCATCATACGGGCGGCAAGTCTGGCGGCACTGGTCGCGCTCGCGTTGGCGGCTTCAGGATGCTTCAACACAGCGCCCCCGCAGCCGGCCCAACTGACCTACCCCGGGCCCGACGAATACGCGGCCTATGGCTACGCCAACGATCCCTCCTTCGCGGCCTATGATCCGTTTCTCTACAACTATTATTGGCTGCCGCCATACTACTATTCGTACTACGGCGGTGACGGCGGTCGCGATTGCGATGACGGATTCTGCGGGCCGCGCATCGTCAGGCAACCGCCGCATCTGCCGTGGAGGGTAAGCTCGTTGGCGGAACGGCCACTGCCCCGCGGTAACGTGGGAGTCACGCAGGGAGCGATCAGCACGCAACCCGCTGAGTCTGCGCCCTCGACGCAATCAACGACCATCACCTCCCCGGGCCTTTCAACAGTTAGCGATTCACACGTCTTCAGCGCCCCGTCCGCTGGATTCGGCGGCGGCGGATTCCATAGCGGTGGCTTCGGCGGTAGCGGATTTGGTGGTGGTGGCGGGTTTCACGGTTCGTTTCATCGGTAACCGGTGAGCCCGCGCGCACCAGGCAGCGACTATCCTTGAATCTTCGCGCGCCGTTGCGTACTACTCGAGGCGATCGCAAGTACCTGCAATAGGTACTGTGAATCACTTGCCTACGATGCTGCCAAGGAGTCTGCCCCGATGAGTGAAGCTGAAAAGGTTTCGTCCACCGCCAACGATAATGGCGCGATCGATTTCGACCCCGAGGCGCTGCGCGCAAAGTATCGCGAAGAGCGCGACCGGCGCGTGCGCACCGAGGGCAACGATCAGTACGTCGAGGTGCGGGGCGACTTCAGCCGCTACGTGGACGACCCCTACGTCGATCCGGGCTTCACGCGCGAGCCGCTGACCGACGAGGTCGCGGTGCTGGTGATCGGCGGCGGCTTCGGCGGCCTGCTCGCATCGGCGCGTTTGTGTGAGGCGGGCATCGACGACCTCCGCATTATCGAAAAGGGCGGCGACTTCGGCGGCACCTGGTACTGGAACCGCTACCCGGGCGCGCAATGCGATATCGAGGCGTACATCTATCTGCCGCTGCTCGAGGAGACCGGCTACATCCCGAAGGAGAAATACTCCTACGCGCCGGAAATTCTCGAACACTCGCGCCGTATCGCCAGAAAGTTCGACCTCTATCGCAAGGCCTGCTTCCAGACCCAGATTCGCGCGATCACCTGGAACGAAGAGGAGTGCCGATGGATCATTACTACCAACCGCGATGACCGTTTTCGGGCGCGCTTTGTCGTGATGTCCAACGGGCCGTTGAATCGGCCGAAGCTGCCCGGCATCCCCGGCATCGACAGCTACAAAGGCCACACTTTCCACACCAGCCGCTGGGACTACGGGTACACCGGCGGCGACACCACGGGAAATCTGCATAAACTCGCTGACCAGCGCGTCGCGATCATCGGCACCGGTGCGACCGCCGTCCAATGCGTCCCGTACCTCGCCAAGGACGCGCAGCATCTGTATGTATTCCAGCGCACGCCGTCGTCCGTCGATGAGCGCGGGAACCGTCCGACCGATCCCGAATGGGTCAAGACGCTGACCCCGGGTTGGCAAAAGCGGCGGATGGATAACTTCAACATCCTGGTCTCCGGCGGCCGCCAGGACGAGGACCTCGTCGGCGACGGATGGACCGACATCTTCCGTAATCTGGGCGGGCTACTCCCGGCCAAGACTGCCGCCAATCTCTCGCCCAGAGAGCGTGCCCGGATGATCGAGCTGGCGGACTTCAAAAAAATGAACCAAGTCCGTGCGCGTGTTGATGCGATCGTCAAGGACAAGCGCACCGCCGAGGCGCTCAAGCCGTGGTACCGCCAGTTCTGCAAGCGTCCCACCTTCAACGACGAGTATCTGCCGGCGTTCAATCGTCCCAACGTCACGCTGGTCGACACCAAGGGGCGCGGCGTTGATCGCATCACGGAAAAGGGCCTGGTGTTCGACGGTGTCGAATACGAGGTGGACTGCATCATCTTCGGCACCGGCTTCGAGGTTGGCACCGCCTACACCCGGCGCGCGGGCTTCGAGATCTACGGTCGCGGCGGCAAGACGCTGACGGAGCATTGGGCCGACGGTCTCAAGACGCTGCACGGCTTTTACAGCTCCGGCTTCCCGAACTGCTTCCACATGGGCATCACGCAAAACGGCCTGACCGCGAACTTCCCGCACATGCTCGAAGAGCAGGCCCGCCATATCACTGAGGTCATCGAGCACTCGAAACAGCATGAAGCGCGGACGATCGAACCCACGCCCGAAGCGGAGGCCGAATGGGTGGCGACGATCAAGCGCAAGGCGATTCACAATCAGCGTTTCCTCAGCGAATGCACCCCCGGCTACTACAACAATGAGGGTAAACCGGCGCAAAGCACGGGGCTTTTCGGCGAGCAATACGGCGGCGGCCCGGTCGAGTTCCACGAGATCATCCGCAACTGGCGCGCCGACGGCGAGCTAAAGGGCCTGATCGTCAAGTAAGGGTAGTCGAAAGCCGCGGTGGAAGTGCTCGGCTCGCCGGAGATGTAAGGGTTGTTGAGGAGCGCAAAACTTATCAGAGGTTTCTCTCCGACTCCGACCGCTCTTTGTATCCTTGAATATTCGCCGCAAGTTGATTATTTCTCAATCAAGTAACTGCGCATTTACTTGCGACAGGTACGAGAACGATTTGTGGCTGCTACCGCCACGGCCAAGGAGTCTGCCCCGATGAGTGAAGCTGAAAAGGTTTCGTCCACTACCAACGGTGCGATCGATTTCGATCCCGACGCCCTGCGCGCAAAGTATCGCGAAGAGCGCGACCGGCGCGTGCGCACCGAAGGCAACGATCAGTACGTCGAGGTGCAGGGCGACTTCAGCCGCTACGTGCACGATCCCTACGTCGATCCGGGCTTCACGCGGGAACCGATCGCCGAAGATGTCGGAGTGCTGATTATCGGCGGCGGCTTCGGCGGCCTGCTGGCGGGCGCACGTCTGCGCGAGGCGGGGATCGACGACCTTCGCATCATCGAAAATGGCGGCGACTTCGGTGGCACCTGGTACTGGAACCGCTATCCGGGCGCGCAATGCGATATCGAGTCGTACATTTATCTGCCGCTGCTCGAGGAGACCGGTTACATCCCGAAGGAGAAATACTCCTACGCGCCGGAAATTCTGGAGCACTCGCGCCGCATCGGCAGGAAGTTCGACCTCTATCGGAATGCCTGCTTCCAGACCCAGATCCGCGCGATCACCTGGAGCGAAGAGGATTACAGGTGGATCGTCACGACCGACCGCGATGACCGCTTTCGCGCGCGCTTTGTCATCATGTGCAGTGGGCCTTTGAACCGGCCGAAGCTGCCCGGAATCCCCGGTATCGACAGCTACAAAGGACACACCTTCCACACCAGCCGCTGGGACTATGGCTATACCGGCGGCGACACTACTGGAAAACTGCATAAACTCCACGATAAGCGCGTCGCGATCATCGGCACCGGCGCGACCGCCGTCCAATGCGTTCCGTACCTCGCCAAGGACGCACAGCATCTGTACGTCTTCCAGCGCACCCCATCGTCGGTCGATGTCCGCGGGAACCGTGCGACCGATCCTGAATGGGTTAAGACGCTTACCCCAGGATGGCAAAGGCGGCGGATGGACAACTTTTGCGTGCTGGTCTCAGGCGGCAGCCAGGCCGAGGACCTCGTGGGCGATGGATGGACCGACATCTTCCGCAACCTCGGCGGCCTGCTTCCGACCTCGGGCGATGCCGAAGTCTCGCCGGAAGAGCGCGCGCGCATAATGGAACTGGCGGACTTCAAAAAGATGAACCAGGTTCGGGCACGCGTTGACGCAATCGTCAAGGACGAACGCATCGCCGAAGCGCTCAAACCGTGGTACCGCCAGTTCTGCAAGCGTCCCACCTTCAACGACGAGTATCTGCCCGCGTTCAACCGTCCCAACGTGACGCTGGTGGACACCAAGGGGCGCGGCGTCGATCGCGTCACTGAGAAGGGGCTGGTCTTCGACGGCGTCGAGTACGAGGTGGACTGCATCATCTTCGCCACCGGCTTCGAGGTGGGTACGGCCTACACCCGGCGCGCGGGTCTCGAGGTTTACGGTCGCGGCGGTCAGACGCTCACCGAATACTGGACCGGCGGTCTAAAGACGCTGCACGGTTTCTACAGCGCCGGCTTCCCCAACTGCTTCCACATGGGAATCACGCAGAACGGCCTGACCGCAAACTTCCCGCACATGCTCCAGGAGCAGGCCCAGCACATCACAGAGCTTATTCAGCACGCCAGGGCAAATGAGGCGCGAGTCCTGGAACCCACTCCCGAGGCGGAAGCTCAGTGGGTCGCGACCATCCACGAAAAGGCACTGTACAACCGCGACTTCCTCATCGAATGCACGCCGGGTTACTACAACAACGAAGGCGGCTCGCTGGACAGCGGCGGTGGCTTTTTGACCGAGCAGTACGGCGGCGGTCCGGTCGAGTTCCACCAGATTATTCGCGACTGGCGCGCCGACGGCGAGCTGAAGGGTCTGATCGTCAAATAGAGGAGAGCGCTCGCCGCGGGTGCTTGCGCGCCCGCGGCGGAATCAGTAGCTAGTCGATGCCGGCGCGCGACGGACTCGATCGAGGCGCGCGCGCCGGTAATCGAAGATGGACGAAAACGCTTCCGCCACTGAACTCGTGATTCCGAAGATCGGCCCGATGCGCTGGTTGTGGGGCGTCGCCGCGACGATCCTCTCACTAATCTACACGGTGATCTTCTCGATTCCGTCGGCGCTCGCTTCATTTTTTGACAACGGACACGCGGCCACCCCGATCATCCGCGCGTGGAGTTGGTGTATCATCCACACCTGCGGCATCCGGATCGAGATGGAAGGGCTGGAAAACCTGCGCGGGATCGGCCCGTGCGTGATCGTTTCCAACCATCAGAGCCTGTTCGATATCCTCGCCTCGATCCTGAAGCTGCCGGGCGAGGTGCGTTTCGTTGCCAAGAAGGAGATTCTAAAGCTCCCGATCCTCGGCTTTATCCTGCACAAGTCGGAAAATATCGTGATCGACCGCGAGGCGGGCGGCAAGGCGATTCGCCGCGCGCGCGATGTCGTTCGTCACGGCTACTCGATCTGCGTCTTCGCCGAGGGCCATCGCTACAACGACAACCAGGTTCATGAATTCAGCGACGGCGCCGCATGGCTCGCGATCATGAACAAGCTGCCATGCGTGCCGATGGCGATCAGCGGGACCGTCGCGATGATGCCGCGCGGGGCGAAATTCGTGGTGCCAGGCCGGCGTATGCGCATGAAGCTCGGCGCTCCGATTCCAACCGCCGGCCTGCGAAGCGCCGACCGCGCGGAACTCACGCGCCAGCTCGAAGCGGCCGTCCGTGCGACCTTCACAACTGAAGTGTGAACGGCTGAGTGGGAGAAGTTCATCGGAGGCGCCGACAGAGCGGCCGAATCAGGTGGTGTGCGGATGGGGTCGCTGGGCGCCCGGCGGCACCGATGCGGCGGACGGCGCCGGCGGCTTTCGCGTCATCGGGACGAACGCCGCGGTCGCGGCCAGTAGAATCAGAATCGCCTGCGCGACGATAGTCTGGATAGTCGGGAAGAAGCCAAACATCGGCAGCGTCGGCAGATGATTGACGAAGGTCGCGCTCATCACGCCGGATTCCTGGAAGCTCGCGATACCCTGGCCGACGAACACCACCGCCATCGCATAGAGCAAGATCGAAGTCGCGGAGAAAAACGCGCCGATCGGGATGCGGCTAACGAGACTGCGCAAGCATACGAAGATCACGGCGAGTCCGAGCGCACCGGCGACGACGCCGAGGAATACCGCATGGCGCTCAGCGCGTTCGGTCGCGCCGGCGACCAGTGCCTGGAAGAACACGATAGTCTCAGCCCCTTCGCGCATCACGGCCAGAAACGCGGTGAGGCCCAGCGCGATCGACGGTCCCTTGCTGTGTTTGGCGGCGTCGAGTTGCGCCTTGATGAAGCTCTTCCAGTGCTGCGCCTGAGCCTTGGCAGTAATCCACGAACTGACATAGAAGAGCGTGGCTGCCGCGGTGAGCTGGAAGACGCCCTCGATCGTGTCGCTGGTGTTGTCGCCGATGAGATGATTGACCGCCCATGCGAGCGCGATACTGACGCCGACGGCGATCAGGCCGCCCGCGTAAACGTCGCGCGCACGCGATTCCTGTCCGGCTTCGCGGGTCCCGGCGACCAGCGCGATAATCACCAAAAGAGCTTCGAGTCCCTCGCGGAGGAGAATGCCGCTCGAATACAGGAAGTAGGGGATAACCGTGGAGGTCGTTTCCATAGGCCGCTAGCGCGAGGATTCCGAGGTCATATTGAGAATGATTCTCAGTCTTAAGACTAGGCCGCCTATCTCCAAAATGTCAAGGCTGGCTAACTTGCGGCGACGTGTTTCACCGATTAATGGTCATGACCCCATCTCGCAAGGCTTGGCCACCTTTCCGAACAACAGATTTCGGAAACTATAAGTTTGTGCTCCTCAACAACTCTCCCCGCCCCTTCGTCAGCGTGCAGCCGCGCCAGCTGGTGGGGCGGTATCTTGCCGCCTATTTGATCAGGGTGTAACGTCAGCCAAGAAGCGAGGCGACGACACACACGTCCCCGCTTCGATGCTTTTTGGAGTGAGCGATATAGGCGGAGGTCGCGGATGAGTATAGGGACGGTGGGTGTGATCGGAGCCGGCCAGATGGGAGCCGGCGTCGCGCAGGTAGCGGCGCAGTCGGGGGTCAAGGTTCTGCTCAACGATATCTCGGAAGAGTATGTGGCGCGGGGCCGCGAGACGGTCGCGCGCAATCTCGACCGGATGATTCAGCGCGGGCGTTTCAAGGTTGAGGAGCGCGATAATATCATGCGCCGGATCGATACGACCGCGAGTCTGGAAGATCTGCGCGAAACTGATTTCGTAATCGAAGCGGTGGTCGAGAATGAGGACGCCAAGATTGCGTTGTTCCAGAAGCTCGACAAGGTCTGTCCCGAGCATGTAATTTTCGCGTCGAATACCTCGTCGATATCGATCACGCGGATGGGCGCGCGCACCAGCCGCGCCGACCGCTTTATCGGAATGCATTTCATGAACCCGGTGCCGGCGATGCGGCTGGTCGAAATAATCCGCGGGCTGGCGACCTCGCAGGAGACCTACGAGGCGACCCGTACGCTGGCGGAGCGGCTGGGCAAGAACACCATGACGGCCGAGGATTTTCCCGGCTTTATCGTGAATCGAATCCTGCTGCCGATGATCAACGAGGGGATCTACACGCTGTACGAAGGGGTGGGGGGCGTCACCGATATCGATACGGCGATGAAGCTGGGGACGAACCAACCGATGGGCCCGCTGGAACTGGCAGACCTGATCGGGCTCGACACCTGCCTCGCGATTATGGAGGTGATGCATCGGGTGTTTGGCGACGATAAGTACCGGCCGTGCCCGTTGCTGAAGAAGTACGTGGATGCGGGATATCTCGGCCGCAAGGTGGGTCGGGGCTTCTACACATACGACGCTCAGGGCAACGCGACGCCGCCGGCGGCGCACGGCCGGTAGGATCGCATCGGGGTCGCGCCCGGGGCCGGATCAGGCTGGAGGGGATTCAGATGGCGGTACATGCGTACATTCTGATCGACACGTCTCCGGGCAAGGCCAAGGAAGTGGCGCTGAAACTGCGGCAGGTGCCGGGGGTGTCCGCGGCCCATTCTGTGACCGGCCCGCACGACATAATCGCGGAGATCTCGGCGCCGGACGTTTCGGCGCTGGGCGAACTGATCGTGCAGAAGATTCAGAGCGTGGTGGGGGTCAACCGGAGCCTGACCTCGATCGTGGCTGACTAGCCGCTGGGGCTTGCGCGGCGCGGAATGCGGGTGGAGCGGCGGTTTGAGGGCGTGCGGCAGGAATCACGGTGAAAAATGGACTGCGAACCAAGGTCTAACGCGCATAAAGGTATGAGAATCGATGGCTGAGTTACCCGTCGTCAAACGGCTGCGCAAGGAGATGGAAACGCTCCGGCGCGAGCTCACGGTCGAGCTGCCTAAGGAGTTGGAGCGGGCGCGTGCTCACGGCGACCTGTCGGAGAATGCGGAGTGGGCGATGGCCAAGCAGCGCCAGGAATTTTTACGCGCGCGGCTCAACAACCTGGAGGCGCGGGTGGCGGAGCTGTCGATGATCAATATCGAATCGATACCGCGCGATACGGTGGGACTCGGCAGCAAGGTTGAGTTGGAGGACCTTGACGACGGTATTCGGGCGGAGTTCGAGATCGTCGTGCCGGAGGAAGTTGATGGCGCGCAGAACCGGATCTCGTTGTCGTCGCCATTGGGACGGGCGCTGATCGGCAAGGCCTGCGACGACGATATAGAAGTGCAAACGCCCAAGGGCAAGCGCGCATACATGGTGCGCAAGCTGGTGACGATACACGCGTTAATCGGGGTCGAGAACGGCGGCAGCGGAAATTGAAGGGCGCCGGAACCTGAATGGAGAATCGACCGTTATCGATCGCGAGCGCGCTGTTGCTGGGTGTATTGATTGGCGGGGGCGTCGCGACCGGCGGCTACTTCATTGGTGAGGGCTTCTATCGGGCGCGTGCGGAGCGCTACGTCACGGTCAAGGGGCTGGTCGAGCGCGACGTGAAGGCGGATCTGGCGCTGTGGACGGTAAGCTACACGTCCGCTGGCGCGGATTTGACCTCGGCGAACAACAAGCTCGAACAAGATCAGGCGGCGGTGCTCGCGTTCGCGAGCCGTCACGGCTTTTCGAGCGATGAAATCGCGGTTCAGCCGACGACCGTCAGCGACGCCTTCGCGAACCAATTTCAGAGCAATCGTCCCGATCCGGCGCAGCGCTTCGTGATTAAGGGCGCCATCCAGATTCGCTCGGTCAAGGTCGATCAGGTGCGCAAGGCGAGCCAGGACACCGGCGACCTGGTCAAGCAGGGCGTCGTGTTGGGCGAGAATTATCCGCAGGCGCCGCAATACTTCTTTACCAAGCTTAACGACATTCGGCCGCCGATGCTGGCTGAGGCGACGCGCAGCGCACGGGCGGTGGCCGAGCAGTTCGCGGCCGATTCGCGCAGCCGGCTCGGGCCGATACGGCGGGCGAACCAGGGCGTCTTCGAAATCACGAGCCGGGACGCGGCGGGCGGGGATCGGTCGGGAAACGACGACCAGGGCTCAATTGACAAGAAGGTGCGCCTGGTAACGACCGTTGATTACTATTTGATCGATTAGGCAACCAACGCCGGCTCGTTCGCGAGCGCGTCCGCGCCGCAATTCCGTTCTATCTCGAAACAGACGACTTCGCATCGGACGCATGCCAAGGCAGAGTGCCGCAGGGTCAGTCAGGCGACGGCTTGCGGGCAATTTGCTTGCGGCGATGTTCTTTCAATCGATGGTTAGCCTTGTTTGTCAGTTATAATCCATTCGAAATCAAAGTGAAAATGCTTCATAAGAGCACGACACCTTTGGGCCGTGGCGAAGGGTTATCGAGCGTTCAGCATACGGTGAAGCCTAAAAATGCGAATGCGAGCTAATTGGTGGTTGGTCCGTAATCCCGATGAACGAATCTGACACTATTGTTTCGTAGAATTCATAAATTACGTGTCTTGACACAACAAGGACGAAAATCTATGGTTTTGAAGCGGTAGGCAGCCAGTAGTAACGTCTGACGAGCAACAAATGAATCGATGGCTGCGGTTCAGCGAAGTTACGCGTTTCTAGTGCCGTCTGAGAGCGGTAAGAGAGATTGAAACTATAGGGAGGCTTGAGAGTTATGAAGGAACAGATGACCCGGATGTACCTGAAAGCGCGTGAATTGGGCAAGCGGCTGAGCAAGGGCCAGACGATGACGGAATACGCGCTCATCCTGGCGGCGGTCGCGATCGTTGTTTTCATCACTTACGAGGTGATGGGACAGGATATCGGCAAGCTCGTCACGAATATCGACTCTGCTCTGACCACGACCTGATCGAGCTAGTCGAACTAACAGACTGACAGTCGAGAGCGGCGGGAACTTCGGTTCTCGCCGCTTTTGCTTTTTTGCTGATTCATGCTCGCGATGTTCGAGTGGGCGGCAAAGCCCCGCAAGGTCGGTGAGAGCGAGCGCGTTGAGGGCGCGGTTCCGCGTCGGTCGCGTTTCCACATCAGGGGGTCGCGAGAAGCTGGCGGACGTCGTTATCGACGGCGGTGTCTTTGAAGAAATCGGGGTTGATCGAGGTCCACAGGCGCGCCGGATTAGCGAAGACGAAATCGCGGAAATCGGCGTCGGTAATGAGGCCGTGCTCGACCAGTTCGTAGGCCTCCTCGGTCACCGTGGTCATGTCGGGGACGTCCCAATGGCCGATATCCGAGCTGAAGATGGCGTTGAGGCGCGCTCCGAGTGGATTGACGCGCGCGTTGAAAGCCCACGCGTTGATCGGGTCGTCGGCTTCGCATCCGAAGTAAAAGTTGCGCGCAAAGATATCGCGAACCTCTTCGGGGCGCTCTATGCCACAGGCCGCAAATTCGTCGAGCGTGGAGAGTTCCTCGTCGGGCCCGGCCATGCGCTCGCCCGTGTCGAGGGCGTGGAGTCGGTCCTGGATTAGCGGGGTGCCGTAGCGGCGGCAGAGGTCGCGGAAGAGGTCGCGGTCGAGGCGGGCGGGGTTGTAGTTCTGGACGGCGCGGCGATTGCGCTTGCTGAAATGGCCGAGGAGGTCGGAGTAGAGGTTGCAGGCCCATCCGGCGCCGCCCTCGAGAAAGGCGCAGGTCAGGGTGGGGAAGCGGCGAATCACGCCGCCGAGGAACATCGCCTTGCAGACGGCCTCGCCGGCGGCAGCAAAGTTCCCGATGTGGTTATAGACGTAGCTGCTGATCGAGTTGCGACTGCCCCATCCCATGCCGCTGGAATGAAAGGTCGGGGCGACGCCGAGTTCGACGCATTTCGCCCACACGGGATCATAGTCATACAAACTATCAAGCGCGAGGTTATCGACCCAGAAGCCGAAGCGGACGGCGTCGGGAGCGCGCTGCTCGACGATCGGTAACGGGCGGCGCACGTTTCCCGGCATCATGACGACCTTCATCCCGAGTTGCCTCACGACGAAGTCGAGTTCGGCGATCGCTTCGTCCGGCGTGTGCATGGGGATGACGGCGACGGGCGTCATGCGGTCGGAAAATTCGCGAAAGAGGTCGGCGTGGTACATATTGAAGGCGCGGCTGACGCTGCGGCGCAACTCGTCGTCGCGCAAGTGGGCGGCGTACATCGCGAGCGTCGGATAGACGACGGTGAAGTCGAGGCCGAAGTCCTCCATGCGCTGGTAGAGCAGTTTGGGCAGCGTGGTGGTTGCGCGGTCGAGCGTATTGGCACTCGGGAAGCCCCACCACGGGGGTCGGATATTGCGGCGGTCGAAGCGTTGCTGGCGGTTCTGGCGATGCCATCCGCCGGCGGCAACGAGGTCGTTGACGTTGCCGAAGCGCGCGAGAAGTTGCGGGCCGGCGATCTGCTTCAGATAGTCATTGACGGCGGGTGCGAACTCGATGGTATGGCCGTCGGAATCGATCACCGGATGTTTGAGGCGCGCACGCACCGCGGCCGATTTGGTCGGTGTGGTTGACGATGCAGACATATTCGGCACCCCGCTCAGATGACCTTGCGTTCGCGCAGCGCGGCGATTTCCTCGGCGGTAAGGCCGAGTTCGTCGCGATAAAAACGGTCGTTGCCTTCGCCGAGCGCCGGGCTCATCGAGGACGGCACGGGCGCGCGGCTAGCAAGGCGCAGCGGCGACGTGAAGATGGTCATCGGGCCGAGCGCGGGGTGATCGACCTCATGGAGCATCCCGCGCGCCAGCAGATGTTTATCCGCCATCACCTCGGGCAGGTCCTGGACGATGCCGCAGAAGACGTCGGCGGCGGCCATGATATCGAACAATTCGCGGCGGGTTTTCGTGCGGGTCCACGCGGCGACGATTTGATCGACTTCATGGAGGTTTTTGGCGCGGGCGCGAGCGCTGGCGAAGCGCTCATCGGTGGCGAGTTCGGGCCGGCCCATCAGGGCGCACATTTTATGCCAGCGGAGATTGTCGCCGGCGAGGATCATGACCCAGCCGTCGCTGGCGGGGTAGGCGTTGTACGGCGAGATGGCGCCGCCGGAGGCGCGATTGCCGTCGCGCAGGTCGGTCAGCCCCATGCCCATCGCGCCGAGAAATGAAGTGAGGGCGGGAATCACGGAGTCGTAGAGGCACAGCTCGACCATCAGGCCGACACCGCTACGATCGCGCTGACGAATGGCGGCGAGCAGTCCCGCGCATAGATGAACGCCGCCGAGAATGTCGGCGACGGCGGCCCCGGTCTTCATCGGTGGGCCGTCGGCTTCGCCCGTGATCGCCATCACGCCGGCCATCGCCTGGATGATCGGATCGAAGGCGGCAACGTCGCGATACGGGCCGCTCAGGCCGAAGCCGGTGCTGGTGGCGTAGATCAGGCGCGGATTTTCAGCGCGCAGGACCTCGTAGCCGAGGCCCATCGAGTCCATGGTGCCGGCGGCGTAGTTCTCGACGACGATATCGGCCTTGCGCACGAGGCGCTTGAACAGGGCCTGGCCCTCGGCGCTCTTGAGGTTGAGCGTAATCGATTGCTTGTTGGAGTTGAGCAGGGCGAAGGGTGTGCCGTAGGGGTTGCCCTTGCGGCGAAAGAGCGCGCGCCCACCTTCGCCGAAGCCCGGCGCCTCGACTTTGATAACTTCGGCGCCGAGATGACTCAGCAAAAAAGTCGCGTAGGGGCCATTGTAGTAATGAGTTAAATCGAGGATGCGCAGATCGTCGAGCGGAAGCAGCGGCTGGCCCATAGTGGCTATTCCTCACGGGTGACGGTCGCAACCGATAACCACCGCGATAGCGGTCAGCCCGCCGAGCGACTGACTATAATGGGCTGGCCCGCGGCGTTGGCATTTTCCTCGGCGAGCAGCCGATCGACGACGCGCCGGGCCTGAATTCTGGGCCCATCGCCATGGATATCGATCAGCGGTCCGTCCGGCGTTTCGAGCATGCGAATTTGCTGCGCCTCGAGTATGGCTTTGTCCTGATCGAAGGTGCGCGCGGTTTCGTTGAACAGTTGCTCAGTCGCGCTAGCTTCGTTCTGACGATAGCCGTTTGCCACCGACCAGAAGTAGTAGCAGCTCGTGGCAGTTTCAGGCGTGATGCCGTGAAACAGGCGGAATGAGAAACCGGCACTGCGATCGCCCTCGTATTTCCAATTGCGCAGCGATCCGGTTCCTGCGCTGACCGCGCCGATCCATTGAACCACGGTGCTTATCGGAAAGAATTCTGTTTCCTGCCAGCGATCGATACGGCCCTCGAAACCGGCCGCCGCGACGTAGGTGGGAGGCGGAACTGAATCAAGCATCCAGCGATCGAACTTCACGCCAGTCGCCGTCCGCGTCGTGTGCATCTTCGCCTCGACGTGGGTCGCGGGCGCGCCGCCGACGGTCCCGCCGTGCACGTAACCCAGATGCGACAGATCCATCAGGTTGTCGATTACCAGCATGTAATCGCAATGCATACGATAGACGGTGTGTTTGTGCGGCCAGTGACGCGGGTCATCGTGATATGGATAGTCAAGTACAAGTGAGTAGTCCGCGCGTTTTGGATCGCCCATCCAGATCCAGACGAACTGGTTCTTTTCGACCACCGGATAACTGCGCACGCGAGCCCCGGGCGGTACCAGATGGCCGCCCGGGACCAATACACACTTGCCCGCGCCGTCGAATATCAGTCCGTGGTAGCCGCATTCGAGGCCTTGGGTGACGACCCGGCCAAAGACGAGCGGCGTGCCCCGATGGCAGCATCGATCTTCGAGGGCGGCAACGGTTCCGGACGCATCCCGGAAAAGCACGATCGCTTCATCGAGGATGCGGCGGGCGAACGGCCGCTCGCCGATCTCGTCGGTCCACGCGGCCACGTACCATGCATTGCGGACGAACATGCCGCTACTCCTTGCGAAGCGGTCGCGTTGGCGTGCCGCTCGCGCCGTCAGATCAGGACCTCGGCCTTGCGCAACTGTTCGATGCGGTCGAGGGTGAACCCGAGCAGGGATTTGAGGACCTCTTCGGTATCGGCGCCGCGCAGCGGTGCGGGCTTGCGCACGGCGCACGGCGTGCCCGACATTTTCCAGGGGATGCCGGCGTGGATGCGCTTGCCGACTTCCGGATGGTCGAGTTGCACGAGGTAGCCGCGCTCGGCGAGATGGGGATCTTCGGCCAGGTCCTTGTTGCCCATCGAGGGGAACGCGGCGACGCTGGCCCCTTGCAGGATACGAGTGGAATCCCAGCGGTCACGCGGACTGGTCCATGCCGTGATGATCTGATCGAGGGCGGCTTCGTTCTGTTTGCGGAGCGCGGCCGTCTTGAAGCGCGGATCGGCGGCGAGTTGCGGCTGGCCTATCGCACCGCACAGCGAATGCCATTCGGCCTCTGTGCCGATCGCGATCGAGACCCATTTTTCGTCGTCGCCGGCGGCCTTGTAGCAGTTGTGCGGCGCCATCACGACGTCGTGGTTCCCATGACGTTCGGGCTCGCGCTGGGCGAGATCGTACTGAAGCAGGCCTTCGGGCATCAGCACGAGCGCGGTTTCGAGCTGCGATTGATCGATGTACTGGCCTTCGCCGGTGAGCGCCCGATGGGCCAATGCGGCCATGATCGCGAAGGCGCCGAAAATGCCCGCGTTGGGATCGGGATAGGAGACGCCGATTTCGCCGGGGTCGCCGCCTTCATAGCCGGTGCCGAAGAACATGCCGGCCGCGGCCGACGCCGGGGGGCCATAGCCGACGAAGCCCTTGTAGGGTCCGGTCTGCCCATAGCCGGAGAGCGAAGCCATGATGATGTCGGGCTTGATGCCGCGAAGCTTGTCGTAGCCAAGGCCCAGCTTGTCCATCACTCCCGCTGCATAGTTATCGACGACGAGGTCCACGTGTTTGACCAGTGCGTGCGCGATTTCGATCGCCTCGGGCTTGGTCAGGTTGAGTGTGATGGCGCGCTTGCCCTGGTTGTACTGGTTGAAGTAGCCGGCGCGATTGGGGCCCGGAACGTCGTCGGCGAAGGGCGGGATGAGGCGCGTGACGCAGGCCGGACGCGCGGTGGTCTCGACGCGGATAACTTCGGCGCCGAGGTGGGCCAGTTGCATCGTGCAGAACGGCCCGGCCCAGGCCCAGGTGAAATCGAGAACGCGAATTCCAGAAAGCGGCAAATCAGCCATGATGATTTTCCTTTGCTCCTAAGCCACGCCGGCCTTACGCAGTTCACTCAAGCGTTCGCGACTGACGCCGCGCTCGCCGCAAAAGACCTCTTCGCTATGCTCGCCGAGTCGTGGCGCGGGACGCCGCAGCGACCACGGCGTGCGTCCGTATTTCGATGGCATCCCGGGCAGATGAACGGTACCGACGCCGGGCTGATCGATCGGGACGAAGAAATCGCGCGCGGCCAGATGTTCGCTTTCATAGAGGTCGCGCATGGTGTTGATCGGGGCGAACGGGATGCGACGCTTTTGCGCCTCGCGATAGAGGTCCTGCACCTTCCATTGGCTGAGCCATTCGCCCATCAGGGCTTTCAGCGCATCCTGGTTTTGTCCGCGTGCGATGCGGTCCTTGAACAGGTCCTCGCTGGCCCATTCGGGATTACCCATCAATTCGACGAGCCGCTTCCACTGCTCCTCTTCGACCGCGAGCGCGAAGATTTTGCCGTCGGCGCAGTCGGCGATGAACCACGGTCCGAGCAGGCGCGAGCCGAGGCGTGAAGTCTCACGCTTGGCGTAGGTCCAGTGCATCAGGTTCATCTCGAGCATCGCGGCGATACATTCCTGCTCGGAGACGTCGATGGCTTGCCCCTTGCCAGTCTTGAGGCGATGCATGTAGGCGGCAAGGGTGACCATCGCGGCGTGCACGCCGCCCTGGAAGTCACCTTGGGAGCCGAAGCATTTGAGCGGCGGCTGGTCAGGGTAGGGCGACGCTCCGGGACTCAGGTAGGCCCATCCGCCGGCATTGGCGACAGTGAGATCGTAGCCGCGCCAGTTGGCGTAGGGGCCGGTGTCGCCGAAGATCGAGATCGACGTGACGATCAGTTTTGGATGGGCGGCGCACAACGCGGCGCTGTCGAGGCCCTGGGCGGCGCGCTCCGGCGGCGGCACGTTGTGAATCAGCACGTCGGCGTCGGCGAGGAGTTTAGCGAGAAGTTCGCGGCCCTCGGGACGCGTCAGGTCGGCGACGACCCCGCGCTTGTTGGTATTGAGATAGATGAAGATGCCGCTCTTTTCGGGATCGGCCTGATCGCCCGGATAGGGGCCGCGGCGACGGGCCAGGTCACCGCCGGGCGGTTCGACCTTGATTACTTCGGCGCCGAGGTCGGCGAGCATCTTGGCGCCAAAGGCGGCCGGGATTCCTTCGCCACATTCGACGACTTTGATCGCGCTGAAGGGCGATTTCGGCGAGGTTGTATTGTTAGCCACAGTCTTTCGAGCCTCTTTAAATGAATAGGCCTTTACAGCCAAACTCTCCAAATAGCGCCTTCGCGGCGATGAAGGCAAATCCTATCTGTCGGCGGACAACCTCGACAAGGATCAAGAGCGGCCGCTGAGGACCGCAAAACTTCAAGTTTCGATTTCCTGAATAACAGGAATACGCCTGCAGGACCCGGCTTGACCGGGCGACGGCGTGATTCATACTTTTAAGTCACACTGCTCGCGCATAATTTGTGGAGAACTCGATGGCCAAGATTCTCGTCCTCCAACACCATCCGGCGGAAAACCTCGGCGCGATCGCCGAGACGCTCGAAGGGGCGGCGCTGGCGTGGCAATACGTGCGCGTCTTCGACGGCCATCCGATACCGAGCGACGTCAAGGGCCTCGGCGGCCTGATCGTGATGGGCGGTCCGCAGACCGTCTATCAACTCGACCGTTATCCATACCTTCGTGACGAAATGGCGCTGATCGAGAGCGCGCTCAAAGCCGACAAGCCGATCCTGGGCGTGTGTCTTGGCAGTCAACTGCTCGCGGCGACACTGGGGGCGGAAGTGCGGCGCGGCGCACAGCGCGAAATCGGCTGGTTCCCGGTGCGGCTGAGTGACGCCGCCAGGGACGATCGTTTGTTGCGTGGAGTGCCGGCGGAGTTCGTCGCGGCCCATTGGCATGGCGACGTCTTCGATCTGCCGAAGGACGCGATTGCGCTCGCCTCGTCGGAGCGCACGCCGGTGCAGGCATATCGCTATGGCGGCAAAGCGTACGGCTTTCTGTTTCACGCCGAGATGACGCGCGAGATCCTGACCGCGTTGGTCAGTGAGTTCGGCGAGGGGCTCAAGCGCGTCGAGATCGATGGCGACGCGATCCTGGTCGAGGCGGAGCAACGTCTGCCGGCGCTCGGAAAGATCGGCGACACGATCTTCGGGCGCTGGGCCGCGCCAATCCAGGGCACGTGAGCGACATCGCGAGCAGTCCAAAAAGTCATGTCGAGACTGTCGGGTTGCTCGTCAATCGCTGAAAAACTCGTGGTCGAGCAGGCGCCGCTTGTACTCCAGACCCCATCGATAGCCGGTGAGGGAGCCGTCGGCGCCGATCGCGCGATGGCACGGGATGACGATCGCGAGCGGATTGGAGCCGTTGGCATGGCCGACCGCGCGCGAAGCGTCGGGCCGTCCGAGCCGGCGCGCGATATCGCCGTATGATCGCGTGGCGCCCCACGGGATCGAGCACAGCTCACGCCACACGGCGATCTGAAAGGGCGTCGCGCGAAGGTCGAGTGGCAGCGCGATTTCGCGGATTTGCCCACTGATGTATTCGACGATCAATTTTGCGGGCACGGCGATCGCGGGGGCGTCCCGGACAATTTCCGCCGCCGGCAGATCGGCGCGTAGTTCGCGTTCGAGTCGCGAGTAGGAGTCGCAGAGGCCGATCCAGCAGACGCCGGTCGTGGTGGCGGCGACAAGGATTCGGCCGAAGGGCGAATCTACGATCGTGAAGGCGACGCGGGCGCCTTTGCCGTTGGGTCCATAGCTGGCGTCGTTGACGACGAGTTCGCCGGCGCTCCGGTTGCCAACCGAGTACTTGAGGTGGCCGGCAATGGCTGGCGCTCCGGCTGTGGTCATATTTTCATGCCGCATTGCAATCTCGAAGGTTTCCATCGCGAAGTCCTCAGTCAATCGTGTTGGTATGCGACTGTACACAACCCCAGCGGTTGGTCCTTTGTGAAATCGTTTGTTTCATCAATTGACGATCGCGATGCTCGACTAGGCGTCCAAGTCCCGCGAAAAGGCGAGAGCGAACGATCCAGAGGCCGTCGTGGTCCGTCATCCTTCGCGCCGGCAACCGCCGCTAAGGATGACGGAAGGGGCGTGACGGCTAGCCTTTTGGGAGTTTCAGGACACGCTCGCCGATGATGTTGTGTTGGATCTCGCTGGAGCCGGCGGCGATCGTGAGGCCGCGCGCCGACAGCGTGCGCTGTGACCATCGGCCACCCTCGACGGCGCCGAGCGAGCCCTTTTCGAGCGTGCCGTAGGGGCCGAGCAATTCGTCAGCGAACATCGCGACGCGCAGGTTGAGTTCGGTCGCGAAGAGCTTGCCGAAGGAGCTCTCGGGGCCGGGAATTTTGCCCTTGAGCTGCGAGGTGAGCGAGCGGTAACGGCTGAGCCGCAGACATCGCGCTTCGACCGCGAACTGCGCAAGCTTCTGGCGGACATATGGGTGCTGGTGCGCCGGCATACCCTCGAACTGAACCTGCTTTGCGAGTTCGAGCAACTCGTTGATCGTTCGTTCGACTGGATGGCGTGTGCCGCCCGAGACGCGCTCGTACATCAAGGTCGCGATCGACACCTGCCATCCCTGGTTGATCTCGCCGACCAGATTTTCCTTGGGCACGCGGACATTATCGTAAAAGACCTCGTTGAAGCCGGCGTCGCCGGTTATCTGCACCAGCGGACGCACCGTGATACCGGGGCTTTTCATGTCCACCAGCAGATACGAGATACCCTTGTGCTTGGGCGCTTCGCTATCGGTGCGTACCAGCAGCACCTGCCAATCGGCCCGATGGGCGAGGCTGGTCCAGACCTTCTGCCCGTTGACGACGAATGAATCGCCGTCAACCACGGCGCGGGTCTGTAAGCCGGCAAGGTCGGAGCCGGCGTTGGGTTCGGAGTAGCCCTGGCACCAGATTTCCTCGCCGGTCAGCATGCTCGGCAGATAGCGATCTTGCTGCGCCTGCGTGCCCATGAACATTAGGGTGGGTCCGATGCGATCGATGGCGAGCTGGTTACATCCGTAGAGCGGCATCCCGAAGCTGAGCGCTTCGTCCTGGTAGATGGCCTGTTCGATGAGCGTCGCGCCGCCGCCGCCGTATTGCTTGGGCCAATGCAGCGCGGCGTAGCCGGCGTCGTAGAGCCGGCGATGGTATTGCTTGAGGCGCTGCCATCGCGACTCGTCGCCCACGTCCATCAGGCTGGCGGTGCTGGCGCCGGGGCCGTCCTGTCCGCGGCCAAACACCGCCCGAGTGGTGGTTTCGAGCCATGCATGAATCTTCGCGCGAAATGCGTCTTCCTCGGGCGTAAAGCGGAAATCCATCGAAATAACCCCGGCAAATTCGCTGCTGTCCCGGTTTTCGATAACATCGCGGCGGCTCGATCCGCAAGCGCGCGGAGGGCAACTGGAGTTGCTTCCGCAAATTGAAGTATCGTTGGCAGCGTGCTGGAACATTTAAAAGCTAACAACCGAGCCTGGGCGGAGCGGATGGTCGCGGCCGACGGCGAGTTTTTCAAGCGACTCGAGCGCCAGCAGGCACCTGAATATCTGTGGATCGGATGCGCCGACAGCCGGGTGCCCGCCAACGAGATTGTCGGGCTGGCGCCGGGTGAACTGTTCGTCCATCGCAATGTCGCTAACCTGGCGCCGCCGCAAGACGCAAACTATCTCTCGGTGCTGCAGTTCGCCGTCGAGGTGTTGAAGGTCAAGCACATCATCGTGGTGGGCCATTATGGTTGCGGCGGAGTGCGGGCGGCGGTGGACGGCAAACGACGCGGCCTGGTGGACCATTGGCTCCATCCGATCCGCGAACTCTTTCATGAACATCGCGAGGAACTCGACGCGATCGCCGATGCGCACGCGCGTCTCGACCGGTTGTGCGAACTCAACGTGATCAAACAAGTGAACAACGTCGCGTCGGACGTTTTCGTGCAAGAGGCATGGGCGCGCGGGCAAGACCTGCATGTTCATGGATGGGTCTATTCACTGGCCAACGGCCTGGTGACCGACCTCGAAGTGCGGACCGCGGGATTAACGACTTTCACCGATTGACGCTCGCGTCGCTCGGGGTCGTCGGCCAAGTCCTGCAAATGCGCAAGGGCGAACGATCGCCGAGGACCTTCGCGGTCCTATTAAAATGGGAAGTCTGAAACCTTGTGAGGTTTCAGAAAATTATAAATTTTGAGTTCCTCATTAACTCTCCCGGTTTCAGGCGCGCTGCCGGGACTGCGCGGATGCGCTGGCAATCCGGGAGCTTTGATATATGATATGGCGCTATTGACGGCGACCCGACGGGCGTAATCGCTTACGCGGAGCGCAAATTCTTCGTCACAGAAGCAGGCATTACAGAGATGGCGTTCAAGTATATCAAGGTTCCCGGCGACGGTGAAAAAATTCGACTGGCTGATGGCAAACTCCACGTACCCGACCGCCCGATAATTCCGTTTATCGAGGGCGACGGCACTGGCCCTGATATCTGGCGCGCCTCGCAATATGTGTTCGACCATGCGGTGGAAAAGGTTTACGGGGGCAAGCGCAAGATCGCCTGGATGGAAGTATTTGCGGGCGAAAAGCCGTTCACGCAATGGAAGACCTGGCTGCCCGACGAGACGGTCGAGGCGTTCCAGGAATACCTGGTCGGGATCAAAGGGCCGCTGACGACACCGATCGGCGGCGGCATCCGATCGCTCAACGTCGCGCTGCGCCAGATGCTCGACCTTTATGTGTGCCTGCGTCCGGTGCGCTATTTCGCCGGCGTGCCAAGCCCAGTGAAGCATCCGGAAAAACTCGACACCGTTATCTTCCGCGAGAATACCGAGGACATTTACGCCGGGATCGAGTGGGCGGCGGAATCGGCCGAGGCCAAGAAACTCATCAAATTTTTGCAAGAGGAGATGGGGGTCAGGAATATCCGCTTCCCGAATACCTCCGGCATCGGCATCAAGCCGGTTTCTCGCGAAGGCTCGGAGCGGCTGATTCGCGCCGCGCTGAATTACGCGCTTGCCCACAAGCGCAAGAGCGTGACCTTCGTGCATAAGGGCAATATCATGAAGTTCACCGAGGGCGCGTTCCGTGACTGGGGCTACGACCTGGTGCGCCGCGAATATAAGGGCAGGGCGATCGGATGGGACGATTGTGAAGGTAATCCGCCGGCCGGACAGTTGTTGGTGAAGGATGCGATCGCGGACATCACCCTACAGCAGATTCTGACGCGGCCCGACGAATTCGACGTCGTAGCGACCCTGAACCTCAACGGCGATTATCTCTCCGACGCGATGGCGGCGCAGGTCGGCGGTATCGGGATCGCGCCGGGCGCCAATATCAACTACGTCACCGGCCACGCGATCTTCGAGGCGACGCACGGCACGGCGCCGAAGTACGCGAATCAAGACAAGGTCAATCCGGGCTCGGTTATCCTGTCGGGGGTGCTGATGTTCGAACACATGGGCTGGCAGGAAGTGGCCGACGGAATTATTCGCGCGATCGAAAAGACCATCGCGAACAAGACCGTCACCTATGACTTCGAGCGGCAGATGAGCGGGGCAAAGCTGCTCAAGTGCTCGGAGTTTGGCAAGGCGATCATCGATAACATGTAACGCGCGCCCTCGGGTCCGCTAAGCATCACGGCCGGGACGGGAAACCGCCCCGGCCGTGGTGTTTTCGATCGAGGGCTAGCTCGGCTTCGTGATGAGGACGACGCGATCTTGATGGCCGACGCGCGCACCCTCAATGCGTGCGCATTTTGAGCCGGTCCTCCTGCGCCCATCCTTCTTTCAGTGGCACCATGAAGTAGGGCACCAGGCTCATCTTCCTGAATTTCCACTGGCCGTCCTGCCGGACGTATTCGTCGTCGTAGCGGGCGGCAACCAGGAAGGCCTCGCCGTTATAGATCGGCTTCGCCTCAAGGTAGGAGAAACCCTGTCCGCGATCGCCGTTCAACTGAATCGTATGATTGTGAATGAACTGCTTGACCCAGGTGATGCGCGGGCGGTCCTTATCGCCGGTCGCCGGCTTGGCATTGAGGGCGCCGAAAAAGCGCGCGATCTCGGCGTGCCCAGTCGCCTTGCCGAGATGAGCGAAGTCGAGTTGGCCATCGGCGGTGAAAAGGCCGGGGATGTCGGCGAATTTCCCCTCGTTGACATACTCGTGGTAGCGGTAGCGCAGATCGCGGATAGCTTCGCGATCGCGCAGTTCGAGCACCTGATTTTCCAATTCACGAACGCGTGATTCGAGGTCGGCTGCCACGGTTAGTCCCTCCCGAGTGAGGATTTGACAACTGTCTAGCATGTTATGACGCCCGGCGACAAAACTCGTTTCATGGCTTCACATCCACGGACGGGATTGATATTTAATCTGGGTTTGCCGAAGGCCCCGCTCGCGCATTTATGGGACTTTGCGCGATCAGATATTGCAGAAGATTTGCGAAAGTGGCGACGGCGAAGATATAAGTAGCGCTCAAGCGGCGGCGACTCGCCGCAATTTTCGGATAACCAAGTGGCAATGAGAAAAAAAATCGCGTTCATCGGCGCCGGCAATGTCGGCGCCACCTGTGCCCATCTGTGTTTCCTGCGGAGCCTCGGCGATATCGTGCTCTACGACATTATCGACGGTCTGCCGCAAGGCAAGGCGCTCGACATGCTGGAGTCGGCGCCGGTGCTCGGCATTGACGTAAGCGTGATCGGTACGACTGACATCAAGGACGTCGCGGGTGCGGATTGTATCGTGGTGACCTCGGGATCGCCGCGCAAACCTGGAATGAGTCGGGACGACCTGCTGAAGATCAACGCCGGCGTTATGAATACGGTCGGACAGGCGATCAAGCAGCACGCGCCCAATGCGTTCGTGATCGCTGTGACCAATCCGCTGGACGCGATGGTGACGCAGCTCAAGCGCGTAACGGGGCTGCCGAAACATCGGATCGTGGGCCAGGCGGGAGTGCTCGATTCGGCGCGCTATCGGACGTTTTTGGCGGCTGAGCTCGACGTTTCGGTCGGCAGCGTCAACGCGATGGTGCTCGGTGGGCATGGCGACGACATGGTGCCGGTGCGCAGCTACACCACGGTCGGAGGGCAGCCGGTTGACAAGCTGATCAAAGCCGCTCGGCTGGAGGAGATCGAGGTACGGACGCGCAACGGCGGTGCCGAGATCGTCAACTTGATGAAGACTTCGTCCTATTATGCGGCAGGCAGCGCGGTTTACCGGATGGTCGAGGCGTTCATGCTCGATCGCAAGGAAGTGCTGCCGGCCGCCGCGTACCTTGAGGGCGAATACGGCGTAAACGGGCTTTTTGCGGGCGTTCCAGTGGTGATTGGTGGCGGCGGCGTCGAGCGGATCGTGCAGATCGATTTGACGGCGGCGGAGAAGCAGGCGTTCGAGTCGTCAGTCGCGCATGTCCGCGAGCTGGTTGACGCGATGGACAAAGTGCTTGGGGCGTGAGGCTGGCGCGCCGCGCATCGCGACACGATTGATGAGAGAGACTGACGGAAGCAACGATTTCGCTCAAAGGTAGCGCATGAATATCCACGAATTTCAGGCCAAACAGGTACTCGGGCGTTTTGGCGTGCCGGTGCCCAAGGGATTGCCGGCGTCAACGCTGGACGAAGCGGCCAAGGCGTTCGAGACGCTAGGACAGCCCAAGGCCGTGATCAAGGCGCAGATTCACGCCGGTGGGCGCGGCAAAGCCGGAGGTGTCAAGCTGATTGCGAGTGCGGCTGAGGCCCGCGAGTTTGCGTCGAAGATCCTCGACAAACCGCTGGTGACGCATCAGACAGGGCCCGAGGGGCGCGTGGTGCGCCGGATCTATGTGGAGCAGGCGAGTGAAGTGGCGCGCGAGCTGTATCTCGGGATGGTGGTCGATCGCAAGGCGGAAAGTGTCGCGGTGATCGCGAGCACCGAGGGCGGCATGGAGATCGAAGAGGTGGCGGCCAAGACGCCGGATCGGATTTTGACCGAACCGATCGATCCGGTGATCGGGCTGGCAGGATTCCAGGCGCGCAAAATCGCGTTCGCGTTGGGTTTGAAAGACAAGCAGGTCGGGCAGTTCGGCACACTGATCGCGGCGCTCTATCGCGCCTTTATCGAGACTGACGCGTCGCTAATCGAAATCAATCCGCTGGTAGTAACGAAGGACGGCAACGTGATCTGCCTCGACGCGAAGATGGCGTTTGACGACAACGGCCTGTTTCGCCATCCCGATATCCGTGAGCTGCGCGACGCCAACGAGGAGGATCCGGCGGAGACCGAGGCTTCCAAGTACGACCTCAGCTACGTGCATCTCGACGGCAATATCGGATGCATGGTGAACGGTGCGGGCCTGGCGATGGCGACGATGGACATCGTGAAGTACTACGGCGCGGAGCCGGCCAATTTCCTGGATGTCGGCGGCGGAGCAAACTCGCAGAAGGTTGCGGCGGCGTTTCGCATTCTGCTGAGCGACGATCGCGTCAAGGCGGTGCTGGTCAATATTTTCGGCGGTATCATGCTGTGCGACGTACTGGCGCAGGGTGTGGTCGATGCGGCGCGCGAGGTCAAGCTGAACATCCCGCTGGTGGTGCGAATGGAAGGCACCAACGTCGATAAGGGCAAGCAGATTCTGAAGGACTCGGGCATCAAGGTGATTGCCGCCAACGACATGGCCGACGCGGCGCGGCGGGTGGTCGAGGCGATCGGCCAGTCAGTTTAGGCAACGGGCACAAGCAAGATGAGCATCCTCGTAAACAAGAACACTCGCGTCCTGACTCAGGGCATCACCGGAGCGACCGGCCAAATCCATACGCGCGCGTGCAAGGAATACGGCACCCAGATGGTGGGCGGTGTGGTTCCCGGCAAAGGCGGCAGCGACTTCGAAGGGATTCCGATTTTCGATACGGTTGAGCAGGCGCGCCGTGCGACCGGCGCAAACGCGACGGTTATTTATGTACCGCCGCCGTTCGCGGCCGACGCGATTCTGGAGGCGGTCGCCGCGGGTATCGAGTTGGTCATTTGCATTACCGAGGGCGTGCCGGTGCTCGACATGGTGAAGGTGCGGCGGTACATGCGCGGCACCAGCAGCCGGTTGATCGGGCCGAACTGCCCCGGCGTAATTACGCCCGGCGAATGCAAGATCGGCATCATGCCGGGATACATCCACAAGCCAGGCAACGTCGGCGTGGTCTCCCGATCGGGCACGCTCACCTACGAAGCGGTGTACCAGTTGACGCAGCTCGGCATCGGGCAATCGTCGTGTGTCGGGATCGGCGGCGACCCGATCGTGGGTAGCGGACATATCGACATACTGAAGCTGTTCAATGCGGACCCGGCGACGCGCGCGGTGATCATGATCGGCGAGATTGGCGGTAGTGCCGAAGAGGAAGCCGCGCAATATATCAAGGAGAACTTCAAGAAGCCGGTGGTCGCGTTTATCGCGGGACAGACCGCGCCGAAGGGGCGGCGGATGGGCCATGCGGGTGCGATTATTTCAGGCGGCCGGGGGACGGCGGCGGACAAGATCGCGGCGCTGATGGCGGCGGGAATCGCGGTGGCGATGAGCCCGGCCGAACTCGGCATCACGATGAAAAACCTGCTCGACAGCAAGGCTGCGTGAACAGGCCACAAGTCACGCATGGCGCCTCGCAATCATTAAAGTAGAACATTAAGTAAGTATTTTCATGGAAAGAACTTTCGCGATTATCAAACCCGACGCGGTCGCGCGTCATCTGGCGGGCGACATCCTGAAGCGCATCGAGGCGAGCGGGCTGCGCGTGGTGGGATTGCGCCTGACCCAATTGTCGCGCGCCGACGCCGAATCGTTTTACGCGGTGCACAAGGAGCGGCCATTTTACGGATCGCTCTGCGATTACATGACGTCGGGGCCGGTAATCGTCGCAGTGCTGGCGGGCGAGGGCGCGATCAAACGGTGGCGCGATTTGATGGGCGCGACCGATCCGGCGAAGGCGGCCGCGGGGACGATCCGCAAGGACTTCGGACAGAACGTCGAGCAGAACGCGACGCACGGATCCGACGCGCCGGAGACGGCAGCGCAGGAGATTGCGTTTTTCTTCCGCGGACTCGAACTCCTGCCCTGAATCGATGGCGGCGCGGGGCCGCTTCGATAATCCGCGGATTCCCTTATAATGGCCGGCGTGAGTCAGCTTCACGCATCCACTCTTGATCCCTCGATCGGAATCAAGCCAGATATTCGGGATCTTGCGCTCGATGAACTGGAAAGTATCGTGCGCGAGGCCGGGGAGCGGGCGTTCCGGGCACGGCAGATCATGGGATGGCTCTGGAATCGCGGAGCCGAGTCGTTCGAGGCGATGCTGGATCTGCCGACGGCGTTTCGCGAGGAATTAAACCACCGCTTCAGGATTGGATCGATCGCGTCGGCGCACGTCGCACGTTCGAGCGATGGGACGCGCAAGCTGCTCCTGCGGCTGGGCGACGGCGAAGATATCGAGAGCGTGATTATCCCGACCGAGGGACGCACGACCTTGTGCATCTCGAGTCAGGCTGGATGCGCGATGGGCTGTGGTTTTTGCGCGACGGCGCGCATGGGTCTCCATCGGAACCTCGCGGCGGGCGAAATCCTGGGGCAGTTGATGGCGGCGCGACGCGAACTCGACCCCGGCGAGATACTCACTAACTACGTATTCATGGGGATGGGCGAGCCGCTCGCGAACTATCCGCGGCTTCATCGCGCGCTGACGATCATGACTGCCGATTGGGGACTGGGAATCTCGCCGCGACGGATCACCGTATCCACGGTCGGGTTGGTGCCGTCGATGGATCGCCTGCTCGCCGATTTTCCGGTGAACCTGGCGGTGTCACTCCATGCGACCACCGACGAGGTGCGCAATCGAATCGCGCCGATTAATCTGCGCTATCCGCTGCGAGTGCTGCTCGACGCATGCGAGGCGCTACCGATCGCGCGGCGGCGGCGAATCACGTTCGAGTACGTGATGCTGGCCGGCGTCAACGATTCGATCGACGATGCGCGGCGGTTGGCGAAGATGCTCGCGCCTCTGCGGGCGAAGGTTAACCTGATCTTTTTTAATCCCTTTCCCGAGTCGCCGTTCGCGCCGAGTTCGCGGGAGCGGGTGGATGGCTTTCAAGCGATCCTGCATCGGGGTAACTTGACCGCTACTATTCGCGAAAGCCGCGGCCGCGATATCGCGGCGGCCTGCGGGCAGTTGTACGCGGAGCGGAACCGGCCGGCGGCGGCGCCGCGATGAGTAGTTCAGGAGCGGTGGTTGCGAATCGACGGCGGCGCGCGCGTGACCGCCGGAAACCGTCGCTGTTCGCGGCTGTTTCGAATACTCAGTGACGAGGGTGGGTGCGGAAGAATAATCGGGGCGGCTAATCAAGTATGGCGAAATCGGTACTGGGTATAATCGGGGGCAGCGGCTTCTACCAGATGAGCGGGCTAGAGCGCGTCGAGGAGATTGCGCTCGAGACGCCGTTCGGAGTGCCGTCGGATGCCTATTACCGCGGGCGTCTGGGTGAGGTTGAGATCGTGTTTCTGTCGCGACACGGCCGCGGTCATCGACTTTTGCCGAGCGAACTGAATTATCGCGCGAACCTGTGGGGAATGAAGGCGCTCGGCGTCGAACGGCTGGTCTCGGTAAGTTCGGCGGGCAGCATGAGGGAGGACATCGCGCCGGGCGACCTGCTGGTGGCGAATCAGTTCGTCGATCATACCTACGCGCGCAAACCGACCTTTTTTGGCGAGGGCATTGTCGCGCACGTGTCGCTGGCCGATCCGGTATGCGCCGACCTGAGCCGCGACCTGGTTGCGGCGGGGCGCGAGGCGGGCGCCAAGATTCATGACGGCGGGACCTATTTCTGTATCGAAGGACCGCAATTCTCCACGCGCGCGGAGTCGAATCTCTACCGCAGTTGGGGGGTTGACGTGATTAGCATGACGGCGATGCAGGAGGCGCGTCTCGCACGCGAGGCCGAGCTCTGTTACGCGGTGCTGGTACTGGTGACGGACTATGATTGCTGGCATGCGAGCGTGGCGGCGGTAGATATCGGCGAGATCCTGCGAGTAATGAGGCTCAACGTCGATCTGGCGCAGCACGCGGTGATCAACCTGGCGCGGACGCTCGGCTCACGGACGCGGACGTGCGGATGCGGCAGCTCGTTGCGGGACGCGATCATCACGGACCGGGCGGCGATCTCCGCGGAGACGGCGGCGAAGCTCGCGCCGATAATCGGTAAGTATATAAAATCCTGAGGTACGCATCGCGCATGAGCGGCTGCGCGTCTGAATAGCCACTAACGTAGATTAGCCACGAGCTGAAATGAGTATTGCTATTAAATGAGTATTGTCGCAGTCGGCACTATCGGATACGACACGGTCGAGACGCAGCACGGCAGCGTGGCGGCGGCGCTGGGCGGATCGGTCAGTTACTTCGCGCTGGCGGCGCGTTTCTTCGCGCCGGTGAGTATCGTGGCGGCGGTCGGCACGGATTTTCGCGCGGAGGACGTGCGCCTGTTCGCCGATCGCGGAATCGATTTGCGCGGGATGGTGCGGCGCGAGGGGCCCACCTTTCGCTGGCACGGTCGCTACCACGAGGACATGAATATACGCGACACGATCAGCCTCGCGCTCAACGTGTTCGCGGACTTCATGCCCAATTTGCTGCCCGATCAGCATCGCGCTGACTATGTATTCCTGGCCAATATCTCGCCCGATTTGCAGCGGCACGTGCTTGACCAGGTCGCGAGTCCCAAGGTGGTCGCCGCCGATACCATGAACCATTGGATCGCCAACGACCGCGCGGCGCTGGTGCGGCTGCTGCCGCGGATCGATATTTTGACGCTGAACGACGAAGAGGCGCGGATGCTCAGCGGTGAACATAACCTGGTAAAGGCGGGGCGTGCGATTATCAAGATGGGACCGGACACGGTGCTGGTCAAGCGCGGCGAATACGGCGTGCTGCAATTCAGCAAGGACGCGATGTTCGCGGTGCCCGCTTACCCATTGGAGGAAGTCATCGACCCGACCGGTGCGGGCGATACTTTCGCGGGCGCGTTCATGGGCTATATCGCGCGCAAGGGCGTGATCAACGAAGCGGTGCTGCGCACGGCCGTGGTGTACGGCTGCGTACTCGGCTCGTTCGTGGTCGAACAGTTTTCGGTCAAGCGCATCGCGGCGCTGACCTGGGAGGAAATCGAAGTGCGCTATCGCGCTTTTATCGAGCTCACCGATTCGCACCATTCGCGATGGACCTCTCAATAGTTATTCCGCTCTTCAACGAGCGGGATAATCTGGCGCCGCTGCATGCGGAACTCGAGCGCGTGCTGGGCGCACTCGGACGATCCTACGAGATTGTGTTTATCGACGACGGCAGTGACGACGGCGGTGCTGCGGTGCTGCGCGAAATCAAGGGGCGCGACGCACACGTGCGAGTGATTCGCCTCGCGCGTAATTCGGGACAGACGGCCGCACTCGCGTGCGGACTGCATAGCGCGGCGGGCGACGTGGTGGTCGCTCTCGATGCCGATGGTGAGAATGACCCGGCCGATATCCCGCGGCTGCTGGCGAAACTCGACGAGGGCTACGACCTGGTGAGCGGGTGGCGCACCGGTCGTTGGCGCGATGCGGCGCTGACGCGGCGGCTGCCGTCGGTGGCGGCCAACGCGCTGATCTCGCGGATTACCGGGGTGGGGCTGCACGACTACGGTTGTACTCTGAAGGCCTATCGGCGCGATCTGGCGCGGCGGCTGATGCTCTATGGCGAGATGCATCGGTTCGTGCCGGCGATCGCGGCGGAGCAGGGAGCGCGCATCGCGGAGATCGAAGTGAACTTCCGGCCGCGGCGTTCGGGTGCCTCGAAGTACGGGCCGGGGCGGATCATTCGCACTATTCTGGATTTGCTGACGGTGCGCTTTTTGTCAGGCTATTCGACGCGACCGATACAGGTTTTCGGTGCGATCGGCGTGTTGCTAGGCGCGATTGGATCAATCTGGACCACGATCCTGGTGTTTGAAAAGGTGGTCTTGGGGTGGCCGCTCGGCAACCGGCCGGCGCTGCTGCTGGCGGTGTTACTGGTCGTAGTCGGCGTACAATTCGTCAGCCTGGGACTGATCGGCGAGATGATCGCGCGCACTTACCACGAATCGCAGAACAAGCCGATCTACGTAGTGAAAGAGGAGTTCTGATAGCCAGATGAATATCGCAGTTGTGGGCACAGGCTATGTTGGCCTGGTGAGCGGCACCTGCTTCGCGGAGAGCGGCAACGAAGTCATATGCGTAGATATTGACCGCGAACGGGTTGAGCGGCTGAAGGCGGGCGAGGTGCCCATCTATGAACCCGGGCTGGAAGAGCTGGTACGCCGCAACCTCAAGGAACATCGCCTCAGTTTCACCACGGACCTGGCGGCCGCCATTAGTCAGTCGATGGTCTCGTTTATCGCCGTCGGTACTCCGATGAGCGCGAGCGGCGCCGCCGATCTGAGCGGCGTGCTAGGCGCGGCCGAGGCGATCGCGCACGCGGCGACTGGCTATCATATAATTGCCGTGAAGAGCACGGTTCCGGTCGGCACCAATGACCAGGTGCGGGAACTGGTAGGCCGTGCCGTGAAACATCGGATCGACGTGTGCTCGGTACCGGAGTTCCTCAAGGAAGGTTCCGCGATCGAGGATTTCATGCGTCCCGATCGCGTGGTGATTGGATCGACCAGCGATCAGGCGACGACGATTTTGCGCGAAGTGCACGCGCCGTTTTTGCGCACCGACAATCCGGTGCTGGTGATGCATCCGCGATCGGCGGAACTCACCAAGTACGCCTCGAACGCGATGCTCGCGATTCGGATTTCATTCATCAACCAGATGGCGAACCTGTGCGAGGCGGTGGGCGCGGAGATCAATGACGTGCGCCGCGGGATGGGTTCGGACCGGCGTATCGGCACCCAGTTTCTGTTCCCGGGCGTGGGTTACGGCGGTTCGTGTTTTCCCAAGGACGTGCAGGCGTTGATTCACAGCGCGGCGGAACAGCAGCTCGATTTTACGCTGCTGAAGGCGACTGATGAGGTCAACCATCGCCAGAAACGCCTGCTGATCGATCGCGTGAAAGAGCATTTCGGCGGCGATATCGCGGGGCGCACGTTCGCGATCTGGGGCCTGGCGTTCAAGCCGCGCACTGACGACATGCGCGAGGCGCCATCGCTGGTGGCAATTGAGGAATTGCTGCGGGCCGGCGCGCGCGTACAGGCGCACGACCCCGAAGCGCTGAAATCGGCGCGGCAGATTTTCGGCGATCGAATCGAGTATTTCGAGACCAACTATGATGCGCTGGCCGACGCCGACGCTCTAATCATCCTGACCGAATGGAACGAGTTCCGACATCCCAACTTCCATCGGATAAGGGCGGCATTGAAGCAAGCGGTGATCTTCGACGGGCGCAACCTCTACGATCCGCCGCTGATGCGCGCGCTGGATTTTCGCTACTACTCAATCGGGCGGCGCCCCCTTCTTTAACTGATTGGCGCTCGCGAGTTCTTGAGCGCGAAGGGCACGGAGATAATCGGGAGAGTTACGATGCGGATACTGGTCACCGGAGGCGCGGGTTTTATCGGATCGCATACGGTGGACGCACTAGTCGCGGCCGGAGTGCACGAGGTCGCGGTGATCGACAACCTGTCGGCAGGCAAGCGCGACCAACTCAATCCGCGCGCGCGCTTTTATGAGGCCGATATCCGCGACGCCGCCGAGGTCGGGCGCATCGTCGCCAGCCAACGGCCTGAAGTGATGGTGCATCTGGCGGCGCAGATGGACGTGCGGCGCTCGGTCGCCGACCCCGCGTTCGACGCGCAGGTGAACCTGGTCGGGTTCCTCAACCTGATGGAGGCGGCGCGCCAGCACGGCTTGCGGCGAGTGGTTTTTTCTTCGACCGGCGGGGCGATTTACGGCGAGCAGGACACTTTTCCCGCCGCCGAGGGCCATCCGTGCCGCCCGGTCAGCCCGTACGGCGTGGCCAAGTTTTCAACCGAATCGTACCTGTTCTTTTACCAGGCGCAGTATGGAATCGACTACGCCGCGATGCGCTACGCGAACGTTTACGGGCCGCGGCAGGACCCGCACGGAGAGGCCGGCGTGGTGGCGATTTTCTGCGGGCGCCTGCTCGAGGACAAAATCGTAACGATCTTCGGCGACGGCGAGCAGACGCGCGACTACGTATATGTCGGCGATGTCGTGCGCGCCAACGTGGCGGCGGTGACTTCGACGGCGACCGGCCCAATCAATATCGGTACCGGGGTGGAGACCAGCGTGAATCGGCTCTACGGGATTCTCGCCGCGGCGGCGGAGTCGGACCGTCCGGCGGCCTACGCGGCGGCGCGTCCGGGCGAGCAGAGTCGATCGGTGATCGCGGCGGCGCGCGCTGGTCGCGAGTTGGGATGGCATCCGGAGGTCACGCTGGACGATGGGCTGCGGCTCACCTACCGTTTTTTCCAACAGCGAGCGGCCAAAAGCCGCTGACCGGCTTCGCGCATTGGCCGCGAGCGCATGCTAATCTCTTGCGATTGGATGGGCCCCGCGCGGGCTGCCTTTGACGCTCGCGCATGCTGAAGCCCGGACGGTGCGGGAATCTGCCCAAGCGGGCAAGGCGCCCGGCACCGTGATTGGTTCCAGGGAAATCGGCCACAAAGTATAAATGACGCCACGCGAACTGATTCGTAATTTCTCGATTATCGCGCATATCGATCATGGCAAGTCCACGCTTGCGGATCGCCTGCTGGAACGCACCGGAGCGCTGACCAAGCGCGAATTGAAGGAGCAGTTCCTCGATTCGATGGACCTCGAGCGCGAGCGCGGGATCACGATCAAGGCGCGATCCGTGCGGCTGAACTATACCGCCAGGGACGGCCGCACCTACGTGTTGAACCTGATCGATACGCCCGGCCACGTCGATTTCGCCTACGAAGTTTCGCGCAGCCTGGCGGCTTGCGAAGGGGCGCTGCTGGTGGTCGATGCGAGCCAGGGGGTCGAGGCCCAGACGCTCGCCAACGTCTATATGGCGCTCGATCACGGACTCGAAATCGTGCCGGTGATCAACAAGATCGACCTGCCGGGCGCCGACGTCGATCGCACGCGCGAGGATATCGAACAGGTGATCGGGCTCGACGCCAGCGCGGCGATCCTGACCAGCGCCAAGGAAGGCATCGGGATCGAGGAGGTGCTTGAGGCGCTGGTCGAGTTGGTGCCGCCGCCGCCCGCCGGTGACGGCAAGCCGGCGCGCGCGCTGATCTTCGACAGTTGGTACGACGTTTACGAGGGGGTCATCGGCCTGATTCGGGTCTTCGATGGCGAGCTCAAGCGCGGGATGAAGGTCCGCCTGATGGGCACCAACAAGGTCGGCGAAGTGATGCGACTGGGCTACTTCACGCCGCACGAGCAGCAATCCGATACGCTCGGACCGGGCGAGGTCGGCTTTATCGTCGCCGGGATCAAAACGGTCGCCGACATGCGGATGGGCGACACCATCACGGATGCCGACCATCCCGCGGCCGAGCCGCTGGCGGGCTTCAAGGAGCTCAAGCCGATGGTTTTCGCCGGGCTTTACCCGACGGAGGCCAACCAGTACGGCGAGTTGCGTGAGGCGATCGAGAAGCTGCGACTGAACGACGCGAGTATCATCGTCGAGCCGGAAACATCGCAGGCGCTGGGCTTCGGATTTCGCGCGGGCTTTCTTGGCCTGCTGCACATGGAAATCGCACAGGAGCGGCTGGAGCGCGAGTTCGGTCTCGACCTGGTGGTGACGGCACCGACCGTCGCATACCAGGTGCGCACCAATGCGGGCGCAATCGTGATGGTCGATAACCCGGCGCATCTGCCCGAGGAGAACACCGTCGAGGCGATCGAGGAGCCGTTTATCCTGGCGGCGATTCACGTGCCCGAGGAGTTTCTGGGCGCCGTGATGCATCTGTGCGAGGAGCGGCGCGGAGTACAACGGGACTTGCGTTATTCGGGCCACCATCGCGCCATCCTGCATTACGAGATGCCATTGGCGGAGATCGTCTTCGATTTTTACGATCGCCTGAAATCGGCGACGCGCGGGTACGCGTCGCTCGACTATGAGTTTCTGGACTTCCGTCCGGAGCATCTGGTTAAATTGGACATTCGGATCAATGGCGAACCGGTGGACGCGCTGTCCGTTATCGTGCATCGCGACAAAGCCTATGACCGGGGGCGCGTGCTGTGCGAGAAAATGCGTGAATTGATCCCGCGCCAGATGTTTGACGTGGCGATTCAGGCGGCGATCGGCGCCAAGATAATCGCGCGCGAAAGCGTCAAGGCGCTGCGCAAGAACGTCACCGCGAAATGCTATGGCGGAGACATCACGCGCAAACGCAAACTGCTGGAGAAGCAGAAGGAAGGTAAGCGGCGAATGAAACAGGTTGGACGCGTCGAAATTCCGCAGGAGGCGTTCCTGGCCCTGCTGAAGGTCGGGGAGTAGGCTGGGCGTGCCCCAACCGCTGCTGAAAAATCAATCGACCTCCACCGCGTCGCGCGCCGAGCCGCCGCCGGAAAAATCCGCCGCGCGCGAGTACTCCGAGGCGTTCATCATCGCGCTGGCGCTGGCGATCGTCCTGCGCACCTTTTTCATCCAGGCGTATAAGATACCGTCGGGCTCGATGGAGCCGACCTTGCTGGTAGGCGACCACATAATCGTCAACAAGCTGATTTACGGGTTGCGCCTGCCGGATTCGTTGTTTGGACTCACTCCGTTTGAGAATGAAATTCCCTGGGGACATTATGTGTTCAAACTCGAGCCGGTTCATCGGGGCGACGTGGTGGTGTTTGTCTTTCCGCCCGATCCGACCAAGGACTTTATCAAGCGGGTGATCGGTGTGCCCGGCGATACGATCGAGGTCAAGGCGGGCAAACTCTACCGCGATGGAGTCCTGGCCGACGATCCCCATGCGCATTTCGAGGTAACTCCAGACGAGCGGCAGGAGGGTTCTCCGCGCGACTATTTCGGCCCGCTCAAGGTTCCCGACGGGCAGTACCTGATGATGGGCGATAATCGCGACCACAGCTACGACGGCCGCTTCTGGGGCCTAGTCGATCGCGACGAAGTCGAGGGTCGCGCGATGTTCATCTACTGGTCGTGGGACAGCGACGGCAGTGGATGGCTCCCGATTCGATGGGACCGCTTCGGCAAGGTGGTCAGATAGCGTCGCTCAGGGGTCGTCACCTGATGCAAGGTACGCTATAGAGGGGAGCCGGCAGTGACCGAAGACGTGGAGGCGAAAGAGTCAGTGGAGGCCAAGGAAGTGGAGGTCAAGATGGGGGCGATCCTGGAGCAACTGGCGGCGCGCTTCGACCTCGTTCTCGAGGCCGTCACTGGTTTTGGCGGGCGGCTCGACGCGTTGCGCGAGGAGATCGTTGGGCAGTTCAGCGAGGTCGGCCGCCAGGTGCGCTTCCTTTCGGATCGCATCGCGGAGAATCGCGAAGGCGTTGCGATCACGCGCGCGGATCTGGGCGCCGAGATGGTCCGCATCGGTGAGAACCTGGGCGCCACGCGCATCGAATTTCGCGAACAACTCGCTTCCACGCGCCACGATCTTCAGCAACAGGCCGTCGACGAGGCCGAGCGCGGACGCCAGCGTCTGACCGCGGAACTCGATCGTGCGACCGCTGCGGCGCGCGAGCAGTTGAGCCGTGAGATGGCCGCCGTCGGCGATGCGCTGCGCAAGGAACTGTCCATGGCGCGCACGGAAATCGGCCGCGAAATCCCGGCCGCCTCCGCGCAGCTCCGCGCGGGGATCACCGCTTCCGCCGATACCGTCATCAAGAAACTCGACGCCGAGCTGAAGCAGGCGAACAAGGCGCTGACGAGCCTCACGCGCAAGTTCGAACGCTTCGATGATCGGGTCACCGTGCAGACCAAGGACCAGGACCAGCGAATTCGTAAGCTGGAACGTCGCGCGACACGCTGACCGTCGCGGGCGCAGTCACAAACCTAACCCTTTCGCGCGTGCATAGCGGTCAAATTGGCCGGACATGCGGCCAATTTCATTCGTCTTTTGTTCGCCATTTTGGTGATGCACGGAATGTCGTGACGTGCAAAAGCAATTAAATGCAACGAGTCCCTTCCCTAATATATCATTCACTGCTATAAACGTGGCTAACCCGAACGTGCTTGGGGTTACGTACAGTGAAGGCGCATAGCGGACATCAGCATCAACAGGACCAGTCCAAACACCGCTTCCTCGGTTTTTACCGTCGTGAGGTCGAGGGCCGCCCGATGTTCATTTACCGTTGTATTTGCGGCTACATGGAGGCGGTGCCGGTGTGTGGAGGCCCGCATACGCCGCTCGACTATCATTTTCGGCCACGCGCGGATGCTCGCAGCCTGGTCGAGCATCTCAACCTGGAGCGTGCACACGAGCTGAATTAGCCCAAGGCGTGCTGAATTAACCGGCCTCGCCGACTACTGGTTATTCGCCCGTTCGTTCGAGTATCGTGAGGGTCGTCACGATCAGCTTTTCTAAGGGCGCCTCCAGCATCTTTACAAACGGGAAGTCTGAGACCTCTGTGAGGTCTCAGTGCACGGAAAAAACCTCAATTTTGCGTTCCTCGGCAATTTCCTTCGCGGCTATTCCTTTTCGAACGACGGACCCGACCACTTCGCGCCGACGCTGAACGGACTCGCCGCACCGCCGCCGAAGAGATTGCCACCGGCCATCAGGCCGCCATCCACCACCATCGCGGTACCGGTTACCCATTGGGAATCGTCGCTCGCGAGATAGAGCGCCATCCCCGCGATATCCTCTCCTGTGCCGGCGCGCGGGATCGGTTGAATCGTGTTGAGTACCTGTCGCGCGACCGGCTCTCCGCCCGGGATATGCTGATGAATCAACGGCGTGTTGATGCCGCCGGGGCAGATACAGTTGACGCGGATCTGCTGCGGGCCGAGTTCGATCGCCGCGCATTTGGTCAGATGGACCACGCCCGCCTTGGCCACGCTGTAGGGCAGGGGACCCGCACCACCACGCAAGCCCGCGACCGATGCGGTCGAGATGATCGAGCCGCCACCCGCCTTGCGCATCTCCGGAATCGAGTACTTGATGCCGACGAAGACCGCGCGCAGCAAAATCGCGAACGTGCGATCCCAGTTCCCGGTCGTGACTTCCTCGATCGTTCCGAGCGCGCCGGCCAGACCGGCGTTGTTGAACATGATGTCGAGTTTGCCGTACTCCTTGACGGCACGATCGATCGCGGCCTTGATGGCGGTTTCTGACGTCACGTCGGTCAATTGGAAGACCGCGTTGCCGCCGTTCTCCTTGCATTCGCGGACGGCCGATTCCCCGCCCTCGACGTTGAGGTCCGCGATCACGACGTTGGCGCCCTCGCCGGCGAAACGGGCGGCAGTCGTTCGACCCATTCCGCTGGCGGCGCCGGTAATTACCGCGACTTTTCCTTCGAGTCTGCGCATGATGCTTTTCCTTTTTTAGCGAGTGTTTGCTGGCGCCGGCTGTCCCGGCTGAGCCTGGGCCGCACTCGAAGAATGTATGTTGCCATGATCGCGAAGCGCTGCGCCATCGCGAGGCCGCCAGCGCGGGTGTGGCACTGCGAGAACCTCGCAAGGCCTTCGATGATCGCGCAACGCGAACGTGGGCTCACCGGCGGCATGGAATGCCGTGAAACCTGTGAGGTTTCAGTGTCTGGCAATACCTGTAGTTTTGCGCACCTGAACGACTTCCTTAAAGGATCCCGCACCGTCTGCCCCGTGTATAATAGCTCGTCAGATGAGCAGGGTGCCAAAAAACGCTGCCGCGCCGCCGCCAACTGCGCAGCCGCCCAATCACGACGAAATCGGCCCGCGCTACGATTCGCTGGTGGTTTACCCGAGCGCGCCGACCGCCGCCGTCAATGACGTGTCCGATCACGGCGCCGACCAGGCGGTCGATCATCGCGAGGCGGCCGCTCACGATGAGGATGATGCTCATACCGATGTCGCCACCGATGATGAACTGACGCGCAAGCTCGATGGGATTCCGACCGAGCCGGGGGTCTATCTGCTGCGCGATCGCAACGGCAAGGTGCTTTACATCGGCAAGGCCAAATCGTTGCGGCCACGCGTGCGATCCTACTTTCGCGAGGGCGGCGACGGACGCTTCCAGGTGCGCTTCCTGATGCGGCGGGTGCGCGATTTCGAGACGCTGGTCGCGCGCAGCGAAAAAGAGGCGCTGATCCTCGAAAACAACCTGATCAAGCAGTATAAGCCGCGCTACAACATCCGGCTGAAGGACGACAAGTCGTATCTGAGCGCCAAGGTCACCAATCACGCGTGGCCGCGCATCACCGTCACCCGGCGCATCGTCAAGGACGGCGGCCGCTACTTCGGCCCGTTCGGATCGGCCGACGGCTTGCGCGAAACCATCGACGTGATCCGCAAGGTCTTTCCGTTGCGCACCTGCTCGGACACCGTCTTTCGCAATCGCTCGCGCCCCTGCATCGAGTACCAGATCAAACGCTGCCTCGGACCCTGCGTGCTGCCGGTCGATCGCGCCGAGTACGAGCGTCATCTGCACGCGGCGCAGATGCTGCTTGAGGGCAAGAACCTGGAGCTGCTGCGTGAGTTGCGCGATCGGATGAAGGCGCACGCCGAGCGTCTGGAATTCGAGGAGGCGGCGCGCGTGCGTGACAGTGTCCGCTCGATCGAAAAGACCGTCGAGCGCCAGACCGTGCTGCATCATTGGGGCGGCGACCAGGACGTCTTCGGCCTGTATCGCGAGGGCGGATTTATCGAGGCGATCGTCTTGCTGGTGCGCAACGGCAAGCTCACCAGCACCCGCGGATGGAGTTTTCAGGACCTCGAATTTCCCGATGAGGACCTGCTCGGCGACCTGCTGACGCAATACTATGCCGGCGCCCGCTTCATCCCCGACGAGGTGATACTGCCGGTCGAACTGGAGGACGCCGAGGTGCGCGCGGACCTGCTCTCGGAGCGGCGCGGCAAGAAGGTCGAGGTCTTCGTGCCGCAGCGCGGCGACAAACTGCGGCTGCTCGAGATGGCGATGGAAAACGCCCGCCAGAGCTTCGCCTCACGCCGCGACAACGAGAGTACGCGCGAGCAGATGCTCGCCGATCTGCAAGCGAAGCTGCGCCTGCGCAACGTCCCCAAGCGTATCGAATGCTACGACATATCGAACCTGCAAGGCTCGATGGTGGTGGGATCGCAAGCGACCTTCGACGAGGGCGTGCCGCAAAAGGCGCTCTATCGGCGCTATCGCATTCGCACCGTCGAGGGGCAGGACGATTTCGCCAGTCTCTACGAGGTCCTGAGCCGCCGGCTCAAGCGCGCGAAGGAAGAGAATGAGTATCCCGATCTGTGGGTAATCGACGGCGGCAAGGGCCAGCTCAACGTCGCGATACAGGTTTTGCGCGAGTTCGATCTGAGCGAACAGATCGAAGTCATCTCGCTCGCTAAACAGCACGTGCTCAACGACCCGCGCGATCGCGCCGTGACCAAGTCCGAGGAGCGCGTGTTCCTGCCCAATCGCAAGGACCCGATCGTGCTGCCGCGCAATTCCAGCGCCCTGTTCGTGCTGGTGCGCATCCGCGACGAGGCGCATCGTTTCGCGATTACCTACAATCGCGAACTAAGGCGACGTGCGCGGCTGCGCTCGGTGCTGGACGATATCGAGGGCATCGGCCAGGTGCGGCGGCGCGAACTGCTGCGGCATTTCGGTAGCCTGCGCCGCATTCGCGAAGCGTCCTTGATCGAGTTGGCGAACGTCAAAGGCGTCAACGCGGAGTTGGCCGCCGAAATTCGGCGCCATCTCGACCTGATGTCGGCGCTGCTCGACCAGGAGGAAAAGGTCGAGCGCGAAGAGGATCGCGTCGCGGCCGAATATCTCGACGCGGGCAACGGCCAGCTCCAATTGATCGCACACAAACCAAAACCTTCAGTCCTCGAATCCGACCCGCCTGAAAATTCGCGATAGACGGTGCCGGTGCTGGCATATACCGTTAGTAGAGTTCTGGATCAGGCGCGAGGATCCAAATCGCCGTCGCGACGCCATTTATCGTCCGCCCCTCGACGGATTTCCCGACCCACCCACAAGTGCCAACGGCGCGGATCTCGGCGGCGCACTGGCTAGTCGATTTTCCACCGCTATACATTTCGACAATTGCGCTGATCGTCGGCGATACGCTCGGCAACGCCGGCCTATACGTGCCGATCGGTTGCGCGATCGCACTCGCACTTGCGGCGCTCGCGGCCTTTCTCGGGTCACGTCCGCGGATCGGAATAGCGATCGCCTTCGTCGCGATTGCCGCCGCGGCGACGGTTCCGGTGCATCGCCTCCTTGCCCCGCTCGGCGGCCCCACGACCCTCTATCGCTTCGCCGACGATGCGCCCGTAACGATCGAGGGAGTCATCGTACGCGAACCGGAAACAGTCGAGGGCGCTCGCACTTATCTGTATGTGCGCGTGGCGCGGGCCGGGGCGGATGCCGCGGCGCTGAAGCCGGCGATCGGCGTGGTGCGCGTCACGATTCGCAGCGTTGAGCACTTCAGCGTCGGCGACGAAGTGCGGGTGGCCTCGCGCATCAGGTTTCCGCGCAATGACGGCGACCAGGGAGAATTCGACTATCGCGGATGGCTGCTGCGCAACCGCATCACCGCTACGCTCTTCGCCGATTACGCGAGAAAAGGAGCGCCCCTGCCGATTGCCGTCATCGGCCATCGCGAGTACCCCGTGCGCGCGCGAATCGAGGCGGTTCGCGAACGCATCGGGGCGTTCATCGACGCGAACCTCGCGTACCCGCAAAGCGTCGAGATGCGTGCGTTGATTATCGGCGATCGCGGCGGCATCGATGAGTCGATTCGTCAACGCTTCGCGCTCACCGGCATGGCGCACGTATTGGTTATCTCGGGACTGCACCTGGGCTTCGTCGCGGCGGCGGCGTATTTCGTCGTGCGTTGGCTGGTGGGATTTCTTCCGGCGCTGATGGCGCGTGGATATGCCAACAAACTCGCGGCAGCGGCCGCGGCTCTCGCGGCGACTGCTTACGCCTCGATCGCGGGCGGCCACGTCTCGACCATTCGCGCGCTCGTGATGGTCCTTGCGTACGCCGTCGCGATACTCATCGATCGTTCGCGCGAGTTACTGGCGAGCCTGGCGCTCGCCGCACTGATGATCTGTTTCGCGCTTCCGGGATCGACCGCGAATATCGGCTTTCAACTTTCGTTCGCGTCGGTGCTGGTAATTCTCCTCGGGATGCGCCGCTTTGCTGCGTGGTGGCGGACACGCATGCGTCCATCGGCGGCCGGCGCGGGAGTGTCGCACATCAGCGTGATCGCAGAGGCGGTCGCCGGTTACGTCGCGGTCTCGTTCTGGGCGCTAATCGGTACGGCGCCGCTCACCGCGCTCTACTTCAACCAGTTTTCGCTCGTGGGATTGATCGCGAACGCGGTGGTCGTGCCGATAATGGGGTTTGGCGCCGTCATTACCGGACTCCTTGCGGCGGCACTCAGCTTGCTCTCGCCGGCCGGTGCGCGTCCGCTGATATTGCTCGCGGGTGGCCTCGTGGGTGTAAGTAATTGGCTTGCCGGATGGTTTGCCGATTGGCCGCTCGCGTGGACCCGGACCTTCACGCCGACGCTTATCGAAATCGTGCTCGCCTATGGCTTTATCGCGGTCTGGTGCGCGCGTCCGCTCGCGACCGCGATCGCGCCAACACTCTCGATTGAAAGGCTGCGTCATCTACGGGAGCGGGCCCGCTGGCGCTACGGTGCCGCGATCGCACTGACTATTGCACTTATCCTCGATGCGGGTTGGTGGACCTGGCAGCGTTACTTCTATCCCGACCTGCGCGTGACATTTTTGTCGGTCGGGGAGGGCGACGCGGCGGTGGTGCGCTTCCCCGGTGGCCGCGTGATGCTGGTCGATGGCGGCGGCAGCTTCTTTGGCACTTTCGACCCGGGCGAGCGAATCGTCGCACCGTTCTTGTGGTCAAATAAGATCATGCGCGTGGACCTGGTCGCCGTCAGCCATCCCGATCGCGATCACTTCGGCGGCCTGGTTTTCCTGATGCGGAATTTTTCGCCGACCCAGTTCTGGACCAGCGGACTCGACAGTCCCGACGCGAGCTACGCGCGCCTGGTCGAGGCCGTCAATGCGGTACACGCGCGCAGCTACATTTGCGGAAGCGCGCTGCCGCCGAGGACTATCGGTGGAGTTGAGGTCCGTTGTCTTTGGCCGCTGCCGCATATCGAAGAAACCAAGGAGAACAATCAATCGATGGTCATGCGGCTGAAGTATCGCGGCAGCGCGGTCCTGTTTACCGGCGATATGGAGGCCAAGGGCGAACGGGAGCTAATCGCGACCGGCGACGACTTGCGTGCCGCGATCGTGAAGGTGCCGCATCACGGCAGTGCGACGTCTTCGAGTGCGCCGCTAATCGCGGCGATGCGACCGCAAGTCGCGGTGATTTCGCTCGGCTACTTCAATCGTTTTCATTTTCCCTCGGCCGATACCGTTGAGCGTTATAGTCAGTCGGGCGCGATCGTGTTGCGGACCGATGAATACGGCGCGGTGAGTGTGAACCTCGGACGCGGCGGCATCCGCGTGCGCACCTGGCGCGGCGGTGAACTCCGATTACCATCACTGCCGGCCATAACGCCGCACCCGTGACCCGCGCTCCAAACTGACTAATCCTCCGCCGTCCGATCCGCGCTAAGAGCTCCAACCCTGCTGCGAATAGTATTGGGTAATGGTCTGGACGATTTGGTCCGAGGTTTTTCCGGTGAGGAACCCGGTGGAGGAGGTATAGGTCTTGGCGCCGCCCATCGCGGCATTAGCGCCGACGATCACCGCCGCCGATCCGCCGGCCGCCGCGCCGGCCCCGGCGGTGAGCGCCGCACCGGGCATCTTGCCGCTATCGGCGTGGGTAGTGAAGTCGAGAACCTGGCGCGTGCCGTCGCTGGTTTTCTGCGAGACGTTGACGCTGGTGTCGAGCACCGAGGCGCCGGCGCCAAAGCCGATCACGAGACGCCGCAGACGGTTGCCCTCATTGATATTGGTGAACGCACCATCGACGACCAATACGTTGCTGCCGATTACCGGGACGCCACGCTCCTGGCAAAGCGCCTGGTAGCCTTTTTGGATCAAATCGGCGGCGACCTGAGTGCAAATGTCATGAGCGGTGTCGCGTGCGAGTTGTGCCTGCGCGGCCGATTGATCTTCGTTGGAGATGTTGCGGTAGGCCCGCTGCACGATACTCTGATTCAAGGTCACGTCAGCCGTAGTGACCGCAAAGGGATAGACCACAATGTTAGCCGGCCGCGCGCTCATCAGTGGAACGCTCTGCGACTGCTGCGCGACCGAGGCCCTGGCGCATCCCGCTACAACGATCGCGATTACCCAGTACCAGCTTTTGAGCCTCATGACATTTCTCCCCACGATTGAATCCCGACCTAATTGCCACGCGATCCGAAATAGTACGTTACGGCGCGATAGATCTCTCGGACGGCCCCACAGAGGTATCAGGCTGAATCCACCGGCGCCACGTGTTTTTTCACGCTCACGCCTTGAATAGGTGTTTGAGCGGTGCCTTCTATAGGATTACCAGTCCGGTGGGAGGGCGCGCCGCTCAGTGATGGAGCGCTACGTTAGCGCGAGCCGTCCGGCGACGGCGCTGCGGTAGTCCACGCGGCGGTTGACGGTTTGCCCGAGGCTGTGGGAAACTTGCTGGTGCGGCGGTTCGCATGGAACGCCCATGCGCCGCCGTTAATCACGCAGTTGCATCCCGCATCAGTACCGGAGGATCTTCGATGGCCGAACAGTCCAAAGCAGAAAGCACCGAGCAGCCGGGCAAGCGCCCCATCCTACCTTTTCTGAAGCTCGAGCCGACCCCTCATCTGGTGGGCAGCAAGTGCGGGAAATGCGGTGCGGTGTACCTGGACCTCAAGCGGATGGCGTGCTCGAAATGCGGCGCGACCAATCAATTCACCCAGATTCCGCTCTCCAACAAGGGCAACGTGTGGGTCTTTTCGGTGATTCATCAGTCGTTTCCCGGAATCAAAACGCCCTACGTGACCGCGATCGTTGACCTGCCGGAAGGCGTCAGCGTGAAATCGAACCTGGTCGATATCGATCCCGAAGAGCTGCAAAAAAACCCGCAGCAGGCTTTCGGCATGCCGGTCGAGATGGTCGCCAACGTGGTGTCCAAGGATCGGCAGGGCAACGAGGTCGTGGCGTTCCAGTACCGTCCGAGCAAGAACTGAATTAATCTAACTACAAGGTTAATCAAACCATCAACTCAGACCAGGGAGGCGCGGCGGCCCGCTGATGACGGCTTGCCACCGGGCCCTGAGGAGGATTTGAAATGCGCAACGTTTATGTTCTCGGCACCGGGATGATCAAGTTCGGGCGCTATCCGGACAAGTCGGTCCCTGAGCTAGGCTCCGAGGCGGCGCTGAGCGCGCTCAAGGATGCCGGCGTCACGATTCAGGACGTCGAACTGTTCGCCTCGGGCAACCTGTTCCAATCCAACGCGATGATCGGGCAGCGCATCCTCCAGCAGATCGGCCAGACCGGCATTCCGGTTATCAACGTCTCGAATGCGTGCGCGACCGGCTCCACCGCGTTTCGCGAGGCCTACATGGCGGTCGCCTCGGGGATGTACGACATCACGATGGCGGTCGGCGTCGAGCAGATGGGCAAGCAGGGGCTGCTCGGCGGTGGCGGCGGCGGGGCCGATCCCGCATACGCGACCGAGGGACGCCTCGGCTCGGGTCTGATGCCCGCGGTGTTCGGCCAGGCCGGCATGGAACACATGCGCAAGTACGGCACCACGCTCGAACATTTCGCCAAGATTTCGGTGAAATCGCACAAGCATGCGACTAAGAATCCTTTCTCGCAGTATCGCAACGAAGTGACGCTCGAAGACGTGCTCAACGCGCGCATGGTCGCGTTCCCGAACACGCTCTATATGTGTTGCCCGACGGGTGACGGCGCGGCGGCGGCGATCCTGGTGTCCGAGGACAAGCTGAAGCAGTATGCCAACGGCCGCAAGCGAGCGCGCGTCGCGGCGTCGATCCTGACCTCCGACCCTTATACCGAGCGCGATCTCACGCTGCCCGACGTCAGCACGCTGACGCGCCGCGCCGCGAAGAAGGCCTACGAGACCGCCGGCATCGGCCCACAGGATGTTTCGCTGACCGAACTCCACGACTGCTTTGCGACCGCCGAGCTGGTGCATTATGAGAACCTCGGCCTGTGCGGCGACGGCGAGGCCGGCAAATTCATCGATCAGGGCGGCGGGATGCATCCGGGCCTCGGCGGCAAATCCCCCGTCAATGTTTCGGGCGGCCTGCTCTCCAAGGGCCATCCGCTGGGTGCGACCGGCGTTGCTAACATCTGCGAAGTAGTGTGGCACATCACCGAAGACGATCGTGCCAAAGAGCGCCTCGTCCCCAACGCGAAGGTCGGCATGGCTCACGTCATCGGCCTCGGCTCGGCCTGCACGATTCATCTGCTGACGGTGTAGCCGCATCGCACAACGCGCCTTCAATCAGATTGGCATCGAAGGGGCCGCTCGCGGGCGGCCCCTTTTTCTTGTGCGATGAGCCGGATAGATTTTCCTGTTAAACTGGTCTGCGCGCCGTGCATCGTAGTCTTCGGCGCGGGCGCCGCGAGGGAACGCAAACATTTTGGCACTGACACGGCTTAGAGGATTCCAGGACCTCATCGGACCTGACGCGCGAGCGGTCGGATTCGTCGAGCAATGCGCACGCACGGTCGCCGAGCGCTACTCGATTAGCGAGATCCGGATTCCGCTGCTCGAGCGTCTCGAACTCTATCAGCGCTCCAGCGGAGAGACTTCCGATGTTGTTGAGAAGCAGATGTACGCCTTCGCCGATCGCGACGACGCACAGACCACGCTCGCCTTGCGTCCCGAAGGCACCCCCGGCGTCGTGCGCGCTTACATCGACGCCGGCCTCGATCGCAGCGACCCCGAGCAGCGCTTTTACTATTACGGCCCCATGTTCCGGCGCGAGCGTCCGCAGAAGGGCCGCTTTCGCCAGTTCAACCAGTTCGGCGTTGAGATTTTCGGCCGCGCCGACGCCGCCTGCGACGCCGACCTGATAATCATGGTCGATGAATTCCGCCGTGAACTCGGCCTTGAAGTCGAGTTCCAGGTGAACTCGCTCGGCGACGCGACCTGCCGCCCCGCCTTTCGCCAGGCCTTGCTCGAATGGGGCCGTGCGCATCTCGATCAACTTTGCGAGGATTGTCACGCCCGGCTCGAGCGCAATCCGCTGCGCCTGCTCGATTGCAAAACCGACGTGAAACTCGCGGCCACCGCACCCAGCAGCGCTGATTACCTTTGCGACCCTTGCCGTAAACATATCGAGACGGTCGAGGAGCTCCTGACCAAGGCAAACGTCCCGTACGTCGTGAATCCCCGACTGGTGCGCGGCCTCGACTACTATACGCGTACGACCTTCGAGGCGATCTCGAATGCGGTCGGCGCGCAGAGTGCGGTCGTCGCCGGCGGCCGCTATGACGGGCTGGTCGAGGCGCTTGGTGGTGCGGCCGTCGCCGGTACCGGCTTCGCCATCGGCGTGGAGCGGATCGCGCTCGCACTTGATGCCGATCGCTTCAAGCGCGATGGCGCGCCCGACGCCGCGATTATCGCGATGGGCGATCGCGCGACCGTCACCGCGATGGACCTCGCGCGCGAACTGCGCACCGCAAGGCTGCGCGTCGAGATGCTCTCGCCCGAGCGCGGCCTCAAAGCGTTGCTCCGCCGCGCCGACCGCCTTGGTGCGCATTTCGCGCTGATCATCGGTGACAACGAACTCGCGCAAAGCGTGGTGCAGGTCCGCGATTTGAGAAACAGCGCGCAGCAATCGCTGCCCCGGGCCGATATCGCGATGCATCTCCGCGCGGCGCTCATCCGCTAGCTGTTCCGTGCGCGCGCTCGCATAGGTATTCTTGCAGACTTGAACTCCCATGCCCGAAAAAAATAATTCATTCTCGCCACTGCCCCCGTGGCCGCGCACTGACTATTGCGGCAACCTCCGCGCCACGGACGCCGGCCGCGAAGTCGCGCTGTGGGGCTGGGTTGCCACGCGCCGCGACCATGGCGGACTGGTCTTCATCGATCTGCGCGACCGCGAAGGGATCGTCCAGTTGGTCTTCAATCCGGCGCACGACGCCGACGCCCATCTGGTCGCCTCCGCCGCACGTTCCGAATATTACGTCGCGGTCAAGGGCGCCGTCGTGATGCGCCGCGAAGGCACCGTCAACGCTGAATTGCCGACCGGCGAAATCGAGATCGCGGTCACCGCCGCCGAAGTTCTGAACCCCTCCAACGCGCCGCCCTTTCCGATCGGAGGGGCCGAGAACACCGCCGAGGAGGTCCGCCTCAAGTACCGCTACCTCGATCTCCGCCGCGACGGCATGCAGCGCAATTTGCGGCGGCGTCATCAGGCGCTGCGCGGCGCCCGTGATTATCTGGACGCCAACGGCTTCATCGAAATCGAGACGCCGATCCTGTTCCGCGCCACGCCCGAGGGCGCCCGCGATTACCTGGTGCCGAGCCGCGTGAATCCGGGCAAGTTTTACGCCCTGCCGCAATCGCCGCAACTGCTCAAGCAGATCCTGATGGTCGGCGGCTTCGATCGCTATTACCAGATCGCGCGTTGTTTCCGCGACGAGGATTTGCGCGCCAATCGCCAGCCCGAGTTCAGCCAGATCGATATCGAGATGACCGGGCCGCGCCCTGAAGACATTTACGCCATGGCCGAGGGCATGATGGCCTCGATTTACAAATTCGCGCTCGGCGTCGAGCTCGCACGGCCGTTTCCGCGGATGCCCTATGCCGAGGCGATCGAACGCTTCGGTTCCGACAAGCCCGATCTGCGCTTCGGCCTCGAATTGAAAAACCTGACCGCCGCGTTTGCCGGCACCGCGTTCAAGGTCTTCGCCGACGTCCTCGCGCGCGGCGAGGCGATCTACGCGCTCGCGCTGCCCGCCGAATGCCAGCTCTCGCGCCGCGAACTCGACGAGTTGATCGAGTCGATAAAATCCCGCCAAGGTCTCGGCCTCGCGTGGGTCAAGATTAACGCTGACGGATGGCAAGGGCCGGTCGCCAAGTTCATCAACGACGATGAGCGCAAGCGCGTCGTCGAGGCCGCCGGATTGCACATCGGCGACACGCTGCTGATGGTCGCCGGGACGCCCGGCAAGGTCTGCCCGCTGCTCGGCGACGTGCGCCTGCAGCTCGGTACAAAATTCAATCTGCGCGACGACGCGGCGCTCAAGTTTCTGTGGGTCGTGGACTTCCCGTTGTTCGATTACAGCGACGAGGAAAAGCGCCTGGTCTCCGTCAATCATCCGTTCACCGCGCCGAACCCGGCCGATCTCGCACTGCTCGATTCCAGGCCGCTGGATGCCCGCGCGCTCGCCTACGATATGGTCCTCAACGGTCAGGAGATGGGCGGCGGCTCGATTCGTATTCATAACGCGGAGTTGCAATTGAAGGTGTTCGAACTGCTTGGAATTCCGCGCGATGAGGCCGCCGCCAAGTTCGGCTTTCTGCTCGACGCGCTGGGCTACGGGGCCCCGCCGCACGGCGGCATCGCGTTCGGCGTTGATCGCATCGCCATGATGGTTTGTGGCACCGACTCGCTGCGCGATGTGATGGCCTTTCCGAAAACCCAGAAGGCCGTCGATCCGATGAGCGGGGCGCCCTCAGAAGTTGACCCGCGCCAACTGCGCGAACTCTCAATCAAGGTGGCCCTGTGATGCGCTTGAACTTTCGCGGTCTGGCACTGACGGCCGGCGTGCTCCTCGCGCTGGCCGCCTGCAACAAAAATATCGACACCAAGTTCGAAGACCAGATGAACGATACCATCCGCGGGTTGCCGTTCGTTGGCGACGACGCGGGCTTGAACGTTCACGCGGTGCGCTCGATCAAGCAGGTCATCATCCACAAGATTGCGGTGATGCCGCTGATTGATTCGCCCGACCAGGTTGACAAGACGCTGCCGGCGGATTCGTCGGAATCGGTGACCGCGCAACTCTACGCGCAGGCGACGGTGGTCGGCGGATGGCAGGTGGTGCCCGAGGACGACGTGGGTGACGCGATGCAGCAATTGCCGCCGACCACGACCGCGAACATGGACGCCAACGCACTCGCGCTGGGCAAAAGGGTCGCCGCCGACGGCGTGCTCTATGGCTCGGTCAACAAGTTTCGCGAACGCGTCGGCTTCGAATACTCCGCGCAAACGCCTGCCGCCGTGGCCTTTACGCTCAATTTCGTGGACGAGCATTCGGGCCAGATCGTATGGACCGCGAAGTACGCGCGCGAGCAGAAGGCCCTCACCGAAAACGTCTTCGACCTCCCCAACTTCATCGCCAACAAAGGCCGCTGGGTGCGCGCCCACGACATTGCGCAAGAAGGCGTCAATGCGTCGCTCGCCAATCTGTTCTCGAAACTAACCGTCCAGCCGGTGGTCCAGGGCCAATAGCCTTCCTTTCAGTTGAATCGTACACGGCCGTGTCGCCGGCCTATGCAACTAGCCCCACGGCGACACCGGCTTCATCCGCAGCGACTCCGCCACCGCCGGATGTACCACGTGGCCCTCGTAAGTATTGAGCCCATGGCGAATAGCCAGATCGCGCGTACCGGCCTCGAGTAATCCGTGATCGGCGATATTGAGTGAGTATGACAGCGTCGCATTAGTCAGTGCGTAGGTTGACGTATGCGGCACCGCGCCCGGCATATTGGTGACGCAGTAATGGACCACGCCGTGCTGCTTGTAAATCGGATGGGCGTGCGTCGTCGGTCGCGAGGTCTCCGAGACCCCGCCCTGGTCGATCGAAAGATCGACGATCGCCGCGCCCGGCTTCATCTTCGCGACGGTGCGCGCCGTGATGAGCCGGGGGGCGCGCGCGCCCGCCACCAACACCGCCCCGATCACCAGGTCGGCCTGTGTGATCTCTTCTTCGAGCGTCGCGCGATTCGACATCACGGTGGTCGCGCTACCGCCCAGCAGATCGCTCAGGTAGCGCAGGCGCAATGGATTGCTGTCGAGAATAGTCACTTCAGCGCCGACCCCTGCCGCCACCCGACACGCGTTGAAGCCCGCGATGCCGCCCCCGATGATTACCACTTTGCCCGGGCGCACGCCCGGCGCGCCGCTCAGCAGTACCCCGCGCCCCCCGTTATGCGCCTGCAGGCACCATCCGCCCACCTGCACCGCCAGCCGCCCGGCCACTTCGCTCATCGGCGCCAGCAGCGGCAGGCTGAGGTCTTCCAGTTGCACCGTCTCGTAGCCGAGTGCACTCACTTCGCGCCGCAGCAACTCGCGGGCGAGCCGGCGGTCGGGTGCGAGATGCAAATAGGTGAATAGGATCAGTCCGGGCCGTAGGTATTTGTATTCGGCGGGTTGCGGCTCCTTGACCTTCAGCACCATCGTCGCGCGCCCCCACACCGTCGCTGCCCCGTCGGCGATACGCGCGCCCGCCGCGCGATAGTCGCCATCGCTGAAGCCGCTCCCGAGGCCCGCGCCGCGCTGCACGATCACCGTATGCCCATGATGGTGAAAGCCGGCCGCTCCCGCCGGCGTCAACGCGACGCGCCGTTCGTCGGCCTTGATCTCTGTCGGCACTCCGATAACCATCCACGCGCCTCCGGGAAAATTGTTATGCGCGAGCACGCCGCACGGGTTGACTCGCGACGCCCGTCCAGTCGCAATGATAATTCATCACCGCGCGGCGCGCTTGCGTGAAACCATCGCCGCGGTTGATCGTTGGGATGAAGACGGCAAAAAATGCGTGGCGTGCGCAACCTTGACATACGCGATGATGCCGCGCTTGATAATTCATAGGGAACGATTTATGTCCGCCGCGCCCGGCACGCTTCGCCGGTTCGGCGTCTCGATATAGTTGGGAGGAGACGATGGAGGCACCGCCGGGACTCAAATACTCCAAGGAACACGAATGGGTCGCGACCGAAGAGTCCGTCGCGACCATTGGCATCACCGATCATGCGCAGGAACAACTTGGCGAGATTGTGTACATCGAGTTGCCTGCGGTCGGCGAAAAGGTCAGCAAGGACGATCCCTTCGGCGTGGTCGAATCGGTCAAGGCGGTCTCTGACATCTACGCTCCGGTCAGCGGAACCGTGGTCGAAGTCAACGAAGACCTGCCCGAAAGCCCCGAAGTCGTCAACGAGGATCCTTACGGCGACGGCTGGCTGATCAAGGTCAAGGTCAGCGACCCCGCCGACTTCGAGGACCTGATGGACAACGACGAGTACACCGAGCTGGTCGCACGCGAAAAGGAGTAGCGCGAGGCCGATCCCCTCCGGATTAACCGCGCACGGTTCATTCGACTGAATCCGGTGCCGGCGGCGGCGCAGTCACATCGGCCAGTGCGCTCGCCACGGACACGTCGTAGCCGCTCACCGCGGACGGCGGATCGATAAACACGATCACAAAGGGCACCGTCGCTGAGGGCTCCAGCGCGAAGCTCTTGGGCGGATCGAGCTTTTGAAAAAAATCCAGCTCGTGCGGCGTCATCTGCGCGACCATCGGCGCCGACAGGTTGTTACCGCAATAGACCGCCCGGCTCGCCATCGCATGGTGCTCCGCGTCCCGCAGGTTGGCCGCGATCTGCACCGCATGAAGCGACTTGCCCCCGACGTTCTCCGCGATTCCGGTCACCACCAGTGCCGTATGTCCGCCCTTGGTCCGCAGGTAATCCGAATGTACATCGCGCATCGCGACTAGCCGCGCCGGAGCGATCGGCGGGATAAAACGATCGCCGACCTTCGGCAAATGGCTCAAGATCTCGGCGGCAGTGGCGGGCGCGCTCCGAATCAGCACCGTCATCGCCCCGTAGCCGAGTCCGATCAGCGCGAACAGTGCGACGAAAAACCGCGCCGAATGGGTCGCGATTCCGTGGTTGTAAATCGGCGCCGCATCCTCGTCGAGAAATTCCTCCTGCTCTTCTTTGGATCGCTTCGATACGGACGCCGCCTTGCGCGCACGCGGCGCTGGTGCCGGTTCGGCAACCTCGGCTGGCTCCGTCCGCGACGGCGGTGCCGGTTCAAATCGCTCCGCTGCGGCCGGCGCCTCGAACTCGGTCTCGCCAACCTGCCATTCGCCACGATGCCGCTCGGCCGCGAGCTCATCGGCAGCCGGCGCCGCCGTTTCGCGCTCCACCCGCTCCCGGTCAAGTTGTTCCTCGCTGAAATCGAACCGGAGGTTCTCTCCAGACGTCGATTCCTCGTCGCGAAACGGCTTCAACAGCAGGTCGTCTGTCGAAGGTCGCTTCTCCTCGGATGAGGCTTTCGGGGCCGCGGCGGCTGGCGCCGAGGTGGCAGGCCCGGATGCCGCTGGCGGCGTCGGGCTTTCGCTTCGGTCTTGCGCGATGGCATCATTGCTCGCCGATGCCGAGGTCTTCTTCGCGGTGCTGGAATCGACTACCCATCCCGACTGCGCGTCGGCCACGGATTTTTCACCGAGCGCTTCGGGACCGCCTTGACGCGCTTCACGGCGAGCGCGCGGCGGACGTGGCGTCGGCGATGCAGGTCCGGCGGCCGCGCCCCTGGCGACGACCGGGCCTGCGCCCCGTGGCTCGAGCGTGAAGACGTGACCGCATCGCGAGCACTTGAAAGTCGGCGTACCCTCGGGCAGTACCTGCTCGTCAATTCGATAACGTGTATGGCAACTAGTACATTGAACTTCGATCGTCACCGCTCCCGCACCTCCGCGCCTGAAAATATCACATGCGTCGCAGGCGGACAGCCAGTGCCCACCGGCCCCGCGCGGGCGCTCGGCGCACTGCGACCGCTGATCCAACGATGCGGATTGCGCTGATAACTCGCCGCTTCGATCCCGCCGGCGGTGGCACCGAGCGCGATCTCGCAATCACCGCGCGCATCCTCGCGCAGGCCGGCCGTCGCGTCACGATTTACGCTAACGAGATTCGCGCGACGACCGCCGAATGGCCGCTGCGCCGCGTCGCCGCGCCCCGGCTCGGTCGGGCGCTTGCCCTGCTATGGTTTGCGTGTGCCGCCGGTGCCGCCGCGCGCCGCGACGGCGCCGATATCGTGCTCAGCTTCGCCCGCATCGTTGACGCCGATATCCTTCGCTCGGGGGGCGGCGCCCATTCCAGCTACGTCCGCGCCGCTCGCCGATGGCAAACCCCGTTGGCACGCTTCGCGATGCGCGCCAGCCCCTACCATCGCGTGCAGATGATGGTCGAGCGGCGCGGCTTCGCGTCGCCGCGCCTCAAACGGGCCATCGCGGTCTCCAATCTCGTCCGCGACGACCTCATGCGAACCTTCGCACTGGCCCCCACAAAAACCGCCACCCTCTACAATGGAGTCGAGCTGGATCGTTTCACTCCCGAGCACGATGTGCCCGCGCGCAACGAAATTCGGCGCGACTTCGATGTTACGGATTCGCACCCCGCCGTGATGTTTGTCGGCAATGGCTTTGCCCGCAAGGGTCTGCGCTTCCTGATCGAGGCCTGGCCCGCGGTACGCCACGACGCCCGGTTGATTGTCGTCGGCACCGACCAGGCCGCATCTTCGTATGCCCGTCGCGCCGAGCGCCTTGGCCTCGCCGCTCGCGTAAGATTTCTCGGCCGCCGCTCCGACGTCGAACGCCTCATCCGCGGCGCCGATGCCCTCGCGCTACCTTCGCTGTTCGAGCCGTTCGGCAACGTCGCCCTCGAAGCGATGGCTGCCGGCGTGCCCGCGCTCACCACCGCGCTGTGCGGCGTGGCCGAGGTAATGCCGGAGGCGCTGCGTCCCTTTATCGTCAACGACCCGTCCAATCTTGATGAGCTGGCGACACGGATGAACGCGCTGATCGAGGCGGCCTCCGCTCTACGAGCCATCGCCCGTGCGTCGGCCGAGCGGTTCACGTGGCAGCGTTACGCCCGCGAGTTGCTCACGATCATTGAAGCTGTCGCGGACCGCGCATAGCCGCACGCACCGCCGGACGCAGGCCATCATGCATCCCGTGCGCGATCGCGAGCCGGCGCTCTTCGCGCGCCAGCCGCTCGATCGGCGCGCCCACCGCCCGCACGATCGCCAACCTGATCGACGCGACCATCTCCTTCGTCCAGACCTCGAAACGCGAGTGGCTCTCGTGGAGCATCCGGCAGTAGCCGCGCTCGCGCGCGATGCGGATGAAGCGGTCGCGATCGGCCCGCGCCGGATCGACCTCGTGCCACACCAGCGCCTGCGGGGCGTATCCGATATGCAGACCCACGCGGCGGATGCGCTGGGACATCTCGGTCTCCTCCTCGTGCCCCGCCGCACCCGGCCCCAGCCGTTCGTCGAAGCGGCCGACCCGTCGCAACGCGGTGGCGCGAAACGCCATGTTTGCGCCGAGCACTCCGCGTACCTCGACCACCTCGTCGCCATGGTCGGCAATCGGTAGATCGAGATAGGCCGCGTTCGCGCCGACCTTCGCGACCGGATCCTCGGCCGGCAGGATGCGCCCCTTCATTGCGGCGAATTGCGGATGGGCGTCGAAGAATTGCTCGACCGCATCGACGTAGCCGTCCGCCACCATGAGGTCGTCGTCGAGAAATGCGATAACGTCTCCGCGCACCGCCGCGATCGCGCGGTTCTGCACCCGGCATTTACCGGGCGACGCTTCATGTAGATGGAATATGTTCGCGTCGGTCGCCAACGCGGATCGATCAATCGCGGTGGGGAAGGGCGTGCCGTTCTCCGCGATGAAGACTTCGTGATCGCCCGCGCGCAGTTGCGGCGCGAGGCTCGCCATCAATCCCGCGAGCGCCGCAGGCCGCGCGTGCGTCGCGATTACGATCGAAAGCTTCACGGGCCCTCGGCCGCGGGGTGTAAATTGGAGCGGGGCGCGTCAGAGCTCGGCATCGGTTTCGAATCAGCGGAGGCGATGACGGGCAATTGTGTGCCTAACCTCCGCCGCGCTCAAGCGGTCGCCCCCGATTGAAGCCGCTTGAATTAGACGCCACAGCCGGTTAAATCATTTGATTCACTGTTTCACTGGTTGCGAGAGTGGCGGAACGGCAGACGCGCAAGGCTCAGGACCTTGTGAGGGAAACTTCGTGGGGGTTCAAGTCCCCCCTCTCGCACCATAATTCAGCCGGCCATTTATCCGGCCGTCGATCGGTTAATCCGCGCGGCAGACCCTCGGCCCGGCCACTTATACGGTTGGTTACTCCCCGCCGGTCAAATATGATTTTTGCGGCGGGCGTCGATGCCCCGCGAGTTCATCATCTACTGGAAAGACGGCGGTCCCGCATTGGAACTGAGTAAAACATTCGATCCCAAATCCGCGGAGCAGCGTTGGTTTCAGCTCTGGATCGACCGCGGCTACTTCAAAGCCGATCCGGAACGCGCGGGCGACCCGTTCTCGATCGTGATCCCGCCGCCCAACGTCACCGGGCAGTTGCACCTCGGGCATGCGCTCAACGTGACCCTGCAGGACGTGATCGTGCGGACGCGGCGGATGCAGGGCTTCAACACACTGTGGGTGCCGGGCACCGACCACGCCGGTATCGCGACGCAAAACGTGGTCGAGCGCGAGATCGCCAAAGACGGCAAGACCCGCCACGACCTCGGGCGTGATCGGTTCGTCGAGCGCGTCTGGGAATGGAAGGAGACCTACGGCGGCAAGATCCTCCATCAGTTGCGCCGCCTCGGCGCCTCCTGCGACTGGAGCCGCGAGCGCTTCACACTCGACCCGGGGCTGTCGCGCGCGGTCACGCGCGTCTTCGTGATGCTCTATCGCGACGGGCTTATCTATCGCGGCCGCCGGATGATCAACTGGTGTCCGCGATGCGAAACGGCGCTGTCCGATCTCGAAGTCGAGCATAAGGATGCGCAGGGTCATCTCTGGCACATCCGCTACCCGCTCGCCGACGGCTCCGGCGCGATCACGGTCGCGACGACGCGGCCCGAAACGATGCTTGGCGATACCGCCGTCGCCGTAAATCCCGCCGACGAGCGCTACACCGCACTGATCGGCAGGAAGATACGCCTGCCGCTGATCGGTCGCGATATCCCGATTGTCGCCGACGACACGGTCGATCGCGAATTCGGCACCGGCGCGGTGAAGATCACTCCGGCGCACGACTTCAACGACTTCGAACTCGGCCGGCGCCATAACCTGGCGCAAATCTCGGTGATGGATATTCACGCGCGGATGAACGCCGAGGCCGGCCCGTATCGCGGTCTCACGCGTGAAGAGTGCCGCCAGCGGGTGGTCGAGGACCTGTCCGCGCTGGATCTGCTCGAGAAGGTCGAGCCGCATGCGCACAAGGTCGGTGCTTGCTCGCGCTGCGACACCATCGTCGAACCGATGCTCTCCGACCAATGGTTCGTCGCCGTCAACAAGCCCGGCCCCAACGGCAAGTCGTTGGCCGGCGAGGCGATCGCGGCGGTGGAAAACGGCGCCACCACCTTCCATCCGAAATTCTGGGAAAACACCTATTTCTCCTGGATGCGCAATATCCAGGACTGGTGTATCTCGCGCCAGCTTTGGTGGGGCCATCGGATACCGGCCTACTGGTGCGTGAAGTGCGAGGCAGTTGACGCTGGCACGGAGCCGATCGTCGCCGAAGAGCGACCGGCCTCGTGCCCGAACTGCGGCGGCGCCGATCTGCGGCAGGACGAGGACGTTCTCGACACCTGGTTCTCGTCGGGGCTGTGGCCGTTCTCGACCCTCGGATGGCCCGACGCCACGCCCGAACTCGCGCGCTACTACCCGACCAGCCTCCTGCTGACCGGCTTCGACATCATCTTCTTCTGGGTCGCGCGGATGATGATGCTCGGCATTTATTGCCTCGACGACCGTCCCGACGAGCAGGCCCGCGTGCCGTTCCGCGAGGTCTATATTACGCCGCTGGTGCGCGACCAGTACGGCAAGAAAATGACGAAGTCGCGCGGCAACGTGGTTGACCCGCTCGAAATCATGGAGAAGTACGGCACCGACGCGGTGCGCTTCACCCTTGCGCAACTCGCGGTGCAGGGCCGCGACCTGATTCTTTCAGACGACCGGCTGGCGGCATCGCGCGCGTTCGCCAACAAAATCTGGAACGCCGCGCGCTTCGTGATGATGAATCTCGACGACGCGCCGCAACCGCTCCCAACGGTTGACGTGAGCGCTCTCGGCCTCGCGGAGCGTTGGATTCTCAGCCGCCTCGACAACGCCGTCCGCGATGTCACAAAAGCGATCGATGCCTACGAGTTCAACAACGCGGCGCTGATCGTTTACCAGTTTATCTGGCACGAGTTCTGTGACTGGTATATCGAGCTCGCGAAGGACCCGCTCAAGGCGGGTGGCGCGAGCCAGGCGGCAGCGCGCTACGTGCTGGTGCGATGTTTCGATGGGATGCTGCGAATTCTGCATCCGTTCATGCCCTTTATCTCCGAAGAGATCTGGCAGGCCCTGCGATCGTATTTCCCCGCGGCGGACTTGAGCGAGCATCTCGCGGTCGCGAAGTTCCCCACGCCGTCGAGCGAGCCGTGGCTCTCCCCCGACGAAGAGACCGCGATGAACCACTGTATCGCCGCGACGCAGGCGGTCAATTCGCTGCGTGCGTTGCTAAAATATAATCCTGGTCAGCGCGCGTTCGTACGCATTGAAGCGGAATTTGAGACGTTTAATTTTCAGCAAGAAGAAGATGCGTTTCAGACCGAATTGCGCAAATGGCGGCGGTTTGCGGAAGTTCTTGCTCGCGCAGAAATCAGGTTTATCTCGAAGATTGGATCAATTAAACAAATGGCGTGGCCTCCCGAAAAGAAATTCGTGAGCCGAAAATTAGATTGGTGCATAGTCGGGGTGGAAGCACCGGACGGCTTCGATTTCAATAAGGCTCGCGAAGATGTGCAAAAGAAATTTAATGAAAATTCAATTCACCTCAAACGCCACCGCGACCGATTAAACAATCAAGACTTTCGTAAGAAGGCATCACCCGAAACGTTGGAAGAGACCAAAAACAAGGAAGAAGAATTAGTTCGACTACAAGATTACTTAGCGCAAGAGATGCATTTGCTGAGTCAGGCAAGTTAGGCGCGGTCGCGTGGAGATACTGAGGCAAATCGATCTGGCGGACCTGATCAAGCGCGCGCTCGCCGAGGACGTCGGCCAGGGCGATATCACCACCGCCTCAACCGTCGAAGCGTCGCTGCCAGGCAGTGCGCGCATCACCGTCAAGGAAGCCGGCGGCATCGTCTTTTGCGGCGGGATGATTATCGAGCGCGCCTTCACCATGACGGCGAGCGAGCCGTCGATTAAGTCGCTCGCGAAAGAGGGTGCGCGGCTCGCGCGCGGCGCCGTCGCGGTCGAAGTTGACGGACGCCTCGCCGGACTCCTGACGGGCGAGCGCGTCGCGCTCAACTTCGTCCAATTGATGTCGGGAATCGCGACCGCCACGCGCCGCTATGCCGACGCGGTCGCCGGCACCCGCGCGCGCATCGTCGATACCCGCAAGACCCATCCGGGGCTGCGCGCGATCGAAAAGTATGCCATTCGCGTCGGCGGTGGCGGGAACCATCGGTTCGGCCTCGATAGCGGCGTCCTGATCAAGGATAATCATATCGCGGCGGCCGGCTCGATCGGCGCGGCGCTCGAGCGCGCGCGGCGTCTCGCGCCGCATACCTTTCGCGTCGAAATCGAATGCGAGACGCTCACCCAGGTCCAAGAGGCCCTGCGTCACGGCGCGACTTCGATTCTGCTCGACAATATGCAGCTTGCTGAGATGCGCCGCGCCCGCGAGATCGTCGGCGACGCCGTGATTCTCGAAGCCTCTGGCAACGTCAGTCTCGAGACCGTCCGCGCTATCGCCGAGACCGGCGTCGATTTGATTTCGGTCGGCGCCCTGACCCATTCCGTAAAGGCAGTCGATCTGAGCATGCGCATTTTTCAATGATTGACGCTCGCGATGCTCGGGTTGGCGGCCAAGTCTCGAGGGATTGTTGAAAGCGCTTGGTGATCGGCATCATGCGCACGTGGGTTTATCGTGTCCCAACAAAAGGGAAGTCTGAAACCTCTATGAGGTTTCAGAAAAAGCTATCGGTTCCTGGTTCTTCAACCAACTTTCCCTTCTCTTTGTGGTGCTTCAATGCCAGCGAATCCCTATCATCAAATCGAATCCGGCGCGCCGGGCCGCGTCGGCTGGCGAATCCATTACTTCGACGAAGTCGCGACGACCCAGCGCGTCGCCGCCGAAATGGCCGACGAGGGCGCCGCGCAGGGCACGGTCGTTATAGCTGAGCGCCAGAGTGCGGGACGCGGTCGCATGGGCCGCAGTTGGCATTCGCCCTCGGGCATCAACCTCTACATGACGATTATCCTTCGCCCATTGATGCCGTTGGGACAGGTCCCGCGCCTCAGTCTGGTCGCGGGGGTGGCCGCCGCCGAGGCGCTCGAAACCGTCGCCCCGGGAATCGTCGCGCTCAAATGGCCCAACGACGTGTGGCTCAAGGGGCGCAAGACCTGCGGCATCATCGCCGAGGCGGTGACCGACGCCGCGCAGGGTCTGCGCTGTGTGCTGCTCGGCATCGGCATCAACGTGAATCTCGCCTTGAAGGACGTGCCGCCCGATTTGCGCGACAAGGCGACCTCGGTGCGGATTGCGACCGGCCGTCCGTGCGACCGGATCGAACTGGCGTCGGCGCTTTTTAATCGGCTGCACTCCCGCTATATGGAGATTGAGGCTTCCGGGTTCGCGGCGGTGCGACCCGCGTGGGAGCGGTACTCGGCACTGACCGGCCGGCGCGTCACTGTAGTCGATGGAGACGCGCGAACTGCCGGCGTGGTGCGCGGAATCGACGACGATGGCGCGCTGCTGCTCGATACCGACGCGGGCCCGGCGCGAATTTTGACCGGCGACGTAAGTGTCGAAGGCGCCTATGATTGAAGGGGCGATACGGATGCGGGACGACGCGGAGACGATTCCGCCGAGACGCCCCGGCGGTGACCAACCGGGAGGTAGGGTAGGGCATACGAAACAGTAGCCTGCGATTAACAGAGGAACGCGGTGGCGTGCGCGCCGGACCGCCGTTCAGTCAAGCTGCGGCGATTCGGCTGCGCGATGAATTCGCGCGTTCCGATCTGCGTTACGAAAACAATGCGGAGAGGTGAATCGTTATGGCAGTCGAGGAAATCGGTCGCTTAAGGACACTCGCAATCGTCGGCCAAGGTGGCGCCGGTAAGACCCAGCTCGCCGAGGCGATGCTGTTTACGGCCGGCGCGACCAAGACCCTGGGCCGTCCCGACGACGGCAGCGCCGTGATGGATTTCGAGCCCGAGGAGCTCGCGCGGCACATCTCGATTAGTTCTTCCTTTCATCATTACAACTGGAAAAAGACCGAGGCGATCGTCGCCAACACCCCCGGCTACTCCGCCTTCCTCCCCGAATGCTTCAACACCATGCGCGCGGTTGACGGAGTGGTTTTCGTCGCGAGCGCGGGCGGTGACCTGAAGGTCGAAGCCGAAAAGATTTTCGACGAAATCAAACGGCTGGAACTGCCGCGGATTGCGTTCGTCTCGCGCCTCGAGCGCGAACGGATGAACTTCGCGGCGGCACTCGCCGACCTCGAAAAAACCCTCGACGCGAAGCCCGTCGCGTTGACCCTGCCGCTCGGTGAAGAGGCGGCCTTCAACGGTATAATCGACGTGCTCGCGATGAAGGCGCTGATCTATGCCGACGCCAACGGCCGGCCGCGCGAGGAGGAACTGAGCGGCGACGCGCGGGCGCGCGCCGAAGAGGCCCGCATGAAGTTGTGCGAGGCCGTCGCCGAAACCGACGACGCGCTGCTCGAAAAATACCTGGACCAGGGCGAAATCTCCGACGACGAATTGCGCGCGGCGCTGCGCAACGCCGTAATGGCCTGCAAGCTCACCCCGGTGCTGTGCGGATCCGGCGCCAAAAATATCGGCATGGGCCCGCTCCTCGACGCGATCGCCTCTCTAATGCCGGCGCCCAACGAACGTCCCGCGGTGCGGGGTTCGGGTCCCTCCAACGGCACTCCCGTCGAGCGCCCCCACGATCCCGCCGCACCCTTTTCGGCGCTCGTCTTCAAGACCGTGATCGATCCGTTCGCGGGCAAGCTCTCGATCATGCGCGTGATGTCGGGGCGCGCCGCCACCGACGCCAACGTCCTCAATTCGACCCGCGGCGTCAAGGAACATTTCGGCCATCTGCTGCGCCTCGAGGGCAAGAAGCAATCGCCGCTGCAGGCTGCGCTGGCGGGTGAAATTATCGCCGTCGCGAAGCTCAAGGACACCACCACCGGCGATACGCTGTCGGACGAGAAGGCGGTGATCATCTACCCGCAGCCGGAAAAGCCGGCGCCTGTTATCTCCTTCGCGATTCGGCCCAAGACCCGCGCCGACGAGGAGAAGTCTTCGATCGCGCTACAGCGCCTGGTCGAGGAAGATCCCGCACTCGAAACCCATCGCGATCCGCAAACCCACGAAATCATCCTCTCCGGCACCGGCCAGATGCATATCGAGGTGACGGTCGAAAAGCTCAAGCGCAAGTTCAACGTCGAGGTCGAGCTACAGGCGCCCAAGGTCCCCTACATGGAGACCATCAAGGGGCGCGCCGAGTCCCAGGGCAAGTACAAACGCCAGTCGGGCGGGCGCGGACAATACGGCGATTGCTGGCTCAAGATCGAGCCGCTCGCGCGCGGCAAGGGCTTCGAGTTCGTCGATGAAATCGTCGGCGGTGCGATTCCGCGCCAGTTCATTCCCTCGGTCGAAAAGGGCGTGCGCAATACGCTCCCCGAAGGCTTCCTCGCCGGCTATCCGATGGTCGATGTGAAGGTCACGGTTTACGACGGCAGCTTCCACGACGTCGATTCCTCCGACATGGCCTTTCAGATCGCGGCCTCCATGGGCTTCAAAAACGCGATCGAAAAAGCCCGCCCCATCCTGCTCGAACCGGTGATGTCCGTCGATGTAAGTTGCCCCGACGATTGCATGGGCGACGTCATCGGCGACCTCAACTCGCGCCGTGGCCGCGTCCTCGGGATGGAAACCAAGGGGCATGCGCAGGTGATCAAGGCGCTCGTTCCGATGGCGGAAATCCTCAAATACGCCCCCGACCTCCGTTCGATGACCTCCGGGCGCGGTTCGTTCGAGGCCCGCTTCCATCATTACGATGAGGTGCCGGCGCCCATCGCCGAAAAGGTAATTAAGGAAAAGAAGGAAGCGCAGGAGAGCGCCAAGGCGCACGCCCACGCCTGATTCATTCGAGTGGCGGACGTGATTCTGTTCCGTCCGCCACTCGCGTCGCCTCACCCCGCGCTCGCGTTTTGTCGCCTACCGTGAAGCCGACGGTGCGGCAGCCAACGATCTCGCAGCAGCCACGGGAGCGGCCGGAGGCGAGGTATTTCCTGGAGACAACGGAGCCGCTGCCGCGGAGGCGTTTGCCGTGGATGACAAAGGGATTAGGTTCGCCGAGATCGCGTCGGGTTCTATTTCTTCCGCGCCGCGATCGATCAGCATAATGAGGACCGCCGGCGAAAAAAACAGTGCCATTGGTAGATCCGCCATCCGCCATCCGTTGCTGACCTTTGTACCGGTTTTTGTTTCGTAGGTAATGTACCCGGCTTTTTCGATTCGGATGGAATGAGAATCGTTGCGTGAGAGCTTGGCGGAGGTCGGCGTCACACCCACGTTTTCACCGTCGGCAATGACCGTGGCGCCATTTGGGACGCTCGAAATGGTGACGTTTTCGTTCAGTCCCCGAACGGCTGTCGCGCAGCCAACACCAGCCGTCGCAATGGACAGCAACAGACCGCAGGACCTGAGAATGTATCTGCGGTTCCCCCGGGAGATGCGATTCATTTCAGTGCTTGCTCGAAACGCTCATCTGCAAACGCCGCGTCTATCGCTCGATCGGCTGCCGCCGCCAGCACCCTTCCCGATTCACTGCCCGCGCCCTCCAAGACTTTGACTCCCTCGCTATCTGTACCGCTGAAGCTTCCTCCATAAATTGATTCAGTGCTGGCCGACCCATAGACCTGCACCGCGATATTCACCGAAGCATCGGACTTACCGAATCCGCCAAAATTGAATTCGACAGACTGCACGGTAACCACGATTGTCTTATGGCTTGTAGGCGGATTTCTCGCGGGGTTCAACGCTTCCACCACGGTCATCCCGTGCGCGACCAGTTCGTTGTGGAATGTTCGCTCGATGTAGTCCGCCAACTCCGGTCCGACCCGCAGAATAGCTGAATCGTTAATAATGCCGGCCTCCCGGCTCGACCGGGAATCCTCGACCCGCGCGAGACCGATCGTAGTCGCGGTGCCCAACTTCGCGGCCTGCTGCAGCTTAACTTCTGGAAGCCCGGCCTCGATTCTGACTCCGCAACCCGCGAACAACAAAAGGACGATCACGATGCCGGCCATCAACCCTCGGTTCGAGGACTTTGCGACGCCGCGATGAACTTGCTGACCCGCCATTAAATCGTGCTTCCCGTCATATTCGTCTTTTAATGAACTGACCGATCAACTTGGCCTTCTCGCCATTTACCCGGAATCGACTAATTCGGACGACGATATTCAAATCCAGAGCGCCTTAAAAGGATATTTGCCCAGTCGTGATTCGCGCCACTGGCAGGTACCGACGATGAAGGACGCCTGACTAACCTTTTGGCGGCGCGATCAAGCGACCCGCACGCCCCGGCGATAGCGGAGTTTTATCGGTCGAAGCTCGCTCTGACCAAATGGGAAGTCTGAAACCTTGTGAGGTTTCAGAAAAAACGTAGTTCCGTGTTCCTCAACAACCTCCGCTATATAACCCTCGCGATTTTAACTAACGCCTGCGCTACAATTACCTCCGATGGGGAAAGCCATCGTCATAATCGGCCTCGTTATCGCCGCGATCGGCCTCGTCATCTGGGCGGCGCCGTCGATCCCGCTGCTCGGGCGCCTCGGCCGCTTGCCCGGCGACATCCTCGTGCGTCGCGGTAATTCCACCTTCTACTTTCCGCTGATGACATCGATCGTCATTAGCGTCGTTTTATCGCTGCTGTTCGTCCTGCTGAGGCGCTGATGGCGGCGGACGAAACCGATTCCCTGCTCACCGGCGCGGAACTCAAGCGCCGCCGCCGTGAACTGATCGCGGTCGCGGTGGCCTCCGCCACGCTGATCGCCTTCGTCCTGGCGCAAACCACGCTGCCGCCCCTCACTTCGCATACCTCGCTGGTCTCCAACCTCGTCGTCATCCTGCTCTTTGACCTGAGTTTCCTGCTGCTCGGCCTGATGTTGCTGCTGGTCGGCCGCAACCTCGCCAAGACGTTTTTCGAGCGCCGCCGGGGACTCATCGGATCGAAGCTGCAGGCGCGGCTGGTCTTCGGATTTATCGCGGTCGCGCTGGTGCCGAGCGCCTTCCTGCTCTACGTCGCCGGCGCGTTCCTGCACGCCGATATCGACGGCTGGTTCAACCCCGAATACGAACGCGTGCTCGACGACTCGCTCGATATCGCGAAAGTTTACTACCTGAACTCGGCCAATAACGCCGCCCATTTCTCGCGCGTGCTTGCCGAGCAAGTCGAGCAGCACGACCTGCTGGTGCCGGCCAACCGTCAGCTCCTGCGCAAAGCGCTCGAGAAGGCCCAGCAGCAGTACAACCTCGGCACCGTCGAAGTATTTTCCGCCAACCGCGGCCTCATGATGCTGGTGCTCAGCCCGCGCACTCCCACCGGAATCGGCGTGGGGCCGGACTCGCCAATGGTGCTCGGAACCCTCGCGGGCCGTTCGATGACCCGCACCGATCGCCTGGGCAAGTCTGACGTCATTCGCGGCAGCGCGCCGATCTACGCCTCGCTCGATTCCGACACGGTCGTCGGCGCCATCGTAATCGACTACTACCTGCCCAAGAGTCTCGCGGCCAAGGCGGCCGGGATTTCGCGGACCTTCGAGGAATATTTTCAACTTCGCATCCTGCATCAGCCGATTATGCACAGCTACATTCTCGCCCTGGTGCTGATCGGATTGGCGGTGGTCCTGCTCGCAAGCTGGTTCGGAATCTATCTCGCGCGCGGCATCACTGGCCCGATCAAGCTGCTGGCCGAAGGCACCCAGGCGGTTGCCCGCGGCAATCTGAGCTACCAGATACCGCCGGTCGGCGATGACGAAATCGGCCAACTGGTGGGATCGTTCAATCGTATGACGACCGACTTGCGGGCCTCGCGGGCGGAACTCGAACAGCGCCGCCGCTATACCGAAACCTTGCTGCGCAATGTCTCGGCCGGGGTCGTCGGGCTCGATCCCGGGGGCTGCGTTACCGCGATCAATCCGTGCGCCGAACGCCTGCTCGGCGTCCGTGCCGTCGAACTGCACGGCCATCGTTACGACACCTGTTTCCCCCCGACTCTGGTGCACGCGCTCGACGATCTTTTCTCGGCGGGTCCGCGGCCGCCCGAAATCAGCTCCTCGTTGAAGCTCGATGGTGGCGGTGCCGAATCTGAACTGATGATGACCGCGAGCCCGCTCGGCGATGAAACCGGCGACCTCGGCACCGTGCTGTTCTTCGAGGACGTGAGCCAGATCGCCAAGGTCGAGCGGATGGAAGCGTGGCGCGAAGTCGCCCGGCGCATCGCCCACGAGATTAAGAATCCGCTGACGCCGATTCAGCTCTCCGCCGAACGGCTCCGGCGTCAATTGAGTACGCTCGCCGACGGCGACGCGCGCATCCTCGACGAATGCACCCGCACGATTATCGGCGAGGTAACCGATCTGAAGCGCCTGGTCAACGAGTTTGCGGCCTTCGCGCGGATGCCGCAGCTTAATCCGCTGCCCGGCGACCTCAACGCACTGACCGAGGAGACCGTCAACAATTTTCGCGAGGCGAATCCCACCGCCGACTTCGATCTGGCGCTCGCGCCCCACCTGCCCACTATCGCGATCGATCGCGAGGCCTTGAAACGCGCCTTGGTCAACCTGCTCGACAATGCGGTAGCCGCCGCCCTCAGCGTCAATCACGATGGCGCCCGCGCCCGAATCGACGTCAGCACCGCACTTGATGCGCAGTCGGGTGTGGTAACCCTCGAAGTATGCGATAATGGTCCCGGTATCGAGCGGCGCAATCGCGCGCGCATCTTCGAGCCCTATTTCTCAACCAAAAAAGGCGGCACCGGCCTCGGTCTGGCGATCGTCGCGACCATCGTCACCGACCATCATGGGTTCGTCCGGGTCCACGATAACCGCCCCCACGGAAGTAGATTCGTCATGGAATTTCCAGTAAAAGACCAGCAATTCGCAAAGGTTTCCGCCTGAACCGGCCATCCTGACGAAAATAAAAAGTTACACAACTAACAGACGTTGAAGTACCAGGAACCAGCTTAAGGGCCATTTTCAGCAGGGAATCGCAGGGAACAGCAGGGAATACAGTGAATGCGACCGTATTGGTGGTTGATGACGAGGAGCGGATCAGGTCCTCATTGCGTGGAATTCTCAGTGACGAGGGCTTTCGCGTGCTCGATACCGGCGACGCACCGGACGTGATGGCGATAATCGCGCGCGAGCATCCGCAGTTGGTCCTGCTCGACGTCTGGATGCCGGAGCTGGACGGTATCGAGCTGCTCCGGCGCATCAAGACCGAACAGCCGAACACCCGCGTGATCATGATTTCCGGCCATGCGAATATCCAGAACGCGGTCGCCGCCACGCGCCTCGGCGCCGAGGATTTCCTCGAAAAGCCCTTCTCGGTGGCGGGCCTGCTCGCCTCGATCGGGCGGGTGCTCTCGGGCGAGACCGGCGGCAGCCGCGGACCCGAAGCGATTGCCGATGGCACCGTTGCTGCCCGCGCGCGGGCAGCCGCGATCAGCCTGGTCGCGCGCCCTCAGCGCACCATCAAGGAGTCGCTGGTGATAGCGGGGCAGGGGCTCCATTCGGGGCTTAAGACCGGCGTCATACTTCATCCCGCGCACGCCAATGCCGGCATCGTCTTTTCCTCTCTCGCTGATCAATCCGCGATCGCCGCCCGCCTCGAAAACGTCACCGAGACCGGCTACAACACCACGCTCAGCGGCAACGGGCATTCGATCCGGACCGTCGAGCACCTGATGTCCGCGCTCCACGGACTCGGCATCACTAATTTGCTGGTCAAGACCGACGACGAACTGCCCGCGCTCGACGGATCGGCCCAGGAGTACTGCCGCCAACTGCGTGAGGCCGGCATCCAGAATCAGTCGTCGTCGGTCGAACCGATCACGGTGACCCGAACCATCCAGGCGGGCGCGGGCGACGAGTTCATTCGCATCGAACCGGCCGACCATCTCATCATCGACTACACGCTCGACTATCCGCCGCCGATCGGCGTGCAGAAGGTCCATTTCGAGTTGACCGCGCCCGACGATTACGTCAACCAGATCGCGCCCGCGCGCACCTTTGGCTTCGTGCGCGAGTTTCACAAGCTTGCCCAGATGGGTTTGGCAAGCGGCGGCCGCCTCGACAATCTGATTCTCGTCGATGACGAAAAGGTCGTGAATACGACCCTGCGCTTTCCCGACGAATTCGCGCGGCACAAGGTCCTCGACCTGATCGGCGACCTCTTTCTGCTTGGCCGTCCGATTATCGGTCACGTCACGGCGTCGAAGACCGGGCATTCCGACAACCTGGCCCTGCTGCGGGCGATCGCTGCCGCGGCGTAAGCTGCGCGCGCGATGCTGCGCCGCCGGGCCTCGCTCGATGGACCTCAACGGAAAAGTCGCGCTCGTTACCGGCGCCGGTCGGCGCCTCGGACGGGCGGTGGCGATCGCGCTGGCGGAGCGCGGCGCCGTACTCGCTATCCACTATCGCAACTCGCAGGCCGAAGCCGGCGCGACGGTCGCGCAAATCGTCGGCACGGGCGGCCGGGCGCGGTCCTTTGCCGCTGACCTCGAACAGATCAGCGAAATCGAGCGGCTCGTCGCCGAAGTGATCGCGGCCTTCGGAAGGATCGACGTGCTGATCAACTCGGCGTCGGTCTTCGTCCGCAAACCGTTGACCGACATTTCCGAGCGCGATTGGGACATAAACCTCGACACCAACCTGAAGGCGCCGTTCTTTCTCTCGAAAATCGCGGGCCTCGCGATGCGTCGCAACGGCGCCGGCAAAATCATCAATCTCGGCGACTGGGCCGGCATCCGTCCCTACCTGAATTACATTCCTTACTCGGTCTCGAAGGCGGGACTAATCGGCCTCACGCGCGCGCTCGCCCGGGCGCTGGCGCCCGAAGTCCAGGTGAACTGTATCGCGCTCGGCCCCGTGATGCCGCCCGATGATTACGACGCCGCCGAACTCGAACGCCTGCGCAAGGCAACGCTCACCAAACGCCTCGGCTCACCCGCCGACGTCGCGCGCGCGGTGATATTTCTCTGCGAGGGAACTGATTTCGCGACCGGCTCGACGCTCATGCTCGACGGCGGCCGCATCCTGAATTGAGTGGATTAATTTGGCACGCATATCAAAACCCACCGCTAACGTACCCGATGGATATCAAATCACTCCGGTCGCCGGCCGGATCACCATCCTGGCCAGTGGCGGTCTCGACAGCTCCGTGATGCTCGGCGTAATCGCGCGCTCAGGCCGTCACGTGTTTCCGGTCTATATTCGCGCCGGGCTGAGCTGGGAGCGCGACGAGTTGGCCACGCTGCGGCGCTTCATCCGCGCGCTCAAGCTGCCCAACGTCGAACCAGTCACCGCGTTGAGTCTGCCGATGGGTGATGTTTCCGGCGACCATTGGAGCATGACCGGCCGCAACGTGCCCGGCTACAACGCGTCGCTCTCGTCGAATTACATCCTCGGACGCAACTTCACGCTGCTGACCAAGGCCGCGATCTTCAGCGCGCGTAATCAGATCGGCGAAATCGCGATGGCTCCGCTCGAAAGCAATCCGTTTCCCGACGCGCGACCCGAATTCTTCCGCGCCTTCGCCCGCGCGGTTGAGCTGGGCGTTGGGATCAAGCTCGCGATTCGCACCCCGTTCGCGGGCCAGACCAAGGCCGACGTGGTGCGCGCGGGCGCCGGGATGCCGCTCGAATTGACGGTCTCGTGTGCCCGGCCGGCGGGCATCGTGCACTGCGGAGCCTGTACCAAATGCGCCGAGCGGGTCGAGGGATTTCTCGACGCGGGTGTTCTCGATCCGACGCATTATGCGCGCAAGCCCAGGAAGCCGAACCTCCTCCACCGCGCATAACCTCTGACACCCCTTCGCGAAAAAGGAAGGGGTGGAGGTGTTGGAGATGACTACGGAGTTGCGGCGGGTGCGTAGGCGGTGGTGCAGGGCGGTCCCGCCGCGAAGAAATGCTCGACTGCGGTCGAGTCGCGCCGCATGAAGATCAGGCTCGACGATCGCGTACCGTACTCGCCCAGATGCAGGCACAGCGAGTTCGGCCGGCCGGTGCGCGCGTCCAGTTGCGTCGAATGGTCCGCCAGCAGTTCCGCCAATTCCGCGCGCCGCGCGACCGGATCGCGGGCGAAATCCTCGCGCTGTCCGAGTTCGGCGAAGCGCCCGTACGAGCGGCTGATCCGCGGACACTCGAAATCGTTAACGTCAGCATTGGTCAACAGATGCATTCCCGGCGTCAACTTCACGATTTCGATTTCACCGCCGCGATTGTAAGCGACGAACGCCGCTTCCCGCGACGCCAGCAACAGATTGAAGGCGTTGTAGTCGCGTGCGCGCTGACGCGCCAGATAACGCGCCGCATCGTCGGCGCTTGCATGTTGCAGGGCGTCGAGGCAGAGCAATCCGCGCGATCGCAGGTTGGCGTCGTTCGGTCCGCTATCCGCGAGGCGCCGATTGAGCAGGCCCGCGACCAGTCCGTGCTCGTTGATTCCGAGCCATGTTCCCTGCGCGCGCAAGTCCTTGCCGCCGACGATCCGCGGCCGTTCGCCCAGCGTGGTCGGCGGCAACGCCGCGCGGTCGAGATACTCGTCACGATTCGCGGCCACCACGACCGGGTAGTCGCCAAAGACGCGGAAGTAGATTGCGAGCGTGCACATGGCGTTCCAAAGTCGCAAATTGGGCGCGGTCAGCACAAGGGGCGCGGAGCGAACGCATTTGCTACGATCGAAGCGTGGCGGCGCAAGCTCGATTCGATGAGTGTTATGAGGTTCTGGTGATCGGTGCGGGCATCATCGGCAGTTCCGTGGCGATGGCGCTCGCGGAGCGCGGCGTGCGGACCGCGGTGCTCGATATCGATTTGAGCGGGCGCCTTAGTTCTAGCGAAAAGAATGCCGGCGGCGTGCGCGCGACCTGGTGGCAGCCGGTTAACATCACGCTCTGCTGCGAGTCGATACGCTATTACGAGACTATCCGCGACCAGGTCGGCTTCCGCCAAAAGGGCTATCTCTGGCTCTACGACGAGGAGACCTGGCCGAAGGCTTGCGAGCATCTCGACTTGCAGCGCACGCTCGGCCATCCGATCGAGGCGTTGACGCCCGCCGAGGTGCGTCGGCGCGTGCCCGAGATCGATCGCCTCGAGGGTCTTGCCGGGGCGACTTTCTCGCCCGCCGACGGGCTGATCAATCCGAATCTCCTGAAGCAACATTACCGCGTGCGTGCAACGGCAGGCGGCGCGACGTTCCTCGATCGCATTTACGTCAACGCCGCCACGGTGGATGCGGACGAGGTCCGCCTCCATTGCTCGCAGGCTCCTGCGCCGCTTACCGATGACGACCTGGTGCGCCTGATGACCGGCGACGATGCGGATACGGCGCATGCAGGGGCGCCATTTGAACTGCGCGCCAACGCGGTCGCAATCACCACCGGCGCATGGTCGGACAAGGTGCTCAGGATTTTCGGCTTGAAGAGTTACAGCGATCCGATTCGCCGGCAAATTTGCCTCGTTGACAATCGGGTGACGAATTTTGCCGCCTACGGCATGATCGTCGATACCTCCGGGGTCTATTTCCACAATGAGGGCGCGCATATCCTGGCCGGCTACTCACCGCCCGACACACCGCCCGGCCGCGATTTCAACTACGACGGCGAGCCTTTCTTTATGGATGAAATATGGCCCCGGATGTACGCGCGGATGAGCTGTTGCGAACGCATGCGCCACGCCGGCGGATGGGCCGGGCTCTACGAGGTCAGCCCCGATCGCAGCGCGATCGTCGGGCGCGCCGCGCCGCGGGTTTACGAGGCGCATTCCTTCAGCGGTCGTGGCGTGATGCAATCCTACGGTGCCGGGCAGGCGCTGGCCGAATTGATCGCCGACGGGCGTTATCTGAAATTCGACGCCAGCGCACTCTGCCGCGAACGCTTCGAACGCAATCAACCGGTGCTCGAGGAATTACACATCTGAACGCCGATCCGGGTTTGCACTCGCCGATTGTCATGATAATGAACTATGATTGCGCGGCACGGCCCGGCCAGCCGCAGCCACCGAGGAGGATGAATGTTTTCATCGATTGAAGAGGTAATCGAGCGCTTCGCCAAGCATGACTATATCGCCAGCCGCCGCATCGCGACGGTGATTTACCTGGCGAGCGCCCTCCAGAAGCCGGTGCTGGTCGAAGGCCCCGCGGGCGTCGGCAAGACCGACCTCGCCAAGGTTCTCGCCGCCTCGCTCAAGGAAGAACTGATCCGCCTGCAATGCTACGAAGGACTCGACGAGGGCAAGGCGCTCTACGAATGGGAGTACGCCAAGCAACTGCTCTACACCCAGATCCTCAAGGACAAGGTCACCGAGGTTCTGGTCGGCACGACCGGACTCGCCGAGGCCGTCGATCGGATCGCCAGTGAGGACGAGGTGTTCTTCTCGGAACGTTTCATCCTGCCGCGTCCGCTCATGAAGGCGATTACCTCCGAAGAGCAGGTCGTGCTGTTGATCGACGAAATCGACAAGGCCGATGCCGAGTTCGAGGCGTTCCTGCTCGAGTTGCTTTCGGATTTCCAGGTGACGGTGCCGGAGATCGGGACCTTCAAGGCCAAGAAAATCCCGCTGGTGATCCTGACCTCCAACAACGCCCGCGAGATGTCCGACGCGCTCAAGCGGCGCTGTCTGCATCTTTATATCGACTTCCCGAATCGCGAGCAGGAGTTGGCGATCATCCGGCTCAAGGTGCCCGACGCGGCGGAGAAGCTCGCCGAGGAAGTTGTCAACGTGGTGCAGTCGCTGCGCAAGCTCGATTTGAAGAAGACCCCGGGTATCAGCGAAACGCTGGACTGGGTCAAGGCGCTCACGCTGTTGAACGTGCAAAGCCTCGACAATGCGCTGGTGGACGAGACGCTGGACACCATCGTCAAGTACGAGGGCGACGTTCGCAAGGCGCAGGAAGAACTCAAGGAGTACCTGCGCAAGGCGCGCACGCGGCGCACCGGCACGGAAACCACGGGCAGCAGCGACGACAAGGATCTCCTCAACTAGCACCGCGGCCGCACCGCGCGCGGGCGGCATCACGGGGCGAGTCATACGATGGAAGATAAGCTGGTCGAATTTGCCAATCTGCTGCGGCAGAACGGGATCCGGGTTTCGCTCGCGGAAACCCTCGACGCCGTGGCCGCGAGCGACGTAACCGGCCTCGGCGAGCGCGAACTGTTTCGCGCGGCGCTGCGCGCCACCATGATCAAGCGTGCGAGCGAACTGCCGGTCTTCGAGGAATTGTTCGACGTCTACTTCTCCGGCCTGGGCGAGATCATCAAGGGCGCCAGCAAGGAAGTGCAGGACGCGCTCTCGATGTCGGACCAGGATTTCCAGGACTTCCTGGATCAGATGGAGGAGATGCTCAAGAATCACGGCGAGGAACTCTCCGAACTCGCCAAGCAATTGCTCCAGAACAACAATGGGCAGATCGAGCGTGCGATGCGCGAGGCCGCGCGCGCCGTCCGCATGCAGGGCATCCAGCGCACCATCGAGGAGAATTACTTCGCGCGCGCGCTCGCCCGGGCGCTGGGCTTCGACAAGATCGAACAGGAGATCAAGGAGCTGCGCGAGCAGCTCGAAAAACTCGACCTTGGCGCCGGCATGAAAGCCAAGATGGAGGAGTATCTGGATCGCCGGCTCAAGATGCTCGAAGACATCATCCGCAAGTACGTTCGCCAGGAGCGCGAAAAGCGCGACATGAAGGCGCGCGAAGAGCAGCGGATGAACCAGCTCGGCGACAAAAGCTTCTACTACTTGAGCGACGAGGAACTCGAGAAGATGCGCGAGGCGGTGACGCGCCTGGCGCAGCGGCTCAAGAACATCATCGCGGTCCGCCGCAAGCGGATGAAAAAGGGCCGCTTCGACGTCAAGCGTACGCTGCGCGCCAATATGACCAACGGCGGCGTGCCGTTCCACCTGAAGTTCGAGCGCCGCAAACGCGAAAAGCCGCAAATCCTCGTGATGTGCGACGTTTCCGATTCGGTCCGCAATGCGTCGCGCTTCATGCTCCAATTCGTCTATTCGCTGCAGGACCTCTACTCGCGCGTGCGCAGCTTCGTCTTCGTCGCCGATGTCGGCGAGGTCACCGAGAGTTTTCGCACCAACGACGTCAAGGAAGCCCTCGACGTCGCGCTCAAGGGTGATATCATCAATGTGTACGCGCACTCGGATTTTGGCCGCTCGTTCCGCAACTTCGTTACCGACCATATCGGCGCCGTCAACAAGCGGACCACCGTCATCATCCTGGGTGACGCGCGCAACAACTACAACTTGCCGCATGACTGGTGTCTGCGCGAGATCCGCCAGCGCGCAAGACGGGTTATCTGGCTAAACCCGGAAAGCCGCAACACGTGGGGATTCGGCGACAGCGAGATGGAACGGTACGCAATTCACTGCGACCTGGTGGAGGAGTGCCGCAATCTCAACCAGCTCTACCGGGTTATCGATCAGCTGGTTCCGCGCTAAAGCGCGCTTACGGGCGGCTCTCGCGGATCCTCAGGTTGACCGTCAGGCCGGTTTGGTCCAAGATATTTAAACGTGTGCGACCAAAGCGTTTTGAGCAGCGCGGCCTACATCGCGTAGTGCCGAAGAGACCATATATGACCGGGCCCAAGGAAGATTTCATTCTCATGATGGTCGGCGGCCTGACGCTCGATCCCACGACCAAGATGCCCATCGTGGTGCTCAAGGATCCCGACAACAAACTCAATCTCCCGATCTGGATCGGGCCGCTTGAGGCCGCCTCGATGGCGACCGAAATCGAAGGTATCAAGCCGCAGCGCCCGATGACTCACGACCTCATCCGCAATCTGCTGGGCGAACTCGGCGCGACCGTCGAGGCGGTCGAGATCACCGAGCTTAAGGAGAATACCTACTTCGCGCGCATCGAACTGAAGACGCGCGAGGGTGGGGCGTTGCACATCGATTCGCGTCCGTCCGACGCGATCTCGGTCGCGCTGCGCACCAAGTCGCCGATCTATGTTGCCAAGGCGGTACTTGAAGTCTCGAGCGAACTGCACGAAGCCGCCAGCGAATCAGCCGAAGCCGAAATCTCCGACAAAAACCTCGCCAGCGTTTCCCGCGACAAATGGTCCGAGATCCTCGAGAAGATGTCCCCCGAGGATTTCAAGTACAAAATGTGAGCACCTCGCGCGCACTTGATGTGAATACCTGGCGCGCATCAGATAATCACGCTCGCTCGCAACGGTCGCATGCGATCGCCGCAGGGCAGGGCGCGTAACCACCTCCGATGGCAACCTCGCACTACAAAATCAATCCCAAGGACCTCAAGGCCCCCGATGAGTTCGTCACGTTGGTCGATCGCATCGGGAATTATCTTGCCAACAATCTGCTGCGGGTGATCATCGGTGCGGCAGCACTAATCGCGGTCGCGGCGGTCATCTTCACCTATGCGTTCTATCGCGCACACCGCGATCAGGTCGCCGCGAATCAATTTTACGACGCACTCACCGCGCTCAATAAGAAGGACTATAAGACCGCGGAAGCGGGCTTCGACACGCTGGCGCAAAGCGGCTCGGGCAGACTTGCAAGCCTCGCGCGGCTCTATGTCGCGAGCGCGTACATGAGCGAGAACAAGCCGGCGCAGGCGCGCGACGCACTCGAAGCGTACGTCGCCGACAGCAATGAGCGTTACTTCAAGAACCTGGCGCTGGTCCAGTTGGGCGTCGCCTACGAAAACCTCGGTGATTTCAAAAAGGCGCACGACGCTTACGTGCAGGCGGTGGCGACGCCCGGACCGGAGAAGAGCAGGGCGGAACTCGGTGCGGCGCGGACCCTGATCAGGCTCGGCGACAATGCGGGTGCGATCGCGGCCTATCGCACCTTCCTCGCCGCCAATCCGTTTTCTCCCGATCGTGAAGAGGTAACGGAATCACTCGCCGCGCTGGGCGCTTCGCCGACCGAGGCGAGTCCCGCCGCGACAACGCAACCGCCGCCGCAGGTCCCGATTCCCGCGCCGACCGCGGCCGCTCCGGCTGCCGCCTCCGCGCATTAATCTCGGCACCGCGACCCGCGCGGCTCTCATGCCGGCGCTCTGCGAGCGGGCCGTTGGCGGACCGCGCCCTGTCAGCAGCGCTCACGGCGAAGCCGCGAGCGCTGCTCCGCGCTTCAACCGGCAACGCCGATTGAAGCGCAAACGGCGACGTTGCGTATTCGCAACGTCGCCGTTCCGTCCGCGACTTGCCGCCGACGCGCACGTCGCGGACCCGGCGCTCACGCGGCTACTTCGCCGCGCTATGCTCCTGCAGTTTCGCCGTAATCACGAAATCGAAAATCTTGCTGCTCGGCAGGCCGACCACCGGCGTTCCGTTGATAATGAAGGTTGGCGTCGAGCCCAGATGGATCGCCTGCGCGTCCTTGACGTCCTGCTGCACGCGGTCTTCCGCCGTCTTGCCCAGGATGCATGCGTTCATGCCCTTCGGGTCGAGTCCGAGCGACGAGATGTAGCTGTCGATATGCGTGCGCAGGTTCTGCGGCGTGATTTCGGTCTGGTCTCGATAGAGGTCGCGCGCGAATCCCCAGAAGGTAGCAGGGTTCTGCTCTCGCGCGCATTCGGCGGCGACCGCCGCCTGCTCGGCCCACGGATGGACGTTGAGCGGGAAGTTCTTCCAGATCAGGTGGACGCGATCCTTATAGATATTGTTGACGAGCGTCTCGATCTCACTGAAGGCCCGCGCGCAGTAGGGGCATTCGAAGTCGCCAAATTCGATGATCGTGACCGGCGCGGTCGGCGGGCCGAGCGTCGCATGATCGTCGAGATGCAACAACTTCACGTCGGCCTGCTCCCACGGATGTGCGCTATCGACCACCGCGAAATGCTGCGCGATTATGATGTTCTTGCCGGCGGCGTCGCTGAAGATTTCGATCTCCGCCTTTTGTCCGGGCGCCTCGGGATTCACCAGCGTCACCGTGCGGCTCGAAACGCCGGGGAAGGGGCCGGCGCTGGGCGGTCCGAGTTGAATATCTCTGATATCGGTGACGAGCAGCCGTTTTTGCAACACGCCCTTCAACGCGGCGTCCCCGGCGGAATCACCGGCCCACGCCGGCACCGTAAGAGACACAGCGAGAACCGCCATCAGAGCAACCGCCGCCACGAGAGCACTGACGAGCGCACGAACAGATGAACGCGAGTATTTCGGGTGCATGTCCAGGACGCGAACCGGTAAGCGCAAGTATTTTGGATGCATATCGAGAAAACATGATAGGGATGCGCCCCGTTGAGCGCCAGCACCACTTAGTATATTCGCGAGCCTATTCTGGAGGCCTCCCGGAAAGTGAGAGGGCCTAGCTGCGGGCATATGTTTCGACGCTCGGCCAGGCGGCCCGCCCCACCCAAACTTCGCATAAGATATATTATGTAAACTAGACCGGGTAGTATGCGGCAGTTGACTACCACGAAGCAAACGGCTATTTTGGCACGGACAGGCCGGTCCTTTAGGGCGGCGGAGGCGTGGGCGTGGCGGCTGGTTTCTTCGCTTCCCTCGCCTTTTTGCGTCGGGAGAAGCGCTGTTTCTGGGCTTTGTAGTGCGGGCTGGTTTTCAGCTCGTAGTCTTTGCACTCGTAGCAATAGAAATGGAGGATTTTCTGAGCGTAGGGGCTGCCCATGCCACCAGTTTCCGCATCTGGCAGGTAGTCGTCAAGCGCACTACGATGCCCTCAGGGTAAATCTAGCCCCAGGGGGACCGGCATGGAATTTTTGTTTGATTTGGAGCGCGCCGTGGAGGCAGTAGAAAAGCGCGTGCCGTTCGGCCATTTGCTGATGAGATGTCTTTTATCAGGTGCCGTTCTCTACGCCCTTTTGCTTTTGATTCATTCTCTCTGGTTTGAATTTATATGGCCCTTCGCAAAATTCGTCACAATGACCGGCGCTGTTGTTGCGGCAGACCTTCGCAACGGCAATCCGTTTCGCTTATTGATGCCTGACTGGTTCTCAGGGTCGCGAATTGTTGTCGCAGTATTTATTTCAGGGGTTCTAGTAGGAGTTATAGTTCAATTCACGCGAAATTTAGCGACCAAAATTAAGGCTTTAGAGACTGCTATTGATAACTATAGGGCACTACTGTGGCAGCCGCTAGCTACTGCGGCAAAGACTGAACTTATCGATCAACTTGCTCTTCTCGAAAAGCATCCAGTGCAAATCAGCGCGAACGAAAATCCCGATTGTGTCGAATTGGCCCTTCAGTTTAGGGATTGCTTTAGATCGGCTGGATGGACTGTTGCGGACAAACAGTTGACTGGTGCGTGGGGGGTGATTGGAGCGACCGGCATTGGGGTATTTGCCAAAACTACCATCCCAGATTCGCTAAGAGAGAAATTGTCTAACGTTCTTACCGCAGCCCAACAAAAGCCTCTGAACTCAAGTGTCCATCACGTCAAACAGTCCGCGACTCCCCTCAGCGTATCCGGTGACGTGGACGTCTGGGTAATCGTCGCACCAAAGCGGCTTGGCATTTGATAAATGAAAACTTCAACTGAATCGGCTTGCTGGCGCGCTCTTGCTTGCTCTGAAGCGCCCGCCAGTTGCCACGCTTCAGCACCCTCCTATCGCCACTCCAAAGATGTCCTCAGTCTTACGGTTGTTAAACCGAAACTGAAATTCGTTCAAATAAAGCGGCAGATATTGGCGCTGACGTTGTGGTAGGTTCCGATGATTCCGCGCTTGAGCAAAGCCCAAAACGACTCAATCGAATTGGTGTGAATCTCGCCTCGAACGTACTCGCCGCGCGAGTGCGTCACCGATTCGTGGCGGATACCACGTCCGATGTAGTTGTAATCCTGATTATCGTCGGTCGCGACCAGTTCAATGCGGTCGCCGATGACCTTGCGAACGAATCCAGCGAGCGTAATCGCGTCTGCGTCTCCGATGATCCGGCAGACGAGTTGCCCTTGCGCTCAATCGCGCCGATAACGCCGATCTTGAGGTAGCCCTTTCCGGTTCCCGCCAAGCGTTGCTGACGGCTCTTTTTATTAAAGTGACGGTTGCGATCCTTCCCGCCGATGTACGTCTCATCAACTTCAACGATTCCCATAAGTTTGCGGAAATCGGGATCGGCCATGCCAGCCCGCAAGCGATGGCACATATAGAAGGCCGTCCGGTAAGAGCCAGTGCCGAGCATCCGGTGAATCTGCAAGGCGCTGATACCTTTCTTGGACGTGAGCATGAGATGGAGAACCTTGAACCAATCCAGCAACGGTTTCTTGGTTTCCTCGAAAATGGTTCCGGTTGTGAGCGAGAAACGGTAAGGCGCGCGATTGTTCTTGCCGCACTTTTTGCACTGCCAGTGCCATGGTCGCGCTTTGCTCACATAGACGTGATCGTTGGCGCAACGGATGCACTTGACGACGCCATCCGGCCAGCGTCGATCCCGGAGATAGGAGCGGCACGCATCCTCATCGGGGAACATTTGCTCGAACTGAGCAATGGTCATTTGGCGGACGATCTTCGGCTCTGTTTCGCTGTAATCTCGCTTTGCCATGAGCCAAATTTAGCGCATATTCACATGGTAGTCAAGTGCCGCATACTACCCACTAGACCGGGGATTAGGTGAATGTTGACACCGCACCCATTGGAGCTTTGCTGCCTCTTCGAGGCTGCGTGCGAGCATAGACTTAGCTGGTAGGTGGCGCTTGGCAGCGCGGCGTGCTAACGGCCTCTTGAATTGCGGATCGCAACCCGCGAGGCACCTGCCTCAGCCTTCGCGATGTGCCCCAAACATTGGAACAAAGAGCCGCGCGGGTGGAACATAGGGCTAAGATCCCCGAACCCTTCTGGATAAATCGAGCGATTGCAAAGATACCCTCTTAGGTCCGGCAGGATAGCCTCGTACCCCTACTGTTGCTTTTTGGCCGGTTTATCCGGGGCGACGGTGGGCTTCGCGAGGTCGGGACGTGACGGGCGCACGATCGGCTTCGGTTTGCGACCGAGTTCCGCCAGCGCGCGCCGCACGCCGAAATGCGACGGGTCGAGCTCGTACGCCCGCTCCAGATAGGTAATCGCGCTCGCCGTCCGATCCGTCTTGACGCAGACCCGCCCGAGCGCCAGCATCAGGGCCGCGTTTTCGGGTCCCGCCTCGCGCGCGAGCTTCAGCACCGTCAGCGCCTCACTGTACTGTTCGAGGTCGGCAAGGAGCGTACCGAGGCCGGTCGCCGCCGCCGCGTTGAGCGGATCGAGTTCGAGCGCTTCGCGCAGCAGTGACTGCGCACCGCGCCGCATGCCCTTCGAGAGCAGGTCTTTGGCGGTCGCCGCGAGTCGATTCGCCTCCTCCTCCCACACCTGCACCTCGACTTCGACCTCCGCGCAATCGTTGCTGATCTCGGCCTTGACGATCCGCACCCGCTTGCCCAGGTACTCGCCGAGCCGCGCGAGGATCGCCTCCTCCTGCTGCGCCGCCGGGTCGAAGAAGAGCGCGCCGAGCTGGTCGCCGATATGGTCGTCGCGCATGATCCTGATGCGCCGAATCTGGCGAACGCGTTTCACCCGCCCTCTCCTCCTTTCATCACCCGCCCCGACTCCTCAACCTCAGTGCTAGCCTCGACGCGAGCGCGTCCCAGAGACCTCTCCCTACCCTCTCCTTGGACAAGTGTCACTGTTCAGAGAGCATTGCGGACTACTGCGGTAAAACTGATAGCGAGGTCGGACTTCTGACATCATACGCGCTCGTCGGGATCGAACAGTTTGCGATACTCGTCGAGCGCGAAGCGGTCGGTCATCCCGGCAATATAATCGGCGACGACGCGCGCCAGCGGTTCACCATCGACTTCGACTCGCGCGAGCACATGCGCGGGGATTTGCCGTGGCTCGGCCATGTAGGTCTCGAACAGGCGCGCGAGCACCCTGCCCGCCTTCTCCGTCATCCGGGTGACGCGGTAATGCCGATAGAGCCGGTCGCGCATAATCGCTTTCAATTCATCGACTTGGGCGCCGATGCCGGGGCTGAACGCCGCCAGCCCCCTGCCCACACGGCGCACCGCCTCGATACTCGCGATGCCGCTGTGCTCGAGTTCGCGATCGATGCTGGTGACGAGGTCGGTCGCCATCACGTCGATCATGCGGATGACGGTCTGATAACGCATCACGCGATCGTTGCCGCCGGGACTGGTCTCGTGCGCAATTGCCGCCGCCTCGCGATAGAGCCGCGAGCCGTTGAGCTCCGCGATTGTCAGCATCTGCGCGTTGAGCCCGTCGTCAACGTCGTGGGCGAGGTAGGCGATTTCGTCGGCGAGATCAACGATCTGCGCTTCCAGGCATGGATAGACTTCGGCGTCGAATTCCTGGGCCGCGGCGCGTCCCTTGAAATGCGAATGCTTGACGATGCCCTCGCGCACCTCGAAGCTCAGGTTCAACCCGCGAAAATTCGGATAACGCACCTCGATCCAATCGACCGTGCGCAGGCTCTGCGCGTTATGATCGAAGCCGCCATGCGGCCGCATCAGATCGTTGAGCACGCGCTCACCCGCATGGCCAAATGGCGTATGGCCGAGGTCGTGGGCCAGCGCCACCGCCTCCGCCAGGTCGCGATTGAGTCCCAGCGCCGCCGCGACCGTGCGCGTGATCTGCGCCGCTTCGATAGTGTGGGTCAGGCGGGTGCGGTAGTAGTCGCCCTCGTGATTGACGAAGACCTGCGTCTTGTATTCGAGGCGGCGGAACGCGGCCGAATGCACGATGCGGTCGCGATCGCGCTGGAACGCGGTGCGCATCGGATGCGGCGGTTCATCGACGCGCCGCCCGCGGCTATCGCGCGCGAGCATCGCATACGGCGCCAGTGTGCGCCGTTCCAGTTCTTCGAGATCCTCACGTGTGCGTAGCATTTTGTCGTTCTCGTATCCATTTCGAGTCTATCATGCGCCTGTATAACGGCTGAACCCGCGCCGCCACGCTGTATGCACAGCCGATGCGTCCCAGTCTCTCGCACCTGTGGATGGCACGTTTCATCCGGGCCTGCCGGCGCATTATAATCCAGTCGCGGAGGATGGTGGTGGCGGCTGAGGGGCGCATCGAAATGCAAGCCGGCATTGGCGCGTTCGATTCACGATGCGCGTCGCGTGCACTCGTCGCCTTTATCCTGTCCGCTCTGTTCGCGATAATTTCAGCGCTGCTTGCCGGATGCGCGACGCAACCGCCTGTCCCGCCGTCTCAGATTACCTCGGTGACCGGCGTCGCCTCATGGTACGGTCCGGGCTTCCACGGGCATCGCACCTCCAGCGGCGCGGTTTACGATCAGGAGGATCTCACTGCCGCCTCGACGCTGTTCCCGCTCGGGACCCACCTGCTGGTGACCAATCTTGCCAACGGGCGCGCCGTCGAAGTCAGCGTCAACGACCACGGTCCCTACGTCAAGGGCCGTCAAATCGACCTCTCGCACAAGGCCGCACGCGTGCTTGGCATGATTGGTCCCGGCACCGCTCACGTCCGCATGGACGTGCTGGCGACGCCGGCCGGCGGTCCTGCCATCGGCGAGCGCTTCTACGTCCAGGTCGGCTCCTTTGCCGATGCGGGCAACGCGCGTCTCGTGCAACAGCGTCTCGCCGTGGCCTATCCCGACGTTCATATCGAGACCGCGGAGGCCGGTTCAATTCGCTACTACCGGGTGCGGATGGGCGCCTTTATGAACCGGCAGGAGGCCGAAAATCGCGCCGTCCGCGTCGCCGGCTACGGTTATCCTGCCGTCATCATCACTGAATAGCGCGACGCTTGCGGCTGACGAGCGCCGGACGCTATCGTGCCCGCACTGACCGCGCGGGCCTTGCGGTGCGCCGCCGGCTCCACTCTCTGACTATTCGACGATGCCGAAACCGAACTTACTTCGCGCCGCCTCGCGTCGCCTACAAATTGTCGCGCTGCTGGGGCTGGCGCTGTGCGGATGCGCCTATACGCTGGTCCACGACGGTGCGGTCAACCGCACCAAGGCGCAGGAAATCGAGGCGGGCCTCGAGCGCTTTCGCGGCCTCAATTTCTCGGCACCGGTGCCTCTTGTGCTCAAAACGCGCGACGAGGCGCTCGCGATGATGCAGGCGGAAATCGAGCGCGATCACACCGAGGATGAGATGCGCATCGGCAGTCTGACCGGCGCGATGACTGGAGTTTATCCGGCCGGCATGGATCTGAAGGCGGAGACCTTGAAGTTGATGCACAGCCAGGTCGCGGGCTTCTACGATCCGCATTCCAAGCAGATGGTGCTGGTCGAGGGCGCGGTCGATATCGGCTTTTGGAACAGCGCCGCCAGCTTCGTCACGCGCCACGATCTGGTCGGTGAGATGCTGCTCGCGCATGAACTCACGCACGCCCTGCAAGACCAGCATTTTCACATCGAGCAGATGATCGACAAGGTCAAGGACAACGACGATCGCGACCTCGCGCTCAAGGCGGTGGCCGAGGGCGACGCGACGCTTGCCGGCTACGGCTATGTCGTCGGTAACCTAAACGACGCGACCATCGATGCGATCGTCGATCGCATGAACGGCCTGCCGCAGACGATGGCTGCGCAATCCGGCGACGCCCCGTTGGGACTCACCGCGCCCATGGTGTTCCAGTACGCCGAGGGGGTGCGCTTCGTCGCCGAGGCCTACCGCCGCGGCGGATGGAACGCCGTGAACGCGATTTATGCCGACCCGCCGCGGGCGACGCTGCAGATTATGAATCCGGAGTTGTATTTCGATCGGCATGCGCAACTCGTCGATATCAACCTCACCGGCTATCAGGATGTGCTCGACGGTTGGAGCAAGGCCGACGACGACACTTACGGCGCGATGCTGCTCAAGGTCATCATCCAGCGCAACCTCGCGATGACGGCGCCGGAAATCGCGCTCGTCGAGCACTGGTCCGGCGATCGCATGATCGTCCTGCAAAAAGACCGCGCCCTGACCGTGCTCTGGATCGTCAGCTTCCGCGACGGCGAAACCGCCAAGCGCTTTGGCGACGTCTATGGGTCGATCCTCGACCGGATTTCGGGGCCCGGGATGCCGCATCGAGTCGAGATCAAAACCCCCAACGTCTTGATCGCGATCGGCGACGGCGCGCGCCGGTTCGATCGGCTGGCTCCCGCTATCTGGCGTGCGAGCACCATCACCCACGCGACACCCGCGCACGCCGTGACCGTCGATAACCGCGCTCTCACCGCCATGCGCGGACACAGCGTGGGCTCGCCCATCGCCGGCACCAGTTCAATCGTCATCACGAATTAATGATGTAACGAAGGTTTTGGGTTCCTCGGCAATTTCCCGGGTTCTGCAAGCGCGCGCGGCGGCCGCGAGACCTCAGGACGCGAGCATCGTGCGCGCCTTTACGATCAGGTCACGCTCGCTCTTATGGCTGGCGCGATCGATCGCCTGGTCGATCCCGAGCCAGGCGACCTCGTCGATCTCGCCATCGTGCGCCGAGGGATCGCCGCCAATGCATTTCATCAAATAGAAATGGACGCGCTTGAAGATTTTGATTGACGAATCAGCCGGCCCATCGCGCCATGAATAGACGTAGGAAACTTCCCCCAACGGTTCGCCGGCGACGACCTCGAGCCCGCTCTCTTCGGTGGCCTCGCGCGCGGCCGCCTCGATCACGCCTTCGCCGGGTTCCAGATGGCCCTTTGGGAGCACCCAGGTTTGTTTGCCCGCAGGACGCACCAGCACGACTTCGACCTGGCCCTCGCGCCGCCGCCAAATCAGTCCGCCGGCCGATACCTCCCGGCGCACCGTGACTCTTCCCTTCGGCTTCGAGCCGTTCGCCCTCGCTCCCATGCCCAATCGTTGGTCGCCCCGCTCTCTCGCTTCGATGGTGCCCGATACGATCGAGCGCGTTCCGCGAGTCTCTAGCCTATATCGCCGAGACTGAAACCGGAATCCAATATTCGCTGGAGCGCCGCACGCGCGCCCGACGAAGCCGGACGGTCCAGCTTCGGATCGCGCTCGAGCCATCGCTCAGCCAGGTCGGCGGCCGTCTCGATCATTGTCCAATCACGGATAAAGCGTGCGAACCTGAGCGGTAACGCGCCGGTTTGCCGCGCGCCGAAAAGATCGCCGGGACCGCGCAGACGCAAATCCGCGTGCGCGACTTCGGCCCCGTTCGTACTCCGCGCCAGTACTTGCATCCGCTCCAGCGCCGGGCCGCGTGCGCCGTCCGACACGATCAGGCAGCAGCGCGACGGCGCCGCGCCGCGTCCGACGCGTCCGCGCAACTGATGCAACTGCGCCATTCCGTAGCGATCCGCCGCCACGATTACCATCACCGTCGCCTCGGCTACGTCGATCCCGACTTCAACCACCGTCGTCGATACCAGCACGTCAAGTGCACCGTCGCGAAACTCGCGCATCGCACGTTCCTTTTCGGCCGGACGCATCCGGCCGTGCAGCATGCCGACGCGCGCGCCCGCGAGCGTCCCGTTCAGCCGCTTCGCCATCGCGATCACCGACGCACGCCCCTCGCCTTGCTCGTCGTCGGAACCATCGATCAAGGGCAGTACGTAGTACGCGCGATTGCCTTTGGCGATCTCGCCGCGGACGATCGCATCCACGTCGGCCATCGCGCGCTCGCTGAAGATCCCGGTTGTGATCGGCGTCCGTCCCGGTGGCATCTCGTCGAGCGCCGAGACGCTCAGGTTGCGAAACAGCGTCTGCGCGAGGCTGCGCGGTATTGGCGTCGCCGTCATCAGCAGGACGTTGGCCTGCGACCCGAGCGCAATCAGCCGCGCGCGATCGAACACGCCAAACCGATGTTGCTCGTCGATCACGGCGAGCCCCAGCTTGTGCATTCGCACGCCTTCCTGGATCAAGGCCTGAGTGCCGAACACCACCGCGAAATCGCCGCGTTCGATCGCGCGCAAGTTTCGCGCCCGTTCGTTGCCGGTACTCCTGCCGGTCAGCAGCGTGCTCATCAGGCCCAGCCGCCCGCATAACCGTTCAAAGTTGCGCTGGTGCTGTTCCGCGAGTAGTTCGGTCGGCGCCATGATCGCGGTTTGATAGCCCGCTTCCGCCGCGCGCAGCGCCGCCCAGAACGCGACCACCGTTTTGCCGCTGCCGACGTCGCCGATCAGCAGGCGATTCATCTGCGTCGGTGCCGCCAGGTCGATCGCGATTTCTTCGATCGCGCGCATCTGCGCAATGGTCGGTGCAAATGGAAGCGTTTCCTTGAAGGTTTCGGTCAGCCCCGGCCCGGCCATGACCGCACCCGTGCGCCGTCTGGAGCGGGCGCGCTCGCGGCAGAGCGCGAGCTGAAAGACAAACATCTCGTCCAACGCCAGCGTCCGATGCGCCGCCGTATCGCCTTCATTGAGGTGCTCGATATTCGCGTCGGCGGGCGGTCGATGCAGGTAGCGCAGCGCGGCACTTATCGGCTGCGTGCCCGCGTCGCCGCCGAGTTCCAACGGCAACGCACCGATTTCAGTGGCGCCAGTGCCGCCGCCCTTGAGCTTCGCCAACGCTTCAACTCTAGTCAGCCCCTCGCTCACGACCGAGGCGAACAGCCGCTGCGGCACCTCCTCCGGCAGGCTGTACACGGGGCGAATCGGTGGCAACTCAACACTCGCAATCCGATGGACCTCCGGATGGACAATCTCGAGCGTTCCATCGGCCCCGCTGCCGACCTTGCCGTATAGCAGGATCGGTTCGCCCGTCGGAAATTGCGTATAGGCCGGGAGATTGAACCACACGACCCTGATTCGGCGATTGTTCGCATCGACCAGTCGCGCGGAACTCGCGCTGCGAAAATTGCCATATCCGCGCGGCCGTATAGAGAGCCCTTCGAGGCGTCCTTCGAGCAAGGCGTCCGCACCGAGTTGCAAATTTGTAATACCATGACGCTCGCGCAGATCGATGTAGCGATATGGCAAGTGCAAGAGTGCATCAACCAACGACTCGATATGGCTCTCACGCAGCGCTGCCGCTCTTTTCGGCCCGATTCCACGCACAGACGCGATGCTTATTTGCAACACACCGCCGTTCGCCGCTGACTTTTGCGCTCGACCGGGGCCGTCGGGCGGGACCTCGGGTGCGGTCGGATTTTTGGGGTGTCGCGAAGATGCCACGGCGGCGGTCAAGCTGCTCCGCTTAGCTCAAGTGATAGTCTTGGAGCGCGCGGATTCCGAGCGGCTCCGCTTTCAACGAAGCGATCGCCTCGACCGCCGCTCCCGCCCCCGCCATCGTAGTGAAAAACGGCAGCCGCAACTCCAGCGCCGTGCGCCGAATCGAAAACGAGTCGCTGGTCCCCGCTTGGTCCGGTGTGTTAATCACCATCGCCACCCTGCCCTGCCGCATCAGATCGACGACGTGGGGGCTGCCCTGCGCGACCTTGTTCACGGCGTCGCACTTGATCTCGAGGCGATTGATCCATCGCGCGGTGCCGCCGGTCGCCACCAGCTCGAAGCCCATCGACGCCAGTCCGCGCGCGATCGGCTCAAGCGCTTCCTTGTCGGCGTCGCGAACGCTCAGGAAGACCAGCCCAGCCGTCGGCAGGTCGGTTGAGGCCGCCAGTTCCGCCTTGGCAAAGGCGGCGGCGAACGAAACGTCGATCCCCATCACTTCCCCGGTAGATTTCATTTCTGGGCCGAGGATCGTATCGACGCCCGGGAAGCGGACGAAAGGAAAGACCGATTCCTTCACCGCGACGTGTGCCGGAACACGTTCGGTGGTGAAGCCGAGTTCGCTGAGTTTCTTGCCCGCCATCACCCGCGCCGCGAGCTTCGCCAGCGGCACCCCGATCGCCTTGCTGACGAAAGGAATCGTCCGCGAGGCACGCGGATTGACTTCGAGGATGTAAATCTCGCCTGCGTAAATCGCAAACTGCACGTTGATCAGGCCGATCACCCCGAGCTCCCGCGTGAGCATCCGCGTCTGCTCGATCAACTGTTGCTGAACGGCGCCGCTCAGCGTGCGCGGCGGCAGTACGCAAGCGCTGTCGCCCGAATGGATGCCGGCATGCTCGATATGTTCCATCACGCCGCCGATCACCACCTGCTCGCCGTCCGAAATTGCGTCCACATCGACTTCGATCGCGCCGTCGAGGTAGCGGTCAACCAGCAGCGGCCGTTGATCGGAAGCTTGCAGCGCCTGTTCCAGGTAACGCTTGAGGCCGGTTTCGTCCGCGATGATCTCCATCGCGCGCCCGCCCAGTACGTAGGAGGGGCGAATCAGCACCGGGTAGCCAATTTGCGCGGCGCCGCTAATCGCTTCGACGGCGCTGCGCGCGAGAATTCCCCGCGGCTGGCGGAGCCCGAGTTTCTCGACCAACTGGTTGAAGCGCTCGCGATCCTCGGCCCGATCGATCGCGTCGGGGGGCGTGCCTAAGATGGGCACTCCGGCGCACGCAAGCGGCACCGCAAGCTTGAGCGGCGTCTGTCCGCCGAACTGCACAATCACGCCGGCAGGCTGCTCGCGCTCGACGATCGCGAACACGTCCTCGAAGGTCAGCGGCTCAAAGTAGAGCCGATCGGAAATATCGTAATCGGTCGAAACCGTTTCCGGATTGCAGTTGACCATGATGGTCTCGAAGCCGTCGTCTTTGAGGGCGAGGCTCGCGTGCACGCAGCAGTAGTCGAACTCGATGCCCTGTCCAATCCGGTTCGGCCCGCCGCCGAGAATAATAATTTTGCGCCGCTGGTCGGGCGGGGCTTCGTCTTCGCCCTCGTAGGTGGAATAGAGGTACGGCGTGAACGCCTCGAATTCCGCCCCGCAGGTATCGACCGCCTTGTAAACCGGACGCACGCCGAATTCGCGCCGGCGTTGCGCGATCTCGTTTTCAGTCGTCCCGCGAATTTCCGCGATGCGCCGATCCGAAAAGCCCATCGCCTTGATTTCCTGGAACAGATCGGGCTCCAGCGGCAGCGCCGCAACCTTCGACTCGGTCGCGACGATCTCGGCGATCGCATTGATAAACCACGGATCGATCTTCGTCAGCCGATGGATCTCCGCCGGCGCAACGCCAATGCGCAAGGCGTCCGCCAGGTAGTGCAGGCGATGGCTGTTGGGCACCACCAGCCGGGCCTGGAGCGTCGAGAACACCTGCTCGCGGGTGAGGCCGAGCACGCGGCTTTCCAGGCCATAGGAGCCCAGTTCAAGCGATCGCAGGGCTTTTTGCAGAGACTCCTTGAAGGTGCGCCCAATCGCCATCACCTCGCCCACCGATTTCATCTGCGGACCGAGTTCATCGACGGCGCCGCGAAACTTCTCGAACGTGAAGCGCGGTATTTTCGTGACGACGTAATCAATCGTCGGCTCGAAGCAGGCCGGCGTCATCCTGGTGATATCGTTGGGAATCTCGTCAAGCCGATAGCCGACGGCCAGTCGCGCCGCGATCTTCGCAATTGGAAATCCGGTCGCCTTCGACGCCAGCGCGGAGCTTCGCGAGACGCGCGGGTTCATCTCTATAATGACCATCCGCCCGCTCGCCGGATCGATCGCGAACTGGATGTTCGATCCACCCGTATCGACGCCGATCTCCCGGATGATGCGCAGCGCGGCGTCGCGCATGATCTGATATTCCTTGTCGGTCAAGGTCTGCGCCGGCGCCACCGTAATCGAGTCGCCCGTGTGCACCCCCATCGGATCGAGGTTTTCGATCGAGCAGACGATCACGACATTATCGGCGGTGTCGCGCATCACCTCGAGTTCGAATTCTTTCCAGCCCTCGACCGATTGCTCGATCAGCACCTCGTGATTCGGCGACATCTCGAGGCCCCATCGCACCTTGGCCTGAAAATCCTCGGGCGCGCGCGCGATCGATCCGCCGGTGCCGCCCAGCGTGCGCGACGGTCGGATGATGAGCGGCAGTCCGATCCGCGCGCGGATGCGGTCGGCCTCCTCCTCTGAATGCGCGACGTCGGAGGCCGGCACATCGAGCCCGATCTTGATCATCGCACGCTTGAAGAGGTCGCGATCCTCGGCCTTCTTGATCGCCCCGAGCTTCGCGCCGATCAATTCCACGCCGAATTTTTCGAGCACTCCCGCTTCGGCGAGTTCGATCGCAAGGTTGAGCGCGGTTTGCCCGCCGACCGTCGGCAGCAGCGCGTCGGGGCGTTCCCGTTCGATAATTTTCGCGATCGTCCCCGCCGTCATCGGCTCGATATAGGTGCGGTCGGCCAACTCCGGGTCGGTCATGATCGTCGCCGGATTAGAGTTCACCAGGATCAGCCGCAGCCCTTCCTCGCGCAGGGCCTTGAGCGCCTGAGTTCCCGAGTAGTCGAATTCGCAGGCCTGTCCGATAACGATCGGACCGGAGCCAATCAGCAGCACGGATTTGAGATCTTTACGCAGCGGCACGTCGGTTACTTCGGTACTCGTGTAAATTCAGTTTTCAGCGCCAGCACTTGAATCATAACGCGCCGCCAAGACCACCCTCGGCCGCCAGCACGCGGTCCAAAGCCTCGTTGCCGTAGCGCGGGAAATCTCTCACCAGGCGGCTGAAGCGATCGAACAGGTAGTTTGAATCGTGCGGTCCCGGCGACGCCTCGGGATGGTACTGCACCGAAAAAAACGGCACGCCGATACCGCGCAGGCCTTCGACGGTCTGGTCGTTCAGATTCAAATGCGACAGATCGGCCTTGCCCGCCAGCGACTCCGCGGCAACCGCGAAGCCGTGATTCTGCGACGTGATTTCAACGCGCCGCGTGCGCAAATCCATCACCGGATGGTTCGCGCCATGATGTCCGAAGCCGAGCTTGTAGGTGCGGCCGCCCAGCGCCAGGCCGAGCAATTGATGGCCGAGGCAAATTCCAAAAATCGGTTTCTTGCCGAGCAAGCCGCGCACCGTTTCCGCCGCGTACGGCACCGCCGCGGGATCCGCCGGACCATTGGAGAGAAAGATCCCGTCGGGGTTGAGCGCGAGAACTTGCGCGGCGGTGGCGGACGCGGGCATCACGGTAACGCGAAAGCCTGTCGCGACCAGGCGTCGCAGGATGTTGCGCTTGATTCCGTAATCGATCGCGACCACCAACGGCGCGTCGCGCAAGGCTTCTTTCGACGCCCTGCGATACCCGTCCGCGAGGTCCCAATCCGCCACGTCCCAATCGTAGGGCTCCGCGGTCGTCACTTCCTTCACGAGGTCGCGACCTTCCAGACCGGGCGTTGCCTTGGCCCTGGCGACGAGTTCCCCCGCGTTGCGATTGACGCTCGAAATCACCGCCTGCTGCGCACCCGCCGTCCGAATGTGGCGAACCAGCGCGCGCGTATCGATACCCTCGATACCGACCACGCCCGCCCGCTCCAGGTACTCGCCGAGCGCCATCTCGGACCGCCAGTTCGAGGGTTGCGCGACGTATTCGCGCACGATGAAGCCCTCAACATAAACGCGCGCCGACTCCTCGTCATCGGCATTGATCCCCACGTTGCCGATTTCGGGACACGTCATGCAGACCATCTGCCCCTTGTACGACGGGTCGGTGAGGACTTCCTGATAGCCGGTCATCGCAGTATTAAAAACGACCTCGGCGGTGCTTTCGCCGATCGCGCCAAAGGCCCAGCCGCGAAAAATCCGGCCGTCGGCCAGCGCCAGAATTGCTTCCTTGGATGCGTGCATCGTCGCCTTGCTTCAGGTCCTGTTCATTTCCACCAACGGCCGCATCGCGTGGACCACTTCCCCCGCGACGATAGTATACGCGGCTTTGCCTTTCAGCCGTCTGCCGGTAAACGGTGTGTTGCGGCTCATCGAGAGGAACCGCGCCGGGTCAACCGTCCATTCGACCTTTGGATCGATCACCGTGATATCGCCACATGCGCCGGGCGCCAGCGTGCCTTGCGCGTCGAGACGAAGCAACCTGGCGGGATTCATCGCCATCAGCGCGACCAATCGCGATACGCCGATCACGCCCTTATCAACCAGTTCCAACGCGAGTCCGAGGGACGTTTCGAGCCCAACGATCCCATTGGCCGACGACGCCAGTATTTCCGCGTCATCAGGTGACAGGCGCGCCGCGTCGCGATCGCCGGGGAACAACGGCGCGAGCCGGTCGAGGTGTTTCGATACGGGATCGTGAGGCGCGTGGTCGCTCGCGATCACGTCGATCGTGCCGTCGGCCAGCGCCGCATGCAGAGCCGCAACGTCTTCGCCCGAGCGCAGCGGCGGCGCCATCTTGGCATTCGGGCCGAAGCGCGCGAACGCGCCGTCGTCGAGCATGAAATGATGCGGCGTCGCCTCGCAGGTTGCGTTGGCACCACGGGTGCGCGCCGCCCGCACCAACTCGATACTTTCGGCGGTCGAGACGTGGGCGATATGCACCGGCGCGCCCGCGCCGACCGCAATCGCGAGGTCGCGCCGCACGCGGTGTGCTTCGGCCGCAACCGGAATTCCCGCGACGCCGAGGCGCTTCGATACGTCGCCCGCGTTACAGGCGCCGTGTCCAGTCAGCGCGCGGTCCTCTTCGTGCAGCGAAATCGCGAAATTGATGCGTGCGGCTTCGCGAAACGCACTCACCAGGATCGCTTCGTTGTCGATCGGGATACCGTCATCGGAGTAAAGCCGCGCGCCCGCGTCGGCCATCGCGGCAAAATCCACCAACTCACGGCCGGCGAGCCCTTTGGTCACGGCGGAAACCGGGATCAGGCGAGTCGCCCGGGCCGCATGCGCCTGCTCGAGCATGTAGCCGGCGATTGACGGCGTGTCGTCAACCGGCGACGTATTCGCCATCGCCGCCACGGTCGTAAAACCACCGGCGGCGGCCGCGCGCAGCCCCGTTATGATGGTTTCCTTTTGCGGAAATCCAGGGTCGCGCAAATGCACGTGCACGTCGATCAAGCCCGGCACCACCCACAGCCCCGTGCAGTCGATCACCACAGTGTCGCCGGGCGGGGCGAGCGTGCCGGACGGCTCGAGCGCGTCGATTTCGCCGTCGATTACCAGCACGTCGTAGGCGCCATCGATCTCGAACGCCGGATCGATCACGCGTCCGCCGCGCAGCATCAGCGGCCTCATTGCGGGCGCTCCGCTTCCTTGATCGATTCGACCATCGTATAGAGCACCACGCGGTCCGAGGATTTGCGTGTCTCACTGTCGCCGGCCATCGGCCCTAGCCGCACCTGCACGCGATCGGCGCGCGCCGATGGGATACTCTTGCCGACGTAATTGGGCCGAATCGGCAGCGCCCGATGACCGCGATCGATCAGCACCGCGAGCTTCACGGTGGCCGGACGCCCACGCTGCCACAGCGTGGTCATCGCGCGCTGCACGGTCCAGCCCGAATTGATCACGTCATCGACCAGCACGATGGTGCGGCCGTCAACGTCGAAGTCCGGCCCATCGATTGGTTGGATCGCGGCGGCACCGGCATAGACGTCGAGCGCCGCACATGGAGCGCGCACGCCGGTCCGCGCCTCGATCAGATTGCGCAGCCGCAACGCGAGCATCGCACCGCGCGAGACCACGCCGACGAAGGCGAGCCCGGTCGGGTCCGCAAGGTCGCCGATTATCTGCGTCGCGATCGCGCCGCACGCCACCGCAATTTCCGCGGCGTTCATGATTTCGCGCTGCGGCCCGCGCCGATACGGTTCGTAGCCGCCCTCCTCGGCCTGCTTCACCGTTTCAAATACCGAGAGCGTCCCTTCCTCGATCCATTGGCGCACGTAGCCGTATAAATTTTCGTCGAACCGATAGAAGCGATGCGTGGTGGCGTGACCGACGAACTCCACCGGCAGTTCGCGCTCGCAGTATTCGCAGCGCAACACCAGCAACGCCCGGTTGGTGGTGCGCGCCAGGCGAAAACGCTGATGCAGGTAGGCTCCTTCGTTGCGCGTGATGCAGGTCGGATTGAGACAGCGCGGCGCCGGCTCGTCCTTGAACTTGATCGGCGGGCCGGCCGCCGGCGGACGCGCAACCGCGTGCCCGCGTTCGAGCATCCACGCGATCAGCGCCATCCGCACCGGCACGCCCGCCGCCGCCTGCTCGAAATAAACCGCGCGCGGATCGGAATCGAGCTCGTACGCGAGTTCATCGGTGCGCGGCAGCGGATGCATCACGACCGCGTCATGCGCACGACTGCTGCGCAGCGCGCGCGCGTCAAAATGCGCATAGCCGGCCTGCGCACGGTCTTTTTCGGCGAGCCGTTCGCGCTGCAGCCGCGTGACATAAAACGCGTCGAGCGCCGCCGGCGGCCGCACACTGGGCACCGTTTCCAGCGGCATCTCGCCGGTAAACAGCGCCATCTGATGCGGTGCGTTGGGCGTCAGATAGAGCGCGTCGAGCCCGCCCGCCTGCGACTTCAGTTCATCGATCGAAATTGTCGAAAAGTTGTAGTTGCGCTCGGCGGCGACCCGCTCCAGCACGTAGTCGGGAACGTCCATGCCGCCGTAGGGCACCGCGACGATATTCGCGCCGAAGCGAGCGAGCGCGTAAATCAGCGAATGCACCGTGCGGCCAAATTTGAGATCGCCGCAGAGTGCGACCGTAAGCCCTTTCAGGCGGCCCTTTTTGCGCCGCAGGATGTAAAGGTCACACAGCGTTTGCGTCGGATGTTCGCGACTGCCGTCGCCCGCGTTGATCACCGGCACCGTGGCGTACTCGGCGGCCACGCGCGCGGCGCCGTCGAACGGATGGCGCACGACGATCAGGTCCGCGTACGCGGAAACCACGCGGGCAGTGTCGGCGAGGCTCTCGCCCTTGGAGGCGGCACTCGCGTGCATGTCGGCGGAACTGATCACCGCACCACCCAGCCGATGCATCGCGGATTCAAAGCTGAGGCGCGTGCGCGTTGACGGTTCGTAAAACAGCGTAGCCATGATCAGGCCTGCCGCGGTGGTGCAGGGCGTGCCGTTCGCGATTCCGTCGGCGAAGGAATCGGCGAGCCGAAAGATCCGTTCGATCTCGTCGATCTCCAAATCTTCGATCGACACGATGTCGTATTTTGGCAGGCGCGCCATCAACGCTACGGCTTCCCGCCGCCGATTACGACGACGTCAACGCCATCGATTTCGCTCAGCCGCACGTACACTCGCTGGTCGGGCGGAGCGGCGATATTTTTGCCCACATGGTCGGCGCGAATCGGCAGTTCGTGCTGGCCGCGATCGACCAGCACCGCAAGTTCGATCGATTCGGGCCGTCCGAGTTCTGCCAGCGCCGTCAGTGCCGCGCGCACCGTGCGTCCGGTGTAGAGCACGTCGTCAACCAGGATGACGCGGGCGCCGTCGATCGAAAAAGGAATGTCGCGGCTGATCAGGCGCGGGTCGCCCGGTTCACCGCGACCGTCGTCGCGATATGACGAGATGTCGATCGTGCCAACAGAAATATCGCGGACCTTGCCCGCGCGCAGTTCCGCGGCGAGCCGTTCGGCGAGACTCGCACCGCGGCGCACGATTCCGATCAATGCAAGCTTGCCCGCATGGCCCTCGCGATGCTCGATGATTTCGTGCGCGATGCGCTTGATGCAGCGGGCGATCGCCTCGGCGTCGAGCGCGGGCGTTGGCCTGGGCGTCATCGCGATCTCCCGACGCGCACGATCGTTCGGCGATCTGGATCGCGAACTAAGCAGTGGGTTTGTCTGCGAAAAAATACCGGCGTACACGGGTAGCCGGTTAGAGCGCTGATACAGGGCATATTATTCACCTTTTCGCCCTCGCAGGAGCGATTTAAAGGCATCCTCAGAGTAGCGGCGAGCGCGCGCGCAGTCAACGCATCGAGGTGCGCACGTGAACGCCCGGAGCTGATATTTACTAACCCCGGCGCGACCCGCGCGCGCTATTCGCGATCGTCGGGAATCAGCTTGAGCTTGCCCTGCCGCACGCCCGTTTTCGCTTTCGCCGCGCCCGGTGATGCTCCTTCTCCGCTCGCCGTGCGCCCTCCGCGCGCCGGCCCTTGCGAGCCCTTCGCGCCGACGCCCTTGGACTGACGACGGTCGAGCCGCCCGTGCGGCGCGTCGTTTTCATGGCGATGCGCCGCGCCCGGCGGCAACGCGGGCGGCGCTGGCCGCTGCGCATCCATCCCGAACATGTGCCGCTCGAGCCGTTTGATCTGATCGCGCAACTGCGCCGCGCGCTCGTAGTCGAGCTTCTCCGCCGCCTCCATCATCTGATGGCGCAAGTCGCTGATGCGATCGGGCAATTCGTGCGCCGGGATCAGCTCGTCCTTCTCCGCCTTCTTCGGCTCGTCAACCTCCGGCACCACCGCCCATTCCGGCGAATACATCTCGACCAGCGACGCGTCGATCGCTTTCACGATCGTCGCCGGCGTGATGCCGTGCTGCTCGTTGTACGCGACCTGTTTCGCGCGCCGCCGATCGGTCTCGCCCATCGCCGTGCGCATCGAGTCGGTGATCGCGTCGGCGTACATGATGACCTTGCCGTTCAGATTGCGCGCCGCCCGCCCGATGGTCTGGATTAGCGAGCGCGCCGATCGCAGAAAGCCTTCCTTGTCCGCGTCGAGAATCGCGACCAGCGACACCTCGGGCAGGTCGAGTCCCTCGCGCAGCAGGTTGATCCCCACCAGCACGTCGAAGTCGCCCTTGCGCAGGCTGCGGATAATCTCGACGCGCTCGATGGTCTCGATGTCCGAATGGAGGTAGCGCACGCGCACGCCGAGGTCGTGGTAGTAGTCGGTCAGGTCCTCGGCCATCTTCTTGGTCAGGCAGGTGACCAGAATTCGTTCGTTAGCCGCAACGCGCTGGCGGATCTGATCGAGCAGATCGTCCACCTGCGTGCCCGCCTTGCGCACTTCGATTTGCGGATCGATAAGCCCCGTCGGGCGGATCAACTGCTCGACCACCAGGCCGCCGGATCTGCGCAATTCGTAGTCGCCGGGCGTCGCCGAAACGTAAACCACCTGCTTGACCAGCCCCTCCCATTCCTCGAAATTGAGCGGCCGGTTGTCCAGCGCCGAGGGCAGCCGGAAGCCGAAATCGACCAGCGTCTCCTTGCGCGACCGATCGCCGCGATACATCCCGCCGAGCTGCGGAATCGTCACGTGGCTTTCATCGACGAAGCACAGAAAGTTCTTCGCGAAATAATCCAGCAGCGTCGGCGGCGCCTGCCCCGGTGCGCGCCCGGTCAGATGTCGCGAGTAGTTCTCGATCCCCGGACAAAAGCCCATCTCGGCCAGCAATTCGAGGTCGTAGAGCGTGCGCTGCTCCAGCCGCTGCGCCTCGAGCAGCCGGTTCTCGCGGCGATAATGTTCCAGCCTCTCCTTTAGCTCCTCGCGGATATTGGTGACCGCCGTCTCCATCCGATCCGAGGTCGTCACGTAATGCGACGCTGGATAGATCGCGACGCTCTGCAACTTGCGGATCACCTTCCCGCGCAGCGGATCGATTTCGTACAGCGCCTCGACCTCGTCGCCGAAGAACTCCACGCGCACCGCGCGGTTCTCTTCGTACGCCGGAAATATCTCGACCGTGTCGCCGCGCACGCGAAAGGTCCCGCGATGGAAGTCGTAGTCGTTGCGCTGGTATTGGATGTCCACCAGCTTGCGCAGCACACGGTCCCGATCGATGCGCTGCGCCTCTTCCAGAAACACCACCTGCTCGAAGTAAACCTCGGGCTCGCCCAGGCCGTAGATACACGAGACCGACGCCACGATGAGCACGTCGTTGCGCTCCAGCAGCGCCTTGGTGGCGGAATGCCGCAGCTTGTCGATCTCGTCGTTGATGCTCGCGTCCTTCTCGATAAACGTATCGGTCGAAGGGACGTAGGCCTCGGGCTGGTAGTAGTCGTAATACGAAACGAAGTAGCGCACCGCGTTCTCGGGAAAGAGGCTCTTGAATTCGTTGTAGAGCTGCGCCGCCAGCGTCTTGTTCGGCGCGATCACCAGGGCGGGCCGGTTTAACTTCGCGATGACGTTCGCCATCGTGAAGGTCTTGCCCGAACCGGTGACGCCGAGCAGCACCTGATGGGTCACGCCGTCGGTGAGATTGCGCGAGATCGCCTCGATCGCGGCCGGCTGATCGCCCTCCGGTTGATACCCAGATACGAGCTTGAACTCCCCGTCCTTGCCGCGCGCCAATGAAAGCATAGGTACGCCAGATTCTAGCAGTTCGCGCCACTTCCGCCGAATCCCGCCGCGAATAATGTCGGTCACCTTCGCCGCCGAACACGAACGGGCCGCCATCCACGCTGTCGCTGTCCCGGGGACGTCATCAAAGTAGCCGGGGTAGCCCCCCATTTCGCCCCGTCGTTCTTTTCGTGGCGCCCAGGCGAGCCTGAGATCCATTAGCGCTCCTAAATTATCTTCATCTCTGCCGCGGAGACTAAGATGCCGTCCCTAACTGGCGGTCCCACCTAAAAAGTGGCGCTAAGTGCAGTTTCTTCGGCCATTGGGGGCATTATCAACCCGTTTCCGACCGTAAGTTAAAGTAACGTCCGGATGTTGCAACGTGCCAGAAAGAACAAGTATATTGTCACGCGGTTATGGTGGTGTCCGATGGATGACGTGGTCTCTCACTGCTTGAGCGCCTTGACGATCGAACGCGATGCGACAGCGCCGGTCACAATCCCCCTGCCCACTAATCAATTTGGCCTTAATTCGAGTTTTGGATATTTGGGAGTTCTCGCAGCCCACTACCGGGTTTGAGCTGTAGTGGCCAGCAAGCAAGGAAGGTTTAAGGTGCTAAGAAAACTAGGAACATACTTGATGTGGGTGGCCATCGTAGGGATGGTCTCGGCCTGCGGGTTCACCGACGAACAGCGGGAGTACACGCTGGTGGGAGCGGCGACGG
>JAJXYF010000017.1 GCA_021780755.1 Deltaproteobacteria bacterium | reverse complement strand
CGCGCTCGAGGCTTGATTCTCGCCGAGGCGCTGAATCAGCGTGACCTCGCGGTGGTTGCGCGGGCGCTCGGCCAGGCGCAGCACATTGGAAGGGGTCGCAGGTAATCGCCGCTTATACGGCCTCTGACGTGGTTTTCGCCTTCGGCCTTTTGGTCAAACGCACGGGAGCGGCAAATGAGGGACGTTGAGCCATGGCGCGAGCGACAGCGCCAATCACATCGGCGCATGGATCCGCGCCTCAAAAAGATCGACGACTTGCTGGAGGAGCTTTGGCGCGAAATTCGCGATGGCCGGATTGAAACCGACTGGCAGCCGATTACGATCATCGGGCGCGTGATGAAGCAGGGCGTTACGGGAGCCGCACAACGCGGCGCACCGCTCGCGCCGCTCTCGCGCAAGCTGCGCCTCGTGCTCGCGGCTGTCGGTCGATTGCCTCATGAGCAACGCGAATCAATCGCGGAGGACTATGGATTTTCTCGCGCATTGCCGCGCGCGCTTAGGGTCAGACGATTGAATCGGCGGCTGGGGTGGAGAATGGGGGAAACAAAGTATCACCATCTACTCAACGCCGCGCGGGAAAACCTGCATTCCCTGTTATTCGGGGACGATGAGTCGTAACCGATTGATTACGTTGGCTGTTAGAAGTCGACTTTTAAATCGTGAGAATCGCCAGCATGGAAAAATCTGTGCGGCGAGTTCCTAGATCCGCGCGCCGCTCTGGAAGGCACTTATGCGGTTTATATGTCTCAGATTTAATCCTAGGATTTAACTCCCGTATTCTGCCAGCGTGCAATACCAACGCGCCGCGGCAGACCAGGATTTTAAATTGCAATTTTAACTCTCGTATTCTGCCAGTGTGCAAAAACAGCGCGCCGCTTTGGAGGGCACTTATGCGGTTTATATGTCGCAGATTTAAACCGCGGTTTTAACTCTCGTATTCTGCCAATGTGCAATACCAACGCGCCGCGACATATTCGCTAAGAGACACAGACCGCCTTCGGGCGGTTTTTTTTCGCCTGTAATCCTCAGTTTTTCGGAAACCGAATAACCGACGAGCGCCGATAGGTGCTGCGTCTAGCCTTCCTCACGCCCGCGCTTGCGGGCTTTTTTATGCACGGAGACAACCGTCAATGACGCAATCAACGACCGAGAAACTGCCCGCGGTATTTTGGCCCGCCGATATCCAGCACCGATACCGCATCGCCCCGCAGACGCGCGACCGATGGGAAAAGATCGGGAACCTGCCGGCCCGCGACATCTACGTCGGCGGGAAAGCGTGCGGCTGGCACCGCGAGACGATACTCGCCGCCGAGTGCGCACCTCGGCCCGCAGCGTGAACGCATCCACCGGAATTTCGCACAGTTTTCCGGGGCTGAATGCCGCTAATCCGATGGCATTTTTAGATGACCGGAGCTGTTTTTTTGGAGGGCAGGCATGGACAGTAATTCAGCACGCTTCTTGAGACTTCGCGAGGTTTGCGGCCGCGTCTCACTCGGTCGCGACTCGATTTACCGGCTCGCTCGCGCCGGTCAGTTCCCGAAGCCAATCAAACTCTCGGACCGGGCGAGCGCATGGCTCGAATCCGAGATCGACGGATGGATCGCCGCGCGCGTCGCAATCCGCGACAAGGCGGCGGCGTGAGCGAATTCATGGACGAACTGCGCCGGCAGAAAGACGCGGAACGCGCGTCGGCGTTCGATGAGATAGGCGTCCGCAATCTATTTCACACGCATCGCTCGGTGGAATTCGTCGAGGTCCGCGGGAAACTCGCCATTCGGACCCGCCATCCATCGCCGGCACGCGCCCTGGTAGACGACGAACGAGCGCGGCATTGGAAGCCGGAGCGGCCATTCAAGGGGCGCGACCGATGACCGATCTTGACCGCCGCGCGCTGGAGCACGCACCGCGCACGATCGGAGAGCTGCGCGCCGCCGCGCAGGCGATGCTCAGGGACGGACTCACCGACAACGATGTCGCTCGCGTCCTACGGCTCGACGTGGCGGCCGTGCGTCGCTTAGTAGGCGAGTGCCTAGGGTGCGGCGAATGATCGACCTCGCAGCACTACCGCTCGGCGATCACCGGCTCGCGCACGATTGCAAACCGAACTCGCGCACGAAGCCGCTACACGTCAAGGTCGACAGCGCCGGCTACGTGTACACCTGCCATCGGTGCAACGAATCCGGCGGCTCGCGATCGCACGCGACGGTGCGCAAGCTCAACGTCAACACGGCATCCGAGCCGCGGCAATACACCACGCTATCGCAGTTCGGACGGGATCTATGGGATGGGTGCAAGGCGATCGGCGGCGCTGCGCGCGAATATCTCGAAGCTCGCGGATGCGCGATCCCGCCAATTGACGGCGATCTACGATGTCACGACCAACTGCGGCACCCATCCGGCCACGAGGGTCCGGCGGTAGTCGCTTTGGTAACGAGTGCAGCAACCGGGCTGCCGCTCAGCCTGCATCGAACATGGATCAGACCTGACGGCAAGAAGGCCGATGTCGAGCCGCCCAGACTGTTACTCAAGAATCACCGCAAACAAGGCGGCGTGATCCGGCTATGGCCGGATGAAGCCGTTACGCGCGGGCTCGCGCTCGCCGAGGGCATCGAAACGGCGCTCAGCGTCGCGCACGCACACAAGCCGATATGGGCCGCGATCGACGCGAGCAATCTCGCGGCCTTCCCGGTACTCGCCGGCATCGAACACTTGACGATTTTCGCAGACGCCGACCCCGCAGGGCGATCGGCGGCGGATACCTGCGCCGACCGATGGGCCGCGCATGCGCAAGTGACCATTTGCGATCCCGATCGCGACCGAACCGACTTTAACGACCTGGTGCAATCATGATTGACCCGCAAATAGCGCGCGAACGAATCGAGGCGCGCATCCGCGTCGGCCGGCGCCTCGGTCCGAATGTGCCGGCAGTTGCGAAGGATGAGCGCGAGGCGCCAGCCTGGGAGCTGCCGCCAGTCGATTCATATGGTGACGAACCCGGAGCGCTGGCGGCGGCCGACACCAGCAGCGGCGGACCCATTGCGGCCTTAGGCGCGGACTCGAAGCCGGCGCTTCCCCTCGAATGGTTCACGGCGCTACAGG
>JAJXYF010000005.1 GCA_021780755.1 Deltaproteobacteria bacterium | reverse complement strand
GGGCGCTGACGCCGCCGCTGGCCCCGACACCGCCGACGGCGCGTACCGTAGCGCGGCTGGCACGCCGCCCACGCCACCGCACCCCGCTGCCGCGATCACGCCCGCCGCCCATCCGCGGCACAAGCCCTTCAATATCCAGATCGAGGCCGCGATGGATCGCAATGGCGCCAATGAGATGGTTCATCGCCTGCAAGCACTCGGCTATCAGCCCCATCTGGTGCCTGCGCAACTCAACGGGCAGACCTGGTACAGGGTCGTGATCGGCCCTTATCCGACGCAGGAGGCCGCGGTCGCAGCGCAGCAGGCCATGCGCGCGAGGTACAATGGTATATACGGCGGCGGGAGTGGCGGCGGCGCGGGCCCATCGGGCCCGGCGGCAAACCCCGCGGATTGACAAGCAGTACCGCGACTGGCTATTTACTATTACGATGATGGACGGTGTAAACCGGTACGACTGGGCGAACTGGCGTTGGCGCCATGTGGCGTTCGCCTGCGCGCCGGTTTTGTAATCCATCACAGAACCGAATCTTCCAAGGGCCGCGGGCGAAATGTCCTGCGGCCCTTTTGTTTTGGGTGCTCGCGGGATTCGCTCCGGCGGCAAATATCAGTGGAGTTGATCGGTCAAGTTGGCCAATGAACCAGGAGGATAATCGCGATGCTCACGCCAAGTGCCGCGGACTTCGACGCGCTCGCCGCCCAGGGTTTCAACCTGGTGCCGGTATGCCGCGAAGTCGCCGCCGATCTCGAAACCCCGGTCTCGGCCTTCCTCAAGGTCGCCCGTGGCGATTACTCATTTCTGCTCGAGAGCGTGCGTGGCGGTGAGAAATGGGGACGTTATACTTTTCTCGGTACCGAACCGTCGCTGGTGGTGCGCGCGCGCGGCGACCGCATGGATCTGATCCGGCCCGGACGCGCGATCGAAGCGCGCCACGTCGATAATCCCTTCGAGGCGCTGCGCCGCGAGGTCCAGCGCCTGCGCGCGCCCGAAATCCCCGGCCTGCCGCGCTTCTTCGGCGGCGCCGTCGGCTTTCTCGCCTACGATATCGTGCGCTGCTTCGAACCGCGCATCCCCAACACCGTGCGCGACGACATGGGCGTCCCCGACCTCTGCATGATGTTCACCGATACCGTGCTGGTCTTCGACAACGTGCGCCAGTCGCTCAAGATCATCGCCAGCGTGCCGATCGAGGAATTCGCTTCGACCAAAATCGCCTACCAGAGCGCGCAAACGAAAATCGAGGAGACCATCGCGCGGCTGCGCGAGGCCGCCATCGCCCCGTGCCTCGAAGCACCACCGCCCGCCGGCAATGGCGAGTTGAAGATCACTTCCAACCAGACCCGCGAGGGCTACATGGGGATGGTCGATGCGGCCAAGGAGTACATCGCGGCCGGCGACATTATCCAGGTGGTCCCGTCGCAGCGCTTCGAGGCGCCGCTGACGGTTCATCCGTTCAACCTCTATCGCAGCCTGCGCACCATCAATCCGTCGCCCTATATGTTTTACGTGCGGCTCGGCGATATGACACTGGTCGGCGCCTCGCCGGAAACGATGGTCCGCGTCGAGGGCCGTGAAATCACTCTGCGCCCGATCGCGGGAACGCGCCCGCGCGGTGCCAACGAGGCCGAGGACCTCGCACTCGAGCGCGAACTGCTCGCCGATCCCAAGGAAATCGCCGAGCACGTGATGCTGGTCGATCTCGGCCGCAACGACGTCGGCCGCGTCGCCAATATCGGCTCGGTCAAGGTCACCGAACTGATGTCGGTCGAACGCTATTCGCACGTCATGCACATCGTCTCGAACGTGGTCGGCGAACTGCAGGACGGCTACGACGCGTTCGACGCGTTTCGCGCCACCTTCCCGCAGGGCACCGTTTCGGGCGCGCCAAAAATCCGCGCGATGGAGATCATCGACGAACTCGAACCCGCACGACGCGGTGTCTATGCCGGCGCGGTCGGCTACTTCAGCTACACCGGCAATACCGACACCGCGATCGCACTGCGCACCCTGGTGGTCAAAAATGGCCGCGTCTATATCCAGGCCGGCGGCGGCGTGGTCGCCGATTCGGATCCGGGTTCCGAATTCGACGAATCGGTCAACAAGGCCCGCGCGATGATTCGCGCGCTGGGCGCCGCCCGCGAGTTCGAGGCCGCGGCGCGCGGAGGTCAGCCGTCATGAAACTCCTCATGATCGACAATTACGATTCATTTACCTACAACCTGGTACAGTACCTCGGCGAACTCGGCGTCGAAGTTATCGTCAGACGCAACGACGCCATCGACGTCGCCGGCGCTCGCGCGCTCAAGCCCGACGCGATCGTCATCTCGCCCGGCCCCCGCACGCCCGCCGAGGCCGGCATCTCCGTACCGATCTTGCGCGAACTGGCGGGCGAACTGCCGATGCTCGGGGTCTGCCTCGGCCATCAATGCATGGGCGAAGCGTTCGGTGGTAAGGTGGTGCGCGCCGCCCGCCTGATGCATGGCAAGACCTCGCCGATCGTGCACGACGGCCGGACGATTTTCGCCGGCCTCAGCAATCCGTTCGAGGCGATGCGCTATCATTCACTGCTGGTTGAGCCGGATTCGCTGCCCGAATGTATGGAGATCAGCGCGCGCACGGCCGAGGGCGAAATCATGGGCCTGCGCCACCGCGAGCATCGGATCGAGGGCGTGCAATTCCATCCCGAATCGATCGGCACGCGCGAGGGCAAGGACCTGCTGCGCAACTTTCTCGCCGGAGTCGCCGCGTGATCAATCTGCGCGCAGCCTTCGACGAAGTGCTGAAAGGACGCTCGCTCGACGCCGCCGAGGCCGAGGGCGTGATCGGCGAGATTCTCGACGACGTGGTGCCCGACGCGCTGGTCGCGGGCTTCCTTGTCGCACTCAAGATGAAGGGCGAAGCATCCGCTGAATTGACCGGCGGGGCGCGCGCGCTGCGCAAGCGGGCGCGTCCGCTTAACCTGAACGACGGCAAGGTGCTCGATACCGCCGGCACCGGCGGCGACGGCGCAGGCACCTTTAATATCTCGACTGCCGCCGCGATGGTCGCGGCGACGGCGGGCGTGCCGGTCGCCAAGCATGGCAATCGCGCCATCAGCGGTCGGGTCGGCGCCGCCGACGTGCTTGAGCGCATTGGCGTCAAACTCGAGCTCGACGCCGCGGGCCTCAAACGCTGCCTCGAACAGGCGGGATGCTGCTTCGTGTTCGCCCCCGCCTATCATCCGGCGCTCGCGCGGCTCGCCGTGCTGCGCCGTACGCTCGGCGTCCGCACGCTCTTCAATTTGATCGCGCCACTCGCCAATCCCGCGCGCCCGCTGCGCCAACTGCTCGGCGTCTCGGAGCCACGCCTGCTGCGTCCGATGGCCGAGGCGCTCGCCGCACTCGGCGTGGTGCACGCGATGGTCGTGCATGGGAATGACGGCCTCGACGAAATCTCGCTGAGCGCATCGACCCGCGTAGTCGAAGTGAAAGGCGGCGAACTGCGCGAGTATGTAATCGCGCCCGAGGAATTTGGCATAACGCCAGCCAGCGCCGCCGCCTTTCTCGCCGCCGACGCGAATGACGCGACCGAAATGCTGCGGCGCACGCTGGCCGGCGACCCGGGTGCGGCGCACGAGGTACTCGCACTCAACGCCGGCGCCGCGATTTACGTCGGTGGCGGCGCGGTGTCGCTCGCCGACGGCATCGACCGAGCGCGAAAGATCATCGCGTCGGGCCGCGCACTCGATACAATAGAAAGGATGCGCCGGGCGAGTAACGGCGAGACCGTCGCGCCGGCCTGATCCGGAGTTATTTTCGATGGCTTCAATTCTCGATGATATTTTCGCGGCGAAGCGCGACGAAGTGCGCGCGCAGCGTGAGGTAGTGTCGCCCGCCGCGATCGCCGCCGCCGCCGTTCGCGCGCCCGCGCCGCGCCCCTTCCTGGACGCGCTCCGCGCGCGCCGCCCCGCGATTATCGCCGAGGTCAAACGCGCTTCGCCGAGCAAGGGCGATATCCTGCCGGGACTCGATCCGGCCACCGTCGCGCGCGATTACCTTGCCGGCGGCGCCGCCGCGATTTCGGTGCTCACCGACCGTCATTTCAAAGGCTCCCTCGACGATCTGCGCGCGGTCCGCACGGCCGTCGATCTGCCGATTCTGCGCAAGGACTTTATCTTCGACCCCTACCAGCTCTATGAAGCACGTGCGGCCGGCGCCGATTGCGTCCTGCTGATCGCCGCGATGCTCAAGGAGGGCGAGTTGCGTTCGCTCGCCGCGCTCGCCCATGAATTGAAGATGGCCGCGCTGATTGAAGTGCACGACGCCGCCGAGTTTACGCTCGCGCGAAAAGTGGACGCCGAACTCATCGGCATCAACAATCGCGATCTGCACACCTTCAAGACCGACCTCGCGACCACCGAGACGTTGCTCGGCGAATACCACGGCGATGCGTTGATCGTCGCCGAGAGCGGAATCGAAACGCCCGCCGACATCCGCCGCCTCGACGCGGTGGGCGCGGGCGCCTTCCTAATCGGCGAGAGCCTGCTCCGCGGCGGCCAGCCACGCGAAGCATTGGCGACCCTTACCGGCGCACTCGGCGGGCGCGACGCGTAATGATGCAGGCCACCGTGGGCGCAAGTGATCGAGGCATCGATTGAGGTGAGCGTGCGCGTCAAAATCTGCGGCATCACGCGCGTCGAGGACGCCGAAGCCGCGATTGCGCTCGGCGCCGATATGATCGGTTTGAATTTTTATCCGCCGAGTCCGCGCTGCCTGACGATCGAGCGCGCGCACGCAATCCGCGATGCGATCGGCCGCCGTGCGAGCGTCGTCGGCGTCTTCGTCAACGCGAGCCGCGATTACATCGAGGAGCGTCTGCGCGAACTCGACCTAGACCTGCTCCAGTTTCACGGCGACGAGGAGGAGCGCGCGCTGCGCGGATGGCCGGTGCAGGTGATTCGCGCGTTTCGCATGCGCGCCGACGCACCCGACGCGGCGCTGCCAGCCACCGCCGCCGACTATATGCTGCTCGATACTTTCCATCCGGGACTGTACGGCGGCACCGGCGCGGCACGCCCGCTCGCCGGACTGGCGCGATTCGATCTCACGCGCGTTATCATTTCGGGCGGACTGGTTCCGGAGAACGTGGCGGCCGCCGCCGCGCTGATGCCGTTTGCGATCGACGTCGCGAGCGGCGTGGAATCGGCCCCTGGTATCAAGGACCCCGCCAAGCTAAGGAGCTTCATCGCGAATGCAAAATCTCCCCGATAGTCACGGACGGTTCGGCCAATTCGGCGGTCGCTTCGTTGCCGAAACCCTGATGCCCGCGCTGTTCGAACTGGAAAAAGCCTACAAGGTCGCACGCCGCGATCCCAAGTTTCGCGAAGACCTGTCGCGCTATTCGCGCGAGTACGTCGGACGGCCGACGCCGTTGTTCTTTTGCGCCAACCTCACGGCCAAACTCGGCGGCGCGAAGGTTTATCTGAAGCGCGAAGACCTCTGCCACACCGGCGCACACAAGGTGAACAACACGCTCGGGCAGGCGTTGCTCGCCGAGCGCATGGGCAAGTCGCGCATCACCGCGGAAACCGGCGCCGGCCAGCATGGCGTCGCCACCGCGACAATGGCCGCGCTGTTCAAGCGCGAATGCGAAGTCTTCATGGGCAGCGTCGACGTCGAGCGCCAGTCGCTCAACGTCTTTCGCATGAAGCTGCTCGGCGCGAAAGTCACGCCGGTGGACTCCGGCAGCAAGAGCCTGAAGGACGCGCTGAACGAGGCGCTGCGCGACTGGATCGCGACTGTGCGCGACACCTACTACCTGATTGGCACCGCTGCCGGCCCTCATCCGTACCCGATGATCGTGCGCGATTTCCAGGCCGTCATCGGCCGCGAGGCGCGCCGTCAAATAGTCACTCACGAGGGTCGCCTGCCCGACGTGCTAATCGCCTGCGTCAACGGCGGCTCCAACGCAATCGGGCTCTTCTATCCATTCATCAAGGATGCGGCCGTGCGCATGATCGGGGTCGAGGCCGCCGGGCTTGGACTGAGCGGCCCGATGCACGCGGCGACGATCACGGCCGGCAGCGTCGGCGTGCTGCATGGCAATCGAACGTACCTGTTGCAGGACGAAATGGGGCAGATTCGCGAGACCCATTCGATTGCCGCCGGACTCGACTACCCGGGCGTCGGCCCCGAGCATTCGTGGCTCAAGGATACCGGCCGCGCCGACTACGTAGCGGTAACCGACGCCGAGGCGCTCGAGGCGCTCAAGACGCTGTCGGAAACCGAGGGCATCATCCCGGCGCTGGAAAGCTCGCACGCGGTCGCCTACGCGATGAAACTCGCGCCGACGCTGCCGCGCGAACAGGTAATCGTGGTCAATCTCTCGGGCCGCGGCGACAAGGACATGGGCACCGTCGCCAAAGCGTTCGGCGTCACCATCTGACTATTGCGATGACTAATCGAATCAAGAACCCCAACGGACGTATCGCGGCGAAATTCACCGAGCTTCGCGCGCGCGACGAGGCAGCGCTGATCCCGTATATCGTCGCCGGCGACCCCGATCTCGAGACCACGCGCCGGCTCGTGCTGGAACTCGAAGCGCGCGGCGCCGACCTGATTGAACTGGGTGTGCCGTTTTCCGATCCGATGGCCGACGGCCCCGCCAATCAGCGCGCGGCCGCGCGCGGCCTCGCCGCCGGCGCGACCATACCGGCAATCCTCTCGATGGTCGCCGAACTGCGCCGCAGCACGCGGATTCCGCTGATCCTGTTCGGCTACTACAACCCGATCTTCCACTATGGATGCGATCGGCTGTGCGCCGACGCCGCCCGCGCCGGCATCGACGGAATGCTGGTCGTCGATTTGCCGCCCGAAGAAGCGCAGGAACTCGCGCGGCCATCCGCCGCCGCCGGCCTCGACATCATCTATCTGCTCGCGCCGACCACCCCGCTCGCACGCAGCCGCATAATCGCACGCTCCGCCAGCGGCTTTCTCTACTACGTCTCGGTCGCGGGCGTCACCGGCGCGCGCACCAGCCTGGCCCTCGACCTGCCCGGCAACGTGCGCGATCTGCGCACCGTCACCGACCTGCCGATCGGCGTCGGCTTCGGCATCTCGACCCCCGCACAGGCGCGCGAGGTCGCCGCGTTCGCCGACGCGGTGGTAGTAGGGAGCGCGATTTCGCAGTTAATCGAGGCCCACGCGCACTCGGCGGAGCTGGTCGAAATCGTCGGCGAATTTGCCGGCGCGTTGAAGGAAGCGATGCGCACGGCGCGCCACGGCGGCGGCGCGGACGCGACCGCCTGATCGAATATCGGTATAGTGATTCCATGGCGACGGATCGTGTGCAAAGCGGATCGGCGGCTCCCACGGCCGCCGACGACATCTGGATCAAATGTCCCGGCTGCAAGGAGATCGCGTTTCGCAAAGAGGTCGAGCGCAATCTCAACGTGTGCCCGAAGTGCGGCCACCATTATCGCGTGACCGTCGATCAGCGCCTGACCATCACGGTCGATCCGCGATCCTGGCATGAGATGTTCGCCGACCTGGCGATCGGCGATCCGCTCGAGTTCGTCGATTCGCGCCCGTATCCCAAACGCATGCAGGCCGCGCGAATTGCCGCCGGCCGCAACGACGCGGTGCTGACCGGCACCGCGAAAATCGAAGGACACGACACCGCACTAGCGCTGATGGACTTTGGCTTCATGGGCGGCAGCATGGGCGTGGTGGTCGGCGAGAAAATCGCGCTGCTGATGGATTACGCGCTCCAGCATCGCTTACCGGTGATCGTCTTCGCGGCTTCCGGCGGCGCGCGGATGCAGGAAGGCGTGCTCTCACTAATGCAGATGGCGAAGGTCTCGAGCGCCATCGCGCGACTGCGCGACGCGCGCATCCCGTACATCTCGGTGCTCGGCGATCCGACCACCGGCGGCGTCGCCGCGTCGTTCGCGAGCCTGGGCGACGTCAATCTGGCGGAACCGGGCGCGGTGATCGGATTTGCCGGCCGCCGCGTGATCGAGCAGACCACCAACCAGCAATTGCCCGACAATTTCCAGACCGCCGAATTCCTGCTGGCGCACGGGATGCTCGACGCGATCGTCGCGCGCCATCGGATGCGCCCGACGCTCGGCCAGCTACTCGACATCCTGCGCCCGCCGAAGCCGCGCGGCGCGAAGAAGTCCGCCGCGTCGCGCCCGCGCAAAACTCCGCCGGCGTAGGGCCACCGTGATTTCGCGCCGCCACGAGTCATTGCGACCGCGCGCTGGGAATTGCCAGCTCCGGCTTGCGGCGCTTTCTCCGGCGCTGCCCGCGGACTAAAATACGCGCCAACGATCCAATGGAGCGCATGACCGACACTCTCGACTGGCTGTATTCGCTCGAAGCACGCGGCGAGATTTACAAGCTCGATCGCATGGACCAGGCGCTCGCGCTGATCGGCGATCCCCATCGCAAGCTGCGCGCCGTCCATATCGCCGGCACCAAGGGCAAGGGCTCCGTGGCCGCGATGCTCGACGCGATTTTGCGCGCCGCCGGCTATCGCTGCGGCCTCTACACCAAACCCCATCTCGTCCATCTGACCGAGCGCACGCGAATCGACGGCGCCGAGATGCCCGCCGCGCTGATGCTGCAATACATCACGCGCCTGCGCGACCTCTATGAACGCGCCGGCCTCGCCCTGACCTTCTTCGAATTCACCGTCGCCCTGATGTTCCTCTATTTCGCGGAGGCGGGCGTCGATATCGCGGTAATCGAAACCGGCCTCGGCGGACGGCTCGACTCGACCAACGTCGTGCACCCGCTGCTGAGCGTGATCACGCCGATCGGATTCGATCACATGGATCGGCTCGGCTATACGATCGCGGCGATCGCGGGTGAAAAAGGCGGCATTATCAAGGAGGGCGTGCCGGTGGTGATCGGCGCGCGCGATCCCGCAGCGCGGTTGGTGCTCACGTCGATCGCGGGCCAGCGCCACAGCCCGGCCTTTATGATCGATCGCGAGTTCAGCTATCGCTCGCACGCCCCGGCCCATCGCCTCGACTACCATGGCCTTGGCCTGGTGCTCGACGACGTCGAACTCGCGCTGGCCGGCCCGTTTCAGCATGAGAACGCCGCTATCGCGATGGGCGCCGCCGACGCGATGCGCGCGAGCGGGTGGAACCTCCCCGAGGCCGCGATTCGCCGCGGGCTTCGCGAAACGTCGTGGCCCGGCCGCTGCGATATCGTGATGCACGATCCGCTGGTCGTGCTGGACTGCGCGCACAATGAACTCGCAATCGAAGCGCTGCTTGAAACCATCGCGGTCGAACTCGGCCCCGAGGTCAAGCCGCGGCTGGTTTTCGGCTGCCTCGAGGACAAGCAATGGGAGCGGATGGCCGCGATGCTCGGACCGCGCGTCAGCGACGTTACGATTACTCGCGCGGCGGCAAAAAGACCCCTTGATCCAGCAAATCTAATGCCGATATTCTCCAGCTACGCACCTACTCGCATCGTCCGCGACCCGCTCACGGCGATCGCGGATAGTGTGGCGAGGGCCGCGCGCGATGATGTAGTCTTGGTCACCGGCTCGGTCTATCTGGTGGGGGAGGTTTATCCGTGGTTTCTGGCGCGACAAGGCCGCCGAGGGCTGTTCCCTGAGACCGCGGCTTAAATCATTGCTGCCCGGGCCGTTCGCGGCCGCCCTGTTGATCGCGCTAACGGCGCTCACCGCGCATGCGCAGCAGAGCGCGTTCTCCTCTTATGTAAAAGCCGAACATCCCGGCGGTCCGGTGAACATCACCGGCCGCAAGTTCGTTTACGACTACAAATCCGACAGCTTCATCGTCACCGGCGACGCGGTCATCACGCAGGCCAAGACCACGCTGACCGCCGACAAGGTGGATCTGATGCGGCGCGACCGCAAGATGCACGCGGTCGGCAACGTCCATCTCAGCGACCCCGTCGGCAACATCATCGCGACCGACGCCCTCATCAACCTCAATGATGAAACCGGCGACCTGACCGACGCGACCGTAACCGATCATAACGAAACCTACCGGCTCGCGGGCAAGAAAGTCTCCAAACTGCTCGGCCAGCGCTACGAGGTGCTCGACGGCTTCTTTACTACGTGCGGATGTGAACCGGGCACGCCCGATTGGTCGATTACAGCCGACAAAATGGACGTGCACCTGGGTGAGACCGGCATCGCCCATCAAGGGCATTTCAATATCCTCGGCTATCCGGTCATCCCGCTGCCCTACGCGGTATTCCCGGCCGACACCACTCGCCATTCCGGACTGCTGACGCCACGCGTCGCCGAGTCGGGGTTGCGCGGCTTTCAAACCGTGCAACCCTATTACTGGGCGCTTAACAAGAGTTCCGACGCTACCGTCGCGCTCGATCTCGAAACCAAAAAGCGGGTCGGCCTGCTCGGAGAGTATCGGCTCATCTCGGGGGTCGATGACTATCTCTCGGTTGACGTGTCTTACTACAACGAGGACCTGCGCAGTCAGAGCAGCCGCACCAGCGACGTAATCGATAATCAGATCGCCGATCCGCATATCCCGGTGGATCGCTACGATCTCATCGGGATGTTCCGCCAGCATCTGACCGACGACCTGGTCGCGTACGGCCAGGGCCTCAGCGTGAGCGACAGCCTGTTCCTGCGCGAGATGAACGTGTGGACGCTCTCGCGCACCGTCGGCACCGGCATCGTCTATCCAAACAGCTTCCCCGGCATGCGCGACGCCGCCTCCGACTTCGGCCTGCTCGATAGTTACAACGGCGGCTACGTGCAATTCCAGGGCAACTGGAACCAGGACTTGATCCAGCCGCAGGAATTCGCGTTGCAGACCCTGCCCGACCTGCTGGTGAGCGGCCAGAAGCAACTGTTCAACGGCCTCGCCTATACCGACTATGATGTTGAGGCCACCAACTTCTGGCGCTATCGCGGGCAAAGCGGAATGCGTCTGGATTTGAATCCGCGCCTCACCGTGCCCTGGCGCCTGGGCGATTATATTTACGGCCACGGCACCCTCGGCCTGCGTGAGACCGCCTATGATACCTCCGGCCATTCGCTGATCGTAACGCCCGTCGGGCAGGACGGACTCCAGTACAACAACGGCCTGTCGCTCGGCCCGCTCGCCGCCGGCGGACTGCGTTCGCGCGAAATGATTTACGGCAACGCGGGCATCGGCAGCGAGATCGAAAAGGTGTACAACCTCAACTGGGGTACGATCGAAAAAATCAAACACACTATCGAGCCGTACGCGACCTACTCCTATGTCCCGCAGGTAAATCAGAATCAGGACCCGCTCTTCGACGAAGTCGATCGGATGGAATCGCGGAGCCTGATCACCTACGGCTTCACCTCGCGAATCTTCGCGAAGACGGCCGCCACCGCACCCGCCCCGGCGCCTGAAGGCGGCGATGGCGAGGTGGAGCAGAACACCACCATCAGCCCCTTCCGCGCGCGCACTTACGGCACCACCGGCGCCATCGAGGAATTGTTCCGCTTCACCCTGCTGCAAGCCTACGACATCGAGCACGATATCGCGCCGGGCGCATCGCGCTTCTCCGACCTTGATCTGGGCGCGACCGCTTTTCCTACTCGCGTATGGTCCTTCGGTTCGCAAATCGGATATCAACCCAAGACCAATCAACTGAGTTATGCGAGTGCCTATTTGACCTTCCAGCCGTGGTGGACCCGCAACCAGGCCCGGGTGTATAGCGGCAAGGCCGAAGAGGGTTCCTTCACGCAGATCAGTTATGGCTATATCGCGCCGGGTCCGACCTACGTTCCCGGCGTCAACGCAAACTATAGCCAGTTCATCGTGTTGCGCTCGTACTACCAGCTCTTCGATCGAATGGGGGTCTATTTCGCGCCGTCCTACGATGTCGCCGCGCACAAGATGCAGTCCTCGGCCTATGGCGTGCGCCTGCAATCGCCCTGCGACTGCTGGTCCTTCGACATGGGCGTATCCAAAACCTACAACCCCACCGAGACCGCCTTTCAGTTCCAGCTTACCCTCGGAGGCATCGGATCGATCGGCGAAAGCCCCTTCGGCCGCAACCCGTTCCAGCAACACACCGGGCTGCTGCCGGTTCCGGAAGCCGGCTATACGCAATAGGCAGGCTCGGCGCGCGCTGCCGCTCGCTTCCCGCTTTGCCCGTTCACCGACGCTCGTGGCCGCCCCGCTCGGACGCGGCCGCACGCGCCGGCAAATCCAGGTCATCGCGCAAATGCTTGCGGCCCCTTCGATCAAGGCGATATAGCCTTAGGCGGAAATCGGCGTGCAGTGAGGCCGTATCCGAGGCAGGACTGTAATTGATGGTTGAAGATGGAAACGAAAAAACCGGGCCCTCGGTGACGATTGACGCTGACGGTCTGCGCCGCTTCTTGCGCGAGCGCAAACTCGGTGAGGCCGCCGATCTGCGCGTCGAGAATATCTCCTTCGGCCATTCCAACGAAGTTCATCTGGTCCATTTCGACGGCAAGGCATGGGTCCTGCGGCGTCCCCCGCGCGGCCCCCTGCTGCCCACCGCGCACGACGTGATGCGCGAGTTCCGGGTCATCGGCGCGCTGCAAAACACCCCGGTTCCGGTACCGCGCGTGTTCGCCGGATGCGACGATTCGAGTTACATCGGCGCGCCGTTCTTCCTGATGGAATACCTGCGCGGCAAGGTCATTCGATCGGGCCTGGTGGCGACCAGCGAACCGAGCTTTGCGGTGACGCCGAACCAGCGCCGCGCCGTCAGCGAGCACATGGTTGATCTGCTGGTTGCCCTCCAGGCGGTCGATTGGCGCGCGGTCGGATTGGAAGGTTTCGGCCGTCCCGACGGCTATATCGAGCGCCAGGTGCGCCGCTGGAGCGATCAGCTCGAACGTACGATTCCCAAGACCCGCCCGTTGCCCGTGATGGCGAAAATCCAGCGCTGGCTCTCCACGCACATGCCGCAGGGGCATCCCGCCACCATCGTGCACGGCGACTACAAGCTCGACAACGTGATGTGGGACCCCAACGGCGACGCGCCCCGCCCGATCGCACTGTTTGACTGGGAAATGTCCACGCTCGGCGATCCGCTCGCCGACCTCGGCTGGATGGTGACCTACTGGAGCGATCCGGCCGACGATGAAAAGCGCCGCGCGGTGGTTTCGAGCATGGAGGCGGGCGGCGGTTACTATAATCGCGAGGAGATGATCGATCTGTACGAACGCAAGTCGGGACGCACGATGCGCGGCTTCGCGTTCTATGAAATCTTCTCGCTGTTCAAGCTCGCGATCATCGCGGAGGGCAGTTACGCACGCTACCTGAGCGGCCAGGCCGACGATCCGGTCTTCGCGACTTACGATCTCCGTACTCCGGCGATGGCCGACGTCGCGTGGTCGCTCTGCGAAAAAGCCGGCTGATGGCGTAGTTTGAAATTTGATGAGGAGCGCAAAGCTCATAGATTTGGGAAACTGAAACCTCAACTGAGATTTCAGTTTCCGTTTGTCCGTTTGTAGGATCCGGGCGGTGTCCGGTTAGAACATCAGTGATCGGCGCGCGCCGGTCGTGCGCGATCGCCGCGTCATGCGGCGATCTGCGTGGTGCCCTTGAACGCGTCCACGTTCGGATCGCTGACGTAGCGAATCGCCGACAGGGTGGTGTCCGCGATCGCATAGCTCGCGGAGATCGGCCACGTCGGCACGAGCTGGTCGCCGCCGTTCCACGCCGCGCCCTCGAACGCCTTGAGCTGCGGGCGCCCGCGCTCGGCCTTGATAAACGTCCATTCCGGATCGAGCTGCACCACCACCAGCTTGCCGTCTTCCTTATTGCGGCACAGATGCATGCTCGAGACGTACTGGATATCGTTGCCGCCGATGAAGTCGCGATCGAGCATCTCGACTTCGAGGATGCAGCGGCCGCCGAGCTTGACGCGGCCGACCACGCGATCGTGAAAGGCGCGCAGGTACACGTCCGCGACGCTCGCCGGATAGCCCCAGCGGCCCGCCAGTTCGCGCGCCGCCGCCGCGGTGCTGACGTAGCTCTTCAGCGTGAAGCCGCGGGGCCGTACTCCGGCGCGGCATCCCACGCGCACGTCCGCGACGGTAAACGGGCCCACCGGACTTTCCGGGTAATGCGTCACGTTGAGCATCGCGTAGGACGGGATCACGGGATGAAACATCACCGGCATCAGGCGGGCGAACGGCTCGTTTTTCACTTCGTAATAGACGTTGAGAATTTGGGCGCCCTTGAGCGTCCATTCCGGCGTCTTGAATCCGTTGATCTCGCTGACATTGGGCGCGAACGCCGCGACGTCCATGGTCCCCGAGGAAGGCATCAGCGGCCACCTCCCGCCGCGGCGGTCTGGGTGGCGCTGTCCTGGAAATGCGGCATCACGTATTTCGCGAAGGTGCGCAGGCTGTTGAGCACGTCGGCCTGCGGCACGGTCTCGAGCGCGTTGAGCAGGAAGTTGATGCGATCGACGCCGACCGCTTCCCATCGCTTGCAGGCGCGCAGCACGCGCTCGGGGTCGCCGATCGCGATACCCTCGGGGACGCCCGCCGCGTCGCCAGGGCCGGCAGCCTCCCTGCGCAGCGTGGGCAACAGTCCGAGCGACGGATACGATTTGGTCGGATAGGCCTCGCGCGCGGCGAGCAATTGCGCAGCGAGGAAGTTGAACGTGCCGAGCATGCGGCGGCCGATCTTGTTTCCGCGCTCGCTGTCCTCATGGCAAAAGAGGAAGTTGACGGTGCTCACCTTGTCGTTGACAAATTCGCCGACGGGCTCGCAGTTGGCGATGATGCGGCGATAATTCTTGACCTTCTCTTCCTGCTCCTTGACGGAGCCGAAGGTTAGTCCGAGGGATCCCAACCCGCGCTCGGCGGCGTCGATCTCGGTGCCCGGACTGGTGACGGCGACCCACATCGGGGGATGCGGTTTCTGATAGGGCTTGGGGATAATCGCGCGCTCGGGCATCGACCACGAACGGCCCTCGTAGGCGAAGCGCTCCTGCGTCCACATCTTGGGCAGGCAGCGCACGAACTCGTCCCAGGTCTTCTTGGTCTCGTCGGGATTGGCGCGAAAACCGCCCAACTCGTTCCACGTCGCCGAGCGTCCGGTACCGACGTCGAGGCGACCGCCCGAGATGATATCGAGCGTGGCGGTGCGCTCGGCGATTTTGATCGGATGGTTGAACTCAGGCACGCAGACCACGATACCGTGGCCGACGCGCATCTTCCTGGTGCGCATCGCACACGCGGTCAGAAAAATCTCGGGCGCCGAGCAATGCGAGTACTCCTCGAGGAAGTGATGCTCGACCGCCCACACCGTGTCGAAGCCGAGTTCGTCGGCGAGCGCGACCTGCTCGAGGCAATTATCGAAGACGCGTTTTTCGGCTTCGCCGTCCCACGGACGGGGCACCGAGATTTCGTAGAAGATTCCGAACTTCATCGCTTGACCTCCCGCTTGATCGCCGTTTAGCGCAATCGATGGCGAAATTAAAGTGTTTCAGTGTTTGACGGCTCCGTTGTCGCGGTGTTTTTCAGTGTTTGACGGCTCCGTTGTCGCGGTGAGATATCAGCGTTTTTCACCATAGGACCATGCCCTTTGAGCGCCGCCAGTAGTGTCTTGAGCGGGTCGTGCATCGGCGCGAGAAGTCCCGCCGGAAAATTGAAGTTGAGACTGGCCAGGTAGCGTCAAGCTTAGTTCGTTTTGTAAAAAAATATTTCGAGTTACCGATGGTCATTCGCGTTCGATATCGTCCGCAAAGTCATCTTGAAGATCGTTGGCGTGCGGGAGAGTGGGGTCGAGATTGAGGTCGATCACGGCCGGGGCGGGAACAATTTCGCCGGCACGCACCGCTTGCAGCCGTTGGAGTTCATGCAGGGTGCCATACAGGGAGCGCGTGAGCGCCCGTTCTTGGCGCCAGAGGCTCGCGAACTCATTGATGGAGGTTTCAAGGACGCGGGTCGCGCCGAGCACCGGGTTGCGCCGGAGGAGGTCGTGCAATCGGGTTTCAGCCTGCCGGAGCAGGTCTTCGGCCTCCTCGCGCGTACTGGACTGGGGAGTGGGCCTGCCGGTTATCGCAGAGACCATCGCGGAAGTATCCGCGGCGCGGGATTCACGGACGGCGGCTTGCGCCTGATCGATGAGGAGATCATGGCGGCCACGGCGATGGAGGGCGGCCTCGAGAATTGGAATGCGGCGGAGGCGCCAGGCGTCGGCAACGATTTTGTCGGCGAGGAGGCGTTCGAGATCGCCGTGGGGATCGAGGGACTCGAGGAGGCCGGCGCGAAAGGCGTCGTAGTGGCGGGGATTCTCGTTGGGGAGAACGATGTCTTTGCCGGTGAGGCCGTGTTTGAGCGGGTTGGAGGCGGCGCGCGCCTTGGCGGCGATGGTGCGCGGGCGGTTATTTTTTCGCGCGCTGGTTCGCTTGGCGTCGCGGGGGCGATCGGTGTTCATGGTGGTCCTTTGTGCGGGCGCTTGGCGGGGATGGGAAAGTAAGGCCGGGAGGGGGCGACGGCAGAGGCAGGAGGGGCCGTCGCTGTGTAGCAGTGTACTCCTTTTGGGAGTATCGCGGCAGGTTATCCTGTCATTCGAATTGATTATGACGTGCAGCCAATAGCGGATCGGTGCATTCTCACTCGGGAGTGTGTACTCAACGCAATTTCGTGCTAAAGAGAGCGCACTGTGTCTCCAACTTAGGGTGCGTAACGCTTGGCTATACGAGACTTGCCATGGGATATCCCGTTTTGGAAGCGCATTTGGAAGGCGTTTGAGCGCTTAATCGGCGCAATGCTTTTACTCTGCCTCCATGATGCATATCAATATGTATTGAGTCGGTCACTGGGCGAAGAATTTACAAAGGTTGCCAAGTTCCTAAACATCGTGGAAACCGCTATATTTCTGGTGATAACCGCAGAACTCCTGTGGGAGGCGCTCAGGATTTTCCTTCCCGCACCGTTCGGTGTTAAAGTGGAAGTTTGAACGCGGCAGTTTTGGCGGCTGCCGCCACGAGCGACGAACATGGATCAACTGAAATCTAGCGCTGAGAAATGGACCAAGTTCGCACTTCGGGGTACCGCGCTGATTGCTGCGGTAACTGCTGTTTTCTTTTGGAATTCGTCCCACTCCGTTGAAGATATTTCGTTAGGGATCGCAGTTCCGCTGATTATCTCGAATTGTCTCCCCGCTTTTCTGATCTGGCCGCTGAGCTATATTCCTCAACCCCAGGAAGGCTCTGTTGCGAAGCCATTCAGTAGCCTACCTGCGAGAGCGCGAATCATAGTAATCATAGCGGGCATTTTTCTTGGGCTGGTCATACTAGGCTTTGTCGCGGGTCTATCGATTTTGCTCGCCAGCTACGTTTATCAAGGTTTGGGAATTGTCTGGGCCGTGGCGCCAGCAAGACATTTGGCTCGTAGTCTATTGCTAGTAAGTGCCTTCCCGTTGGTGATGTCGGCTGGCTTCGTTTCCGGCGTCTATTGTTCGCTTAGGATCCGACAATCGGCCATATGGGATTCGCTATTTTCAACGACGACGAAAACATTGCGCGAATGGCCCAAGGCTGCATAGTGGGCGATTAATTATTCTTCTCGGCTTTCGGCCAGCCTTCCGTTGGGCTTTTTTTCCGAAGCGACTTCTTCATTGCGTCCTTCCAGTCGGCCTCGATTTTTAGCCGTTCCTCTTCCGGCTCTGGCTTGATTTGCACGGGCAGGTCCTCGTTGCGGATTTGGAGACCCCGATTTCTGGAACACCGCTGACGCGGTGTTCCGCGAGAACGGAGTTCTTTCGTGAAGACGCTGAAAATCGGAATCGCTTGCTACGATAATAAGATGAAGGCGCGCACGATGGCGATTGCGCGCGGCGAGCTAAAGCCCAAGGCGCATGAGTCCAAGGTGTGGTTCACCTCGACGGAGAGCTTCGCGAAAGTACGCTCCAACAAGAACCGCGCCCTGCTCGCGACGATCGCGGCGACCCATCCGTCGTCACTGCAGGAGTTGGCGGATCGAACGGGGCGCAAGGCGTCAAATCTGTCCCGCACGCTCAAGACCATGGAGCATTACGGGTTTGTACGACTGCATCGGGGGACGCGCGGACGTGTGCGGCCGGAGGTGCCCTATCAAGCGATCTCGCTGGAACTGGCGTTCAACGCTTAGGCATTGGCGCGCGGAGGACCGCGCGAGGTCCTTCACTTCGTTCAGGATGACGGCAGATGGGACCGTCAAGGGCATCCTTGGTCGCTCGAGGGCTCACGGGCGAGACGGCAGATTGAACCGGTGCGGAACGTTGTCGGCCAATTTCGCGATCGGAACATTAGGACGTGGCGTGGAGGTTGGAGCCTTTGCGTTCGCTGCCGAGCGCGATGACGATAGCGTCGCCGCATAAGACCGTCGCGGCGACCAGCGCGAGCGCCGTCGCGTAGCCGAGGTGCTGCGCGATGAGCGCCTCGACCAACGCCGCGTTGGCCGCGAGCAGCACACCCAACTGATAGGCGAGGCCGGCGAACAGCCCGCGCACCTCCGGCGGCGACAGCTCGACGAGGTGCGCCGGTATGGCACCCCATGCGCCTTGCACCATGAACTGCATCAGAAAGGCACCGACGGTCAGCCATATCAGCGAATGCGGATAGATCCAGATGGGGACGACCGCCAGGCCGCATAGGACCGCAGCGATCATCGCGCGGCGCCGCCCGATGCGATCGGAGAGATAGCCGAAGACCAGGCCGCCGAGCAGCGCGCCGATATTGTAGATGATGGCGATGGTGGCGACGGTGCGCGGGTCAAGCCCCCGCTCGATTTTCAGAAACGTCGGGTACATGTCCTGGGTGCCGTGCGACACCAGGTTCATCATGGTCATCAGGGCGACGACGTAAAGGAAGCGGCGGAAGTTGCGGCGAATGGCACGCCAGATCGCACCGGGCTGGGGGCGATTGCGCGTAAACGATTTCGACTCGGGGACCTTGGCCCGGATATAGAGCGTGAGCAGCGCGGGGATGCCACCGAGGAAGAACAGCGGACGCCATCCGTAGTGCGGATAAATCAGGAAGTAGGCGGCCGCCGCCAGCAGGTAGCCGACGGCGTAGCCCTCCTGCAGCACGCCCGAGAGGAATCCGCGCCAGCGTGCGGGGACGGCTTCCATCGCGATGGAGGCGCCGACGCCCCATTCGCCGCCCATCCCGATGCCGTAGAGCGCGCGAAAAAAAAGAAACCATCGGTAGGTCGGCGCGAGGCCGCTCAGGACTTCGACGATCGAGTAGAAGATCACATCGACCATCAGGGGCAGCCGGCGGCCGTAGCGGTCGGCGAACCAACCGAAGATGAGGGCGCCGATCGGACGCATCGCGAGCGTGGCGGTGATGGTGAAGGCGATATCGGCGATCGAACGGTGGAAGTCGCGGGCCACGGTCGGCATCACGAAGATCAGGACGAAGAAATCGAAGGCATCGAGGGTCCAACCGAGGAAGCTCGCGATCAGCGTATGGGCGGCGGCGGAGGTGGATAATTCCTGAGGCGCGGGGATGCCCGGTGATGTGATTTCGGCGGCCATCGGTGGCACTGTAATAGTCGATGCGATGGCGGGTGGGAACAGCGGCCGGCGCGCATCGCCGATTCGCTTGAGCTTGCGGCGGCGCCGGATGTTAAATGGGTCGTCGCGTTAATCTGGCGGTGGTGCGCACGAATCGATACACGCGCGACTCGATGCTGGCGGCAACACGTACGCGGCGGAGGAGTTCATGTTCAACGGCAGCAAGGTAATCGACACCGACGGTCATGTGATGGAGCCGAACGACCTCTACGACCGCTATCTCGAAGCCAAGTTCAAGCCCGACCTAGAGGACCTGAAGAAGGAGGCGGCGGGGCGCGCGTCGAAATTTTTCTTCGGCATTTTCCATCAGCTAAACACCGGGCGTCCGCTCGGCGTGCCGAATCCCGAAAAGCCGCTGATGCGCACCGGACGCAATCCGCACGGCGAGAAGCCCGACATGCGCGGGGGCTGGGATCCGCATATCCGCGTCAAGGACATGGATCGCGAGGGGATCGACGTCGCGGTGCTGTTCGCGACGGTGGTTTCGAGCTTTTGCTCGCTGAAGACGGTCGATTTCGAAATCGCGATGATCCGCGCGTACCATCGATGGCTCGCCGACTACTGCGCGGCGTATCCCGAGCGGCTCAAGGGCGTGGCGGTGGTGCCGATGCGTGATCCGGAACGGGCGGCAGAGTTGATTCGGCAGGTGTCGCGCGAACCGTGGGTGGCGGGCGTCTATCTATCGGCGCATATCGAGGATCGCCTGCTCGATCATCCGGGGCTGCATCCGATCTGGCAGGCGTGCCAGGACACCGACCTGCCCGCGTGTTTTCACGGCGGCACGGCGCGTCCGCCGTATGGGCTGGGCACCTTCGACATGACGAACAACCTGTTCCTGCAGCATTCGGCGACCAATCCGTTCGAATGCATGCGCGGACTGGCGTCGCTGATCGGCGGCGGCGTGCTCGATCTCTTTCAGCGGCTGCGCGTCGCGTTCCTGGAGTCCGGGGTGGGCTGGCTGCCTTACTGGATGGAGCGCCTCGACGAGCATTACGAGCTGATGCCAGAGTACGTGCCGTTCCTGCGCCGCAAGCCCTCCGAGGTCGTCCGCTCGGAGAACTTCTTCATTTCGTGCGATCCCGACGAGGAGACGCTGCCGTTCGTCGCGAATTTCGTGGGTCCCGAGCACATCATCTATGCGTCGGACTATCCGCATTTCGACGGCCGCTTTCCCGACACGGTGAAGCTGACGGCGCGGCCCGAGGTGTTTGCGCCAGAGGTGCAGCGGATGATCCTGTGGGACAACGCGCGGCGGCTGTACCCGCGCATCGCGTGACGGGTGAAGTTAAAGTGTCGTCTTAAGTCGCGACGCAAATCCGCGAACGCCGCTCGAAGGCGGTCGCTTCGCACCCCCCTGCGAGCAAACCTTTCATCGAGGCCAACCCATCCCGCTTCACACTAAATCCGCCAGAACCCATAGTCCCCGGGAACCTTGACTGTAAATCGGGGCCGCACTTATAGTGGCGGCAAGCGTCGCGTAAATCGCCGCGGCCCTTTGCAGTCGCGATAATTCCGAAGCATCAGCGTCATCGATTCAGCAGCATCACCAAAGGCGGCACGGTTAGCTCACGCCGGATTAGTTCGAGGATCAGTTCAAAGACGCGACGCGGCGCCGAGAAAAAAAGTGCCACCCGATCGGTGACGTTAGACCCGGCCGGGTGTATATAGAGGATCCCGCGAGGCGGGCGGCCAACGCCCTCAAGCGGAAGGTTTCGCCGTCGGGCGAAAGAGTTCAGAGGTAGCGACATGACCCAACTTGAAGCTGCGCGCAAAGGCGTCATCACTCAGCAGATGATCGAAGTGGCGGAGGACGAGGGCCTAAGCCCCGCCGAAATCCGCGACCTGGTGGCGACCGGCGAGGTGGTCATCCCGCACAACCATCATCATGAGTTCCGGGCGATCGGGATCGGGAAGCGGCTGCGGACCAAGGTCAACGCGAACATCGGCGCGTCGAATTTCCATCAGCTAGTCGAAGAGGAAGTCGAAAAGCTTTACACCGCGGTGCGCTACGGGGCGGACTCCGTGATGGATCTTTCGACCGGCACCGACCTCGACAAAATCCGCGCCGAAATCCTTTCGCGATGCCAGGTGATCCTCGGCACCGTGCCGATTTACCAGGTCGCCTCCGAGCGCTCGATCATGGATCTCGGAGTTGAAGGCTTTCTTGAAGTTATCGAACGGCAAGCGCGCCAGGGCGTCGATTATATGACGCTGCATTGCGGGGTCACCCGCGAGAGCGTGCACAAGCTGCGTGGCCATCAACGCATCGAGGGTATCGTCTCGCGCGGCGGAGCGCTGCTGGCCGGATGGATCGAGCGCACCGGCAACGAGAATCCGCTCTACGAACATTTCGATGAAGTCTGCGCGATTCTGCGCGAGCACGACGTGACGATATCGCTCGGCGACGGTCTGCGCCCGGGCGCCACCGGCGACGCGACCGATCGCGGACAACTCGCGGAGTTGCTGGTGTTGGGCGAACTGACGGAACGGGCGCGTACGCTCGGTGTGCAGGTGATGATCGAAGGGCCCGGGCACGTGCCGCTGGACCAGATCGAAGCTAATGTAAAGCTTGAGAAACGGGTGTGCGGCGGCGCGCCGTTTTACGTGCTGGGGCCGCTGACCTGCGACGTCGCCCCCGGCTACGACCATATTACGGGTGCGATCGGCGGAGCGATCGCTTCGGCCGCGGGCACCGACTTCCTGTGTTATGTGACACCGGCCGAACATCTGCGACTGCCGAATATCGACGACGTGCGGGAGGGCGTAATCGCCACCCGCATCGCCGCCCATTCGGGCGACCTGGTCAAGGGAGTGCGCGCCGCGAAAGTCTGGAACGACCAGATGTCGCGCTATCGCAAGTCGCTCAACTGGGAAGGCATGTACGCGATGGCGATGGACCCCGACAAGGCGCGCCGCTACAAAGAGGAGAGCGAGGCGTCGGGCTCCAACGTGTGCAGCATGTGCGGTTCGCTGTGCTCGATAAACATCGACAACGCAGCCATCAAATTCACCCGCAAACGCGCGCTCGAGCAGGACGAGACCAATGCGGCAGCCGGTTGATCAACTGCGCGCCGCCGACCCGTCGGCGATCCTGGGAATCGAGGTCCACGACCAGTTCGGGCGGACGCGCCGGCTTGGGGATTACCGCGGGCAACCGGTGGCGGTCTATTTCTATCCGAAGGACGACACGCCTGGATGCACGCTGGAGGGCAAGGAATTTCGCGACTTGCACGAGAAATACCACGCGCTCGAATGTGCCGTCGTCGGCGTCAGCACGGATTCGTCCGCATCGCATCGGGCGTTTGCGGATAAGCATGGGTTTCCGTTCACGCTGCTGGCCGACGAGCGCGGCGAACTGGCGCGGGCCTTTGGCGTGCTCAACGGCAAGACGGCAGATCGCGCGACCTTCGTGCTGGACCGCGACGGCCGCATCGCGCGCGCCTTTCTCGACGTGACCCCGCGGGGCCATGCGCGCCGCGTGCTGAACTTCGTGCAGGCGCTGGTCGAATCCCATCGGATGATCGGGGGCTAACGCGCGGCGGCCGCGGGTGATCCGCCCCGTTTCGCGACGGCCACACCCCTGATGCGCCAGCCCGGCCCGATGGTTATAGTTTCATGACAGGACTAACGGCTGCGATTACGGCCCGTCATCGCGACTCGAGAGCGGGCGGGCGAATGGTGTAAAGCTCATGGCCAAGACTTCAAAGAACATCCTCGACGAAGCGCGCGCATCGATTAGGCAGATCGATATCGACGGGGCGCGCAAGCTGCTCGAGCAGCCCGGCACCGTCCTTATCGACGTGCGCGAAAGCGACGAATGGCGGCAAGGGCATATCCCGCAGGCGGTGGCGATTCCGCGCGGCTTTCTGGAACTGCGGGTCGAGGAAAAAGTCCCCGACCACAAGACGCCGGTGATCCTCCAATGCGCCTCGGGGACGCGGTCGCTGCTGGCCGCGCGCGCGCTGCGCGAACTCGGCTACGAAAATCTCTACAACCTGACCGGGGGCTTCAACGCGTGGAAGGATCGCGGACTGCCGTGGACGGCGGATCGCGCGTTCACCCAGGACGAGATCACGCGCTACTCGCGCCATTTCGTGATTCCCGAGGTCGGTGAAAAGGGGCAAGCCAAGCTGCTGGATTCGAAGGTGCTGATCCTGGGCACCGGCGCGCTGGGATCGCCGACGGCGCTGTACCTGGCGGCGGCGGGAGTCGGCACTATCGGCCTGGTTGATTTCGACGTCGTCGATCTCTCGAACCTGCAGCGCCAGATAATTCATACGGCCGGGCGCGTCGGGATGCTGAAGACGGAGTCGGCGCAAGAGCAGATCAAAGCGCTCAACCCGGGCATCAAGGTCATCCGTCACGACGTGCGCCTCAGCTCCGAAAACGTGATGGAGATCATCAAGCCGTACGACGTCGTGATCAATTGCGGCGATAATTTCCCGACCCGCTACCTGATCAACGACGCGTGCGTGTTTGCGAAAAAGCCGCTCGTGGATGGCGCGATCTTCCGCTTCGAAGGCAACGCGACGGTGTTTAATCCGGCGGCCGGCGGCCCGTGCTACCGCTGCCTGTATCCGGAGCCCGCGCCGCCCGACATGGCGCCCTCATGCGCGGAGGCCGGCGTGCTCGGCGCGTTGCCGGGCGTGATCGGTTCGATGGAAGCGCTCGAGGCGATCAAGCTGCTGCTGGGCGCGGGCAAGTCGCTGGCCGGCAAAATGGTTTACTTCGATACGCTGTCGGCCGACTACGTGCGCGTGCTCAAGATTCGCCGCAACCCGGATTGCCCGGTGTGCAGCGACCATCCGACGCAAACCACGCTGATCGATTACGAGGCGTTCTGTGGACTCGCGCCGGCCTCCCACGAGGCGGGCGACAGCGCCAACGGCCAGGTCTCGGCCGCGGCGGGACGCTGATTCGGCAATCCTTTAGCTTGAGTATTCAGCAGTGACGGACAACGGCGGGCGCATCGCAAGGGCGCTCGCCGTTTTGCTTAAATGAATTATCACCGGGGACTAAAATGGCGTTGGGGCCTTTTTACGTGGCGCAAAAACTGATGGACACCAAGGGCGCGCGCGGCACCGCCATCCTGATGCGCCACGGCGAAACCGAATGGAACCGGCAAGGCCGCGTGATGGGGCGCCATCCGGTCGAACTTACCGAACATGGACGCGCGCAGGTGGCAGCCACCGCCCGCTTCGCCCTGACGATCAAGCCCGACCTGATCGTGACCAGTCCGCTGGTGCGCGCGCGCCAATCGGCCGAGATTCTCGCCGCGGGTCTTGGCGGGGTCGAGATCGTCGAGGAGCCGGGCATCGCCGAAGTCCTCTACGGCCGGTGGGAGGGCATGCACTACCACGAACTGATCGAAGACCCGCATTACGTCACCTACCGCAAGTCGCCGATCGAACATCCGACCCCCGGCGGCGAAACGATTCCCGAGGTGCAGGCGCGCGGCGTCGCGGCCGTGATGCGCATCATGGAGGCCCGCGCGGGCCAGCGCATCGTCTTCGTGTCACACGGCGATATCGTGCGCACGGTGCTGTGCCATTTCCTCGGACTCGAGCTCAAACACTTTCATCGGATCCGGGTGGACAACGCGACGCTCTCGGCGATTCAGATTGCCGGCGACTTTGCCGAAGTGAAGTTCCTCAACCTGATGCCCGATCCGCATCAGGCGTTCGTCGCGCCGTTCTCAACCGCGCGCGCGGAGACCAAGCGCGACGATCACAAGTAGGCTCATCCGTAGCCGCGAGCCGCGACGACCCGCAGGAGCACCGATGTCCAAAATCACCATTGCCGCCGCTTCGATCCTGTTGCTCCTTTACGCGATGGCGCCGGGCGCCGCCGCCGCCACCTCCAGCCACGCCGCCGCGAAAACCAGTGCGGTGAAGGCCGCCACGGAATGGCTCAAAATTATCGACGACGGCAAGTATGACGACAGTTGGAAAGACGCCAGCAGCTTCTTCAAGAGTCACGTGTCCGAAGAGCAATGGGCGCAGCAGGTCGGTCCGGCGCGCGGGTCATTGGGCGCCGTGGTCGCGCGCAAGGTCAAGTCCGCCATGTACCTGACCACGATGCCGGGAGCCCCCGACGGCCAGTACGTCGTGATTCAGTATCAGACCACGTTCGCGCACAAAAAATCCGCGATCGAGACGGTGACCCCGATGCTGGATAGCGACGGCCGGTGGCGCGTCTCGGGCTACTACATCAGGTAAGGCGGCGGGCGCCGGTTCAGCCTGGGGGCGTCGCGTCGGCCGACTCGGTGCCCCCGCCGCCAACCACGACGCCTTTGCGCACGCGCACCACGTCCTCGGGATGGGTCGGGACGTCAACGTGAATGGAACGGTAGCCACCGCGTGACGCGTCGGGCGCGACGAACCCAACCGTGTACTGCTCGCGCAATTCGCGACTGATGGTCGCGCAGGCCTGGCGCAATGCGGCACCGTCACCGACCTCGCGAATGATATAGGTCTTGGCCCCGGTCTCGGTCGAGAGCGTGCTCAGCGTGCGCGCATCCACCTGGTCATCGTCGCCGCCAATCATGAACGGCCCCAGCGCGATTCCCGGCAGGCTCGCCGCGTTCGGATCGCCGATTCCAATCGAGTACACCAGCACGCCCATCCGCCGCGCCTGGGCCACCACCTGCTGGACGTTGGACTGGCTGGTGTTGTCCATGCCGTCGGTCACGACCAGCAGGGCGCGCTTGTCGTAGCGGCCATGCTGCACCATCAGCAGGCCGTCGAGGATGGTGTCGTAGAGCGAGGTCTGCCCAAAGGCATGGAGCAGCTCGAGCCGGCTCAGGACCAGGTAATGGTTGGTCGTGAAGGGCTGCAGCAGGAACGGCCGGCTGGAAAACGCGAACATGAAAACGTCGTCGCGGTCGTTCAGATTGCGGATGAATTCAGAGATGGCGGCCTGGGCCTGCGGGATTTTCGGCTGCATGCTGCCCGAGGTATCAACCAGTATCCCGATCGAGACCGGCGTATTGAGGTCCTGGCGAAAAAATTCGATTGGCCGATCCTGCCCGTCGATCGCGAGCTTGAAGTCGCTCTTCTGCAGCCCAGTCACATAGCGGCCGTCCTGGTCGGTCACCGTCACCGTCACCTGCTGATAGCCCTGCTGGCTCTTCAATTGCCGCGACGGGAGCGTCAGCGCCTGCCCCTGCTGCGGCGCGATCGGCGGTATCGAACTGGTCGGCCCACCGCCCTGGCGCCCCGGGATCGTGGGCAATTCAAGGACACCGCCGCCGCTCTGGCCCTGGTTGCGGGGCGTTGGGGTGCCCGGCTGGAACTGCCCCTGCTGCGCCCGCGCGACGTGCACGCTCGCGACCATCGCGATCAGCGCAAGCAGCGTCGCAAGCGTTCGCGTAGCGATCGTTCGTGGCCGTCGTTTTCGGTTATTTTTGATCGTCATTGAGATCGAATTTTCTTTGGAGCGCGGACATTTCCCCGGTTTGATCTTCCTATTTGCGATTAACGGGGGCAAGCGCCGATTTACGCCGATCTTCAACGGACCGCGCGGATTTCCACTTGACACCGCCCCACTATGCTTAGACGAGTTCGGCGGCATTTGGGTTCAATCAGTTCCGGCCCCGCCCAAGAGCGATAACGCCGCCATCGTCGCTACCGATCTATCGTCGTGCAATCGCGAGGCTTTTTTGCTAACAGACCATCAATGTCCCGCATCGCCGGCCGCCGCGCCAAACTGCTCCGATTCCGCTCGGGGAAACTCTCCGATGGCGCCCGATAGCCGCGCAATTGAGCGCTTCCTCTTCCACGAGGCGCGCCTGATGGATGCCCATCGGCTCGACGAATGGCTGGCGCTGTGGGACGATGACGCGACCTACTGGGTGCCCTGCAACGACGACGACATCGACCCGCTGCGCAACGTCTCGGTGATTTACGACCGGCGCGGGCAACTGCGCAATCGGATCCAGCGGATCAAGGAGACGCTCTGGCTGAAGGAGCAGGCCCCGCGCCTGCGCCGGATCGTCGGTAATATTGAAATCGAATCGTCGAGCGGCGAAGAAATCGTGATCGCCTCATCCTTCATCCTCGCCCAACTCCATCACCATCGACAGACCATCTGGGCGGGCAGCACGATCCATAAACTGATAGCGCAGGGCGACATCTTTCGGATCAAATACAAGAAGGTCATCCTGCTCAACAACGACGAGCCGCTGCCCAACATGTTGTTCCTGATATGATTACTCAATACTCAGGGGCGAAACCCATGCCAGATACACGGGACATTACTCAGCCGAATAGTCAGCGCGATACTATACAGATACCGGGGCGGAGGAACGCAGCGTGCTCCTGACGAGTGAATTCGCCGCCGTCGAAATCGAACGCGACGATAGCGGCAACGGTCCGCGACTGCTCGTCCGCGACGCCCGTAGCGGCAAAACGATCTATCTCGATCCGCTGGAATTGTGGGCGCTGGCCTGGGCCCGCCACGACGATCTGATCGTGCTGCTCGATCCCTCGCGCCTCGACCGCCTTGCGCGCAACGGCGCGTGACCGCATCCCGGAGGTGAACGCAAATGGATACCGCCATCGAATCACGCCCGGACTACAATCGGCTGATCCTCACCGACCGCGTCAACGGCCGCATCTACTACGACCCCGCGGTCTTCAAGGACGAACTCGAAAAAATCTGGCATCGCGAATGGGTTTACGTCGCGCACGAAAGTGAGGTACCCGAACCGGGCGACTATGTAACCCGCCAGATCGGACTGCAGCCGATAATCGTCTCGCGCGACGACGCCGGCAAAGTCCATCTGATGCTCAACCGCTGCACCCATCGCGGCAACACCGTATGCCAGACTATGCGCGGCAACTCGCATGCGTTCCGCTGCGCCTATCACGGATGGACCTTCAACAACCGCGGCGATCTGGTGGGCGTGCCGTACGCGGCCGGCTACGATAACTCATTTCGCAAGGAAGAATTTCCGCTGGCGCGGGTGCCCCGCACCGGTTCCTATCGCGGCCTGATTTTCGCGAGCCTCAGCCACGACGGCCCGGGATTGGAGGAGCGGCTCGGTCCGGCGCGCGCGCTGCTCGATCAATTTGTCGATCTCGCGCCCGACGGTGAGATCGTCGTGCGCTCCGGGGTGCTCAAGCATTCGTATCGCGGCAACTGGAAGATGGCGCTGGAAAACTCGGTTGACGGGTACCATCCCAACATCCTCCATCACGCCGCGATGGTCATGATGACGCGCGGCAAGGCCGACATGGAGTCGCTTTTCGGGGAGCGCAGCGACGCGCAAGCCCGCGACCTCGGCAACGGTACCGCGCAGCTCGATCTCAACGTGATTCAAAATCGCAACGGTGGCCGCGTGGTCCCGCCGCAATGGAGCAAGGCGGCGCACGAAGAGTTTCGCGCGGCGCTGGCGCGGCGTCACGGCGCCGAACGCGCGGATCAAATATTGGCGCAAGGCGGCCCGCACTTCTGCATCTTCCCCAACCTGATTCTTATCCTTAACCAGTTGCGCGTGATTCAGCCGGTCAGCGTGGACGAGACGGTCATTTACTACTATCCAACGCTTTTGAAGGGCGCCCCCGATGAAGTGAACCAGCGCCGCCTGAGCGAAACCTATCTCGTGCACGGCCCGGCCGGACGCGTCGCGCCCGACGATTTCGAGGCCTACGAGCGCAATCAGATGGGCTTTGAGGCCCGCGTCAACGAATGGCTCCTGCTGCGCCGGGGACTGCATCGCGAGGAGCACGAGGCCAGCGGCTCAATCGCAGGGCACGAGACAGACGAAACCACCCAGCGCGGCATCTGGCACTACTACCGCGATCTGATGACGCACTAGAAAAGAGCGTTGTTGAGGAACTCAAAACTTATAGTTCACTGAAACCTCGCGAGGTTTCAGACTTGCCATTTGTTTCTTCAGCGACTCTTTCTTCTAACCCGCACGCGGTGTTGCCGAAGCTATTGTCGATAGTGGCACATCCGGCGTAAGGTGCGTGGATTACGGGTCTGATCGGCGCGGGCCACGATGGCGCCGCGGGCAAGGAGCATACAGAGAGCATGAAATTCGGCATCTTCATGGCCCCGTTTCACCGGGTCGGCGAAAATCCCACGCTCGCGCTCGAGCGAGATATGCAGTTGATCGAATGGCTCGACGATCTCGGCTATGACGAGGCCTTCATTGGCGAACATCACTCGGCCGGATGGGAAATCATCTCGTCGCCCGAAATCTTCATGGCAGTGGCCGCCGCGCGGACCAAGCGCATCATGCTCGGATCGGGCGTGGTCAGCGTCCCGTACCATCATCCGTTTCATATCGCCAATCGCTTCGCGCTGCTCGATCAACTCACGCACGGGCGCGTGATCCTCGGATGTGGTCCGGGGGCCCTGCCGAGCGACGCCTACATGCTCGGTATCGAGACCACAACGCAGCGCGACCGCATGGTCGAGGGCTTGCAGGCCGTGATGCGCCTGTTCGACGAAGACGGCGACATCTCGATCGACGGCTCGTACTTCAAGCTGCGCGAGGCCCATCTGCAGGTGAAGCCGTTCCAGCGGCCGTTGCCGGTGTTCGTCGCCAACACCATCTCGCCGTCAGGGATGGTCGCGGCGGGCAAACTCGGATGCGGTGTGCTGTCGGTCGCCGCTTTCAGCCCCGGTGGACTCGCGAGCCTGCCCAAGCGCTGGGCGATGGCGGAAGAGATCGCGGCCGAGAACGGCAAGACCGTCGATCGCAAAAACTGGCGGCTGGTGTTCCCGGTGCATCTGGCCGAATCGAGCAAGGAAGCGGCCGACGACGTCCGCGAAGGCGGCAACGCATGGATTCAGAAATACTTCATCGAGACGCTCGCCGCGCGGGTCCAGTTCGAGGAGTATCCGGGACAGCCGACCGAAGAGATGACGATGGATCGCATGATCGGACGCGGTGGGGCGATTGTCGGCACGCCGGACGAGGCGATCAAACGGATCAATGAAGTGATCGAGGTCAGCGGCGGCGGCTTCGGCGGATTGCTGGTGCTCGCTCACGAATGGGCCTCGCGCGAAAAGACCCTGAAGTCATACGAGATGCTCGCGCGCTACGTGATGCCGAAATTCCAGGGCTCGGCGATACCGATCGAGTACTCGCAGCAATGGACCGCGCAGCGCCGCGACCAGCTTTTCAATTCGTCGGTGCAGGCGGTGGTCAAGGCAATGCACGACTATAAGGAACATCGGCAGGCGGCGGGCGTAAAGCCGTCGGACCTGGCCGATCAGCCGATCACGCGCACGCGCTAGCAAGATGGATGGCGGCGGCGCTATGCACCGCCGCCGTCCTGCCAGGGCAGTGGTTGCGGAACACAAAACCTTAGTTTCCTGAAACCTGATGAAGGTTTCAGACTTCCCTTTTAATCAGATGCGGGCCGCGCCCTGAGAAAGCCTCATCATCATTAACGACTTTGACCGACTTCGCCGCCTCAGCCGGGGCGACGCAGCTTGAAGATCTCATCGACTGAGGTGTACTGATCCAGCCCGCCGAGGCGCGCGATCGGCCGCCGCACCGACAGATCGACCTTGCCATCCACGATGACCTCGTCGGAGATATAAATGCCGACCACTTCGCCGATCACGATCGAGTAGGGATTGGGCTTGCCGCCGGCACCCGGCAGATCGACCGTCTTGACGTACTTGCATTCGAACGCGACCGGCGAGCGCGCAACGCGCGGCGGTTTCACCGCGACCGACGGCGCCATTTCCAGGTGCGCGAGTTCCGGCTCGCTCACGTCCGGGCCGACGTCGGCGGACGTGATATTCATCTCTTCACGCAGGTCCCAGACCGTCAGGCTATGCACGAATTCGCCGCTCTCCTCGGCGTTGGTCTGCGAATGTTTGCGGCCCGCGCTCGAGAACATTACGAACGGCGGGCGGCTCGCGACCGCGTTGAAAAAGCTGTACGGCGCGAGATTCACCACGCCGGCGCGGTTGATCGTCGAGATCCATCCGATCGGTCGGGGCACCACCAGCGAGGTCAGCGGGTCATGTTTGAGCGGGTATTCCTTGTCGCGCGGATCGAAGTACATGGGCGGTTTTCTCCGGTCGTTTGGGTGACTGACTAATCTAATCGGTCGCGGTCGCCACCGCGAGCGGCACGGCATCGCCGACTTCCGCTGCCGTGATTCCCGCCGCACTGACTATCGCGGCGGGCTCGACGATCGCGTCGTTCAGATAGATCAGCCGCCCGTCGGCGGTGTCGCGTTCGCGCAGCCAACGAGCGACGATCGTCATCTCCTCGAGTTCGCCGCGAGCGACCGCGCGCATCCGATAGCGATCGTAATTCTCCGCCACGAATGTGCTCACCGCATGCGCCGCGCCGAGCGAATCGATCTCACGCGTGAGCGCGAGCCGCCCGCTCAGGATCACGTACGCGACCGGATTCGCCGGCGGCGCCGGCGCGCTTTCCGATCCCGCCGACCGCGGCGCGATTACAATGATGAGATTGTTCTCGGTCACGACGCGGCTCAGCCGGCTGACGCGCTCGGTGAACGCGGCGAGCGCTTCGAGTTCGCGATGGAAGCGGCGCGCCTCCTCGAAGCGCATCGCGGCGGCCGCCTGCTCGCGCGCCCGCGCCAGCTCACCCATCAGCGGACCGCCGCGGCCGCGCAAAAAAGACACCGCCCGCCCCACCCGCTGGTTGTACGCGTCCTCGTCGATGGTAAAATTGCACGGCGCCGCGCAATGGCCCATCTGCCCGTAAACGCACGGCGAAAAATCCTCGTCGGGCGCGAGCTTGCCCGTGCACGTGCGCAAGCCCAACAGTCGCGCGAGCCCGCGCGTCGCATGGTCCAGGTTGTGCCGTCCGATAAACGGGCCCAGATTCATCACGCCCACGCGCGCGCTGAGCTTCTGACCGATCCGCAGCCGCGGAAACGGATCCGAGAGGTCGAGTTTGACGAAAAATGCGGGCGCCGCCGATTTCAACATCCGGTTGTATGGCGGCTTGAGTTCGCGAATCATCCGCGCCTCGAGCAGCGCCGCGTCGAGCGCCGAGCGCGCCGGCCGCGTTTCGATCGCATGCACGTGGCCGACCAGCTCCGCCGTTTTCGCATTGCGCCCCGCGCCGCCGTTGAAGTACGAGGCGACGCGATCGCGCAGCCGCGCCGCCTTGCCGATATAGAGCAGGTCGCCGCGCTCATTGCGCAAGAGATACACGCCGGGCGTGCGCGGCAGCGCCGCGATCGCGTCGGGCGGCACGTGCCGCTCGAGACGCCGGCCCGCCGCGCCCCGATGATTCCAGTCGATCAACCGGTCGAGCCGGTTGAGACCCATCTTCGCCGCCATCTCGATAAAAATCGAAAGCAGCTCGGCGGCCATCCGCGCGTCGCCCAGCCCGCGATGGCGTCCCGCGGTGGACAGCCCGAAATGTTCGGCCAGCGCGTCGAGGCGGCGGCGCTTGAGCGAGGGCAGCAGACGGCGCGAAAGCCGCAGCGTACACAGCACCGGATTCCGCATGCCGATTCCGAACAGTCGCCGAAACTCGAAGTCGAGAAACGAATGGTCGAACGGGGCGTTATGCGCGACCATCACGGCGTCGCCGAGAAATTCGCGAAACGCCGGCAGCGCATGCTCGATCGGCGGCGCGTCACGCACCATCTCGTTGGTGATCGAAGTGAGCCCCGTGATGAACCGCGGAATCGCCATCCGCGGCCGCACCAGCGTTTCAAACGTCGCCGTGATTCGACCGCCTTCCATCCGGCACGCGCCGATCTCGATTATCGACCCGGCCGCCGCGCGCCCGCCCGTGGTTTCCAGATCGACCACCACGAAGCGCGCCTCATCGAGCGGTACCCGCAGGGCGACGCTCTTGCGCAGCGACCACATCCCGGCCGCCTCATCGAGGACGAAATTCGGATCGCCGCCGATCAGACCGTGAATCAGACGCGCACCCAACTCGGGATCGGAACCGGCGCCCTTGAACAGCAGTCCGACCAGTTCGGCGGCGTCGGCCCCCGCCGGACGTTCTTCTAAAAACGCGTGGAGCTTTTCCTTCGCACTCGCCCGCGGCATCCGGTCGAACGCGAACGCGGACGGGCTCGCGAGCGCGGCGGCCTCGTCATCCATATTCGACGTTTCGCCGCTTACCGCGGCGGCCGCGTCGCGATACGTAACGTCGTCGCCGAGACCGCCGTCGATTTCCCCGCCCGTCGCCCCGCCACCCATCTTGATATCCTCAACTTCGCGTTTCCTGAGACCGTATCGCGTTTTCGACTTCTCTTCGCTCTAACAGACCGCATGGGGCCGCCGCAACATAGCGCCAACTGGCCTGCGCTGGCGCAGGTGCTCTCGACGACTTACAATTGACCCATCGAAACTGAGGAACCCAACGATGGAACGAGTCGAACTCCAACGGGAATGTGAAGCCGTCCAAATTCCGGCCGGCACTCCGATAACGCTCGAAAAAGGCATCGAGGCCTTCATTACTCAATCGCTCGGCGGCACCTTCACCCTGCAAGTGCCCGCCTATAGCGGCCTCTATCGCATCGCAGGCAAGGACGCCGACGCGATCGGCAAATCAGCGGCGGAGGCCGGCGCTACCGCGGCCACCAGTGGCGACCTGGAAGCGATGGTATGGGAGCAGCTCAAGACCTGCTATGACCCCGAGATTCCGGTTAATATCGTTGACCTCGGACTGGTTTACGGGATGGAAGTGACGCCGCAGTCCGACGGCACCAGCAAGGTTGACGTCAAGATGACGTTGACGGCGCAGGGCTGCGGGATGGGCGCGTCGATCGCGTTCGATGCCAAGAGCAAGCTGATGACGCTGGCGGGCGTGTCGGAGGCGAACGTCGATCTGGTGTGGGATCCGCCGTGGAATCCGCAGATGATCGCGCCCGAGGCGCGGGAAAAGCTCGGCATCGACTAAGCGTCTGGACTGACGAATCGACTGCGTATCGAGAGGGGCGAAGCGGGCGATCCCGCTGCGCCCCTCTTCATTTCCTTGATCGCTACTTCGGGAAGGCCTTGAGCGGCAGATGGGTCAGGCCCAAGAGACGATTGTTGTTGGTCCACGCCAACGGCCCGGTGACTTCGAAGCGCGCAAAGCGGCCGAGCAGCTCCTCGAACATGACTTTCAGTTCCAGCCGGGCAAGGTTCGCGCCGAGGCAGAAATGAGCGCCCAGCCCGAAGCCGACGTGGAAGTTCGGGTCGCGCGCGATATCGAAGCGAAACGGATCGGTGAAGACCTCCTCGTCGCGATTCGCCGACATCTCCCACACCGTCACCTTCTGCCCCTGCCGGATCGCACGCCCGCGCAACTCGACGTCGCGCGTGGTGGTGCGCCGCTTGTAAACCGACGGCGAAGTCCAGCGGACGATCTCTTCGCCGGCGGTCTTCATCAGATCGGGATTTCCGCGCAGCCGCCCGAGCTCGCCGGGGTTTTCGATCAGCGCCAGCATCCCGCCCGCGATCGCGCTGCGGGTGGTCTCGGCGCCGGCCGGGAACAGCAGGTTGAAGAACGCCCGCAGCTCCATGTTGCTGAGCTGCGGCGAGCCGTCGTCGAGTTGCGCGTGGACGATAATCGACAAGATGTCGTCGGCCGGATGGTGGCGTTTGCGCTCGACCAGTGCGTCCGCATAAGCGCTGAGGCGCTTGAGGTGCTGCGGCGACATGGTGGCGCCGCCGCCCGCGCCGATCGCGAGATCGACGATATCGCCCAGCTCCGCGCGATCCTCCTGCGGCACGCCGAGCACCGCGCAGATAGCCTGCAGCGGCAGTTCGCGCGCCACCGCCGGCACGAAGTTGAAGGTCTCGCCGCTGGGGACCTCGTCGAGGATCCGTTTGGCGCGCGCCCGCAAATCGTCCTCCAGCCGCCCGATCGTCCGCGGGGTGAAACCCTTGTTGACCAGCGCCCGCAACCGCCGATGTTTCGGGTCGTCGGTCTGGTTCAACTGGTAGCCCATGCCCTTGCCGTCGTAGATTTGCGTGCCGCCCAGTTCCGACGAATAGGTCTCGGCGTCCTTGAAAATCGCAACGACGTCCGCGTGCCGGCTCACTACCCAGAAGCCGATACCGTTAGGCGTATGTTCGGTCGGCTGGTGCCACCAGACCGGCTCGTTTTGACGGAGCCAGTTGAAAAACTCGTGCGGAAATCCCGCCGCAAAACTGCCGCTATATGATAAATCTACCGGTTCCACGAGAACTCCTCAGGCGAAAATCGAGCGCGACCACCGTTGTGATCTTGCCATGCCGGGACCGAATTCACCAAGCCGGCCAAGGACCGGGCCGACGGAATATTTCTCCCGCGCCACGCGATCGATACCATACTTGAGCGGGCCAGCACGGATTGACATGCGCCGATCCGTCCGATACTTAAAGGGATTCGGACTTTAAGATGTTTGCAATAGTAAAGACAGGCGGTAAGCAATACCGCGTCGGCCCCGGCGACCAGATCGTGGTCGAGCGAATTGCGGGCGACGTCGGTGCGGAAGTGGCGCTGGACCAGGTGCTCGCTATCAGCGACGGCGAAGTCAACGCGCTGGGCACGCCGATCGTCGCCAACGCCTCGGTGCGGGCGAAAATCGTGCAGCAGCCGCGGGGCACCAAGGTGCTGGTGTTCAAGAAGAAGCGGCGCAAGAACTATCGGCGCAAGCGCGGTCATCGCCAGGAACTCACGGTCCTGCGGATCGAAGAGATCAGCCGCGGCGCGTGACGCCCCACCGCGCACCTACCATTTTTATCGGAGACACTTGAGCTATGGCGCATAAGAAAGGACAGGGTTCGACGCGCAACGGACGTGACAGTCCGGGGCAGCATCGCGGGATCAAGATTTACGCTGGGCAGACCGTCCGCGCCGGCAATATCCTGGTGCGCCAGTGCGGCACGCGGATTCATCCCGGACGCAACGTCGGCCTCGGCCGCGACTTCACGATCTTCGCGCTCATCGACGGCGTCGTGAAGTACGAGTCCTATCGCGGCGACAAGCGACAAGTCAGCGTCGATGCGGCGGCTGGCGCGAAAACCTCCGCGAAGGCCGCGCCGCAAGCCGAAGCTCCGGCCGAACAACCCTCGGCCTAACGATTCGCCCTCTGATGATCTTCAAGCCTCACGGGAAACCGTGGGGCTTTTTGTTGTCTCGGTGCGATGCTCGCCGTCGGCTCGAGCGACGTGCGCAGCTAATTATGACGAGCTCTTCACAGGGCTAAGCCCGCATCCGTGACCAATGGGAAGTCTGAAACCTCGGTTTCAGTTTTCCTAAACTATAAGTTTTGCGCTATTCGACTATTTGAGGAATTCGCGATGAGACTCGGACTCAACACCGGCTACTCCGGGCCGCGCATGGCCCAGACCATGGACTTGATCCTCGAGGCCGAACGGCTCGGCTACGACTCGGTATGGTCGGGCGAAGCCTACGGCTCCGACGTGATCACTTTCCTTTCGTGGATCGGCGCGCGCACGTCAAAGATCAAGCTCGGCGCCGGCATCATGCAGATGCATGCGCGCACGCCGGCGATGGCCGCGATGACCGCGATGACGCTCGACGGCCTTTCCGACGGCCGCTTCATCATCGGGCTGGGCCCATCGAATCCGCAGGTCGTCGAAGGCTGGCACGGGATGCCCTACGGCAAGCCGCTGCAGCGCTACCGCGAATATATCGAGATCATGCGCATCATCCTCAAGCGTGAGCAGCCGCTGCAGTTCGACGGCCAGGAATATCAGATACCCTATCGCGGGCCGGGCGCGTCGGGTCTCGGCAAGCCGTTGCGCAGCATCCTGCACGGCCGCCCCGACATGAAGATTTACACGGCGTCGATCAGCCCCAAGGGAATCGAGCTTGCGGCGGAACTGGCCGACGGCGTGATTCCGGTCTGGATGAGCCCGGCGTGGTACGCGCAGCTCTATCAGCCGCATCTCGAGGCGGGCTTCAAAAAGGCGGGCGGCGGCAAGAGCATGGCGAGCTTCGACCTCGCCCCGTACGTCCCGGTGCACATGGGCAGCGACCTCGACAAATGCCGCGCGCCGGTGAGAGCAAGCCTCGCGCTGTATATCGGCGGGATGGGCGCGCGCAATCGCAATTTCTACAACAGCTACGTCCGCAACTTTGGTTACGAGGACCTCGCCACGCAACTGCAGGACCTGTACCTGAGCGGGCGCAAGGAAGAGGCAGCGGCCGCGGTGCCCGACAAGCTGGTCGATTCGGTGGCGCTGATCGGACCGCGCGAACGGATCAAGGATCAGCTCGCCGAATGGAAGTCGTCGCCGATCGGCACGATGATCGTCGCGAGCACCCAGATCGACGCGCTGCGCACGCTGGCGGAGTTGTGCTTATAGGGATCGCGGTCGCCGGCGGCCTGGGATAATAGACGGGGCGCCTGCGTTACGTTCGCCGCACCATCCGCGCGCCGCCGCAAATTGGGTATCTCGACGTAACCGGGGGACTCGTTAACGCGGCTCGCGAGTTCGGCTGGTGGGCCTGCTATAATTCCCGTCAGTTATGCGCTTTATCGACGAAGCCAGGGTCTATGTTCAAGCCGGCAAGGGCGGCAACGGCGCGATCGCGTTCCTGCGCGAGAAATACCGCCCCTTCGGCGGCCCCGCGGGCGGCGACGGCGGACGCGGCGGCAGCGTCATCTTCGAAGTCAACGAGGGCATGTCCACCCTGCTCGACTTCAAGTACCAGCCGCGCCTCGTCGCGCGCGACGGCGAACCCGGTCGCGGCAAGCAGCAGTACGGCCATCAGGGCGATGACCTGGTCGTGCGCGTCCCGCCCGGTACGATGGTCTTCAACGAAGAGACTGGCGCGCTGATCGCCGACCTGGTGGTTCCGGGCGAGCGGGCGATTATCGCGCAGGCGGGCAAGGGCGGGCTGGGCAATATGCACTTCGTCTCTTCGACCCGGCGCGCCCCGCGCATCGCGACGCCCGGCACCCCGGGCGATCAGCGATGGGTCAAAATCGAGCTGCGCCTGGTCGCTGAAGCGGGTCTGGTCGGCCTGCCCAATGCCGGCAAATCGACGCTGCTCGCCGCGCTCAGCGCCGCGCGCCCCAAGATCGCGCCGTATCCCTTCACGACCCTCACGCCCAATCTCGGCCACGTCCAGGTCTCCGACGACGAGGCGTTCACGGTCGCCGATATCCCCGGTCTGATCGAAGGCGCGCACCTCGGCCACGGCCTCGGCATCAAGTTCCTGCGTCATCTCAAGCGCACCCGCGTGCTGGTCTATGTGCTCGACGTAAGCGCCGATCCCATCGTTGATTTCGATACCGTGCGCCGCGAGGTCGCGGCCTTCGACGACGCGATGGTCGGTCGGCCAGCCCTGATCGCGCTCAACAAGTCCGACCTCGCCGCCGCCGACGACGCGCAGCACATCGCGCGCGAACTGGCGACGCATACCGGACTCGATGTGCACGTGATTTCGGCCGAGCAGCACGCCGGGATCGATCCGCTGGTCGCCGCGATCGCGGCGTCCTTGCGCGTCGCGACCGAAGGTCCGGCCAAAGCGGACGCGCACCCCTCGTGAACTACAAGGAAGCGATTATTGGGCCGCTGCGCCGGCTCGTGATCAAGGTCGGCAGCGCCGTGCTCTCGGATCCGGGCGGCCTGCGCACCGAGGTCATCGGCAATCTCGCGCGCCAGATCGACACCATCATGCGCGACGGCCGCGAAGTCGTGCTCGTCACCTCCGGCGCGATCGCCGCGGGCCGCGCTCGTCTCGGCCGCCGGGCCTCGACCATCGCCGAGCGCCAGGCCGCCGCCGCCACCGGGCAAATCGAGCTGATGCGCCAATGGGCCAAGGCTTTCGACGCCCACGGCCGCACCGTGGCGCAAATCCTCCTCACCCATCAGGACCTCGCCGAACGTAAACGCCGCCTCAACGCCGTCCGCACCATCGAGTCGCTGTTTGCCGCCGGCGTCATCCCGATCGTCAACGAAAACGATACCGTGGCCGTCGAGGAAATCCGCATGGGCGACAACGACGTGCTCTCCTCGCTGGTCGCCGGGATGGTGCAGGCGGGCCTGCTCGTTATCCTGAGCGACGTTCCCGGCGTCCTCACCGGCGACCCGCGCACGCGCCCCGACGCGCGCCTGATTCCGTTGATCACCGACCCCGAGGCGGAGATGCGCGGGCTGGTCGCCGAAAGCGCGGGCCCGCTCGGCAGCGGCGGGATGGCGACCAAGCTCAAGGCGGCGCGCCAGGCCGCGCGCGCCGGCATCTGCGTCATCATTGGACCCGGCCGTGAGCCCGATACGCTCGCCGCCGCGCTCGACCCCGCGCGCGAAGTCGGCACCCTGGTATTGCCCGCTCGCCGGCGCCTGCCCGGCCGCAAGCACTGGATCGCCTTCGCGCTCCGTCCGAGCGGTGCACTCGCGCTTGATCGCGGCGCGGCAGAGGCGCTGCGCTCCAAGGGCCGCAGCCTCCTGGCGTCGGGCATCCGCGACGTCACCGGCGAGTTCGCCAGCGGCGACTGCGTCAGCCTGCTCGACCCCGAGGGCATCGAGTTCGGCCGCGGCCTGGTAAATTACCCGGCCGCCGATGTGCTAAAAGTCAAAGGCATGAAATCGCAGGAAATCCCGCGCGTGCTGGGCTACAAGGTCGCCGACGAAATCGTCCATCGAGACAACTTCGTCCTCATAGAAGACCTCGCATGAGTCTCGAAGCCGATATTCTTGCCGGCCTCGCGCAGGCCCGCGTCGCCGCCCGCCGGCTAGCGTTGGCAGGCACCGACCGCAAAAATCGCGCGCTCGCCGCCCTCGCCGCTGCCCTGCGCGCTTCGACCGATCGCATCCTCGCCGTCAATCGCGACGACCTCGATCGCGCACGCGCTGACGGCGACGCGCCCGCCTTCGTCGAACGCCTGACGCTCACGCCCGACCGCATCGCCGCAATCGCCCGCGGGGTCGAAGAGGTCGCCGCGCTGCCCGACCCGGTCGGCGAGACCATCGCGCGCTGGCGGCGCCCCAACGGTCTCGACATCCGGCAAGTCCGCGTGCCGCTCGGCGTGGTCGCGATCATCTACGAATCGCGCCCCAACGTCACCGTCGATGCGGCCGTGCTCGGCTTCAAGGCCGGTAACGCGGTCGTCCTGCGCGGCGGTCGCGAAGCCCTCGCCACCAACGCGCGGCTCGCCCAACTGATCTCCGACTCGCTGAGGAAATGCGATCTCGATCCGAATGCCGTCATGTTCATCGACAATCCCGATCGCGAGGCGATTCAAATTCTCAAGCGCCATCCCGAGGCCATCGACCTCATCATCCCGCGCGGCGGCAACGCGTTGAAAGACGCGCTCGCTGGTTCCGCCGTGCCGATCCTCCCGCACTTCGATGGCATCTGTCACACCTACGTTGATCGCGGCGCCGATCTCCTGATGGCCGAGGAAATCTGCTTCAACGCCAAATGCAGCCGCCCGTCGGTCTGCAATGCGATGGAGACGATGCTGGTGCATGCCGACGTTGCCGCGAAATTCCTCCCGCGAATCGCCGACCGCCTGCGCGCCGCCGGGGTCCAGATGCGCGCCGACGATCGTGCGCGCGCCCTTATTCCCGACGCCCGCCCCGCCGCCGACGCCGATTGGGACACCGAGTACCTCGACCTCATCCTCGCGATCAAGGTCGTCGATTCGGTGGAGGAGGCCATCGAGTTCATCGCGCGCCACGGCTCGGGCCTCGCCGACGCGATCGTCACTCAGGACGCCGCCGTCGCCGCCCGCTTCGAGCGCGAGGTAGATTCCGCGACCGTTTATGTCAATGCGTCCACTCGCTTCACCGACGGCTTCGAGTTTGGCTTTGGCGCCGAAACCGGCATCTCGACCAATCGCCTGCACGCGCGCGGCCCGATGGGCCTCAAGGAATTGACCACTTACAAGTACGTCGTCCTCGGCAGCGGCCAAATCCGAAAATGACGCGGGCTGAATCACATACCGCGGGAGCATTACCGCGATGCGCGTAGGGCTGTTCGGCGGCAGCTTCAATCCGATCCATCTCGGCCATCTGCGCGCCGCCGAGGAGGACCGGGAGGCGCTCGAACTCGACCTGGTCTATTTCATTCCCGCCGCCGCGCCGCCGCACAAGCCGTCCGGCGGCCTCGCCCCCGCCGAACATCGACTCGCGATGGTCCGGGCGGCCACTCGCGGCAATCGCTACTTCATGGTCTCCGAGGCCGAGGTCCGCCGCTCCGGCCAATCCTACACGATCGATACAATTCGCTACTTTCTATCAACAATGCGCGGACAGCCCGACCTCCATCTCATCATGGGCGCGGACCAGTTCGCCGAACTCGCCACCTGGAAGGAGGCCGAGGAACTGGTCCGCCTGTCCAATCTCGCGGTCCACGCCCGGCCCCCCACCGACCCCGATTCGACCCCCACGAATTACCTTGCGACGATCGCGCACTTTGGCTACACTCGGGATCAAGATTATTACGTGCATTCAAGCGGCCATACGCTGTCCTTTATCGGCACCACTTTTCTCCCGATTTCCGCCACCCTCATCCGGCGCAAAATCGCCGCGCGTGAATCTGTCCGTTATCTCGTTCCCGATGATGTCGCCGACTATATCCAACGGCATGCCCTATACACGTCGCTCTGATTCCCGCCGAATGCCGACACGCGGACGCGCCGCCGACGCTCTGAGGCCGCTCGTCCGCTGATGGATTCGCTGAAAAAAGCGCTCGCCGCCGCCGAGGCCGCGCTCGAAAAAAAGGCCTACGACCTGGTCGTCCTCGAGGTCGATCACCTCCATTCGATCGCCGATTATTTCCTCATCGCCACCGGCCGCTCCGACGTGCAGGTGCAGGCGATCGCCCGCGGCATCGGCGAGCGGATGGATCGCGAGGACGAACGCCCCATCGCCATCGAGGGCTTCAACCACGGCCATTGGATCGTGCTCGATTACGTCGACGTCGTCGTTCACATTTTTTTCGAGCCGGTCCGCGAGTTCTATCGCCTCGAAAATAATTGGACCGATGGACGCGAGGTCGTCCTGCCCGAGCCCTATCGCTCGCAGGCCCGCGACCTTACCTTGCGCGCCTTGGGCTAATCGGTCTAATTATAGCGCCACGGTGCAACTGACCCCGGCGCTAAGGTCTCAATTTCCGAGCGCACCTACGCTACCGCGCTCGCTCTCGAACAAGCGGCACGCGACACTGCCCGATGGTCGGAAATACCCTAATCCTCGCCGCCATCGCGCTCATCTACGCGATCATCGGAACGCTATGCCTGATGTGGCCCGAGTGGCTGCAAGCGCTCGCCATCCGCAAAAGCGAGGCCTCCAGGGTCCGTTACGCCTTCGTCACCCGCCTGGTCGGCTCGCCGCATTACGTGCTTTATCTGCAGGTCGTCGGCGCGGTCAGCGCCAGCGCCTCAGTCGCAATTACGCTGTTTCTGCTCGAGCGGGCAAAGCATGCCTCATGACCTCGACCGCCTCCGGCGGAGCAACGCGAGCATAGCGCATCGGCGGCATGAAAATGCCTGAAACCTTGTAGGGTTTCATTAAATAACAATTTTGAGTTCCTCAACCTCGCATCCTATACCAATGAATGATTTGCAACGCCTCGCCACCCTGAATCGCCAGTTCCGCCGGCGCCCGCAGGCCTATGACGGCAATCCCGGCGCCGGCGAACTCAAGTTCATCGCGCACCTGGTCTCGACGGCCGGCCCTGCGCGCGACGACCGCGTGCTCGACGTCGCCTGCGGTACCGGGGCGCTCACCTGCGCGTTCGCCGACCGTTCAGGCAGCGCCGTCGGTCTCGATATCATGGGGCCGGCTCTCGTCCGCGCGCGCAGCCACGCCAGCGACCGCGGCCTCGCCAACGTGGAGTTCACCCTCGGCGAACTCGAGCGGATGCCGTTCAACGACGACGCCTTCACCGGCGCGGCCTGCCGCTTCTCCTTTCATCACTTCGTCAATCCTGCCCGTGTGTTCGCCGAGATGAGTCGGGTGGTCGCCGCGAACGGATGGATGATCATCGCCGACATGACCGCCGCCGAAGACCCCGCCAAGGCCGCGCTCCATAACGAACTCGAACGGCTGGCCGATCCTACTCACGCGCGCACCCTCGCCGCCTCCGAATTCGAGACGATGTTCGCCGCGCACGGCTTTCGCACCCTGATGAAAATAGGGCGCGACGCACGCACCACGCTCGACGAATGGATCGGGTTCAATCACACCCCACCCGAGGCCGCCGCCCGTATCCGCGCTCTGATGGAATCCTCGCTTGACGGTGACCTCGCCGGCCTGCGCGCGATCCGCGACCGCGATACCATCCGGACGATCCGCACGAGCATGACTTTTGTAATCGAGCGCGCCTGACCGCGCGCACCAGAGGGCGCGCGGCTCCGCCAGTAATGCGGCGGCGAAGGAACACAAAACTTTTAGTTTCCTGAAACCTCACTCAGGTTTCACGGCATTCCATGCCGACGGTGCGCTACGCTCGCGTTGCTCGATTCCCGGCAGGGACGCGGGGCTTCGCCAGGTAAAAACGTCAACATGATCGGTGCTCGCGATGCTCCGCCAGGCAGCAAAGTCCTGAGCAACGAGGGGCGCCAGTAATCTAAAAAGGGGGAGGCAAACTGGCTTCGGGAACCGCGAAGGTCTTCGCGTGCCAGTACCTGCGATAATCGAAAAAGCGAGCTAATATATCCGTGCTTTACAAAAGGGAAGTCTGAAACCTGAGTGAGGTTTCAGGAAGCTATAAGTTTTTGAGATCCTCAACAACTCCCCTCAACCCACCCGCATCACGTAAATCGCGGCCGGCGCTCCCAGAATCGACACGCGCAAAATCTTGTGCGGGCGGAACACGCCGCGCGACATCAGATCGGCCATCAGCCGCGTCTCCGCCGTCAACATCACGATCAGGCCGCCGGGCTTCATCACGCGCCGGAATTCCTCGATCAGATACGGATACAGGCGCCGATTCTCCGCATGCGATCCGTGGCGCATTCCCCACGGCAGGTTGGTGATCACTTTGGTCACGCTGGCGTCGCCCAGCGCGATTTTGGTGGCGTCCCACGAATTGAGTTCGATCGGCTTGTAGCGCGGGCCGACGTTCTCGCGCGCCGCCTCGAGCATCGCCGGATTACTGTCGCCGCCGATCAATTTCGCATAGCGCCCGAGGTGCGCCCGCTCGATCAGCACGGTGCCCGCCCCGCACATCGGATCGAGCACGATATCGTCGTCCGCCGGCTCCGAGAGCCATCCGAGGGCCGCGGCCACCGACGGCCTGAGCGAGCCCGGCAGATGGGCCACTTTGTACTCGCGATGGCGCAGGCGCTCGTCGCTGAGGCGCATCGTCAGCAACAGCTCGCCCGGAAACATCGTCACCCAGAATTCGACGTCGGCGTCCTCGCCGCCCGGATGCCACACGTGGTCGTCGCGCTCGCCGATTCCGCGTTCGACCGCGTGCTGCAAATCGACGCGGCGAAACGGATGTTCCCCGGCCATCCGCGCGACCACGCGGTAGTACAGCCGCCGCCCGGCGCGGCTGCCCGGCACCAGGCTCACGTGCGCCGCGAGCGCCTCCTCGATAAACCGGGCGTCGCGGCTCGCGGAGCGCACGCGCTCGAGCGTCTTGCGCCCCAGCCGCTCGTCCTCGTCATGTTCCGCCGGAGTCTTCGGCACGTAGCGTTTGGCCGGATCGGGCGGCGCCACCGGAAAACGCCGGTACGCGACCACCGCGAAAAAATCCTCGGCCGTGCGCACCTGCTTCAATCCGGCGATACCCGGCGCCGTGAAAATCGTCATGCCAACGCGGTCCGGCACCAGCCGCCGCCCGAGTTCAGCGGTATTGCCGCGGCCGTAGCGCGCCGCGATTTCGTTCCACGCGATCGGCTCGAAGCCGGGCTGGGTCTGTGCGAGATAGATATGCGGGCCGAATTTGAACGGCTTCGGCGGCTCCGGATTTGCCCGGCGCGGCCGCATCGGCGGTCGTCCTGGGCGTGGTGGACGTGGTGAACGCTGCGGTTGCGGCGAATGCGGCGCGTCGCGGGTCATCGCACGCACCCGCGATCCGCCGCCGATACGCGCGGCATGTTCACCGCGATCGAAGCGATCGAAATCGAACGCGACGTGCGGGCATTGACGAAACCCCTCACTTGGTGCGCGAGAGGTACTCGTTGTTCTCCGTATTGATCGTGATCACGTCGCCCTCCACCACGAAATGCGGCACCTGGATCACCAGCCCGGTCTCGAGCGTCGCCGGCTTCAGCGTATTCGTCACCGCCGCCGTCCGGATTCCCGGGTCGGTCTGCACCACCTTCATCGAGACCGTCTTGGGCAGCGTCACGTTGAGCGGCGTGGATTCGTGGTACTCGACTTCGACCTTCAGGTTCGGCGTCAGGTAGCCGGCGACATCCGCGATCAAATCTTTCGGCAGCGTGATCTGGTCGTAGGTCTGCGTGTTCATGAAATGGAAATCGTCGCCCTCCTGGTAGAGGAACTCCATCTCCATCTGGTCAAGAATCACGCGCTCGACGCGATCTTCGGAGCGGAAGCGGTTTTCGGTCTGCGATCCGGTCTTGATATTGCGCAGCTTGGTCTGCACCATGCCGCGCCAGTTGCCCGGCGTGATGTGGTTGATCGTCATCACGCGCCAGAGGCCGCCGTTGTATTCGAGGATCATTCCGGGCCGTAGCTGCGTCGCCTGAATCAGCATCTTCCATTCACTCTCATCGTAATAACGTAAACACTAAAGTGTAACCTATGCCTTCAGATCTTGAAAGCCACCTAGCGCCCCCGCGCGGAATACGTGGGGATAGCGGAATACAGGGGACATCTGTTGAGGAATCCGGACTGAATATCTTTCTGAAACCTCATTGAGGTTTCAGGCTTCCCTTTTGACTAAGAGAGGAGTGGGCAGGCGAAGACCTTCGCGGTTCTCGCGGTAGCTTGCCTCTCCCTTTTTAGATTGCTCGCTCCCGCGTTCGCGAAGGACTCTACCAGCTATCGGAGCGTCGCGAACGCCGATCATGATGACGGAGCCCGCGCGGCCCCTCACCACGAGGACGCGGGCGGTGAGCCGAACGGATTGGTGGGCGCGACGTAGGGATTTATCGGGGGCGCGCCGAGCGTGCCGCCCGCGTATGGATTAGTGCGATAGGGCGACATTCCCGAACCATCTGAACCATAGGGATTCCCGTACGGATTGTAACCGTAGGGGCTCGCGCCGTAGGGATTCATCGTAAAGGGATTGGTGCCGGCGCCGTACGGGCTCGTCCCCGCGATCACGATCGGCTGCTCGTTATAGCCGCCGCTCGCATCGAACGCGCGAATCGTGGCCGGCCCCGCCTGCGGATTAAACCGCACATTGAAATTCACGTTGTGCGACGCGCCCGGTATCAACGCGCCGATCATGGCGCCGATGCCGCCGCCATTCACGGCGATTCGCTGCACCAGCATCCCATTCTGATAAAGGCCGGCACCCGACAGATGGGCGCCCGAAATCACGCCGGAAACGATATACAAGTTGCGTGTGACCGGCCCCACCGCCTGGATCTGGACCAGGATTCCCGAATCGCCGCCCGCGATCGCGCCGCCCATCGGCGCGCCCAGCACCGCGCCCGGCATCATCGACGTTCCGGCCGCGCCGCCCGCCGACGCCACCGCGGCATTCGATAAATCGACCGAACTCTCGACGTATTGGTCGCCGACTCCATACGCGCGAATCGTGATCGCGCCGCCATCGGCCGCCGAGAATTGCTTATCGAACCTCGTCACGTCCGAACCGAATTCGATCGCGATCGGGCTCACCAGCCGGCGGCCGTCGTAAATTCCCGCCCGCGAAAGTCCGTGTCCCTGAATCTGACCGGCCAACTGGTAGGTTGACGACACCGGATCGATCAAGTTCTCCGCCGTGATCGTGATCTGCACGTTGCCGAGATGACTGCTCATCGTATGGCGTTTGCTGGGCGACTTAAGCGGCTTCCCGTGACTCGGGATCTCGGCCGTGTTGACGCCGCCGCTATCGCCGTCCGGGTTGCTGCGGAACACTTCCACTCCGCTCTCGACCGAAGGCGCTGCGGGCGCGGATGCGGACCGGGGCAGTTGGGGTATTGCGGGGGCGTCCGACGGCTCCGATCCGCCCGGTCCAGCGTCAATCGCCGGCGCCGCCGCGGCCATCACGGTCGCATCGGCGACCGGCGCCTGCGCCATCCGCCCGTGACCGTCATAGATCCGCAGCGTCGCGCCGGGCGCGGGACGCTCGACCCCGATATCGAAATTGATTCGCTGCTCTCCCACGACCCGACTGATCTGGAACGCGCGCACTTCACGCGCACCCGCGTAAATTCCGCCGCGCTTCAGATCGCTCCCCTCGATATAGCCCTTGAGATGGACCCCCGCGCCTTCCGCCGTGCGCGATTCGACCACCACCCGCGGCGGTGCGGCGCTGGTCGCCGCCATCATCGATACGGCCGTCGTAGTAGTTGGCGCGGCCGTGTCCGGCCGCGCCGCCGATGAGGCTGCCGTCGTCGATGCTGCCGTGGCGGCACGTGCGCGCGGCGCCCGACTCGCCGGCCCGATCTGCTTCGCCAGCGTCGTCATCTCGGCCTTGATCCGGTTCCAGTCGGCCGCGTTGAACAGCGCCGGGGTCGCCGCCACCGCGCCATCCACCGCGCCGCGATCGGATTCGAGCGTGGCCATCGCACTCGGCGCGCCGTCGCGATCGCCGGCCGCCAGGGTGCGGCTGAGCGCCTGGGCGTCGCCCGCGAAAATCGCCACCGCGCCCATCGCCGCATTGGACGCGGCCCCGTCATGCCCATGCAGGCCGTTGAGCATCGCGAACGCGCCGTCGCTGATTCGGGACGCGATCGCCGCCGCGTCCTCCGCGCGCGCCACACCGGCGAATGGAGTCGTCGCGAGCGTTATCGCGAGCAGCATCGCGGACGCGAACGCCGCGCATGCGATTCCCCTCGGCCGACGCCGTGAGCTCGCCGCAAATCTACTCCGCGCGCCCATCACGAAATGCACTCGCATCGTTATCCCGGCCAAAAGTATAACCCAAACCCGCCGCCCACTGGAACGCGCGATTCCCACCGCCGCACGACCGTGGTTGTCGCGCCTCTTCTTCATCTGTTAGCCTTTGAAGCGGTATTTTGATCTTTTCGACATCCGCATCTTCGCAATCGAAAAAAGTGTTAGCGTTATCGTGAGCCTCCCGAATTCCACCGCAGACGCCGCCGCCACGACGCCGCGCGACTCCGGCGCCGACCTCGCGCGCGATTACGCCGCCATCGCGACCGGGGCGGGCATCGCCATCCCCGCCGACCGTATGCTCGTGCGCGTCTCCGGCGACGACCGCATCCCCTTCATGCACGGGATGTGCACCAACGACATCAAGGGCCTCGCCACCGGCGCGGTCTCCTCCGCCCTCATCCTGACCGAGCACGCCCACCTCATCGCCGGCTTCTTCGTTTATGCCGACGCCGATTCGCTGATGCTCGAAATCGATCGCGCGCTCTGGCCGAAGACCCGCGCGCACCTCGAAAAATTCCTCGTCGCCGACGATGTCGAGTTCGAGGAACTTGACGCCCTTGGCGTAATCGACGTCGAAGGCCCGATGGCGGCCCGCGTCATCGCGACCGTCGTCGGCGACGCGCCGCTGGCGCTCGCACCCTGGCGTCATCTCGACGCCGCCGGTGTCCGCGTCGCCAATCTTCCGCGCTTCGGCGCATCCGCCTTCACGCTAATCGTCGAGCGTGACCGTATTCCCATGATGATCGATTCCTTGCGCGACCGCGCCGCCGGCGCCGGCCTAGCTACCGTCGCCCCCGTCGGTCCCGACGCGCTCGAAATCGTCCGCGTCGAACACGGCATCGCCCGCATCGGCCTGGACACCGGCGACAAGACCATCGCGCTGGAGGCGCGCTTGGAATCCGCGATTTCCTACAACAAGGGATGCTACCTCGGCCAGGAGACCATCGAGCGGGCGACCGCGCGCGGCGGCCTCAAGAAAAAACTGTACGGCCTGCGCATCACCGGCAATCGCATGCCCACCGCTAGCGCCGCGCTGATCCTCGACAGCAAAGAAGTCGGCCGCCTGACCAGCGTCGTCGATTCGCCGCGCTTCGGCGTCATCGGCCTCTCGATTCTCCATCACAGCGCATGGCCGGCCGGCACCCCCGTCATCCTCGCCGCCGCCAACCCCGAGGCCGCCGGCAACCTCATCGCGATCGTCAGCGACCTTCCCTTCGCGTGACCATCCGCTGTACGCTCGCGTCACCCCGCGCGAAATTTCCGCCGCACTTCGCGACCAATTCGCGCCCACCCCCTCTTTCATCTTGCGTCCAGATTGATAATGATGCCGACCGTTCCTAAGATTAGCGGAGAAGGCACGAGAGACAGGCCTTCCCGAGGAGTTTTTAAAATGGCTAACGTTTTGGGCAAACGCTACATGTGCGATACCTGCGGCACCGAAGTGCTCTGCAACAAGGCCGGCACGGGCACCTTCGAATGTTGCGACCACGATATGAAACTCAAGGAGGCCAAAGCCCTCCCGTCATCCGATTAGCCAATCGACGGGAGCGGGGGAGCCTTGTTAAGGGAACTCAAAACTGTAATTTTCTGAAACACCTCATCGAGGTTTCAGTTCCCCGAAAAGCTAGTTCCTCAACGCCTTTCTTTTCTCTCCAACGGATACCGCGCCGATGGCCGTCGAAAAAGCCGACCTGGTCTTGCACGAGGGCGTCATCGCCGGCCATCCGGGCAGCGACTCGCTCGCCGTCGCCGACGGTCTCATCCTCGCCCACGGCACCTATGCCGACTTGAAGGCGATGGTCGGTCCGCGGACCCATCTGATTCGCCTCGCCGGGCGCACCGTCGCCCCCGGTTTCATCGATTGTCACCTCCATTTCATGGAGGGTGCTGCGGTCGCGACCGGCCTCAGCGTGGTGCGCTGCCGCGCCATCAGCGATCTGCTGGCCGACTTGCGCCTGGCCGCCGGCAAGACTCCACCCGGCAACTGGCTGCGGGCCTTCGGCTGCGACGAGGCGCTCATCCGTGAGCGTCGCGGCCCCACCCGCGCCGAACTCGACGGCTCGGTCCCGCGCAACCCGCTGCGCCTGCGCCATCAGACGCTCCACGCCTCATGGCTCAATTCACGCGCAATAGCGGCCTTCGGACTCGAGGCCCCCGACTTCAAACCGCCCGACGGCGCATGGCTCGAGCGCGACCCGGCCGGCCGCCTCACCGGTTTCGTCGCCGGGATGGACCAATGGCTCTCCGAGCGATTACCGCGCGTCACCGCCGCCGAACTCGAATCGCGCGCCCGCACCTTCAGCCGCGACCTGGCCGCCGGCGGCATCACCGCGTTCACCGACGCGACGGTGCGCAACAGCGCTGACGACCTCGCGACCTTCGCCCGCCTCAGCGCGAGCGGCGCTATTGGCCAGCGCGCCGCCGTGATGATCGGGCAAGGGCATCTCGACTTCATCGAGACCGCCCGCAAGGCCGCCGATACCGGCCGGCTGCGGCTCGCCGGAGTCAAGTTCATGGACGTCGCGCGACAGGAGCCCGCGCCGCTCGCGCGCCGCGTCGCCCGCGCGCTGTCGCAGGGTCTGGACGTCGCCTTCCACGCGACCGAAATCGACGAACTCGACGCCGCCCTGGCCGCGATCCAGTCCGCCCGCCGCAACGTCAATCCGCGCACGCTCGAAGCCACCGTATGCCGTATAGAGCACGGCGGCCTGATCGCCGACGGCTACCCCGAACGCATCGCGGCGCTCGGCGCATGGGTCGTCACGAATCCGGGCTTCATCCATTACCGCGGCCCGAAATACGCGGCCGACCCCGGACTGATACCCTTGCTCTATCGCGTGCGCAGCCTGCTCGACGCCGGCATTCCGATCGCCGGCGCGACCGACGCTCCGGTCACACCCGCCCGCCCCCTGATAGCCATCGCCGCCGCCGCGTCGCGCCGGTCGATCGACGGCGACGAACTCGCACCCACTGAGAAAATCCCACTCGCCACGGCCTTTGAGCTCTTCACGCGCTCCGCCGCGCGCTTAAGCCGCCTCGCCGCCGGCGAAATTCTGCCCGGCCGCCTGGCAGACCTCATCGTCCTCGCCGCCGACCCACTCACCCTCACGCCCGCCGAAATCCTGAACCTCGCCGTCGATCTCACGATCGTCGCCGGCCACCCTATCTACGAACGCGGCCGCCCCGGGATCGCGCAGAGCGACCTCGCCAACCTGAACTCCCCGTGACGATAACGCTCCGCGAACAATCCAGTTATCCAGGAGCTCAAAACTTATAGCCTTCTGAAACCTCACAAGGTTTCAGTTTCCTGAAAACCAAAATCCTCTAAGTTCCTTGACAACTTCCTCATCTCCCATACCCCGCGACCCCGCCAACTTGTATTCTCCCCGATTCGGATTAGATTCCTTTTCAGCTTGACGATTTTTACCTTTTTGACTCCGATGAATAAGCGTCCCAAGGCGGCGCGATCCTCCTCCAAGACCCCTCCTGGTCCAGGGCCAGGTCGCGCGCACACCGCGAGCGCGGGTGAGGGCACGGTCATCTATGAAAAACGCAACGCCATAGCCTGGATCACGCTCAATCGCCCCGAGCGCCTCAACGCGTACAACGTCGCGATGCGCGACGATCTCTTCGCCGCCCTCAATACCGCGCACGCCGACTCCGAAATCCGCGCGATCGTTCTGGCGGGCGCCGGCGATTCCTTTTCGACCGGCGGCGACGTCAGCGAATTTGGCCAGGCCCCATCGCCGGTCGCCGCGCGATGGATTCGCTTTCGGCGCGACGTATGGGGCCGGCTGCGTGCGATGCCGATACCGTCGGTCGCCGCCATCCACGGCTTTACCGTCGGCGGCGGTCTGGAGATGGCCCTGTTGTGCGACGTGGCAATTGCCGCCGACAACACCCGTCTGTGCCTGCCCGAAACCAGCCTCGGGATGATTCCGGGCGTCGCCGGCACCCAGACCGCACCGCGCCGCCTGGGCCTCGGATGGGCGCTTGATCTCAATTTGACGGGCCGATGGATTGACGCCGATCAGGCTTTGTTTATAGGTTTGGTCGCCGAAGTTGTGCCGCTCAAGGCACTCAACCGCACCGCTCATGCGATGGCCTGCGGGCTCGGACGCCTTCCGCGCGAGCATGCGGCGATCGCCAAGCTGGCGGTCTGGGATGGATTGAATTCGTCGCTCGCCGACGGCCTCGAACTCGAGCAGCGTCTGGCGATGCGCCTTAGTCGTATTTCTGCGGCGGCGGGCTTTAACCCGGACGCCGATCGGCCACGGCCGCGCAGGAGGAGAGTTTCGTGAACACCGTTAATTTCATCTCGATCCCCGGTTCCATCGTTCCCGATCAGGAAGTGCTGGTCTTCGGGCAAAATCGCCTGACCTACGCCGAACTGAATGATCTGGTCGCGCGCATCGCGACCGTGTACAAAAAGCTCGGCCTCAAACAGCGCGACGTCGTGGCCGTCCTCGATACCAACTCGCACCTCTACGTCGCCGCCTACTACGCCGCCGCCAAGGCCGGCCTCACCTTCCTGCCGCTCAACTACCGCGCCAAGGAAGGCGAACTCGAGTACATGATCAATACCGCCGAGACCAAGCTGCTGCTGGTCGGCGATCGTTACCTCGATCTCGTCAAGCGCATTCACGCTCAGCTCAACAACGTCCCCTGCATCGCCGTCGGCGAGGGCGACGGCTCGATGGCTCGCCTGAGCGATCTCGTCAAGCAGGCCGACCCCGACGAGGAGGAGGCTGAAGTCGAGGATGAAGACGTTTCGGTGTTGATGTACACCAGCGGCACCACCTCGCTGCCCAAGGGCGTGATGCTCTCCTTTCGCGACTTCACCGCCTACGTTACCGCCAACATCGAGATGGCCGACGGCACCGAACGCGGCACTTTCCTGGTGTGCGCGCCGTTCTACCACATCGCCGGTACCACCGCGATGATGACCAACCTGTGGACCGGCCGCAAAATGGTCGTGATGCCGCAGTTCGACCCCAAAACCTGGCTCGATCTCGTCGTCAAAGAGAGCGTCACTCACGCCTTCATCGTGCCCACCATGATGAAGCAGGTGCTCGACGACCCCAATTTCGCCAAGACCGATTTCTCCAAAATGACCAACCTCGCTTACGGCGGCGCCGCGATGCCGATTGCGGTCATCCGCCGCGCGATCGAGGCTTTCCCCAAAACGATTGGCTTCGTCAACGCTTACGGCCAGACCGAAACCACCTCGTCGCTGACTATCCTCGGCCCCGACGACCATCGCATCGGCGGCACCCCCGCCGAGATCGAACAAAAGCTCAAACGCCTCAACTCGATCGGCAAACCGCTGCCCGACGTCGAAATCAAGGTGCGTGACGACGACGGCAAGTTCCTCACCCACAGCGAAGTCGGCGAGATCATCATCCGCACCCCGCGCATCATGAAGGGCTACGCCGGCCGCAAGGACGACTCCGCCCTGCCCGACGGATGGCGCGCGACCGGCGACCTCGGATGGGTTGACGAAGAGGGTTATGTTTTCTTTGCGGGCCGCAAGGACGACATGATTATTCGCGGCGGTGAGAATATCGCGCCGGCCGAAATCGAAACCGTCCTGATGAGCCATCCGGCGGTGGACGAAGCCGCCGTGATCGGCGTGCCGTCTGTCGAATGGGGTCAGACGATTAAGGGTTACGTCGTGCTGCGTCCGGGTGAAAAGGCCGATGCGAAAGATATCCAGGAGTTCTGCCGGACCCGCCTCGCCAGCTTCAAGCGGCCGGAGCAGATCGAGTTCCTCGACGCGCTGCCCAAAAACGCGCTCGGGAAAATCCTGCGCAAGGAGTTGCATGCGCAAAACAAAGGCGACGCCTAAGCCGCGCCGCCCCCGCGGCGAGCTTTCCCGCAACCCCCCTTCCCTGCAAGGGAAGGGGGCCGGGGTCAGGCCCGCCCACGCCGATACCGGCGCGATCGAAATCGAACTCGCCGGCGGCGCGCTGATCGCCACGCTCCAACGCCCGCAGGCGCATAATCGCGTCACTCATGCGATGGCCCGCGAGCTTATCGACCTCGCGGAAACCGTCGAGGACGATGACTCCATCCTTGCCCTGGCGCTGACCGGCGCCGGTCCCGTCTTCTGCGCCGGCTTCGATGACGGCGTCGATCCGCGCCTGGTCGAAACGCTGGCGACGCTCTCGAAACCGACCGTCGCCATCATCAACGGCGACGCTACCGACGAGGGCCTCGAACTCGCGATGGGCCTCGATTTGCGCGCCGCCACCGTCGAGGCGCGCCTCGCCCTCACCCAGCTCGTCCGCGGCCAGTTGCCGCGCTTCGGCGGCACTCAGCGCCTGCCGCGCCTCGCCGGCCCCGCCCACGCGCTGCGCATGATTCTGACCGGCGCGCCGCTAAATGCCGGCGACGCGATGCGCCTCGGGCTAGTCACCTATCTCGCCAACGGCCGCGACGACCTCGACCGCGTCGCCCGCGAACTGCTGGATACCGTCACCAGCCGTGGCCCCGTGGGCCTCCGGATGGCCAAAGAGGCTGTCCGCAAAGGCTACGATATGACCATCGAGCAGGGTATTAGACTTGAAGAGGACTTGTATGCCCTGCTACAAACCACGTCCGACCGTGCCGAAGGCGTGCGCGCCTTCCTCGAAAAGCGCAAGCCGCTCTTCAAGGGTGCATAGTCCGACTTCAATCCAGGCACGCGATTAGGAGCACTGACAAAAATGGCTAACCAGCTCGGAAAAGTTTACATCTGCGGCAAATGCGGTTCGCAGGTGATCGTCACCAAAGGCGGCGCCGGCGGCTTGAAGTGTTGCGGCGGGCCGATGGAACAAAAGAAATAACCTCTCTCAGCGCAAAATTTCGGCGAAGATGTTTCACGTGAAACATTTTCGCCCTTCATTTGCGGTGAAATGTGTTGCTCTGGCCGCCCGGCCACCTGATCTGCCCGCGATTATCCCAAGGAGGGCCGCGTGCTTCGAATCCTGATTGCCGGACTCATCGCCGGATGGCTGACCGGCAAGCTCATGCACGGCCAAGGCTACGGCGTCTTCGCCGACATCCTGCTCGGCCTCATCGGCGCCGTCATCGGCAATTGGCTCTTTGGCGAACTGGGCGTACAAGCCCACGGCAGCATCGGCTTTATCGCGATGGCGGTAGTGGGCGCGGTCATCCTGGTCGGCGCCATCCATCTCATTCGCGGCGACCGCATCCCCTCGCTCTGACGCGCACCTCAATGCCGCGCGCCCGCCACCTTCCGCGGGCGCGCCGTCTCAACGCCGTCCGCCCGCCCCCACCGTTCGATCAAAGCGGCGCGTGCAAATCGCCCGTCCGCGCGTGACTTGCCGCCCTTCGATGCCCCGAACCATTGACAACCGCCCGGCGATGCGGACAAAGTTTCGATATGAGCCGGGGTGCGATCCTTCTCTTGACCTTTCTCGCGTTGACGGTGCCGTGTCTCGCGCACGCGCAGAGCGAGTACTCCTTCGAGTACGGCTACGACGACGAGTACGGGCCGCCGCCCTATAACGACGTCGAGGATGGGCAGGCGCTGCGCATCGCCGCATATATCCTTGCGCCTTTCGGGTACGCCCTCGAATGGGGCCTCACGCGTCCGCTCCATCACGCAGCGACCGACACGCCACTCGCCCCAATGCTGAGCGGCGACACCGACATCCGGTATTTCGGCGAGACCGCCAACGCCGACCTGCTGCCGCCCAACACCTTCATGCCCTTCAGCCTGCCGGCGAATCCGAACGCGATGGAGTCCGACGCCGCCTCGACCGCCTACCGGGCCCCGAGCAACGCTCTGCCGCCCGTCCCTAAATACCGAAGCTACCGCACGCAGCCGTCAAATCCGCCCGGCGGCCAACCCGCGCTCCGCTGACTCGCCCCGCGCTTAGCCCCCCTGCTGTCCATACGGGTGAGTTCGCGCAGTGCGCGGGCGCAGGTCGTCCCGAACTGCGCGCTCCGTTTCCGTTGCGGCCGGATGGATGATTCCGGGCGCGTGCCCGTGTAATATTCCCGTAACAATTCGCGAGTGAATGGGTGCAGCGGCAATGCCTCAATTCAGTTCCAACGGCGTCAACATAAACTACGAGATAGCCGGCCAAGGCGATCCGCTGCTGCTGATCATGGGCTTTGCGATGCCCGGTGCCGCGTGGCTCCCGATGCTCCCTCTGCTCTCCGGCTTCCAAAGCATCTACTTCGATAATCGCGGTACCGGCCTGTCCGATAAGCCGGCCGGCGCCTACACCGTCGCCACCATGGCCGAGGATGCCTCGAACCTGATCCGCGCACTCGGCCTCCGACGCGTCCGCGTGTACGGCATCTCGATGGGCGGGATGATCGCGCAGGAACTCGCCCTGAGGCATCCCGAACAGGTCGCGATGATGGTGCTCGGATGCACCACGCCGGGCGGCGCCGATGCGGTGCGGCCCGCCGACGAGGTTCTGCATGCGCTGGTCGCCGGCTCCAAGCTGATGTCGCAGGATCCCGACGCGGGCATCGAGATGGTACTGCCGCTGCTCTATCCGCCGGAATTCATCGCGGCGCATCCCGAACTCAAGCAGTTCATGCGCCTCGGGATGACACTGGCGCCGCCGACTCCACCGGAGACCCCGGACAAACTTGCCGCGGGCCTGGCGGAATTCGACACCCTGGATCGTCTGCATCAGATCGAATGTCCGGTGATGGTGGTGCACGGCGGCAAGGACATCATCGTGCCGCCAGGCAACGCCGCGTTGATCAAGGAGCGCGTTCGCAACGCGGAACTTTTCATGATTCCGGAGGCCGGCCACAACTATCCCGCCGCCGATCCCATTGGTATCCACCAGCGCATCACGAGTTGGCTGCGCAACTGACCCGCGCGCACGCTTCGTGCAAATTCGACTAACGCGTCGCCGTCAGCCGCGTGCGGGCGCGAGCGCTTCCACCGCGCCCATCCCCGGCGTGAGTCCATTACCCGGGTTGAGCGGCGTGATGAAGAAGTGGTTCGCGCCGGCCTTGCGATGGGCCTTCAATCGCTCGCGCAGAGCGCCCTTCGCCCCACGCGATAATCTCGTCGATCTGCCAGATTCTACATACAAGAATGACAAGAGGGTCGAACGAATCGCACGCTAAAACTTTTCCTTGAAGGGGCGCACGTCGAGTTCGTGCGTCCAGGCGCTGCGATCCTGATGCGCGACGAACCAGTAGGCGTCGGCGATCGCGGCGGGTTTGAGCATGTCCTCCGCCTTCAACTCGGGGAAACGTTGGCGGATAAAAGGCATGTCGATCGCGCCGTCAACGTTGATGTAGGCGACGTGGATTCCCTGCGGCTGGAGGTCGCGCGCCATGACCTGCGCCAACCCGCGCATCGCGAACTTGGCCGGGCCGAACGCGGCCGAGGTCGGGTAGGGTTTGATGCCCGCGGTGGCGCCGGTAAAAAGGATCGTGCCGCGCCCCGCCGTGACCATCGCGGGCACCACCTGTTGCGAGCATAGGAACGCGCCGAACGCATTGACGCGCCAGGTGTTCTCGAAGGTGCTCGGCTTGGTCTCCATCAGACGGCCAAAGGGGCGCATCGCGGCGTTGTAGATCAGTACCTCGGGATCGCCGAGATCGTGGCGGACGGTCTCGAAGGCGGTGACGATCGCGCTCTCGTCGGCGGTGTTGGCGGGCACCGGATGGGCGCGTCCGCCGCTCGCGGCGATTTCGCCGGCGACCTTGGCCAGGTAGTCAGCGTTGCGGGCGACGATCGCGACCGTGTACTCGGCGGCAAAGCGGCGGACCAACGCGGTGCCGAGTCCGGGGCCTACGCCGACGACTACCGCGACGGGCTTCTGCGTGGTGGACATGGGAGATGCTCCTTTAAAGATTCAATAAGGCTGAAGAGGGAGATTCTTGAAACCTTTGAAAGGTTTTAAAACTTCTACAGTGATTAGACATACGTGGGTCATACAGATCGCGTACATGAGACCTTTGGTGGGCGCGTCGCAAGGTGTCGGAAGAGAAGGAATGAATCAGCGAACCTTGCAAAGGTTTCACGAATCCTCCGTACTGCCTATCAGTCAGGGCTGGCGGCGCAGCGCCTCCTCGACGAAGTCAAAGCGGTCGTTGCCCCAGAACATCTCGTCGCCAACGAAAAAGGTCGGTGCGCCGAATGCCCCGCGCGCGACCGCGTCTTCCGTATTGCGGCGCAACTCGTCCTTGACGTCCTGGCGTTCGCGAGCGGGGATCAGATCGGTGACGTTGACGCCCGCGCGTTGGAGGACGCCGGCGAGCACCGCCTTTTCACCTAAGTCGAGGCCCTCGGCCCAGGCGGCGCGATAGATGGCGTCGTGGTAGGCGCCGAAGACGCCGAGGCGCTGCGCCGCAACGGCCCCGCGCATGAGGGAGAGCGTGTTGGCCATGAACGGATGCGGATTAAGCTTGAGCATCACGCCATAGCGCGCGGCCCATCGGCGCATATCGACGGCGAAATAGCGGGCCTTGGCCGGCACCGCCATCGGGGAGGAGTTGCCGGTCGCCTTGAGCACGGCGCCGAGCAGGATCGGACGATAGATGACGGCGGCGCCGTTGCGTTTGGCAAAGCCCGGCAACTGGATGTTCGCGAGGTAGCTGAAGGGGCTGCCGTAGTCGAAGAGGAACTCGATTTGTTTCGCCATGGGTTGCGGCTCCGGGTCGCGCGTCAGCGGCCCTTGAAGACGGGTGCGCGCTTTTCGTTGAAGGCATTGATCGCTTCGCGGGTGTCGTCGGTCGCGGCCATCTTGTAGATGTTGCGGATTTCGTTTTCGTTTTGGGTTTCGAGCGACTCGGTCATCCCGCCGTACATCAGGCGCTGGGCCCCCGCGCGCGCGTGGGTCGCGCCACGGGCGAGTTCGGCGGCGATTGCGCGACAGGTTAGCGCAAAGACGCCCGCATCGCCCAATAGCGGGCGCGAGCGGGCCGCCAATATCGTAGTTTCATGATGCAACTCGCCATCGATCGAGCAATAGCGAAAATGGTTTCTTGATGCAACTGGCGGTTCGCGGGCGGGTGGCAACCGCATCCGCGGAAGAGCGGCGCCGGAGAAGGGGAAGGGTCATTGAAACCTTTGAGAGGTTTCAACCTTCCCACAATGAAATAGACCCAGATAGGTCATACGGATCGCGATGATGAGAGCTTTCGTGGCCGCGTACGCAAGGTGGCCCCAATCACCAGATCGGCGTCACCGGGCGGAGCGCTTGAGTTGCCCAATGCAACCGCTTTGCAATAGCGTGATCGTATGCGGCGCAAGACCTTCGCACGGATGAACTGCTCGATCGCGCGGGCACTCGACCTGGTCGGCGAATGGTGGACGATGCTGATTATGCGCGAAGCGTTTCTCGGCACGCGGCGCTTTCACGACTTCCAGCAGAATCTGGGGATCGCGCGCAACATCCTGTCGGCACGGCTCAAGAAGCTGGTCGCCCGCGGCATCCTGGAGCGCATCGCGGCGCCCGACGGCGGCCGGCGCCTGGAGTACCGGCTCACCGACAAGGGCCGCGACTTCTTCCCGGTGTTGATGGCGCTGATGCAATGGGGCGACCGTTGGGTGGCGGGTTCCGATCGCGAGCCGGTGCGGGTGGTCGATCGCGAGTCGGGCCGCGAAATCGCGGAGATCAGCGTGGTCAGCGGCGACGGCCGGCCGTTGGGGCCGTCGGATGTGATGATGGTGCCGGGGCCGGGCGCCGGAGCCGCGACGCGGGCACGCCTGAGCACGCGCGGGAAACAGGAAGAGAGCGCAGCGGGCGTTGAGCAAAAAGAGGGGTGAAACCATTGAAAGGTTTCAAGCAGCCCAACGGTCTTGACCTCAATTATAGGACTTAACTTCCCACAATGAATAGAGGTAGGTAGATCATACGGATCACGTCGGTGAGACCTTTCGCGGACGCCTACGCGAGAGGTGGTTCGGCGCATCCGGAACGAGCTCGCAGCAGGAGCCGGACGCGATTTCAGATACGGAGGATTTCACAAATGGAAATCGATGAAGCAAAGCTGAACGCATTGGTTGGAAAGCTGGTTGGGGACTTGGGCGCGGCGGCGGGCGCAGCGCTCGTGATGGTTGGCGACAAACTTGGATTGTATCGCGCGATCGCCGAGGCCGGGCCGGTCACGCCGGTGGAACTCGCAAAGCGGACGGCAACCGCGGAACGCTATGTGCGCGAATGGCTGGCGCAGCAGGCAGCCGCCGGCTACGTCGAATACGACGCGGCGGCGGGGCGCTACTCGATGACGCCCGAACAGCGGATGGCGCTGGCGGTCGAGGGCAGCCCGGCGTGCGTGTTGGGAGCGTTTGAAATCGTCGGCGCGATCCATCGCGATGAACACAAGATCACCGACGCGTTTCGGAGCGGCACGGGGGTCGGCTGGCACGAACATGACATGGCGCTGTTTCGCGGCACCGAGCGGTTTTTCCGGCCGGGCTACGCGGCCCATCTGGTCAACGAATGGCTGCCGGCGCTCGAGGGCGTGCGCGAAAAGCTCGAACGCGGCGCGCGGGTCGCCGACGTCGGCTGCGGCCGCGGCGCGTCCACGATTCTGATGGCGAAGGCCTTTCCGAAGTCGCAGTTCGTTGGCTTCGATTATCATCAGCCGTCGCTCGATCACGCGATCGCGGAGGCGCATGAGGCGGGCGTCAGCGGCAATACGCGTTTCGCGCGCGCCGTCGCCAAGGACTATCCGGGCACCTACGACCTGGTGGCGTTTTTCGACTGCCTGCACGACATGGGTGACCCGACGGGCGCCGCCGCGCATGTGCGCGAGAGCCTGACGCCCGACGGCACCTGGATGATCGTGGAGCCGATGGCGGGCGACTCAGTCGCGGAGAATATGAATCCGATCGGGCGGTTCATCTATGCGGCTTCGACGATGATCTGCACGCCGGCCTCATTGGCGCAGGAGGGGCAGGCGGCGCTGGGTGCACAGGCGGGCGAGAAGAAACTGCGCGAGGTGATTGGAGCCGGCGGCTTCACGCGGATACGGCGCGCGGCCGAGACACCGTTCAACATGGTGCTGGAAGCGCGCGCGTAGGACGCGGGGGAAGCGCACGAGAGGGTTGTCGGGGAGCGCGGAACTATAGTTTCAGGCTTCCCACGATGAATAAGCGTAAATCGGTCATGCGGATGGCGTCGTCGAGACCTTTCGTGGGCGCGTATGAGGCGTTTGCAAAAGACCTCATACGCGCTCGCGATGCTCGGGTAGATGCCGAGTCATGCAGGTAAGTTGCGGCCGTCGTGATCCTCCTCGTCAATTGAGGGGCGGGTACTGGTTCGACCAAGGGCGGGCTTCTTCGAAAGCGGCGGCGATCGCGATGATGCCGCTCTCGTCGGCGGGCCGTCCGACGATCTGCAAGCCGATCGGCAAACCGCTCTTGGTGAAGCCGTTGGGCAGCGCGATGGCGGGCTGGCCGGTCGCGTTGAAGGGGAAGGTGAACGCGATCCATCCGAAGAGGTCGTCGGCGTACTTCGCGGCGTCGGCGAACATGGTGCCGAGGCGCATCGGGGGACGCGTCAGGGTGGGCGAGAGCAGCGCGTCGTAGGGCAGCAGCGCGCGCACGATCTCGCGCGAGGTATTGTGCATGCGCGCGACGGTGCCGATGTACTCGGCGGCGGAGAGCGCGCGGCCACGCTCCCAGAAGGAACGCACGACCGGATCGACTACCGACAGATCTTTCAGCGGAATCGAGCTGATGCCGGCGCAAATGAGATTGCGCGCGACGTCGAGCAGCGAGGCGGCCGGGTCGAGTGCGATGGGCTCGACGGTGTGACCCATCGCACGGAAGGCGGCGCAGGCGGTTTCGAAGGCGTCGAGCACTTCGGTGTCAACCGGGGCGAGCGAGCTCGCTGAGATCGCGGCGAGTCGGAGCTTGCGCGGACGCTGGTTGACGGCCGAGGCGAAGGGAGCGGCGGGAGGCGGCGCCCAGTAAGGGTCACCGTCGGCAGCCCCCGCCATCACGTCGAGCATCATGGCGGCGTCGCGCACGCAACGAGCGAGGGGGCCGTTGGTGGCGAAACCGCCCCACCCTTCGCCCATCACCGGCGCGTTGGAGACGCGACCGCGCGCGGGCTTGATGCCGACCAATCCGCAACATGCGGCCGGGATGCGGATGGAGCCGCCGCCGTCGCTGCCCTCGGCGATCGGACCAAGCCCCGCGGCGACCGCGCTCGCCGCACCGCCGCTCGATCCGCCGGCGGTGAATTCAAGGTTCCAGGGGTTGTGCGCCGCCGGACATAAGCCGCCCTCGGTGGTCGGACGGCCGCCGAATTCGGGCGTGGTGGTCTTGCCCAGCAAGATACCGCCGGCGGCGGCGAGGCGCGCGGCGTATTCCTGGTCGGCGCGCGGGACGTAGTTCTCGTAGTTCTTTGAGCCGAGCGTGGTGCGGATGCCCTTGGTCCAGGTGAGGTCCTTGAGCGAGTAGGCAACGCCGAACAGCGGCATCGCGGCGCGATCGGAGTCGGCGATCCGCTCGAGGCGCGCGGCATCTTCGAGCGCACGGTCGGCGGTGACCGTCATGAAGGCGCCGAGGCGGGGATTGAGCCGCTCGACGCGGGCAAGAAAGAACTCCGCGACTTCGCGCGGACGGACTTGCTTGCGCAAGACCATTTCGCGCAGTTCGGACGCACTGAGATAAGGGTCGAGCATGGCGGGCCTCCTCGGCGGCAGATGGGTTGTGTGTTAGCCGAGTTCGGCGCGTTGTTCCAGCCGGAGCGTGCTAGTCTCGACGGGCGAAACGGCGCGGCGGGGCGCGCGAAAGGAGAACGGTCAGAAAGGCGATGGTGATCAGGTCGGTAGTGTTGTGGGTCCACGTGCTGTGCGGCGTGATGTGGGTCGGGACCTGCGCGAGTTTTCTGCTCGCGGCGTCCGCGATGACGGCGGAATCCGACGAGTGGCGCGAGTTCGCGCTGCGCGCGGCCCCGCGTATCAACCGGATCAATGTAGTGCCGGCGCTGGTGGTGCCGATGACCGGGGCGGGCAATCTGTTTTCGGCCGCGCTGATGCGCCGGACGCCGTTTCCGCCCGCCTTTATGGGAATCGTCGCGCTCAAGGTGGTGCTGTTCTTCTTCATGGGCGTGATGCTGGCGGCGTCGTTCGCGGCCGAGCGCTCGATGCGGGAGAGTTTTGCGGAGAGCGCCGAAGGCGGCACGGCGGCAGCGCGGCGATTGGTGCGGCTCTATGGGACGATTGCGACCTTGGGCACGATCGCACTGGGCCTGGGTCTGTGGCTCGCGGGGACATGAGCGATGGAAGCAGCGCGGCAACTTCGAATCGGCGACTTCACGATCGCGTTTCTGAGCGACGGCATCTGGCGCAATGACGGCGGCTGCATGTTCGGCGTGGTACCGCGCGAATTGTGGCAGCGCGAACATCCGGCGGACGACCAGAACCGCATCCGGCTGAACCTGACCTGTCCGCTGATCATGCGCGGCAGCGACGCGATCGTGGTCGATACCGGGATCGGCAACCGGCTGAGCGCGGTCGAGCGCAAAATATTCGATCACGGGGAGGGGTGGCTGATCGACGGGCTTAGGGCGCTGGGGATGGAACCGGGAGACATCACGCACGTAATTCTGTCGCATCTCCATTTCGACCATTGCGGTGGAATCGTGCGGCGGCGCGAGTCGGGCGCGTTGGAGGCGGCGTTTCCGCGCGCACGGATAATCGTGCAGCGGGGCGAGATCGAAGTCGCGCGCGAGTCACGCAACGAACGGCTGCGCGCCGCCTATCGCCATATCGCGGATTGCCTGGAACCGGTGCGCGCGATGATCGAGGCGATCGAGGGCGACGCGGAGGTGGTGCCGGGAGTGTCGGCGATCGTCTCGGGCGGACATACCGCGGACCATCAGGTGGCAGTGGTGCGATCGGGCGGCGAGAGTTTTGTGCATCTCGCGGACATCGTACCGACGCGATCGCATATGCGGGGGCCGTGGAACCAGGCTTACGACCTCGACGCGATCCGCACGATGGAACAGAAGGCGGACTACCTGAGGCGCGCGGTCGCGGAGCGCTGGTGGGTGTCGTTCGCGCATGACGAGCGCGTATTCGCGGCGCAGGTAACTAACGATCGTGGACGACTGGTATTGGGGACTACGGTCGAGGTGCCGCCGGGGCTCGACGGATTATGAATAATCTGCTGGCGCGCGCGTCAGATTAGTAGTGCAAAAATCAGCGCGACGTGCGGCGTTGATCGAAGCGCGAATGGTCGCGCGGGCGACGAAGTTGTGGACAATGGCAGCGGGCAACGAAATCGTTGCTTGCTTGGCTCCCGTAGCGAGTTATACTGCGGCTAGGGATGCGCCACAAAATAGCACAACCCGGTCTTCATTTCCCATCTCCTGGCAGTCCCCTCAATGGTCGAAGGCTCGCGCAAACCAGGCCCAACCAAGGAGTTAGCTGATGGCTGAAACGAGCAGTTTTGAGCAGGTGATCAAACGCGATCGCGCGGCCCGCGAATCGAAGCAATGGCGCGGCACGTTGCTCGAGTATCTGGAAATCGTCAAGACGAATCCCTTGATGACGAAGCTCTCGCACGCGCGCATCTACGACATGATCATCACGCAGGGCACGCGCAACATCCACGACACGGACGATCCGCGCACCAAGCGTCTGTACAAGGATGAACCGATAAAGGTTTACAACTTTTTCGCCGACGAGTTTTTCGGTATCGAGCGGACGATCTCGCAGATCGTGCGCTATTTCCATTCGGCGTCGCTGAAGGGTGAAGAGAGCCGGCAGGTGCTCTACCTGATGGGCCCGGTCGGCTCGGGCAAAAGCTCGCTGGTCGAGCGGATTCAGCGCGGGCTCGAACAGGTCGATGCGGTCCACGTGATCGAGGGCTGCCCGATGCATGAGGAGCCGCTGCATCTGATACCGCGCCATCTGCGCCGCGAGTTCGAGAAGATGCTCGGCGTGCATGTCGAGGGCGATCTCTGCCCGGTATGCCGCTATCGCCTCAAAGAGGAATTCAGCCAGCGTTACGAAGAGTTCCCCATCGAGACGCGCAGCCTCTCGAAGCGCAATCGCGTGGGCGTGGGCGTGGTGCCGCCGGTCGATCCGAACAACCAGGACACCTCGGTGCTGATCGGTTCGGAAGACATCTCGAAGCTTGATCAATATTCGGAGGGCGACCCGCGGGTACTCGAGCTCAACGGCGCGCTGAACGTCGGCAATCGCGGCATCGTGGAATTTATCGAGGTGTTCAAGAACGAGACCGAGTACCTGCACGCGATGATCACGGCGACGCAGGAGAAGGTGATTCCGGCGCCGGGCCGCCACGGCATGGTTTACGTTGACACCTGCATCCTGGCGCATTCGAACGAAGCCGAATGGCAGAAGTTCAAGGCCGATCACACCAACGAGGCGATCCTGGATCGTATCGTGGTGGTCAAGGTGCCGTACAATCTGCGGTTGTCGGAAGAGGTCAAGATCTATCAGAAGATCATCCGTCACTCGGATTTCCGCGCCCACGTAGCGCCGCATACGCTGGAGCTGGCGTCGATGTTCGCGATTCTGTCGCGCCTCGAGCCGACCTCGAAATGCGACCTGATGACCAAGCTGCGCCTGTACAACGGCGAGGAAGTGGTCGAGAAGGGACGCACCAAAAAGATCGACGTGCAAGAACTCAAGGAAGACACCAAGCGCGAGGGCATGAACGGCATTTCGACGCGCTTCATCATGAAGGCGCTGGACAACGCGCTGTCGGACAACGTGTCGGGCAACTGCATCAATCCGATCAACGTGCGCGAGGCGCTGATCTCGATGACCAAGGAGGCCGACCTGCCCGACGACACGCGCAAGCAGTACCTGGAGTTCCTGCAGGACACGCTGCACAAGGAATATCTCGACCTGCTAGAAAAGGAGATCACGCGCGCGTTCGTTTACTCGTATCAGGAGCAGGCCGAGGCGTTGTTCCAGAACTACCTCGACCACGCGGAATCATACGTCAACAAGACCAAGGTGCGCGATCGCAACACGAAGGAAGAGCTGCCGCCCGACGAGGGCTTCCTGAAGTCAATCGAGGAGCAAATCGCGATCATCGGATCGGCCGCCGAGGGCTTTCGGCAGGAGGTCATCGCGTACCTGTGGGCGACCTCGCGGCGCGGCGAGAAGGTCAGCTATCGCAGCTACGAACCGCTCAAGGAAGCGATCGAGAAAAAGCTCATGACCTCGGTGCGCGACATCTCGCGGATCATCACCAAGGCGCGCACGCGCGACGAGGAGCAGACCGAAAAGTACGGCTCGATGGTCAAGAACCTGCTCGAACATGGCTACTGCGAATCGTGCGTGGACGTGGTGTTGAAGTACGCAGCCAACAATCTCTGGAAGGACTGATCGGACATCCGGCCATCACCGCCTGCCGCCACCCTTTCCCGCATGGGGAGGGGTGGCGGCGGTGTGCACGGGGGCCCTCATCGCACGCGCCGGAGGAGAATTCGCTTCGTGCATCGAGCGGCGCCGGGGTATAATTAGACAGGGTCCAGTGGGCGGCGGAGGACGTTGCTTATGACGAGCGAGACCATCTTTCGCGAGTACCGGATCTCCGATGCCGAGCGATCGGATCGATCGGCGGGCGACCGCCTGCGGCATCGCGAAAAAGTGCGCGAGTCGATTCGCGAGAACATCGCCGACATCATCGCCGAAGAATCGATCATCGGCAAAAACAAGGACCGCATCATCAAGGTCCCGCTGCGCGGGATCAAAGAATACCGGTTTATTTACGGCGACAACGCGCCGGGCGTTGGAGAAGGCGACGGCAACTCACAGCCCGGGCAGGTGGTCGGCAAGGCCGGCAAGGACGGCCAGGGGCAAGGCGACGGCAAGGCCGGCGATCGCCCCGGTGTGGACTATTACGAGACCGACGTCACGCTCGACGAGCTAATCGAGATCATGTTCGAGGATCTCGAACTGCCGAATCTTGAGCGGCGCGCGCTGCGCGAAATACCGACTGATCGTTTTGCCAAGCGCAAGGGCTATCGCCACGTCGGCATCCGGATTCGCCTGGACAAGCGGCGCACGGCGCGTCAGCGCGTGAAGCGGGTGCTGGCGACGCGGCACAACCAGACCGTGCAGGGATATGGAAGTCCCAAGGACGCGGAGGGCAACGAGCGTCGCTTCCCGTTCCATCAGGATGACCTGCGCTACAAGCATCTGGAGACCGATGTCCGCGAGGAATCGAACGCGGCGGTGGTCTGCATCATGGACACCTCGGGCTCGATGGATACGATGAAGAAGTATCTCGCGCGCAGCTTCTTTTTCCTGCTCTACCAGTTCATCTCGACCCGCTATCGCAACGTCGAGATCGTATTCGTCGCGCATCATACGGAGGCGAGCGAGGTCACCGAGGACGAGTTCTTCCACAAAGGCGAGGCGGGCGGCACGTTCATTTCGTCGGGCTATCAGAAGGCGCTCGATATCATCGCGGAGCGTTATCATCCGTCGCTGTGGAACCTCTACGCGTTCCATTGTTCGGACGGCGACAATTTCGACTCGGACAATCCGGCGGCGCTGCGGGCGGCCAAAGAGTTGAGCGAGATCTGCAATCTGTTCGGCTACGGGGAGATCAAGCCGCTCGGCTCGCGCTACTACGAATCCTCGATGCTCAACGTGTTCCGGCGGCTCGATGCACCGAATTTTCAGGCCGTGCTGATCGAACGCAAGGAGGACATCTGGCCGTCGTTCAAGGCATTTCTGTCGAAGGATCGGGTCAAGGAATAGGCGCGCGCGCCAGCCGGTTCATTTACTACAAGCGCCCAACGCGGCGGAACTTCGCGGAGTGAAATGGCGAACTACGAAATCCAGGACCTGGTCGAGTGGGACAACCGCATCCGCGCAAAGGCGGAGGAATTCGGGCTGACCTGGTTTCCGCAGGAATTTGAGATTTGCGACCACGTCGGAATGCTCGGGTACATGGCGTACTCCGGGATGCCGTCGCATTACCCGCACTGGTCATACGGCAAATCGTACGAGAAGCTCAAGACGCTTTACGATTACGGGGTCAGCGGGCTGCCGTACGAGATGGTGATCGCGTCGAACCCGGCGATCGCCTACCTGATGCGCGACAACTCTCTGCTGCTGCAGATTCTGACCATTGCGCACGTCTATGGTCATAACGATTTTTTTAAAAATAATTTCACTTTCAAGTCGAACCGCGCGGAGCTGACGATCGAGCGCTTCAAGGCGCATGCGCTGCGGGTGCGGCGCTATATGGAGGATCCGTCGATCGGGATCGAAAAGGTCGAACGGATTCTCGACGGCGCCCACGCGCTCAACTTCCAATGCCGGCGCAATCTCGCGATCCGCAAGCTCGATCGCGGCGAGCAGATCGAGCGCGCCGTCGAGGCCGCGCAGCCGCGTACCGATCCGTTTTCGCGCCTCCACGCGCGCCCGGAATATCATCCGCCGGAAACCAACAAGGTGCCGCTCGAGCCCGACGAGGACGTACTGCTGTTCATCCGGGATCACAATCCGTTCCTGCAAGAATGGGAAAAAGATCTGCTGACCATCGTCGATGAGGAGACCAAGTATTTTCTCCCGATGATGGAAACCAAAATTATGAACGAGGGCTGGGCGAGCTACTGGCACAAGAAGATCGTGGAGTCACTCGAACTGGAACAGGGGCTGCACCTGGAGTTCATCGTGCGGCACAACCAGGTACTGCGGCCGAGTCCGGGACAAATCAATCCGTATCACCTCGGCTTCAAAATCTGGGAAGACATCTACCGCCGCCATACCGAGCCGACCCCCGAGGAGATCAAGAAGTACGGCGCACCGACCAAGAACGGCACCGAGAAAATCTTCGAGGCGCGCGAAGTCGAGCGCGATTCATCTTTCTTGCGGCGGTACCTGACCGAGGAATTGATGCGCGAGATGGACATGTTCCAGTACGAAGCGCGCGGCGACGAACTGGTAATCGACAAGGTCTCGGACCAGGCGGGTTGGAAGACCGTCAAGGAGACGTTGATCAAGAACGTCGGCGCCGGCTCGATCCCGGTGATCAAGGTCGAGGACGCGGACTTCGGCCACAATCGCACGCTGTATCTGAAGCATTATCACGACGGGCGCGACCTGCAACTCGAATACGCGGAGAAGACGATATCGTACGTCTACCGTCTATGGGGACGCGAATGCGTGCTGGAGACCTCGTTGCAAGGCAAACGATCGCTGCTGTGCTTCAATGATCGCGGCTTTTCGGTTCGCGCCCTGAAGTAGCTGCGGCGGAATTCTGAATGTTATCAGGACAGTTAGATGCGAGTGGGGTCGAGCAGGCGGGCGAGGACCTGGAGTGATTCGTACAGATAATACGAGCCCCAGATGAGTTCGTGCTTCGTCGCCAGATCGATCCGTTTGTTGTAGCAGCCCTGCCAAAGCCCGCCCTCGGGTCCAAGATAATTCTCGACGAGTGCGCGGACGGTCGCCGCGGCGGCTTCGCGATATTCGTGGCGCTTCGCGTCGGAGTGCGAGAGTTGCGCAAGCTTGAGCATCGCGGCAGCGGCGATCGCGGTCGCGGAGGTGTCGCGGTTGGTGTGCGGAATTGCGGGATCGTCGAAGTCCCAGAAGGCCACGCGATCGGCTGGTACGTGCCTCAGCCACCAGTCGGCGGCGCGCTCCGCCGGATCGATCAGCGCGGCGTCACCGGTCCAATGGGCGGCGAGCGCCCATCCCAGGATCCCCCACGCCTGCGCGCGGGCCCACGTGCTGTCGTCGGTGACGCCCTTGTGCGTATAGCGCCGCGTCATCTGGCCGGTGCCTGGTTCGAACGAAGCGGATTGGCAGATCGAGCCGTCGGCGCGCAGACAGAATTCGATATGGCGATGAGCATGGCGCACCGCTATTTCGCGCAGCTTCGGATTGCCGGTCTCGCGCGCCGCCCATGACAACAGTGCCGCTATCTGCACGACATCGATTTCGGATTCACCCAGACCGACGCTGTGGACCTCCTCGAACTCGGCGCCCAGCGGGATGACCTCGGCATGCGGATTGTATGACGCGGCGAGCGAGCGGGCGGCCGCGATCGCGAGTTCGCGGGCGAGCGCATTGTTGGTGAGAATCGCACCCACCGCGGCGCCGTAATAGAAGAGCAGGCCGCGCGCGGAGGTTTGCGAATCAATGCGCGAGCGCAGACGCGCCGTCCATCCTTCGGCGAGACGCGCATAGCGATCGTCGCCGCTCGCCGCGGCGGTCAGCCAGAGCATCGCGTTCCAGTAGCCCCCGGTCCAATCGCCCGCGGGCGTAAGCGTCCACTCCCCCGTCGTGGGATCGGCGAAATGGGGGAAGCCGTCGTGCGCCGTCGCCGCGGTGCGATCGATTCGCGTGCGCATCCGCACGATCGCGTCGGTCCAGATTCGATCGGCCATAATCCGCGATTTCCTTATGCGCTGACGATTCGCAATGGCTGGCGCATTGTCTCAGCCCAGATGCGCCCTGAAAAACGCGACCATTTTGGGCCACAGGTCGAAGGCCGGCGTCTCGCGATAGCTCGGACGATAATCGGCGAAGAAGGCGTGGCCCGCATTTTTGAAAACTTCGAGCTGAAATTGCTTGCCCGCCCGCTCAAGCCGTTTACCCAACTCGGCGGCATCGGCCGGCGTCGGATTCTGGTCCTCCTCGCCGCAAACGATATAGAGCGGGCAATGGAGATTTGCGGCGAGATCGATCACCGGCGTCGGCCGCGCGGGCGTGGTCGCGGCATCGGGAGTGGCGCGTGTGATGAATCCGCCCCAACAATCGATGGCCGCGTCGAGCTTGCCGCTGGAGCACGCGAAGAGCAGCGTCCAGCGTCCGCCGACGCAGAAGCCAACGCATCCGAGCTTTCCGCTGGCGCCGGGTTGCGCGCGGACGAAGGCCGCCGCCGCCTCGAAATCGCGCACCAGTTGGGCATCGGTGAGGCCGAACATCTTGGCGCGCACCTCGGTCATATCGGACGCGTTTTGCGGTGCACCGATGCGCGAATAGACGTCGGGGGCGAGCGCGATGAAGCCGGCGTTGGCGAAGCGGCGGGCGACGTCGCGCTCGTGTTCGACGAGGCCGAACGCCTCATGCAGCACGATCACGGCGGGATAGGTACCCGGCGCCTTGGGCCGCGCGAGATATGCGCGCATCGCGGCGCCATCGCTCTGGAAGGTAACGTCGCGGGCTTCGAGGGTGGCGAGATTGGTCACTTCTCCGGCCAAAGACATAGTAATTTTACCTCAAGGGTTGATCGTTGCGTCGAGTTGAATGCGCCGTTACCAGCTTGCGGCCGCGATCGTCACACGAAGCGTTTTTTGGCCCAGCCCTCTTCATAGGGCGTCAGAAAATGCGACGTTACCTTCAGCCGCTTGAACATCCAGCGGCCGTCGAGACGGACGTATTCGTCGTGATAGACCGCCGCGAGCCATACGGCCTGGTTGTCCTTGGCCATGGTCGCCGGCTGCAACAAATACCATTGCGCGGTCGCCCGATCGCCATCAACCTCGATAATCGGGTTCATTACGTTGTGGATCGCGAACGGGAAGAACTCGGTCGCGCGGCTGAAGAACTTCTGGATGGCCGCACGGCCGTCGGCCTTGCCGAGGGCGCCCCCGTCCCACACGGCATCCTCGGTGAAGAGCGCCGCGATCGCGTCGGCGTTGTAATTGTCGTCGCAGGCCGCCGCATAGCGGGCCTTGAGTTTGCGAATTTCCTCGAGGTCTTCGAGCGTGCGCAGCCGTTCCTCGATCGTTTTCATCGAATTGCACCTCGCCATGATTGAGATCGCCGCAACAACTGACCCCGCCGCAATCTCAATAGCGCATTTCCGGCGCCGCGCTCAAAAGGCGTGGGCAAGCCGAGCGGGTCGGGCCAGCGCGGGGTCTCTTACTTTTGCGCGGACGATACGGCAAGCTTAGATCGAACCTGCGTCCGCCGGCCACCACTGAGAGCGACACCGTGAAGGTAAGCGGCGCGGGGCCAACCGCTGATGCATCATGCGATAAGTCCGGCCGGAATGGCCGATTGGCTCGCGAACTGGGGTTACCTGGGCCTTTTCATTTGCGTGTTCGTCGGCAACCTCGGGATTCCGATGCCCGAGGAAACCGTGCTGATCGCCGCCGGCTTTCTCGCCGGGCGCAATATCCTCGATCTGAAGACGCTGTACGTCGTCGGTATCGTGAGCGCCGTGATTGGGGATTGCACCGGCTTTATGCTCGGCCGCACGGGTGGCTCGCGACTGCTGGCGTGGCTCGCGCGCACCTTTGCCTTTATGCGCCCCGGCCAGGAACGCCTCGAAGCATTTTTTCGTACCCATGGCAGTAAGGCGGTCTTCATGGCGCGCTTCGTCGCGGGCGCGCGCTTTATGGCGGGGCCGATGGCGGGTGCGGCCGGCATGGGTTTCTGGCGCTTTCTCGGATGGAACCTGCTCGGCGCGATAGTCTGGTGCAGCCTCGTCATTACGATTGGCTACCTGGTTGGCGACGAGCTCGAATGGGTCGCGAAAGAAACCCATCGCGCGTTGCTGTGGATCGGGATCGCGATTGTGCTGTCGCTCGTCGCGGCCTGGTTTTTCTGGCGGCGCGAGCGAACGCCGTCCGCGCCCTCGCCGCCCTAGTTGGCGGTCGGCGCGTTTGCACAAATCTTATTTTCAGTATTAGTCTGCGAGCGGGTGAAGCGGGCGCCTCCGCTTTGAGCTGAATAACGACGGACTATTCGACTGGCGACTGACTATTGAAATGGAGTGGAGCGATGGCACTGCTACCCTATGTCGATGAATCCACGGCACCCGAGAAGACCCGCGAAATCCTCGGCAACACGCCGCGCAAGCTGAACGTCGCGCGCATGATGGCGAACGCGTCGGAGGCCGTTTTTCATAATTTCTCGCGGCTTGGCAACGCCCTGCTGACCAAGGGCAAGCTCGATTCCAAGCTGCGCGAAATCGCGATCCTGCGCACCGCCAAGGTCAGCAGTTCGGTGTACGAATGGACGCAGCACGTGCCGATCGCGATCGCCGTCGGCGTCAGCGACGATCAGCTTGCCGCGATCGACAAGTGGGAATCCGCGACCTGCTTCAACGATCTCGAGCGGCTCGTCCTGCGCTTCACCGACGAGGTCGCGCGGGGCGTGAAGGGTAAAAAGGAAACGCTCGCCGCGCTGCAAAAGCATCTGGGACAGGGCGAAATCGTCGAGTTGATCATGTCGATTGGATTCTGGGGCATGGTCGCGCGAGTGCTGGAAACCACCGAGGTCGATCTCGAGGATTTCGCCGGCAAGGTGAACCTGCTCGCGCGCACCAAGAAATAGTGCCAGGCGCTCAGGGCGTGCGGCGTTTGCGCTCTTCTTCGCGCATGCGCAGTTCGACCCGGCGAATCTTGCCGCTGACCGTTTTCGGCAGATCGTCAACAAACTCGATCTCGCGCGGATACTTGTAGGGAGCCGTAATCCGCTTGACATGCTCCTGCAGTTCGGTCGCGAGCGCTTCGCTCCGCTCGGTGCCATCCTTGAGCCGCACGAACGCCTTCACGATTGATCCGCGATCCGGGTCGGGACTTGCGACCACCGCCGATTCCATCACCGCCGGATGTTCGAGCAAGGCGCTCTCAACCTCGAACGGCCCGATGCGATAGCCCGCCGAGGAGATAAGGTCATCAGCGCGCCCGACGAACCATAGGTAGCCGTCGGCGTCGCGATACGCATTGTCGCCCGTTAGATAATAGTCACCGCGAAATACCGCCGCGTTCTCGCCGGGATTCTTCCAGTATTCGAGCATAATCGAAGGCGGCTTATCCGGCTTGACCCGCACCGCGATCTGTCCGGTCTCGCCCGTCGCCGCTTCCTTCAATTGGTCGTCCAGTACCCGCACGTCGAGGCCGAGAAACGGGCGCCCCATCGAGCCCGGCTTGATCGGTGTGCCGGGCAGGTTGGCCACGACCAGCGCGGTCTCAGTCTGCCCGTACCCGTCGTGAATCAGCAGGTTGAAATGCTGGCGCCAGACCTCGATCACTTCCGGATTGAGCGGCTCGCCCGCACCGGCGCAATGACGCAGCGCCGGCAGCGGTTGACTCGCGAGGTCCTCCTTTACCAGCATCCGATACTCAGTCGGCGGCGCGCAAAAAGTAGTAATTCGATAACGCCGCAAAAGCTCGAACTGCTTCTTCGGGTCGAACCGCCCATTATACATGAAGGTCGTGATGCCGTTCATCCACGGCCCGAACAGCACGCCGTACGCGGCCTTTGCCCAACCCGTATCCGAGGTCGTCCAATGACGATCGCCCGCCTTCAAACCCAGCCACGCGGAGCCGGTAAACTGATGCGCCCAGGTGTACGCGTGGCCGTGCAGGACCGCCTTCGGCTCCTTCGTCGTGCCCGAGGTGTAGTAGCAAATCGCCGGCTCGTCGCCGCGGGTGTCCGCCGGCTGGTAGTCCGGCGCCGCCGCCTGCATTGCTTCCTGAATCGACGCCCATCCGCTGCGCGAAGCCCCCGCCAGCAGGTAATGCTTGAGTTCGGGGCATTGACCGCGGAGGTCGCCGACCAGATCGACGCTATCGAATCCCGCGATGATCGCGCGCGCCCCAGAATGGTTGGCGCGGTACACCAGGTCCTTCTCGCGCAGCATCGAAACGCACGGCACGACCATCGCGCCCGCCTTGAGCGCGCCGATGTAAACGCATTGCCACAGGGTAATCCGCGGCAGCACGATCATCACGGCGTCGCCGCGCTTGATCCCCAACGCGGTCAGCACGTTGGCGACGCGGTTGGACTGTTCGCGAAGGTCGGCGAAGGTCAGTCGGGCGCGATTACCGGCCTGGTCTTCCCACAGCAGCGCGACGCGACCCGGATCGGCGGCGAAGGCATCGATCGCCGCACCGAAGTTAAATCGCGCGGGCGTGTTCCATTTGAAGTCGCGGCGAAGCTGCTCGTAATTATCGTTCATGATCGTGATACCAACATTCCCAACAGACTATTCGATTTACTAGCGCAACTTGCGCGCGATCGCCGGCTGCGAGCGGCGGGCCGCCGCCTTGATGTACTTGATGGTCACCGGCGAAAGATCGTCGCGGCCGACATCCACGTTGATTATCGCAAAGCTTTTGCATTGGTGCGCCGCGGCCAACGCGTCGCGCAATTCGGCCGCGGTAGCGGCTTGAAAACCCGCCCCGCCCCAGTCCTGTCCGAGTTTCGCATACGGCCACGCCGGGATTTCCAGCAGGTCGCGGCGGTCGGAGGCGACCGGGCGAAAAATGCCCCAGCCGCCGTTGTTCACCACGATTACGATCGGATTGGCGCCGAAGCGAGACGCATGCGATATTTCCGGCCCCGTCATCTGAAAGCCGCCGTCGCCCGACAGCACGACCGGCCGGAGGCCGCATCCGACTTGCGCCCCGAGCGCCGCTGGAACCGCGAACCCCATTGATGCGTAAAACCCCTGCGCCAGATAAGTGCCGTGATGCGGCACGCGGATATCCAGCCCCCCGAACAGCATATCGCCCGATTCGGCGACCACCATGTAGCGCCGATGTTCGGCCAGAAAGTCGTTGACCGTCGCCAGTATCTGGCTGACCTTGATCGGCGCGTGATGCAGCTTGCCAGTGACACCGCCGGTCAGGTTGCTCGCGTAGGTCACGGTCTCGCGATGGTCGCGCAGCTTCTGCCGGCGCAGCGCGCGCACGAAATCACGCACGCCGACGTCGATATAGCTGTGATACTTGACGTCGACCCGCCGATCGACGGCCCACACGCTCCGCCCCTGGATGATGTGCGGCGGCCGGTTGCCGAAATTCATGTCGGTCTTAAGGCAGCCGAGATTCAGCACGAAATCGGCTTCGTCCATCCGCGCGACGATCGGCGGCGGACTGATCGGGCCGACGTGAACACCCATATATAAGGGATGGTCCATCGGAAAGGCGCCCTTGCCGAGCACCGTGGTAAATACCGGCGCGCCAATTTTTTCCGCCAGTTCCACCAGCTCGCGCGACGCCTTGTAGCGATGGATCTCGATGCCCGCGATCAGCACCGGCTTGCGACTCTTGTTCAGCATCGCGGCGGTCTCGCGCGCCGCTTCCGCCACCCGGCGCGCATCGGATTCGTAAAAATTCAGACGCCCGTCCCACTCGAGCAGATCGTCGGGCACCTCGATCTCGCGGTCAACCATGTCGCGATGGATTTCGATATAGCCGGGGCGCTGCTCGGCCCATACCGCGCGCACCACCTCGTGCAGTTGGCGGGCCGCGCTCAGCGGGTCGGTCAGCACCCGCGCGGCACAGGTCACCTCCTGGTAGATGCGATGCTGCGATTCGATCTCGCGCGCCTGATGATGAATCAGCGTGCCAAGCTTGCGCTCTTCCTCGCCGGGACCACCCGAAAATATCAGCAGCGGCACCCGCTCGGAAAATGACCCGGCGACCGGGTTCACCATGTTGTGGCCACCCGCGCCGTAGGTCACGCAGATGACGCCGATTTTGCCGGTGGCGCGCGCGTAGCCGTCGGCCGCGAAGCCGACGCCAGGCTCATGCGACAACGTCAGGATTTCGAGGTCGTGCTTGCGGCCGAGCGCGAAAAACAGTTTGAGCGCGAGATCGCCCGGAATGCCGAAGACGTGACGAACACCGATTTTGCGCAGATACGCGACCAGGAAGCTGCCCAGCGTCATTCGCTTCTTCACCGATTCCTCCCTCCGCCGCGGATAATTTTACCCGAATTCGCGCGATGCGTCCGCTGACCGCCGCCGGCCCTCGTGTTATCCCGGGCACTCGCGGATTGCACGCGCCGGCAAACGTGTGTGCTAGAATTTGGACTTGTGTTTCGTTCCTTTCTCAGGATGCAATTGCTGAATCCGCTGCGAGTGCGCGGAATGCTCGCGTATCTGCCTCAGTTCTTTCGCGTCTTCTGGCGCTTGATGGGCGATCCCCGCGTCTCGTTTTTGGCCAAAGTAGTCCCGCCCCTGGGCTTGCTGATTTTGATTACTCCGCCCGCGCTCGAACTCGACCTCGTCCCGATTATCGGAGAACTGGACTGGCTCCTGGTCGGCTACCTGTCCCTCAAACTCTTCATCTGGATGTGCCCGCCCGAGGTGGTCCGCGAACACGTGGCCCAGGTCGCGCGTGGCGTCTGAGTAAATGATGCGTCCACGATACCTCTTGTTTGGCCTGATTGCGGCGCTGCTCGTCGCGTTCGCTGTGCTCAGTCTGGCCGACGGCCTGGCGATCGATCTGCTGTGGTTCGACGCGCTGGGCTTGCGCCAGGTCTTCACCACCACCTTGTTCGCCGAACTCTCGATCTTCGGCATCGTCTGGCTCGTCGCATTCACCGCGATCGCCTTGAGCGGCTTGATGGCGCTGCGGCTCAGCCTCGAGCGCGAGCGGCTGCGCGTGGTGCGGCGGACCGATGACGTCGTCGAGGTCAATCTGCCCGAGCTCATCCGCTCGCTCGGCGATCGCGTGCCGTGGCGGCTGATCGTGATCGGCGGCGCTGCCTTGCTCGCGCTGTTTGCGGCGCAGGGCGAGGCCGGGAGCTGGGACGTTTACCTAAAGGCGCTCGAAGGTGTGCCGTTCGGATTGAAGGAGCCGGCTTTCGGCCGTGACGTCGGCTTTTTCGTCTTCACGCTCCCCCTGCTGGAAGAGCTGCGCGATCTCTTCATGCTGATCCTGTTCTTCACGGCAGCGCTGACGGGGGCGGTTTACTGGGCGCGGGGCGCGCTCGACTTTCGCGAATCGCCGCCCAATGTTTCTCCTCAATGCGCGGCGCATCTCTCGGTGCTGGCCGGAGTCTTCTTTATCGAGCGCGCGCTGAATTACTGGATCGAGCGCTATGAACTGACGCTGCACACCAATGGCATCGTCTTCGGACTGCGCTATGTCGATCATGTGCTGTGGCAGCCGGGGCTGTGGCTGCTGATCGCGCTGGCCCTGATGGCCGCGGCGATTTGCTTCGCCAATTTACGCGACCGCGGCCTGCGCCTCCCCATCACTGCCGCCGTCATCGTCTTCGGCCCCGCTGTGCTCCTCACCCTGCTCCAGCCGATAATCGAAAGGCTCCGCGTAAAGCCCGATGAGCTGCGCATCGAACAGCCTTACATCGAGCGCAACATCGCGATGACGCGGCGCGCCTTCGATCTCGACGGGGTTGACGTGCGGCCCTTCGCCGGCCTCGGCAAGCTCACCCAGGCCTCGCTCGACCAGGACGCGACCACGATCAAGAACATTCGGCTGTGGGACCCGCGACCGCTCAAGGCGACCTATCAGCAACTCCAGAACATCCGGCTCTATTACGACTTTCTCGACGTCGATATCGATCGCTACTGGATCGGCGGCGACTACACCCAGGTGATGCTGTCGGCGCGCGAACTCAACGTCGATCTGCTGCCCGAAAACGCGCAGACCTGGGTCAATCGACATCTCAAGTTCACCCACGGCTACGGGCTCGTCATGAGCCCGGTGAACACCAAGGACCAGGAAGGCTTGCCGATCCTGTCGGTCAAGAATATTCCGCCGGAGTCGACCGATCCCAGCCTGAAGGTCACGCAACCGGGAATCTACTTTGGCGAAGAGCCGGACGTTTACGCGGTGGTCAACGCGCAGACGCCGGAATTTGACTATCCGCGCGGCAACGACAACGTCTCCGATTTCTACAAGGCCGAGAGCGGCGTGCAGATCAGCGGCTTCTGGCGCCGGCTGCTCTTCAGTTTCTACTATCGCGACGTCAATCTGCTCGTGACTGAGAATATAATTCCGGGGAGCCGGATTCTCTTTCGCCGCAACATCGTCGATCGCATCAAATACATCGCGCCGTTTATCAACCAGGACACCGATCCGTACATGGTATTGCACGACGGCCAGCTCGACTGGATCGTTGACGGCTATACCTACAGCGATCACTATCCATACTCGCAAATCAACGGCGACGGCATTAACTACATCCGCAATTCGGTGAAAGTGGTAGTCAATGCTTACAGTGGCCGCACCGATTTTTATGTCGCCGACCCCGACGATCCGCTGATTCGCACCTGGCAGAGAATCTATCCCGGCATGTTCAAGGCGATGTCCGAAATGCCCGCCGAGTTGCGCGCGCACATCCGCTATCCAGAGGATTTCTTTCTGACCCAGGCCGAGATGTACGGCACCTATCACATGAAAGACCCCGCGACGTTTTACAATCGCGAGGACTTGTGGACTTTCCCCCGCGAGAATTACTCCGACCAGACCGTACCGATGTCACCCTACTACGTAATCATGCGGCTGCCCGGAGAAACCCGCGCCGAGTATGTATTGATGCTCCCGATGGTGCCGCAGGGGCGCGATAATATGATCGCGTGGCTGGCCGCGCGCTGCGACGGCACTGACTATGGCCATCTGTTCGAGTTTGAGTTTTCAAAAGACCGGCTGTTCTACGGCCCTTATCAAATCCAGGCGCGCATCAACCAGAATCCCGACATCTCGCAGCAATACTCACTGTGGAACCAGATGGGCTCGAAGGTGATTCTTGGCAACCTGTTGGTAATCCCGGTCGAGGACTCGCTGCTCTACGTTGAGCCGCTCTATATCCGCGCGGAAAATGGCCAATTGCCGGAACTCAAACGTGTGCTCGCGTCCTATGGCGATCGCACCGTGATGGGCACCAGTATCGACGCCACCCTCGCCGCGCTCTTCAAAACCGGCGAAAGCGCGGCACCCGTGATCGCGGCGGCCGTCCCGCCGTCCGGGATGAATCCGCCGGCTGGGGCCATTTCTGCGCCGCTCGCCACGTCGCCGGCCGCGGCGGCCCGTACGCCGCCCGAACTTCAGGCCGCCGCGACCCATTACAGCCGCGCCATCGCCGCGCTGAAGCAGGGCGACTGGACCGCCTTCGGCGAGGAAATGCGCCAACTCGGTGACGAACTTGGCCAGCCCGCCGAACCTGGGCATCGCTGACGGCGCGCGCTACGCTGCGATTGCAACCGTGAACCGCTGGGTTCCATCGCCGGCCGGATCCAACGGCACTCCGCAGCGTTCCCGGCTCGATGATGGAACCTCCGCCGTCCTGTTCGATACCGGCGATGGCGTAACCGCTCAGCTCCAGACCTTGGCGGATTTGAGCTCGCGCCTCTACGAAGGCGCTAGCTGCCTGATCGCATGGCAGGGGGCCACCGATGCGGCGACAATTCGTGCGGCGACCGATTCGCGTGCCGAGTCCCTGCTCGATTCCCTCTTCGCCGCGGTCCAGCGCGACCCGCGTTACGCTGCGCATCGAAGCGGCCGCCTGCTGCGGTTCAGCCATCGCGAGATGGCGTCGGCATGCCGGCCGCATGCACACGCCATGATCTGCGCCGCCGTCACCGTCACCTGCCCGACCGACAGCGATGCCGGGTTGCGCGCGACCGTCGTCCTGATCACGCCTCGCACACCGGATACGCACAACCTCGCGGTCGCGGCTGAACTGGCGGCGACCGCCGCGATCGCTGTCATTCGCATCGGCGTGGCCAACGCCTCGCGTGACTTCTGGCGTAAACGCTCGATCGACTCGGCGGAGCGGTTCGCCCGCTCGCGGACCGAGGTCGCGGGCGTGTCGTCGGAACGCAGCCGAATCGATCGCAGCGTCGCCGCCGCGCAACGGCTCCGCGCGCGCACCCGGTTCGACAGTTTAGGAAAGCTATTTGCGAAAATCGGTCCGTTCGACGCCTGGATTATCGCAACTATGAGCGATGGCGCGACGCTTCGCGTGTCCGCCGCCTCGGGCGTCCTCGCGCCCGCAGCGCCGGTCGCCGCGCAGCGGCCGGGGGCAAGCGCGCTCACCGACTGTTACTCGCGGCAGACGACGATCGCGTGCGTGACCCGGGCTGCCAAGTCCGTGGTCTATGACGAAGACCGCTCGTTCGCCCGCTTCGGCAGCTATGTATGCGTACCTTTCGCGGACGGTGCGATCGCCTTGGCAGCGCACAGGACGCCGGATAGCACCGCCATCGCGCGAGTCGAAGCACTCGCGGCGCGCCTGAATCCGCTCATCGCGAAATGGCTGCTGGAGGCCGAGGCCGATCGCTTACGGCGGCTCGTGAGCAGTTTGGGGCTGCGGATGTATGGGGCGATCGACTCGGAGCGCGCGCGCATCGCACGCGACCTGCACGACCATCAGGCGCAACTGCTCGCCGCGGCGCGGATCGGAATCGAGGCGGGGCCCGACGAGGCGCGCGGCATCTTCAAGCAACTCGAAGAGGCGCTGCGGCTGCGGGTGCGCGAACTCAAGCCGCCGACGCTCGGGCGCTCAACGCTCGCCGAGGGTCTGCGCAATGAATTGCGGAGGCTGGCGGAGGCGGGCATCAAGGGCCGGCTCACCCACGCGGATAAAATGAAAGCGCTGACGCGGCCCATCCAGCAGCTCTGCTACCAGGTCGCGCGCGAGGCGCTGGCCAACGTGATGCGCCATGCGGGCGCGAGCCAGGTCGAAATCGCGATCGAAAAACGCGGGGACCGGGTGCGGCTATCGATTTTCGATAACGGCAAGGGTATCGGCGTCGCCACCGGCCGCGGCGGTATCGGACTCTCCGGGCTGAATGAACGGCTCGAACTGATGGGCGGGCGTCTGCGGGTCGAATCCAGAGCGGGATCGACGCGGCTGGTGGCTGAAATTCCGGAGCCGGCATGATCAAAACAGACGCGGTGATCCGCGTGATGCTGGCCGACGATCATCGCGTGTTGCTCGGCTCGTTGAAAATGCTGCTCGAGCGTCACGGCTGCGAGGTCGTGGGCGAGGCGACCACCGGCGAAGCGGCGTTGGCGCTTGCGGCGAAGGTTCGCCCGCAGGTGATCGTGATGGACCTGGAGATGCCGGGGACGGGTGGACTGGCCGCGGCGCATCGGATGAAGCAGGCGGCGCCGGCCGCGAAGGTGCTGATTCTGAGTGCGCACGAGGACGAATCCGACGTGTTGGAGGCGCTCAACGAGGCCGGGGCGGCGGGCTATCTGGTCAAGCGCGACGCGCCGGAGGAGCTGGTCAGCGCCGTGCGGGCGGTCGCGGACGGCAAGCGCTATCTAAGCCCGTCGGTCGCCCCGATTTTGCTGAACCGACTCAGGAATCCGCGGCCGCGTGGCAGCGCCGGCGCGAGTCCGATCACGTTGCGCGAGCGCGAGGTGTTGCGGTTGCTGAGCGAGGGCGCGACCAGCAAAGACATCGCGCGCAAGCTCGGCATCAGCCCCAAGACCGCCCAGGCTCATCGGGAGAACCTGAAGGACAAGTTAAGTTTGCGCACGACGGCGGAAATGGTGCGTTACGCGATCCAGCACAAGATCGTCAAAATGGAATAAATGGAATAGAGGACTGCCGCGCGGTTCGCGGACGGTTCGCCAAATAATGATTTTGTTTGGCGCCGCGCAGTGGTATTCAGGATTGGAATCGGCTCGCGCGAATCAATTTTCCCTGAGGGAGGAACCATGGAACGCAAAGGTGTCCATCATGTAGGTCTGGCCACGCTCGATATCGATGCGACGATCGATTTTTACACGACTAAATTAGGCTGGTCGGTGGCCTGGTGCGATGTTCTTGAACCACCTCAGGGTGGACGGATCAGACATGCCTTCCTCGATACCGGCGACGGCACGCTGGTCGCTTTCATGTGCCCGGAGCGCGTGCCCGGAATTCCCAGCGAGTTCAAAACCGATATCAACAGCGCGCAGAATCTGCCGCCGGCCTTCTATCACTTCGCGTTCGATTGCCCCTCGGTCGAAGCGCTGGAGCACAAGCGTGAGGAACTGGCCGGCCATGGAATCGACGTAACTCCGGTGGTCGATCACGAGTGGTGCCGATCGATCTATTTCAATGATCCCAACGGCCTGCTGCTGGAGTACTGCACGACGGTGCGCGAGTTTAATGACGACGACAAAATCATGAAGCATCGCGTGCAGCCGGGCCCGATGGTCAAAGATCCGGAGGAAGCCAGGCGGGTGAGGGAAAAACTCATCGGTCGCACAGCGCCGAAAACCGAAGCGGTATAGTCTCGCGGGTCGGCGGAGAACGGGCGCAACGGCACGAACGGGATGACGGCATTCGCGGTTTAGTCGCGCTCCACCGGAGCGCATTAACGATCGCGGACGTCCACCAAAAAACAGGAGATTGCGATGGCGGAAATTGGTTTGTTCGAAGCGATGTACACGGCGCGGGCGATCCGGCGGATCAAGACCGACCCGGTGCCCGATGAGATAATCAGCAAGGTGCTGGACGCGGCGATTCGCGCGCCGTCGGGGAGCAACGCGCAGTCGTGGGTTTTTATCGTGGTCAAGGATGCCGAGAAGCGCAAACAACTGGGCGCGTTGTACCAGAAGACCTCGGGTATCCTGCTGAAGCTCTACGAAGGCGCCAAGCCACCGCCGCATATGGACCCAGCGAAATACGAGCGCTGGTGGCGTTCCGTGCTGTACCTTTTCGATCACATGGGCGAGGCCCCGGTGCTGATCGTGCCGTGCCTGAAGGCCACCACCTTCAGCGGCGCGGCGAGCCTTCCCGACGACATCAAGGCGCGGATGGCGGGGGCGGCGCGCCTGGCCGGATCGAGCATCTATCCGGCCGTGCAGAACATCATCCTCGCATGCCGTGCGTTCGGACTCGGCACGGTGCTGACGACGATTCATGCGTTTTACGAGGAGGAGGTGCGCCAAATCCTGAACCTGCCGCCGGACGTACAATCATATGCGCTGATGCCGGTCGGTTATCCGAAGGGCAAGCACGGGCCGATCAGCCGCAAGCCGGTCAGCGAGGTCGCGTGCCTGGACAGCTACGGCAAGCCGTGGCCGGGATGAGCGGATGGCCGCGATGAAATAGCCGCATCGCGAATCGGCGCATCGATCTATCCTTGGTGCGACGCCATAAATATAGCGAGGGCGAACCCACTGGCCGGTTCGCCCTCGCCGCTTTCTTGGAAGCAGAGTTCGCGAGACTCCGAGCCTAGACGAGACTGTTTTTGAAGAAGGCGACAGTCTTCGCCCAGGCCTCTTTCGCATGCTCAGGGTGATACGAGGGACGCTCCTCGCACATAAAGCCGTGGTCCGCATCGCCATAGAGCACGACCTCGGGCGACTTGCCGACCTTCGAGAGGGCGTCGCGGAATTTATCGACTTCGGTCACCGGAATAAACGCGTCCTTGCCACCGAAGAACGCGAGCACGGGACCCTTGAGCCGAGCGGCATCGTCAACCGGCGCCTTGCCGCCGGGCTGTCCCGCGCGCGTCATGCCACCGCCGTAAAATGGCGCGGTGGCATACACGTCGCCATTGCGCACCGCCGTCAGGAACGCGACCCGACCGCCCATGCAGAAGCCGGTGGTACCAAATTTCGGCTTGGCTTCCTTGAGTGTCTTGACGTAATCGATCGCCGCCGTCATATCGGCCACGATCTGATCGTCGGTGAGGCTGCCCATCAACTTGATCGCGCCGGGCAGGTTGTCGTAGCCGACGACATTGTTGGATTGGCGAAAATATAGATTGGGCGAGATCGCGACGAAGCCTTCGGCCGCAAAGCGATCGGTGATCTTCTTGATGTTGCCGTTGAGGCCGAACGCTTCCATCACGACCACGATCGCGGGATAGGGACCGCCGCTGGCCGGACGCGCCAGATGGCAGGGCATGCTTTCGTTGCCGGTCTTCACCGTCAGTTCCTGGGTGACGATCTCCATATTTACCTCCGGGTGTTTGCTTTGCGCTCCGCCTGCGGGCGGGTGTTGCGAAATTCGAGCAGTGAGACTGATTGAACGGCCGCGCAACCGCGGACAGGCGGCGGATGCCGGCGCACGAACTTTCTTTCGCACACAATGCCATCGCGCTCAAGCGGCGACGCTCGCGCCGGCGGCGCGGTCTGGTAACATACCGGGCGCGACGCTTTCGGGATGCGGCCGCGACGATGACGCGTGCGTGAGGGTTAAGCAATGATTCCGCTGCGCGACAGCGAGGCGACGCATCGGCTGGCGCCGGCGAACACGATCCTGATTCTGGCGAATATCGCGGTGTTCGCGCTCGAGGTGAAGCTCGGCCATCGCGCCAATGCGATGCTCGCGCGCTATGCGATGGTGCCGGCGCGCGTGACGCATGAGCACCTCGCCCACCCGGAACTTGCGCTGCATGCGATCGCGACGATCTTCACGGCAACGTTTCTGCACGCCGGATTTTTCCACATCGCGGGCAACATGCTTTACCTGTTCATCTTCGGGCCAGCGGTGGAGGAACGCATGGGCACGCCGCGCTATCTGCTGTTCTACCTGTGGGCGGCAGCGGCGGCCGGACTTGCGATGATCGCGATGGGGCCGGACTCGCGCGTGCCGGTGATCGGCGCGAGCGGCGCGATCGCCGGCGTACTCGGCGCGTATTTCGTGCTTTATCCGCGCGGACGGATCACCACAATCGTGCCGTTGGTGATCTTCTGGCCGGTGGTCGAGATTCGCGCCTACTTCTACCTGCTGGTCTGGTTCGTCGCCCAGCTTTACGCGGGAATCGCTTCCGGCGCGGCGGGTCCGCTGATGGGCGGAGTAGCGTGGTGGGCGCACGTGGGAGGATTCCTGTTCGGGATCGCCGCCGCCCCGTTACTGGCACACCATCACCCGGCGCCACCGCGCCGCGCACGCCGCGCATGATCGAGCTGTGGACGGTGTGCATAGATGAAGTGCACGCAGCGCGAGCATACTTGCTGGCGCATTTGCGGATGCGGATACTGTTGTTGTCTCGGGCAGGTTGGTTTGCTCTTCGTTCGGCGGTTCGACTCACGGTTTGATTGAGTGGCGGCGGGGGTTGCAGGTGGCGGCGGCAGCGGCGGACGATATTCTCAAGCGTGTTCCTCCACAGAACCTTGACGCCGAGCAATCGGTGCTTGGGGCAATTCTGCTCGACAACGACGCTATAAATCAGGCGCTCGAAATCGTGAGCGCGGAGGATTTCTATCGCGAGACCCATCGCGAAATCTTCCGCGCGATGGTCGATCTGACCGAGCACAACAAGCCGGTTGACGCGATCACGCTGAGCGAATTGCTGCGCACCAAGGGCGCGCTCGAAGCGATTGGCGGAGCGGGATATATCGCCGAGCTGGCGGCTTGCGTGCCGACTGCCGCCAATGTCGCGCACTACGCGCGCATCGTACGCGAGAAGGCCGTCCTGCGCGCGCTGGCTTCGACCGCCACCGAGATTGCGTCGGGCGCCTTCGACGCGCCCGCCAACGTCGAAGAGTTCCTCGACACCGCCGAGCATCGCATCTTCGAGATTTCCGAGCGCCGCATCCGGCAGTCGTTCCCCTCGATGAGCGTGCTCACGCGCGACTCGCTCAAAATGATCGAGCGGCTCTATGAGAACAAGGAACTTGTCACCGGGGTGCCGACCGGCTTTATCGATCTCGATCGGATCACGGCGGGCTTGCAGCCGTCGGACCTGGTGATCATCGCGGCGCGCCCGAGCATGGGCAAAACCGCGCTGGCGCTGAATCTCTGCGCCTACGCCGCGATGGACGCCGACCCGCGCGTGGGCGTCGCGTTCTTTTCGCTCGAAATGTCGAAGGAACAACTCGTCCTGCGCCTGCTCTGCTCGGAGGCGCGAGTTGACAGCTCGAAGGCGCGCGCGGGCTTCCTCAGCGAACGCGACTTTCCCAAGCTGGCGCAGGCGGCGGCGCGACTTTCCGAGGCGCCGATCTTTATCGATGACAGCTCGGACATGTCGCCGATCGTGCTCAAGGCGAAATGCCGCCGGCTGATGCGGGAGCGGGACTCCCGCCTCGGACTGGTAATCGTCGATTATCTTCAGTTAATGCGTTCATCGCGGCCGGGCGAGTCGCGCGAAAAGGAAATCGCCGAAGTGTCACGGTCGCTCAAGGCATTGGCCAAGGAACTGCGTGTGCCGGTGATCGCGCTGTCGCAGTTGAATCGACAGGTCGAGACGCGGCCTGAGCGCCGCCCGTTGCTCGCCGATCTGCGCGAATCAGGCGCGATTGAGCAGGACGCCGACGTTATCGCGTTCATCTATCGCGACGAAGTTTATCATCGCGACACCAAGGAGCCTGGGGTCGCCGAGATCATCGTGGCCAAACAGCGTAACGGACCCACCGACACCGCGAAGCTGACCTACCTGAGCCAGTTCACGCGCTTCGAGAACTACGCGGCGCAGGGCGGCTACTTCGAGGAAAGCGAAGGCTAGTTTCGGCGCCGCTGGGACGGTAGGCCCAACGCACCGTCACCGCTTGATGCCGATTTTGCCGCGAGGCGACGCGCGTCCGCGTCTAATCGTGATCCTCGGTATCGGCGGGAGGTGATTCCGACTCACCATCCGCCGCTTCGTCGGCTGAAGCGGCGATGGCTTCCGTGCGCGCGTCGGGCTCAAGGGGATGCTCCGGTTGCGCCGCCTCGAAATCAGCAGTAGCAGTCTCGATAGCTGGATCAGTTTCGGCAAACTCCGGGACAGCCAAATCTTCCGCGGGCTGCGCGCCGTCGGACGCGCCCGCTAAATCGGAGCTGTCGGGGTTGGCGAAAAGCGGCTGCTCGCGCGGCGTCTCGATCAGCCGCAGTTCCTCGAGGTCGGGCAGGCCGCTCAAGTCCTTGAGGCCGAACAGTTCGAGAAATTCGCGCGTGGTGGTGTACATGATCGGACGGCCGGGCGCCTCTTTGCGTCCCGCGATGTGGATCAGCCGCCGCTCGATCAGCGTATCGAGCACTCCGCCGCAATCGACGCCGCGCAGTTGCTCGATTTCGGGCCGCGTGATCGGCTGGCGATAGGCGACGATCGCGACCGTCTCGAGCAGTGGACGGCTGAGCCGCGGCGGCTTGGCCGCCAGCAATTTGCGCACGTAGAGCGCGTGTTCCCTGGGCGTGCGCAGTTGATAGCCGTTGGCCACTTCCTCGAGCACGATGCCGCGACCGCCCGAGGCGTAAGCTACCGCCATCTCGCCGAGGGCCTTTTTGATGTCGTCGCGCGCGACGCTCTCGAGCACCGTGACGAGTTGCGACAACGCCACCGGTTCCGCCGCCGCGAACAGCAGGCTTTCCAGGATCGCCTTGAGACGTTCTTCTTCCACCGCTTCGCGCGCGGAGCTATTTGCCGCGCTCTCCTGCCTCGCTGATTTCGTCGGCCACGCTGTCGGCGCCGCCATTGTCCTGAATATTTTCGCCGCCGTCGGCGCCGGCCGAATTGGGTTCCTGGACGCCGAAGCGATCGCCGCGGCCGAGCAGAATCGGACCGTGCCGCTCGTCCTGCCATACGCGCACGGCGCCGCGCCGGATGAGTTCGAGCAGCGCCATGAAGGTCGCGATCATCAGCGGACGGTCGGCCAGGTCGTCGAACAGCGTCGTGAACTCGACGCGTTCGCCTTCGCCGAGAGCGGCGAGAATGCGCGGGATGCATTGGGCGACCGGGATATCGCGCAGCTCGATGCGGCGCGGAGTGCGATCGCCAAGGCGCTTCAGCACCGCGGCCATCGCGCTCACCAGGTCGAAGATCGACACCTCGAACGGCGCGGTGGGCTCCTGCTCTTCGGGCACCGGCTCGCCCGCGGCGGCAAAAACGTCGCGCCCGAGCAACGCGCGATCGCCGAGCTTGGCGGCGGCCTCGCGATAGCGCTGGTACTCGAGCAGCCGCTCGACCAGGTCGCGCTTGAGATCCTCGGCCTCCTCGGTGTCGGCCAGTTCCGGATGCGGCAGCAACGCGAACGATTTGATCAGGAGCAGCGTCGCCGCCATCACCAGGTACTCGCCGGCGACGTCGAGATTGAGCTGCTCCATCAGGTTCAACTGTTCGAGATACTGCTCCGTGATGATGCTGGTGGTGACGGCCTGGGGATCGAGCTCAGCGCGCTTGATCAGATGCAGCAACAGGTCGAGCGGTCCCTCGTAGATCGGCAGGCGAAAGCGCATGCCACCACTATCGCCTTCGAATTTGAGTGGAGTCCCTTCGTCGTTCACAGCAGCGCCCGCGCGATTGCGTTGATGATTGGATTGATCACCGCATTCACCGTGTTCGTGTACAGCAGCAACAACAATATCAGAAATCCGAAGCGCTCCAGCCTCGCGAAGGGGCGCGCGAGGCGCAGCGGCAGGAGCCCCGCGAGGACGCGGCCACCGTCGAGCGGCAGCAGCGGAAGAAGATTGAAGACGGCCAACTCGATATTGATGATGCACGACGCTAGCGCCATCTGGCTCAACAGTCGATGCGACGTGAAGCCCGCCGACGGATCGAGCCCGGCAATCAACCGGCGAAAGGCCTCGGCACTCAACACCGCGAGAGTCAGATTCGTCAACGGACCGGCGGCGGCAACCGCGATCATACCGGCGCGGCGTGGATGCAACCGGCTGAAATCGACCGGCACCGGCTTCGCGTAACCAAACACCGGCGCGTGCGCGAAGAGCAGGATCGCGGGCAGGATAATTGTGCCGAATGGATCGATATGCGCGAGCGGATTGAGCGTGAGGCGGCCGGCGCGCGACGCGGTGTCGTCACCGAGCATTCGCGCGACCACGCCGTGCATCACCTCGTGCAGAATGATCGCGACAACGATCGGCACCGCCCAGAGCAGTAGCTCCCCGGCAAATCCATGCGACCCGTCCATTCAGTCTTCCGTCTTTTGGGCCACGAAAATCGCGGCACGCGTGGCCCGTGGATGGAACGTGCGATGAACCTTGCGCAAATGGCCGCGCGACAGATGGGTATAGATTTGCGTGGTCGAAATGTCGCTATGGCCGAGCATCTCCTGCACCGCACGCAAATCGGCGCCGCCCTCCAGCAGATGGGTCGCAAAGCAATGGCGCAGCGTATGCGGACTGATCCATGCGAGCCGCGGATCGTCCGCGGCCCAGCCCTTGAGCGCCTTGAAAAAACCTTGCCGCGTCATCGCACGGCCCAGCCGGGTGATAAAGACCGCCGCGCTCGGCCGCATCGCGGGAGCGTCGGCACGCCGGCGTCCGCGGCCATCGGCAGCAGTTTGCTCCAACGTAGCCTTCTGGCGCGCGAGGAGATACGCCTTCAAGGCGCGCAGCGCCGCACCGCCCACTGGCACGATACGCTCCTTGTCGCCTTTGCCAATCACGATCAACACGCGCGCCTCGAGATTCACCTGGTTGCGCTTGAGCCCGACCAGTTCCGACACCCGCAAGCCGCACCCATAGGCCAACTCAAGCATCGCGCGATCGCGCTTGCCGCGCAGCGTGCCGGTATCGATCACCTCGATCAGCGCCGCCGTATCGGCGCGTCCCAGCGTTCGCGGCAGCGGTCGCGGATGCGGCCGCAGCTTGAGCGCGCTCGCCGGATCGCGATCAAGAATCTTGCGCTCGATCATTTCCCGGATCAGCCCGCGCACCGCCGCCAGATGTCGCCGCTGGCTGGTGACGCGATACTCACGCGTCGCCAGGTCTTCGAGGTAAGCCGTGATCGCCGCGACGTCCAGGGCCCGTGGCTCAACCCCGCGGTCGCGGCAGAAGTTCTGAAAGTCGCGCAGGTCGCCGCCATAGGCCTCGAGCGAATTGCGGCTGAGCCCGCGCTCGACTGCCTGGCGCGCCAGGTGCAGCTCGATCAGCTCGTCCCAATCGATTTTGCCCGCGTTTTCCACTTCCTCCACCGCGCCCCTCCGGGCATTCCGCCGCCTGGCCAGGACCGGCTGGCTCATCCGCTACTCGCGGCCACCGCGCCCGGGTCCTCCGCGAGCCGTTCGACCAGCGCCGCTCTGATCGAGCGCATGCGCTCGAGGTCGGTGACTTTGTTGCCCTCGCGATCGCTGATGTAAAAAACGTCGAGCGCCTGATCCGCGTTGGTCGAGATGCGCGCCACGTGAATCTTCATTCCGAGCTCGAACAGCGTGTTCGTAATCGCAAATAGCAGCCCCACGCGGTCTTGAGTGAAGACGTCTATCACGGTGAATTCCTCGGAACTGCGATTATCGACCGTGACTTCGGTCTCCACCCGCCGCACGAACTTGCGTGCGCCAAATCGCGACCGATGCGATCGCGCCACCAACGCCGCGATGTCCTGCTCACCCGAGAGCACCCGCTCGAGATCGTGCTCAATCCGCGGCCAGCGATCTTCGTCCATCGCGATCGCGCCCGCGCTGCCCAGATGCGACACGCGAAAGACGTCGAGCGCGATCCCGTCGTCGCGCGTCGTAATCCGCGCCGACAGGATGTTGAGATTGTTCGCGGTCAGCGCGCCCGCAATCTTTGAGAACAGTCCCGGCTGGTCGTGCGTCACCACAATGAACTCACTGAATTCCAGCTCCGGGAAATGGCGATGGCGGCAGACCAGCGGCCCCTCCTCGATCGCCCGCATCATGTCGAAATGTAATTTGATGTCGCCTTCGGGCACGGTCAGGAAATAGCGGTCGGGCATCCGCCGCAGAAATTCGCTGACGGAATTCTCGGGCGCCTTGGCCGCCGTCAATTCCGCCTGCACCGCAGCCTTGACCACCGCCAGCCGCCGCGCCGGATCGGCCGCCTCGCGCCCGCCATGTTCGAGCATCTTGAGCGAGCGCATGTACAGCTCGCTCAGCAGCATGTCGCGCCAGTTGTTGTAAACCTTCGGCGCGACCGCGCGCATGTCCGCGAACGTCAGCAGGTACAGCGCCTTCAAGCGATCGATCGAACCAGTCTCGCGCGCGAACTCCTCGACCGTATTCGGATTATCGACGTCGCCCTTCTGTGCCACCTGCGACATCTTCAAATGTTCACGCACCAGAAACACCACCAAGTCCATCTCCTCGGCGTCGAGTCCCATCCGCTCGCACACCGCGACCGTGAGCTGCGCGCCCAGCTCGTGATGGTCATGGCCGTGGCCCTTGCCGATATCGTGCAGCACCAGCGCCAGAAAAACGATCGGCAGCGAAGTGTATTCGCGCGCGACTTCGGTCAACAGTGCGTTGGTGGTTTTGAATTCGCCCGCGCGCAGCCGCTCCAACTCGCGCACGGCGGCCAGCGAATGCCGGTCAACCGTATAAATATGATAGAGGTCGTGCAGCACGCGTGCGTAGAGTTTGCCGAACTCCGGGATGAGGGCGCCGAGCACGCCCGCCCGATGCATCGCCTCGAGCGTTTCGGCCACGCGCTCGCGCCCGCTCAAGATTCCCATCAGCGCCATGCCGGTCTGCGGGTCGCGGCGCATCGCCTCGTCGATCAGTCCGACGTTGTCGCGCACGAGTTGGTAGGCGCTGCCGGAGAGCTCGACCCCGTGGGTCTGGCAGTCGGCGAAAATCGTTATCAGGTTGAGCGGCGACCGCTTGAAGAAATCGTTGCTCGCGATTCCCAGCACGTTGCCCTGGATCAACACTCCCGGGCGAATCTGCCGCGCGGCGCTGCGGCGCAGGAAACGCGCCGGCTCGGTGTCCTCGGTCACCCGCGCGGTCAGCCCCTCGGAGAAGCGCAGAATCGTGCTCGCCTGCTGATAGTAGGTCCGCATCAGGTTGGCGCTCGCGGCGGCCCCGTCGCTCGCGGTAAAGCCGATCATTGGCGCGATCTGTTCCTGGTACTCGAACGTGAGCTGATCGAAATGCCGCCGGCTCAGGAAGTGCAGTGAGTTGCGCACGCGAAACAGAAAATCCTCCGCCGCATTCACCTCGTTCAATTCGGGCTCGGTGATGACCGCCTTCTGCACCAGCTCTTCCAGTGCATGAACCTTGTACTTCACCTTCGCGAGCCACAGCGCCGTATGCAGATCGCGCAGGCCGCCTTCGCCCTCTTTCACTTGCGGTTCCAGCAGGTAGATCGATTCGCCGTACTGCTTGTGCCGCTTGCGGCTCTCGTCCAGCTTGGCCTTGAAGAAACCCTGCTGATTGCGATTGAGCACGTCGGCGATGAGCGCCTTGTCGAACTGCGCGTACAGCTTTTCATCGCCCGCCAGGTAGCGTGCATCGAGGATTGCGGTTTTTTCCTTCAGATCCTCCGCCGCCATCTTGATGCATTCGGCGGAGTTGCGCACCGAGTATCCAACCGTCAGACCCGCGTCCCACAAAGCGTGCAGGATGATCTCGGTCACGATTTCGGTGTACGGCCCCGGCTTGTAGTCGTGCAGAAACAACAGATCGATGTCCGAATAGGGATTGAGTTCCCGGCGTCCGTAGCCGCCGCGCGCCGTAATCACCAACCGTTGATTCAGGCGCGAGAAGCGCTGCCCGTGCGTCGCGTCGGCGTAGTGAAAGAGCGCGCGCATCAGATCGTCCACCGCCGCAGTCAGTGCCCGCACGATTTCGGTTCCGCTGGCGCCCGCGCGATGGCGCTCGAAGAGCGCGTTGCGCACCGCATCGAGATGCGCCCGCGCCACCACGCCGGGCGTGCGCGTGCGCTCGAACTCCGCCGCCAGCGCCGCTTCGTCGCGAATCGCCGGCACCGGCGCCGTTGCGCTGACCGGCTGAAGCGCTTCAGACATCTCGCTCACAGGTTGCCTACCGCCGCGTCGGCGTTGAAGTAATGCACTACGGCGCGCGCGATTCCGTCCGCCAGGCCCTGCTGATACCGCGGCGATTCCAGCAAGTGCGCCTCTTCCGGATTCGAGAGAAACCCGCATTCCACCAGCACTGATGGCATCAGCGCGCCGACCAACACATAAAATGGACCCTGCTTTGCCCCCAACTCGTTCACTCTAATCCCCATCGAGGCGCCGATATCCGCGACCGTCTCCGCTTCGATCATCCGCGCCAGCGAGGCCGATTCGTTCGCCTTATCCTGCTGCCGCAGATCGGTCAGGATGTAGTTTAGGTTGGGCTCACCCGGCGCGCCATAGCCACCCGCGACGTCGTTTTCCATATGCGCCAGCCGAATCGTCGCGCGGTCGGTCGTATTGTTCAGGTAGTAGGTCTCGATCCCGGCGGTCTCGGCATCGGGGCTCGAATTCAGGTGAATCGATACGAAGAGATCGGCGCGATTGACGTTGGCCAATTGCGTACGTTCGGCCAGCGTCAGGAACGTATCGCTGTCGCGGGTCAACCGCGCGTCGATACCCCGGGCCGCAAGCGCGTCGCGCAAGCGCATCGCGATTTGCAGCGCGATATCCTTCTCGGCGGCGTCGCCGGCCGCCTCGGTCCCCGGATCATGCCCGCCATGGCCCGCATCGATTACTACCAACTGATGACCCGCCGCGTGCGCCGGCGGCATTCCCGCCGCGGCCCGCGATGCTATCCGCGTCGGCGGCACGACACTGGGTTCGTGCGTCGCGCGCTCCGCCGTTGATTCCACTTCTTCAATTGGCGCCGCCGGCTGCGTACGCGTACCGTTGCCGTCGCGCGCGAGGACCGGGCCCGTCGAAGTGTGAACTCGCGACGGCGACGAGAGCGGCGGCGCGTATCGGCGACGCTCCATTCGCGTCAGAATCGGCGCCGCCAGATTGGTCACCTCGCCCGCCGGCGCCACCCGCAGAATAAGTTGGTGCGGCAACTGCCCGACGACGTAATCGATCCGGCCCTTGACCTCGACGACGATTCGCCCGTTCACGCCGCCACCGTAAATCGCGCGCACCGCCGTGACCGGCGCGACCTCCTGTCCGAGCAGCGGGCGCGGCGCAAGCTGCATCCGCACGTTGTCGAGATCGATCCAGAGTTCCTGTCCGTGGATGCCGAGATGCCATCCGAGCCCGCGCCCATGTAGCGCGAACCGCAACTCAACCGCGGCGCCCTGACTCTCAATCGACGCCCCGGTGATAGTCGCGGCGAGCGCGCCCGGAGGCCTCGCGATCGCCGCGGCGACAAGCATTACGAGACAGGCGAGCACCGCCAGCGGCGCCCGCGGGGCCGCGCGAACCCTGTTATGCGGCCGGCGATCGCCATCGCGCTCACCGCCGCTGCTATTCGTCTCCCGAGCCATCCTGGCCGCGCAGGCGCGCGACCATCCGCGCAAGCGCGTTAAGCGCCTCGACTGGCGTCATCCGCTCGACCTCGACCGCGCGCAACTCCTCGATCACGCGGGTCTCGGCCGGCGCGAAGAGACTCATCTGCGCTACGGTCCGGCCGCTTTCGGCGCTGTGCGCCAGGCGCGCCTGGCCGGCGTCATCAAATTCACCGCGTTCCAGATTGCCCAGGATCTCGCGAGCGCGCGCGATTATTCCCGCCGGCAGACCCGCCAGGCGCGCCACTTCGATTCCGTAGCTGCGGCTCGCCGGCCCTTCGATCACGCGCCGCAGAAAAAGCACCTCACCGCTCCACTCGCGCACCGCCATGCTGAGATTCTTGACCCGCGTCCGCTCGCGCGCAAGCTCGGTCAGTTCGTGGAAGTGGGTCGCGAACAACACCTTGCCGCGCGTCGCATCGTGCAGGTACTCGGCCACCGCCCACGCGATCGCCAGCCCGTCGAACGTGCTGGTGCCGCGACCGACCTCGTCGAGCAGCAGCAGGCTGCGCTCGGTCAGTCCTTCGAGCAGGCGCGCGGTCTCACGCATCTCCACCATGAAGGTCGATTCGCCCCGCCGCAAATCGTCGCGCGCGCCGATCCGCGTCAGCACCCGATCGGTCAGGCCGAGACTCGCCGAGGTGGCCGGCACGAAGCTGCCCATCTGCGCCATGATCGCGATCAGCGCGACCTGCCGCAGGTAGGTCGATTTGCCCGCCATGTTGGGGCCGGTGATCAGGAGCAGTTGACGCTCCGCCGGATCGGCGTCGAGGTCGTTGGGCACGAACTCCCCCGGCCGCATCCCCGACTCGAGCACCGGATGACGTCCGTCGCGAATCCTGATGGCAAAGCCCAAGTTCAGTTCGGGCCGCACATAACCGCCACTGCGCGCGACCGCCGCCAGCGATCGCAGTGCGTCGAATTCGCCGACCGCCGCCGCTGTTTCAAGGATCTCACCGGTATGCGCAGCGAGGTCGCGCAGCAGACGGGTAAAGAGCTGCATCTCAATTTCTTTCAGCCCCGACTCCGCACTCAGAATCTTGCGCTCGAGTTCCTTCAGCGCGGGCGTCGTAAAGCGCTCGGCGCCGACCAGCGTCTGCTTACGCTCGTAGTCGGCAGGCGCGCGGTCCGTATGGGTTTTGGTTATTTCAATGTAGTAGCCGAAGACCTGGTTGTAGCGGACCTTGAGCGACGGTATCCGCGTGCGTTCGCGCTCCGACGCCTCCAGCCGCGCGATCACCCCGCGCGCGTCCAGCGCGAGCCCGCGCATCTCATCGACCTCGGCGTTGAAGCCCGCGCGGATAGTATTGCCGTCACGCGGATTTACCGGTGGTTCGTCGCCGATGGTCGCGTCGATTTGTGCCGCCACTTCGGGCAAGGGCCGCAGGCGCTCGGCGATTTCGCGGATGAGTCCACTGCCTCGCAAAGCGAGCGCGTTGCGCAGCGTGGCCACCGCCGTCAGCGCTTGCCCCAGCCGCAGCGTGTCGCGCGGGCTCGCGCGCAGACTCCCGACCCGGCCCGCCAGCCGTTCAAGATCGCCGATGCGCCGCAGCGACTCCGCCACCTCGCCGCCGAGGTCCGCGTCAAATAGTTCCTCGACTGCGTCATGGCGAGCGCGAATCGCACCGAGATCGAGCAGCGGATAGACGATCCAGTTGGCCAGCGTCCGCGCCCCGACGGGTGTCAGGGTCTGGTCGAGAATCGCCAGCAGCGACCCCGTGCGCGTGCCGTCGCTCGAGGCGACCAGTTCAAGATGGCGGCGGCTGACCTCGTCCACCAGCATGAATTCGGCGGCGCGGTAGAGGCGCGGCGGCCGCAGATGGGCGAGGTCGCGCCCGAAATTTTCCTCGACGTAGCCGAGCGCCGCGCCCGCGACGGCGGCCACCGCACCGGCAAATCCGCCATCCGGCATCGACGCCGCCTGCAAGCCAAAGCGCCGCACCAGCAGGGCCTCTGCGCTCTCCGCGTCGAAGGCGTTGCTAGCGAGTTCGGTCAATGGGCAGCGCAGGGCCGCCGCGATCGCTTTGAGCGTATCGCTGCCCGCCGGAATCACCATCTCTCGCGGTGCGATCCGCGCGATCTCCTCGCGCAGACCCGCCGCACCGCCGATTCGCGTCGCGATAAACTCCCCGGTCGAGACATCGATTGCGGCCAGTGCAAAGACATCCGCGTCGGAGGCCGCGGCCAGCAGAAAATTCTTCTCGCCAGCCACCAGCACCAGTTCCTCACCGACCGTGCCGGGCGTGATCACGCGCACGATCTGCCGCGGCATCAGGCCGCGCCCGCCGCCACGCTTGTCGGCCGGCGCGGTCAATTTGAACCCTTCGCTATTGTAAAGCGCGGCGCTCTTGTTGAACGCGCTGCCCTTGCCGCTCGATGCGGCCACGGGCAACTCCGGCGCCGATTGTTCGCAGATGGCGACCTTGAGCCCGGCCTTGAGCAGCTTCGCGATGTAAGGCTCCGCCGAATGGTACGGCACGCCACACAGCGGCACGCCGTCCTTCGATCGGGAGGTCAGTTGGATATCGAGGATGCGCGCGCCGACTTCGGCGTCCTCGAAGAACATCTCGTAAAAGTCACCGAGTCGGAAGAACAGAATGGCGTCGGGGACGCTGCGCTTGACGTTGAGGTACTGGGTGATGAGCGGTGATTGGTTGATCGGCACGTTGCGCGCTCAAGGATAGCCAGTGAGCGTCGCCATCGCAAAACGACTGCGCGCGCTTCGCACGCTCTCGCCCCCGCGAGAGCGCGAAGCGCGCATGAGGTTGCGCGTGTGTCCCGCGCGTCCTTACGGACGCGCGGGACACACGCATTCAAGCCATGTGTCACCCCGTGCGGTGTCAAACCACACGGCATTCGACCGGGCGCGCTTCTAGATCACGCCGGGCAGCGGGAAGAACGTCACCCCATTGCCGTTGTTGCATTTGAAGGTCGTACCCGTGGTACCTGCGCAATGACCAGAGGGCAACGCCGTGCTAATGACCGACGGATTGTTCTGCAGCGTGGCCAAATCGACCTGAACCAGGAATTGAAACGAATCATCGACCGCGTATCCGGTGTTTTTGCACTCGCCGATCGCGACCGCATAGGGATCTCCCTGAGTGGCCCACGAATTATCATTCGGATCGCCAGGGAGGGTCGAGATTGACGGCGTTCCCAGATCGCCGGGCGTTAGCTGAGTCACTGGGGTGCTCGGCAGCTGAATCAGGCTGACGCCGTTGCTCGAATCTTCGATCAGAAAGGCCTGGTGCGTGGTCCCGTTCACGGCCGAACCTGCGGTTGACCCTGGTAATCCGCTGACGAGGACCGAATTTGGGAGCGTTCCCGCTTCGTCCAGAGTACAGGGTGTAGTCGTGCCCGTCGGATTAAACGCGGAGCCGTTCAGATTGAGCACCGACGCGGTGCCGTCTTCATTACTGATTACAGTGATATTGGTGGCGGAATCGGTCGAAGCGCCGTCCTGATCGCTGCCGAGGTTGGTATCGCTCAGCGTGCATGCGCGCCCTCCAGCTACATCAACCGCGTCCATTGAACCGGAGGAAGAAAACGAAGCCGCGTCCATCACGACATTAGTCGTTGAGTTCAGCGAAAATGCCTCCGGATAATTCGCCGGAATCACCGTACCGAAGGTATGCGCGACCGGGTCGAAAGTCACAAAACCACTGGTCGGGCTTTCGACCGCAACGATCGCCAACTTGGTCGTTGGATTGTAAAGGATTTGACCGGTCCCCCCGGCGGTACTGCCACCCGGGAGCGCGAACGGCGAACCTGACACCAGTGTGTTGTTACTCTCGTTGATAACATCGACAAAGCCGCCACCAACCACGAGAATCAGGCCGTGATCGCTATCCAGCGTCGTCCCGGTCGGAATATCCGGATGCGTCAGCGCGACGGTCGTGACCCGAGGATCCGTAGTGTCCGGATTAACGCCGATATTAATGACGGACACCTGACCGTTTCCACCGCCGTTTAAAGTATCCAGCGGAACATACGCCCGGTTCCTGCTGCAATCCACCGCGAATAATCCCGATCCCGGCGAACTTTTGGCCGGCGGCCGCGGCCGAATCACAGTAGGCGTACCACCGCCCGAGTCAGAACCGCATCCACCCAATGCCAGGAGCGATCCCAGCAAGGTTACCCCCAGAGCAGTTTCGATCCACTTTCCTCTCACGTTCTTTTTCCTCCCTGATGCCTTTGCGTTTCAGCCCTCGAAGGCGCTTCCGGCGAACGCCCGGTCGGTTCGTCCGCCGCCTTTCATCGCAGACTCACTGGTCTCGAAGTCAGCATGAGCCAGCTTCACGCGCCGACAGGGAACGCTTATAACGGATTAAGGTGCATTTCGCTATACGTAGTCTGAATTATGTTATCCACAGTCGCTGTCCGGTCTCGCTAACATTCAAAGCCTCATAAATGCGCTGGAGTCCATGTGGCCAACGCGATCACATGAGCAACTATTTGGATAGCAAACGCCAACTTTAGCGGTTAAAATCGAATCGTAGGATGAATCCAATCTCGATTGGACGCGAGTTCGTGTCCGCGTGGGCGCTGATGGCGTCCTATCCGTTCGATTGTCTGACGATTCTGCAAGCCCGGATTCCGCGCCGGTTTCGCCGTTCACGCGACGCGGTAATCCTGATTCATGGCAATGGCGGCGACCGCACCAATATGCTCGCGATGTCAGTGCTGTTGCGGCTGTCGGGCTTCGACAATATCGGCTTCTTCACCTATTCGGCGCGACAATCGGTAGAGGATTCGGCCTCGCAGTTGGCCGAGATGGCGGCGCAGATCGACGGCGGTGAGGGTGTCCATTTCATCGGACATAGCCTCGGCGGGACTGTGGCGCGGATGGCGGCACTGCGCTCGGAAAGCGGCCGCACGCGCTCGCTGGTGACGCTGGGTTCACCATGGTGGGCGGGCCAGCGCAGTCCGGACGAGGTCGCGATCTTCGGCAGCGACGATCCGATCGTGGCTCCGCCGCGTCGAGACGCCTTTCCTGACGGGATGTTCAAGCGCATGATCGTGTTGCGCAATACCGGCCATCTCGCGATCCTCCATCACGATGAAGCAATCCGCATAACCCTGGGCGAACTGACGGCGAATCGGATCGCACCTCCATGAATAGATCGTCGCGTCAGCCCGGATCGTGGTGTTGCCCGATCGGGCAGCGCCGACTTTCCGATCGATGAACGCTGCCAGTGCCGTCATTCTCGCCGGCGGACGCAGTTCGCGGATGGGCCTGCCGAAGGCGGCGTTGCCGTTCGGGCCATCGACGATACTGGAGCGCCTGATCGATACGCTGAGTGGCGCGTTTGCGGAGATCATCGTGGTCGCGGCGCCGCTGCGCGATGAACCCTTCTCGATCGATCGCACGCTGCGGGAGCGGGCCAACGAGGCGCACGTGACCGGGCCGGATGAAGCCACGGTGATGATCGAGCGCGACGCGGCCGCCTTCGAAGGTCCGGTCGGCGCGCTGCGACACGGCCTGACGCGGGCGCGCGGCGAAATCGTTTTCGCGTGTTCGTGCGATCTGCCGCTGCTGCGATCGGAGTTGGCGTCGGCGCTGTGTGCGATGATTGAGAATAACGACGCGGTAATTCCGCAGGTCGAGGGCAGGACGCAGCCGTTGTGCGCGGCGTATCGGCGCGCGCCGGCGATCGCGGCGCTGACCGCAATGGAAACCGGCAACGAACGCCGCCTGACGCTAATCTCCGAGCGCTTGAAAGTCCGTACCGTCGAGGAGACGACGTTGCGTGCGATCGACCCGCAGCTGCGCAGCTTCCTCAACGTCAATACGGCCGAGGACTATGCGCGAGCGCTCCGGCTTGCCCGTGAATCATGATCATCGGTAACGCCAATATCGCGAAGGGTTGACCGGCTAGCGGGCGTTCCAGCGCAGTACGGGGCGGCGCGCCGCCGTCACCTCGTCGATACGGCGCAGCTTGAGCGAATGGGGCGCGGCCTTGACCATCGCGGGATCCTCCAGCGCTTCAGCGTAAATACGCTCCATCGTTTCGATGAAGCTTTCGAGCGTCTCGAGGCTCTCGGTCTCGGTCGGCTCGATCATCAGCGCGCCATGTACCACCAGGGGGAAGTAGATGGTCGGCGGATGCATGCCGAAGTCGAGCAGGCGCTTGGCCAGATCGAGGGTGCTGACGCCGGTGCGCGTGTCGAGGTCGTGGGTGAGCACGCATTCGTGCATCGTAGGTTCGCGGGTGGCGCTGGGAAAGTGCGCCTCGAGGCGCTTGCGCACATAGGCCGCGTTGAGAATCGCGTGGCGGCTCGCCTGCGCGAGTCCGTCGCCGCCCATCGCGAGGATGTAGGTATAGGCACGCACCAGCATGCCGAAATTCCCGTGAAACGATCTGAGCCGTCCGATTGAATCGGGGCGGTCGCGATCGAACTCCCACTGATCGGCGCGTTTGACGATACGCGGATGCGGCAGGAACGGCTCCAGGTGCCGCTTGACCGCGACCGGCCCGGCGCCGGGACCGCCGCCGCCGTGCGGAGTCGAGAAGGTCTTGTGCAAGTTGAGATGCACGATGTCGGCGCCCATGTCGCCGGGCTTGGCGACGCCCAGCAGCGCGTTCATGTTGGCGCCATCGAGATAGAGCATCGCACCGCGCTCGTGCAGGGCCGCGGCGATTTCCTGGATTTCAGGCTCGAACATGCCGAGCGTGTTAGGATTCGTGACCATCAGGGCGGCCACGTCGTCGCTGAGCAGGCGGCGGATTTCGGCGGCCTCGAGGTAGCCGCGCGGGCCCGAGCGCGCCACCACCACCTCGAATCCGGCGAGCGTGCAACTCGCGGGATTGGTGCCGTGCGCGGTGTCGGGGATGATCACCTTGCGGCGCACCTTGCCGCGCTTCTCCTCCCACGCGCGAATCATCAGCAGGCCGGCGAGTTCGCCCTGTGCGCCGGCCGCGGGCGCCAGTGATACCGCGTCCATCCCGGTGATCTCCGCCAGCGCCGCTTCCATCCGCGCGATCAGTTCTAGCGCACCCGGGGCCAGATGCGGCGGCGTGGCAGGATGCAGGCTGGCGAAGCCGGGCAGCGCCGCCATCTCGTCATTGAGCACAGGATTGTATTTCATGGTGCACGAGCCCAGCGGATAGAATTGGAGCGCCTGCCCGAAGTTCAATTGCGAGAGGCGCAGAAAATGGCGCAGCACCTGCGGCTCGCTGAGTTCCGGGAAGCCCTCGATGTCGGTGCGGCACAGATCATCGCCGAGCAACTCGAGTGCATGCTTCGCGCTGTCTGCGCCGCCGCCCGAATCAACTCCGCGGCGTCCCGGCGACGACTCCTCGAAGATCAGCGCAACGCCGCTCGCGGCGATCGGCGGCGCCGATTGGGTCTCCCCCGCGGCGGGCTTTTGGTCGGCGCGGGCTGCCTTCAATCTGTCAGCAGTCGCCATTACCGGCCTCCCGCGAGCACGCCACACAGCCGTTCGATCTCGACGGGCGTATTCATCTCGGTAACAGAAATCAGCAAGTTGCCGCCAAGCTCCGGATAGTCGTTCGCGAGCGAAATTCCGGCGAGGATGCCCTGCCGCTCGGCCGCGGCAAGCGCGGCCTCTGGCGCGTCAAGCGCGACGACGAATTCGTTGAAACATTGACCAGTGAAACGGCGCCGGACCCCGGCCGCCTCCAGCGCCGCTCGCGTGGCGTGGGCGAGCTCGACGTTGCGCGCGGCAAGCTCACGCAGGCCTTGCCGCCCCATCAGCGAAAGATAGGCGGTCGCGGCGAGTGCGCACAACGAATGATTGGTGCAGATGTTCGAGGTCGCGCGTTCGCGCCGTATATGTTGCTCGCGCGTGGCCAGCGTCAGGCAGAAGGCGCGGTGCCCTTCGCTGTCGGTGGTCTGTCCGACCAGCCGCCCAGGCATCTGGCGGACCTGCGCCGACCGGCCCGCGAGAAATCCCAACCCGGGTCCGCCAAATTGCAGCGGCATCCCGAAGCTCTGTCCCTCACCCACCGCGATATCCACACCGAGCGCTCCCGGCGGCTTCAGCAGGGCGAGCGCCAGCGGCTCGGCCGTGACCGCGATCGCCAGGGCACCCGCCCGATGGGTCAATTCCACTATCTGCGCGAGCGGCTCGATCACCCCAAACGCATTGGGATAGCCGGTGACAGTGCAGAGTAATTCGCCGGTCGCGAGACCATCGAGGGCGGCGCGATCGATTTCTCCGGTTGCTAAATCGAAGGGCAGATCGACCAGCTCCAGCGTGCCGAGCGCGCTCAGGTAGGTGCGAATCGTCGCGCGGTAGTCGGGCCATAGCGCGCGCGAAATCGCGACCACGTGGCGCTTGGGCAGTACCCGATGGGCCATCAGGATCGCTTCGGCGGCAGCGGACGCACCGTCGTACATGCTCGCGTTGGCGACATCCAGTGCGGTGAGCTGCGTAATCAAGGTCTGGAACTCAAAGATTGCCTGCGTGGTGCCCTGGCTCACTTCCGGCTGGTAGGGCGTATAGCTGGTCGCGAACTCGGCGCGGGCGGTGATCGCGCGCACGGCCGCCGGCACATAATGGCGATAGTAGCCGCCGCCGAGAAAGCTGATGAAGCCGGTCGCGCCGGGGTTGCGCGCGGCTAGCTGGGTCAGCTCATCGGCGACCTCGGCCTCGGCACGACCGTCCGGCAGGTTGATCACGGCGGTATCGCGGAGGTTTTGCGGCACGTGGGCGATCAAGTCATCGAGTTGGGCGGCACCGACCGTCTTGAGCATGACCTCGATGTCGGCCTCGGTATGCGGGATGAACCTCATCTAATGAACGTCTCCACAAATCAGGTCGTCATTCTAACCGCGTGAAGGAAGTCGATAGGGATCTCAGAGCCGACATTTTTACTTAAAGCTCACGAGGACTTCGCATAGTAAGTGAAGCCGCGAAGTGAAGAATCGCGGGCTGGTCCGAAGCGCTGAAAATGTGCTTTTCCCCAGTGTCAAAACAGGGAAAGCGCAGGACAATGCTGGGAAAGTTGAGCTCGTTTTGTAAAAAGGTATTTTGCACTTCGCCGGCTCGCCTGGACTGTCACCCGGGTTTCCGCAGCCAGCACATTCCATATTATCTCTTTTCTTGTAATCGCTCGCTCGGCTCGCTGTGCGCACGTCGCAGACTCCTTATATGGGTCAGCCACCGACTCGCTCGCGTCGATAGAACGGCAGCGGCATCACGGTGGCCGCGACCCTGCGATTGCGGATGGCGACTTCGACGCGGTCGCCGTCGCGCAGGTTGGCGCCGGTCGCGAGATACGCCATCGCCAACGGCCGATCGAAACTGGGCGCGTAGGTGCCGCTGGTGATCACGCCAACCTCGGCCTCGTCACGGTATATTGTGTAGCCTTGGCGCGCGATACTTTTGCCGTCGTCGGTGCGGATGCCGGCCAGGCGTCGCGGAGTGCCGTTATCACGCTGCGCGGCCAGCATGGCCTCACCCGCGAAGCCGTGACCGAACTTCACGAAACTCTTTAAGTTGGCCTCCAGCGGTGAAGTTTTGCGATCGAGCTCATGGCCGTAGAGCGGCAGTCCCGCTTCCATCCGGAGGGTATCGCGCGCGCCGAGGCCGCACGGCAGGAGACCGTCGGACGCGCCGGCCGCCAGGGCCGCCTCGAAGAGCCGTTCGCCGCCGTCCGCCGGGCAGAAGATCTCGAAGCCATCTTCCCCGGTGTAGCCGGTGCGCGCGACCAGCGAGGCGACGCCAGCGACGTCGCCGGTCATGCTGCGGAAGCGTCCAATCGATGCTAGTGGAAGCGCGGTAAGCCGCGAGAGCATTGCGATCGCCCGCGGTCCCTGAATCGCGATCAGCGCGGTTTCGTCGCTGTGATTCGTCAACGTCGCGCCATCGCGATTGAGATCGTTAAGCCGTTCCCAATCGACGGCGATATTCGACGCATTGACGCAGAGCATGTACCGCTCGGGCGCGAGCCGATAGACGATGAGGTCGTCGATGGTGCCGCCGTCGTCCGCACACATGATGGTATATTGGGCTTGCGAATCGGCCATCCGCGCGGCGGAATTGGTCAGCGCCCGTTCGAGGAGGGCGAGCGCACGCGGACCCTCGAGGTGGAATTCGCCCATGTGGCTCAAGTCGAACAGGCCGGCGGCGTGGCGCACCGCGCGATGCTCCGGGATGATGCCGCGATAGCTCAGCGGCATCTCATAGCCGCCGAACTCGGTGATGCGGGCGCCGAGTTTGCGATGCAGCGATGCGAGCGGGATGCGCTTGACCAGTTCCATCAGCCCGTCTAATTTTACCAGAGCCTCTCGATGTCAACGAACTGAATCCCGATACGTTCCGCAATAATTTTTACGTTCACGCCGATTCCAGCCCGCTCCTCGTATATCCGGCCTCGAATGCCGCCGTACGGTTTTGCGCGCCGAACGGCATAGCAAGCTGGAGACGCAGATAATTCAGGCGCAGAGAATAATGACGGGCAAACTGATGGACGGCCGGGCGGTCAGCCAATTTCTCAAGCCGCACCTGCTGGAGCATGCGCGCGAATTGGCCGATCGCCATCGCGTGGTGCCGGCTCTGGCAGCGATCCTGGTGGGTGACAATGCGGCCTCAATGCAGTACGTGCGCAACAAGCGCAGGTTGGCGGAGGAACTGGGCTTTCGGAGCGAAACAATCACGGTCGCGGCGCCGGAGGCGAGCACTGAGCGCCTGCTTGAGACGATCGCGCGGCTCAACGCCGACCCGCGCATCACCGGTATCTTATTGCAATTGCCGGTTCCCGAGGGCGTGGACACCTTCCGCCTGTTCGACGCGATCGACCCGAACAAGGACGTGGATGCGGTTGGTTCGGCGAGCCTGACCGGATTTTATCGGGGAGAATGGGGACGCTTCATTCCGTGCACGCCGCGCGGGGTGCTGACGCTAATCGATCATTACGAGGTGCCGGTGGACGGGCAGCGCGCCGCCGTAATCGGGCGCAGCGATATTGCCGGCAAGCCGATGGCGATAATCCTCGGCGGCCGGCTGCGCAATGCGACGGTGACCTGGTGCCATCGCCATACGCGCGACTTGGCCGAGATTTGCCGCGAATCCGATATCGTGGTGTCGTGCGCCGGAGTGGCGCCACCTGACGGTACGTATCTGATCAACGCCGGGATGATTAAACCGGGCGCGTGCGTGATCGACGTCGGCTTCCGGCGCATTGGGCCGGGCCGGTTTGCCGGCGACGTCGATTTCGACGGGGTTAAATCGGTGGCCGGATGGATTACGCCGAATCCCGGTGGTACTGGTCCGATGACGGTGCTGGCGCTGATGCAAAACCTCATCGATGCCGCCCGTTACGGGCTTGGACTCGCGCGCGCCGACTATCCAATATAAATCCGAAGTACGAAGGCGATATCGCACCAGAGTATTATCCGGGCGGCGCGTGAGAGCCGGGTTGAAACTGAATTGCTCATAATCCAGACAGGGGAGCTTCCACAAACAATTTATGTCAGCAGACGGTGATAGCCACGCCAGCGAACCAAAGCGGACGCAGGGCGAGGGCCCAGTCAGCACGGAAAAGCGGACGCTCAGCGAGATACTGATAGGGCCGGCCCGCGACGTAAAGGATCCGGAAATCTTCCATCAGCTTTCGCTAGTCGCCTTCCTCGCCTGGGTCGGTTTGGGCTCGGACGGGCTCAGTTCGTCGTGCTACGGACCGGAGGAGGCCTTTCTGGCGCTCGGGACGCATCAGTACATGGCGGTCTTCCTGGCGATGCTGATGGCGCTGACGGTCTTCATCATATCCGCTTCGTACTCGCAGACGATCGATACGTTCCCGACCGGCGGCGGCGGCTACCTGGTCGCGACCAAACTGCTGGGGCGCTACGCGGGCGTGGTCTCGGGATGTGCGCTGGTAATCGATTATGTACTGACCATTTCGATCTCGATCGCCAGCGGCGCCGACGCAATTTTCAGCTTCCTGCCGGCTTCGTCGCTCCATTTCAAATTCTGGATCTGCCTGCTGGTGGTCGCCGTGCTGATCGCGATGAACTTGCGCGGGGTGAAGGAATCGGTGCTGTCGCTGCTGCCAATCTTCATCGCCTTCGTGATCACGCATGTATGGCTGATCACATACGCGTTGGTAGAGCGCGCATCGAGCATCCCGCGGGACGTGCATGCCGCGTTTCAGCAGACTGGCGACAGCATCCACAGCATGGGGTTTGTCGCACTGGCGCTGTTGTTTCTGCGCGCCTACAGCCTGGGCGGCGGCACGTACACCGGAATCGAAGCGGTGAGCAACGGGCTGCCGATCCTGCGCGAGCCGCGCAACGTGACCGGCAAGCGGACGATGATCTACATGTCGGTGTCGCTGGCGTTCGTGGCCGGCGGGATCCTCTTCAGCTACATGTTGTTCGACGTTGGCCCGCAAGCCGGCAAGACGCTCAACGCGGTGTTGTTCGAGAAGATGGCGTCGCGTTGGACGCTCTTTGGCGTGCCGCTCGGGATGCCGATCGTGACCTTCACGCTGCTGACCGAGGGCGCGCTGCTGTTCGTCGCGGCGCAGACCGGTTTCGTCGATGGGCCGCGGGTGCTGGCCTCGATGGCCACCGATCGCTGGCTGCCGCGGCGCTTCTCGAACCTGAGCACGCGGCTGGTCACGCAGGACGGCGTGCTGGCGATGGGGCTCGCGGCCGCGGTGATCCTGATCGGCACGCACGCCAGCGTCGATCTGCTGGTGGTACTCTACGCGATCAATGTTTTCATCACGTTCACGCTTTCGCAGCTCGGCATGACAGTGCATTGGTGGCAGGAGCGAAAAACGGAGCCGCGCTGGCTGCACAAGATGCTAATCAACGGGGTCGGCTGCACGTTTACCGGTCTGATCCTGGTGCTGACGGTCACGCTGAAGTTCGATCAAGGCGGATGGGTCACGGTGGTAATGACCGGCGCCCTGGTCGCGGTGTGCGTGACCGTGCATTCGCATTATCAGCGGGTGCAAAAGGCGATCGAACAACTCGAAGCCGACGTCCTGCCGGAGATCTTCGCGGCGGCCGAGAAGGCCCCGGCCGAGCGCGATCCCGACGCCCCAACCGCGGTGCTGCTGGTCAACGGCTTCAACGGGTTGGGGCTGGCGACGCTGACCACGGTGCAGCGCCTGTTTGGTGGACAATTCCGCAATGTGGTCTTCATCGGGGTCGGCGAGATCGACTCGGCGCTGCTCAAGGGCCCCGAAGAGGTCAAGCATCTCGAACAGCAGATTGCCGACGACATGGTGGAGTACTGTCGCTTCGCCGCGGATCTCGGCTTCCATCCGGAACTGCGCTCGGGTATCGGACCGGACGTGGTGGTGGAATTGCATCGGCTCTGCCTTGAGGTCGCGCACGAATTTCCGCATTCGGTATTTTTCGCGGGCAAGCTGATCTTTACCGACGAGCTCGACGGCTTCGTCAGCCGCTTTCTGCACAACCACACCGCGCTCGAACTGCAGAACTGGCTGCAGGTGCAGGGGCTGAGCCTGGTGATCCTGCCGGTGCGGGTCGGCGCGGCGCAGGCGCGCGCGGCGAGTATCAAGGCCGCGGCGACCCCGAGGCTGGCGATGCAGAAATAGGCGCGGCGCCCGCGGCCCGATTGACAGCGCGCGCCAGACCGGATCAATTGGGGGCGTGGCGGCGGTAGCGGCGAATGGACGGGCGGTGGCGACGGCGATCTCGATGGCACGGGAGGCGCCCACGCTCAGGCCGCCGCTCAAATGGGCGGGCGGCAAGCGCTGGCTGGTCCCGCGACTGCGCGAACTCTACGAACCTTATCGCGATCGGCGGCTGGTCGAGCCGCTGTGCGGCGGACTCGCGGTCGCACTTGGACTGCGTCCGCGTCGTGCATTGCTCAACGACATCAGCCCACACGCCTTCAATTTCTATCGCCGGCTGACGGCGGGCTTTGGGATCGCGATCGAAATGCGCAACGATGAGCGGCTCTACTACCGTTATCGCGAACGCTTCAATCGGCTGATCGCCACCGGCAAGGCCGAGAGCGCGGAGGGCGCCGCGCTGTTCTATTTTCTCAACCGCACCGGGTACAACGGGCTGTGCCGCTTCAACAGCCGCGGCGAATTCAATGTGCCCTTTGGCCGTTACGCGAAGATCAACTACACCACCGACTTCGCCGACTATCGCGAAGCGTTCGCGGGCTGGACCTTTACCAATGAGGACTTCGCGCGGCTGCGGATCGGAGCGCGCGATTTCGTGTACGCGGATCCGCCGTATGACGTGGTGTTCACACGCTATGCGAAGGAGGATTTCGGCTGGGACGACCAGGTGCGGCTGGCCGAATTTCTCACGCGCCATCGCGGACCAGTGGTGGCCTCGAACCAGGCGACCGATCGCATCATCGGCCTCTACGAGCGTCTCGGCTTCTCGCTGAACTATCTGACGGCGCCGCGGCGGATCAGTTGCAAGGAGCGCAAGCCCGCGCTCGAGGTCCTCGCCACCCGCAATCTGTGATCAGATGGCGTCGGTGTTGGCGGGCTCGGCAATCACCCGATTCTCGATGGCGCCGACGCGCTCGATTTCGATCTTTACGACGTCGCCGGCCACCAGCCATTTGGGCGGCTTCATCGCGAACGCCACGCCCGCGGGAGTTCCCGTCGAGACGATCGTCCCCGGCATCAGTGTGCATACGGTCGAGAGCGTCTCGACCTGCGCATAGCAATCGAAGACCAGGTGCTTCGTGTTCGAATGTTGGCGCAGCTCGCCGTTGACCCAGGTCTTCAGATCAAGCGCATGCGGATCGCCAACCTCGTCGGGCGTCACGATCCACGGCCCGATCGGCCCGTGGGTGTCGAACGATTTTCCGAGCGTCATGGTCTGCGCCTTGAATTGCCAGTCGCGCACGCTCACGTCGTTCACGACGAGATAGCCCGCGATCACTTCGTGCGCACGATCGCGCGGCACGTGGCGGCATCGCCGGCCGATCACGAAGCCAAGTTCGCCTTCGTAATCCAGTGCGGACGAGACCCGCGGCAGATGAATGGGATCGTGCGGGCCGGTGACGCAGCTCGATTGTTTGTTGAAGAACAGCGGAAACTTGGGCCGCTCCATCTTCGACTCTTCGATATGGTCGGCGTAGTTGAGGCCGATCGCGAGAAACTCGGGCGGGTGCATCACGGGCGCTTCGAGCTTGACCTTCGCCAGCTCGATTCGATGCGCGCCCTGCGCGGCCTTGCGCGCGCGTTCGAGCGCGGCGGGTCCGGCGGCGAGAAACGCGGCCATCTCGCGCGGCAACTCCGGCGCTTCAGCCGCCAGGTCGATTATGGTGTCACCGGCCGCGACGCCAATGCGCGTGACGCCACCGTGCGTGAAGGTCGCGAGCTTCATCGAATCTCCTCCATAGCCACGGATCGCGTTGCCGCGATGCGCGCAACCGTTACTGGCCGAGGCGCGCCAGCGCCTCGCGATTGAATCCCTTCTCCGCGTCGTACCTGGTCAGTTCGGCCACCGGCTCGCCCGCATGATAGCGGCGCGCCAGATCGTCGGGGTCGAAGTCCACGCCAATCGGATTCTTGGCGAAAGCGTCGGTACGGAAGAATTCCTGCATCGCCGCCGCGTTGTCGTAGTTGTCAATTTGCAACTCGACCTTGTTGCCGTCCGGGTCGCGATAGTACATCGAGGTCGTGATGCCGTGGTTGATCGTCACCACCGGCGTGATGCCGGCCGCCTTGAGGCGCTCGTAGGTAGCGACCAGATCGCCGACGCTGGCGTAAGTGTAGGCGAGATGATCGAGTCCCGCCGAGTGCGGCTGGCGTTCGACGATACCCGGGAACGCCGCGATCGCGATTCGATGATGCTCGTCGTCGTAAGTCATGAACGCGAGGAACTGATTTTCGTACATGATCTTCGCGCCGAGCACCGTGCGGTACCATTCGGTCATTTCCTTGAAGCGCGTGGTACGCAAAACCGCATGCGCGAATTTCGCCGGAGCGATCGGTTTGTGCTCAACCTTGGCCGGTTTCGGTTGTGCCGCCATCGAGGTTCCTCCTCTGCGACTGCGCGGAGCCCATCGCGAGCCCGCTGGTCTGAACCGACCATAGCAAAATTCACCTCGATATCGCGACCGCCACAAACCCGCTCGGCAGCAGATTCACCTTGCGGTTTCGCCGGTGCAATTGCTACAGCACCAGCTAAGCAGAGCGAAGCAAAATTGGAGGTCGGTTGATGGCAGCGCAAGCTCCCAAGCACGTTCTCGATGGCGTCAAGGCGCTCGACTTCACCCAATTCGTGGCGGGACCGACCGTCACCAAGCTGATGGCGGAGATGGGCGCGGAGATAATCAAGGTCGAAGTCGCGCCCGACGGCGACCGCTGCCGCACGGTCTCCTACATGAAGAACAATCGCAGCGGGTATTTCGTGCAGCAGAACCGCGGCAAACTCAGCCTGTGCCTCGACGTGCGCAAGCCGGAAGCCAAGGAAATCCTGCGCGGGCTGATTTCCAAAGTTGATGTAGTAGTCGAGAATTTTGCGCCGGGCGTGATCGCGCGGATGGGCTTCGATTACGAATCGGTCAAAAAGATCAACCCGAAAATAATCATGTGTTCGGTCTCGACCTTCGGCCAGACCGGACCGCTCTCGAACGATCCCGGCTACGATTTCGTCGGACAGGCGTATGCCGGGGTGACCTCGCTGAGCGGCGAGCCGGACGGGCCGCCCTACCCTCCGATGCTCGCAATCGGCGACGTCTCGACGGGCGTACACGCACTCGCGGCGATCGCCTGCGCGCTTTTTTACCGCGACCGCACCGGCGCGGGTCAGTACCTCGATATCTCACTGCTCGACGCGTACTTCCACTACCACGACTGGGGCGTGCAGACGATCAGCGCAAGCGGCGGCGCCAAGCAAGCGCTGCGCACCGGGCAGCATTATTCGTCGCTCTGTCCGGCCGGAATGTTCAAGGGGAAGGAGACTTACATTTTTATTTTCGCGTGGCTCGATCATCACTGGGTCAAGTTCTGCGAAATCATGGGACGGCCGGAACTCGGCCGCGACCCGCGCTTTATCGATAACAACTCGCGCTTGAGCCATCTCAAGGAAATCATTCCGATCATCGAAGACTGGCTGGCGCGGATGCCGAGCGACGACGCGTCGGTCGAGGCGCTGCGGGCGGCGCGAATTCCGTCGGCGCCGGTGCTGACGCTCGAACAGGCGATGAACCATCCGCATCTGCGGGAGCGACGCACGGTGCGCAAGGTCCGCGATCGCCTCATGGGCGAGTTCGAGGTGCCGGGATTTCCGCTGCGCTTCTCGGCCTTTCCCGAGTTGCTCGATCTGGAGGCGCCGCTTCTGGGCGAACACAACGGACGCATCCTCTCGAGTTATCTTGGATACGCGCCGGGCGATATCAGCCGGTTGGAGCGCGACGGCGTGCTGCAAAGCCAGCCGAAGTGACCCGTGGGGGTGCACCGGCCGGACGTTACGGACAGCCGGACAGGCGCATCAACTCGCGGACACCGTCGGGCGTCGCGACCTCGGGCTCCCAATGCAACGCTGCGCGCGTCTCGCTCAAATCGGCGAGGGTGTCGCGCGCATCACCAGGCCTGCGCTCGACGTGCACGACCGGGCCCCCAATCAGATCGGCAATCTCGTTGACGCTGAGATTTTCACCGCGCCCGACGTTGAGCGCGCGACCGTCGCCGACCGCCGCGTCCATCGCCGCGAGATTCGCCCGCACCGCATCGCGCACGTGAGTGAAATCGCGCCGCTGGGTGCCGTCGCCATGAATTATCAGAGGACGGCCCGCGATCTTTTCGCGGATGAATACGCCGACCACGGTAACGTATGCGCCCTCCGTCGCCATCCGCGGGCCATAGACGTTGAAGTAGCGGAGCGTCAGCGTGTTCATCGCGAACAGGCGATGAAACATGCGGGTGTATTGCTCGCCGGCGAGCTTTTGCAGCGCGTAGGGATTGAGCGGATTCGGCGTCATCGATTCGCGCAGCGGTAGTAGCGGCTGGTCGCCGTAAACCGACGATGATCCCGAGTAGATGAAGCGGCGCACCCCGGCGTCGCGCGCCGCGATGAGGGCGTTGAGCGTGCCGACCACATTGACCAGATGAGTCTCGACGGGATGCTCGATCGAAAGCATCACGCGCGGCAGTGCCGCCATGTGAAAGACGGAATCCACGCCGTCGAAGGCCGGCCGGATCGATTCGAGCACGCGGACGTCGCCAATCACGGTTTCGGCCGCCGGGTTCACGTTGTCGCGCGGCCCGGCGACAAAATTATCGAGCACGCGCACTCGCAACCCCTGGGCGATCAGCGCGTCGGTCAGATGCGATCCAATAAAGCCCGCGCCGCCCGTGACCAGCGCGAGGCGCCGCTTGTTGCCGATTGCCGAAGCAGCCATCGTGCAAAATGTTATAGGGCGCGATAGGAAAGCGCGATACGCGTGCCGGAGCGATGCTCAGAAGGAGAGGCCGAAGCCCCCGCCGCCGAAGCTGAAACCGCTGCCGCCGCCAAAGCCAAACCCGGGACCGAAGCCGGGCGGTCCCATCATCTGCTGCTGTTGCTGCATCTCGACCGCGCGCCGGTCGCGTTCCGCTACCTGGTTTTGGAGTTTGATATTTTCGTATCGCTGATAGGACGCCTCGTCGCCGTGGAACAGGCATTTACAGAACTCGGGGTCCGCCACCCAGTAATGCCGCACACCGTTTTTATCGTCGAAGTAGTTGAGTGCGAGCGGCGGAAGCGTCTTAAGCCGGGTGGCCTGATCGGCGGTAACCGCCGGGAGTTCGCTGAAGCCGGCCGCTTGGAGCATCGGTTCGATTTCCAGCGCCTGCTGCTGCGGCGTTTTCGTTTCGGCAAAGGGATTTGCAAACGATCCGGAGGAAGCCGCGCAGCCGGCGCCGACGATCAAACATATCGCGAAGGCCAGGCGCCTCTGCAGTTTCGAGGCGCGGCGCGTATTCATATCTCGCACTTTGGTCCGGAAGCCGGCGTTCACCGACATTGGATCACTACCTTGATTTTCAGGCTGACATTTCCCGCCGAGAGCCGCAACTCTGATACTTCGCCGCGCTTGGCGATCCATGCCCGGCTTCGCTACGGTGAGTTTCGGAGCGGCTCGCGGCGCGCCAGATTGGACGCCGGCGCCGGTCCGTTGAGAACTACACATACACCGAACGCCGCGTCAAAGCGCATGATGGAGGTTTCTTGAGATGATACCAGTGCTGCCCGCCGATGAGGCTTTGAAGCGCGCCAAAGAGGTCAAGATCGACGAGAGTTGGGCGAACCTCAACGCCTTCCGCACGATGCTCAACAGTCCGCGCGTCGCCGGCGGCTTCGCCGAATTGCTGCGCACGATGATGTTCCGTAACGTGGTCAATTCCCGCGCGCGCGAACTCGTAATCCTGCGCATCGGATGGCGCACCAAGTCGGAATATGAATTCTGCCAGCACGTGCGGGTCTCGCGCGATCTCAAGATCAGCGAGGCCGAGATTCTCGGTGTGCGCGCTCCCGACGCATGCACCGCTTACGATCCGGTCGATCGCGCGGTGATCAAGATGGCCGACGAGTTGCACGAGACGGCGACGGTCTCCGCGGCAACCTGGGAGAAGCTCACGCAGGCGTTCTCAAACGAAGAGTTGATCGAGCTCGTGATGGCGGCCGGCTTGTGGCGGATGGTCGCCGGCTTCTTCAACGCGGCAAAAGTCCCGCTCGACGAATGGGTGCCGAGCTGGCCCGAGGGCAAGGCCCCCGCCTGAGCGCGGCTAGACCGCGGTGTAGCCTCCGTCAACGACGTATTCGGCGCCGGTCACGAACGAAGCCTCGTCGGTCGCGAGGAACAGGACCACGTAGCCGACCTCTTCGGGACGGGCCGCCCGCTTCATCGGGGCAAGCTGGGCAATCGCGTCGAGTTCCTTGTCCGCGAAGATATCGACCATCGGCGTCTTGATCACGCCCGGATGCACCGAGTTGACGCGGATTTTGTCGGGGGCATATTCGACCGCCGCGGTCTTGGTGAGAATGCGCACGGCGCCCTTGCTGGCATGATACGCGGCCGAGCCGCCCGAACCGATCAAACCATAGATCGACGAAATATTGATGATCGAGCCGCCGCCCCGCTTCTTCATTGCCGGCACTGCGATCTTGGTCCCCAGCCACACCCCCTTCTGGTTCACGTTGATGATCGCGTCCCATTCCTCTTCGCTGGTATCGCTGATGCCCTTGGTATTGAGGATACCGGCGTTGTTGACGAGGATATCGAGCCCGCCGAATTCGCGCTCGCAGGCGTCAACCGCGGCGCGCCAGTCGGCCGCGCGCGTCACGTCTAGATGCAGCGGCAAGGTCACGCGCGCGCCGGCCTTCTGATTGACCTCATCGGCCAACTTGCGCGCATCGCCATCGAGGACATCGCCGATCACGACCCGCGCACCTTCATTAACAAACAGCTTGGTCTCGGCGGCGCCCTGTCCGCGCGCGCCCCCCGAAATCAGCGCCACTTTTCCTTTCAGACGATCCATCGGCGTAATCCTCCACAGCGCCTGAGCGCGTGCTTCACTCTCGAAGTCTGTAACTGGCTTCTATGCTAGTCCGAGCAAATTGTTAAGCGTTAACCGAATCCGCCTATGGCGTCCGCGCCGAGGGCGCTCGGACTGCGGGCGTATCTTGCGTTGGCGACGCCGGAGCGGTCGGCGCCGCGGCGTCCGCGTCGTCGAGTAACTGGCGAATGCGTTCGCCAATCAGAGTACCGGCCACCCGATGGCCCTCTTCGTTCCAATGGCCAGTGCCTTGGGTGGTGTTAGGGAAACCGTGCAGATACACCTGATGGACTTCGGCGTATTCCTGCATCGGCTTGGGCAGGTTGATCACGGCGAATCCGTGTTGCTGGCCGAGTTCGCGCAGATGGTCGTCAGAGTAAAAGATATTATCGGAGTGGACCATCCGCAGATATTTCGCGCGAAACTCCGGATTGGGATCGTCCTGGATTCCGGTGCCGGCCGTCGCCACCAGGAATAGCGCCCCGTGCGCCTTAACTTCGCGATTCATCAGAGCGATCTGATCGTCGGTCACGCTCCAGGCCTCGCGCCAGACGTCGTTGATCGGCGGACCGTAAACCAGATCGCTCAGCCCGAGCTCGAACCCGTGAACCGCAGGCTTGCTTGGGTGCGCACGCGGCTGGGCGAGAGCTTCGCGAATTATGTGGCTCAACTGGCTGCGGCCGTTGCCGATTAGATTCAGGACCTGCGAATGGCGCGACTCAAAGCGCAGCATGCAATGGGTGCGAAACGAGGGCGAGTCCTCGAACGGACCACTCAACACGAGTTTGCCGTCTTTATGGACAAAGAAGGGTCGGCATTTGTCGCCTTCAAGCACGACCGAATTGTTGCGCACGTCGTTACCGTTGAAGAAGGCCAGCACCACGATGTCCGGCGAGTAGCGCCAAACCCAATGGCGCAGCGTGACCAGTTCCTGCGTGGTGCCGTAGCCATCGCAGCCGAAGTTCATGACCTCGACGCGCGTGATCAGACGCTGCGGCCGTCCATTGCCGCCGACCACGAATGGACATTGAGCTTGCAAATCGCGTTGCGCGACCGCGCAAAACGTATCTTCAAAGGCGACGTGCTGCGCCTCCGTGAATGAATCGCCGAGCACGGCAACGCGCAGCGTGCCCGGCGCCTTCGCGAACGAATAATCCGGACCGCGAAAGCCGTCGCTATTGACTTGAACCAGCGCCCGCCCCTCATGCGTCTGCCAACCCGAGGCGTCAGGCTTCAATTTCCATCCGACATACGGGTCGTAAGTGTAAAATTCCGCCGGCGCGAGATCGAGGACGCGAATGGCGACCTCGGCGATCGCGAACGCCATCAGAATGCCAGCCAGAATCAGTCCGAGCCGCTGCGCCCATGCTTTCAGCATCGGGCAACCAGCCGTCGATGGCTCCCGATGCCATGTCCGCAATGCCCTCGCCGAAGTTTTGCGCGCGGCGCGTTATTCGATGATCGCGACATTAAATTCGACCTAGAAGAGCGTGTAGATGAACGGTGCGACGGCCGAGAATTGCGCCAGTGCCACCAGCAAACTAAGCAGCACCAGAGTGCCGATCAGCGGCACCAGCCAGTACTTCTTGCGCTCGCGCGCGAATCCCCAGAGGTCTTTGAGCAAATCGAACATTAATACGGATGCTCCATGTCTTTATCAGCCCGCTGGCGCGACGCCACCCGATAGGTAGCGCACTCGGAATCGAGCTTGCGCGCCATTCGATCGCGCCCGCACAGGCGCATTACGAGTCCCACCGGCACGATTGAGATGGCGAACAGCAGCGTCAGGATCACGCGCGTATTCACCCATCCGAGCGCGAGCCCGAACCGGGTCCAGCCGCGATAAAGGTAGCTGAGCGCGACCGGCCAGATCAAAGCGAACAACCAGAGAACGCCCGCGACTATCCACGGCCAGAGCGGACTGCCGCGATGACGCAGCAGCGGCCAGACCCCGAAGAACGCGGCAAACATTGCGCCAAGTAACAGCCCGAAGTTCCGGAGCTCCTTAGCGCTGGCCTTCGCCCCCTCCCCTTGCTCCGGCATCAATCCAGCTCAAATTGCTGACGCCACGATTCGTCGCGCGGACGTTGGGGTTGAAAGCTCTTCGCCAGCAGAAAGTTTCCGACCACCAGGTAGTCCATCTCGGTTCGCATGAAACAGCGATAGGCGTCCGCTGGCGTGCATACGATCGGCTCGCCGCGAACATTGAACGAAGTGTTGACGATTACGCCGCAACCGGTGAGCGCCTCGAAGCGGCGAATCATTTCGTGGTAGCGCGGGTTGGTCTCGCGATGCACAGTCTGAATCCGTGCCGAGTAATCCACGTGCGTCACCGCCGGAATCGTCGAGCGCGGCACGTTGAGCTGATCGATCCCGAACAAGCGCTCCTGTTCGGGGGTCATCGGCGTGCGCAACTCCTCGCGCACCGGCGCCACCAGCGCCATATAGGGACTTGGCCGGTCGAGTTCAAAGTAGTCGGCGACCCGTTCATTCAGCACCGACGGCGCGAACGGCCTGAAGGACTCGCGATACTTGATCTTGAGATTCATCGCGGACTGCATCCGGGTATCGCGCGCGTCACCGATAATCGAGCGCGCCCCCAGCGCGCGCGGTCCGAACTCCATGCGCCCGTCGAACCATCCGACCACCGCGCCGTGGCTCAACGCCTCGGCCACGCGATCGAACAACTCATTATCATCGAAATGCTCATAGGCGGCACCGGCCGCGTTGAGATCGAGGCGGATTTCATCGTCATCGAAACAGGGCCCGAGAAAAGTCCCGCGCATCTGGTCGGCACCGGTGGCGACGCGAGCGCCGTCGCGGTACAAATGCCATCCGGCCAGCGCCGCGCCCAGCGCGCCACCGGCGTCGCCGGCGGCTGGCTGCACCCAGATATCGCGGAAAATCCCTTCGCGGAGGATTTTCCCGTTGGCGACACAGTTGAGCGCGACGCCGCCGGCCAGGCACAGATACTCGGCGTCGAGTTCCGTGCGGGCGGTCCGCGCCAGCCGCAGCACAACCTCCTCCGTCACCACCTGGATAGAACTTGCGAGATCCATCTCGCGCTGCGTCAGCGGCGACTCGGGCTCGCGCGGCGGCGCGCCGAACAGCTCATGGAACTTGGCGCTCGTCATCGTCAGTCCGGTCGCGTAGTTGAAGTAATCGCTATCGAGCCGAAAGGTACCGTCGGCCTTCAGGTCGATCAAATGGCGCAGAATCAAGTCGGCGTATTTCGGCTTGCCATACGGCGCCAACCCCATGAGCTTGTACTCGCCCGAATTAACCTTGAAGCCGGTGTAGTAGGTGAAAGCCGAATAGAGCAGCCCCAGCGAATGGGGAAAGTCGATCTCCCACTGCGCGGTGAGTCGATTACCTTCGCCGAGCCAGAGCGAGGTGGTCGCCCATTCGCCCACTCCATCGAGGCAGAGCACCGCGGCGCGTTCAAACGGACTCGGAAAAAACGCCGAAGCCGCATGCGCCTGGTGATGCTCGGTGAAGAGCAGCGGCGGCAATTCGGCGGCGCGGCATCCACCGACCGCCGCCAGTTCACGCGCGAGCAGCGACTTGAGGTTAAGCTTTTCCTTGAGCCACAGCGGCATCGAGGTCAGAAACGATTTCAAACCCTTCGGCGCGAAGCCCAAGTAGGTCTCGAGCATGCGCTCGAACTTGACCCAGGGCTTGTCGTAGAAGACCACGTTGTCGATATCGGCCAACCGCACTCCGGCCTCGCGCAGGCAATACGCGACCGCATTGCGCGGAAACCCCGGGTCATGCTTTTTGCGCGAGAAGCGCTCTTCCTGCGCCGCCGCGACGATCCTGCCGTCATCGACCAGCGCCGCGGCGCTATCATGGTAATAGGCGGAAATTCCAAGAATCTTCATCGAACGTGGCGAATTTTATAGCACAAATCCGCGCGACGCTCGCGACACAGGCGATCCATCGCGCAGTAACCAGCCATCGCCGGGCGGTTTGGTCTGGATTGCGCCAGCCGCGCGACGCGCATTGCGCCGAGGGCGATTCGTACTTAAACTAAAGGTGTAACCGTTTCGACCGAACGCTAATCGAATCGTGCCGCGCGAAGGTCGCACCATGGGGGCGAACTGGGCTCGACGGAGTCACGAAGGTTTTGGTCGCACGCCGGGGTGCTGTTGGCCCGTAAAACAAACAGTACTGCGAAATTTACCCGCAGATAATAACGGTTACGCTCTGGCGGCCTAAGGGCCGCTAGCGTCTCGCCACTGCTCGCCCATGGCAGTGGGTCGGGGCGTCATTTAGTGGGCTAGGGCGCCGTAGTTTACCGGTTGGACGGTGGCCCGAAATTTCAATCGGCTGGCTGCGCGCCAGCCTGTCCGTAGGCGGTCGCGCGGCGAGCTCAAGTTTGCGGACTAAGCGTGTAGTGGCCATTTCCGGAGGATCTTCGGACGGGGGTTCAATTCCCCCCGCCTCCACCAAAGTTCTCACTGACAATCGGGAAATCCAGGGTTCCGCGGCGCCCAGAAGCACGTGCGCCTGATGACGCCGAGAGGTTCAGGACCGAACATCCGCTCCACCGCCTTCGGGACAACGCATTATTGGGCTTTACGGCGCAGGTAATGGCGTTGCGTTTTCGCTCGATTACCGCAGGCCTGCATTGAGCACCATCGCCGCTTGCCGCGCAGACTGTCGTCATAAAACAGCCACAAACATTGATGGTTGGCGCACAGGCGTACTCGTCCCAGATGCTTTCCGGTCAACAGGTCGCCGGCCGACCACACCACAGGAGCGAGCAGGCTCGGCGCGATAGTTTGGTCGCGCTCGATCCGCCAGCCGAAGCCCGCGTCGATACGTGCGACCGCGCCGCGCGCGGGTGCTTCCTTCAGCGCGCGGTTCAATCGGTTGAGGTGCGCTTCCTCAGCATCGCGCCCCGACGCGAGATGTCCGAAAATTCCGTAGATCGCCTCACGCAGATCTATTGCTTCGGTAAAAGCGGACACTGCCTCGACTGGATTGGTCCGCGACCAGTTCAGCAGCCGTTCAGATTCCGCCTGGGATAAGAGATCGCCCGCCCGGCACCAGCCGGCCATGTCGCTGAAGCTGTGAAGCGATTCGACCCGCAGGGATCCGCGCCCGGCGAGCGTGTTCGCGAAGTCGAGGCAAAGCCCCAGGCGCGGGCCCGCGATCAACGCACCGGTTTGGTCATCATTCTTTGCCGCCACAAGTTTCACTTACTAACCGGCAATTATCTTGACAAGTCCATTCTGTTCCACTACACAACCGGTTGTCCAGTTGCACCAAAAAAATACATACGGCGGAGTGCTGATTGTCCGGTATTGCTCCGTCGGGCAACCAGTCGCTGGGGCGGGGATTGGCAAGTCTGGCAGCAGCGCCCCGCAGTCGTCTGACCGCACTTCCACCTGATGGACGATCGTTTCAGCGGTTGACTGATCGCGACACGGCTCTGGATTTCCGGGCGTTTTGAGACTGCGGAGGCAATTAAGTGATTCAGTTCTACAGGTTCCTGGCAGGTACGATTACGGCGCTTCTGGTGCTTTTGATTACTGCGCCGATCGTGCGCGCGCAGGATAGCATCACGGTCCTGGGAACCACCGTCGGTATGCAAAATGTGGCGGAGACAGACTGGGCCATTTCCACCGCGGGCAAGGGCAATTCCTTCAACTCCAACTTCAAAAAGTGCGCGAATCATTCCCAGCCCGGATGTGGCTTGGCGACCAGCGGGAATTCGTGGAACTTGATGGCCTATCGATTTGATTCCCTGATCAGTTTGAAGCTGAGCAATGCCCAGGCCGACGCGCTTGGTATGGACGGCGTTGAGGCTTTTGTTCACGGCCGCTTCTGGTCCGACATCGCCCCATACGTTGACGGTGCCTTGCCGGCGATCAACGCCGAGGGCTTCCGTCAGCGCTACGCGGGTAACGGATGGGCCGCCCAAGTGGCCGAACATGAATACGAACTTGATGCGGCGGAAGCTTATCTCGACCTGCAGCGGGGACCACTATGGATAAGGCTGGGCAAGCAGCAGATCGTTTATGGCGAGGAGCTTGGAATACAGACCTTGGACCAGGTCGATTCGCTGGACTTCCGCCGCCATAGTCTGTTCAACTACTCGGCGCTCGAGTTCTCCGACGCGCGGATCGCCGAATGGACGCTGCGCGCGACCTATGACGCGAGCAATCTGTTGGCTCCGCTACACCAGGATAACGCCCAGTTCTCATCCTGGATAAGTCCCGATTTCGAGCCCGACGCCTTTCTTCCCGCCGGCAGCCCCTACCGCACCAGCCCAGCCTACTCGATCCTCGAGAACCAGAACGGCATCAGCCGCGCCCGGCACAAACTGGTTTACGGAGCGGTGCTCGAGGGCAAGATGCTCGACGTTGACTGGAGCATGAATTTCTATAGCACTCCGGAACATGTCGGCTGGTTCAAATACGTCGGCCCGCCGTTGATTGGTGGAGCACCCAACCCGGGAGTTTTTCCGATCGACAACTTTCGCGGAGCGCAAATCTTCGGACCCGCGGGCGGATACCGCGACTCGCTCATTACTCGTGAAATGCCGCGCATCAATATATACGGCGGGATGTTATCCTATACGCTTCAGCCCTATAAATTCCCCGGTGCCGAGCTATTGAATGGCGCCCAGGTGCGAGTCTCCGGCACCTACACGCCGGACAAGCAATTTACCGGCCCCAACACGCTTAATCCCGCGAGCCCGACCGTCAATCGGCCGATAACCGTTGGCGAGATCAACCTCGCGCTTGACGTGGAACGCGACGTCCGCTGGACCGAGCGCGCGCCGTCCGCGTATGTATTCCTCGAATATAACTACCGTAGTCGCAGTGACATCTTCGACGACTATCTCGCTCAGCCGGCTTACGGCAACCATCACGACTTCAACCTGGCGGTGATTGGAATTACCCAGCCCCTCGCTTCCAACCGCTGGCAACTGGTGTGGGTGCAATCTGTTGAAGGTAACGCCGGCGGATCGATCTTTGAACAACCGGCAGTCGTATATAAGCCCAGATCGGGACAGGAATACCGCGTGTTCTGGAACTTCGCCACCGGTACGAACGAATCGTATTTCGGGCCTTCCCGGTACATGGACGAAATCGTCTTCGCCGCGATCTACCGGTTTTGATCGCAATAGTAAGTGAGTATAACGGAACGAATCGGCAGAACTATCTTATCGCCGGCAGCGCCGCGATGTAGGTAATGAGAGGATCCAGCAATGCGGGTGATTAAGTACGGAGATGGATGGACCCGGCGACATTTTATGCGGCAACTCGCCAAGGGTGTAGCGGCGGCGGGACTGCTGACGCCCTTGTTCGACCTCATCGGGCGCAACGGCGACTGCGCGGCGGCGTATCCTCCGGAATTGCTTTCGATCGAAGCCTACACCAAGGGCAAGCTCAAAGCAGGGGACGTCCTCAACGCGGACAATGTGGACCTGGTGAAAGATCTGCTCGACGAAGTGGCTTACTGGCAGGTCAAACACGACCAGCGCACGATCGACTTGATCGAAACCCAAACCGACGTTACCAAGCTACTGCCCACCGCATATCTGGAAGCCACGGTACGCAATAAGGGAGTGCATCAAATCGGCCCCGACGGCAATGTCTGGACCAAGGATGGCAAGCCGTGGATAGGCGGCAATCCCTTTCCAGAGGCGAAAACGGCGGTGGAACTGCTCCTGCAGAATGCACTTACCTCTTCCACTTTGTATTACGACAGCGTGGGCTACGCCTCCAAGGAGTGGGAGACTAATCCGGACGACAATGTTGACTATGTGTATGAGTATATTTTCGTCGGCTATCGGACGGTCGGGCGCACGACGCTCGAACCTCATCCCTATCTGCCGGGCCACGAGACTCAGTTGCGAATAAACAGCCAGCTCTTCACCGCGCCGGAAGACATGCGCGGTAGCTCGTCGCTCGAAATCTGGGCCTACGATCAGCACAAACTACCGACTGCGCACGCGTTCTCACCGCAGACCAAGCGAATCAGATCGGTTCCGGATGATGCGCGCTTTGAGACCGCGATGGCCGGTGCCGCCTGGTTCGCCAGCGACTCCGCTGGCGCCGGCGATCCGGTTTACACCTGGGGCGATTTCAAAATCGTTGGTCATGGACCCTTCCTGGCCGCTACCCACGGCAACTGTCATTTCGGATACCCGAATTGGGAGGTTCCTCTGGTCGGGGGAAAGAGCGGAAAAAAATACTTTCGCACATTCATGGAACTGGTGCCCGAGGGCTATGTGGTTGAAATGAAGCCGGTCGGCTATCCGAACTGCCCATATAGCAGGAAGCTCAGTTGGTTCGATGCGCGCACCGGTGTCGCACCGCTGATTGTCATGTATGACCAGGAGGGCAAACCTTTCCATCAGTCCGAATGGTTTTACGATTACGCGATCAAGAAACCCGGCATGCAGTGGCCGGAAGGAATGCCCGACAGTTTCTGGGCCAGCTATCTAAACATGCACATGTACGACATGAAAAGCGGACGAATGTCGCGCATGGGAATCGTCCCTCGGATCACGGGAGGCTATTTGAATAGCATCGATGATCCGAAACTCTATTACGAGTTCTGCACGCTCAACGCGATTCGCCGCTTGGGACGATAGGAGAACCTTGCTCTCAGCCGCGCGACTGTACGAATCGTTGTGACCTCAAAGGCGCGGCAGGCCAAACGGTCAATACCACCATCGGGAGGAAATCAATGAAGCTGGGACTTCGCGCGGCATCGAGCTTGCCCGTTCTCTTATTGTTTAGCTTTATCACCCTGTCGACGACAGTTCTCGCACAAGATAGCGCAGAGATGTCTCCGACTGGTCAGATTACGTCCGGGAAGTTGGATTTCCGCCAGTATTGTGCGCAATGCCACGGCAAGGAGGGCATTGGAAATGGACCGGTAGCCCCCGCATTGAAGAAGAAGCCCGCCAACCTGACGGTACTTTCCAGGAACAACGGTGGGGTATTCCCGGAGCAGGAGGTCCGCGACTTCATCGATGGCAGCAAACCAGCCGAAGGCCACGGCACCCGCGAAATGCCGATCTGGGGTTATGCCTTTATGTATCGGCGCTCCAGCCACACCGGCCCAGGCGGTGCCCCATTAACGGAAGCCGAGGTGAAACACAAAATTGCCAGGCTCGTTGATTATGTAAAGTCGATCCAGGTTCAGTAGGCCACCGCTCGCGCTGAAAATTCCGTCGGATGCTCAATTTCGGCGGCTGGCGGAAATTGCTATCCGCCAATGAGGCGAATTCGCGCTCCGCTTCGCCCCCTCGCACTAGCGGGATTGGCGATGGTACTCGGGATTGGGCATCATGTCCGTCGCCGCGGCGATGCGGTTGGACATATTGAAGAATGCCGTGACCGCGGCGATATCCCAGATATCCGCGTCGCTGAATCCAGCGTCGCGCAGCGCCTGACGATCGGCCTCGATGATTTTATCCGGCGTTTCGGTGAGCTTGGCGGCGAAGTCCAACATCGCCCGCTGGCGCGGTGTCAACTCGGCGGCGCGATAGTTCATCACCATCAGCTCGCCCAGCGCAGGGTCGCCTGAAAGCTGGCGCACCGCGGCGCCGTGGGCCGTCAGGCAATAGAAACAATGATTGATAGAAGAGGCGACTACCGCGATCATTTCGCGATCCAGTTTACTCAGTCCCGACGGCCCGAGCATCAACTCGCTATACATCGCCATGAAATTGGCCAGCTTGTCGGCGTTGAAGCTATACGCGCGCAACACGTTGGGCACGAAGCCGAGCTTATCGTCGCACTTGGCGAAATATTTCTGGGTGTCCGGATTAAGTTTCGACCGCTCGAGTTCCGGCAAATGGAGCGCACAGATACGGTTGGGTTGAGACATCTTGCTTGACTACCTATATAGAGTTGCGATGCGAATATTCCAGGTTATTATCATGCGCCGCGTGCAACGAGTGCGTAATGATATTTGAAGGTACCCTCACGTTCGATCCGCAGATCCACCCGCTCCATCCGCTCACGCGCTTCGGCAGCGGTGTAAACATGGTCGCGCGGAGGACCGACCGGCCGCTCGACGCCGGCATTCCAGTCAACCACGAGCACGCTCCCGTTGGGCTTGAGCAAAGCCGCCATCGTGCCCAACGCCTCATCGCCCACTTCGTGCAGGACGTTAAGCGCGAGAACACGATCGGCCGTACCGCGCAGTCGCGCGATTTCTGAAGTATGAATCGAACTGAGATTTGCGAGCCCACGTGCGGTTGGCTTCGCTCGCAGCAGATCGAGCATCCGCTGCTGTTCGTCGAGGGCAATAACCTCCAGATCGGGCCGCCGCTGTGCGAGTTCGATCGCATAAGCTCCCGTACCCGTGCCGAAATCCACGACGCGGCCTCCGGTTGGCGCCGCCAGCATCGCGAAGACTTCGTCTGGCGGCAGATACTCGAACCGGGCGGGATCGTCGAGCAGCGCCGCGCGCGCCGGGTCGAAACGTTCGGGCTGCCGTGCGCCGTGCCGATCGTCGCCACCGTGTCCGTGTTTGTCCATCTTCATCGGCAGCTCCGCGACTGGTATGCGTATGCGGCGGCGAAGCAAAGCCCTTCTTCGCGGCCATCGGGAATTCCGGGATCGACCAGGAATCCTGCCATCCCGCAAGGTGCCTGGAACGCTTAGGTCGGCTCTTGCTGGGGGCCGCCTTCGACCGCACCGCCCGCGGCTTTCCATGCACGGAATCCACCGCCCATATGGCACACCGGCTCGAGTCCCATTTGCTGAGTGATCTGCGCTGCCAGCGCAGAGCGTCCGCCGCCCGCTCAGAAGAAGAGGAATTTCTTTCCCGAGCCGAAGATTTCCTTATAGTAAGGACTCTCGGGATCGACCCAGAATTCCAGCATGCCGCGGGGTGCATGGAACGCGCCTGGGATGCGGCCGTCGCGATCGAGTTCGCGAATGTCGCGAATATCGACGAAGACCACGTTGGGGTCGTCCTTCAATTTCAGCGATTGTTCCGCGCTGACCGTTTCGACTTCGGCGTTGGCCTCGGCCAGCAATTGCTTTACGGATTTCCTAAGCGTGAGCGGCATCAAATTCTTTCCTTCCGCACGATTCTAACTGCTCTCTCGCATCACCATCTCGATAGACAAAATCAGGTCGGACCGCAATACAGCTTCCCATCGGCGCGGCAAATGAACCTCAAATATTCGCGCTTGGCCTGGAACCACCCAGGTAAAGATCGAACTCCTCGCCCCACTCATATGGCAGGTCGATCAGTTCGCCACCAAATCGCGCGTCCTCTAATCTCCGCAGCGCATCGAGCAGTATGGCCCGCTGCTGGACCCGATCGAAGGGGCGCCCGAATGGATTCCCCATCGGGAAATTCACAAACACTGTGCGCGGCGGTTTGACCTGCGAGCTAATATCGCGTGCGGTCGAGACCACGACGGTCGGGATTCCCGCCTCTTCGAGCACCCGCGCAACCAGACCGACGGTCTGGTGGTCGAGCGGTCAGGCGGGCACCAGCGCGGCGGCATCAACCTCATCTTCCTTGAACCGCCGCGCGAGCGCTGGTGCGGCCTCGTTAATCACGGCGGCGCGCGTGTAAATACGACCCATGAAGCCGCTGTAAAAATGCGGTGATACAGCGCGGACTATGCCTTCTTCGGCAAGCTCGCGCAGGCGCTCGATCGGGAAGATACAGTTGAGGTCGTGGTCGGCGTCGCGATGATTGTAGTAGTCGTCGTTGATTACGAGGGATTGAGGCGAGACCGTACTCGCAAGCACATCGACCCGCAGATCGTTCAGCGCGCGCGGGTCGAACGGCGGCGCGTCGCAATGGGAGATGCCGCCGGAGGTCAGCAACCCGATGCGGCATTGACTAAGCGGCTTGCCCAGCGGCGTGAGCGGCGCGGCGTCGTTCACGGTCCATCGGTAGGGCTGAAATCCCTGCGACCTGTAATGCGTGTTGAGCCTTTCGACGTAGCGGATTGGTTCCATCGTTATCGCCTGATCGCAATGATATGCGCCAACAATCTAATCGATACCAGAAACCTGCCGTACTCCGCCACCGTTGCGGTAAGGCTTACGAATCGCCAGGACGTTATGAGGAGCCGGAAAGCTGCCGATGAATCCATCGGTAATCAGCTCCGACGCTTCGGCAAATTGCGGCACGTGGCGCAGCAAATCGCGGTTGATTCGCGCGTCGCTAATCCGCTCAGAAGGTATAGCGCTTACCGACTACCGAAGGATCCAGCACCGACTCGCCAACGACGTCGGCAAATGCCTTGACCGCGCGCCAGCCCGTGCAGTGCCCGGCGGCGATCGTGTTCAGCTTGAACTCCCGCACTGCTTGAACCGTCTCTGGTATGATTTTTTCGTTAGGACCGGCGAGATGGAACCCACCAACCACCGCATAGAGCGGAACTCCGGAAGAGTTGTCGCGGGCATGCTTCAGCACGTTTACCAACCCGGCATGAGAGCACGCCGTGAACACCACCAACCCCTTTCCCGCCACGTTGACCATCAAGAATCGCTCATCGATCAATAGTGGGTCGGGCGCCCAGTCCCCTTCTTCAGTCTTCTGATAATGCCCCGGCAGACCGCGCTCGAACGGCGTCACTCGCGGGATCTCACCACTCAGAAAAAACATATTATCGACGAAGACCTGTCGCTCGCGGACACACTTGACCTCTGCGCCGTGTGCCGTCAGAGCTTTGATATCGGGAACGTCCTTCATGGGGAACATAGTGCCGTTGGGCACTCGCCGGGCGCGGGATCGGAACATCCCGGGATGAGCATAGTACGGAACCGTCCGGCCTCCGTTGCGGCCGCGAATGAGATCGAGCGCTTTGAGCATCCCGCCGGAATGATCCCAATGGCCGTGCGAAAGCACGATACTCTCAACCTTTCCCAAATCGACGCCCAGCCGCGTCGAGTTGCGTTCGAACGCATACTCTTCGGGCCCCGAGTCGAATAGCACCGTGTGGCGATGTTCGCCGCGAGTCGCCGTTATCAGCAGTGAGAGACCGTGACACGCGCAGCACAGGCAGTCACCCGACAGCTCTCCCATCCCGTTGCGTTCCAGGTAGGCGAACTCGGATTCGGCGTGTGCAGGAATGGTTGAGAGGCTGTCGGTCGCATTATCGACCAGGACGTGAATCTCAACCTTTTCGATCGGCGTAAGATTTGTCATTGACTACTCGCTAACTGAGTATTTGGCTCAGGCGCAGAGTGAGTATTGGCCGGCGAAATCTGAACCGGCGGCTTGAATCGGACCGCCCGGACAAATTTAACGACAGTGGCTATAGTCGCGGGAATAGCGCCGGGCGACACGCGACTATCACCGCCCCTAGTCGGTCTCGATCGGCAGCGATTTGTCTCTGGCCCATTCGCCCATGGAACCATCGTAAAGAGTCAAGTGTTTGTACCCGAGCTGATACAACAGAAACAAATCGACCGTGGCGGAAATTCCGCCGCCGCAGTAACAGATCACGTTCTTGGAACTCTCCACGCCGGCCGCACTGAACTTTGCGACGGCGTCCGCCAACGGCACGAAGGTCTTTGTGTTGCGATCGAGTAACCTGCCCGCCGGCACATTCACACTGCCGGGAACCCGCCCCGGGCGACCATAGCGGCTCGGGCCCGCACCGCGATGAAGCTCGGGGGGTAAGGCGTTGACGATGACGGTGCCGGCATCCGCGAGCGCCGCCCGCACCTGCTCCTTGCCAACGAAAAGATCGGGCCGCGGTCGCGCAACAAAATTGGCGGGCGGATATGCGCACGGCGCAGTGGAAACCGGCCGGCCCTCGGCCTGCCACTTCTCCCAGCCGCCATCCAAAATCGCCGCGTTGTCGAACCCAAACGCCCGCAGCATCCACCAAACACGGGTCGCCCACATGATGCCGTCGGCACTGTACAGGACCACCCGCGTGCCCTCGCCGACGCCGCAACGCGACATCACGGAGGCGAACTGCTCTGCCGATGGCAACATGAAGCGCAACTTCGTCGAGTTGTCGGATAGCTCGCCCTGAAGATCGATAAACCCTGCGCCCGGAATATGCGCGGCGTCATACTCCGCCTTCCCGCTCACGATGCGGTAGGGGGCGTCGGTGCCGGCCTCCGCCGGCATCAGATGCGTGGTGCAATCGAAAATGCGCAAGTTGGCGTCGCCACGATGAGCCTCAAGCCAATCAGTCTGCACAAGGGCGTCGGGATCGCGATATCGAATGGTATCTTCGGCCATGTTCTTGCCTCGGGTGTGCTTTCTTTAGAGCGTCGCGCCAGACTCGATCGCGCTGCTCCAGCGGCAAGTCAAACCACAGTCAGCGCTCCTGTACAAGCGCATCCTGTTGACTCGCACACCCTTGCGCCTTTCTCTCTTCGTGAGCCGCAGGCCGGTTTTTGACGGCGGGCAGCCCCGAGGGCTAGAGTCGCGATGCCATGAATGAAATCACGCCGGATCGAAAAAAAGCCGCCGCGCTGACCCGTCAGGTTGGAATTGATTTCGGCGCGGCACTCACCGTTGCGCTCGCCTATGCCGGTGACCGCCTCGGGATTTTCAAAGCCTTGGCCGATGGTGCGCCGATGACCTCGCCCCAACTCGCCCAACGTACCCGGCTGAGCGAGCGCTACATCCGCGAATGGACCGCCACCATGGCCGCGTCCGGGTACCTCGACTACAACCCGACCGATGCAACATTTCGATTAAACCGCGAGCAGGCGATGGTGCTGGCGAACGAGGACAACACCTTCTTCATGGGCGGAGCTTTTCAGTATGCGGTGGCCTGTTATCGCCAGCTTGCCAAGCTGATGGAGTCGTTCGAGCATGGCGGTGGCGTTCCTTTCACCGATTTTGGCGGCGACATCGTCGAAGCTATCGAACGGCTTTTTCACGCGGGATACGAGACCTGGGTCGCTCAGGAATGGATTCCGGCGGTCCCGGATATTCATGAGCGCCTGCTCGTCGGAGGTGAAGTGGCGGAGGTTGGGTGCGGCGCCGGGCAATGTATCATTCCGGTCGCGATGGCCTATCCGAGCAGCCGCTTTTTTGGCTACGACCTGGACCAGGCGTCGATCGAGCGCGCCCGCCGAAAGGCCGCCCAGGCAGGACTTGCCGAGCGCGTAACGTTCGAGCGAATCGCCGCCGAGCAACTGTCGTTTGCCGGGCGCTTCGACCTCGTGATGGCCTTCAATTGCATCCATGACATGGCCCAGCCGCGCCGCGTTTTGGCCGCGATTCGCCGGATCATCAAGCCTGACGGCGCCGCGTTGTGGTCGGAAGCGCATGCCGGCGATCGGCTGGAAGACAACCTCACTCCACAGGGGCGCACGATGTATGCATCGAGCACGATGCATTGCATGACTGTATCGCTGGCCCAGGGCGGCGAGGGGCTCGGTTCGGTGATCGGCGCAGACCAGGCGCGCGCAATGGCGCACGAAGCCGGCTTCACGAGATTCGAGCAATTGCCGGTGAAGAATCCGGTTCATCAGATCTTCCTCCTGCGCCAATGAGCCGGAAGACCGACGCAGGAAGCCCTGACCGTCGGCTGCCTTGACAAGTATGATCGCTTAAACTACACAACCGGTTATCTAGTTGAGGTCGGGGAGGCGTTAACGCGCTGGACCGGAAGTGCGGCGCGTAGATGACGGCTATGGCTTTCAAGCTCGAAATGTTCTCGGATTTCGTCTGCCCGTTTTGCTATATCGGCCTCGCCACTGTCCGCAAGCTTCAACCCGAGTTTGGCTTTGAACTTGAGGTGCGCGCCTTCCAGATCCACCCGGAATGGCCGGCCGAGGGGCTGTCGCTCGCGCAGCACCCGCGCATGATGGATCCGAACGCACGCCGGTTGATCTGGACACATATTCTTGAGCTGGCCGACGCCGCAGGCGTAACGATGAAAGCGCCCCAGGTTCTCGCCAATTCACGTCTTGCGCTCCAGGCGGCCGAGTTTGCACGGGAAAATGGCAAGGGCGACACGTTTGACGAACGGGTTTACCGGGCCTATTTCAACGAAGGTCTGAACATCGGACTGCAAGGGGTGCTAGGCGAACTGGCCGCCGATGTAGGCCTCAATCGCTCCGAGCTGGATCGCGCGCTGGAGTCCCAACGCTATGCGCCACAGATCGAGCGCGACTCCCAACTGGCTCGTCGGCGCGGCGTCAGCGGGGTGCCGGCGTTTTTCCTCGGTGAATACTCGCTCGTCGGCGCACAGAGCGAAGATATGATGCGCGAGGTCATTCGGCGCTACGTCGCGCGGACCGATGCTGCGAAGTAGCTCGGGTTGGTCGCTGCGCATCAACGGAGATTTGGCAAGTGTTTGATTTGATCGAGGCCCTGCCCGGCCTGCTACGCCAGGACGTGGTGTATGGCGAAACCACCTTTCCGGAGGTTCCGGCCGAAGTCCCGGAAGTCGTGGCCACCGATCCGAGTTGGCGCCGGCGATGGCTGGCCGCGCGCGACCGGCTGCAAAAGCCGCCCGCCGTTGCCGTCGATCAATGGGATGCCGAGCGCAAGCGCCGATTCGGCCGGCTGTTGGCCGCCGTGGGCTGGGGTGAGCTGCGCCATATCGTGCTCGGCTGTAGCTACGCGGCGACCCATCACGAGATGCCGGGCGCCTGGCGCGCATGCATCCTAAAGCAGGCTTATGAGGACATGCAGCACGCCGCCTCCTTTATCACCCGCGGATGCCGCTACAGCGATGAGAACTACTGGGACGGCATCGACAGTAAGGCGACCCTCGTTCATCCGGAGGAAAAGCGCATCCTCGAGCGCGACCTCGGCGGCTTTTTCGCTGTCGTCGGCCTGCATACGGAAGCCTATTCGGCCGAGGATGGTGGCGCATACAGCGCGCTGTTGAGTATCGATCCGGTGCTGAGCGCATGGTCGCCGCACGAAATCGAGCAGGAAGCCGGCCATCTGTCCTTTCTCTTTCCTGCTATGCGTGAGTATCTCAACAGTGGTCCGCACGACGAACAGGAGCGCAGGAAGCGCCAGTTGATCGCCGACAATGAGCAGCTTTTCCCACTGATGCGCGAGGCCGACCTGGCCGCGCTTGAGAACTTCGCGCTCAACAAACTCGGGCTTAGTCGCGCGATGCTCGAATGGCCGGTCGATCTACCCGACCGAACGCGCCACATCTATCGGCAGATTGGCCTCGAGGAATCCCACTGGCCGAAGGCGCTCTGTTCGTGAGGCAATTCGGCTGCAAAGTCGCCCGTGCCCACGGTCTTCAGAAACCGCGGCAGCATGCCACTCGGCAATTTAAACTATGATCAGTTTAACCGGAGAAACCAAAACCAAAAGGAGTAGCGATGTTTAACCTCAAACAATTTATCGAGGACTGTAAGGGCAAACCGGCTTCGGCGGTCAAGGAGTTGATCGGGGAGGCGCTGCACGATCCGGCGAGCGTCAAAGCGGCACTCGACGCCGAATTCGCGGGTCGGGATCTTTCCAAGGCAAGTATCGCCGATCTGATCTGTTATCGCTCACCGACGCTTACGGTGCTCAAAGCGGCCACGCCGCCCAAGTTCAAAACGCCCCCGCATAATCACAATATGTGGGCCGTAATTGGCACCTACGAGGGGCAGGAGGATAATACCTTTTATCGGCGCAGCGGGAAGGGTTTGGAAAAGGCGGGCGGAAAAGATCTGAAAACCGGCGATGTCGTAGTGCTCGGCGAGGACGCGATTCACGCGATCGCGAATCCGCTCGACCGTGCGTCATGCGCAATCCATATTTACGGCGGCGACCTGCTGAATTTCTCGGGCCGCAGCACCTGGAACCCATTTACTTTTGAAGAACACCCTTACGACATCAACCTTCTCATGGATTATTGCCGCCAGCTCATGGCGCAGCCCTCGGCCTGACCAAATAGCAGTTGGTTCGAGAACGACAGCCAGCATCGTGGTGAGGGGCAGCGAGGATACAAGATGGCGGACGGTTTCTTTCCTCTGACGAGCCAACAGCAAGAGTGGGCGGCGCGCGCGGCAGACCTCGCACAGCGCGAGCTTGCCCCACGTGCAGCGGAGACCGATCGGACGGGAACCTTCCCATCGGACGGCTTGGAAGCCCTCAAGAGGGAGGGTTTTTGGCGGCTCCGCGTTTCTCGCGAGCACGGAGGACTAGAAGAGAGCCTTTTGACCACGGTCCTCGTTACGGAAGCATTGGCGAAGCGGTGTGCGTCCACGTCGCTATGCTACAAGATGCACCTTGAAGCTTCGGAGCTCGTCGCCCGCATCGGCACACCGGATCAAGTGGACCGTTTAGTGCGGCCCATCGTGTCGGGCGAGGCCTTCTATACGGTGGCGGGCTCCGAGGCTGCCGGCCGGGGCGGCGCATTCGCCCAGAACAACGCCATGTCTTCGGTGATCCCAAGCGGCGACGGCTACCGCGTCGAGAAGATTCGCAAGAGCTACGTTACCTCGACAGGGTTCGCCACTCATCACTTCTTTCTGTGCCGGGTCGGCAAAGAGGCTACTCCCGACAAAGTGAGCGTTCTGATCGTTGAGCGGGACAAGATCGACTGGAAAATCGACGAGCCGTGGAACGGACTGGGGATGCGAGGGAACAACAGCTGTGCCGTAATTTTCAATGGGGTCGTACCCAAGGCGAATCTCGTTGGAGAGGAACACACCGTGATGAAGGACCAAGGGCGGAGGTTTCTGCCGGTGGTCACCAGCACATATGCGGCGGTGTACCTGGGCGTCGCTGCCGGGGCGTTCGAGGAGGCCAAGCAGTTTCTCGAGTACGGTGACGATGAGAGCAAGCCGCGGATCGATAATCCTGTGATCCGGCACCGCATGGCGGAGCTCAGCGTCGAGATCGAGCGATCGCGGGCGTTGCTGTATTCCGCGGCCTCCGCTTTCGATCGGGAGCAGCCCACCAGCGTTCTGGCTTGTTCCCAGGCCAAGGTGGCCTGCTCTGAAATGGCCGTTCACGTCACTGCCGAGATCATGGGTATGGGCGGAGGCACCGCCTATGCGCGCCGCCTGCCCTTCGACCGGTATCTCCGCGACGCCCGGGCCGGAGTGGTCATGGGGATCACCAACGACACCGTGCTCTCCAACATCGCCAGGATGCTCTTCCCGGGGGCGCCGCGGAAAACGGAAAATAAAGCACGCTAAGGGTGGCCGGAACCTGGTGGTGGACGCCGAGGTTTCTGGCCGCCTAACGAGGCGGCACGCTGTTGGCCAGTAGTTTGATAAGGCGCGCGCAGCGAGTTTGAGCCGATTACGCCAAACGGCCACGGGTGTGTTGCAAGGATTGGATCGTGGTAGCGTGACGCCCATAAACCGTTAATGGAGGGAGCGCCAATGGCGGCAAGTACGTCGAGCAGCGGTTCACCATCGAAGTCGGCGCGGGTGCGCGCCCGCTTGAAGCATCCGGTGATCGATTCAGACGGCCATACGGTCGAGTTTCAGCCCGCGCTGCGCGATTATATTCGGCAAGTCGCCGGGCCCGACCTGGCCGGACGCTACCGCTCGGACGGCGCCAACTGGTATCGCATGAGTTGGGATCAGCGGCGCGCCGAACGGCCGCTGCGGCCGCCGTGGTGGGCGCTCCCGACCAAGAACACGCTCGACCGCGCCACCGCCACCTTTCCGAAACTCCTGCATGAGCGCCTCGACCAGACCGGTATCGACTTTGCCGTGCTCTACCCGACCGCCGGCCTCGGCGCACCGCATATCCGCGAGGACGAGTTGCGGCGGGCGACCTGTCGCGCCTTCAACACCTACCACGCCGATATCTTCCGCGAATATTCCGACCGCCTGTCGCCGGCCGCGATCATCCCGATGCATACGCCGCGGGAAGCCATCGAGGAACTCGAACATGCGGTGAAGACGCTCGGTCTCAAGGTGATCATGATGGCGGGGCACGTGCGCCGTCCGATTCCCGCCGTCGCCGCGGCCGTGCCCCATCCCACCCGCTATGCCTACTGGCTCGACCTCTTCGCGCTTGATAGCGAGTACGACTACGACCCGGTATGGGCAAAATGCATCGAGCTCGGGGTCGCGCCAAGTTTCCATTCGCCGGGCATGGGCTGGGGCAGCCGCGGCTCGATATCGAATTATATGTTCAATCACATCGGCCATTTTGCCTCGGCCGGCGAGGCGCTGTGCAAGGCGATGTTTTTCGGCGGCGTCACGCGGCGTTTTCCGCAGCTCAAGTGCGCCTTTCTGGAGTGCGGGGTGGGATGGGCGGCCAGTCTTTATGCCGACATGATCGGGCATTGGCAGAAGCGCAACGGCAAGGCGATGGAGAACTACAATCCCGCCAACCTCGACCGCAAGCTGTTTCAGGACCTTGCGCGGCGCTACGGCGGCAAGCTCGTTACCGATAAGCTCGACGGCCATGGTGAAGGCTGGGGCATCGGCGGCACGGAAGAGGACCCGGCCGCGCGCGACGACTGGTCGCGATGCGGAATCGCAAAACCGGAGGATATCCGCGACCTGTTCGTTCCCAACTTTTACTTCGGATGCGAGGCCGACGACCCGATCAACGCCATGGCGTTCGATACGCGTAAGCTTCCGTTCGGCGCGAAGCTCAACGCTATCTTCAGTTCCGATATCGGCCACTGGGATGTGCCCGACATGACCGAAGTGACCGAGGAAGCCTATGAGATGGTCGAGCACGGACTCATCGGAGAAGACGACTTTCGCGATTTTGTCTTCGCCAATCCCGCCCGTCTCTGGACCAGCATGAACCCTGACTTCTTTAATGGCACGGTGGTCGAAGGCGCGGTGAAGGGGTTCCTTAACGGCCGCTGAACCAACCCGGCTTTGTTCGCACTGCGCAACGACGAAGGTGTCATCTCGATGAAACCATCTGGCGCGCGCATCCTGACGATCAATGGCGGATCGTCGAGCATCAAGTTCGCACTGTTTGAAACCGGCGAGCCGATGCGTCGCGCGCTGGACGGGAGTATCGAACGGATCGGCCTTCCCAACGCCACCTTTGCCGTCAAAGGTTCGGAGAACTTTTCTCGATCGTTGGCGGTGCCGAACCATACGGTCGCCGTGAATGTGCTGATGGATTGGCTCGAGCTGCGCAGCGGGCGCGATGCATTGACCGCGGTGGGGCATCGCGTGGTGCATGGCGGGCCGAAGTATAGCGAGCCACAGCGAATCACCGCGGAAATGGTCGAGGAGCTGCGCCGGCTGAGCGCTTTCGATCCTGAGCATCTGCCCGAGGAGATCCTGTTGACCGAGGCGTTTCAGCACCGCTTTCCGGACCTGACCCAAGTGGCATGTTTCGACACCGCCTTTCACCATGATCTGCCGCCAGTCGCGCGGCTGTTGCCGATCCCGCGCCGCTATGAAGCGCAGGGGGTGCGGCGTTACGGGTTTCACGGATTGTCGTATGCGTTCCTGATCGAAGAACTGGCCCGCCTGGACGGCGCGGCAGCGGCTCACGGCCGGGTGATCCTCGCACATCTCGGCAATGGCGCGAGTCTGGCGGCGGTGCGCGACGGTAAATCCGTGGACACCAGCATGAGTTTTACCCCCACTGCCGGTCTGCCGATGAGCACCCGCTCGGGCGATCTCGATCCCGGACTGGTCTGGTATCTGTCGCGCACGGAAAAAATGAGCGCGGAGCAGTTCAACCGGATGGTCAACTTCAAGTCCGGGCTGCTCGGCATATCGGAGACCAGCTCCGACATGCGTGACTTGCTCGATCGGGAAACGCACGACCTGCGGGCGGCTGAAGCGGTCGCCCTGTTTTGCTACCAGGTCAAGAAATGGATCGGCGCATTCGCGGCGGCGCTCGGCGGACTGGACACGCTGGTGTTCGCCGGCGGTATCGGTGAGCGGGCGCCCACGGTCCGCGCGCGGATTTGCGACGGGCTGGGGTTCCTTGGAATCGAACTCGAAGACCGGTGCAACGCGGCGAATGAAGGCGTGATTTCCGCCGCGGACGGCCGGGTCGCGGTCCGCGTCATCCATACCGACGAAGAACTCATGATCGCCAAGTTGGTCTGCGGCGTTCTAAGCCCTGCATGAAAAAGAGCGACTCGTAAGAACAAAGCGGTCCGCCACAAAGCTGCGCGAGTTCTGCGCCCGAAATCGGTCGTCGGTCGAGACCTGGCGGTTCTTTCAGTCCGTCAGGGCCGCGAAGGTTACCTCGCCGATCCGGCCTGCGTCATCCATAGTGACGAGGACCGTATGGGTCGCACCGTCATCTGACAAAGGTATCAGCACCGGATCTCCGTGCAGCGACTTGCCGTCGAGATCCACCCGATTAACACCGCGACTAACGCCGTGAGGGTTCTCGACAGCGATCTCATAGAGCGCGGAGCGGTAGCGGAAGACGATTTCGAAGTGCCGCCAGGCCTTCGGGACAACCGGATCGATCAGTAGAGTCGCGCCATGCAGACGAAATCCAAGTATCCACTCGAGACCCGCCCGATACATCCATCCGGCCGAACCGGTGTACCAGGTCCAGCCGCCGCGCCCCACGTGGGCGGGCTCGGCATAAACGTCGCCACAGGAAACGTACGGCTCAACCTTGTAGCGATGAACGCCGGCGCGCGTGGCGGCGTGATTGATGGGATTCATGAGGGAAAACAGCTCGCCGGCTTTGTCCCCGTCCCCGAGCATCGCAAAGGCGATCACCGACCAGACGGCGCCGTGCGTATATTGGCCGCCGTTCTCGCGGATGCCAGGCGGGTAGCTCTTAATGTAGCCGGGGTCAGGCACTGATTGATCGAACGGTGGGGTCAGCAGCAGATGCAAGCCGTCGGCGCGCCGGACGAGGCGCTGGTCCAGCGCCGCCATCGCCGTAGCGACGCGCGCTTTATTCGCGATGCCCGAGATTACCGCCCACGACTGTGCAATCGAATCGATACTACATTCGCTGCTCGTGGCGGAACCCAGCGGCGTTCCGTCATCGAAGAAGGCGCGCAGGTACCACTCGCCATCCCAGCCTTCTCGTTCGAGCGAACCCGCCAGCGCGGTAGCGTGCTGCCGCCAGGCGGCGGCCCGCGCTTGATCGCCACGGCTCGTCGCCAATCCGGCGAAAGCTGAGAGCGTCGCGTGGAGGAACCAGCCAAGCCAGACGCTCTCGCCCTTGCCGCCGGCACCGACCAGATTGAGGCCGTCGTTCCAGTCGCCGGTGCCGATCAGGGGCAGACCGTGAACGCCGACCGCCAGGCTTTGGTCCAGCGCTCGCGCGCAGTGTTCATATAAGGTGCCCTGCTCCGCGGAGACCGTCGGTTGAAAATAGGCCTCCAACTGATCGGCGCGCAGCACCGGACCTTCGAGAAAGGGGGCCATTTCGTCGAGCACCCCGCGATCCCCGCTGACTTCGACATAATGGGCCGCGGCGTATGCGAGCCAGACGCGGTCGTCCGAGATCCGCGTGCGGACTCCCTGGCCCGACGGCGGATGCCACCAGTGCTGAACGTCGCCCTCGACAAACTGCCGCCCGGCGGCGCGGAGCAAATGTTCGCGCGTCACCTCCGGCTTGGCAGCGCAGAGCGCCATCACGTCCTGGAGCTGATCGCGAAAGCCATAAGCACCGCTCACTTGGTAGCACGCACCGCGCGCCCACACCCGGCACGAGAGTGTCTGGTAGAGGAGCCAGCGATTCAGCAGGAGGTCCATCGCACGATCCGGCGTTCGCACCTGAACCGTGCCGAGGGCCTCATCCCAGAATCGGGTCACCGCGCGCAATACCGCTTCGAGGTCGGCGCTCCGGTAACGCATGATCAGCGCGACCGCTTCGGCGCTGGTCGATGTTTCACCCAGCAGGAATACGATCTCGGTCGCCTCGCCCGGCGCGAGCTCGAGCCGGGCCTGCAGAGCGCCGCACGGGTCGAGGCCGGCGCCGACGCGATTGGAGAGCGGTGTTCTGCCCTCGAGGGCGGCCGGATGATCGTGCGTGCCGTTGCGCCCCAGGAACTCCGTTCGATCACCGGACCAGGCGACTTGGCGTCCGGCAAGGTCGGCGAACGCAACGCGATTGCCATACTCGGTGCTCCAGTGGTTCCTTGCGAGCATCGCTCCGGTTTCCTCATCGATTGCGGTTGCGACGAACGGAGCGGAGCCGGAGCGGGACGTGCCCAATACCCATTCCACGTATGCGGTGATCGAGAGTCTGCGGGAGCGCTGCGAATTATTGTGGATCTTCAGCCGCGAGATCTTGATCGGGTCTATCAGCGGGACGAATTGCAGCAGTTCGAGCGAGATTCCATGCGACGTGTGCTCGAAACGGCTGTACCCCTGACCATGCCGGGCGACATACGGCGACGGCTCTTCGCGAATCGGCAGAGCCGTGGGACTCCAGAACTCTCCACTGTCTTCGTCGCGAACGTAAAACATTTCGCCCGGCCGATCGCTGACCGGGTCGTTGGACCATGGGCTGATCTGATTCTGCTGGCTATTCACCGACCAGGTATAACCGCCGCCCTCGGCCGATACCTGGAACCCGAAAGAGGGGTTGGCGATGACGTTGATCCACGGTGCCGGCGTCCACTGTCCTTCACCGAGGATGGTTACGTATTCCGCGCCGCCAGCCGCGAAACCGCCCAGGCCATTGAAAAATTCGAGCTTCGGCAGAGCCGAGACGGTCTCCGGCATTGCAATCGCGGGGTGGCGGCGTCTAGGCGGCGGAGCAACGGCGGTGGCGGATTCTTCCAGGCGTTTGACCTGCTGGAAGAGGCTGCCACGGCCGTTCCAGATCACCGCGCGAGCGGCACTCTGAAGCAGACTGCGGGTTTGCGGCAACACCTGGTCGTCGCGCAGGATAAACACGTCTCCGCGCCCGGCGTCTTTGCCCGTCGGCCGTTGCGACTGGCTGGCCCGCACCATGGTCTCCAGGGCGGTCTGCAGGTCCTGAGCGTAGGAAGGGGGATTTTCATTCAAAATCACCAGGTCCACCGGCAACTGCTTCATCCGCCAATATTCATGGGCGCGCAGTAACTGGCGCACCGCCTGCAGACCCTCGACGTCGGCAATGCGGACCAAAACCATTGGCAGATCGCCGGAAATTCCGTGCGCCCAGAGCGCCGACGGCCCACTCTCACTGCGCTGAAGCTCCGCGGATGAAGGCCGCAGCGCCGGGTTGGAGTAGAGCACATGACCTGCCAAACGTTGGAAGAGGTTGGCCTCGTCGGTGTCGATACCGAGATGGTAAAGCTGAATTTGCGCTTGCGTCCAAGCGAGCGTGATGGCCCGGTCGAATGCCGCGGGATCATGATGTTGGTCGGCCAGGTTGAGCGCCGCGCCGCGCGAGGGCGCGACCAGCGTCCAGAACGCCATCCGCGCCGTGGCCCCAGGCGCAAGCCGGAAGCGGCGACGAAGACTGAAGATCGGATCGAGTACGGCGCCGTCAGTGTTGGAAAGTGGTCGGCCGTCAATCACCGCGACCGGCGTCCGGAGTCCGCGCCCCCGTCCCAGAAAGCGCGCCCGATCAGTCTCGAATTGCGCTGCACCCACGACCTCGCCCTCGACCACCGCCATGTGCGCCGCCCAGATCTCATGGTCAGACGGCGACCGCAGCCGCCGTGTAGCGAGCAGCGCATCGCTGTCGGCGACGAACTCGGTTTGGACGAAAAGTTTGGAGAAGGCCGGATGCGCGGCGTCGGCCGCCTCCGCTGCCAACACCACCTCCGCATATGAGGTCAGCTCGATCTCGCGCACCGCGGTGCCGTGATTCGAGATCGAGACGCGGCGCACCTCAGTATCGTGCTCCGGAGACACTGCAATCTCCATTTTCGTCTCGATCAGTCCATCGTGCCTGACGAATTCGGCGCGATCCTCGAAGAAGGTCGCCTCGTAGTTGTCCGGCTCGACCCCGGTTGGCTGGTAGCCTGCCGACCACACGTCGCCGCTGCGCACGTCGCGCACGAAGATATAAGAGCCCCACGAATCGCAGGTAGCGTCCTCGCGCCAACGCGTGACCGCAAGATCCTTCCAGCGGCTGTATCCTGAGCCCGCCGCGGTGATCATGACCGCGTAATTGCCGTTGGAGAGCAGGTGAGTACGGGGAATCAGTTGATGAGGGGATCGGAAGCGGCGCGGCATCGGCGGAATCAGTTCGCGGACGTTGGCCGCCGCCGCTACTTCGGCGACTCCCGGATGGGCCACCAACACATCCCGCGGGACTCGTTCCTGCAACAAAAGCTCAGTCGCCTGGATGATCGGCTCGGCGTGAAAGCGCGCGCGCATCGCACCGTCCCGCAGAGCATCGGAGATCGCGATCAAGGTCATCCCTTGATGGTGCGCCATGTAGGAGCGAACGATCGCTACCTTTTGGCCCTCAGGGAGGCGCGCCGGTGTATAGTCCAAGGCGTCATACCACCCATACCTGCCGCGGCCCCCCGCGGCGGCCAGCCGTGTGAAGTTTCGCGCCGCGGCTTGCGGATCGACCATCGCCGCCAGCGCCGTTGCGTACGGAGCGATAACCGCGTCGCGGCCGAGTCCGCGCTTGAGCCCCAGGCCGGGGACGCCAAAGCTTGAATATTGATAGGTGAGTTCCAGATCGCGAGTGTTGTAGGCGGATTCCGACACGCCCCACGGAAGGCCGAGTTCGGCACCGTATTCAATCTGCCGCTGGACCACGAAGCGGTTGCTTTGCTCAAGCAGGCTGTCTGACGGCGCGCGCATCACCAGGCTTGGCATCAGGTACTCGAAGATCGAACCGGACCATGAGACCAACGCCGAACCGCGCCCCACCGGGGTTTCGGTACGGCCGAGCCGAAACCAGTGCCGGGTCGGCAGATCGCCCTTGGCGATCGCCACGAAACTCGCCAGGCGCGCCTCGGAGGCGAGCAAGTCATAGCAGCTCGGATCGAGGCTGCCGTCCGTAGCCAGATACCCGATCGAGAGCAGTTGGCGCGCCGGGTTGAAGAGGAAACCGAACTCCATCGCGTCGAACATTTTCCTGGTCAGTTCGCCGAGCGCCTCCAGGCGTCGCGTGAACGCCCGCGCGGTGCTGGCCGAGCGCTTCAGGGCGTCAACCAAAACATCTACGCGAGGGTTGGGCGAGGCACCCGCCGCAGCAGATTGCGCAGCGTTCCCGTCCCGGCGCTGCGTCAGCAGGAGCACCGCGGCCTCGCAACTATTGGGCAGATCGGCCAGGGTCGGAACCGAATCGAAGAGGCGCGGCACTACCCGCTCCGAAGTGACCTCGGTCGCCGCCTTCACTGCCACGGCGAGCGCGGCGTCCCCGGCGACAAGCTTCGCCCAAGGCATCAGCTGGTCGAAATCGCGCTGATGGCTGCGCAGGGTAGCATTCACCGTCTCCGCACAGGCCAGCACTTCAGCGCTGGCCTCGTCGGCACGCTCCGCCCGCAACGTGCGCGCAATGTCAGTGAGCGTATCGGCACGCGGCGCCAGTTCCGCCATCCACACGCTTAGATCTGCCGGGGTTGCGCGGGCCGGCCCGCCCGATTTTTCAGCACCGTGTCGGCTTTCGGCGTCAAGTCCCGGTTCTCCGGCGATTCTGAGCGCGGCTGAGACCGCGATGGAAAGATCCTCCAGAGCGTCCTCAAGATGCTTTCGGGTCACGCTTGAGGTCCGTCGATCATCCGAGAGCCCGCGCAGCGACTCGCGCGTGATTTCCAGCGCATCATCGATTCCAACCAGCCATTCCAGCCCCGTCACGGGCGCGACGGTCATTTCCCGGCAGGCGTTGCCAAGCGCGATCAGATGACCGGCGAGATTCCCGCTGTCCACCGCGGAGATGTATTTCGGATCCAGCGGACGAAGGTCGTGCGTGTCGTACCAGTTGTAGAAATGTCCGCGGAAACGCTCGAGCCGGTTCATGGTCGCGAGCGTGGCTTCCACCCGCTCGGCCGTCTCAAATTTTCCCAGCCAGCCAAAATCACCAGCAGTTATCACCGACAGCAGGTATAGCCCAAGGTTGGTCGGCGAAGTCCGATGGGCTAGCACTGGCTGCGGTTCTTCCTGGAAGTTGTCCGGCGGCAGCATGTGGTCGCTTGCCGTAACGAAGGTTTCGAAGAAGCGCCAGGTCCTGCGTGCGATCAGCCGCAGCGCTCGAGCGTCCTCGATCGACAGCGGATCGGAACCCGCCATCGGGGGCGAAAGACTCGCCCATCGTGCGACCGCCGGGGCGGCCATCCACAGGATCACAAAGGGAGCCGCGACCGGCCACGCCCTGCGACCGAAGCACGCGATAACGACAATGGCGAGGCCGGCGAACTCGATACCGCCCGCCATCCAGCGATAGTATCCGGCGAGGTCGAGTTCGGTGCTGAGCCTCGCCTGAGCGGCGGTTACCCATTCGAGCAAGCGCCGTTGTTTGACGAACATGCGAAAGAAGGTGCGCACGATTGCGTCGGTCATCAGCCATGCCTGGTGGGCAAGCAAAATGATCAGGAGGGCGACCTGCGACAGGGAAAGGGCGAAGTCGGTACCGACCGCGAACCAATGTCTTCGCTGGGAGAGCCCGCGCCGGCGCGGCACTATCCCGAGAAAAGCCGGCAAAAGTGTGGGTAGGGCAAGCGTCGCCACCACGAACCCGCTCCACATCGCGGCGGCGGCCAACGGCAGCGTCCATCCCACCAACAACGCGAGAAACGCGGCCGGCGCCGACAGCGTCCGCCGCAGATTGTCCATCATCTTCCAGCGGCCGATCAAAGGAATCGCGGTTCGGCGCTGGTCGCCGGTGGAATCCCGGCCTCGGCCAAAGACCCACGGCAGCAGTTGCCAATCACCGCGGGCCCAGCGATGCTGGCGCGCCGCAGCGGCGTCGTAGCGCGATGGAAACTCTTCGACCACCTCGATATCGGACGCCAATCCGGCGCGCGCGAAAATTCCCTCGAGCAGATCGTGACTGAGGATCACGCTCTCGGGCAGCCGGCCGTCGAGCGCCGCCTCGAAGGCGTCCACATCGTAAATTCCTTTGCCGCTGTATGAACCTTCGCCGAAGAGATCCTGGTACACGTCAGAGACCGCGAAGGCGTAGGGATCCAATCCGCTCGGGCTGGTGAAGATGCGCTGGAACAGCGAACCCTCGCGACCACTCGGCAACGACGGGGTAACTCGCGGTTGCAGCACCGCGTAGCCCTCGACGACCCGCCCGCTCTCGGCCTCGAGCCGCGGCCGGTTGAGCGGATGCGCCATCTTCCCAATCAGCCGTCTGACAGTTCCGCGCGGTAGCCGGGTATCGGCGTCGAGCGTGATCACGTAGCGAACGCCGGCGGGTACGATGGGCGGACGGCCGCCGATCGCCGCGTAGGTCGTGTCGGTGGCCCCGCGCAGCAGGCGGTTCAGCTCGTGCAGCTTGCCGCGCTTGCGTTCCCATCCGATCCACTTTCCCTGCCCCTCGTTCCAGATCCGCCGGCGATGGAGCAGAAAGAAGCGCGCGCCGTCCGCAGCCGATCCATGGCGTTGATTCAGCCGCGCGATTCCGGCCGCGGCGGCCTCCAGCAGGTCGTCATCATCCGCCGCATTCTCGGTGGCGCTGTCGGTCCAGTCCGAGAGCAGCGCGAAGCACAAGTCGCCATCCTGACTCGCCAGGTAATGCACCTCGAGGCTCTCGATTTGCTCCGCGAGTTCTGCCGGGGTCGTCAAGAGCGTGGGCACCACGATCATCGTGCGCAGGCCCGCCGGCACTCCGTGGGCAAGCTCCATCGCCGGCAAAGTTCGGGCCCCGACGGCGCTCGCAACGCCGCGATTGACCAGCGCCACGGCAGCGTCCGAGGCCGGTGCGATGGCGAGCAATCCGAGCAAGCATAAAATCCATCCGGTGACGCCGAACTCCGCCACGCCAATCAACGGCAGGATCAGAATGAACACGCCGATTATCGCGAGCGTCCCGACATAACCCAGAATGCCGACCGCCGCGTTGGCCCGCACCAGCGATTCGCCGATCGGAACCCGGAATCCGATCTCCCGCTCGATAACGCGCCGCCCCTTCGAGATGAGGTAATAGCCGGTCTCCCGCATAATCTCCGCGGTCTCACAGCGGCCGATGGCCGGCACGGCCACCGCGCGCTTTGCCGCCGCGATGGCATGACGGGCGACCTCGAGTTCCGGTTGGCCCGAGCCGCGCGCCAGTTCCTCAATCGCATGCCGGTAGCGATCCCGAGTGGGAAAATCCATTTCGGCGAAGTCGCTGTCGGCGCGCAGCGCGGCATCGACGAGACTCACACTCTCGAAGAACTCCGCCCAATCGACGGCGGATATCATGCGCATGCTCGTGATCACGTTACGCACGGTCACGTTCATCGCGCCCTGGGTCTGATGCTCGGCGCGGACCGCTTCGTCAGCGGTCGTGCCCATGGCGGCCAGACGTTGGTCTAACCAGACCAGCGCGGGGGTCACCTTCTGATCCTGATCGCGCAGGCGCTGGACGAGTTGAACCGCGAGGGCCCGCGGCACCGGTTGCTTATCGAATCGCCGCAAAGCGGCCGCCGGGGCCTCGGCTTCATGCCGGCCGACTCCCAGCAGGCGATCGGCCAGTGCATCCGCGGCCTGGCGCGCGGCCCGATCGTTCACGGTGCGCTCGGCCGCGCGCCGCAAATTCTCCACCAGCACGATTCGCAGCGTTATCGCGACCGCCCAGAGTTCGCCCATCGTGAGCGGTTGCACGCGCTGATAGGAGCGCACAAACCGGCACAACTGCTCCGGCTCGAAGCGGCTGTCCGTATGCGCGACGAACGCCCACGCCACGCCGAAAACGCGCGGGTAACCCTTCAATGGCCCGTCGGCGAGCTTGGGCAGCCCACGGTAAAAGCCACGCGGAAGGTCCTCGCTGATCTCGCGAATCTGCTCCTGCGCCACGTAAAAGTTGTCGATCAGCCACTCGGCCGCCGCGGTAATCGCGCGTTCCTCCCGCACCGCTCTGACGGTGGCGCCGTACGCTTCGAGCAGCACCCGGCCGTTGTCATGGAGCCGGTGCCTCAGGTCTCGGCCGGCGCCCCGCCTGATCGTAATCCGCTGCGCGTGCGCGAGGCTCTCGGCATGCTGTTCGAGGCGTTCGATGCTGAATAACTCAGCGCGAATCGGCTCGTCCGTTTCGGGCGGAAAGCCGGCCGCGGCACTCTTTAATACGTGTTGGAAAATATTCTTCACAACGGCCTTTGGGCGCGATGAACTCGCCGTGACTCGCTGGACCAAAGCTTCGTCCAGCCGCTCATCCGCGAATGCTTTTGTAATCGGATCGTGAGGCGCGGGAGGACGCGAGACGGCAGTCCCGCATTCAAGTCGCCCGTCTCAACCGAGCAGCCAGCGCAGCAAAACGCTCGGCAGTGACCAGGCCCCTTTGCGATTGAGTATCGGAGGCTTTCCGTGTTCGCCCACGTTGGTCATCGATAGCTCTGCGTGGGACGGCGTCGCTGGACCAAGAGTGAATCCAAGCTCGCTTGCGCGGTCATTTCTTCGATTAACACACCAAGGTTCTCGCGTCTCGACTCGTTGGGTCCGCGCTTTCGGGACTCCTTTCGGATCGAGCTTACCGAAGTTACTAATGTCGCTCGCGATGCTCAGCCTAATCATGGCTGGAGCAGCGATCCGGCTATAAATGTGACGGCGCCGGGATACCGCGGTGCGGCGATTGTCGCAGTGCAGGCATCGGATGAAGTGTCTCCCGCGGGCGTTGGCCCGGCGCCTATTTCCCCGCCGTGTTCATGCTCCGCTCGGGACTCGCTCTGTTCAAAGACACGGCGCTTCCCCGCGCTCCAACCTCCGGCTTCAGTGCGCCACAAATACAGTAGTTCCGATGCGATAGGTCGATCTTCGCGCCCCGATCATGACCGACGACGAAGCCCAAAAATTTCGTCAATGCCCTTTTCACAAGGCTGTTCTCCACGCATCAACCGCTTTTGCGATGGGTTGCGACCGACTAACCGGGCAGGCGCTTAATAGCAAACACTCTAGGCTTAGTGTGGACGCAATGAAATCAAGACGAAAGAGCGTTTAGTTATTGAGAGAACAAATAATACCGATCCTCGCTGAATCGATTACCTAATCTGTTAATCTGAGTTGCGAAGCGCTGCTTACCAGCACCGAGAATGATTGTTCGAAGGGACGCTGAAACTCGTCCAACTTTCGACCCGACAGGCGGGCTGCGGTCCCATAGAGCTGAAGTTTGGTGCCGAGGGGGGGACTTGAACCCCCATGTGGTTACCCACGGTGGATTTTGAGTCCACTGCGTCTGCCGTTTCGCCACCTCGGCATGAGGACGGGAAATCGGTTCCGTAGGATCCTGCCAGATCGTAGTGGCGAGTTCCAGTGAGAGCGACCGCACGACTGGTGTCGGGCTTTCGGGAATCGGCGGAGGCGCGATGGAAGCACATTGGGATCTTCGAATGTGCTCAAAAGCAAATTCTTTGGTTCTTGGAAGAACGGCAATTCTTTATTATAAAGTATCCTGCGCAAGCATTTGCTATTATATTGCCCCACGGAACACGCAATTTTTTGCCTCTCCGCGTGGACGATCCCGTGTGGCCCTCGGACTGCATGCGGACTCAATGGAACGCGCCTTAATGAGGTGCGATTGGAAGGAAGCAAGCGATGGCCCACGAGACGTTGGGAAGGCTGTGCCTGGTTCTCGGCGGCATCTTGATTATCGCCTCGGTGTGTCCGGCCAGGGCGAGCGCCGCCGCGACCGAGGCGCAGACGCTCAGACGGATCATGCAGGAAATTGAGGAACTGAAGGCCGACAAGGAACGGGACGAAGCGAAAATCCAAACTCTTGAGCAGAAAGTCGGCGAGATCCAGGACCAGAATCAGCAACTGAAAGCCGCCAATCAGAAGCTGCAAACCGACACCAGCACAAAGATCGAAACGCTGCAGACCAAGGTCGATGCGCCGATGGCGCCGTCACAGTTCGGCGACGTCTTCGATCGATACCTCGGAACACACACTTTCACGGTGACCGGAGCTGCCGGCGGCAACTTTACCTACGACCAACAAAGCAGCGCCTTCAACGACCTTCATCATGGGTCCCAGAACTCGTTCTTTGCTGACTGGGAGCCGATGATTCTGTACCGCCCGACTGACTGGATATTGTTCCAGGGCGTGCTCAGCGCGGGGTTCGGCAGCACCGGGACGGGAACTGATCTGTCAACCGCCGATTTTCAGATCTTTGTTAACAATTACCTGACGGTGGTAGCGGGGCTTTATGACCAACCATTCGGTGACTGGTACGAGGACCAAAGCCCAATGTGGGTGAACCGGTTTGTGACGGCGCCGCTGCCGTTTGGGGTCGAGCCGGTGGTTCCGCCGGGGGAGATCGGAGTCCAGCTTCGCGGTGGCATGCAGTTCGGCAAGCTCGGTCAGGATTTCGATTACACGGTGTGGGGCGGCAACGGCCCCAACTACACTTCGTCGGTCCTCGGCGCCGCGGTCTCGAGTCCGACGGCGGTCGCCAACAGCCAGACCAACGGCAAATCAATCGGTGCGCGCTTCCGCATCTATCCGCTCCCGCTTGATTTGGAAATGGGCCGGCTCGAGCTCGGGGCGTCCACCTACGATGGCAAATGGACAAATGGAAAGTGGCTCACCTCGTGGGGCGTGGATTTCAACTACTTCATTGATAACCTGCAAACCCGCGGTGAATGGCTGGAGGCGTACCGCCAGATGCCCAACGGACAGGCGTCCGACAATCGCCAGGGATGGTACCTGCAGGCCGGCTACTTCTTGAACGGTCTTAATGTCCCGTTCCTTTCCGATACGCTCAATGGCTATCTCCATCGGTTCGAGCCGCTGGTGCGTTATTCGGGAGTTAACCAGCGCGGCGTTTCAACCGATGACATCGCGGGCGCCACCGGGGTCGGTATGGGCGGCATGCAGGTCGGACTGGTGCCCGATTTCGGCGTTAACGGTTCGCCGTCCACTTACGCGCCACACGCTCGCGAAGTGGCTTTGGGTCTGGACTATTGGTTCGCACCGTCGATCGTCTGGCAGAATGAATTCGACCTCGAATTGCCGCACGCCGGAGGAGTATTCGTTTCCTCGACCGGCGCCGAGACACCGGTGGGCGCGACTCCCAACGACCGCGCCTTCCTGACGCAATTCACGGTCGGATTCTGAGCGGAGTCACCGTCGTGAGGAAAATATTCGCGGCAATCGTACTGGCAACTCTCGCGATCGGATCGGCGGGTGCGCCGGTTTTGGCGCAGGAGAATCCAAGTGTGGCCGAGCAGCGACGACTGTTCCGCGAGGGTGCGAGGCTGTGGCCCGTGTACTGCAACACCTGCCATAACGCGCGGCCCGGATCCGAGAAGGCGCCGTATGAGTGGGACCAGATCATCATGCACATGCGGACGGTCGGAAACATCCCGCCCGACGACGCCAAAGCGATATTGCAGTATTTGAAGGCACGCTAAGTGGTGGATTTTCAAGGAGAGGCAAGTAGTGAGAAGAGCCCGAACCATGATTGGAACGGCGGCACTCGTGTGTGTCATCGCGATCGCGGGAACGATTCAGCGCGCGGCGGCCGGCGACGATGGCGACAGCCCGGCGAGCCAATACACCATCTATTGCGCGAAGTGCCATGGTCCGACCGGACATGGCGACGGCGTTAATGCTTCAACACTCAAGACCCGTCCGCGCGATTTTGCCGATTGCGCTACGATGTCGAAAATCTCTGACGACACCATGTTCAAAGCGATCAAGGAGGGCGGCCCGGCGGTGAATCTGCCGGGCGATATGCCGCCGTGGGAACAAGCGTTCGACGACGGAGAGATTAAGGGGCTGGTCGCCTACGTGCGCACCTTCTGCAAGAAGTAGCGGGCGCAGGGATCGATGATGGGAAAGGGGGAACCGTTTGCGCTGGCGTCCATGCGAAGGCACGCCGGAGTGCTGTCGGCCCGTAACAGACGGGCGCAACAGATCGACGACCCCGCCTGACAGAAGCGAAAGCGCGATCAGGACGGTGCAAATCCGGTAGCCGACAGCCTGTGCCCTGGGCCTCCACCCGCCCGCCCGCGCATCCGTGGACGATGCCGGCGGGCGGCCCTGCGCCGGACGATCGCAGCGGCATTGGCGGCATGGCCCACCACCGGCGCGGCGAAAGCAGCAGCGAGCGCTTCGGCGTGCCGACGCGACTCCGCATCGAAATGACGCCCTCTGATTCTCTTGGTTACGGCGCTGTCAGGGAACCGATTCGAAATGCACCGTGATTTGATCGTGCTGGGAAAGGTCGTCGCGGTGGCGCTCGCGGTGGGACTTGACGTTTTGGCGGTTTCGCTGGGTGTGGGCGTCGCCGGATTGCCCGACGGTGCCGGACCGCGCGTAGGAATCGCCTTCGCCAGTTCCGAGATTGCGATGCAGGTTATCGGCTACGTACTGGGTGCGGGTGCGAGCCGGATGCTCGGCGAGATCGCCGCGTACATCGGCTTCGCGCTGCTGGCGTCAATCGGCCTGCTGATGATTCGAAGCTCGCTGCGCAACTCGTCGGAGGCGACATTCGACGCGACCACGGGGGCGGGCCTGCTGTTCGCTTCGCTGTCGATAAGCCTCGATTCCCTCGGAGTGGGTATTGCGCTTCCCGCATTGGCGATACCTCTGCTGCCGCTGCTGATCACCGTGTCGATTACCACCACGGCCTTCACCTCGATCGGACTGGCATTTGGCGCGCGCCTCGGCGAACGCTATGAACGCAACGCCGAACGCGCGGCTGGGATCATACTTGTAATCCTCGCCGTACTATTCGCGATCGAACGGCTCGCATAGTGATTCGAGTTTCTGCCGCGCGCGGTCACAATTCCCTCATGCGCGCGGCGCGTGGCCGGGGCGCGACTGACTATTCGGCGAGGCGGTAAAATCGGGCCGGATTCGCCGTCAGGATATTGTGGCGAGCCGACGGCGGCAGGACCTTCACCGCATTCTCGATCTGTTTGACTACACCCGGGTAGGTGCAATCAAAGTGCGGGTAATCTGAGCCCCACAGAATATTGCGGTCGAGACCGAGCTCGCACATTGCGGCGAGTGTGCGTTCGTCGGGATCGAACGACAGGTAACATTGTTCCGCGAAGTACTCGGTCGGGCGCTTTTTCAGCCACGGCGCCATCGCGCCCATTTTTTCGTAATGCCCGTCCATCCGATCGAGCCAGTAGCCCGCCCATCCGACGCCCGACTCGAGGAAACCGATGCGCAGTCGTGGAAACCTTTCGAGCACTCCACCGCAAATGACGTCCATGCAGGCGGCCTGCTGTTCAAAGGGATGACAGACCATGTGAAAGGAAAAAGTGTCGTGCAGATAGCGGTCGGCGCCAAGCGCGGGCATCTTGGTGCCGAAGCTCGAATGCACCGCGACAGGGATATCGAGAGCTTGCGCCTCGCGCCAGAAAACGTCGTAGGCGGGATCGCACAGCCGTCGATGGTTGTAGGGGTTGGGCCGGATGAAGACCGCCTTGAAGTTGAGGTCCTTGACCACCCGGCGCATTTCACGGACGGCGAGATCGATGTCTTGAATGGGCATCGGGGCGACGCCGTAGAGGCGCTTCGGATAGGGCCGGCAAAAGTCCGCCATCCAGTTGTTGTAGGCACGGCAGGCGGCCGCGGCGAGGCGCGGATCTTCGAGGTCACCGTAGATCAAATAGAAGGACGGGTAGAGGAAGGAGACGTCGATGCCCTCTTCGTCGAGCACCTTGATGCGCGCGTGCGGGTCCCAACTGCCGGGGAGGATGTCCTCCCAGGCCGCGGCGCGGGTGCGCGCGGGGTCGAGATAGCCGCCGGGAATGACCGAGGCGACGATTGAACCACCGGGGCCGCGGCGGCGCTCGCCGTTGACCCAGAACTCGTCGAGGCCGTCGGCGCCGCGTTGAACGCGCACGACGCGATCGCGGAATTCGGGCTCGACGTATTCCTCCCACAGCTTGCGCGGCTCAACGATATGTCCGTCGGCATCGATTATACGGGCCATCGCGAATGACCTCCCCCAGGCGAGATTGACTATCCACTACGAGTGCACTACCAGTGGGGACGGTTTGTCAAGCGACCGCCGCGCGCGATGCGCATCGATACTGAACTAACTATCGTGGAGAGATGCCATGTACTTCAGGGCAGCTTGGGCATCGAAGGCATACCGCTCGCACCCGGCATCTGCGGAACCATGCCGCTGGTCGCGCCGCCCGAACCACCAAAATACCGCCCTTCTCCCCAACCGACCGGAACGAGACGACTGACCCCCTCGGGCGTCAGCATACGCACAAAGATTGTTCGGCAGGATGACGGCCGTGCGAACATCCGATGGTCAAATGATTAACTAATGGCCAAGCGGACGGGGCGGAATGAAGGTTTCAGCCGACAGAGTACACTTTTGATGCTGTCACATTATATACTCAGTATGGCAAGTTGATTAATGGCCGAATCGCGACCGTGATCGGTTGCCCAGGACGCCGAGCGGGGGTACCGCGCGGTGACGCCGGGTCAGAGTGAGGGCGCGCTTATGTCCGAATGGTACAAGACGATCACGGCCGAGCTGAAACAGTTCATCGCGAAACAGAAGGTGTTCTTCGTCGCGACCGCGCCGCACGAAGGAAGGATCAACCTGTCGCCCAAGGGGATGGATACGTTTCGCGTGGTCAGCGACAATCGCGTGCTCTACCTTGACCTCACCGGCAGCGGCAATGAGACGGCGGCACACCTGCTGGAAAACGGGCGCATCACGATCATGTTCTGCTCATTCGACAAAACCGCGCGTATCGCGCGGCTGTACGGCAGCGGCCGCGCGATTCATCGGGGCGACCGGCAGTGGAGCGAATACCTCGCGATGTTTCCCGCGGAGCCCGGCGTGCGGCAAATCATGGAGATCGACGTCGAGACCGCGATGACCTCATGCGGGTACGGCGTGCCGCGACGCGAAGGGCTCGAGCAACGGGACACTCTGCGCAAGTACTGGGAAAGCCGCGGCGACGACGAGGCCGTGAAGTATCAGCGGGACAAAAACCTCGAGAGTATCGACGGCTTGCCGACCGGGATCCCGACCGCCGCGCGAATCGCAAAGTGACGAAAGGCCGGGTTCGGCTAAGCCGGTCGAAGCCGGATCAGTACAGCGACGCAGCTCGAGTAAGTCTTAAGATTTCGCTATTCACTCAATTGCACTTCAACGCGAGCAGCGAATTCACGCTGCAGTAGCGACGCGGCGATGAGCGGGTTTGCGTGCCTCGCGGAACCGGGCGATGATGAATCGAATGGTGAAGGCGCGTCAGGTGCGGCGCGGAGATTTCAAGCTGACGCGGGGAATGACTAATGGGTCCAGTAGGAAAAGGAATATTTCTCACCAAGGGTGTCGGCAAGCATTCGGAAAAGCTGAACTCGTTCGAGCTCGCCTTGCGTGACGCACGGATCGCGGAGTTCAACCTGGTGCGCGTCAGCTCGATCTTTCCGCCGGGGTGCAAGGTGATCTCGATTCAGGACGGACTCAAGATGCTGCGGCCAGGGCAGATCGTTTACGCGGTGATGTACGACGAAGCGACCAACGAACCCCATCGGCTGGTAGCGGCCTCGGTCGGACTGGCGATTCCGGCGGACAAGGATCAATACGGCTACCTGTCGGAGCATAAGAGCTTCGGGCAGACGGACCAGAAGGCGGGCGACTATGCCGAAGATCTCGCGGCGACGATGCTGGCGACCGCGCTCGGGATCGACTTCGATCCGAATACCAGTTACGACGAGCGCAAGGACCTCTGGAAGCTGTCGGACAAGATCGTGCGGACGCGCAATATCACACAATCGGCGATCGGCGATCGCAACGGATTGTGGACCTCGGTGGTGGCGGCGGCGGTGTTTGTCGATCTGCCGGAGGACTAGAGAGAGAGTTGTTGTGGAGCACAAACCTATGGTTTTCCCAACCTCACGAGGTTTCAGAAGACTGTAAGTTTTGAGTTCCTCGCCAACTGGATTGCGCGTGGTGATTCCGGGGCTTGACGGCGCAACGCTACCCGGCGAACCTGACATAAACTACGAGTGAGGCGGCTGACGATGATCGATCTGTACTATTGGCCAACCCCAAACGGTCACAAGGTTTCGATTTTTCTCGAGGAGACGGCCACGCCCTATCGCGTGGTGCCGGTCAACATCCGCAAGGGCGAGCAGTTCGCGCCCGACTTCCTGAAGATCAGCCCGAACAACCGGATGCCCGCGATTGTCGATAGCGAAGGGCCGGGCGGCAAGCCGATCGCGCTGTTTGAATCGGGCGCGATCCTGCTTTATCTCGCGGAAAAAACCGGCAAGCTGATGCCGTCCGAGATGCGCGCGCGCTATGGCGTGATCCAATGGCTGATGTTCCAGATGGCCGGCGTGGGTCCGATGTTTGGGCAGGCGGGACATTTCCGCAACGCCGCGCCCGAAAAGATTCCATACGCGATCGATCGCTACACCAAGGAGACCCATCGGCTATGCGACGTGATGAACAAGCGCCTGGGCGAGAGTGCATTTCTGGGCGGTGACTATTCGATCGCCGATATCGCGTCGTACCCGTGGGTGGTGGCGGCGCTGCGGCGCGAGCCTGAACAGTTAGAAAGCCCCCCGAATCTGAAACGCTGGATCGACGCGATCGGCGCGCGGCCCGCGGTCAAGAAAGGGATGGCGGTGATGGCCGATATGCCGGTACACCCGTTGACCGACGAGGAACGGTCGATCCTGTACGGCAACAAGCAATTCGAAAAGCGCTGACGGCGAATTGCGGACGCCCCGCAGCGCCTGGCGGGGCGCCGCCTTAGTTGGTGGTAATCCCGCTGGTGCTGCCGACGCCGGCGGAGACTCCGCCGTCAACCACCAGCGCGTGGCCGGTGACGAACGACGCATCGTCGGAGGCGAGGAACAGAACGCATCGCGCGATCTCGACGGGTTTGCCCATCCGGCCGAGCGGATGGAAGCGATGCATGGTCTCGCGAATCTCCTCGGTGGCACCGAAGGCGCGCGCGACCAGCGGCGTATCGATGATGCCGGGGCAGATGCAGTTTACGCGCACGCCCGCGGGGGCGAACTCAAGCGCCGCGTTGCGTGTCAGGCCGACCACGCCGTGCTTGGCGGCATTATACGCCGACAGCCCCACGCTGCCGCGGATGCCGGCCACCGATGCGGTGTTCACGATCGCGCCGCGCTTCTGCGCGATCATGACCTTGCCGGCGAACTTGAGACCCCAGTAAACGCCGTCCAGATCGACCCGGATCGTATTGGAGTAAAGCTCTTCGCTGGTTTCGACCAGCGGCGTGACGATGCCGATGCCCGCGTTGTTGAACATGATATCGAGGCCGCCGAACTTGTCACACGCGGCGCGCACCAGGCGCTCGACGGATTTTGGATCGCGCACATCGGTGGGGACAAAGACGGCGCCGATCGACTTCGCGATTTCCTCGCCCGCGCTCGTCGCAAGATCCCCTATTACTACCTTCGCGCCTTCCTGGGCGAACAGTTCCGCCGTCGCGCGGCCGATTCCGGATGCGCCGCCCGTGATGATCGCGACCTTGCCGTCGATTCTGCCTTGAGCCATTTTCTCCTCCATCGCTAAAGCGTCACGCGGAGCCCGCGAAAGCTTGTCAGGGACAGCACGTCACGATCGCGATCGACCTTCGACCTCGAGTTTATCGGCGAGCGCGACTTCCTCCGCACTGCCGATATAGACGGGGACGCGCTCGTGGATGTTACCGGGAACAACCTCCAGCGCGCGCCCATGTCCAATCGATCCCGCGCCGCCGGCCTGCTCGGCAAGCATCGAGAGCGGGGCGACCTCGTACATCAGGCGCAGCTTGCCGGCGCTCCCGCGTCCGGAGCTGATCTCGCCCGGGTAAAGAAAGATTCCGCCATTAAGGAGGCATCGATGGAAATCGCCGACGAAGGCGCCGCAGTAGCGGAGCGAGTAGCCACCACCCTGGTCTTTCGGGCCGGTGAAGCGATCGACGAGGGCGCGCGCACCCGGATGCCATTTTGCGGCGTTGGCCTGATTGACGGCGTAGGTTTTGCCCCGCGGGGGCATCGTAATTTTTTCGCGCCAGAGCATGAACTTGCCGGTCGCGGGATCAAGCACGAACGCACTAACGCCGTCGCCCACCGTAAATACCAGCATGGTGGCCGGGCCATAGAGCGCGTAGCCGGCGGCGATCTGTTCGGTGCCGGCCGCGAGAACGTCCGCGAGACTGTCGCCATGGCCGGGCTTGCGCCGACGTACGGCGAAGACCGTGCCGAGCGCCCCATTAACATCGGTGTTCGACGATCCATCGAGCGGATCATAGAGCAACGCGAAAGAGTCGCGGGTGCATTGGGCCTTGAGATGGCGCGGTTCGTCCATCTCTTCGGAAATCAGCGTGCAGACGGGGCCGCCGGCGGAAAAGGCATCGACGAAAACCTTGTCGCTCCAGGCGTCGAGTTTTTCGACCTCTTCACCGTGAACGTTTACGGTGCCGCTGTAACCCAGCTCGCCCTTAAGCGCGGCCCTGGCGAGCTCGTTGGAGATGCGCTTGACGGCGTGCGCTACGGACTCGATCGTTACGATCAATTCCGGGCCAATCCGCTCGCGCGTGCGCAGATAGCGATCCAGGGTCATCATCAACGGCTTGGTCATGGTCTTGCCCTTCGCCTCCAGTGTGGGCTCGGTCATCAGGTGAACTTATAGCGTGTCGCCATGATGAGCTGTAAGACTTTGGCAAGAAAAAATCCACCCGCATTGCACTGCGTCGTGGTGCGAGCAATCGGATCGGCGATCACAGGCGCGGGCGTTGCGGTCGGCGACCTCCTGTATTACAGCCTGTCTGGTGCAGTGTCAGGTGGAGGAACCGATTGAATGGATGAACGCAATCTACTGTCCGGAATCCGGGTGATCGACTGCGGGACGTACGTCGCGGGACCCGCGGCGGCAACCGTGATGTCCGACTTCGGCGCCGATGTGATCAAGATCGAGCGGCCGGGCGGCGGCGATTTGTGGCGGCTCTATTCGAAGTTGCCGGGCGTCGCGAAATCCGAGCTCGACTGGTGCTGGGTGCTCACCAATCGGAACAAGAAAAGCGTTGCGCTCGACCTCGGAGACCCGGCGGGACGTGAGGCGATGATCCGGCTAGTGCGCACGGCCGACGTCTTCCTGACGAATTATCAACGGCCGCTGCTCGAGAAATTCCGGCTCTCGTGGGAGGACCTGGCGGCCGTCAACGAACGCCTCATTTACGCGCATCTGACGGGTTACGGCGACGCCGGCGAAGACGCCGACGACCCGGCCTTCGACGCGCTCGCATATTGGGCGCGCTCGGGTCTGATGATGTCGGTGACCGGCACGGACGGGAGTCCCGGAGCGCCGCGACCGGGCATGGGCGACCATCCGACGTCGATGTCGATGTTTGGCGCGATCATGCTGGGACTCTATCAGCGCGAGCGCACCGGCCGCGGCTCACGCGTGACGACCTCATTGCTGGCGAGCGGGGCATGGGCGAACGCCTGCGACATCCAGGCGAAGTTTTGCAAGGCGGCGTTTCCGGTCCGCGGCGCAGGGAAGCATCCGCCAAATCCTCTGACCGCGGCGTACCTGAGCCGCGACGCGAAATTATTTCTACTGGTGCAAATCGATCCGGACAATGAGTTTCCGCGCCTATGCCAGGCTTTCGGACAGCCCGAGCTTGCCCACGGTGAACTGTTCGCAACCAACGAGGGTCGCGCGGAAAATGCGGCGGCACTGTACGCAATCCTGCAGGGGGAGTTCGAGACTCGCGACCTCTCTGAATGGCGGATGATTTTCAAGCGCAACGATATCAAGTTCGCGCCGCTGCCCAAGCTCGACGACGTCGTGCAGGATCCGCAGATGCGGGCGGCCGACGCGTTCATCGACATGGAATATCCCGGAGTCGGCAGACTCGCGACGGTGAACAGCCCGGTCTTCGTTTCGGGCGTGCAAAAGCGCAAACCGACCGCCGCGCCGGCAGTCGGTGAGCATACGCGAGAGATCTTGCGCGAACTGGGATACGGCGCCGACGCGATCGAAGCGTTGATCCGCGGTTCGGGCCAGGCTTAAGCGCGCATCGCGCACATTGCACCGGAGACACGCGGGCGGCCGATAGGAATCCTATCGGCCGCCCGCTTCAACTGTCCGCTTTGAGCCGCGCCATTCGTCATCGCGCGCGGCTGCTCGAATGACTATTTGATAGCGATTGGATTCACCGCCGAGCCGCATCCATAGACCAGCTTCAACGGCGCGCCCGCGAAAAGAAAGCTATACTGTCCGTCCTTCGCGCAATCGGCCGCGAGATCTTTCAGCCATACTATTTCGTTAAAGATAACTCCGAGGTTGCACAACAGCGCCGAATGGAGAATGCCCAGTCCACCGGTTTCCTTGTTGAGACCCTGCTCGCAGCCGATGGTATCGGCGGTGATCGACGGAATCTCCATCTCGTACCACCACTGCACCAGTTCCTTGCTGTACTGGAGGCCCGGTTCGTCGAACACTTCACCTTCGGGAAACAGCGCCTTTTGACCCTCCTGGTAAAAGCGATCGAGCCAGCCGGTATGTAACACGATGATGTCGTGCTTCTCGATCGTGACGCCCTGCTTCTTCGCCGCTCCCAGAAGATCGTCGAGTGTAAACCCCTCGTCGCGGTCGAGATGCTTCTTGCCCTTATAGCGGGCCGCGTCGATTAGCACGCCGCGTCCGATCACGCCGTGCTCGGCGATCGGCTGAATCGAGCATTTTTGCAGGCCGCCGATGGTCGTCTTGGGATCGAAGCCATTGTATAGCTTGTCGCCGTACCACGCGTGACCCAAGGCGTCGTACTGAGTAGTGCCCTGCGGAAACATCGTGACGACGTCGTCGGAATACTTGAGGCCGCCTGGAAACGGCTTGATGCGTCCGCTGATGAAGAAGCCCTCGTCGGCCGTCATCGTATGAATCGGTTGCGCGCGAATAGGATGGAGGGGATCGCCTTCCGGACGCGCGACCGGCACGCCCAGCATGAAGACCTTGCCTTGCTCAACCGCCTTTACGCCGCGCAGGACCTCCGCGCTGGTCAGAAAATTGAGGCTTCCGATTTCGTCGTTGGCGCCCCAGCGGCCCCAGTTCTTGGGCAAGCCTTTGAGAACTTCGGTAAAATCCTTCACTTCGGCCATTACTATACTAACTCCTCTTTCTCAAACTTCTTTGACGCCGCGCGATCCTTCATCGGCGACAGCTTGTCCCCAAGCTCTTACAGTCCGTAAAGATCCGCGACGTTATCGTGCAGCAACCAGTTCTTCTCCTCATTAGTCAGTCCAACGGTATGCTTGTTCAGGAGTGCCTGCGAGTTCGGCCACGTCGAATCGCTGTGCGGAAAGTCATTGGCCCACATCAGGCGATGCGGATTGCACATCTCTTTCATCTTGAAAGCAACCCAGTCGTCCTGAAAAGTCATATATACATTCTCGCGGAAATAGTCACTCGGCATCTTCGACAGCTTCCCCGCCGTCATCCAGTACCGATGACGCTCGAAGGCGTGATCCATCCGATACATGAAATGCGGCGCCCAACCGGCGTCGGCCTCGACACAGACAATCTTAAGCTTCGGATTACGTTCGAACACTCCACTGAAGATGAACGTGCCGATGATGTCCTGGTTGCCGCGGATGATCGACATGAACGAGTTGATCCGCGGTCCGCGAGGAGCGCGCGCGATACCTTCGTTCGAGGTCAGAATATGGAAACTGAGCGGCATCTGCTTTTCGATCGCGGCCTGCCAGAAATCGTCATAGATGGGGCTGTCGTAATCCTCTTTGACGGGAAACCCCGGCATCATCACGCCGCGCAGGCCCTGCGCCTTGATCCGATCAAGGTCCTTGATGCCCTCTTCAGGCGAGCGCATCGCGGTCTGCCCCAGCCCGATCAGGCGATCCGGATGGGGCGAGCAATACTCGGCGATCCACAGGTTATACGCGTCGAAACAGGCTTTCTTGTAATCGGGATCGGGATGGTTGCAGAGAATCATGCCGACGCTTGGATAGATGACTTCGGCCGCGACGCCATCGCGATCCTGGTCAGCCATGCGCGCCTCGGGATCCCATCCGCCACGATGCAATTCGTCGAACTTCGCGCGCACCGAGAGGCCCGCCAGTTCCTCGGCCTTTTTGCCGGCGGCGGCAACCAGGCCCATCGGGATCGTGTCTTTCATCCCATCGATCACATAGGTGTCGCCGCGTTTGTCGTCCCACACGACTTTCGGCGCCGTATCCTTATATTTCCTGTCAATGTGCGCGATATAGGTGTTGGGTGGTTCCATGATGTGGGAATCCGCGGAGATGATCGGTTTGTTAATAACCGTGCTTGCCATAAGCGTACACACTCCTTCGGCGATGATGCGTGCCGCGTCGCCGCAGTCACGTCAGATTCCCTTGTTAGTCCACTTCGGGGGCGGCGTAAAGCCGAATGAGGTTTGCGGGTGCAAGGCGCATTCGAGCGAATGGTGCCGTGGAATTGCTGGTGGGCGGCGCCTGGATTGAGCTATACGGAAATGTGCATCGGAATCACGCGGGAGATTGCCGCGGGCAGAGGTGAAAATGAAGGCATACGAAATCGGCGCAAGCGGCGGGATCGACGCGCTCAAGATGGTTGAGCGGGCGACCCCCAAGCCCGGGCATGGACAGGTGCTGGTGCGGATTCGCGCGACGTCGCTCAACTATCGCGACCTGATCATCGCCAAGGGCGGATTGGGCAAACGCGAGAAGTCGCTGATGCCGCTTTCCGATGGCGCCGGCGAAGTTGCCGAAGTCGGCCCCGGTGTGACGCGAGTCCGCGCCGGCGACCGCGTTGCCCCGATCTTCACGCAGAGCTGGATCGGCGGTGATGTCGGCAGAAACCGGCCGACGGCGCTCGGTGGCGAAATCGACGGGGTGCTCGCCGAATACGTCGTGCTCGATCAGGATGGACTGGTACATTTTCCGGAACACTTGTCATTCGAGGAAGCCGCGACGCTACCCTGCGCCGCGGTCACGGCGTGGAATGCACTGATTACGGTTGGCCAACTCAAGGCGGGCGATACGGTGCTCGTGATGGGCACCGGCGGCGTGTCGATCTTCGCACTCCAGTTCTCGCGCATGACCGGAGCGCGGGTGGTTGCGACTTCGAGCAGCGACGCCAAGCTCGCGCGCTTGCGCGAGTTGGGAGCGACGGAAGCGATCAACTATAAGACCACGCCCGAGTGGGGCAAGCGGGCATTCGAGCTGACCGGGCGCGGCGTCGATCACGTGGTCGAGGTCGGCGGCGCCGGCACCCTCGCTAATTCATTCGAGGCGGTGCGCATGGGCGGCCGTATCAGCCTGATCGGTTTGTTGACCGGCTTCGGCGGCGAGTTCAATCCGTTGGCGGTGTTGTTCAAGAGCGTCTGCTTTCAGGGGATCAGGGTCGGCTCGCGCGAGATGTTCGAGGCGATGAATCGCGCGATCGACGCCGCGCAAATGCGCCCGGTGATCGACCGGACGTTTGATTTCGCCCAAGCGCCCGACGCGTATCGCTATCTCGAAAGCGGCGCGCACTTCGGCAAGGTCTGCATTCGCGTATAACCGCATCCCTTACCTACTTCGCACCGCTTTGCGCGTCGCTCAGTAGGAAAACGATACTTGCGCAATCGCGCTGAACGGAGGATCCCATTATGGATATTGCGGAACTGGAAAAGCGCGTCACTCTTTGCGAGGACGTCGAAGCAATCAAACAACTGAAGGCGCGCTATTGCGCGGTCTGCGACGACAATCACAATACCGACAACATTACCAAGCTTTTCGTTCCGGACGGTATTTGGGAAGGCGCCGGCCTGGGTAGTCATCAGGGGCACGATGCGATTCGCGCGCTATTCAAATCGTTCCAGGAGCGGATCAGCTTTTCGCAGCATAACGTGATGAATCCGATTATCGAGGTTGACGGCAATCAGGCCCACGGCACCTGGTACCTCCTCGGCCCCTTTACGTTTCGCAAGGGGAATCGCGCGATTTGGCTCGCGGCGCGTTACGAGGACGATTACGTAAAGGTCAACGGGGAGTGGAAGTTCAAGCATCTCCGCGCGATCGGCCGGATGACCGCGCCCTACGAAAAGGGCTGGGCCGAATAGATTTTTCACTGATTGATGCTCGCGTCGCTTGGGTAGGCGGTCGTAAAAAAGGGGGAAAGCGCGAGGCACCGTCATCCTGGACAAAGCGGAGGATGACGGTGCCTGCGGATACTGAACAATCGATAACGCGGAAGGTTAGTGCAGCGCCGACACGAACTCCTTCAAGGCGGCATTGAATTCAAGTGGCTTTTCGAGCTGATGGAAATGCCCGACGTCCTTGACCACGCTGAGTTTCGCGCCCGGAATATTGTCGGCGAGAAACTTGTTGGCGGCGACCGGAGTCGCGTTGTCCTCCTCGCCGGCGATTACGAGCGTCGGCGTGCGAATACTCGAAAGCCGGGTCTTGATGTTCCAGCCGAATACTCCGTTGGGATCCGCCATCGACGAATCGAAGACGTGTTTCGGGAAATTCGACTGCACCCGGAAATGCGCTTTCATGACCTCCAGAATCTCGGGACGCTCACGTTTCGATTTCGCCGAGACCGCGCCCTCGAGCAGCGCCCCGAAGGTCCCCTCGAAGTCTCGCGCGAAGGCCTGAGCGGCCTCTTTCGGCATCCCCTCGCCCAGCCCGGTCCCGGAACTGAGAATGAGGTTGCCAATTACACGGCCTGGGTTATCGAGCGTGAATTGCATCGCTATCATGCCACCGATCGAATTGCCGACCAGCACCGCCCGATCGGCTTTGGCCGCGTCCAGCACCGCGGCGACGTCGCCGGCGTGCTCGGTAATCGAATAGCCACTTTGGGGTTTGTCCGACCGGCCGTGACCGCGATGATCGACAACAATTACCTGATTTGTCAGGGCGAACGGAAAGACCTGGTAGTACCAAATGTAACCGTTGGTCGTCCACGGATGAAGAAACACGATGGGCGTGCCCTGTCCGTAGGTATCGTAGAAAATTTTTGTTCCGTGGTTGTCGGCGTATGGCATTGGCGTACTCCTTGGTCGTTTTGACCGGTCGCGACGCTACCCGCGGCGGCGATAAAATCATTGCTCCGAGCAAGGCATATATATCAGCCGGCCTCCGTTTGCACGGATCGCAAGATGTTTGACATTTGGCGAGGCCTTGCCGGATAAGCGATTGCAGGCCCTGCGATTCACTTCGTTTGCTTACAAAGCCGGGAGGTAACTGCCATGGGACGCATCTTTTTCCGCCGCGCTAACCTGATCGACGGCGTACACGCGCCGAAGAAAAATGCGACGGTAGTGGTCGAAAACGAGCGCATTACCGCGGTCGCGACCAACGGCGACGCGCCTAAACCCGCGGCGCACGACGTGGTCTATGATCTCGCCGGCCGCTCGCTGATGCCGGGGATGGTGCAATGCCATTACCACGTCGCCTACGACAATATCGGCAACCTCTTCGACCTCGACATGAAGCATCCACCGACGATGCTCACCTTGATAGCGGCCAAGAACGCTGAGTTACTATTGCGCTGCGGTTTCACCGGCGCGGTCGGCGCGGGCACGCTGCACAATATCGACGTGACGCTGAAGCACGCGATCAACCAGGGAATGATCGCGGGGCCGCGCTTCATGGCCTGCGGACGCGACGTGGTGACGACCGGCGATTCGGTCGATTTTCATCCGAGCTGGTGGAAGCTGCAGATGGAAGGGCTCGGGCTGATCTGCGACGGGCCCGACGAATTCCGCAAGGCGGTGCGCGACGAAATCAAACAGGGCGTGGACATTATCAAGCTCTATCCGACCGGTGGCCACGGACTCGCCTGGCCGGCCGACGTCATGACGATGACGCTGGAGGAGATGAAATCCGCCGCCGACACCGCGCACGAACGAGGAAAGAAAATTCGCGGACATATCATCTCCAAGCGCGGTATCCTGGCCGGACTCGACGCGCGGCTCGACGTGATTGACCATTGCGACATGATGGACGACGAATGTATCGAGCGGCTGGCCGCGCAAGGCACCTTCGTCACGCCGAGCCTGTTTTTTCCGTACCTGATGGTCGAACAGAAGCGGCGCACCGGGAAGGCCGCGTTTCCCGGCGTTGACGAGATGGAGCGCGGACTAGAACATTCATACAGGATACTGCCAAAGGCGCTCGCGGCCGGCGTCAAGCTGCTGGTCGGCGACGATTTCGGCACGTCAGCGATGCCGCACGGCGACTATGCGAAGGAACTCGAAGCGTACGTCAAGGGCGCGGGGATACCGGCGCTCGAGGTGATTGGGTGGGCGACCCGCAACGGCGCCGAATTGCTCGGGATGAAGGACGATCTCGGTACGATCGAAACCGGCAAGCTGGCGGACTTGCTGGTGATCAATGGCGACCCGGTAAAGGACATTACGATTTTGCAGGATCGCGCCAATCTCGACGTTGTCATGAAGGACGGAAAGTTCGTGGAGTGCCAACTCAGTCCCGGCAAAGCGGCCGCGCGCGCGGCCTAACCAATACTCATTCCGTAACGGACAGGCCGATCCCGAAGGATCGGCCTGTCCGTTTGATTATCCCAATACTCGTCCCATGTGAGTAATCCAAACGGTCCAGCCCTCTCGCCTCTTACCAAAGCTCTGGTCCTATTGCAGCAGGATCGGCGTCGTTGCACCCGTGTTCGAAGCGCTCGAATCGGGAACGCCCTGCGGGATCGACTGTTGAATGAAATAGCAGGTGATGTTGCCCATCTGATCCTCGGAGACCACCCACATCATGGCAAAGCCCTTCAACGGCACCTGCGAATTGCCGTTGATATTGCTGAAATCGACCAGCGGTATCAGCATCACGCGGGGATCGTTCAGGTCGTGGACTTGAAAGGTACCCGAGGGGAAATTAGTGGTTCCGGCACTGATGCGGTAGTCGAAGGCCTGGCTGGTCGGGCCGACGATGTCGCCGGTTTCGGTGTTCAACATATCGCCATCGGTCACTACTCCGCTGTAGCCATTCTCGATGTTGGCCTGGTAAACACTCGCGCCGCTCGCGCCCAATGCCAACGGGCCCCAGTTTCCGGCACCGACTTGCCCTTGTTTGAGCATCACCTGCTGTCCGTAGTTAAGTGATGTGCGATAGTCAACGCCGATCGGAACGACCCCGGCCGCGGCGCGAATCGGCACGATGCCCGAGGTCGCCGTCGTGTTTAATCCTCCACCGGGACCCTGCGTACTGCCGCTCGTAACTTGCGCGTGGGCCTCGGATTCGCCCAGTATCGCGCATAGATAGCAAGGCAGCGATCGGCTCGCGGTGATGATTACCTCCTTGTCATCGGGCGTCACTGTAATCGAAGTTATTTCGCTGTTGCTCAGCCCGTTGGCGTTGGCGATTTGTTGCGCAAAGGAGATGCCCTGGCTCGGCTCCGATGGCAGATACAAACCACCGGCCAGCACCGCACTGTCGCTGGCGGTCTGCATTTCGAGTTTGTTGAAGTAGGCGTTGCCGACATCGACCACGAGGGTCAGCGATCCGAGTATCGCGGGAATTGCGGCGATGACAACTACCAGGGCCTGTCCCTTACGCAATCCGGCGGAGGCAAATCGACGCAGTGAATTCATAATCGTTACTCCCGTCACTTATTCGCGAATTGGTTTGTGCGCGATGCTCCGATGAGCGATTGTCACCCGGCTCCCTGGCTGGGCGCGGGGCGCTCCAGACCACCGTAGGTCGGCGTGGCGGCTTTCGCGCGATGCAACGCGACTCGTGACAGCCCGCGCCTCGGGGGATAATTCACGGCCACGCGATCCGGTTTGTAGGTGGTAGCGCTCGCCTCGAAGGCATGGATAACACCTTCAGTCAGCAACTCCATTTGACAATCGTGCAGCGTCCAGAGCGGCCGGGACTGCCGTTTACGATCGGCGGATGCGTCGCACGACGTTCGCGGCCGATGCCGGACGGGGCGGCGTTCCGGGGGCAGCATCCGCAGCATCACGCTGCGCGAGCGGCCCTCTTTCCAGATCCCCCGCAGGGTCGCCGCCAGAATCATCGGAGCGCAAGCGCCGAGCATGTTTACCATCGTGAAGTGCATAGGTGTTCTCCTGTAAATGACTATTCGATATCCGTGACCGCTACTGGGTCGCTCCGGTGTCGCTACCGGTCAGCGTGCTGGGAAACTTCAGTCCGAAGTACGAAGGCCCGAACGAGCTGCTGTAGGGGCAGGTATATGCGACCGTGACCGTAACGGTGCTGCCGAGATTACGCGGCGCCGTCGCGGGACTCACCGTAACGTTGAGCGCCGAACCGCCATTGGCCCCGACCAGGCCGGTTGCGTTTTGCACGACAAAGTTCTTGATGGTGGTCGCGTCGTAAGCCGGATTGGCGGCCGCATAGCTGGAGCCCAGGTGGGCGAGGTTCTTTACCTCTGAAGCCTGCGTAAACAGCAGGGTTCCCTGCGCCAATATGATCAGAATCGTACTGGCCGTGAGTGTCAGGACCGTCATCTCGAAAACCGCGATGCCGCGCGATAGCGCGAAAGAGGCGGTGCGCAATTTCGAAAGAGCCGAAGTGTGGGAGAATCGCATTGCCATTTGTTTACCCTCCGCTTGATAGGGTTTTGGAACCTATGAAGAGTGTACTGAGCAAACCACGGGCCATTTCGATATATTCTGATATTAAGCGTGTTTTATGATTCTCAACTGATTCACTGGCCGCGCTGCCACCGACTGTCCGCATGCGAACGTCCGCGCTCGGACATGCAGGATGGTTGGGAGCCGCGGTTCCGCGCAGGCGACGGCCGCGGGTATCGTGCCGCCCAACAACGCGGATAGCCTCCGCGGCGAAATAGGTCAGGGAGGGTCGGGGGATGGTGATGGTTACGGTCGACGACCGGCAGAAGCCAGGTCGTAACGCGCGATCATGCGGTAAAGTTTCTGGCGCGAGATGCCGAGCATCTTCGCGGCCTGCTGACGATTTCCCCGCGTTCGCTCCAGTGACTTGAGCAAAGCGCTCCTGGTCATCTGGTCGAGCCCGGATCCGATCGGCAGCGCCCCGGCGCCCGGCTGCTCTTCAAGAACCGTGGTCGCTCGCGCATCCAGTTCTTCCGGTCCGTGATCGAGAGCGACCGCGCTTTCATCGGCGAGCAAATGCTGCGGCAATTCCTCGAGGTCGATGCGGTAGCTATCCGCCATAAGAACAGCGCTATACATCGCGTGACTCAGTTCGCGTACGTTGCCTGGCCAGTCGTAGCCAGTGAGTATTTGCAGCGCACGAGCCGAAATGTGAGTGATGCTTTTTCCGGCGACCCTACTATGCAGAGTGAGGAAATGGGCGACCAGCGGGGCGATCGCCTCGCGAACTTCCCTTAGCGCTTCGGTATCGACTGCGACCGCATTCAAACGATGAAAGAGATCCTCGCGAAAGGTCCCGGCCGTGACCATCGAGCGCAGCTTGCGATTGGTTGCGGCCACCAGCCGCACATCGACGTGAAACGACTGATACGACCCCACCGACTGGATCTCGCGATTCTCGACCGCACGCAAAATTTTGGGTTGCAGTTCGAGCGGCAATTCGCCCACTTCGTCGAGAAAGAGAGTGCCACCCTGCGCCGCCCGGAAATATCCGAGCGCGTTGTCACGAGCGTCGGTAAAGGCGCCGCGGACGTGCCCGAAGAGTTGAGACTCGGCCAGTTGCCCAATCAGGGTCGCGCAGTTCAGGGCCACGAACGGCCCGCGGGGATTCGGCCCCAATCGATGAAGCGCGCTTGCCACCAGTTCCTTCCCGGTGCCGGACTCTCCCTGAATCAGGACCGTGACGTTGAACGGTGCAATCCGCTCGATCCGCTCAAATAGCTTCTTTAGCGGGGTGGAAGAGATGAGCATTCCTCCCCGATTTTCTGCGCCCCCAATCAGAGTATCTAAATCCCAATCTTTGTTATATTCCATCCTGATCCAATCTTGACGGCCCCAAGTCCGAGCCTTTTAGACGTACAGGTGTCTATCCGATGGTCTGGCAGCTTTCGTTCCATATATAGACGAAAACGCACTTTAATACAATGATTTTACTGCTTACTTAATATCAACCTTGTTTTGAATTAACTTTCAGATTTATAGCACTATTAAATATCTTTAATTCTTCTATAATGGTCTTTCGTAGCCATCGCACGAATCTATCGAAAGACTCTTGTAAACAAATTTGAACGACCGAGATGGATCTGCGCCCGCTTTTGGTCCTCGTAGCGGCGCACCGGCTCATCATGTCAGAGCTGAAAGCTCACTCCGCGGTCGGCGACCGATTCAGCCCCGCGAGGATATTAGTCGCACTGCCATTGACGATAAGCGCAGATGGAGTATAAAACGCAGCAGTTCTCGAACGCTTTAAGACAGGGGGCTAGTCGCGATGGAATCGACGCGAGGGCAGGCTCAGGCACAGGCCGATTGGGGACCGACAGATTGGCATAGTGCATGGCGGACGCTGTATTGGTCTTGCGCGGTATTGCTGGCCTGCAATCTTTTTCTATGGGTGTGGGACTATAACTTCGCCTTCACGGTGGGATTGAATTCCGCGAGCCACGCCTTCACGCTGCATTACCGGACGCTGTTCTGGGGCGAACTGCTGAGCGTCGGTATTTTCGCCGGCCTGTGGTTCGGATGGCTGGTACGGACCGGCCTGCCACTCGACCGCGAAGAGATTCCGCCGGCCGAGGAAGTCCGTCGCATCGCGGTGCTGTGGAGCATCATCGGCGCAACCAGCCTGTCGCTCTACATCGAAGCGAGTTTCTGGCCTAACTGGGACGGCGCATGGCATCAGACGATGGTGCGCGACACGGCGCTGACCCCGACGCACATCCCTATGTTCTATTTTTTCTTCCCGCTCTCGGTGGTGCTGGCGCTCGGCGCATACCTGTACGGCCGCTTCAGAATCCCGGCGGTGTATGCTCCCGAAAAGGGCTTTCCGTGGTCATTCTTCCTGCTGATTTCCGCGGCCGTACTAGAGTTCGTGCAGGTCGCATTCAACGAATGGGGCCACAGTCTGTGGCTATCGGAAGAATTCTTCTCGGTGCCGTTCCATTGGCCGTTCGTGGCCTACGGATGGCTGGCCAGCGGAATGTTCGCGGTCTGGGGCGAGACTATTATCCGTCTCTTCCAGATTGAAAAGTCCGCGCGCCGCACCGAGGAAATGCCGGTCGAGCACACCACCGCCGCCGCCGGTGGCCGCTAGAGGCGCATTAAGTAGCCGGAAGATTTCCGACTTGTCGCTGAACGATCCGACTGTAGTGTAAGGGGAAAGCATGGCGTCCACACCCGCAACCATGGCGCCCGCCGAAAGGCAGCGCCGACTTGAACTTCGCGAACTGCTGAACGCGAAATATCAGTTCATCGACCGCACCTGGGACGCGGTATTCTGGATTACCGCGATATTCATCGTCGCCGGGGCCGCCGACATTACCAAGTTACTATTCGCGGGCGATTGGGACTTCTGGACCGACTGGAAGGATCCGCAATGGTGGCCGGTAGTAACCGCCTTCGCCACCATTATCATCCCCTCGGCGCTGCAATGGATTCAGTGGGTCGCATGGCGCTTTCCCACCGGCGCAACCTACACCTGCACCTGCCTCTTTCTCGCGACCTGGATCGGCCGTTACTTCCAATGGCACATCGCCGAGACCTATCCAATGAATTTCGTCTGGCCGATTTCCACCGTGCCCGCCGCAATCATCCTCGATTGGCTACTGATGAGGACCCGCAGCTTCGTCGTCACATCGCTCTTCGGTGGCGCTATCTGGGCCATAATGGTCTGGTCCTTTAACTATATTCCGCTCGCCCCGTTCCTGCAGCCGGTGCCATTCATGCATCACATAATGACGGTGTCGGATGTCCAGGGCATTGCCTACATCCGCTCGCAGACACCCGAGTACCTGCGTCATATCGAGCGTGGCGCATTACGCAGCTTTCTTGGCGAGACGCAGTACGTTTCGCTGCTCTTTGGTGGAACGATGGCGATGATCGGCTACTGGGTCGGCCAGGCGATCGGCCGATTCCTCGCGGTGTGGCCAATCGGGCGCTACATCAAAACTCTTTGAACGGTACTACCGCGAGCATTCTAATGACCAATCGAAGCCGGCTGCGTCGCAGCGTAACCCTCGCCGTCCTCTGGGTTCTCACGGCAGCCTCCAGCGCCCATGCGCATGGTGGCATCGCAGGTCCCGACGAACTGGGGCCGCCGGTCATCATCTCGACCGTGCTCGGCATCGCCTGTTACTGGACGGTGGTACTGTGGCCATCGCGGCGCGGCCGCAACGTGCACAGGATCGATCGAGCGGCCCGCAGGGCCATCAGATAGTCAATCCCGGAGACCTTGCTGACGACCGGCGCCTCGTTGTGCCGGTGTCTGAATGGAGGAGTGCGGAATGCGAATGCGGCTTGCGATGGTACTCTCGATTGCCATCCTCATATCATCATATGCGACTCGTGCCTTAGCCCACGGCGAGGCTGCCGATGAGCCCTTCCTGAAGGACCTGACCGTCGCCTATTACGACGTGCACGTCACGCCGACGCAGGTCAAGGTCGGCGACCCGGTGACTATTACGGGCTCCGTAAAAATACTCGAGACCTGGCCATATACCCTCGATCCACCGCAGACTGCATATATTACTCCAGTCGTTCCCGGCCCCTGTTTCGCGCTGACCGAACGTCTCATCAATGGTGAATCTTCTCCCGGTTCGATATTTGTGGACAAGGGCGGAATCTATCAATTCAAAATGGTCATGCTGGCGCGCAATCCCGGCCACTGGCATGTCCATCCGGGAATCGCTATTCAGGGTACCGGCACGCTGCTGGGTCCCGGTGAATGGGTAACTGTCGATCCCAGTGGGCAGCCCTTCAAGCTCGATGTCACGTTGCTCAACGGCAAGACTGTCGATCTCGAACACTTCGGCGGCGCCTTCGTCTGGTGGTGGTCATTGGCCGGTTTCATCATCGGGCTCATCTGGATGCTGTACTGGACGGTGCCCAAGCGCACCGTCACGCGCCTCGCGGTTACCATGCAACTGCCCGTCAATGACGACGCGCCCGATATTGGACTAATCACTCCGCGCGATCACATGTGGATGGACCTGCTCGCGGGGATCACCGTGCTGATGTTGATCGTCGGATGGGTCTATATGGCGGCGAAATACCCGGTCCGCCTGCCCCAACAGACGGTGCGTTTCGCACCCGATCCGATTTCACCCGGCGACGGCCTTATCGCGGTGCATCCCAAGGGCTCGACGTTCGACGAAAAGACCGACACCCTTGTAATTAACTTTCAGGTCAAGAACAACGGCGCGAGTCCGGTTTCGCTCAAGCAGTACATCATGGCGATGACCACTTTCGTGGACGGCGACAAACAGGAAATGGCGGCGGCCGGCCCCAGTGAGTATGTCGGCCAGCTCGCGGTCGATCCCGACGGTCCGATCGCGCCCGGCGCTTCGCGCGATATTACGCTCAAGATGACCAATGAGGTGTTTTTACAGGAGCGCCTGATTCCGCTCCACGATCCGCAGCAGCTGATCGCGGGCCTGCTCCGCTTTCAGGACGCGCAGGGTAAAGAGAATTTGGTCACTTTGAAATCGGTGCTCGTGCCGACTGAGTTTCAGCCGCAGTATTTACCCTGATTCGCAAGACGCTGAACAACTCGACCGAGTGACTATTCGATGAAGGCGGCGGTCCTCACTAGCTACGACACCAGCCTCAGCCGGGCGGATTTCGTTGCTTATCAGGATGTGCCGGATCCGAAGATTACCGGCCCCGCCGATATCATAGTGCGAGTCGGCGGCGCCGGTGTATGCAGAACGGACCTGCACGTCATCGAAGGCCTGTGGCGCGATCGGGTGGCGGTCGCCCTACCCTACATAATGGGCCATGAGAACGCCGGTTGGGTCGAGGCGATTGGCACCTCCGTCGAGACGGTCAAAGTCGGCGACCCGGTCATTTGTCATCCGCTCCTGAGCAAAGGTGAGGCGCTCGCCGCGCGTCGCGGCAACGACATGCACGCGGGCGGCGCTTTCCCCGGCATCGATTCCAACGGCGGTTATGCGGAACTCCTCAAGACCGCGGAACGCGCTGTGATCAAACTGCCGCTTACGTTGGCGCCCAAGGACGTTGCGCCTTATGCCGATGCGGGTTTAACCGCATATCACGCCGCAAAAAAGGCCGCGCGCCATCTGCTCCCCGGCGATTACGTCGTCGCGATTGGCGCCGGCGGACTCGGCCATATTGGAATCCAGGTCCTGCAGGCGATGTGCGCGGCCGAGATCATCGCGGTCGATCGATCCGACCTGGCACTTAACCTGGCGAAGGATTGCGGTGCCGATCATGTCATCAAGGCCGATGGCAACGAAGTCGAGGCGGTATTGTCGCTGACCCAAGGGGCTGGCGCGGAGGCCGTGATCGACTTCGTCGGCGAAGGCGATTCGGTCGCCAACGGAATCAAGATGACGCGCAACGCCGGCTATTACTACATCGTCGGCTACGGTGGCAAAGTCGAAATACCGACGATGGACATGATCGTCACCGAAAAAACCATCGTTGGAAATCTGGTCGGGACCTACCCCGACCTGGTCGAACTGATGGCGCTCGCGGACCGCGGACTGGTCACGTTGGCGACTCGGGAATATCGCCTCAGCCAGGCTAACGCGGCGTTGCACGATCTCAAAAATGGCACCGTCAAGGGTCGCGCGGTCCTGATTCCCTAAATCGATCACGCAAGCGGAAACTTCAGTAAAAGTGGGTATTGTTGATGCTTGATGGCCTTCGGAGATTTGCCATCGTCTTCGCGGCTACATCGCTGTTGGCCCCCTTGGGGAAGCCAATGGCGGGAACCATTCCAAAGGAGGATTCGCGAATTGTGGTCGCCGAAAATTCCAGGTCGGCCGCCGGTTCCGCCGCTGCGGGCAGCAGCGCCGCCGCTGCGATTACGCCGCAGGCGCGGGCCGACGCCGCGGAAATTTTCGAATCGCGATGTGTCACCTGTCATGGCGAGGAGGGGCGCGGCGACGGCCCCGCGGCCTCGAACCTCAATCCCAAGCCTGCCGATTTCCACAATCGCGGTTGGCAAAAATCGATTGACGACGCGACGATCGCCCGCGCGATCGTTCAGGGCGGGAGTGCGGTCGGCGTCAGCGGCGAGATGGCGGCCAATCCCGATCTCGCGGACGAACCCGCGGTCGTCGCCGCGCTGGTCTTCCGCGTTCGCGAATTGGGCAAATGAAAATTGCCGGGCGATGCGCGAGACTTAGTCAGCCGGCGGTTGCCATTGGATCAATCGCGGCGATCAACGAATAGCGGAGTGAAAATGAAGCGACGAGAGTTCTTGCAAAAGGGTGTCATTGTCGTGGCCGGCGCCGCGGTGGCGGTGTCAGGGGTCGCGGTGGTCGGCAACGCCGCCGAATGGACCGCCGGGTTGAAAACGCTCAACCCTCACGAGGGCCAGACGCTTTTGAAAATCACCCGGCAGATTTTCCCGCACGACCGCCTTGACGATAGCGACTACATTAAGGTGGTCCAGGATTTGGACGCCGAAGGGGCCACGGTGCCCGCTACGGCGAAGGTGCTCCACGACGGTGTCGCGAACCTGGACCGGAGTACCAGTAGCAAGTTCGTTACCATGTCGGATGACGACCAGATCGCCGCACTTAAAAATATTGAGGATAGTCAATTCTTCCAGAAGGTGCACTCCACCGAATTGGTCTCGCTCTATAATAATCACGAGGTCTGGAAGAAACTTGGCTACCAGGGCGCCTCGTATCCAATCGGCGGCTATCTCCATCACGGCTTCAACGACCTCAATTGGCTGCCGGAACCGCCGGCATCAGCCAGCCCCAAACCCGCCTGACCGGAGGATGGTCTCGTGACTCGATTCGACTTCAACGACGCTTCCGTAGTCGTCATCATCGGCTCTGGCGCGGGCGGCGGTACGCTCGCCAACGAACTGTGCCAGAAGGGTTTCAAGGTAGTTCTGCTCGAGGCGGGCAAGCGGCAGTCGCCGGCGACCTTTCGCAACGACGAGTGGTTTGCCTTCAATCAGCTCGCGTGGCTCGACAAGCGGACGACCTCGGGCAACTGGCAAATCGCCAAGGACTTCCCCAATCTTCCCGCCTGGACTTGCAAGACGGTCGGCGGCACGACGGTGCATTGGGCCGGCGCGTCGCTGCGTTTTCAGGAACACGAGTTCAAGGCCAAGACTACCTATTCAAATGTTACCGGCGCGAATCTGCTGGACTGGCCCCTGACGCTCGCGGAATTGGAGCCCTTCTACGCCAAGGCCGAGTTCAAGATGGGCGTTACCCGGACCAACGATATTCCCGGCCTGCCCGGCAATAACAACTTCAAGGTGATGTACAACGGCGCCACCCGCGCCGGTTACAAGACCGTCCATACGGGGCGGATGGCGATCAACAGCCGCCCGCGCGATGACCGGTCGTCATGCTGGCAGCTTGGCTTCTGTTTCCAAGGCTGCAAGTCCGGCGCGAAATGGTCAACCTTATATACTGAGATTCCGAAGGCCGAGGCGACCGGCAAACTCGACTTGCGGCCGCAAAGCCGCGCGCTGCAGATTCAGCACGACAAACAGGGCAAAGCGACCGGCGTGCTCTATGCGGACAAGGAGGGCAAGCACGTATTGCAAAAGGCGCGCATCGTTTGCGTCGCGGGCAATTCGATCGAAAGCGCGCGCCTGCTGCTCAACTCGTCCTCTTCGACCTTCCCGCAGGGTCTCGCGAATTCCTCGGGCCAGGTGGGCAAGAACTACATGCGCCATACCACCGGATCGGTGTACGCGACTTTCGCGAAACCGGTCTATATGAATCGCGGTACGGTGATGGCGGGAATTGTCGCCGACGAGTCCGAACTGAATCTCAAGCGCGGCTTCGCCGGCGGTTTCGAGTTCGAAACTATCTCACTCGGACTCCCGTTCGCCGCCGCCTTCCTGAAACCGGGCGCCTGGGGCCGCGACTACGCGCGCCTGCTCGACCAGTATCCTAACATGGCCGGCATGTGGATCGTCGGCGAGGACATGCCGCAGGAGACCAACGCGGTCACCCTCCATCCGACTGAGAAAGACGAATGGGGGCTGCCAATTCCAAACGTGCATTACGACGACCATCCGAACGATCTCGCGATGCGCAATTATGCTTACAAACGCGGGGCCGATATCTACAATGCGGTCGGTGCTACCCAAATCGTCGCGGTGCCGCCCTACCCCTCCACGCATAACATGGGAACCTGCCGCATGAGTGAGAATCCCCGCGACGGTGTGTGCAACAAGTGGGGACAAACCCACGACATCAAGAATCTGTTTATCTCGGACGGTAGTCAGTTCACAACCAGCGCCGGCGAAAATCCCACTCTCACTATAGTCACTCTGGCCATCAGGCAAGCCGATCATATTGCGAATGAGAGTTCAAAGAAAAATCTGTAGACTGGCAGAATAGTCGCTCGCCGCCGTGCGTTGGCGACAGACGGACGTAAAATGTGGTACAACCTCAGATCACCGGGTAATCAGGTCGTGGAGGGTATGAAAGGTTTTTTGATTCGGCTGAGGCTGTCGCGAATCACGGGGCCCCGGCCGTGGAGTATCGGCGTGGCGTCGGTCGCGTTCGCCGCTATTGTGCTTGCATTGCCGGCCAACGCAGACAGCCGAAAGCCCGCAACTGCCGGCGCCGCGATTGCCTCCGGGTCCGCTCGAACCGCTAACGCGAGTATCGACTATTTACCGCCGCTGAATCTGACCGATCAAAACGGTAAGCCGGTCTCGCTCAGTTCCTTCAAGGGCAAACCCGTGCTGATTGGCTTCATCCATACCTCGTGCAAAGGCGTATGCGAGATGTTGACGGCAAAGATGAAGCAGGTTGCGCAGAGTCTCGGGACGCAGTTCAATTCGTCGGTAACGATGATTTCGGTTACCACCGACCCCGAGGAGGACAATCCCGCGCAACTGCTGAAGTACGCGAAGGCGCAAGGCGTGGACACCGATGGCTATACGTTTCTGACCGGCAAGACCCGCAAGATCGATCGCTTGCTTGCGCTTTACGACGTGCCCGAGGACGGGCCGGATGAGGCCACCACCCACGTGCTCGACCTCTTTCTGATCTCTCCGGATGGGAGTGTAATGCGCAAATACAACGGTATGTCGGTGTCGTCGGAGGCGCTCGCCGCCGCCATCAGGAGTTCGGACGCGAGGCATTAGGAGAGCGCTTGAAATCATACGCAGGTCGTACGCGCGTTGGCAGCGCGACGTTGCTCCCGTGCGGGCGGGACGGGTTCTTCGCTTGAAGGATCGATACCCGCTCTGATCAATTCGCAAGCTAGCGTCATGTGCTCGCAATTTGGTCGGCCTGATAGTAAATAATTAAGGTCATGAGGCTTGCCTGGTTGTCTGTTGCCAGGAGTGGGGCATGCGCCTCTCTCGCTCTCGAGAGGGGCCTTTTTTTGCGCCCATAGCGCGCGTCGCGAGGCTTACGGCGAGAACCGGTATCATTTGGACGCCGTAATCGAACCGGGTGAAGATGAGAGGAGCAATGGTACGATCATGATTGTTGGCGTGCCCAAGGAAACTTATCCCGGTGAACGGAGGGTCGCCATGGTGCCCGCCGTGGTGCCGATTCTGCTCAAGGCCGGCTGCGAAGTTCTGGTCGAACGGGGAGCGGGGATCGACGCCGGCTACGAGGACGCCGCGTTCGTCTCGAGGGGCGCAAAGCTCGCGGAGACGCGCACGGAAGTATTTGCCACGAGCGACATCATTATCCAGGTGCTGTGCCACGGCGCCAACGACAAGACCGGTACCGCCGACCTTCCGCTAATTCGCCGCGGACAGGTGCTCATCGGGTTTCTGCGGCCGCTCGGCTCCCCGCGTACGGTGGCCGAGATCGCGGCGACCGGATCGACCGCGTTCGCCGTGGAATTGATGCCGCGAATTACGCGCAGCCAGAGCATGGATGCGCTTTCCGCGATGGCGACAGTGTGCGGCTACAAGGCCGTACTCGCGGCCGCCGATCTGCTCCCGCGCTTTTTCCCGATGCTGACCACGGCGGCCGGCACGATCACGCCGGCCCGCGTACTGGTGCTCGGCGCGGGGGTCGCCGGACTGCAGGCGATCGCGACTTCGCGCCGCCTCGGCGCGGTGGTCTCCGCCTACGACGTGCGCGCCGCCGTCAAGGAACAGATCGTCAGCGTCGGAGGACGCTTCATCGAATTGCCGCTCGAGACCGGGCAAGCCGAGGACTCGCGCGGCTACGCGCAGGCGCAGGGCGAATCCTTTTATCGCCGCCAGCGTGAGGTTCTGACCAAGGTCGTCGCGGAAAGCGATGTCGTGATCACGACCGCGGTGGTGCCCGGTCAGAAGGCCCCCGTGCTGGTGACGGCCGAGATGGTCGAGTCGATGGCGCGCGGCTCGGTGATCATCGATCTCGCGGCGGAGCGCGGCGGCAATTGCGAACTGACGCGGCCCAACCAGACCGTCATCGATCGCGGAGTCACGATTGTCGGCACCTTCAACTTCGCCACCACCGTGCCCTACCACGCGAGCCAGATGTACGCGCGCAATCTCGCGACCTTTATTTCGCACTTGCTCAAGGACGGCAAGCTGGTGCTCGACCTCGAAGATGAAATCACACGGGAAACGCTGATCACGCGCGACGGCAATATAGTCAATCCGCGCGCGCGCGAATCGATTGCCCCGACGCCCGCGCAAAACTGACCGCAAGGATCGATCAGAGAAAAGGACACCATGACTTCGGAAATGCTCTCGAATCTCTATGTGCTGGTGCTCGCGGCCTTTCTCGGCTTCGAAGTTATCAAGCGCGTCTCTCCGCTGCTGCACACGCCGTTGATGTCGCTGACCAACGCGCTCGACGCAATCGCGGTGGTCGGCGCAATCGTGATCGTGGGCGAACGGAAGAGCACGCTTGCGACCGTCCTCGGCACGCTCGCCGTAATCGCGGCGACCAGCAACGTGGTCGGCGGTTTTCTCATCACTGACCGGATGCTCCGGATGTTCAAGGCCAGCCCGCGTGGCGGAGGATCCAAGTAATGAGCGGATCGCTGCAGGACCTGGTCATCGAACTTGCCTATATCGTCGCTGTAACGCTCTTCGTCTTATCGCTCAAATGGCTCAGTTCCCCCGCGACCGCGCGCCGCGGCGTGCAGGCCGGCGAAGTGGGGATGCTGATCGCGATCCTCGCCACGCTGCTCAATCGCGGGATCGTCAGCTACGAATGGATACTCATCGGACTGGTGGTCGGCGCGCTGATTGGCATTCCGCTCGGCCTGGTGCAGATGACGGCGGTGCCCCAGCGAACGGCGCTCAGCCACGCCTTCGGGGCCTTCGCCACCGCGCTGGTCGGAACGGCGGAGTTCTATCTGCGCACGCCCAACATTTCGCCCTTCGTGATGTCGGCGCTGTCGATCGAGATCATTCTCGGAGCGCTCACCTTTACCGCCAGTCTGATGGCCGCGGGCAAGCTGCAGGAAGTTTTGCCGCAGCGCCCGATTACCTACAAGGGACAGAACTTCGTCAACCTCGGGATTCTCGTGCTCGCGATCCTGGTGGCGATTTACCTGGTTAACAATCCGGGCGCCACCGGACTCTTTCCACTCCTGATCGTGATCCCGATGGTCTTCGGCGTATTGCTGATCGTCCCGATCGGCGGCGCCGATATGCCGACCGTGATCTCGCTCCTCAACTCCTATGCGGGACTCTCGGCGGCCGCGATGGGCTTCGTGCTGAAAAGCAAATTGCTCATCGTCGCCGGCGCGCTCGACGGCTCCTCCGGCTTCATCCTGTCGGTCATCATGTCGCGCGCGATGAACCGCTCCTTTACCAATGTGCTCTTCGGCGCGTTTGGCCAGGTGCAGGAAACGGCCACCCATGCGGTGGCGGGAACCGTCCGTTCCGCTACGCCCGAGGAGGCCGCCGCGATCCTGGAAGCCGCGAACTCCGTGATGATCGTGCCGGGATACGGAATGGCGGTCGCGCAGGCCCAGCACAAGGTGCGCGAGTTCTATGATGCGTTGACCAAGCGCGGGATCGACGTGAAGTTCGCGATTCATCCGGTGGCCGGCCGCATGCCCGGCCATATGAACGTGCTGCTGGCCGAGGCCGACGTGCCCTACGACCGGCTGATCGAGATGGATGACGCGAACTCGGATTTTCCGCAAGTTGACGTCGCACTCGTGATCGGCGCCAACGACGTAACCAATCCCGCCGCGCGCCACGACAAGAACAGTCCGATCTACGGAATGCCGATTCTCGAGGTCGATAAGGCGCGCACCGTGATGGTGATCAAGCGCGGGATGAGTCCGGGCTTCGCCGGAATCGAGAACGAACTTTACTACCTGGACAAGACCTTGATGATCTTCGGCGACGCCAAGAGCGTGGTCGGCAGCCTGGTGCGCGAACTCACCGGGGGCCACGAACACTGATCCCGACGGCGGCGGTGGCGGGTCTCAAGCCCGCCGCGGCCGCCGCCTTGGAGTCGATCACTTTCGCGCGCTCTTCAACTCGACCGGCGGATAATACGGACGGCTGCCGAGCGCATCGACGGCGCCAAAGAAGTCCGGCCCCGAGGCCTTGCCGACTTCCTCCAGTTCGAGCGTCTGACGAAAGTAATGCCAGCATTCTGGTGACAGCGCGCGCGCCTTGAGCAGGTAGGGCCGCGCGGCGTCCGCATGCCCGTGGCTGAACAGCCACTGGCCGAGGCGGAAGTTGGCGGTCGCCATCGCATCGTGGTCGGAAGGCGGCTGAATCCGCGCACGGATTTCGTCGGGCGACAGCACGTATTCGCTGGCCGCGCCCTTGGCCACCCAGTCGCGGAGCGCATCGACGTAGCGCTTGCGCGCGATCCGCCCCTGGTCGGCGACCTCCTTTGCCATCTTGAAAGTCGCGCGATCCATCGTGCGAAAGCCGTCGCTCGCGCCCGCCGGTTCGGCCGGCCGCACGATGCGTCCGTGCTCGTCGATCCACACCGACATCGGCACGTTATTCATATTGTAGAGTTCAGCTACAATATGTTGTTCATCGATCAGGTTGGGATAGGTGGGCGCGGCGGCGCGTTCGTACTCGGCGGCATTCCAGCCCATCACGTCAAGAATTTCCGGCGCGATCTGCAGCGGTTGCGCGGGGCGAATGTAGTCGCGCACCGCGGCCACCCCGCCGGTATCGAACGCGATCGAGAGAATCGTAAAATTGCGGTCCTTCAGCTCACTGTAAATGCCCTGCCAGACTGGCAGGTCGAAGCGGCATCCTCACCACGAGGCCCATGAGAGTAGGAGGACTTTCTTGCCGCGATAATCCGACAGCGAATGCGCGTTGCCGTCGATATCGGGCAGCGTGAAGTCGGGCGCTTCGAGCGAGAGCAGTCCGTTGCGGCGCGCGTCGGGCGCTTCGCCGAAGAACCACACCGCCTGGGCATCGTCGTGGACCACCGGTTGTTCGCGCAGGCGCGCGAACGCTCCGAGGTTGAAGGAATTGTCCGGGCGCACGAACTCCTCGCGGCGGCGCGGCGGAATCGGCACGCAGAGATCGCCCTGGCAAACGCCCTCGGGCTTCAGCACCCATCCGGTCGCCTGCCGCAAGTCGTCGAGCGAGAGCCACAGGTTGTCGCCCTGTGCCGAGGCGCTCCGCGCCTGTGAAGCCTTGTCCCCAAAGATAATCGTTGCTGGCATGAACGGGTCCCTCCCGCGGTCATCTTAGCCAATCGCTCGGCGAAGTCCGAGCGCCAATAAGTAACCGAGTTGACGAGTCCGCAAGGTGCGCCAGGACTCTGGAGCGAACCTACTATCGCGCATAATCAGGGACCGGCAACTCGGCGAGATGTTGATGGCACATCTCGCAGCTTGAAACGCCGCGGGCGCGCGCCGCGGGGTCGAGGGTGTCGTCAGCCCATTTCCTGAAGTGCCGGTAATTCTCAAAGACCTGGCCGGGATCGCTACCGACGCGGCCGAGATCGTAATGCGGCGAGTCGATCTCCGCGGCGAACGGACACGCGCGAAATTTGCCCGCGGTGGTCAACACCGGGAAACAGCGGACGCATCCGGTGGCGATACCGTGGTAGCCTGCCTCGCGATCGCGATCGTACGCCATCGCGGTGCCGGATCCGGCGTGGAAGAGAACCTTGTAGCCCTGGAAGAGCCGGCCCGGATGCGCCGCCGCCCAATTTTCGAGTTGTGCTTTCGCGTGATCTGCCAGAGGTTCGGCGTCGCGTCCGTGATAAATCGAATAGTTCAGCACCGCCTCGCTGCGCGGATCGCTCTCCAGGATGCGAATCAGCGCGGCGGCCTTCACGCCGTTGGAATAAATCGAGATCAATCCGCTAAAGCCCCGGCGGCGGACGTAACCGATGGCGTCGATCACATCGTCAGCGTGGAGCGTCGGTTCACCACCGTAAAACTTAAGGTTGCCGTCGGCGGCGACGGTCGCGACCGCCTGGTCGAGCACGGCGCCGCGGTACGGATGATAGGTGCCCTTGGGCGATCCGTTGATGGTGCACCACGCGCACGTGCGATTGCAGAAATTACCCTCGTACAGATACAGCTCGCGCAGTCCGCCGTCGGCCTCGGCAAAATGTTCGACCGATTCGTGAAACAGGATCGGTCCCAGCCGCGGCACGCGGCGGGAATCGTTCAGACCCCAGTCGTAGGTATTATAGACCACCTCGAAATCGGCGATGCACGTGAACGCCACGCCGGTGTGCTCGGCGACGAAGCGCAGCACCCCGAGACGATACTCTGCGCTGGTGCCACTCACACCGGCGAAGTCCTCCGCGTACATCTTGAAGATGCGCGAGACGTAGATGCGGCGCGTCGCGTAATCGATGCGGCAATTCCATTCGCTGGCGAGGAATTGCTGCGTCGCGGTCCGCAGCGTGTCGCGCAGCCCCTCGGCCTGAAAGGCCGCCGGGCGAATGGGGGGACAGCCGTTGGAGCCGCAATTGATCGCGAAATGAATCCGCGGCTCGGCGAAGCGCGAGCGCAGAATTGCGTGCTCGATATCGTCGAGGCTGACCGCCCGGCCGCCGGCCAGATGGCGGCGGCGCTGAAAGAACTGGCCGTCGCGCGTCTTCCACACCGACGTGATCGGATACTCGTCCATGATCGCGTGCAGCGTGAAGGCGTTGTACGCGTTGAGCCAGTATGCGAGATGGTCTTCCTCGCCGGTGAACGCCGCGGGCATCGCGTCCGGACTGATCGCGGCGAAGTCGGCAATCACCCGATCGAGAATTTCGCGGCGTTCGGCGAGACGCAGGTAGTCAACCCGGCCCTCCGGCGTTACGATTTCCGCGAGCAGGCGGCTCCAATTGTCATAAAGCTGGGTCATCGAATTCGATCGATCTTCAGGTCTCGTTTACCGTTGATCGCAGCGCCTCTCGCATTGATCATCGAGGTCAAGAATAACACGGCGCGCCAATCCAACATCGGGTTTTCGGCGGCGAGAACTCGCGAGCGATATCGCGAGGGAAAAAAGTGCGGCACCCCGGGATCATCCGAGGTGCCGCAGTATCCGTGCAAGTTGTGTAATGCCCTGCCCCGCCGATTGCAATTACGCGGTGTGGGCGAGGACGTACGAGCCGATGCGGTCGATTGCCTGCTGGCCCTCCGGCAGGATCTTCGCGAAGACGTGCCAGACATGAAACATCTCCGGCCACGCTTCGAGTTCGACCTTGCCCCCGGCCGCCTTCGCGCGATCGGTGACGCGGGCGGAATCGTCGAGCAGGATCTCCGCATCGCCGACATGAATCAGCATCGGCGGCAGTCCCTTGTAATCCGCATGAATCGGCGAGATCAGCGGATTTTTCATATTGTGGTCGCCCGCGTAGAGCTTCGCCATGCGATGCAGGCTCGCCTGATCGACCATCGGGTCGGTCGCCGCGCGGGTCTGGATAGACGCGCCGGTACCTTCGAGGTCGGCCCACGGCGAGATCGGAACGGCCGCGGCCGGCATCGCGGTGCCCGCGTCGCGCAACGCAATCAGGGTTGCCAGCGTTAAACCGCCGCCCGCCGAATCTCCCGAAATCACGGTCTTCCCCGGCTTGTAGCCCTGCCCGAGCAGCCATCGATAGGCCGCCGTCGCGTCGTCAACCGCGGCGGGAAACGGATGCTCGGGCGCAAGCCGATAGTCGAGCGCCAGCGCCCGCGCCTGCGCGGCCCGCGCGATGCGCGCGATCATCGCGCGATGGGTATTGATCGAACCCATCACGTAGCCGCCACCATGAAGGTAGAGGATGACGCGGTCGGCGGCGGCGTTGGGCGGCACGATCCATTCGGCGGGCACGCCGCCCGCACTGACGGCCTCGCACTTGACGTCGCGCGCGACGTGTTCGCTGACCTTCTCCATCGCACCGCGCATCCGGCCAACCTCGGCGGTCGGATCGCGCGGGACGGTCCGGATCATTTCAAGTACTTTCGCTAATTCCGCACTTGCCATTGCTGTTCCTTTTCGGCGGCGCCTATGCGCGAGCCAGTGGGCCGCGCAGCAAGCGTCCGGGCAGCGCGCCAGTGTGTTCGTTGTTGCGCAGCAGGACTTCGCCATTGACGACGGTCGCGAGCAGACCGGCCGCCTTTTGCTTAAGGCGTCGCGCACCGGCCGGCAGGTCATGCTCGACCTTCGGCAACATCGGCGCAATCTTGTCCGCATCGAATACGATCACGTCGGCCGCCATGCCTTCGCGCAGCAGGCCGCGTCCGCTCAGACCCCAATGGGAAGCCGGCACGAAGGTCAGCATCCTGATGGCCTGCTCGAGCGTGAGCGCCTGCTGGTCGCGGACCCAGTAGCTCAGCAGATGGCTCTGCAGCGAGGAATCCATAATCTGCGAAACGTGCGCGCCCGAGTCCGAGAAGGTCACCACCGAGCGCGGATGCCGCATCATCTCGAGCACGTGATCCTGGTTCTCGTTGGCGAGCGGCTGCAGGAAGAACTGCTGCATGTTCTTCGCCAGCGCGAGGTCGATGATCACATCGACCGGGTCCTTGTTGAGTTCGCTGGCGATCTCGGCGACCGAGCGATGCGGCGGACTCGCCTTGTCCATCACGAACAGCCATTTGAAGTTCGCGCGGCGCGGCTCGGCGCCGACGATCCTGGTGCCGTCGCGCGGCTCTTCGTGCACGGCCGCGACCAGCTTGCGGCGAATTTCGGGATTGCGCAGCGCGGCCTCCTGTTCGGCCAGCGGCAGCTTGCGGACGTCGCGCCAGACCGGCAGGCGGTCGAACGGCATCGTGGTCTCGAACGAGAGCACCACGTTGAGCGAGCGGCTGTGCACCTGGATGAACATGCGGCCGCCGGCATCGGCGGTCTCGTCGGAGAGCTTGAAGTATTGACGCCAGTAGTCGGGCGCCTTGCGCTGGCTGAACATGCCGTAGGTGACGGGCACGCCAGTATCGACCGCGAGCGCTTTCAGGCGATCCAGATAATCCTTGACGCGGTCGGGCGCGAGGCCGGTGTCTTCGCCCGCGATTTCGAATACGCCGGCGTTCTCCTCGCCCATCACGCCGACCAATTGGCGGACTTCGTTCCAGTTGGCGAGGCGGCTGGCCACCGGAGCGCCGTCGGGGGTCTGATGATTGCGGGTGCGCGAGGTGGTGAAGCCGATGGCGCCAGCGCGAATGGCGCCGCGCAGCTCACGCTTCATCGCCTCGAGTTCGTCGGCGTTCGCTTCGTGCTCGAAGGCACGCTCGCCCATCACGTAGGTGCGCAGGGCCGAGTGGCCGATGTAGGCGGTGTAGTTGATGCCCTTGGGCGTGCGATCAACGGCGTCGAGGTACTGCGGGAAGGTCTCCCACGACCACTTGATACCGGCTTCCATGGCCTCGGGCGCGATGTCCTCGGCGCGCTCGAGATTGCGCATCACGAGCAGCTTGTCTTTCTCGGCGCAGGGCGCGAGCGAGAATCCGCAATTGCCCATCACGACCGAGGTGATGCCGTGCCAGCACGACGAGGTGCCCATCGGATCCCAGAAGACCTGCGCGTCCATGTGGGTGTGCGCGTCGATGATGCCGGGCGACACGATATGGCCGTCGGCGTCGATGACTTCGTTGGCGCTATCGTGGATGCGGCCGATGGAGGCGATCTTGCCGCCGGCGATGCCGACGTCGGCGCGAAACCGGGGCATCCCGGAGCCGTCAATCACGGTGCCATTTTTAATGATCAAATCGTAACGCATTACTCCTCCTTGTTTGGCGGGTGATGGAGGATGGGGGTCAGTCTAGATGTGATGCCGCCTCCCGACCGTCCCGCTGCCGGCGGGAGTGCAACTCACCTGTTCACATTGGTTATTTCACGATGCAATCCAAGCGACAAGCCTTTGCCTTCTGACGCTGAGCAGTCCCGCGCGGAAATTGAGGTGGAGGCGAGTCAGGCAGCGTCAAGGTTAGTCCGTTTTGTAAAAAAAAAGTTTTGCGATGTGTGGCCCGTTTGACCCGGCATTTTAGGTCATGGCGAGTAGCTGAAAGCCTTAAAGAGGCGTGGCGGACCACCGAAACCGGCAAATATCGGTAAATATCGGCTGATGTCAGCAGAGCGGCTCGCAGGCTCGGCTCGCGCCAAAAACTATACTCCTTTTTGAAGGAGGAGACACGAATTCCAACCGGGAGGTTGGCACGATCGGCGGCCTCGGGGGCGCTCAGTTGGAGTCGGTGTCAAACATTGGCAGGCCGAAGGCGCTTTTGCCGAGAAACTCGAGGCTCTCGTCGGTGTCGAACGGATGGTAGAGGCCGGCGCGGACGTCGCGGTAGTAGCGCTCAAGCGGCAAGCGCTTGAAGTAGGAAGCGCCGCCGACCGCGCGCAGCGCGAGGTCCACCGCCTTGACCGAGTTCTCAATCGCGACCATGCGGGCGGCGATCGCCTTGCGCGACCAGCTCACCGGGTCGTCGAGGTTCATCTCGGCGCCCGCCTTCCACATCATCGCGCGCGCGGTCTCGATCAGCAGATCGATCTCGCCGACCTTGTTATAGACGCTCGGCAGATGGCTCATCGGATGCTTGAGCGGGAAGCGCGGACGGTCGCGCATGAAGTCAACCACGAAGTCGCGCGCGGCCTGCGCGATACCGATATAGACGGCGCCGATCGCGAACGGGGCCTTGGCGAAGACCTTGGTCACGCGTCCGCTCTTCGAGACGCCGCGCTGCAGGACGACGGCGGACTCGGGCACGAAGGCGTCGGTCAGCTCGGAGCTGCGCGAGGCGGTCGCGCGCATGCCCATGGTGTACCAGTCGTCCTTGAAGACGAGGCCGGGCGTTTCGCGCGGCGGGATGAAGAAGCTGATGATGGTCTCGCCATTGGGCGCGTCTTCCCAAGTGGCCTCGGCGAAGAAGAGGTCGAGAGCGATGCTTTGGGTGCCGAAGATCTTGCGGCCGTTGACGGCCCATCCGCCCTCTTCGCGGCGCGCGGTAGTGCGCGGACGCAGGTTGATGACGGCGTTGTCGGGCTCGGAACCGGAGCCGCCGCAGATGAGGCGCTGGTCGGCGATTCTTTGCAACATCGCGGTGACGTTGGGGGCGTGGAACTTGCGTTCGAGATCGATCAGCACGCCCATCACGTTGAAGTGCATATTGATGGCGAGCGCGGTCGGTCCGCAGCCCATCGCGAGGCGCTCCTGCGCCTTGAGCCGCTCGAGCATGGTGGCGCCGAGGCCGCCGAACTTCTCGGGGATGGTAAGTTTGGTGTAACCGCTCTCGCGCAGGCGCGCATAGTTCTCGTGGGGAAAGGAGGCTTCCTCGTCGTGCTGGGCGGCGCGCTGGGCGAAGTCGTCGGCGAGTCCGGCGGCCAGATCGATAAAGCGTTGCTCGCGTTCGGTGTTGATCTGATTCATGAGCGGCCTCCGTAAGCCCGGCGCGCCGGGTACCTCGAAACAGTCCTTCGGCGCGCGTTCGATGGCGTCGGCGCACGGCCAAGATTGGCGCGAGCTTACTACCATCTTTTGCGAGTCACAAAGCGCGCGTGCAGGGACGGATCAGGAGGGAAGCGAGGACAGAAGGTCGCGGGCAGTGGTCAGATCGAAGGTGCCGGCGCCCTCGGTGAACGAGGCGCAGGCGCCGGTGAGCAGAGCACGCGCGGCGGCGGGCTGGCCGCGCTCGGAGAGCAAGCGGGCGAGGCCGACGCTGGAGCGCAGTTCGAACAGCGGCATCCCCATCGAGCGTGCGGAATCGATCGCGGCGCGCCACGCGGCCTCAAGCGTGGCGTGGTGGGCCGCCGACATCCGCAGGATGTCGGCCCGGGTCCAGGCGACAATCGGCTCCTCCATGTGCAGCTCACCAATCGCGGCGTCGGCATCGGCGAGCGTATCGCCAGCCGCTTCGAAGCGCTGATCGAGGGCGTAGGTCCACGCGAGCATCGAGAGGTACCAGGCGTGCGGCAGCCGCTGCCCGCTGGCGAGCCATTCGGCGATGCCGCGGCGAATCTGATCGGCGCCTTCGCGCGGATCTCCGCAGGCGGCCACGGCCCATCCGGCGTACACGTCCAGGGCCGAGGCTAATTGGGCGACGCCGTGTGCGCGGCTGGTTTCGGCCGCGGAGCGCGCGATTTCGAGGGCGGCGCGGGGGTTGAAGGAAAGCTGATGCATCGCGGCGACGTTGACGGCGCAAAAGGCGATGTTCGACGGCTTGGCGAGTTCCTCGGCGGTGCGCATCGTGCGGACCGCGATATCGCGCGCCTGATCGGGAAAGCCGGCGAGGCTAAGGGCGACGCCGAGATAGCTCATCGCGAGGAGCCCCGCGTCGAAGGGGCGGGTAGCGGCGTCGCGATTATGCGATTGCTCAACGGCGGCGCGCAGATGGGTGAGGCTGCCGGGGAGCATTCCGCGATGCAGCAGCGTGGCGCCGAGCGCGAAATGGCCCCAGCAGAGCGACAAGGGAGCGCCCTCGCGCTGGGCGATTTCGAGGCGCTGCTCGGCGAGCGACTGGGCGGCGGCGAGTTTGCCGCGGGTAAGATAGGTCTGCCAGAGGCCGAGGATGGTCGCGGAGCGGACGCGGCCGAGGCGCTCGCCCAATTCGCGTGCGCGCAAGAAAATGTTTTCGACCTCGCTCGAGGCGAGACCCTTGGTGGGTGTCATGACGGAGCCGAGGGAAACCAGCAGCGCCATTTCACGTTCGTTGCGCTGGTCGGTTTCGGGGGTGGTGAGCAACAGATCGAGGGCGCGGGAATAGTGGCTGGCGGCCTCCGCGAAGGCGCCGTGCGCGGCGGAGCGGTCGGCGGCCTTTTGCCATGCGCGGGCAGCCTGATCGGCGTCACCGGCCTCAGTGAGATGATGCGCGAGCAGGGCGGGCTCGGCCTCGGCCTGCTGGGCGAATTTACCGGAGAGTGCGGCGGCCACGGCGCGATGCAATTCGCGACGGCGCGATTTGAGCAGAGAGCCGTAGGCGGTATCGCGGACCATCACGTGCTTAAAGAGGTAGGTGGCATCGGGGAGCGTGCCGGCGGCGAGAATGAGGTCGGCGTCAACCACGCGGTCGAGGGCTGCGCGCAATTCGTCGTCGGGCTTGCCGGCGATTTCGCGCAGGAGGTCGTAGGAAAAGCCGCGGCCGACGACGGCCGCGATTTGGGCGATTTCGCGGGCGGCGCCGAGGCGGTCGATGCGCGCCATCAGGGAGTCGGCGAGGGTGACGGGAATCTGGTGTTCGCCAGAGTCGGCGCTGTCGGTATCGGCCACGACGCGGGCCAGTTCCTCGACAAAGAGGGGAACGCCGTCGGTGCGCTCGACGACCAGGTCGAGGGTGCGATCGGAAAGGGCGGCACGGATTACGGCGAGGCGCGCCATCTCGCGCGTATGGGGGCCGCTCAGGCGCGCGAGGGTGAGATCGCAATGATTATGGTGCACCGGCCACGGCGCGATGAACTCGGGGCGCGCGGTGTAGAGGAGCATGATGGGGATCGCGGCGCACTGGGCGACCAGCGTCTGATTGAGTTCGATGGTGGAAGGGTCGGCCCATTGGGCGTCGTCGAGCAGGAGCACGAGCGGCTGGAGTTTGGCGAGGGAGCAGGTCCATTGGACCAGCGCCGCGATGAGGCGGCGGCGTTTCTGCTCGGGCGAAGCGAGCGAGGACTGGTAGCGCGCGGGCAGCGGCAGGTTGAGCATTTCGGCGAGCAGCGGAACGGCCTCATCGAGCTTGAGGCCGGCGTCGCGCAGGCTTTGCTCGAGGGCGCCGAAGCGGTCGGCGCTGGAATCGTTGGTGCTCCAAAGAAAGGATGAAGTGATCAGGTTGATGCCGGGGGCGAAGGGCGTATTGACGTCGAAAGAGGAGCAGAAACTTTCGAGCCAGCTATGCGGTTCGGCGCTGAGGGACTCGCGAAACTGGAGCGCGAGGCGAGACTTGCCGATGCCTGATTCGCCGCGGATGACGACCACCTGGCCTTCGCCGGCCGTGACGCGATCCCAGCGCTCGCGCAGGGTACGCAGTTCCTGATCGCGCCCGATGAATGGGGTAAGCGAGTGGGCGGCGTGGAGGCGTCCGCGCATACCGGTCGCGCGGAGCACACGGAAGAGTTCGACCGGCTGGGAGACGCCCTTCAAAGTATGCGCGCCCATCGGCTCGACCGCGAAGAGTCCGGCGGCCAGGCGATTGGTGGCGGCGGTGATGACGAGACTGCCTGCCGGGGCGACGGCTTGCGCGCGCGCGGCAATGTTAGGGGTCTCGCCGATCGCGGTGATTTCGCGTCGCTCGCCAGTGCCGAGAGGACCAACCATCACGGGGCCGGTATCGATGCCGGCGCGCACCGCGATGGGAGCGGCGTCGGGAATGCCGCGATTGAGGCCCTTGACGGCGTCGATGATTTCCATGCCGGCGCGAATGGCGCGTTCGGCGTCGTCGTCGTGGGCGAGCGGCCATCCGAAGTACGCGACGATACCGTCACCTTGATATTGGGCAACGTAGCCGTCGAAGCGGGCGACGACGCGGGCGACGGCCTGATGATAGGCCTGGATGATCTCGTGATATTCCTCAGGATCGAGGCGGGTAGCCATCTGGGTCGAGCCGACGAGGTCGGCGAAGAGGACCGTGAGATGGCGGCGCTCGCCGCCGGCCTGCAGGTCAGCGGGCATGTCGCGGCGGGTGAGATCGGTCGCGTCGAGGCGGACGCCGCAATTACCGCAGAAGCGCTCGCCGGGTTCGGTGCGGGCGTCGCAGGCGGGACATGAGGAGTCGAGACGCGTGCCGCAATCGACGCAGAAACGCTTGCCCGGAAGGTTAATTTTGGAGCAATTTCGACAGGTGATCGCAGACATCGGGAAATCCCCGTCCGCCCCGTGCCCTCAATCGGGACTCAACGCGACGCTGACGCGGCGCCGTCGCACGAAGCTACCATGAGCGCGTCGCGGACCGCCAGTGAGAATTTGTACCAGAGGCGCCAGGGCGGTCATACGGCGGCGACGAGGGTGAAGGCACTGGTAATCGGCGCGGCGGGGCATATCGGCAACGCGGTGGTGCGCGAGCTGATCGCGCGCGGCTACGAAGTGACGGCGAGCGGACGGCGGACGGCGCCGCCGGTCAACCTGAGCGGGCTCGCGATGCGCTATGTCGCGGGCGACGCGGAGGCGCCCGGCGCGATCGACGAATTGATCGAAGGGCAGGAGGTGGTGGTCGATGCGGCGGCGCCCTATCCGTCGTTGATGGCGACGGGGGCGAGTGCGGCGGACCCGGTCGAGCAGGCGCGGCGGCGCGCGCGGACGATCATCGAAGCGGTCGGGCGGCATCACGCGCGGCTCGCCTATGTGAGTTCGTTCACGACCCTGCCGGAGCACAGCGGGGGCATCGAACGCCTGCAACGCGAATGGATTCGGCAGAGTCATCCGTATTTCGCGGTGAAGCAGGAAATCGAAACGGCGATCATGACGGCGGCGCGGGCGGGACTCAGCGCGGTGATCGTGAACCCGACGCTGTGCCTCGGGCCGTGGGACTTGAAGCCGCGCGAATACTGTTTTGTGCCGCGGGTACTAAGTGGGGAGGCGCCGGTGACGGTCGCGCACGTGGTCAACGTGATCGACGTGCGCGAGGTGGCGGCGGGGCTGGTCGCGGCGCTCGAGGCGGAGCGTTATGGGGAGCCGATACCGCTGACCGGGCACAATCTATCGGTGGAATCGCTTTACCGATGGCTATGCGAGATTGGCGGGGTGGCGGCGCCGCGGTTGGTCGCGCCGATCACGCTGACGGCGATCGCGAGCTATTGGAGCGAGGTGGCACTTGGCGCGGTGGGAATGCGGCCGCCGCTGCCCGCGATCGCCCCCTTGCTGACGATGATGCACGATTCATTCGACACCGGACGCGTGCAGGGCGAACTGGGCATTACGCCACGGCCCCTCTCCGCGACGCTGAGGGACGCGGTCGAATGGTATCGGCGGATTGGCTATTGCTAAACAGGCGCGCGCAGCGGCGACGCTCGCGCACGGGTAGCTATCGCGCACGAGGTTTTCCACGGTCGCCCCTTCTCGAGTTACTATTGGATTCCACTGACTAGCGGACATCACTGACTATTCGTCGCGCTGCCATTCCATCGCAGCGGCGCGCCAACAGAGGTTGACGCCCAGACCCTGTTCCATTGCGCCCCTCACCCAGAACGGCTTTTCGGGCGCGAACACGTCCCATTTTCGCCCGTCCGGGCTCTGGTGAGAGACCCCGCCGAGCAGACCGAAGGTGTCTTTGATCCGCATCGTATCGAACTCGTGAATGGTGATCTTCAACGGCTCGCGAATCCATTCGATCTCGGGCTTACTGGTAAACTTCCGCTCGACCTGGACCAAGGCCTGATAGCACGCGTGATCGGCGAATTGAGCGTCGCGGAACTGTTTCAGCGACAGGCCCACGAAATTCTGATCACGGAGGACGCCGGCGAAGCCCAGTTTGATTAGCCACTGCTGAACCGCATCGGGGGATTCATCCGCGGTGGGCGCTGGAGCGGCCGCCGCGTCGAGATCCAGCAGCGTCCAGCGGCGAGTCTGCTCATGCTCGTCGAGCGAGGGGCAAATTGAGGTGCGCAGGCTGAACAACCGGTGGTACGCGGGCGTGACGACGGGCGGCAAATCCTGCATTCCGTGCTGGAGCGGCGGGGTAAACTCGGAAGCGAGGGCGAAGCGGCCATTCACTTCGCGCTGCGAAATGGCATTCCATTCACTGCCCACAAAGTTTATCAACGGCAATATGACGACGCTTTCGGCGTCATCGCGCTGATCGAGGCACTTCGCGACTATCACGAATCTCAGTTCACTATCGGCCCAACCCTGTTTCGGATCGTCGCTAGTGGACATCTGGCTAAACTGGTCGGCAATCAGCAATACGTAAGGTACTAACGGCTCGAAAGTATATGGGACGCCGAGGAAAAGTCCCGCGCACAGCTTCTTGAGTTTATCGAGGTCGGCCTTCAGCGGCATCACGCGCATCAGGAAGTTGGGGATCTTTTCGACGCCGGCGATTTCCTCGAGGGCGCCGCTGCCGACCTTTACGTAGTCGTTTCGGCGCGGAGCGGGCGGACCGGGATCCTCGGTCAGTGAGTATTTCGTGGTCTTCGAGCGCCAGCAAATGACGCTCGCGGAGCCGTAGCTGAGGTCGAGGCTCCACCAGAACGGGCAGAAGGGCTTGAGGGTGCTGACGAAGCCGCCGCGCTCCTCCGTAATCTCAGTCACTTCAAGACCGAGAGCCTGGACGACGGGTTGCGTATCGATATTATGGATCCGCACGCTGACGCCGCCGCTGGTATCGCCGGAGAGGGGATTGAAGAGGACGCCTGCGCCGATTAACCGGTTGATTGATATCTCGGATTTCACCAGCGCCTGGTAGCAGGCCGAATCAATCTCGTGGGCGTCGCGGAATTGCTTAAGTACTATGTTATTTTTCATGAAGGGGGACGCGGTGAAGTTTTCCTTATTGCGCGCCGCCCCGGGCATCATCATGGTCCAGAACTGAGGTAGCCACCTGGTAATGTAGTTAAGGCCGCTGCCGAGGATTGCCTGGTACAAGTCGGCGGCGTCGCGGCCGGGCTTGCGCAGGAAGAACTCAGCCATCGACTCGACGATCGTGGAAGCGGCCGCCAGGCCGCCCGAAATCGCACGGGGCCATAGGCTATAGGGGTCGCCGGCACTCCACGAGGTGGGCGAGAGACTGTCGGCATCCTGGCGGATTTCGATGAACGGCCGGAAGGGGTCCGGCTGATTGACGCGGTCGCGCGAGTGAGTAGCCAGATTGAAGGCGACGCGTCCCTGCGGATCAGGCGGATTGCGCAGCGGGAAGAGCCGGGGCACGCGGTCCGGGACCTTCGGCCAGCCGTACATTTCGCGCCCGATCCAGATCGAAATAGGATGATCGAGATAAAGGAATGGATAGGTCATTCCCCAGTCTTTGAAGACCCAGCGATCGACTTTCCATTCGTACCATTCGACCGGGATGCTGAAGATTGCTTCGTGCTGAGTGAGCCAGCCGATTTTCTCGATCTCGAGCTTGTCGTAGTTGACGGTTTGCAGCAGGACGAAGGGCAACGCCGGCTTGAAATAGACCGGCGGGCGATCGTCGGGCGAGTTGAGAAAATTGAGATAGGCGTCGCAGATCGCCTGGAGCCGGACGAGATCGGCGCGCAGCGGGTAGAACCGCATGCCGACTTGCGGAAAGTCCATCTTGATGGCCGTGGGCCAGTCGAGGAAATTGGCGATCGCACTATTGAATTTGGGCAGCTTGGTGGTGTCGGCCATTGGTTTCTCCCCCACTACCTTCGCGGTGGTTTCCGCCGCGGCGAGCGTTGCGCAGGCACACGTGACGCATAGTCAGTTGCGCTCGACGACCCAGGTGACCATTTCTTCGAGAAAGCGTTTGTCGCGCGAATCCGGTACATTGGCAAACGCGAGTGAGTATTCGTGGAGCGCGGCGCCGGCCAGGCGATGGGCATAGCGGCGCGCGTACTCGACGCAATCGTAACGATCGATTTGCGCGCGAATCCATCCGACGTCGGCGGCGGTGCGCTCCGCGCGTGCGGCGCGGAGAATCGCGGTGAGCCGATCGCGATCGGCGGGCGCGGACTCGCGGAACAGCCGAATCAACATCAGCGTGCGTTTGCCCTCCCACAGGTCGCCGTCGCGTTCCTTGCCATAGCTCCGATCGGCAACGAGGTTGAGCAGGTCGTCCTGAATCTGAAAGGTCGCGCCGAGGAAGAAGCCGAAGCGGATGAAGGCGTCGAGGTCGAGCGCGGCGCGCGAACCGATCAGAGCGCCGGCGCGCAGCGGAAAGATGGTGGCGAGCCAGCAGGTCTTTTTGAGCACCATCCGCAGATAGTCGGCGTCGGTGAGGTCGATGAGGTTGTCGTGACGCCAGCCGAGTTCGAGCGCCTGCCCTTCGGCGCTGATGAGCGCCATCCGTTCGGCCTCCTGTACCAGGCGCAGCGCGAGGTCGGCGCCGAGGCGGCCGGGGTATTCGAAGAGCGGGCGCAGGCCGACGAGGGCCAGGGTGTCGCCGGCGTTGAGCGCGAGCGGGACGCCGTGTTCGAGATGGAGCGTCGGGCGGCCGCGGCGCTGTTCGCTGCCGTCTTCGATATCGTCGTGGATGAGCAGCGCGTTGTGCAGCAGTTCGATCGAGACGGCGGCGCCGAGCGCATCATCGGGACGGGCGCCGAAGGCGCAGGCCGCGGCGATACAGAGGCTCGGGCGCATCATCTTGCCGCCGCGCAGGGGATAGTCGGCGACCAGGTCGTAGAGATGGCGGCGCGGCTCGCGGGCGGGGAGGTAGTCGCGCAGCGCGGCGCGGGTCATCGCGCCGTATTCGCCGAGGATGGTGGGAACGAGGGTCGAGGTGACGGACATCGCGCTGGTTACCGCCTGTCAGAAGAATTATCCGTCAATTCGTAGGGTGATGGTGCCGCGCGGCGCGCCGGCATCGCGATCGACGATGACGCCGCTATAGACGCCGGCCGGCTGGGCGTCGGGCACGCGAATCCGCACGACGTGACGATTGGCGACGGGATCGAACGCGAGCGCGATGTCGAGTAAAGGCGGCTGGCCGGGATCGAGCGGATGGAGAGCGCCGAGGGCGAGATTCGGCGCGTTCGCGGCGGGCGGCAAGTCGATAGTGACGCGAGCCATGCGGGTAGAGGCGATTTCCACGATGACAGGACCGCGGCCATCGGCGGCGGCGCGCGGAAATGGCGCGGGGGCGAGCGGCGCGGGCGCAATTCCGGCGGCGGCAGCGGCGCTGGCGTCGGGCACGACAGTGGCGGCCGCGAGCGATTTGATGAAGGCGGCCCACAGCGGCATGAGGCTCGAGTAGAAACGGAGGCCCTGGGTGACGACCTGCTGGATACTGTCGGACGAAATACTCATCGCGGAGGGCGCCGCGACGCCGAACGGCCCGGTTCCCGGAGTATCGCGCGGGGCCTGCGCCTGGGCCGCGAGCCGGCCTTCGCGCAGGTGCTGGTCGATCACCTCGTAGGCGGTTTCGATACCGATGCGCGCCTCGTCGTTGAAGGCGGAGGGCAGCGGCGGCGCGGCGGAGGCATCCGGAACACCAGAGGGCGCGGTCCTGCCGGGCGGCAGCGGGGCCGGCGGAGCCTCGGTAGAAGAAGCAGCGGGTGCGCCGGGACCGCGGAACATGTTGGACCAGTCGCGCACGGGAGCATCGCGTGCGGGATCCTTGCGCCGAATACGGGGGCGGTCGTTCATGGTCTTGCTCCGTTATCGATTGGGAATAGTGAGTACTCCGAAATAGTCATTCGCCTGAATAGCCATATACTACGGATGGTCATAACCGACTATCTCCTCGAGGGCCGGGGAGCCGGCCAGCGCGTGCGCGGCGAGACGCCCGGAGATGACAGCGGCTTCGACACAGCCGACGTTGAGGCCGCAGGCGGTCCAATCGCCGGCGACAGTGAGATTGTCGTAGGTATTGTCCAGCGGCGAGATGCGATAGCGGGTGGTTTTGGGTGGCGACTGGACGTAGCGGTCGGAGGGATTGACGTTGGCGGTCCAGAACTGAGTATCGAAGCGCGACTCGCCCGCCGATGGTGCGGGATCGATTGGGTGGGCGGCAGCCTCGCCGGCGGCTGGTATCGAATAGCTAGTCGAGTGTGCGGATTCGCCGGGCGTGACCAGTAGTTCCCATCGAAAGCCGCCGCCTTGCGGATGTACGGCACGGGGCCATAGCGGCGCGATATCGCGATTGAGGAAATCGATGGCGTTGCGGCGGACCTGTTCGCGCTGGCGGACGGCAAACTCGGGCGAACTGGAGTCCTTCGCGGACCCGTGGGGTGCGCGGTGTAGCGGCGCGTCGGGCAACGCGCCGCAAAAATACGCGATAGCGCGGGGCCGCACGGGCCAACTTTCCTCGGGGATCAGATGGCGCATGTCGGCCCAGGTATCGAAGGGATGAAGGAAGCCGGAGACCGCGGTTTGCGGATGAGGCCAACCGAGCGCGTCCATGTCCTCGCGCATCCAGATTTGCGCGGCCTGAGTGGCCACGGTGGTCACGTGGGTGACGAGGTCGCGCCAGCGCTGGTCGCGTTCGAGGAGATCGCGGCCGACCTCGGGAATCGCGCCAAGTCCAACGCCGAGAACAACAAAATCGAAGTCGGTGCCGACGCGCAGGGTGCGGGTGGCGGCCTTGCGACGTTCCCAATGCGATTCGAAATCGCGGCCCTCGGCGCGCATCAGAGCGCCGTCGGCGAGCTGGTCGAAGTCGGGTTGGAAGGGCCAGCATGGCAGGCTGCGGACGTCGATGAGCGGTTGATATTCGGCGCCGGCGCGGGTCAGCGCCTGCACGTCGAACTCGAGGGCCTCGACGTAGGGGCGTTCGCCCGGGGCGAGCGCGGACGGGTCGGCGAGTTTCAGGTTGGTCAGCCGATGAAAGAACTTGAAGGTGACGCCGCGGCGCTTGAGGACTTCGTAAAAGGGAGCGAAGACGACGTCGCCCATGGCCGCCTGCATCCGCCAGAAAAAGGCGCCGCGGTAGGTGAAAAACATGCGCATCGAGCCGCGCAGAGCGCATCCGGCGGCCTGATTGGGGCGCGCGGCGTCGGCGTCTTTATAGGCGAACGCGAGGTCGTACATGCCGCGCACGAGGGCGGAGTCGAGGGAGCTTTCGGAGGCGCCGTTAAGGCGCAGCCAATCGAGTAATTCGTAGTCGTCGATGGCGTCGAAGCCGCGCGGATCGGTCGCGAGGCCGAAGCGGACGATGCCGGTCATGACGGCGACGGTGAGGTCGATCGCTTCCCATAGGCGGCGCGTCTCGTCGTCATTATCGATAAGCGGTTGGAGTTGGCGTCGGGCCTCGGAGGCAACGGCGCCGAGGAGCTGGATGACGATCGAGGTCGGGTACGAGGGCAGCGCGCGCAACATTACTTCGAGCAGGGCGACCGCCTCGCAAAGGCCGGCGATGGTCGCGAGGAGACCATACTTGAGCAGGCGCGTGATGGCGGCGGTGACTTCGGCCGACGACGAGGAATCGCGAACCGGGTCGGCGCCGGGGGGCGATGGCGGATTCGGCGCGGAAGGCGCGGCGAGCGCGTCGGCATTATCGCGGCGATAAGTCCGCACGCCCGCAAGGGTAATGCGCAACATCGTCGCGAGCCGGCCGAGGTAGGCCGCAACGGTGAAGGGATTGTGATTAGTCAGTGGATCGCCCGGGAGACCCGGGGCCGGCGGAAAGAGCGCGAGCCAGGGCGTCCAATCGCCGCGCGGCGATCGATCCATCACGCCGATGAGCGGCTCGGGCACGAAGGCGTCGCGCCAATCGGCGAAGCGGCATTTGTGCGGGTCGCGGTTGAGCTCGGCGTAACATTCGCGAAGCAGGCGAAAGGCGTTCTCGTAAAAGCCCATCCAGATGTGGAGCCCGTGCTCCTCGATGCGATCGGCGGGGCCGCGGCCGGAGGCGCCCTTGCCGCCGAGGCGCCATCCGAGTTGATAGATGGTGACGTGAAACTTGCCGTCAAGTTCGGGGCGGGTGAGATCGAAGGCGGTCGAGATAGCGGCGCATCCGCCGCCGATAACGGCAACTTCGATGGGTTTCTGACTACTCACAGGTTCCTTACGAGGTTCAAGTACGCATCCGTGAGCTAAGATGCGAGTTAAAATGTACTATCATCGCCTATTGGTCAACCGCGACGGTGTGACGCCGGTAGCTACTGCCGAAAACAAGTAGTAGTCGCGGCGCTGGCATGCGGAGGGCGGCTGGGACTATTGTGCGGGGGTCGAAGGCCCTCACGTCGGGAAGAGACGAGAGGGGCCGCGCCCACGGGAGGAAAAATACCATGTCGATACGACTGCGGCAGATTTGTCTGGTAGCGGAAAAGCTCGCGCCTGTGCTCGATGACTTCAAAGCGGTGCTGGGAGTCGAAGTATGTTTCAAGGACCCGGAAGTCGCCGTGTTCGGGCTGGAGAACTCGCTGATGCCGGTGGGCAGCAATTTTATCGAAGTGGTGGCGCCGGTGAAGGACAACACCGCGGCCGGACGCTATCTCAAGCGGCGCAACGGCGACGGCGGCTACATGGTGATCTGCCAGTGCGACAGTCATGAAACGCAACTCGGCCGCAAGGCGCGAGCGGCCGCGCTGAACATCCGGCTGGTGCTCGATCACGACGCGAAGGGCTTCCATGCGATGCAGTTACATCCGGGGGACACCGGCGGCGCGTTTTTCGAGATCGATTGGGACGCGAAGGGCGAGCCGGAGGGCAACTGGGCGCCGGCGGGCGGGAGCGGCTGGACGGCAGCGCGACGTACCGAGGTCGTGAGCGCGTACACCGCGGTCGAACTGCAATCGGCGGACCCGCGCGGGCTGGCCGAGCGATGGGCGAGCGTCGCCGAGTTGCCGCTGCGCAAGGACGCGCGCGGGCGAATCGCGATGGCGCTCGACAATGCGGCGGTGCGGTTCGTCGAGGCGACCGACGGCCGCGGCGAGGGCCTCAGCGGAATCGACGTGGTCGTCGCGGATCGCAAGCGGCTGCTCGAGGCGGCCGAGCGTCGCGGATTGCGCAGGGGCGACCACACCGTTGAGATCTGCGGCACACGCTTCTACCTCGTCTAGGGGCATGGCTGGTCTTAAGGATCGTCGTTGGCTGACGCGGTGCGGTTTCGCCGGGCGTGAATTGTGCGGCGCCGGAGGCTCGTGCGCATTACGAAAACAGGCGGGTCGAATTAGCTTGTCTTTCGCGACGGCGGTGCTATAAAAAAGGCATCTTAAATCTCATTTGCGACATCACCCTGGCCGGGTGCGTGCGCAGGTCCTTACCATCGAGGAGGGAACTCTAAATGGCCGATTACGACATTCACATCAAGGGTGGCACGGTGGTTGACGGGACGCGGGCCCCGCGTTATCGCGGCGACCTCTGGATCCGCGACGGCCGGGTCGCCCAGATTGGCGGCCGCGCACCCGGATTCGCGAAGAAGACGATCGACGCCGACGGGCTGATCGTGGCGCCGGGCTTCGTCGATCTGCACACGC
>JAJXYF010000038.1 GCA_021780755.1 Deltaproteobacteria bacterium | reverse complement strand
TATTGCGCTCATTTGTTCTTCTCCTTTTACGGGCTAACCTCTGTTTCACTACCGCGCTCGAGCGATTCCGGTCGTTTCAGGCTAAGTCATCAAGAGTCTGGCGACGTTTGTCCTATGCGCAGCGATGCCCACACTTCACCAATCGACCGCCGCGCGACCGCGAGAGTTTCTTCCTCGCCGCCGCGCTTCAACTGCTTCAAAGCTTCGCTTACCAGCACCCTCTGAAAGTGATGGCCGACGAGCGACGTGACTATCGGGAAAATTTCCTGGAACACCTTTGCCGCGCGCTCCGCCTCTTCCCTCTTTCCCCCGGACCGCTCTTTGCGCACCTGCTTGTGAAACAGGGAAATCGCCGCAGCGGCCGTCTTGCGCATGGCCTGGTCATGCTTTATCGCCAAGGTTAGAAGCTTGCTCAGCGGAAACCCGCAGTTGAGAAGTTTGAGCGCTTCACGCGCAATTCGCAGGTCATCCTCGGAATAGCGTAACGGGCCATTTTGCTCGTCGAGAATGTCGGCGAGCCCCCGGCTCTCCACCAAACGGAGTAGCCGCTCCGGAACTCCGAGCAGCTTGGCCATCTCCGCGCTCGTATAACAGGGCGCCGCGAGTTGCTTTTGCACTGCGGTCAGCAATTCGCGGTTCGACTCCAGACGCTCATGCTTCGACAGCAGATCCCTGGTCACCCGAAGAGGAAGGCCCTGCTCGGAAGCTCGCCGGACGAGCCGCAAGCGGTCGAGGTGGCCGTCGTCGTAAACGGCCTTTCGCCCCTTGTGAGCGGGCGGCGGGATCAGCCGCAGCGTCTGATAGTAACGGATGGTGTCGACCGACAGGCCCGAGAGCCGCACAATATCTTCGAGCGAATATTCCATGAGTTAATGCTCTAACTGTTTCTACTCGTCCCCTCATCGAGGGTCAAGAGTGCGCGCGTCAGGAACGGCGCAATGGTCGCGATTGCCATGAGGCTCGCTTTACATTCTGAGCGCCAATCGCTATCCCAGATTCAGTAGCTTGGAAATAATAATGAGAGGCGACGGTGAGTTACGCGTTAACGGAAGATCAATTACGCATTCAGGACCTCGTTCGCCGAGTGGCCAAAGAGAAAGTCGCGCCGCGGGCGGATGAGATCGATCGTACCGCCCAGTATCCCCAAGACATGTTTGATCTGCTGCGGCAACTGGGACTGTTCACGTTGCCGTTTCCGCCTGAGTACGGCGGCGTCGGGAACATGCTGTCGGCGTGCATCGCCGTCGAAGAACTCGGACGCGTTTGTTATAACACCGGCTATCTACTCGTCGTACAGTGGGTACCATTCGGCGCGATCCTGGCCGGTGGAACGAAAGAACAGAAGCATCGCCTGCTTCCCGGCCTTGCTTCGGGCGAGCTGCGCGGCGCGCTGTCGCTAACTGAGCCACAATCCGGCTCCGACGTTTCCGGTATCACGACTACGGCGACGGCAACCTCCGGTGGCTACCGTCTCAACGGTTCGAAAATCTGGTGCACTAACTCCCACATCGCAGATTTCATTCTCGTAGCCGCGAAATGCGTCAAGGAAGACGGCAGCCCGATCGGCATCAACCTTTTCATCGTCAAGCGCGATACGAAGGGTCTGACGATCGGCCGAAAAGAGGATAAGATGGGCGCTCGCGGTATTCCATCCTGTCCACTCTTCTTCGAGCAGATGTTCGTTCCTGAGGCCGCCCGGCTCGGTCCTGAAGGCGGCGGGGGCTTCAAGGTGGCGATGGAAGCGTTGAACACCAGTCGTCCGATCGTAGCCGCGCGCGCGGTCGGTCTCGCCCAAGGCGCGATCGACCATTCGATTCAGTTCATCCAGAACCGCGTCGCGTTCAAGCAGAAGATCAGCGATTTCCAAGGAATCCGCTGGATGATCGCTGACATGGTGATGCAGACCGAGGCTGCCCGCCAATTGGTTTATCGCGCCGCCGCTATGGTGGACGCTGGTGCCACGGGCAAAGAACTGGCGCCGGTCGCGGCGATGGCCAAGTGCCTTGCTTCCGACGTCGCGATGAAGGTCGCCACCGATGCGATGCAACTGTTCGGAGCGGCCGGCATCTCGGCGGAATATCCAATCAACCGGTATTTCCGCGACGCGAAGGTGGTGCAGATCGTCGAAGGCACTAACCAGATCCAACGCAACATTATCGCCGATTCCGTGCTCGGCCGCACGCTCAGGAACTGACGACCGACGCATCCGCGAAATCGTTTCCGATCTTCGGGCCGGCTCATTTCATAGTGGCAATCCGAGGGCGGCGCGAATTGCGCTATGATAGTGGGCGAGAGCCGGTTCATTGCGGCCGAAATTAACGTGATCCTGCGCGCCGGACGTGAACCCCCGTTGCATGGCCTCGGCCAGCGGAAAATCCTCGCTCTCAACCGTCCGCAGCAGCAAGACCATGTTCCGGTTCCAATGCCCGCGCGCTTTGTCAGTCAGAGCTGGTTCGGGCGTGTAGAGCGACACGTGCATCACGGTTTCGTCGGCGCCGTTTCCAGCCGGATAGACCCGCCACGTTTCGATATGGTCGCCCTGCCAAACCAGCACCACGTTGGGGAACAGAACGTAAATTATCGCGACGTGCTTCAACACTTGCCAGCGGTCTTCTACAAGGGTGCGCAGTTCGTCGATCGTGGTGCGCGGCACAACCATTCGGAGATTTCCATGATGGGGATCGAAGACAGTGGATCGGCCGTTGATTAGCGGTGCGATCGTTTTCCGGTGCAGGATCGGGACGTGGTACGCCTCGAGGAAAGTGTCCACCACGAGTTTCCAGTTCATGCGCCGGTGCAGGACGCGCGTTTCATAGTGCGCGTAACGGTCGAAGCCGTAGGCGGCCATCTCCGGCGCCAGCCCGCCCAGCAGGCTGCTCGGTTCGATCGCCGCCTCGCCGGGCAAGGGCCGCACCCAGATTAGCCCATACTCTTCCTTAACCGGCAGCGCGCGCAGCCCATGCGAAGGCCGGTCGATCTCGCCGAATACGCGTTGATCAGTTATTCCGATCAAGCGGCCATCGCGGCCGTAGGACCAACCATGATAAGGGCACACAAAACTTTTTTGACCTTTGCCGCACCCCTCTGCCACCCTGGTGCCGCGATGACGGCAAACGTTGAGGAATGCGTTGACCTGTCCGTCATCGCGGCGCGCGATCAGGATGGGTACGCCGAGGAGATCGTTGGTGATGAAATCGCCGGGCTGAGGCAAATCACCGCTCAAGCCCATCACCAGCGGGGACTCCCGGAAAAACCGCTGCCGTTCCAGTTCCACCT
>JAJXYF010000027.1 GCA_021780755.1 Deltaproteobacteria bacterium | reverse complement strand
GAGGCGCGGCCGGAGCCGCGCCGGGAGCCTATCCAGGCGCCGCCGCAGCGGGCGATGGGCGAGGCGGCGCGCGACGAGCGTCGCGAGGCGGAGCCGCCGCGCCGTCCCGAGCGCAGCGAGGTGTCGCGGCCTGAGCGCAGCGAATTTTCGCGGCAAGAGCGGAGCGACATGCCGCGACCGGAGCGGAGCGAGATTCAGAGGCGCGACGAGCGCGGCGCGAGCCCGCGTAGCGCGCCGACCGATGAGCGGAGCGCTGGTGTTCGCCAGGATCGCGACGTTCGCGACGATGGAGGCACGGGCGACGAGCGCCGCAACAACGGGCGCGGCGATGACGCTCCGCGCCAGCGCCGCAGTCGCGGGGGCCGCGGCCGGCGGGGTGGCCGACCGTCGGGAGACGCGACCCCGAACGCCGCGGCAGGCATCACAGCAACTTCAAGCGGTGGCCCGGACGGTCGGCCCATCGCGGGCCGCGATCGCGGCGGGCGGCGGCCGGCGGAGGCTCAGCCGCAGCGGCCCGCCGAGCCGCGCGATCGCGAATTGGAGCGCGAGGAAGATCGCGATCCGTTCGCGATGGTCGATGAGGCCGGCAACGATTCGCGCAAGATCGCGGACCTGCAGGAGCAGGCGCGCGAGGCCCGGATTTTCCTCGAACGGATCCTCGAACTGATGGGCGAGCAGGCGACGATCGAGTTTGCGGAATCCGACGATCCGGAGACCCTCGAACTCAATATCAAGGGCGACGGCTCGGGGATATTGATCGGGCGCCACGGGCAGACGCTCGACGCGATCGAGTACATGGTAAATCGGCTGCTGGCGCGCAAGATCAAGGACGCCGCGCCAATATCAATCGACACCGAGTCCTATCGCGCGCGGCGCCGGCGCCTGCTGCAGCGGATGGCATTGTCCAAGGGCGAGCAGGCCAAGCGCGAGCACGTGGCGGTGATTCTGGATCCGATGCCGCCCCGCGATCGGCGCATCGTGCATCTGGCGTTGAAAGACGATCCGATGATCGCGACGCGATCGACCGGCGACGGCTTCATGCGTGCGATCGAGATTGCGCCGGTAGACGAGCGGCGCGATCCGAGTGAACGGGGCAGCGAGAATCGGGGGCGCGGACGCGGACGCACGCGCGAGCCCGATCGGGACCAGCCGGGGCTCGGCGAGCAGGGCGGCTTCAAGCACGGGCAAAAGCGCATCGTGTAGGCGCGGGGCGTTCGCGGAACGCGTCTCGCCCGTCGTCTCAGGTGAGCCCGGCACATCGGGGAATGATGGGAAAGCCAAAGTTGGCGGTGGTGGTGGCGGCGTTGTTGTTGTCGGCGTTGATGCCCGGTTACGGGCGTGCGCAGGCAACCATGCGATTGTCGGGAACCGTGTCGCCCGCCGCCGCGCAGATTCCCAATGCGGTGGCAGCGCCGGCCGCGATGCCGATGACGATCACGGTGATGCTCGCGCTGCGCAACACCGCGGCGCTCGAACAACTCCAACGCGATCAGCAGGACCCGACCTCGCCGCGATATCATCAGTGGCTGACAGCGGCGCAGTTCAACGAGCGCTTCGGCCCGCGGCAGGCGGACGCGGACGCGGTGGCGCAATGGCTCTCGTCGGCGGGATTCACCGTGAAAGCGGTCGATCTGAATCAGCACATGGTGCGGGCGACGGCGAGCGCGGCGGTGGTCGGGCGGGCGCTCGACGTGACGATCGTCAGCAATGGAACGCTATTCGCCAACGTCGATGAACCGGCGGTGCCGGTCGCGCTGGCGCCGCTGATTGCGAGCGTCGAGGGCCTGCACAATACCTTCGCGGTGAAACCGATGTTGCCCGAGCACCTGCGCTTCGGGTCTCCATTGCCGACCTCCGGGCAAGCCGGCGAGGGCGCAACGCCGGATTACAAAACCACGCTGGGCTTCGGCTTTTCGCCCTCGGATTTCCGCACTTACTACAACGAGACCGGGTTGATCAGCAGCGGTATCGCGGGCACCAAGGCGCCGGATTGTATCGCACTGGCGGCGGTGTCGGATGTGCATCCGACTACCTTCAGCGCTTTCACGCGTAGATTCGCGCTTCCGCCAGTGAGGCTGACCAAGGTGTTCGCGAGCGGCCGCAATCCCGGGTTTACTGGCGACGCTGAAGTCGAGGCGGACCTCGACGTCGAGTATTCGCACGCGGTGGCGCCGAATACGCCGATCAAGCTTTATATCGGGGCGGGCACGAACGACTTGCAGGATGCCATCAGCAAGGCCGTCAACGACGATGAGTGCGGCGTCGTGAGCATCAGCTTCAGCTATTGCGGACAGTCCAACGCCTTCTACAGTGGCACGCTGGATCCAATTTTCAATGAGGCCGCGACGCTGGGACAGACGGTCTTCGTCAGCTCGGGAGACACCGGCGCGGCCGGGTTGATCGCCAGCGCGGGCGGATGCGTTGCGGGAACCGCGCCGGGTGTGAGCGAGATGGCCGCCGACACCTACGTGACCGCGGTGGGCGGTACGCAATTCGATCCGAACTACAATCTGATGAACAAGGACACGAGCACCGTGCTCGACGGTCTGGAATCGGCGTGGAACGAGGGCGGCGGCGCGACCGGCGGCGGAGTGAGTGGGGTATTTAAACCCCCGCCGTGGCAGACTGGGGCAGGAATCAGTTATGCGGGGCGCGCGGTTCCCGACGTGGCGCTCGGCGCGGGGCCGGACTTTCCCGGCTTTTACATAGTGGCGTTCATCAACCGGGCAAACCGGCTCGGCATCATCGGCGGCACGAGCGTGTCTGCGCCGGCCTGGGCCGGGTACTCGCGATTGATCGCGCAGATTTATGGCCCCGGAGCGCTCAACAGAATCGGCCGCATCGGTCAGATGAATCCGCAACTCTATGTACTGGGGAATACGGGCTCGGACTCGGGGCTGATCGATGTGACCAGCGGCGATAATTTTTTCAATGGCGTCTCAAGTTGCTGTTCGGCCGGCATCGGTTACGATCTGACCACCGGATGGGGCTCGCCGGACATGGCCACGCTGCTGATTTCCTATCTGGCGGGCGGGAAGGCGACGGTGACGCCGGCGGTGTTGAACGTGCCGCCGAAAACCGTGGTCGCCAATGCGGGCGTGCTGACGCTGGCGAACACCTCTTCGGTGCCGCTGGCGGTGAACTCGGTGACGGTTAATTTGACCCGGCCGAGCATCTTCAGGTCGGTGAGCATGACCGCGGGCGCGCAGACCGTGACTCCGTTCAAGTCCAAGACGATGGTGTTCAAATTCAATCCGCCGATCTCGATTGGGATCGGCAGCATGGTGAATTTCACGCTGGGCGCGACGATGACCGCGTTGCGGCAGGCGGGGAGCCCGCTGTCGGCGCAGAGTATCGCCGCGCTGGGCGTGTCCGCGACCGTGGGCGGCAACGTGGGCGTGACCTTTATGGGGCTGCCGACGTCGCTCGGGACGGTCACGCTCACGCATTGAGCGGGCGGCCGGTTAGAAGAATTCGAAATGGTATTTTTTGAGGGTCGCTCACCCGCCGAACGCTACGCGTTCAACGGCCTCTCCCTTGGGGGAGAGGCCTCGGAACAGAGCATGGGCCGCGTTACGGGTTGGGGCAGTCGCCGACGCGTTGGCCTTCGAGCACGATGGTCGAAGTGAAGTCGTGGCCGTTGAACGAACCGGTCGAAGTGATCTTCCCGCGGTAATGTTCGGGCGAGTCGAAATCGAGGTCGCCGCCGCCGGTCAACGCCATCCGCCCGTTACAGACCATGCTCCAGGTGAGCTTGCTGCCGGTCCATTGGTACTGCGTGCGGGTGCATTTTTCGTCGGGCGAATCCGGCGGCATCAATGACTTGCTGGGGTCCTTGACCTGGTCGGCGGTGACGCAATTGCTTTGCGTATCCGGGTCCGAAGTAACCCCGTCGCGCACCACGTGAGTGGTGACCTTCCACAGGCCGGGACGCGGCCCGTCGGCGGCGTGGGCTGGCGCGGCCAGCGCGAGCAACATCGCAATCGCAACCGCCGGAGCGACGCGCCTGAACAATCCGTTCACGCTCGAATTTCCCCCTTCTCGAGTCTAGCGGTGCGGACGCGGAACCGCCGCTCGCTGAACACGCCCCTAAGTGATCGACCAGGGGCGCGCCGCCGGCGGCGCTTCACGCCGAAACCGACCGGTGCGGCCTCAGCCGTCGGTCCAGCCCCACTTGGCCTTGTTGGCCGCGATCTGTTCGGGCGTCGGATGTACGGTCTGCTGGAAAGTCTTGACCTTGAACTGATCGGCGACTTCGACCGTTTGATGATTGAGGGCGATGTCGTCCTTGAAGACGTCGGGAACCGCCGGCTCTTCGAAGATCGCCTGCCACGGGCATTCGGGCTCGCAAGCGCCACAATCGATGCATTCGTCGGGGTTGATGTAGAGCTGGTTGGGGAAGCTCTTGCGGTCGTCACCGACATATTCGTAGATGCAATCGACCGGGCAGACGCTGACACAGCCGGTGTCCACACAATCGATGCAAAGGCGGGTTATCGTCCACGGCATGGGTGCTTATCCTCTCCTGTAACCGGTTTAACCTATAACGGTGCGACCGTCTAGAAAAGCGGGACGGCGCGGCCAAGTCAACGGGTGCATGGGGGGAGACCTAACCCCCCGCCTCTTCCCTAAAGCGGAAGGGGAAATTTGTTCAGGAACTCGAAACCGAGAATTTCTCCGGAGAAACTGAAACCTCACGAGGTTTCACGGCATTCCATGCCGCCGGTGGGTGTGCTCGCGTTGCTCGATTTTCGGCGAGGGGCCGGGCGGGCTTCGCCCTGTGGAAAGGGGGGTGAGCCAGTCTTGCGGATCGCGTCGGGAGCGATCCCGCGTCGACGCGCAAGCATCGTGGTCGCTGAAGGGCACCCGTTCGAGCGACCCGGATCACGGACTGCTCGCGCGCGGGGGAAAATACGATTAGGATTTCAAGCGTTTGTGATTTTTTCGGCGACGACGGGAGTCAGGGCGATGAAGAACGGCAAAGGCGTACGCACGGAAACCGACAGCATGGGCGCGATCGAGGTCCCGGCGGATCATTACTGGGGCGCGCAGACCGAACGGTCGCTGCTGCATTTCGCGATCGGACACGACATCATGCCGCGATCGATCGTGCGCGCGTTCGGCGTGCTCAAGAAGGCGGCGGCCGAGGTCAATCGCGATCTCGGACAGCTCCCGGCGGATAAATGCGAACTCATGGTGAAGGCCGCTGACGAGGTAATCGAGGGCAAGCTCGACGCCGAATTTCCCTTGCGCATCTGGCAGACCGGCAGCGGCACGCAGACCAACATGAACGCCAACGAGGTCATCTCGAACCGCGCGATCGAGCTGGCCGGCGGCGCGATGGGCAGCAAGCAGCCGATTCATCCGAACGACCACGTCAACATGTCGCAGTCGTCCAACGACACGTTTCCGACCGCGATGCATATAGCGGCGGCCGAGGAGCTGACGCATCGGCTGCTGCCGGCGCTGGCGAAGCTGGTCGAGGCGCTGAAGCGCAAGCAGGCCGCGATCGCCGACATCGTGAAGATCGGCCGCACCCATCTGATGGACGCGGTGCCGCTAACGCTCGGGCAGGAGTTCTCGGGCTACATCGCGCAGCTCGAATACGACATCGCGCGGATCCAGATGGTGCTGCCGGACGTGCTGGAACTCGCGATCGGCGGCACCGCGGTGGGCACCGGGTTGAATACGCATCCGGAGTTCGACACGCGCTGCTCGGCGCGCATCGCGCAGCTCACCGGGCTGCCGTTCACCGCGGCGCCGAACAAGTTCGCCGCGCTGGCGGGCCATGACGCGCTGGTGATGGCGAGTGGGGCGCTCAAGACGCTCGCGTGTTCGTTGATGAAGGTCGCCAACGACATCCGCTGGATGGGCTCGGGGCCGCGCTGCGGACTGGCGGAGCTGACGCTGCCGGAGAACGAGCCGGGCTCGTCGATCATGCCGGGCAAGGTCAACCCGACGCAGTCGGAGGCGATGACGATGGTGTGCGTGCAGGTGATCGGCAATGACACCGCGATTTCAATCGCGGGCTCGCAAGGCAATTTCGAACTGAACGTCTTCAAGCCGGTGATAATTCACAACCTGTTGCATTCGATCGCGCTGCTGTCGGACTCGGCGGTGCTGTTCGCGAAATACTGCGTCGATGGGATCGAGCCGAACCGGCCGAAGATCACGCATTACCTGGAAAGCTCGCTGATGCTGGTGACGGCGCTCAGCCCGCACATCGGCTACGACAAGGCGGCGAAGGTGGCGAAGCATGCGCATGAGCGGGGCATCACGCTGCGGCACGCATGCGAGGATCTGGGGTATTTGAAGGGCGAGGAATTCGATCGGCTGGTGGTGCCGGAAAAGATGATTCACCCCGGCGACTGAAGTTACCGACGATCGATACTCAGTCGCTTCCATCGTCATCCGACGGGGTGGCTACTCCAGTATGATCAGGGTTCTTGAGTGCCTGTTCAATGTAGATTCGTCATTACATAGTAGCTACCCATTCAGCTATTACGTAATCGATGTGAGTATGACACTGAGGTTACAAAAACAGGACGTCAGGCGGGGCGAGGTTGGAGCATGCGCCAGACGCGCACGCCGAGCGGACGAATCTCGCCGATAACCTGGTAGCCAACGTGGCTGTAGTACGCGACGTTGGCCTCGGTCGCGGTTTCAAGATAGACGCCGGCGAGATCGGAACGTAGCGCGGCTTGATCGCGAAGATAGTCGAGCAGCGCGACGCCATAGTGACGGCGCTGCAAGTCAGGCTCGACGCCCAGCACGTTGAGGTAGATATGCGGTTCGGCGGGACGATGCTTGAGCAGCGTATCGAGCGTCGAGACCGCGCGCAGCACGCCGCCAAAGCCAGCCGCGCGGACCAGTTCGGGCATCAGCGTAAGCCCGCGAATGACAGTAGCCGCCGAGGACGACGGGCGCGCCACCTGTTCGATAATCGCGGCGGCGCCGACACGTCCGTCGTGGATCACACCCAATACCGGCTGTCCCGAATGACATTGCTCAGTGAGTATTACGGTGAACAGATGTGCCATCCGGGACGCGCGGACACCCGCGTCGGAGACGTTGCCGATAATCGCGCTAATCAACGGATCGTTGGCGAATGCGCGTCCGAGTACGGCGGCAGCCTCGGCATGCTGCGCGGGGAACAGCAGCGCAATCCGCGGATGTTCGCGTGTACTCATTACTACATCCGAAACACGCCGAACGCCGTCGCCGGTGGGATCCCGGCGTTGAGCGACGCGGCGATGCCGAGTGCGAGCGTCGCGCGCGTCTCGAGCGGATCGATCACGCCGTCGTCCCACAGGCGGGCGCTGGCGAAATAGCAACTCGATTCGCGTTCGTATTTCTCGAGCGTCGGGCGCACGAATTCAGCCTGCTCCGCGGGCGACATCTTACCGCCCTCGCGCCCCATCTGATCGAGCTTCACCGTCAATAGGACGTTGGCCGCCTGCTCCCCGCCCATCACCGAGATGCGCGAGTTGGGCCACATGAAAAGCAGCCGCGGAGAATACGCGCGACCGCACATGCCGTAATTGCCGGCGCCGTTGGACGCCCCAATGATCACAGTGAATTTAGGTACCTGCGCGTTGGCCACCGCATTGACCATCTTGGCGCCGTCCTTGGCGATGCCGCCCTGCTCGTAGCGCTTGCCGACGATGAAGCCGGTGATGTTTTGCAGAAACACCAGTGGGATGCGGCGCGCGCAGCACAACTCGATGAAGTGCGTCGCCTTCAACGCCGACTCGCTGAAGAGCACGCCGTTGTTCGCGATGATGCCGACCGGATAGCCGTGGATGCGCGCGAAGCCGGTCACCAGCGAAGTGCCGTAGCGCGCCTTGAACTCCTGCATCCGGGAGCCGTCCACGAGACGCGCGATGACCTCGCGCACTTCATAGGGTTTGCGCGAGTCGTGTGAGATGACGCCGTAAAGTTCGGCGGGATCGTAGTAGGGGTCTTCCGGAGCGTCTTGCGCGAGCACGTTTTGCGGCGGACGCGTGCCGAGATTCGAGAAAATCGAACGCGCGATTTCGAGCGCGTGGCCGTCGTCGTCGGCCAGATGATCGCTGACACCGGACAGCCGCGTATGGACGTCGCCGCCGCCAAGTTCCTCGGCCGTGACGACTTCGCCGGTGGCCGCGCGCACCAATGGCGGGCCGGCGAGAAAGATGGTGCCCTGGTCGCGCACGATGATGCTCTCGTCGGCCATCGCGGGCACGTAGGCGCCGCCGGCGGTGCATGAACCCATCACGACCGCGACCTGCGCGACGCCGAGCGCCGACATTTGCGCCATATTGTAGAAAATACGGCCAAAGTGTTCACGGTCGGGGAAGACCTCCGACTGCAGCGGTAGAAAGGCGCCGCCTGAATCGACCAGGTACACGCACGGCAGCCGGTTTTCGATCGCGATTTCCTGCGCGCGCAGATGTTTCTTTACGGTAACCGGATAGTAGGTGCCGCCCTTGACGGTGGCGTCGTTGGCGACGATCACGGCCTCGCGCCCCTGGATGCGCCCGATGCCGGTGACGATGCTCGCCGCCGGCGCCTCATCGTCGTACATGCCCCACGCGGCCAGCGGCGACAGCTCGATAAACGGGCTTTCGGGATCGAGCAGGCGTTTGACCCGGTCGCGCACCAGCAGCTTGCCGCGCTCGACGTGGCGCCGGCGCGCGTTTTCCGGACCGCCCTCGCGGATGTGCTCGATATCGGCGCGCAAGCGGGCGACCTGCTCCTCCATCACTTCGCGATTGCGCTTGAAGTCGGGGCTGTTGGGGCTGACGCGGGACTCGATTCGTTCCATGCGGATCCTCATTGCCGCGGCGCCGGTCGCCATTCGGCATCGATGCTGTACCATGACTCTTATAAACTGGGACACCGGCGCGGTGAAGCGGATGCAAGGGGAGCCGCGGCGGGAGCAGAATAGGTTTGCGGAAAAATAGCGGGATCAGAGAGCGGCGATGCGTGAGCGGGATTTAAAGGCGCTCGAATACGACAAGGTGATCGCGCTGGTGCGCGAGTTCGCGGTCTCGGAGCCGGGGCGGCGCGCGATCGCGGGGTTGCATCCGTCGGCAGAGGCCGCCGTGGTGCGCGAGCGTTTGCGCGCGACCGCCGAAATGGCCGGTCTGCGGGCGCGCTCAGGCTCGGTGCCGATCGACGATTTCGACGATCAACACGAACATCTGCTGGGCGCCGCGCCCGAGGATGCGGTGCTTAACGGCGCGTCGCTGGTGCGGATTCGTGATTTCGTGGTGGCTTCGCGCACGGCGGCCGCCTTCTTGCGATCGCGCGTCGAGGCGCGCCCGCACGTCGCCGCGATCGTGCAGAACCTGGTCGCGCCCAAGGAACTCGCCGACGCGATGCTGCGCGCGCTGGCTGACGATGGCGGCATGCTCGACGACGCGAGCCCCGAGCTGAAGCGGGTGCGCACCCGCCTGCGCGACGAACGGCTCGAACTCGAAACCCGCCTCGCGCGTTCGCTCAACGCCGCCGGCATGGATCCGTTCGTCTCGGACTATCTCGTCACGGTGCGCAACCGGCGCTTCGTGCTGCCGCTCAAGCTCAACTATGCCGAACGGCTCGAGGGCATCGTGCAAGACCGCTCGGTCTCGGGCGAAACGCTGTTCGTCGAGCCGCTTTGGGCGGTCGAATTGAACAATCGCCTGATGATGCTGGAGCGCGAGGCCGAGGCCGAGGAGTACCGGCTGCTGATGCGGTTAACCGCGATGGTGCGCGGCTACCTGCCCGAACTGCGGATGACGTTCACCGCGCTGGTCGAACTCGACGCGCTCAACGCCCGCGCGATTTTTGCCGAGCGCTTCAATTGCATTGAACCCGAACTCAGCAGCGACGGTATCGATTTGATCGCCGCGCGCCATCCACTGCTGCTCACGAGTGGCCGCGAGGTCGTGCCGATCGACGTGACGATTGCGCCCGGCCAGCGCGGTATCGTGATTTCGGGGCCCAACACGGGCGGCAAAACCGTCGCGCTCAAGACCGTCGGCCTGTTCGCGCTGATGGCGCAGGCGGGCCTGCTCATTCCGGCGCGCGAGGGCAGCAAGATCAAGATTTTCCGCAGCGTCTTCGCCGATATCGGGGACGCGCAGTCGATCGAGGCGAGCCTCTCGAGCTTCGCCGCGCATATCACCAACCTGAGCGAGATAATCCGATCGCTGCGCGAGCCGGCGCTGGTGATCCTGGACGAACCCGGCGGCGGCACCGATCCGGTCGAGGGCGCGGCGCTCGCGATCGGCCTGATGGATTATCTCGGCGATCGCGATTGCCTGGTGGCGGTCGCGACCCATTCGACGGCGGTCAAGTTGCATGCCTACTCGCGCGCGGGTTTCGAGGCGGCGGCGGTGGACTTCGACCCCGAGCGGCTGGCGCCGCTGTATCGGCTGAAGCCGCATACGATCGGGCAGAGCTACGGGCTGGCGGTCGCGCGCCGGCTCGGATTGCCGCCCGAGATCGTCGCGGCGGCCGAGGCCGCGTTGCCGGCGGGCAGCGCGGAATTGGCCGAGGCGTTGCGCCGCCTGGAAGAGGAGCGCGAGCGCCTGCACACGCATACCGAGCGCTTGCGCGAGCGCGAACGTGCGCTCGCCGATCGCGAACGCGAGACTGCCGCGGCCGCCGAACGGGCGCGCGTCCGCGCCGAGGCCGAGCGCGATCGCGTGCGGGGCGAAGGTGCGAATGCGATCGCGGAACTGCGGCGCGAGGGTTCCGCCGTGCTGGCGGAGTTGAAGGCTGGCTCCAAGGGCCGGCGCGAGTTCGGTCAAACGCTCACCGCGGCCGTCGCCCGAATCGAGCGGGTGGTCCCGCGTTCCGACGATCGCGCGCCGCGGGCCGACGACGCTCCGCTCAAGGTTGGCGATCAGGTTGAGCTGGGCGAGATTCGCGGCGAGTTGATCGCGCTCGACCAGGACCGCGCGGTGGTCGGCCGCGGCGGACTGCGCATCGAAGTTTCAGCCGATCGGCTCCGCCGGGCGCGATCGGTAACCGCGACCGCTCACGAACCGCGAGTCACCGTCACCGCGGCAGCCAACGATCGCGACGAACTAAACCTGGTCGGGATGCGCACCGGGGAGGCGTTGCGCAAGCTAGAGGAGTTTCTCGATCAGGCCTACCTGACGAATCGCACCGAGGTCCGCGTGATTCACGGGATCGGTTCGGGTGCGCTAAAGAAAGCAGTGCATGATTATCTTGGGTCTTCACCCTACTGCGCGTCGTTTCGTCAGGCTGAACCCCATCACGGAGGCGCTGGTGCCACGATTGTCGAACTGGGGCGCTGAACTTGTCGTACGGATTGCTCGATAATGACACCATACGGGACCATATGTGTGTCAATTATGTAATTTCTATAAGTTTTATGCGTAACACAAAGTTGAGCTAATGTAGCATAAATAGACGCTTCTAACCCGCCTTGCCAATGCGGGGATAGTCCTCGTAAACTGTGTATCCCACAGAAGCCGTTACTCGCGATGCAATTCGGGCAGCATACCAGTCAGGCGCTCAAGGATTTTTCCCTCGCGCTGTCGCTCGCGAATCTGCTGATGATCGATCCGTGGACGCGGGTCCTCGGACTGAACGCCATCGACGTCTTTTACCGCAAATCTCCGCCGACCAGGATGGACATCCTGGGCGTGACGATCGCGGTGCTGTTTATAACCGCGGCGGTCTGGTCAGTGACGACGATTATCCGCGAATTTGGGTCCAGAACGCTGAAGATCGCCGTTCGGACGATGTTTCTATTCATCGCATTCGAGTCTTTCGACGCGATTCTCAGCCGCACCGCAAGGTTCTGGTGGTATCAGAACCAACTGCACGAATGGTACGAAAGTATGGCGCGGTTCGCCCCGCGGACCACCACCATGCTGTCGGCGATCGCGGTGATCGCTCTGGTTGCCGCGATGGTTCGGTGGGGACGCCAGCTAACCAAGGTCGCGATCCCGGCGGTCATGTTCGAGATTCCCTTTGTCCTGATCATGTTCCTGCAGGCGGGCGGGATGTTCGTGAACTACGGCCACTTTGCGGAGCAGTTTCAGGATCAGCCGGCGATCGCCGTCAACCGCAACGCCAGCGTCACGCCGCACGCGCGGGTCGTGTGGATGCTGTTCGATGAACTCGACGAGGGGATGATCGGATCGAAAAAGCCGTACCAGATTCCAATTCCCGAAATCGAACGGTTGAAGGCGCAATCGCTGGTTGCGACCGATGCGGTACCTCCGGCCTATTGCACGCGTTTGAGCCTGCCGGCCTACCTCACGGGCCATCAGATCATGGATATCGACCCGCAGGGAGCTCGTGACGTGAGCATCGGGCTGGTCAGCACGGGGCAAGACGTGCCGTGGGATCCGCAGGACAACGTATTTGCGCAGGCAATGAGCGAGGGCTTCGCGACGGCAATCGTTGGATGGTATCTGCCGTACTGCCGCATGCTGAAGAACAGCTTCAGCTCCTGCTTCTGGTATCCGATGTACGGCGATTCGCTCAAGACCGGGGCCACCATTCCCGACGACATCCTGACCCAACTGTGGAACGCGGCAGACGCCGTGCCGCTCGGTCAGGCGCTCCTGAAAAATATCGATAAGACCGCACACTGCGAACATCGAATTACCGCGTACGAGGACATCCTGGCGCACGCGCGCCGGCAGGCGGTGGACCCGTCGGTTGACCTGGTCTTCGTCCATTTTCCGATTCCGCATCCGCCGGGTTTTTACAATGCCAGGTTGGGCAAATTCGATTGCAAAGGCGATTACGTTGACAACGTTTCACTGGTCGATGCCACGATCGGAAAGTTGCGCGCGGCGATGACGGTGGCCGGAACGTGGGACAATTCGGTCGTGATAATCAGCTCCGACCATCCGTACCGCGAATGGTCGTGGGGCGCGATGAATTGGCGCGGACGCAAGGAGAGGACTCACGGTGAAGGCCAGCTCTATGCCCGCGTACCGCTGATCATGAAGCTCGCTCACGAGCATTCGGGCCTGCGGTACACCGGGGCGTTCAACACCGTGTTACTGCATGATTTGGTCCTGGCGGCGCTGCACGGATCGTTTCACTCGCCCGCGAATCTCGCCAACTGGATTAGCGAGACCGGCGCGTCCAGACCGGCGCCCGTCAATGTCAGCATGTGTATGCCTTTTGGCCCGAGCAACAGTTCGGGCACCAACACCTTCACGGCCGGGCCCACAAGGAAAGTTGACGTGAGCGGTGCGGAGGATGATTGAAGTTAATCGGACGCGGGATGAAAGGGGGAAGGTAATATGATTATCCCGAAACATGAATTTGCGATCGTGATCGCGTACGTCGATCCGGGTAGCGGCCTCGTGACGCTGCAAATGCTCGGGGGTGCGGTGCTGGGCGCGTGGTTCTACTTCCGCCGCGCGATCGCCAGATTCGCCGGTCGGTTATTCGGCCGCCAACAACCCGACGCGGCCGACCCTCAGACCGACAAGCCCGAAACCGCCGACGCGCGCTGATCCGCCGATGGCAAAGGTGACGCGCGACCCGGGGTCCTTTCGCGACCCGGCGGGCTACGTGCTCCATTATGATGACGCCGTCTATCGATCGCTCAATCGCGACGCCTTCGAACGCTTGTGCACCTTCCTCGCCAACCCCGTTTATCAGCGGCTGAGCGCCACCGGCGACCTGCTGCCAGCGGTCGTCGCGGACGACGGCAAACGTGAGGAACTGGGCCGCCTCGAGCGGCGCGACGACCGCTGCTACGTGCGCCAGCGCCAGCTGCCCTTCATCAGCTACCCTTACGAATGGTCGCCGCGGATGCTGCATGCCGCCGCGCAATGCACCCTGCGGATTCAGGCGGCGCTGGTTGACCACGGCTTCACGCTCAAAGACGCGAGCGCTTACAATATCCAGTTCGACCTGACCGATCGCGGGCCCGCGCCGGTCTTTATCGACATCACGTCGATCGAAGCGGCGCCGCCCCGGCCACTCTGGATGGCCTCGAATCAGTTCATCCGGCATTTCGCGCTACCGCTGATGCTCTACCGCAACTTCGGTCACGATTATCGAGGTGATTTTATCGCCGACCTCGAAGGTGTAGATCCCGAAGCGGCGTATCGACTGGCCGGCCCGCTGCGCCGATGGATTCCGCCGTACCTGTTCCTGGTGACGGTGCCGTATCTCCTGCGCGACCTGGAGCGCAGGCGCGCGGCAGAACCCGATCGCCCGCCCGCGCCGCCCGCGAACCACGACGCCGAACGCGACCGCTATATCCTTTCGCGACTGGTGCACCGCCTGGAGCGGACGATCGCGCGGCTCGTGCCGCGCGCCCGCGCTTCCCAATGGACCGGCTACGAAGCCGATAATTCGTATCCACCCGCCGCCGCTGCGCGCAAAGAGGACTTCGTCACCCGCGCTTGTGCATCACTCAAGCCCGCGCACCTGATCAACCTTGGCTGCAACCTCGGCAAGTTCGATCTGATCGCGGCCGCCAGCGGCAGCGAGGTCATCGCGCTCGACCTCGATTTGCCGAGTATCGACGCCGTTTACGAGCGCGCGCGCGACGGTCATGCGCGCATCATCCCGCTGCGCATCGATATCGCGGCGCCGAGTCCGGCGATCGGCTGGAAGAATCGCGAGCGCCACTCGTTCCTCGATCGCGCGTGCCGCTTCGACTGTGTGATGGCGCTGGCGGCAGTGCATCACCTGCTGGTCACCAACCGGATTCCGCTCGACGAAATCGTTGATCTGTTCGCGCGTCTCAGCGCCCGCCACGTCATCCTGGAGTTGGTTGACCGCAGCGATCCGATGTTCCGGCGGCTGGCGCGTGGCAACCAGGATTTATATGCCGATCTCACGATCGAGACACAGGAGCGCGCCTTCGACGATCGGTTCCGCATCGTCGAGCGCTGCGCCCTCGCGGGCATCCCGCGCGCGCTCTACATTCTGGAAAAGCGATAACCCTCGATCATGACGAGGTTTTGACCGGGCGAAAGCCCGCGCTTGCCCGTGTGTCCGGCAAGAGATTAAACCGTTTTGCGCTTTTTAATTGTTACCGCCGCCGAATCCTCCGAGCAGGCCGCCTAGCCCCTTTTTCTTGAGCAGGCCGCCGAGGCCATTTTTCTGAATCAACTCGCCGACGCGGCCCTGCACCGCATGGGTGGCCGCCCGTTGCGCGATAATCGTCAGGTTGGGGGCGACCGCGGGGTGCGGCAGGCGGCCTGCGACCTGCAACGGAATCTCGACGGCGCCATCGCTGTTGGTCAAGTAACTGACGTTGTGCTTGGCCGCGACCAGTTCGCTGCTGAACGGCTTCGACAAAAGGATCTTCGCCGCGAGGTCGAGATTTTTGTCGAGGTCGAACCAGCCGTCGGCAAAAATCGAATAGTCCGTCGAATGCGCGACGAGATCGTGCGACGTGATGCGCGGACCGAGGATCGTGAAGGTCAGGCTGGCGTCCTGGATGTCGGTATCGGGCGATTTGAATAACTCCGGATGATTGGCAACGATGGACGCCGGCACCAGCGCGCCGATGCCAGGAACGTTATCCACTTTTCTGAGCGCCTGCCCGACGATGTTGACGCCGACCAGCTTGCCGTTACCCATCCGGGCGCGCCCCGCCCCGCGCATCGTCGGTTTGATCTGATCCAATCCTTTACCCTGGCCCGCGATATGGAGATTGCCGGTCAGGCTGCCGCGAATCGTGTCCGCCGCCTTCGAATGCCGCGAACCCAGCGCCGCCTGCATGTCGATGTTTTGCGCGTCGATATTGAAGTTGAAGGCGGGCGCCGCGCCGATGATCACCATGCCGGCGGCGCCGATCGAACCGCTGAAGGCATTGAACGCCAATGAATTCACGGTGAACCGATCGCCGCCGTAGTTCGCGTCAAGTGCGAGGGTGGTGAACGGCACGTTCGAGAGCAGTCCGGACGCGGCGCTGAGTTTGGTCGCGCCGGTCAAAGCTCCGCCGCCGTTGCTGAGCGTGCCGCTCGCCGATACCCGCGTCAGGTTCTCGTCGCCTGCATCCTTGCGGCTGGGCACCAGTTCGGCAACGACGATTTTATCGGCGCTCAATTGATAACTGGCGTGCAAGGGCTGGATCGAGTCGGCGCTCGCCTGGAACTGGGCGTTACCCGAGCCGAGCTTGAGGGTCAGCGGCCCGGCGCTGGCGGTGTTGCCTGCCATCCGGATAGTGCCGTTCACGTCGCCGACCGGCGGCGTCTTGCCATTGGGCATCGCGGCGCTGACGTTGCTCAGGACGACAGTGCCGTCGAGCGCCGGTTTGGAATCCGTGAAGGTGACGGCGGTGTGGACCTCCGCCGCGCCGGTCGGATTGTAGGGCTGCGCGCGTGCAATCATCCGGGCGATCGGGCTCAGGTCGAAGCGGTTGGTATCGACGTGCGCGCGCAACCGGCCCTTTGCCATATTGATGTCGGTCAAATTCGCCTGGAGATTGGCCAGTGTGAGTTTGGCCTGACGCACGCTGACGTTCCCCGCCGTGCGCGCGCCGCTCGCCGTGAACTTGAGCGTGGTCCCGGCCGGCTTATCGAAGCTGGGCGCATAGGCGACATGATTCGAGCTCAGGTCGCCCGACGCGTCGAAGTTGACGGCGTCAAGCGTGCCGGCAAGCTTGCCTTGCATCGCGATCTCGCCGGAAATCGCGAGCGCGCGCGGCAGCGCCTTGGCCACTTGCGGCACCGACTTCAGTTGCGCGAGCGTGAGCGGCCCGACGCTGGCGTCGAGGTTGAGCGGAATCGCGCCGGTATCGATCGCGCCATCCTTCACGAGCGGGCCGGCCATGCCACTGACTTCGAGATTTTTGCGATCGCCGAAGGCCGCGAGGTCGAGCGTCACGTCGAACGGTTTAGCGAGGTTGAAATGCGCGACCTTCAAGTTGACCGCGTTGACCGTGACCGGCGCTCCGCCGGCCTGCTTATCAACGTAGGAAACGCGTCCGTCCTCGATCGTGAAGGTCTGTATGACGAGTTTGTTTACAGCCGAAGGGCTGACGGTCTCGGGTGCCCTGGCGGCCAGCCTCGGCAATGCCTCGGATTCGGGCTGGGACGCGGTGCCCGGCTCCGCCGGATTGCCGGCTGAGGCGGCACCCCGTTTCGCCAGGGTGCTGACGTTAAGCGAACCTGCGGCGTCGCGGATAACGCGGATTTGCGGCTGGCGCAGGACCAGCTCGGTGACCTTGACCTCCTTGTGCAGCAGCGGCAGCAGCTCGACCTTGAGGAAAACATCGCTGGCCTGAACGAACGGCAGTTGCGAGAAGGCGGGATCATCGGCGAGCTTCACTCCGGTCACGTCGATCGCGACGCCCCAGCCGAGGCTCGCCTTGATCTCGCCCGCCTCGATCGGGCGGCCGAGGGCAGCGCTGGCCCGGTCGAGCAAGCGCGCGCGGTTGGCGGCGATAATCGAGTTGAGGTTAAGGTAGGCGTAGCCGACGACGGCGGCCACGATCAGGATCGCGACGCCGATCGCCCCGCCGGCAATCAGCAGCAGTCTGCGCATGGAAAGCACCTCGGTTGCGCGGAAGAATCTGGCCCGCTCTCAATCAAATCGCCGCGACGCGGGTGCGGTCAAGCCGGCGTCGAAGGCGGCCAGCGCGGGTTTGATTTCCGCGCGCATCAACTGGGTCAGTTGCGCCTCGTAATCGTCGAGCGAATTGATTCCGACGCGGCGCATCCCGGCGATATTGATGGTCGAGGGATGCATCAACGGAATTACGCGGAGGCCGGCGCTCCCGGTGACCGGTTGGGCATGGATCGCGGCGAGCTTGACCGGCGCGCCGAGAGCGGCGGCGGCGGCACGCGCGCCGAAGGCAATAATCAGGCGCGGGCGAATCAGTTCCAACTCGCGCCGCAGATGGCGTGCGACGCAGGTCGAATTTTCGCCCGCGTTGGGCGAGCGATTGGCGCCGGTGGCTGACGATGGCCAGCATTTCACGGTGTCGCTGAAGTAGAAGATCTGTTCGGGTTCGATTTCGCGCGGTGCCACCGCGCGGGCGAATGCACGGCGAATCACGAGGTTGCGCGGATTCGAGAAGGGGCGTCCGTGTTCTAGCGAGACGCGCCCGGGCGCCTCGCCGAGGATCATCAGGCCGTAGCGCGCGGTGCCGCGGCGGCCGAGCGGAAACTTGCGCCACGGCGCGATCGTCGCGCATTCGCGGCATCGGTTGACGCGGCGCCAGAACGCGAGCATCCGCGCGTCAAGGTCGCCGGACGATGTGGCGATCGGGGCCGTTTTCATTGCGGGTTCGTCACACGGCACTTGAATGCTCTCGGGAACAGTCTGGAATAATGTTGATACTCGAAGCCCATCGGCACCTTGCGTGATGGCGTCGCGGCGCGCGCGGCGTCATATTTAAGCGCAGCCGACGCGCATTGCCAGAGATCAGCGCGTGGCGGCTTCATCTCGACCGGCTGGTCGCGCCGGTTCAATGTACCTGGCCGATATCTGGATGGCGAAGAAACGGAAATCGACCCCGCAGCGCCTCGAGGAGCGCGAATCTGCCGCGGAGACCGTGGCCAAGGCGGTCTTCACGTCACCGTTCAAGGACCTCAGGAAGCTAATCGAGGAGCGCGCCGCCAGCGCCAAACCGGCGGCGCCGGCCACGGCGCAAGCCGCCCCCAAGCCGATCGCGGCGAAGCCCGCCGCGAAGTTGCTCGCACAACCAATCGCAAAAGCGATTCAGGCCGCATCGCCGACGCCGCCGCAGATTGACGACGAAACGCTCTTTCGCCAGGCCTTCGAGGGCGTGCGGCGGCTGGGCGCACCCAAAGCTGAGCGGCTGCCGACCGCGCCGCAAATCAATCGCGAAATTGTGAGCGAGGACGCCGAGGTGCTCGCCGAGCTTTCGGACCTGGTCTCAGGCCAGGGGACGTTCGAGTTGACCGAGACTGAGGAGTACGTCGAGGGTGCGCGCCTCGGACTCGACCCGCGGCTGCTCAGCCAATTGCGCCGCGGCGAGTTCTCGGTGCAGGCGCATCTCGATTTGCATGGGATGATCCAGCCCGACGCCAAGGAGGCGGTGACGAACTTCATCGTCGATTCGGTGCGCAAGGGCCGGCGTACCGTGCTGATCGTGCATGGACGCGGATTGCGCTCGCCGGGCGGGCTGCCGGTGCTCAAGCATGCGGCGGCGCAATGGCTCTCGCACGGGATTGCGGGCGGCTACGTGCTCGCGTTCGCGACGGCGCGGCCCAACGACGGCGGCGCGGGGGCAGTGTATGTGCTCTTGCGGCGCGAGCGGCGGCGGGCGAAGTTCGACGTGCTGCAGGGGGCCAAGCGCCGCGACTGATAGACGGGAGAATTGTTGAGGAACCTAAACCCATAAGCCTTTCGAAACCTCAATGAGGTTTCAGGCTTCCCATGCCGCCGGTGCGCTGTGCTTGCGTTGCTCGATTGTCAGTAGAGGCGCGGGCTTCGCCTTGAACAGTAATCACCGAAAAGAAAACGGGGCCCCGGATGGAGCCCCGTTCGCTTACTACCGACGATTGCGCGGGCCGCTTCTACATCTTGCCGAGCAGCAAGAACGAGATGACCAGCGAGTACAGGGTCAGCGACTCGACGAAAGCGAGGCCGATGATCATCGGGACGAATAGCTGGCTGGTGCTGTTGGGGTTGCGGCCGATCGATTCCATCGCGGATGCGGCCAGCTTGCCCTGCCCCATGCCGCAGCCGAAGGCGGCGATACCGAGGCCGAGGCCGATGCCCAAGCCGATCAGTCCGGCGCGCGAGCCACCCATGCCACCGGCGGCGCTCTCTTGCGCCATCGCGCCGAGCGGCGAGGCGAGCAGCATCGCGATCGCCACCGTCACATACATCCAGGTCTTGCGAAACATTCCACGTTCCTCCTTCAATACCGCGCCTTTCCTTGGGCCCGAGCTATTTAACCCAACCTTCTCATCTTCCACAGCTTCGGCTGGACCGAATTACCGGGTTCGCGGCGTAAAATCGATTTGCATTTGCGGCGTTTGGGCGGCGCCGCGCGCGGTCTCAGTGATGCGTCGCGCTCGCCATCCGCACGTAAGTGATGGATAGAATCGTGAAGACCAGCGCCTGCACGATACATACGATCGAGCCCAGCGCATAGAACGCCAGCGGCACGACCACGTAAGTCAGCCGGGTGAAGAGGCCGAGCACCTGATGGTCGGCGAACATATTGGCGAAGAGACGAACGCCGAGCGAAAACGGGCGAAAGAGGTTGTCGGCGATTTCGATCGGCAGCATCAGCGGCGCCAACAGCAACATCGGGCCGAGAAAACTCTTGAGGTAGCTCGCCCCCTGCGTCTTGAAGCCCTGGTAGAGATAGAAGGCGAAGCAGATCGCGCCGAGCGCGAAGGTCAGGTTGGTGTCGCCGGTGGGCGGCTCCATCCCGGGGATCATGCCGAAGAAATTCGCCGCAAGAATGAAGATAAAGATGCTGCCGAAGAAGGGTACGAATTTGCGCGAGCCGTGAAGTTCCGAAACGTTGGCGACGAAGCCATCGAGCCACTCGGTAATGACCTCGCCGAAGCCGCGCAGGGTCATGCCGTCATCGGGAATCAGCGGGTCGACAGCGGCGTTGAGCGCGCGGCGTGCCATCACGCCGAAAATCAGCAGCAGACCCATCACGATCCAGGTCCCGACGACGGCCGGCGGAAGTCCGCCGAGCCGGGCCGCAATCAGATCGATGAAATTAATCGGCTTCAAACGTTGTGGTCCTCCGGGCGCACCGCGACGGCGCGGGTCGAAGCGTGCCAAGTTTCTACAAAGATCGCAAGAATCTGGGTCAAGGCGCCGATCATGAATCCCCGCAGGTCGAGGTGAGTATAAGCGATCAGAACATAAACGACGCCAACGAATAAGAAAAGCTTCATGGGAGCGAGGATCACGCCGGCCTTGCTGGGAGCGCCGCCCTGCGCCATCGCGATGATCGCGCGACCGACCACGGTCAGCAGAAACAGGTTCGCGATCATCAGGGCGGCGCCGATCGCACAGCTCATCGCGACCGCTGGGGAAAGGGCGAAGGCCAGGATCACCGTAGCGATCGCGGCGAGGATGCCAGTCGCGCGCTGGATACCGCCGATAGTCGGTACCGTCCAGTTCATTTTTTTATTTTTTTCACTGTCCGGAAGTGCCGCGTACATGTTCTTTGTCGGAAGCCCCAAAAGCTGCCAATCGATCGCTCACTCGGGCGGGCGCGGCGATTGTCCGCGCTGAAAGTCGCGCAACTCGACGATCAGCCGGTACATGCCGAGAAAGACCCCGAGCAGCAGTCCGGTTACGGCGAGGGCCGGCGCGGTGTGAAAATATTCGTCGGAATAATAGCCGAGCAGGGAGCCGCCGAGAATCGGGGAGAAAAATTCGACGCCGATCGCCGCGAAGCGCCACAGCCGGATGGGCGGGTTGGATTCGGGGGCCATCGCGAAATCGCGGCGCGCGCGGCGCGGATCAACCCGCCGCCAGGGCGTCGCGCGCGGCCGCGATGGTAGCGTCGAGATCGGCGTCGCTATGGGCGAGCGACACGAACATCGCTTCGAACTGGGCCGGCGGCAGATTGATTCCGCGCTCGAACATTGCATGAAAGAAGCGGGCGAAGGCGGCGGTATCGGCACGGCGGGCGCTGGCGCCGTCGGTCACCTCGTCAACGCCGTGAAAGAGCGTCAACAGCGAGCCCGCGCGATTGATGCATCCGGAACGCCGTGCCGCATCGAGGGCCGCGCGCAAGCCGGTCTCGAGTCGCGCCCCGGCCGCTTCGAGGCGTTCGTAAACGCCGGGTCGTTGGAGTAGCGTAAGCGTTTCGAGCCCGGCGCGCACCGACAACGGATTACCCGAGAGGGTGCCCGCCTGGTACACCGGCCCGACGGGGGCGAGCTGGTCCATCAGGGCGGCGCGGCCGGCGACCGCACCGATCGGCAGCCCACCGCCGATAATTTTGCCCAACATCACGAGATCCGGATCGGCGTCGAACAGTTCGTAGGCGGCGCCGTAGCGCAGGCGAAAACCTGAGATCACTTCGTCGCAGATGAGCAGTGCGCCGTGGCGATGAACCAGGGCGCCAAGCTCCTTGAGGAAACCGGGCGCGGGCGGGACCACGCCCATGTTGGCGGCGAGCGGCTCGACGATGACGGCGGCGATGCGGCCCGGCTCGGCCTTGAGGTAGCGCTCGACCGCGTCGAGCGAATTGTACGCCGCCACTTGCGTCAACGCGGCGAGCGCCTCGGGCACACCGGCGCTGTCGGGCACGCCGAGGGTCATCACGCCGGAGCCGGCGCGAACAAGCAGCGAATCGCTGTGGCCGTGGTAGCAGCCGTCGAACTTGATGATGCCGGGACGGCCGGTCGCGGCGCGTGCGATGCGCAGGGCGGTCATGCCGGCTTCGGTGCCGGAATTTACCAGGCGCACTTTTTCCGCGACCGGTATCGCCGCGCTGATGCGCTCGGCCAGTTCGACTTCGAGTTCGGTCGGCGCGCCGAAGCACAGGCCCTGGCGCGCCTGCGCGGCGAGGGCCGCGGCGATCGCGGGATGGGCGTGGCCGAGAATCGCGGGTCCGTAGGAGCCAACGTAGTCGATGAAGCGGTTGCCGTCGGCGTCGAAGAGGCAGGCGCCGTCGCCGCGCGCGATAAACGCGGGCGCTTGGCCGACCGCTTTCCAGGCGCGGACGGGGGAATTGACCGCGCCGGGAATTTTTTTGGCGGCGCGGGCGAAGAGGTCGGCCGATTTTTTTAAGGAAATTTTCATCGCGATGGAATTTACTCACTCAGAGCGGGCGCATAGACAGTCGATCAAGCGCGAACAGGGATCAAGGGGGGCGATCAGGCAAATTGTACGATCGCGGATGATGGCTCCCAGAGCCAACGTCTCTGGATGCAAAAAACCCACATTGGAGCAAGGTCTGATCTAAAAAAACTTCGCGGCCAAAATTTACGAGATAAATCACGTAGTTTGCGCAATGCGCGGGCCTTCGCTTGAATGACCCATCAAAAGAATCTACTCAGTATGCCTTCATCGTTGCTTTCCCCGCGTCGTGGCGGGTGCCTCTGGCAGCGATAGAGCTTATCGGGATGATCGTGGCCGACCGGCACGAGCAGATTTTTTTCACTCGCAACGAATCACGATATCGGCGCGATATCAGCAGGGAGGTTTCTGTCTCTGCTCACAGCGAGTTGATAGTTGACCTCCGTAATTTCGTCAGTGACCGATGGAAGTTGCGGAATTTTGGCTTATCAACAGATGTGGATAAGGCTGTGCGTAATTCGAACCTAAATCATGACTTTCGATTGCCGGCCTTGGGGGACAAGGTCCGGTGTGAGGGGGTGACGGAATGAACGGTGTGTGGCAAAAGGCCGCTGACCGGATTCGCGAGACGCTGGGCCAGGTGAGCTTCGAGACGTGGATCGGCCCGCTCAGTTTTGTCGCGATTGAAAGCGGCACGGCGACAATTGAAGCGCCCAACCGGTTTTTCCGCGATTGGGTAAGCGATCGGTATCTCGATCTCCTGCGCCATTCGCTGTCGGCTGAAGTCGGCGCGCCGATTGAGATCAAACTCACTTATGGCAAGGACATCGGCGCACCCGGAAATGGCCACGCCAGCAGCGGCGGCAACGGGAGCGCGGGGGTCAACGGCAGCAACGGCCATAACCGCGGCATGCCGGCCAACGGGAACGCGGCGAAGGCGCGACCGGCAGCGAGTACCATCGGCGCCCCGTCCGCGGAGGCGCCGCGCCGCGATCTGCATCCGGGACTCGCGCCGCGCTACACCTTCCCGGAGTTCGTGGTCGGTTCGAGCAATCAGTTCGCCCATGCCGCCGCGCAGGCCGCGGCCAACCAACCGGGCGAGAAGTATAATCCGCTCTTCATCTACGGCGGTGTCGGTCTCGGCAAGACCCATCTGGCAACCGCCATCGGCCATCACCTGTGGGCCGCGAGTAGTCAGCGGCGCAAGGTATTGTTCATGCCGGCGGAAGTTTTCATGAACGAGCTGATCAGTTCGCTCAGACGCGACAAGATGGGCGAGTTCAAGGAGAAGTTTCGCCGGGTGGACGCGTTGATTCTCGATGACGTGCAGTTCCTGGCCGGGCGCGAGCGCACGCAGGAAGAGTTTTTCCATACGTTCAACTCACTGCATACTGATCGGCATCAGATCGTGCTGACGTCGGACAAGGTGCCGCGCGACATTCCGGGGCTAGAGGATCGGCTGCGCAATCGTTTTGAGTCGGGGTTGATTGCGGACATCGCGCCGCCCGATCTTGAAACGCGGGTCGCGATCATCCAGAAGAAGGCGGCGCTGGAAAACCTGCCGCTGCCCGCGGAGGTCGCGCTCTACATCGCGCAGAACGTATCGGCCAACGTGCGCGAACTCGAAGGATGCCTGACCCGGCTATCGGCGTATGCCTCGATGGAAAAGTCGGCGATCACGACCGAATTCGCCCGCCAGGCCTTGAAGGATTTGATTCGCACGCACGAAATAAAGCCCGATGTCGAAGCGATCCAGAAGACCGTCGCGGATTTTTTCCACATCCGGCTGGCCGATCTGAAATCGAAAAAGCGCACGCAGCACATCGCCTTTTGCCGGCAGGTCGCGATGTATCTGTGCCGCAAGATGACCGACAGCTCGTTTCCCGCGATTGGGGAAGCGTTCGGCCGCGACCATTCGACGGTGATTCATGCGCATAATCTGATCGCGCGGCGCATCGCGAACGACTCGGCCTTTCGCTTTTCGATCGAGAAAATCGAGCGCGAGTTGAAAGCCACTCACGCCAACGCGGCCTGACGGACGACGGGGCAAGCTGTGCACAAGCTTGGTACAAGCGCATCGCTATCGACAGGGATAACGAACGACGGTCGCGCCGGCGCGAGATGCGGGGGATTCGTCAACATCTTATACCCAGTTGATTATGCTGTGGTGGCGGGCACTTGGGGCATCGCTAAACAAATCAACAGGCCCTTCTACTGATCCTGATCAGTTCTTCTAGATCAGGATCAAGACAGTAATAGTAGTGGCCGACGGAAACAGGGGATAAATGGAATTCGCTATTGAACGTGTTTCGCTGCAGAACAGCCTCGCGATGGTTCAGGGGATCGTCGAGCGGCGCAACACCGTGCCGATACTCGGTCACGTGCTGCTTGAACCGGAGGGCGACAAGTTGCGGCTCTCGGCGACCGATCTCGAAGTCGGGATTCGCACCGAAGTCGCATGCAAGGCCTCGGCGAAGGGCAGCCTGACGCTCAACGCGCGCAAGCTGTTCGAGATCGTGCGCGAGGCCGAGGGCGACGAGGTGACCTTCAAGTCGCTCGAGAACGATTGGGTCGAACTGAAGTGCGGGCGCGCGCGGTTCAAAATGATGGGTCTCGATCCGCGCAGCTTCCCGGCGATGCCGGCGCAGGCGGCCAAGGGCAGCGCGGAGCCCGCGCGCAAGGCGGTCAAGGGCGACCTGAAAGTTGCGGCGACAGTGCTTGCCGCGATGATCGACAAGACGCTTTTTGCCGTGAGTCCAGACGAGGCGCGCTACAATCTGAGCGGGGTCTATATCGATTCGCCCGCGGCGGGAACCGCCCGGATGGTCGCGACCGACGGGCATCGGCTCTCGATGGTCGATCGGGAAGTGGCGGGATTTACGATGCAGGGCGGCGCGATAATTCCGCGCAAGGGCATGGCGGAGTTGCGCAAGCTACTCGACCAGGCGGGCGATGGCGAGGTGGAACTCACGCTCGACGGCTCACTCGCATGGATCAAGCGCGGCGCGACGGAAGTATCGATGCGCCTGGTCGAGGGGGAATTTCCCGATTATCGCGGAGTCATCCCGAAGCAATCGCGCTACCAGGTTTCGGTCGCGCGCGATCGCTTGCTGAGTGCGATCAAGCGCGCGGCGATTTTTTCCAACGAGCGCTACCATGGCGTCAAGTTTGGCCTTTCGAGCGGTACGTTGACGGTATCGTCGGCCAGCCCCGAGATGGGCGAGGCCAACGAGACCATCGACGTCGAGTTCGGCGGCGACGAATTTTCGATCGGCTTCAACGCATCGTATGTGCAGCAAGTGCTGTCGGTTATCCCGGAGGACTCCGACGCGGTGTTGGGCCTCAGCGACGAAGTAAGCCCGGGCGTCATCACGACGCCGTCGGACAGCCAGTTTACCTACGTCGTGATGCCGATGCGGCTCTGAGCGGGGTTGGCGCGAGGCGACGCATCAGGGTGGTGGCGGGGTGACGCGCAGCAGCACCATCGAGTTGAGGCTGTGCTCTTTAGGGTCCCACGGATAGAGCGTCTCGGCGGCAATCGGGACGCTCTGAAATTTCATCAGTGAAATATCGCGGCGCCGAACGATCACCCAGCGCACCTTGCCGGTGGCGAGTGCGGTGTTGAGGTCGACGAGTTTGTCGTATTCCGGAACCGGTTGCGGCAGTCCGAGATAAAAGACCGGTCCCTGATTCTTGAAAAAGACAAGGCCGGCCGTTTCGTTGCCGATCAGCGTGCGAACCTTGGCGGCGAACGGTTTCTCACTGCGATAAGCATCGCCCGCGGGCATCGCGAAGACGAAGAAATAGAACATGAAGAGCCAGGCGGCAACGCCGACGGCCGTGAGAATGCGGTCGGAGCGAAGGTTGCGGAGCGCATAAATGATCGCGCCGATCGATCCGAGCCAGAAAATCGTGAAGACGCCGAGATTTGGCGCGGACGGGAGTTGCGCGTAGGGCTGCGGCAGGAACAGTCGCGGCGGAAGGAACGCCAGCGTGGAGAGGACGATTGCCAGGGCGATCACGGCGAAGCCGAATTTGGTCAGCCTGCGCGCCCACGGTGTGAACTGTTCGAGCGGACGGTCGAGCAGACGCGCGACGAGGATCGCGGCAGGGGGAAGAATCGGCAGGATGTAATAGCTGCGTCGCGAGCCTGACAGCGTAAAAAATACGAAGGTCGCGCAGAACATCGCCATCGTAAAGCGATCGCCACGGATGCGGGCGGAATCATCGGGCGCGCCGCGATACGCTTCGACGAGCGCGGCTGGCAGTAGCGCCGACCACGGCGCCATCAGCGCGAAGATTACATAGGTGTAAAGGTAAATCGGTCCGCGATGATCGAAAGGCTCGAAGTAGCGTTGAATGTTCTCGCGATAGACCATCGAGAAGCCCTTGCCCGAGCCGGTAAGCCGCTGGGAGATCTCGAAGGGGACATAGTAGATAGCGCCGGCGATGGCGATCGCGAGCGGGGTCTTCCAGTTGAAGAACCAGCGATTGCGATCGACGATCCAGCGCAGACGCGGTGCGAGCGGCCCGGTGAGCAAGGCGCGGCCGAGTTCGGCCCATCCGTTGGCGACCGCGCAATACGATCCGATCACGGCGAGCGGCAGCACGAAGCCGAGCAGTCCCTTCATTTGAGAGGTCAACGCCATCACGACCCAGAGGGCGATGACCCACCATCCGTTCTGATCGTGTTCGTGGCGCAGGAAGAGCGTCAGCGCAGCGAGTTCTCCGGCGATAGTTTCGACGTCGGCGGACGCGCTACGAGAAAAAAAGACGAAACTGAAACTCGTCGCAAGAATAAATCCGGCGACGACTCCGGTCTTGAGATCGTAGAGGCGCCGGCCGATCGAAATCAGGAGTGCGACCGCGAGCATCCCGGCCAGTGCGCAGGGGAGGCGGGCGGCGGCCTCGTTCATGCCGCCGGTTATCCAGGTCGAGGCGACTACCAGCCAGTACGTGCCGAGCGGCTTGTCGTAGTAGAGACGGCCGTTGATGGTGGGCCAGAAGTAGTTCGACGTGAGCTGCATTTCGCGCGCGATTTCGGCCCAGCGAAACTCCGAGGACCAGAGCGCACGGGCGCCGAGGCGGGCGAAGAAGAGAATCGCGGCGAGGCCGAGGACGAGCCATGCGAACTTGTGCCAGCGGGTGTCGTTGCAGGCAGTGCGGCCGGTTATTTCGGTAGAAAAACGGGATGCGGCTTCGGCGGCAGAGCCGGGCGCGGTCGCCGCGGCGGTCGTGGGACCGGCGGCAGCGCGGCTCGAATCAACGGGTTCCATCGCACAAAAGAGTCGCAGTCTGATTTCGCGATCGCAAGTAGGGTCGGGATCGCGCGAGTTGTGGCGCACCTTCGACACCGTGGTCGAGACGGCCGCGTGGTGCCCGCCCGCAGCGCATGTTAAGCTCTGCGAACGCCCGAATTTTGTCGCAAATCGGAAATACTAAAGCGGCGATCGCATCGCACGAGGCATCGCGCCAGTGATTAACTGCTCCCGGGGGGTTTGAGCCGCATCGAGCCGAATAGCCAATGAGTCAGGACGACAGCACCCACGGTAATCGCGCGCACCAGCCCAATCGGCTGATCAACGAGCAGAGTCCGTATCTGCGTCAGCATGCGCACAACCCGGTTGATTGGTATCCGTGGGGCGCCGAGGCGCTCGAAAAAGCGCGCATCGAGAACAAGCCGATCCTGCTCTCGATCGGCTACTCCGCGTGCCATTGGTGCCACGTGATGGAGCGCGAGTCGTTCGAGAACGAAGCGATCGCGCGGGTGATGAACGAGAATTTCGTGTCGATCAAAGTCGATCGCGAGGAGCGTCCCGACCTGGATCAGATTTACATGGACGCGGTCCAGGTGCTGACCGGGCGCGGCGGCTGGCCGCTCACGATGTTCCTGCTGCCGGACGGACGGCCGTTTTACGGCGGCACGTATTTTCCGCCGGCCGATCGACATGGCCTGCCGGGCTTCCCGCGTCTGCTCGCGGCGATCGCGAACGCGTATCACAAGCAGGCCGCGGACGTGCGGCAGAACGTCGAGCGCCTGACCGCCGCGATGGGCGCGGTGGCGACCTACGAATCTTCGGGGCGCGAATTACCACCGGCGACGCCGCTCAACGCGGCGCGCGAACTCGGCAAGCATTACGACAGCGCCCACGGCGGCATCGGCGGGGCGCCGAAATTTCCCAACACCTTTGTCTTTTCGCTTTTCCTGCGCATGTACGATGCCGACAGCGACATCAATTTCGCCGACATGGTGGGCGACACGCTGACAAAAATGGCGAAAGGCGGGATTTACGATCAGATCGGCGGCGGGTTCCATCGCTACAGCGTCGATGAGCGCTGGCTGGTACCGCATTTCGAAAAGATGCTCTACGACAACGCGCTGCTCGCGCGGCTTTATCTCGACGCGGGTCGCGCGCTCAACGAGCCTGAGTTTCTGCGCGTCGCGCGCGAGATCCTGGAATACGTGCTGCGCGAGATGACCAGTCCGGAGGGCGGTTTCTACTCGTCGCAGGACGCCGACAGCGAGGGCGAGGAAGGGAAGTTCTTTTTGTGGACGCCGGCCGAGGCGCAGGCGGCGCTGCACGACGAAGAACTGGCGAAAATCGCGGCGCGCTATTTCGATATCAGCGAAGAGGGAAATTTCGAAGGCCGCAACATCCTCAATCGCACGATCGATCAGGCCGACGCGGCAAAACTGTTCGGCACGCCGACAGACGATCTCGCCCGCGCGATCGAGACCATCAAGGCGCGGATGTTCGCCGTGCGCGAGCAGCGCGTGAAGCCGGGGCGCGACGAGAAGGTGCTCGCGGCATGGAACGCGATGATGATCGGGGCGTTTGCCGAGGGCTATCGCGCATTGGGCGACCCGCGCTATCTGGCGGCGGCGGAGCGCGCGATCGATTTCGCGATGAACAGGCTGTGGGACGGGCGGGCGTTGCGGCGTTCGTACAAGGACGGCGTCGCGCGCTTCAACGCCTACCTCGAGGACTACGCGCTGATGGCGGGTGCGATGATCGATACCTACGAGGCGTCGCTCGACGCGCGCTACCTGGAGCGGGCGCGAATGCTGGCCGACGTGATCCTGGAGCGCTTCAGCGATGGTGAGAAGGGCGGCTTCTACTTCACCTCCGACGATCACGAGGAACTGATTACGCGCGCGAAGGCCGCCTTCGACGGATCGACACCGTCGGGCAACAGCGCGGCGGTGATGGCGCTGCTGCGTCTGCACGCCTATACCGGTGACGCGCGTTATGTGACGGCGGCTACCGGCACGCTCGGCCTGTTCGCCGATCTGATCGAGAAGCAGCCGTTCGGCTTTGCGCACATGCTCGAGGCGGCCGACCTCTATTTTCGCGGACCGACTGAAATCGTGCTGGTAGGCGATCGCAAGTCGCCGCAGTTTCGCGAATGGATCGAGCGGGCGGGACTGCTTTACGTTCCGAATCGAGCGTTGTTCGTGGCCGACCCGAACGGCGCTGCCGACGGCAGTTTCATTCCTGAACAGGCGCGCGGCAAGCCGCAAATCAACCGACAGCTAACCGCCTACGTTTGCCGCGAGCGGGCCTGCTCGGCGCCGATGACCACCTTCGAGGCGGTGATAGCGGCGCTCGACGATTAGGGTCGCGCCCGCGTCGCGATGGAGAGCGTTGGCGTGACCGAAGCGGGTGCCGCGGTTTCGGCGGAGGTTCTCGCGTTCGGCACCACGATCGTCAACCGCCCTGCGCGCCCCGCGCGCGGCACGCTCAAGACGATCGTCTTCAACGCTCGCACCGGCGCGCACTTCGATGGGATCCTAGCCTGTCTGTGCCGACCGCCGCTGGCCGGCGCGGACGTGATCATGCTCTGCGAGGCCGACTGGCACCTGATGCGTTCATTCGATCGTAAGTTCGCCGCCGATCTCGCGGCGGAACTTGGCATGAGCTTCGCCTACGGCCCCGAATTCACGGTTCGACGGCCGCCCGGTGCGCCGCCGGCGTTCCTGGGCAACGCGATCCTGAGTTCCGCGCCGCTGGCCGACTCACGGACGATCGCGCTGCCGACGGCCGGTGTGAGCCGCCGCAACGTCCGCCTGATCGGCCAGCCGCGCGCGCTGATCGCGACGGCAATGTTCGGCGGCCGGCCACTTACGATCGCCGTCGCCCACCTGCATAGCCGCTGGACTCCGGCGGGCCGCGCCCAGCAGATGGCACCGGTGCTCGAACACCTGGCGGAGGCGGATTCGACGATACTGGGCGGCGACTTCAACACGACGACCACGAGACTCGCGACGCCGTACGATTTCGCGATGGTCGGTGCGCGGCTCGCGCGGCGCCCGCGTCGCTTTCGTTATCCCGAACGCTACGAGCCGCTGTTCGCGGACCTCGCGCGGGCGGGCTTCGAGGTTCGCGGCGCCAATGTTCCCGGCCGGCCGACGTTCACGTTCAACCGTGCGATTCCGCCGGCGCTGCGTCCCAAGCTCGACTGGATCGCGCTGCGCGGCTTGGAGCCGATGCCGCGTTCGGCGCGAGTGGTCGCGGCGCGCGAGTCATTTTTCGGCACGCGGGTGTCGGACCACGATTTCGTGATGTGCGAAGTGCGCCTGTAATCGATCCCGCGCGGTGCGCTGCTAATTGCCCATCTGCCAGTGCCGAATCGCCGGTATCGGATGAATCAGCATCACGATGTTGAGCAGCAAGCCGTCGCGAATCCACAGCGCGAGTCCGATTTCGAGCGCGCAGGCCGCAGCAATCGTCACCCGCGCGGGCAGCACGGCGGCGATCATGAAGCCGATCATGCAGGTGAGAATGTCGCCCATCGAGTTCATTACGCTGTCGCCGTAGTAATGCAGCGAGATGGTCGCGGTGCGATAACGCTCGATTACCATGTTGGAGTTCTCCGGCACCTCCCAGCCGGCCTCGAGCGCCACCGCGATCACGGCGCGTGCGCCGCACGGCAATTTTCGCGCGACCGTCCACAACATGCCATACAGCAGGATGCCGTGGGTGAGATGGCTGAAGGAGTACGGGTCGGTCAGGTATTGCGAATTGTGTTTGCTGTTGATGTCGCCCGACCATACGCCCGGCTGGCCGCTGATGCCCCAGATTTTGCGACCCATCGCGAGTTCGAGGCTCGCGGCGAGGGCGATGATCGACGCGCCGGCGCCGAAATACGCCAGGGCGGAAGAGCGCGTGCGGCGGTCGGCGGCCATCGCGTGAACGACGGCGGCGCTAGAGCTTGGGCTCGGCGAGCGGGCCGCGCGCGCGCTCGTAAGCGTCGGCGACCTTGAACACCGTCGCTTCGTCGAAGGGCTTGCCGATGAACTGCATCGAGAGCGGCAGGCCGCCCGGCGAAAGCCCCGTTGGAATGGCGAGCGCGGGCTGCCCGGTGACATTGAAAGGGGCGGTGAAACGCAGCACGCTCGCGACCATGTCAACCGGTGCGCCGCTATCCGTCAGAGCGCGACCGCCAACGTCGATGCGCGGTGCCGGAATTGAAGCGGTGGGCGCGACGAGGACCGTAAACTTCTCGAGTGCCTTCATCGTCTCGGCGAGAATCGCCGCCCGCGCCCGTTGCGCCCGGACGTAGTAAACGGCCGGCGTCATCATCCCGGCCTCGAGCATGCGGCGCACGTCATGGCCGTACTCATGCGCGCGCGTGCGCATCCACTGTTCATGATACTCGGCGGCCTCGGCGAACATGATGTTGGTCGCGATAGTCGAGGCCGTATCGATATTCGCAATCTTGACCTCCTCGACCTCGGTGCCGAGGATTCGCAACTCCCGAAGCGCCGCATTGAACGAGAGCGCGACTTCATCGGAGAGGCCGGTCAGCAACTCCGTGATGATGCCGATGCGCACGCCCTTCAGGTCGCCGGTCAGCGCCGCGGCGTAATCGGGCACCGGCTCGGTGCTGCTGGTCGAGTCGTGCGGGTCGTGGCCGGCGATCACCTGGAGCATCAGGGCGGCGTCGCGCACGGTGCGTGTGATGGGTCCGGCGTGGTCAAGCGAATCGGCCAGCGGCAGGACGCCGTAGCGGCTGACGCGGCTCCAGGTCTGCTTCATCCCGACGCATCCGCAAAACGCTGCCGGGATGCGAATCGAGCCGCCGGTATCGGTGCCGATAGTGGCCGCCGCGAGTTTCGCGACGATCGCGGCGCCGGAACCGCCGCTGGAGCCGCCGGGGATGCGCTCGAGGTTGTAGGGATTGCGGCAGGTGCCCCAATGCGGATTGGTGTTGGTGGCCCCGCTCGCGAACTCGTGGAGGTTCAGCTTGCCGAGCAGGACGGCGCCGGCCTCGCGCAGTCGCGCCCACAGGGTGCAATCGAAGTCGGGGACGAAATCGGCGAGAATTTTCGAGCCGCCGGTGGTCAGCGTGCCGCGCGTATAGCACAGGTCCTTGAGCGCGATCGGCACGCCATGAAATGGGCCGCGCCAATTGCCGGCAACGATTTCGGTTTCCGCCCTACGCGCGGCGGCGCGGGCGTCGTCGGCCGTCACCGTAATGTAGGCGAGGAGCTTTTCGTCGATCAGTTCGATACGTTCCAGGTACGCGTCGGCGACCTCGACCGGCGAAATCTCTTTGGCGCGGAATTTCGCGGCGAGCGTGGCGACGTCGAAGCTGAGCAGTTCGGCGTGATTGACCATTGGATTGCGCCTCGCGATGGTCAGGAGTTGTGGCGGATGCGATCGGCTTCGGCGCGCATCGTCGGATAGCCAAAGGGCGGTTGCAGACCGGCTAGCCCAATCGCATGCAGGCGTCGCGAGTAGTTCGCCATCGCGCCGACGATGTGCGCGACCGACGCGGCATCGGCATCTGAAAATTGATAATCGAAAAGCTCCAGCGCCAGGGCTTTGACCGTAGGACCATTGAGTCGTGCCATCGATTTATCCGCCTTGCGTGGGGATCGAACGAAGGCATCGTAGCGCAGAATTCAGTCTGGCGGAAAACGCGCCGCGACGGGAGATTGCGGACGGCCGGGAGTCGTCGAAGCGCGTGAGCACAACCGGACAAAGGCCGCCTCGGCTTTGCTAACACTTTCGCTGATCGGGATCCCCTTGCTTAGCGAATCGCGGGTTTGCGAATTCAAACGCTAATCTGGCGGAGCTTGCCCTTTCCGGGAGGATTTACGGAAACGAGGAAGGATGCTGGAGGTCTGAAGTTCTCGGCAGTATCGATTATTCTTGGCCACCACTTGATAAGACGCCAAGCACTGTCCCAAATCGTCAAACTCATCCATCCCGATGCAAGAAAGAACGTTACTAAGTCTGATTCCAACCAGACCCTGCGCAAAGCTGAATTCTTCGCAATTCTGACGTCTCCCGAAATAATTATCCATTGGCCTTCAGCGGCGAGCGCCTGAATCCACACATCATCTAATGTGTCTGGCGAGAACTTATCCCTCAGATGCGATAGTTGAACATCCGGCTGGAGAGCCTGGAGGGCCTTGACAATCTTCGGCGACAGATTGTTGTCGAAGAAAAATCTCAAGCGGCTAAGCGCGTTTCGTACTCGATAGCAGCTCGGACTGCGGTCCGATCAACCTCGTACCAGTCGGCAACGATTCGAATGGCATCCATGTCGAGGCTAGTTCGTCCGATTTTCTCGTTGAATCCGGATTTGTGCGAGTGGGCGCTGGCTTCGGCGCGGTAACAGCGGTGCAGCACGGTTGTCGGCACGCCCGCTTTTGCGACAATCGGCTGTCCGAAACTTCGGCCGGAGTCGATAACGATCGATTTCGAACGACCTAGCGGCCACCATTTTGTCGCATATTCGCCTGAAAAATCGATTCCATCGGTTCTCAAGTAGGGTCGAATAATCTGGGAAAAGGCGAACTGATTCCTCACAACGTCGAGGATTGCGCGGGTGCCGACTGTTGCGAGGATGCTGTGACCGTCCGTAAGAAAAGCCCGCGTCGCGAAAGGGTGCGGCGTCTTCAGCATTTCAGCGGCCTTTCCATGGGCATCCCTTAAGACTGGCCATGACACGCCCGCCTTCAAAAAGCCGTGCACACAAAGAATCTCGATCAAGTCACGAAAAGTAAGCTCACTCCTCGGTTCCGAGATTACTCCAAGTGATTGGATGACCGGTGGCGACGTGCGGAGAGTATCTCCTCGCCGATATCTGTATCCCAGCATCCATCGCCGAACGCGTCCCTGCGATATTCTGGAAATCCGGGATGCCTCAGCAAAAGTGTAGATGCCGATGCCAACTAATTGGCTTCCATGATCGAACACTGCCACAGGAACAATTTATCCACCATTCCATGATTGCCGTGCAAGCCGAATGCGTGATCAGGGGGTGCGGATGATGCGGCGGTCGCGCAGGTTCGCGATACGGTCGGGCGGGTAGCCGAGGAGAGTTTCGAGAATCTCCGCCGAATGTTCGCCCAACTGCGGACCCGCGCGATCGACTTTGCCCGGCGTCGCGGCGAACTTCGCCAGGATGCCGGTCTGCGACACGCGCCCCCATTGCGAATGCTGAAGGTCGATCAGCAGGTCATTCGCAATCACCTGCGGCTCGTCGAAGAGATCGCCGAAGCGATTAACTGGCACGGTCGGAACTCCGACGGTGCGCATGGCCGAAATCGCCTTGGCGCGATCGCGTCCGCGAAAATACTCGGCGAGTATGGCGGCGAGATGGCCATCGGCCGGCTCACGCATCGCGTCACTAAAAGCCGGAAGGCCGGCGATCGCGGACAACGTGCACAGGGCGTCCCAGGCGGCGGAAGTGCTCGCCGCGACGAATAGCCATTTGCCGTCGCCGCATTCGTAAGCCCGGCTCAACGCGGAAGTCCCGCGATATTCCGCGGAACCGTTCTCCATATCGGGGCGCCCATCGCAGAACATGAATTCGCCCGCCTGAAACGCCATCGCGGCCTGCAGCAGCGAGGTCTCGCACATCTGGCCGCGCCCGGTGCGCGCCCGTGCGTTGAGTGCGAGCACACATCCGTAGGCGGAGAGCATTGCCGCGCCGTAGTCGCAGATCGCGCAGGTCAGGTACACCGGATGGCCGTGCGGACCGCCCTGCGCCGCCATCACGCCCGAGCGCGCCTGGAGCAGCGGGTCGAAGCCGGGTTGATTATGTTCGGGCCCGCGATTGCCGAAGGCGTTCACCGACATATAGATGAGACCGGGATTGCTCGCGGAGAGCGTCGCGTAATCGAAGCCATAACGCGCCATGCGGCCGGGGCGCAGATTCTCGACGACGATATCGGCGCGCTGCGCGAGGCCGCGGACAATCTCGCGCCCCTCGGGCGTCGTGAAGTCGAGCGCGAGGCCGCGCTTGCCTTCGTTCCAGCCGAGAAAGCCGAAGCCGAAATGGCGAAAGGCGTCGCCTTCGAGGCTCTCGATCTTGATCACGTCAGCGCCCATCTGCGCGAGGATCATGGGCCCGTACGACCCCGCGATATAGCTGCAGAAGTCGAGCACAAGCACGCCGGTGAGCGGGCCGCGAGCGGTCGAGTATCGCGCGGATCTTGCGGTGGGCGGTGTCGCGGAGCCATCGAGCCAGGCCAGCGCCGCGGCGACGCCATCGCGAGAGACGGCGGGCGCGGCCCCGGTAATTTCGCCGGGCGTGGCGATCAGATTTATCGCGATACCGGGCTGAATCGTCGCGCCCAGCGTGGGATCGGCAACCTCGCGGCGCATCTCGAGCGCGCGCGTCTGCGGATGGCCCATGAACTCGTCGCGCTTCATCACCGGCGCGCAGGGGACGTCGGCTTCGCGCAGGATCGCGAGCCATTCATCGCGCGGCCGGGTGCGGATAATCGCTTCGAGAATCTCCTTGAGCGTCTGCCAGTTTTCCTTGGGCACACCCCACGGCGCGCCCTCGAAGCGCGGGTCCGCGACGAGGTCGGGCCGCTCGACCGCAAGGGCGAACTTGTTCCAGAAGGTGGTGTTGCCGCAGGCGACGAAGAGGAAACGGCGGTCGCTCGCTTCGAACAGGCGATAGCAGGGAATCGGCCCGAGCGGATCCTGCGGCCCATGGTAGAGCGAGGTCATCTTCTCGTGGCGCATGATGCCGCCGGTTTGCAGGGAAAATGCGCCCGCGAGCAGCGAGACTTCGACCGCCTGGCCGGGACCGTCGCCACGGGCGAGCAACGCGGCGGCGGCGCTGGTCGCGCCCATCACGCCGGCGGCGTAGCTCGCGGCGGGAAACGTGAGCGGCACCGGATTTCCGCTGCGGGCCCATTGAGTGCCGGAAATCGCGCCGATCGCCGCGACCAGTTCCTCGCCGGCTTCGAGGTCGGCGTCCGGGCCGCGATTTCCAAACGGCGGCATCTCGAGCGCGATCGCGCGTGGATTGATTGTCGCGATCGACCGGCTATCGAGGCCGAGACGGCGCGCCCGCGCCGGCGTCCATCCGCTGATCACGACGTCCGCGCGTTCGATAAGCTTTGTGGCGCCGGCCTTGCCGTCGGTCGTCGCGAGATCGATAAACGCCGATCGTTTGCTGCGGTTGAGCACGTGGAAATGGGGCGTGCCGCGGGTGGCGTCGCCCCCCGGCGGTTCCACCTTGATGACGCGCGCACCCTGTTCCGCGAGCAGCATCGCGGCGTACGCGGCGCCCATGTTCGAGCAGAATTCGACTACGTTAACGCCGTCGAGCGCTTTGGCCATGGCGGTATAATCGCAAGCCTGCGCGCCAAATCAAGCGAACGGATCGGCTGCGGCGCGCGGCGCTTACTCGCTGAAGAAGGTGAGCAGTTGTTGCGTCAGGTATTCCGTTTGCTCCTCGACGATCCAATGACCGCAGTTTTCGATCACGCCACCGCGCACGTCAGCGGCCAACTCGCGCATCGACATGAGCGGTGCTTGTCCGAAGCCGCGATCGCCGCCGAGTGCCAGCACCGGCATCTTGAGCCTGGACTTGGCGTTTTCCTTATTGTGCTCGATATCCGTCAGGATCGCGCGATAGTACTCGAAGCCCGCGCGCAAACCGCCGGGCGCCGAATAGCAGCGCACGTATTCGTCGATCTCCGCCTCGGTGATCGCGCCCGGATTATATGCGGCGGTGCGATAAAACCAGTTCAGGTAGGTGCGCTCGCGCCCCTCGATTATCGCCTCGGGCAGATCGCGCACGCCGTGAAAAGTGAGGTGCCAGGTGCCGCGGCGATTGAACATCGGGAATTTTTCCCACGCCGCGTTGGGGATCGAGACGTCGAGGATCGCGAGCTTGCGCACGTCAGCGGGATGGGCGGCGGCATAGGCGTAGGCGGTTGGCCCGCCCCAGTCGTGACCGACCAGGTAAATCCGCTCAAAGCCGAGTTTGCGCACCAGCAGATAGATGTCGTTGGCGACGGTGCGCTTGTCGTACCCACCGGGAGGTTTTGAGGAATCGCCGAGACCGCGCAGGTCGGGCGCGATGACCGTGTACTTTTCGGCCAGCGCCGGAATGATGCGCCGCCATTCGTACCACGTCTGCGGCCATCCGTGCAGCAACACCACCGGATCGCCACGCCCGGCGATCACATAATGCAGCCGCACGCCTTCGATCGCGACGGTATGATGTTTGAAGATCGATTCGTCAATCACCGAAGAATACCTCGCTGGTCGGCCACATCGTGAAGTTCATATTTTCCTGCGCGGCGGCGTCCTCATTCATTTGCGCGGACATCTCCTGCTGGCTCGCCATCTGCTCCTGCAGCTTGATCCGCTCATACGCGCCGTATGCCTTCTCGCTGCCGCTGTAAATGCAATTGCAGTAGTAGGGGTCGGCGTACCAATAGTGCATCTGGCCGTCGTGCGGGAAGAACCGCATCTTGAGCGGCGTCAGGCTCTGCAACTGCGCCAGGCGGGCCGGAGTGTCCGCGGGCAGCACATGAAAGCCGGCGGCCGACAGCATCGGCTCGATCCGCTGAGCGTGCCGCACGGGCGTCTCCTGCGTGGCGCATCCGCCGGCCACGATCGACACCATGGAGACCAACAGAACCGCGATTGCGTTGCGAGTAACGTTGCGCATGCGAAATTTATACGGAGGAGTAAGCGCTAGTTCCAGTGCGGATGACGCGGCGCTTGATCATTGGGCCGTCGCGACCGGCGGCATGGAGCGATCGCCCGCGCGGGAATAAGATGACCCTGGTGAACGGGACGTGGGAAATATCGCGCCGAGTCATGCGAATTGCGCGCGGCTTCTTCGGAGCGATGGCGGCGGTCGCGATCGTCGCGACTACGATCGTGCCGATGATCACGACGATGCCGGCCGCCGCCATCGCACAGGAATTCACCGTCGATAGCGCCGCGAGCGAATCGCTTACCAACTACCTGAAGCAGAATCGTTTGCCGTTGGTCGGCGCGCAGATCGGAACGGCCTCGACCGGCGCCCGGCGGCTGGTGCTGTACGGATATGTCGCGACGCAAATGGGCAAAAGCAACGCCGAGAGCAAGGCGATCGCCTACCTGGGCGCGCCGCGGCCCGACGTCGTCAACCGGATCGTGATTCAGCCGGAAATTGGCAAGATGAAGAGCGGCGGCGGCCAGGCCGGTTCGGCGGCGAGAACGCCCGACAATTCGCAGACCGGCGATATAGGCGCTTATGCCGGCGCGGGCGGTGGGCCGGCGGGCGGCGCGTTCCCCGGCGAATCAATCGACCAGGTGCTCGACGACATCCAGCGCTACGGCCTCAAGAGTCCGCCGCAAGATCCGGCCGTGCCGTAAAAATAGGTTCCGGCCGTGCCGTAAGTGAAGGCCGCGTCAACGCCGGCGTCAGCCGTGCTACAATTCGCGCCACCGTGGCCGACAGAATCATCCAGCTTCGCAAGACACCCGACGCAGCGGCGGACGAGCGCAATTACCGGATCAAATACGCCGAACTGCTGAACGCGGCGCAGCTCGCCGCCGTGACTCATCGCGACGGTCCGATGCTGGTAGTGGCGGGCGCGGGCTCGGGCAAGACGCGCACGCTGATCTACCGGGTCGCGCGCCTGATCGAGAGCGGCGTGCCGGCCGGCGCGATTCTGCTGCTGACGTTCACGCGGCGGGCAGCGCAGGAGATGCTCCGGCGGGTCGAGCGGCTGGTTGGCGATCGCGGCGGCGAAGTCGCCGGCGGCACCTTTCATTCGTTCGCCAACCTCGTGCTGCGGCACTTCGGCACGCCCATCGGACTCAAGCCCAACTTCACCATCCTCGATCGCTCCGACATGGAAGACGTGGTTAATCTGCTGCGCACGCGGATGGGCTTCGGGTCGAAGGATCGGCGCTTTCCGAAGAAATCGACGATCGCCGAAGCGATCAGCATGGCGCGCAATAAGCATCGCGAATTAAAGGACGAGATCGAGGCCGACTTCGCGCACTTGCTGGAGCATGAGGCCGAAATCCTCGCGCTCGCCGCGAACTACGAAAACTACAAGCGCGAGCGCGCGATGCTCGACTACGACGACCTGCTCTACCGCCTCGCCGAACTCCTTCAGCAGCATGAGCCGACCCGTCGCCGCCTCTCTGACACATATCGCTACATAATGATCGATGAATACCAGGACACCAACCTGATCCAGGCGGAGCTGGTGCAGTTGCTCGCGATGACCCATCGCAACGTGATGGCGGTGGGCGACGACGCGCAGTCGATCTACTCGTTTCGCGGCGCCAATTTCCGCAACATCCTGGATTTTCCGCAGATCTTTCCCGGTGCCAAGGTGGTCAAGCTGGAGGAGAATTACCGTTCGCTGCAGGGGATTCTCGATCTCGCCAACGAAGTTATTTCGCACGCCTCCGAGAAATATACCAAGGCGCTGTTCACCCAGCGCGTGGGCGATCTCCGTCCGCTGCTGGTGCGCGCCCAGGACGAGCATACGCAGTCGCGCTTCGTCGCCCAGCGCATCCTGGAACTGCGCGAGGAAGGCGTCGAGCTGAGCGAAATTGCGGTGCTGTTCCGTTCGAGCTTTCACGCCTTCGATCTCGAACTCGAGCTCCAGCGGCGCGACATCCCGTTCGTCAAGCGCGGCGGCTTCAAGTTTATCGAGACCGCGCATATCAAGGACGTGCTGGCGCATCTGCGGGTAATCACCAATCCGGTCGATGCGGTGTCGTGGATGCGCGTCCTGACACTGGTCAACGGCGTCGGCAATCGGCGCGCCGAGCGTTTGATCGAGGAGATCATCGCGGCGCCGCAGCCGGAAAAGGCGTTGATGGAGGGTGCGGCGAACTCCGGGATTCGCGCGGCGACCGCACTCGACGGATGCGCGCGGCTGAGCAATCTGCTCGGCGAGTTGCGCACCGAGGGCCGCCGTCCCGCCGATCAGCTCGCCGAGGTGATGGACTACTACGGGCCGATTATGCGTGAGGCCTATCCCGACGATTATCCCAAGCGCGAGCGCGACCTCGAACATTTTCAGAATCTCGCGGAGCGCTACCGCAGCCTCGATTCGATGCTTGCCGATATGGCGCTGGAGCCGCCCAACGATTCGATCGGCGACGTGCTCGCGGTCGAGGCCGACGAAGGTTACGTCACGCTCAGCACGATCCATTCGGCCAAGGGACTCGAATGGCGCGTGGTGTTCGTGATTTGGGCGGCGGAAGGACGCTTCCCCGGGCCGATGAGTGTGGGCGTCGAGGAAATCGAGGAGGAGCGCCGGCTGATGTACGTCGCCGGCACCCGCGCGCGCGACGAACTCTACCTGTCGTATCCGATAAACATGTTCGATCGCGCGATGGGCTACGTGATGGGGCGGCCGTCGCGCTTCCTCGAAGATCTTGCGCCCGACGTCCTGCCGACCGCTCTCCTGCAGGAAGAAGAACAGTCCTGATCACGCATCAGGACCACGCCACGACGGCGCTCAGTAGATGCATCCGACCCTGCCAAAGTCCCTACGCGGCTTTGGCGAGGCGTGCGTAATGGTTCGCGATCTCGCGCCCGATCAGCTCCATCTGGCCCGCCCACGCGCTCGGCTCCGCGACCGGCCACAGCACGAACTTGTCGAGGCCGACATCGATATACTCCTGCAGACGCTCGATGATGTCGTCGGGCGAACCGAAGAGGGTGCGCTGCAGGAAGGCGTCGCCGCCGCGGCCCATCGAATTGAGCATCGGGCGCATCTCTTCCATCGCGCGCTCGCGGGTCGGTGCGAGCCGGCATAGCAGGATCAGGCCCGATTCGATGTGCGCGTTGGCGCGGCCGGCCTCGGCGGCGTAGCGATGGATGGTCTCCATGCTCCGCGCGAATTCGTCGGGCGCCTGGAACGAAGCGAAAAAGCCGTCGCCGAGGCGGGCGGTGCGCTTCAACGCCGCGTCGGATTTGCCGCCCACCCACAAATCGATGGTCCCGGAATTGTTGTGATCGCGATGCGCCGGGCGCGGCTCGATCGTGACGTTGTCGAAATTGAAGAACTTGCCGTGGAAGCTCGCGTTGGCCTCGGTCCAGACCTTGCGCAGCACCATGATGCCCTCGTCGAGGCGCCGCCCGCGTCCTTCCGTCGGGATGCCGCACGCGGCGTAATCGGCGAGATTTGCGCCGGTGCCGACGGCCATCACCATCCGGCCGTTCGACAGGTAGTCGAGCGTCGCGAAGGCTTTGGCCGTGATCAGCGGATGGCGCAGGTTGAGCAGGAACACGCTCGGTCCGAGCTTGATGCGCGAGGTGCGCGAGGCGATCAGCGAAAGCGTCGCGACCACGTCGAGTTCGGGCGACGGCGCGAGCAGATGGTCGGAGAGCCAGAACGAATCGAGACCCCACTCTTCGGCACTTTCGGCAACATGGGCAATCGTCTCCGCCGTAGGCATCCCTAGGCGAAAGAGACCGAAACCGACGCCGACCTTTATTTGCTTCATGGAATTACTCCCGGCTAGGTTCTGCTCGGACGCGATGATAATAACAGTGTTTATGCGTAAATCGCCATTGGGGCCGGGGGGCCTTGAGTTGACGATTTTGGGTACCGGGGACGCCTTCGCGAGCCACGGCCGCTTCCAGTCCGGTTACATGATCGACAGTCCCGGCTACCGCATCATGATGGAGGTCGGGCCAACTTCCTTATGCGCGATGAAGCGGATGGACTTCAAGCCCGCCGATATCGACATGGTCCTGATCAGCCATCTGCATGGCGATCATTTCGGCGGGATGCCGTTTCTGCTGCTCGAGTATCTCTACGAGAGTCCGCGCCGCAAGCCCTTGACGATCGTGGGACCGCCGCACCTCGAGGAGCGGACCTGGCGCCTGTTCCGCACGATGTTTCCCGGCACCAAGCCCGACCTCCCGCGCCTGTTGAGCAAGCTCAAGTTCGTCGTGCTCGAACCCGGCAGCAACGTCAAGATCGGACCGACGCGGATTCGCGCGATGCGCACGCCGCACATGAAGCGCGACTTTTCGCTGGCTTATCGGATCGAGATGGGCGGCAAGTCGCTCGCCTTTTCGGGCGATAGCGGATGGACCGAGGATCTGCTGCCGTTCGTCGCGGGCGCCGATCTGTTCCTGTGCGAATGCACCTACTTCGAGAGCACGCAGCTCGCTTTCCACATGAACTATCCGCAACTCGACGCCAATCGCGCGCGCTTCGACGTCGGGCGCATGATTCTGACTCACGTCGGGCGCGAAGTGCTCGATCGTAACGGTGAGATCAAGCTCGAAATGGCGCACGACGGCATGCGGATCGCGGTTTGACGCGGCGGCGGCGCCTCCGCGGCAGTCGATCAGTTTTCACGAATCGTTGTATGATCGCCCGATGGTGCGCCGCCGCGGACACGGGCGGCGCAGGTTGGGTTCGTGAAGTGACAAAGGAGATCGCCGGATGGGAATTGCGGACGGCAAGCGCGCGCTGATCGTCGGCGTCGCCAATGAGAAAAGCCTCGCCTGGTCGATCGCGCAGGAGTTGCGCGGCCAGGGCGCCGAGATCGCGCTGACCTTCCAGGGCGAGATCCTCGAAAAACGCGTGCGACCGCTCGCGCAGCAAATCGACGCGCAGGTGGTCGGCGAACTCGACGTCGGCAACGACGATCAAATCGCCAAGGTCTTCGCCGACGTCAAGCAACTCTGGGGCGGCCTCGACATGCTGGTGCATGCGGTGGCCTTTGCCGATCGGGAAGACCTGCGCGATCGCTTTCTCAACGTGAACCGCATCAATTTCGGGCGCGCGCTCGAAATCAGCGCCTACTCGCTGGTCGCGTTGGCGAGGGCGGCGGAGCCCCTGATGGAAGCGCGCGGCGGCGGCTCGGTGGTGACGCTCAGCTACCTGGGCGCGGTGCGCGCGATCCCCAACTACAATGTGATGGGCGTGGCGAAGGCGGCCCTGGAAGCCTGCGTGCGCTATCTCGCACTCGATCTCGGGCCGAAGAACATCCGGGTCAACGCGCTCAGCGCGGCACCCGCGCGCACCCTCGCCTCGTCGGCGATTCGCGATTACCACACGATGTCGCACGAGGTCGAGGAACGCTCGCCGCTCAAGCGCGCGATGAAGCCCGAGGAAGTCGGCAAGATGGCGTCGGTGCTGCTGAGCGACTTGTCGAGCGGCGTCACCGGCCAGACGATTTACGTCGACGTCGGCTACAACATCATGGGATGATCGGAACGGGAACGAGCGAAAACATTGCGGGGCGCGCGGGCGCGCTCGCGCAGGAGGCTTCGATGGCGATAATCGCGGTGCCGCAACTCTCCGACAATTACGCATACCTGGTCGTCGATGACGCGTCGAAAGAATGTGGCGTGGTGGACTGCTCGGAAGCCGACAAGGTGCTCACCGAGGTCAAGCGCCAGGGCCTGAAGCTGGTGGCGGTGCTGCCGACGCATTGGCATTTCGATCACGTCGGCGGCAACGAGGACCTCGCGCGGGCGATACCGGGTCTGCGGGTTTATGGCGCGCGCGCCGAGGGCGGCAGGATACCGGCGCAGACCGACGAGATCGACGACGGCGCGACCGTCGCGGTGGGCTCGTTGAAGGGGCGCGTGATCGGCATCCCGGCGCATACCAACGGCCACGTCGCGTATCATTTCCCGCAACTCGACGCCGTCTTCACCGGCGACACGCTGTTTATCGCGGGATGTGGCCGCGTGTTCGAGGGCAAAGCGAATACGATGGTCGAATCGCTTGCCAAGCTGGCCGCGCTGCCCGATTCGACCAAGGTCTATTGCGGGCATGAATACACGGCGAAGAACCTGCAATTCGCGCTGACGCTCGAACCGCACAACGCGGCGCTGAAGGCCAAGCATGAATGGGCGGTGAAGACGCGGGCAGCCGGGAACTTCACGGTGCCGTCAACGATCGGTGACGAGAAACAGATCAATCCGTTCCTGCGGACCGATAGCGCGGAATTGCGCGCGAGCCTGAAAAAAATCGATCCGTCGATTGGCAGCGACCCGGTTGTGATCTTCGCGACGACTCGCGCGTTGAAGGACAAGTTCTAGGAGCCACGCAAGTGAAACTGACGGCGGTTTTCCGGAAAGTGCGCGAAGGCTACGTCGGGTTCGTCGAGGAGTTGTCCGGCGCAAATACGCAGGCCCAGCCGCTCGCGGGGGCGCGGCGCAATCTCAGGGAAGCCATCGGCCTTGTGCTCGAAGCCAACCGCACGCTGGCCGACCAGGTTTAAGAACCTTAGAGTCGGCCGGCTCTACCGACAAATTGACGGTCATTTTTTCAGATCGGCGAGGAACTCCAGCATCGCCGCGTTGACCTCGGCCGGCTTCTCCTGCTGCGTCCAGTGGCCGGAGCCTTTCACCAGCACGGTCTTGCGCAGGTTCGGCACGAACGCTTCCATCCCTTTGCACAATTCGGGACGCAATACCGGATCGAGTTCGGCGGTGATCATCAGAGCGGGCTGATTGACCCGCTGCTCGAGATCGGCGGCCTCGGCCCACGAACGGTCGATGCATCGGTACCAGTTAAGGCCGCCGCGAAAGCCACTCTTCTCGAACGCTTTGACGAAGACCTCGAAGTCGGAATCGGGGAGGAACTTTCCCTGCGGACGGTCGGGCAGGCGGTCGAGGATACCGCCGCCGGCGGGACCCCATACGCCAGGAGGCGCGCTGTTGCCGGTGACCGCGACCAGGTCGCTCGCACCCTGATAAAAGCCGCGGAGCGAGCGGCGCACGTCGCGTTCGAGTTCGGCCTCGGCGACGCCGGGCTCCTGGAAGTACAGGATGTAGTGGAAATTGCCCTGCGCGATCATCCGCATGAGGTCGGTCGGCTTGATCGGGGCGCGCGGGAAAAAGGGCGTGTTGACCCCGATCACCCGCTCGAAGCGCGTGGGCGCCATCATCGCGGCGTTCCACGCGACCGCGCCACCCCAGTCGTGCCCGACGACCACCGCGCGCTCGAGGCCGAGCGCATCGAGCATCCCGGTGAGGTCGCCGACCAGCAGGCGTTGCGTGTAGGCGTCGATTTGTTCGGGGCAATCAGTCTCGCCATAGCCGCGCTGGTCGGGCGCGATCGTACGAAAGCCCGCGTCCGCCAACGCGCGCATCTGATGCCGCCACGAATACCACAGTTCCGGAAAGCCGTGGCACAGCACCACCGGGTAGCCGGCACCGGCCTCCGCCACGTGCATCCGGATTCCGTTGGTATCGACGAACTTGTGCGTGAACTCGGCCATGATCGATCTGCCTCGCGCGGGGTTGGCTACAGTGTTGCCCAATTTGACAATTTTGCGCAACCGGCAATATGTTCGGGATCGCCAGAGCGGTCGCCCTGGCCGATGGAGGATATTTCCCAATGAGTCGCGATTTCGAATTCAGGCAATTGCTGCGCGCATTGCGCGCCGGAATCATCAGCGAAAATACCTTCGAGACCGAGATGGCCGCGCTCGAGCATGGCGACGCGAAGAACGGCGGTACCGGCGGCTTTCGCGCCTTCGGCAAGACCTACAAGTCGGAGCGCGACGCGATCGTGAGCTTCCTCGACAAGGGCCGCGCCGCCGAGTCTAACGGGGCATTGACGTTCGGCAACTGGGCCGAGGTCTGCAAGACGGATTGCATCCGCAGCGGCCTGCGCATGATCGCCGAGCGCGAGGACTATCACGCGCGCATCTTCGAGAATCGCCTGCGCGAGTTGGGCGCCGAAGCCCGCGCGAAGGTCAGCGAGGAAGGCCGCAAGATCATGGAATGCGCCTCGGACCCGAACATGGCGGACACCGCGAAGCTGCTGCAATTCAACGCCGCCATCGAAAATCCCGACGATTTGATTCGCCCGATTTTCGAGTTCGCCGATCGGATCAAGGAAGACCTCGAGACCAAGGAGGCGCTGAAATTGTTTGCCGAGGATGAGCTTTCGACCACCAAATGGCTGAAATACGCATGCGCCGCGCTTAACCCGCCGGCGGAGATCAACTCCGTCGTGATGACTGAGGAAATCTAGGACTTCGCGGACCGCGCGCGCGAACGGCGCGGTGCATCCGCAAAACTCAACGAGGCCGGGCGTGCGATGACACGTCCGGCCCCGCTATTTTCAAGCGCCCTCGCGAGGCGACCGGCTTATTCGGGCGATTTCGGCGGTGCCACTGGTGCGGACGCGCCCGGTGCGCCCCCGCCCATCGGACCACCCATCGGCATCACCTGCTTGGTGTAGCCGGCCGGCACTTTAAAGGTGTCCGCGGGCAGGTCCTTGGTCGCAATCTGGGTGACCGTCGTCTTGCTCACCACCGGCGGCCGGCTGGCAAACATCTGTTTGAGCTTGGCGGCCTGGTCGGGCGACATCCCCGGGAAGTTCGTGATCTTGGTCGTCGAGTCGAGCTGCATCGGCACGCCGTCCGGCACCTCTCCCTCCATCGCCATCGAAGTGCCTTTGACCTTCGCCGCCATGGTCTTCTGGAAGGCGTCGAAAGCGCCCGCGCCGGGGGCTTTGGTCGAGAAGCAGCCGTTCACCGTGTAAGCATTACCCATCATCGAGCCGGCCCCCGTGTATTCCACGCAGGGATAACCCGAGACGGTCTTGCTGCCGCCGGTCTTCTTGAAACTCAGCGTGGACATCCGCTGCGCCATCATCTGGCCCATCGGTCCCTTGGGCGGAAACGGCACTTCGATGTACTGCTTCTTTTCCGCATTCATCAGGTACATGGTGCCGCTGTCCAGGTCGGTCACAACCTGGGCGCGATCGGTCACCATCTTCTGCTTGTTGCCCTGGATCATCACGGTGCGATTGCGCGTGACGGTCTGGCCGCCGCCCTGATCGATAACTTCCTGCTCGGTTACGACCACGCCCGCGTAGGCGGCGCCTGCGCCGGCAAAAATGACGAGGGCCGCGAAAGTGGCGGCGATTTTTTTCATAATGATTGTCCTCCATGCGCGCGTGGAACTTCGATTACGTTGCGAGTCGGGCGCGCGGGCTCGGCGCCCGCCCTTTCAGTGAACATCCGATGAGCCGCGAGTGCGGACAGCCCAAAAAATACCCAAACCATTTCCTTGATCCGGCGCAACACGCCGATCGCGAAACCGACGCCGGCCGGATATCCGAGTAGCGAGAGAATCAGCGCCTTGCCGCCTTCCTGGCTGACCAGCTTGGCCGGGATCAGAAACGTCGCCCGCTCGATCAGCAAGCCCAGCGCCTCGACCAGTACGACGGTGACGATCGTGGGTGGCTGATGCGTCAGCGTCAACAGGATGTAAATCTCGACCGGCCCCATGCTCCAGGCGAACAGGTAGCACAGGCACGAAAGCGCAAACCGTCCTCGATGGCGGCGGTAAAAGTCCACCAGCAGCGCGTCGGCCTCGTCGGCCGCGGCTTTGACTTCGGGGTCACCGAGATGGCCGACGTGGAGTTTCGCGGCGGCCTTCCAGAGCAGCGAAAACGGATGCTTCATCTGTACGACGAAGAAGGCGGCAGCCAGTCCGATCGCGATCGCGAGTCCGCCCATCATCGGCCAGAGCAGATGATGCAGGCGGGCCTCGAACGGCAGCGCCGTCATCAGCGCCCCGCTGATAAAGCCGATCTGGCCGACCGCCTCGGCCAGCGACGCGACGATCACGGTCGCGAGTCCGACCGCCATCGCGAGCTTGCGCCGCACTATGATCGCCATCACGAACTGCCCGCCGAGCTGCGCCGACGGCGTCACGTAATCGATCGCCTCGCCGGAGATGCGCGCGACGAAGAGTTCGCCGAAGCCGAGGTCGCGTGGATAATCCATGATCGTCACACGCCATCCCAGCGTATTGGCGACGCGCGCGATCGCTTCCAGCGCGATCGTTAACGCCAAGCCCCATCCCGCGAGCCGGATGTAGGAAAGCACCGTGCTCAAGCCGAAACGATGCAAAAACCAAACGTAAAAGCAGAGCGCCAGGAGCAGGATCAGGGTTTGGAGTCGGCGCATCGGAGAAGAACGTAGGGGGCGCCGCGGAACCGGCGCTAATCGGGCTATTCTTTCAGTCGTGGGAATCGAGCGCAAGGCAGCAAAGGATTGCAAACGCCCCCGCAATTTCAGGCCAGTACCGGTTTGCCATTACGAAGGATCACGTTGGGTAATGCGAATGCCGCCGCCTCTCGGAGTTTCGTCGCCGGTCTCCGCAAGCCGAACGTGTGTGTGCGGCCGCCGCCCTTTGCACCCGCGGTGCTTGCTTCGTACTTCCAATCCTCTTTTCTCACGAACGCGACATCCACGCGCCAAATGACCACTGACTTACCTGGCTTAATCGTCTTCGTCGCATCAACCAGATAGCGCCAGATTACGTACCAGCCCGGATGGTCGTAATGAGATTGGACCGCCCACGGCCGGGTGCTACCTTTGGATTCCAGCGCCAGCTCGGGTGCGGGGTTCAAGTGACCGCCGAAGGAAAGATCGGGAAAGCGCTGCTGCGCGACATCCGGATGCTTGTGCCGTTTATACGGACTGAGAGCGTCAAGCGCCTTTACCCCGAAGATACCGACAATGCCGCTGAAGACGTTAGCTTGCTCGAAGTATAATTCGACCAGATCAGCTACCCGGTCTTCGACATAATCGACGGCATTACCTATGTGGACCGGCCGCAAGCCCTTCGGCAAAGTCAAGTTGGTCTTGGGTAATGGCGATGCCACGGCGCGAGATATGACTGTTTGTAGCCAGCTTGGCCAGTTTGGGCACGGCTTCCTGAGCCATCCGAAAGTAACTCGGATCGCGTTCGATGCCAATACTCTCGTACCCAACTGCGACCGCCGCGGCGATCGTTGAGCCGGCGCCCATGAACGGGTCGAGGACGACGCCGGCACCCAACGGCAGGGCGGCGCGCACGACTTGTCGCATCAAAGCCTGTGGCTTGAGCGATGGGTGCGGCGCGATCGATCTTTCTTCGGGGCGCGTCGGCGCGGATTGAATCACGTCGTTAAATGGTTCGGTTTCCGACACTCTGCGCAGCCCGCCGGTTTTCCATCTGCGCAGGTTATCTTGTACCCGTCCCTCGCAGGGCTTTCTGAAGAGGCCCCAAGGTTCCCAGCGCGACCGCGGCATTACCGTGACCCCGGCGAATTCGGTATGGGCATTTTTTGGTCGATCGCCGCCGCGGAGAGTCTGAACCAGGCGGATAATTTCGCCGCGCTTTTCGAAGCCCGCTTCCATCAGCGGCAAATACACGAGGTGTGAGAGAAGCGGATTCGTCGCGATAATTATGTGCGCGCCAGGAACCAGCACGCGCATCGCCTGCGTCGCAAACTCCGCGAAAAATGATCGCAGCGCGGAACGTTCCGTCTCGTCGAGAACCGTGAATCGAGGCAGCGGGCTGCGTTTGCAGCCGTCAAACGATGGCGGGATTCGCCATACCCCGCCACGCCCCGCCCTCAACTTACGTTTTTCGATTTCCGTGTATTCTTTCAGGCCATAAGGCGGGTCGGTGACGATGGCGTGAATCGATTGTGCTTCGCGCGTGCTCATCCAGGCGAACGCTTCCGCCAGATGCAAGCCGTACTGCGGCGGCTTCATGTTGCGCTCGCTCTACTCCCTTTCACGCGGAATCCGTTGCACTGCCGTTTCGGTGTGAGACTCAATTATAGCTTATCGTGCGCGTCCCGCTAACGACGAATCAAATTTGGATACACAGGATTTCCGTTCAGCATGGGTTCCCGGTGTGGGTTCGATCGAACGTGGCTGAATGGCCGCCGATCACACCTTGAAGCGGATGTGGATGATGTCGCCGTCCTCCATCACGTAGTCGCGCCCCTCCAGCCGCAGCTTGCCCGCTTCCTTGACCTTGGCGTCCGATCGCAGCTCGAAGAAATCCGCGTAGCTGACCACCTCGGCCCGGATAAACCCGCGCGCGATATCGCTATGAATACGGCCGGCCGCCTCGAGTGCGCTCGCGCCGCGGCGCAGCGACCACGCATGAGCTTCGGGCTCGCCCGCCGTGTAAAACGTGATCAGCCCGAGGTATTCGTACAGCGCCGTGATCAGGCGGTCGCGCGCGGGCTGCGTGAGGCCCGCATCGTGCAACAGTTCAGATTGCCCGGCCGCGTCGAGTTCCCACAGTTCGGATTCGAAGGTGGCGGCGAGGCGAAACGCGTCGAGTCCGCGCGCGGTCAGGGCGGCGCGGTCGGCCGCGGCCATCTCGGCGGTCGCCCGATCGGCGTCGCAATTGATCACCGCAATCACCGGCTTGCGCGAAAGGAATCCGAAACTGGAAAACGCCGCTAACTCCTGCGCGGTCAGCTCGAGCGTGCGCAGCGGCTTGCCCTCTTCGAGCCACTTGAGGCACTTCTCCAGCCCCCCGCGCTCGAAGTCGATATTACCCTTTTCCTTCTTGAGCCGTTCGAGCCGCCGTTCGGTCTGATCGAAGTCGGCGAAGATCAGCTCGCCCTCGACGCTCTCGATCGCCGCGACCAGCGGAACTTCGTGGCCGGCGAATTCGGGAATCACGATCATCAGCGCGTCAAGGTCGCGAATCAGCGGCAGCAGGCTGGGGTCGAGGGCCGCGCCTTCCTTCTGCTCCTTCGGATTGGGCGCGAAGTCGAGTACGGTCAGTTCGACCGGCACCTTTTTCGCGGAGCCGTAAGTCGCCTCGAGAAAGTCGAGCCGTGGATCGGCCACCTTGATATTTCCGGGCCGCGCGCGATTCTTGGCGTCGCCCTGTCCGGCGATTGGCGCGAGACCCGTCAAGGCGTGAAAGACTGTCGATTTGCCGACGCCGCGCGCGCCGATTATTCCGCTCTTCAAAGTTAAAACCCCGAACCCCAAAGATTTGCATATCCGCCCCGCCCAGGTAAGCCCCGCCGCGCAATTTGCGCCGCGCTGTGGTAGGAAAGCGAAGCACTCGAAGGAGGCTCCCGCGATGCCACAGGCGCCGGCCGACTACCAGCTCCGCTATCCGATCGATTTCGGGGACATCGACCCATCCGTGCGGCAAACGGTCGTGCAACTCTATGCGGCCGATGGCATCAAGTCGCGCGGTCTGCTCTATCAGCCGGCGCGGGGCAAGCCGCGCACGGTCGTCATCCTCGCGCATCCGCGGGCCGACTTCGCGCAGCACTATTCGATTCCCTTCTGGATCGAGGCGGGCTTCGCCGCGTTCGCGCAAAACACCCGCTATCTCAACAACGACTCGATGATGATCCACGAGAACCTGCTGCTCGATCTCGCCGCCGGTATCCGTTTTCTGCGCGAGGAGCAGGGTTTCGAGCGCATCGTGATGCTTGGGAATTCGGGCGGCGGCTCGCTCTTTTCCTACTACGATGCCGAAGCGCGCAAGCCGGTTGGCGAGCGCGTCAAATCGCCGCCGGGCGGCGGTCCGCCCGACCTCAACAAGTTCGAGATGCCCACCGCCGACGGCTTCATCATGCTCGCCGCCCATCCGGGACAGGGCCGCGTCCTGACGGTCTCGCTCGACGCGGCGGTCGTCGATGAAACCGATCCGTTCGCGAGCGACCCGGCGCTCGACATGTACGCCGAGCGCAACGGCTTCCGCGCGCCGCCCGCCGAGAGCCGCTATGATCGCGAATGGCTTGCCCGCTATCGCGCCGCCCAACGCGCGCGCGCCGTGCGGATCGACGCGATCGCGCGCCGCCACGTCGAAGAGTCGTCAATCGCGCGCGCCGCCACCAAGGCCGCCGATTTCGCCGCCGCACCCCCCGAGTATCGCGCGCACCATCAGCGGCGCACGATGGCGCCGCGGATCATGGTCGTCTATCGCACGCAGGCTAACCCCGCCTATCTCGATCTCACGATCGATCCGTCGGAGCGCGCCGTCGGCTCAATCTTTTCGCCGCGCCCCGACCTCTTCAACTATCATCCGATTGGACTCGGCCACGTGGTCACGCCCGAGGCCTGGCTATCGACCTGGTCCGGCCCCAGTTCCTACGCCAATCTCGAGCGCAACCTGCCGTGCGTGACCGTGCCGACGTTGGTGGTGGGCGCGATGGCCGATCAGGACATTTTTATCGCCGACGTGCGCGCCGAATACGAACTGTCGGGCGCCGCCGACAAACGCCTCGAGTTTATCGAGGGCGCGGAACACTTCATGCGGGCGGGTGGTACCAAGTCGCATCTCGGTGAGGTGCGTCCGCGCCTGATGAGGGTGCTCACCGAATGGACGCGCGAACGCTTCGCCCCCTGATTTGGCGCCGCCGTGGGTCCGCATGACCTGGCTCCCTACCGAGCAACGCGAGCGCCGATGATAGCGAGGTTTTCCCAGGGCGAAGCTCGCATCTTTACAAAAGGGAAGTCTGAAACCTTTTAAGGTTTCAGTTTCCGAAGGAAATTAAAGTTTCGCGCCCTTCATTAACTATTTGGCGGTTGCCCGCTATGCCGTTTGCCGCCGCCGGAAGGCCGCGGTCAGCGCGCGCGTTATCGGTTCCCAATCGCCGACCAGGCCCAGGTTTGCACGCTCGAAAATTACCGCGTCGGGATCGTTGTTGATCGCGACCACGGTCTCCGCGCGCTTGATCCCGACGGTATGGTTGGGTACGCCGCGGATACCGACCGTGAAATAGAGTCGTGGGCCGATCGCCTTGCCGGTTAGTCCGACCTGCAATTGGTGCGCGACCCAACCCTTGTCGGTGACGCGGCGGGTGGCGCACAGCGCGGCGCCGATTGTCCGCGCGAAATCCTTTACCACCTCGACTCCCGCGGGACCGCCGACCCCCATCCCGAGGCCAACGACGACCTCGGCGCCGTCGAGCGGCGCGATCGTGTGATCGAGGTTCGAGCTTGAGCTAATCAGGCGCGTCATCGGCGCGCCGACCTCGACGCGGACGGTTTCGATTTCGGCGACCCGCGCTGGATTGGGCGCCGCGAGTTCGAGCACCCCCTGGCGGACGGTCGCCATCTGCGGATAGGTCTTCGACAGGATCGGCGCCACGATATTGCCGCCGAAGGCCGGCTTCAGCGCGACCATCCGGCCCTCGCCGTCAAGCTCAAGGCCCACCGCGTCGCCGGTCAGCCCGAGTCCCAGGCGAGCGGCCAGCCGCGGACCCCAGTCGCGGCCGCGTTCGCTGGCGCATACCAGCAGCGCCCACGGCGTGCGCTCATGCACCAGGCGCGCGAGCGCTTCCGCCGCGCTGTCGGGCGAATAGTTTTCGAGGCCGGCACCGTCGGCGAGCAGCAGATGGTCGGCGCCGTAGCTCGCGATCAGTCCCGCGTGGCGCGCGGCCGCGCTGGGAAAAGCGACCGCTACCAGGGCGCCGCCGAGTTGCGTCGCGAGGCGGTCACCGGCGGAGAGCAGTTCAAGGCTGCATAGCGTGATCTGATCGTCCAGGCTGGTCTCGACCACTACCCACACGTCGCGCCCGCGCACGGGCTTGCGGATCTTGTCGCCGATCGGGACGCGGTTGTGGATGCGCGGGTTGAGCGCGCCCATCTTTTCGAGCGCCGCGATCACCACTTCGGCGGCGCGCTCCGGGTCCGCCGCGTCGATCATCGTGCAATGGACCTTGGGCGATTCCTGCGCGCGCACTTCCTGCACCCAGGTCGGAGAGCCAGCGAAGCCGAATTTCGCCGCGTCGGCGTCAAGCTCGGTCGCACTGACGGATTCGATCGTTCTGGATTGCGCCGCCTCCCGGGTCTTCGCGTCTATCTTAAGCGGATTGATCAGGCGCTCGGCGCAGGTCAGCAGCGCCGGCATCCGCGCCTCGACCGCTTCGACGCCCTCGTCGCTTTCGCGCTCGGTGAGGATCCGATCGCCGTCCAGTTCGAGTTTGCGCACGCCGGTAATCTGCGCGATTCCGAGCAATTCGGCGATCTCCGGGCCGACTTGGCCGGTTTCCGCATCGAGCGAATATTTGCCCAGCAGGATAAGGTCGAAGGCCTCGCGCTTGAGCCACAGCGCCAAGGCGCGCGCGGTCGCGAGCGTGTCGGAGCCGGCGAACGCGCGGTCCTGCAGATGGACCGCGCGGTCGATACCCATCCCCAGCGCGTCAACCAGCGCCTCACGCGCCTGCGGCGGGCCCATCGTAATCGCCACGGTCTCGCAGCCCAGGCGATTTTTGAGCTCGACCGCCTGCGCCAGCGCGCGCAGGTCATACGCACTAATCACGTTAGTGCCGTCGCGCCGGATCGTGCGCGTCACCGGGTCGAAGTTGGCGTCCTCTACGAGTGGAATCTGTTTGATGCATACCGCGATCTTGCGCAACGGAATTTACCTCGCGCACGGAACGCTAACGAAGGCCGCCCGTGGATGCAAACCGTCGCCGTGAACCGACGGGTGCTTAATCCGCCAACCACTATCGGATAGTTTCGCTGTGTGAGACTGAAGACCAAAGCTCCGCTTCCCGCGGTGACCATACATATGATGATAGCGGCGATCGTGATCGCCGGTTGCGGTGGACCGCCCGCTCCGACATCTCGCGCGACCGCTCCGGCCAACCATGCGCAGCGCATCGTGTCGCTCGCACCCGCGATTACCGAATCCATCTTCGCGCTGGGCGCGGGATCCAACGTGGCGGGCGTCTCGCAATACTGCGATTATCCGCCCGAGGTCGCGCGGCTGCCCAAGGTCGGGACGTTTATCACGCCGAATATCGAGGCGATCGCCGGGCTGCGGCCGACCATCGTGATTGGCCTGGAATCTTCGTCCGACCTCCGCGAGATTCGCGCACTCAAGGCGATGGGCTACCGTACGCTGATGGTCAATGACGATTCGATCGCGGGAATTGAAGCGAGTATCCGCACCATCGGCGGCGCGATCGGACGCGCGCCACAGGCGCAGGCGCTGCTCGATCGGATGCAGCTCAAGTTCGCGGCGATCGCGGAGCGCCTGCGCGCCGTGCCCGAGCGGCGCGTCCTGATGGTCGTGGGGCATCAGCCGATGGTGGCGGTCGGGCGCGGGACCTACCTCGACGAGTTGCTCACGATGGCGCGTGCGACCAATATCGCCGCCGGCGCCGCGCAGACCTGGCCGCGGCTCAGCCTCGAATACATTATCGCGACGCGCCCCGAGGTCATTCTCGACGGTCAAATGGGATCGGACCCCAGTTCGCCGTCGAGCTTCTGGGCGAAATATCCGTCGATTCCGGCCGTCAGCGACCATCGCGTGCTCGGCTACCCCGAAGACCCGACGCTCCATCCGGGTCCGCGCCTCGCGCAGACGCTCGAACTGCTCGCCCGCCTGATTCATCCCGAAGCGTTCGCGCACGAGGCCGAAACGACGCCCCGCCCTGCGCGCGAGATTCATTGCCGCGATGCGATCGCGCTCGTCGAGGCCGCGCGATGAGCGCACCGGCCACGGTCCGCGACGACGCGCCCGCGAAGCTCGTACTGGCGGATTTTGCCGACGCCCATCTGACGCGCGCGCGGATGGCGTTCATGCTGATTGCGCTCGGCCTCCTGCTGATTGTCGTCTCGATCGTGGCGGCTGCCTTCGGCAGCGTGCATATCGATCTGATGCGCGCGATCGCCGATCGTTCGAGCGCCGACCACGCGATTCTCTTCGGCGCGCGGATTCCACGCGTCCTGATGGGTGCGATCGTCGGCGCGGTGCTCGCCGCGGTCGGCGCCGCGCTCCAGGCGCTGGTGCGCAATCCGCTCGCCGAGGGCGGCATCCTCGGCATCTCCGGCGGCGGCGCGTTCGGCGCGATCGTCGCCCTCGTGGTGTTCTCGCGCCTCGGCGGCGCCGACCTCGCGATCCCCGTATGCGCCTTCGCGGCGTCGCTGCTCTCGACGCTCGCGGTCTATCGGCTGGCCCAGGTTGATGGCCGCCTCGAGCCCTTCACCCTGCTGCTGGTCGGAGTAATCTTCAACGCCTTCTGGGGCGCCGCGATCATGCTGGTCAACAGCATCGTCAATTTTTACTTCACGCACTCAATCATTTTCTGGCTGATGGGAAGTTTCGAAGCCCCGACCTATCGCGAAGTCGCGATGGTCGCGGTGCTCGGAACGATCGGCTTCGCGATCCTGATCGCCCACGCCCGCGATATGAACCTGCTCAGCCTCGGCGACGACGAAGCGGCGGACCTCGGCGTCGAAGTTGACACCGTGCGGCGGACGATTTTTGTCGCGACCTCCGTGATGATCGGCGCCGCCGTTTCCGTCAGCGGCATCATCTCGTTCGTCGGCCTCATCGTCCCGCATATCATCCGCACCGCGATCGGCGCGGACCATCGGATGCTGATTCCCGCGTCGATCCTCGGTGGTGCGGCCTTTACGGTCGCGGCCGACCTGATTGCGCGCACCGTGATCGCGCCTTCAGAACTGCCGGTCGGCGCGATCACGGCGCTGTGCGGTGGCCCGTTCTTCATCTACGTGCTGCGGCGCGAAGGCCGCAAATCGCTAGTGCTATGAAGATCGAAGCAGACCGCCTCGACGGCGGACTTGGCACCGCCGGCACCCCTGAGGTAACCGCCGACGCGAGCGGCGTTGCGACGCGCGCCGTCGCGATCCGTGCGATCGATCTCAGCGCCGGTTATGGCAATCGTCCGGTGCTGCATCAGGTTTCGCTCGCAGTCCGGGCCGGCGAGATGCTCGCCGTCGTCGGGCCCAACGGCGCGGGTAAATCGACCCTGCTCAGAATTCTTGGCGGCGCGCTTAAGCCGTGGAGCGGCAGCGTGGAACTCGAGGGCCGTCCGCTCGGCGATTACGACCGGCGCGCGATCGCGCGGCGGCTCGCGATGGTCGCGCAGGAAAACCTCGTCGCCTTTCGCTTCACCGTGCTCGAGATCGTCCTGATGGGCCGCGCGCCGCATCTGGGCGCGTTTCATTTCGAGACCCGCCACGATCTCGAGATTGCGCACGCCGCACTCGAGCGCTTCGATCTGCTTGGATTGGCGCGCCGTCCGATCCAGGAATTGTCGGGCGGCGAGCGCAAGCGCGTCTTCCTCGCGCGCGCATTGGCGCAAGCGCCGCACGTCGCGCTGCTCGACGAGCCGACCGCATTCCTGGACTTGAAGCATGTCGCGGAAATCTTCGCGCGCTTTCGCGAGCTGCGCATCGAGCGCGGGATGGCGGTAGTCGCTACCCTGCATGATCTCAACGCCGCCGCGCTGTATGCCGATCGCGTGCTCCTGATGAAGGGCGGCGCGGTCGCCGGCTACGGCACTCCGGAGGCGGTCTTCACCGCCGACAATCTGCGGGCGGTTTACGAGACTGAGGTCCACGTCGGCCGCAACCCCGCCACCGGCGCCATCTCCGTCCTCCCCGGCGGCGGCGGTTCTCCCCGCCGCACCGGATGACCCACCGAATTGCTCTTGTGTGGACGGGCCGATACGATCGACCTCGATGCTACCAAAACGGCCGGCCGGCGCGCTCAATCTGATCTTTGACGCCGACGATACGCTGTGGGATTCCAACATCCATTTCCTCGAAGCCGAGACCGCCTTCGTCGATCTGCTCGCGCGCGCCGGCGTCGATGACCGCCGCGAAATCCGCGCCGCGATGAGGCGTCATGAGCTGTGCATAATCGAGAGCCACGGCTACGGCCGCCGTCCCTACGTCATCGCGCTGCATCGGGTGGCCGAGGAGGTGGCCCCGTCGCATCATCACGATAATCTGCGCGACGCCGTCGAGCGCATCGGCGCTCAGCTCATCGACCGACATTGCGAATTGCTGCCGGGGGTCGCGCCGACGCTCGGCGAGCTGGCCCGGCGTCATCGGCTGCTGCTCTTCACCAAGGGCGACCCGCGCGAGCAATTGCGCAAGCTCGATCGTTCGGGGCTGCGGCCGCTCTTCAACCGCGTCGGCGTGCCGGTGGAAAAGGATCCCGGCACCTACCGGTTGCTGATCGCGCAGGCCGAACTCGATCCGTCGCGCACCTTCATGATCGGCAACAGTCCGCGCTCCGACATCAACCCGGCGCTAAAGGCCGGCCTGAGCGCGGTTTTCATCGCGCATCCGCATACGTGGGAGCTGGAGCACGAGGAAATCGATCACGCGAGCGGGCGCGTCACCGTGATCGACGCCTTCCCCCATCTACTGCAAGTGTTCTAGACTGATTGGGTCAATGGCAACTGCAAACCTACGGGTCGCTGGCGAGCCGGCCGAAGTCCGGCGTCCCGCGCAAAAGCAAAAGCACGTACGCAAGCCGCCGATCGCGCTGCGCCCGCTCCATCGGATGTGGCGGCGGACCATCGACGACGTCGAAGTGGTGCCGGTGGATTTGCCGGTGCGCAAATTGCCCGCGGCGCTCGCCGGGCTGGTGGCCTGCCAGATCAGCGACTTCCACGTCGATCGCGAAGAGGACCTCGCACGGCTCGAAAAGGCGGTCGAGACCATCAACCGCCAGCACCCCGATTTCGTTTTTCTCACCGGCGATTACTTTTCCGGGCCTGACACCATGCGTCGTTATATCGACGGGTTCCGGCGCGCGCTCAAGAACCTCAATCCGAAGCTCGGGGTGTTTTCGATCGCCGGCAACCATGACCATTGGTCGTCGTTCGGCATGATCTCGGAGGCGCTGCGCTGGGCCGGCGCGCGGGTATTCGCCAATCAGCACGAACGGCTGGCGGTCAATGGCGAAAACCTGGTGATCGTCGGCATCGACGATTTGTGGTCGCGGCGCGCCGAGCCGTCGCGCGCGTTTCACGGCGTGCGTCCCGAAGAATGCACGATCGTGCTCGCGCATAATCCCGACACCGCGCTATATACCCATCACCTCGGGCCGGGCGTGATGTTGTCGGGACACACCCACGGCGGCGTCGTGCGAATTCCCTACTACGGCTCGGTCATCCGATCGATCCTGCGCATCGGCCCCGATTTCTACGCGGGGCTTAATCGCTACGGCAATTTCTACATCTATACCAACCGCGGGCTTGGCACCTTCTGGATGCGCATTCGGATCAACTGCCGTCCGGAAATCTCGCGCTTTAGCCTGGTTGCGCTCGCCGACACCGCGCATCGCGACGTTCCGGCCGCCAGGCCGAAAAGGCGGCGTCGTCCGCGACACGCTTAATCGCGTAACTCCAACCCCCAGTCTCCGTCCTTAAGATTCGCGTCGATTGCCGCTTGTATCGGCGGTACGATGAACTATGGTCGGCGCCTGAGCGGACGGCGGGTTTCCATGAGCGATCTGAACGAGGTGCGAAACGTGCGTATCGTGGCGGTAGCCGGAGGCTCCGGATTTATCGGTCGTGCAATCGTGCGCCGACTGGCGGCGATTCCTACGATGAAGATTCGCGTGCTGACGCGCGACCCTGAAAAGGCCCGCGCACGCCTCGCCGATACCGACGCGGTCGAGTTCGTCGCCGCCGACGTCAACGACGCGGCGCGCCTGGCGGCGGCGGTCGCGGGTGCGGACACGATCGTCAACGCGGTGCAGTTCGACGGCTATCCGATCGAGAATCCGGCGCGCGGCCTGACCTTCAACCGCGTCGATTACGGCGGCACGGTCGCGCTAATCGCGGCGGCCAAGGCGGCCGGCGTCAATCATTTCATCTATATCAGCGGCGCCGCGGCCGACGAGCGATCGCCCAATCCCGCCTTTCGGGCCAAGGGGCGTGCCGAGCGGGCGCTGCGCGACTCCGGTCTCACCTACACGATTTTGCGGCCGTCGCTGGTCTATGGGCCTGAGGATCGCGTCGTCAACGGCATCGCCAAGGCGCTGCGGATCACGCCCATCATGGTCGTGCCGGGCAGCGGGCGCCAATTGATGCGGCCGCTGCTGGTTGACGATCTTGCGGCCTGCGTGGCGCTCGCCATCGGCGGTCGCGGACGCAACGGGATTTTCGAAATCGGCGGACGCGACGCGATGTCCTTCGACGACCTCGTGCGGCTCGTGATGGAAATAATCGGACGGCGCCGCCCGCTCGTCCACGTGCCCGAGGCGCTGCTGCTAATCGCGGGGGCGGTCGCCGAAAAACTTCCCGGCGCGCTCTTTTCGCGCGATGCGGTCGCGTTCCTGGTCGCCGACAACGATTGCGATATCAAGCCGCTCACGGCTGAGTTCGGCCTTGCGCTGACGCCGGCGCGCGACGGTCTCGCCTACCTCGCGCAACCGGTGTTGGCGTCGCGCGGCCTCGGCGTCTCGCGCTAACGCGCCCCCGCCTGCCCCCGCGGATGCGCGCGCGCTATTGCGCGATCATGCCGCCGTCCACCGGCATCGCCGCGCCCGTCACGAACGACGCCGCATCCGACAACAGCCACGTTACCGCTTCCGCGATTTCCGACGGCCGGCCCATCCGCGCGATCGGCTCGACGCCGACCAGCTTGTCCTTGAGCCGCGGATGCGCCGAGACCATTCCGGCCACCATCGCGGTGTCGATCACGCCGGGGCAGACCGCGTTGATCCGGATCGCCGCGCGCGCGTATTCCAAGGCGGCCGTCTTGGTCAGCCCGATCACGCCGTGCTTCGACGCGGCGTACGCGGGCATCCCATGCGACCCGACCAGCCCGGCGGCCGACGCGGTGTTGACGATCGCGCCGCCCTGCCCCTGCTTCACCATCTGCTGAATCTCGTACTTCATGCAGAGCCAGACGCCGCGCAGATTGACCGCCATGATCCGGTCGAAGTTCTCCTCGGTATCGTCCGCCGTCCGCGCGATTTTCCCCGCGACGCCCGCATTGTTGAAGGCGCCGTCGAGCCGCCCGTAGGTCTTCACCGCCGCCGCCACCAGCGCCTCTGCGTCGGCCGCGCGCGCGACGTCGCATTTGACGAAGGTCGCCTCACCGCCTGCATCCTTGACCAGTTTCACGGTTTCGCGGCCGGCATCTTCGGTCATGTCCGCGACCAGCACCTTGGCGCCCTCGCGCGCAAACGCGATCGCCGCCGCCCGCCCGATTCCCGACGCGGCTCCGGTGACGAGCGTTATTTTTCCATTGAGCAGTCCTGCCATTGGCTACCTCTACCGACTGATTTCTTGTGGCGTTCGCACTACGACGCCGGTATAGCATTGACGCGCGCGCCACGAACAGCAACGCGATCCGGCGACGTGCGCAACGCCTCATCGCGAGCGCCTTCTCGAGCGCATTGGGGAGCGCGACGGGCGGTCGCGCTTTGCGGCGGCGCCCGTGCGCGGATAACCTGAGAAGCACGCCGGACCGCCGCGCCGGCCAGGGAGAATCGCCGCCGTGCATCGAATCGTCTCGCTGCTGCCGAGCGCCACCGAAATCGTCTGCGCGCTCGGTTTCGAGGATCAACTCGTTGGGCGCTCGCATGAATGCGACTTCCCGCATTCCGTCACACGCCTGCCCGCGCTCACCAGTCCCAAATTCAACCCCGAGGGCACCAGCGCCGAAGTTGACCGGCGCGTCAAAACGATTCTCTCCGAGGCGCTGGCCGTCTATCGCGTGGACGCCGACCGGCTGCGCGAGTTGCATCCCGACGTGATCGTGACGCAGTCGCAATGCGACGTCTGTGCCGTCAGCATGCGCGAAGTCGAGGAAGCGGTCGCCCAGTGGACGGGCGGGCGGCCGAAGGTCATTTCGCTCGCGCCTTACGCGCTGCGCGACGTCTTCAACGACATGGAGCATGTTGCGGCGGAACTCGACGCCGCCGATCGCGGGTCGGAATTCGTCGGTCGCTTGAAAGAGCGCCTCGCGGCGATCGAGACGCGCGCGGCCGCGGCCGCGGCTCGCCCGCGCATCGCGCTTATCGAATGGATCGATCCGATGATGGCGGCGGGCAACTGGATGCCCGAACTGGTCGCGATGGCCGGCGGCGCGAACCTGTTCGGCAAGGCCGGCGAGCATTCACCCTGGATGAAGTTCGAGGAACTAATCGCCGCCGATCCCGAGGTGATTCTGATCGCGCCGTGCGGCTTCGACATGGATCGCGCCGCTGCCGAAATGCCCGTCCTTACGGGGCGCCCCGAATGGGCCCGGCTCAAGGCCGTGCGCGACCGCCGCGTCTTTCTCGGCGAGGGTAATCAGTATTTCAATCGGCCGGGTCCGCGAATCGTCGAGTCACTGGAAATTCTCGCCGAGATTCTTCATCCCGATCTGTTCAGCTTCGGCCACTCGCCTTCAGGCTGGCGCCCGGTCTAGCCCCTGCTTGAACCTGCCGCACCCTCGCCCCCCAAGGAAGCTATTCACCGCAAACAGACGGCGAAGATGTTTCACGTGAAACATCTTCGCCTCTCCTTCGTGTAGAGATTTACTACCCGACCCTCGCTGGCCCCGTTGGTCCCCGGGTGAAACTGCGCCCAACGGACCTTCGGGCGCTAGAGCTTCGCGGCGGGATCGACGAAGTCGCGCGCGACCTGTTCGATTCTCGCGATCAGTTCCCGTTCGCCCGGCGGGATGTCGAAGTTGACCAGTGCGACTTCATCGACGCCGAGGTCGCGATAGCGTTTGAGGTCGTCGGGCGTCATCGGCTTCATATAGGGCGAGACCGCGATCTCGATGTCGGAGCGCTTGCGCCCGGTGGCCTTGAGCAACTCTTCGATGCGTTTGATTTTGGGCGCGGCCTCGGCGGGCGAGAGATTGAAGCCGATCCAGCCGTCGCCGTATTCGGCGACGCGGCGCAAGGCGGGACCGCTCTCACCGCCGAACCAGACCGGCACGTGGCGGTTGCGCGCGGGCTTGGGGTAGCTGAGCGCCCCGCGAAAGTTGACGAACTCGCCGCTGTAGGAGGCCTGCTCGCCCGACCACAGCAGACGCATCGCTTCGATATATTCGCGTGTGCGATGGGCGCGGCGCTCCCAGGTGATGCCGATGGCCTGGAACTCCTCTTCGAGCCAGCCGATGCCGGTACCGAGAATGAAGCGGCCGCCGCTCAAACGATCGGCGGTGGCGACGACCTTGGCGAGCACCAGTGGGTTGTGCTCGGGCACCAGGCAGATGCCGGTGGCGAGGCGAATCTTGGAGGTCACCGCGGCGGCGTAGGTCAGGGTGATGAACGGATCGCCGATGGGGGTCTCGATCGGCATCGGGAATTCGCCGGCCGAATAGGGATAGCGCGACGCATACTCGGAAAGCAGCACGACGTGCTCCGGCGCCCACAAGGTCGAGAAGCCCAGACGCTCGGTGGCGGTCGCGACGGTCTTGATCATTGCGGGTTCAGTCAGCGGTCCCATGCCGATGGCGAAGTATCCGATTTTCATTGCATTTTCTCCTGGACTGCGTAATTGACGGCGCGGCGCGCGATGCGGGCCGCGCGCGGTTTAGAGCGCGGCGGCGGGCTCAACCCATTCGCGCGCAATCTGTTCGAGGTTCGCGACCGTTTCGGCTTCGGCGCGCGGCGGCTTCAGCGTAATCAATACGACTTCGTCGGCGCCGGCGTCGCGATAGCGCTTCAGATCGTCCTTGGTGATCGGTTTCGAGTACGGCGACACCGCGATCTGGATATCGGAGCGCTTGCGCCCGTTGGCCTTGAGCAACTCCTCGATGCGGCGGATTTTGGCCGCGGCTTCGTCGGGCGTGAGATTAAAGCCGCACCAGCCGTCGCCGTACTCGGCCACGCGCCGCAGTGCGGGCGCACTCTCGCCGCCGAAGATCACCGGCAGCTTGCCGCCCTGCACCGGCTTGGGATTGCTGCGGACGTTTTTGAAGTTGACGTACTCGCCGCTGTAGCTGCTGAGGTCGTCGCCCCAGAGCTTGCGCATCGCCTCGATATATTCGCGCGTGCGCTTGGCGCGATGTTCCCACGGGATGCCCATCGCGACGAACTCTTCCTCGAGCCAGCCGATACCGACGCCCAGCGCGAAGCGTCCGCCGCTCAGGAAATCCAGTGTAGCGGTGACCTTCGCGAGCACCAGCGGATTATGTTCGGGGACCAGGCAGATGCCGGTGGCGAGCCGGATCTTGGAGGTCGCCGACGCCATACAGGTCAGGGCCAGGAAGGGGTCGAGGATCGGGGCGTTGGTCGGTGCGGGCAATTGCCCGTCGCGCGAGTACGGATATTTCGAGGCGTACTGATCGATCAGCACGACGTGTTCGGGCACCCACAGCGTTGCGACGCCAAGCCGCTCCGCATTGGCGGCGACGACACGGAGCAGAGCGCCCCCGGCCATGCGATTGGTTCCCATCGCGAACAGTCCAATTTTCATTCCTGGTCTCCGGGCGCGCCTGCGTCAGATACGGCCACGGCGACCATTACTACGGAGCGAACGCGAATGACAAGCCGCGCGCGATGGGAGTTCGCACCACGCCGCATCGGGCCAGCGGGCGCAAGTCATACGTGATTGCGCAGCATCGGTTCCTTGGGATGCGGTTCGGGATAGAGCTGGCCGTCGGCCCGGCTAGAGACTACGAAGAGCCTTGTGGGTTATGACCCCGACAGCTTCGAGCGCCTGAGCCGGATGCCACATTGGGGGCAATACACTAAATAAAGTGTTTTCGATGAATTGAAGATCTCGCGCTTTTCCCATTCAAACATTTTTGGATTAGCGATGTAGCCGCATCTCGAGCATCTCAGATGGCGAGCCGTGCCTCCCGAACTAAAGAAATCGACGATGCGATCGCGAACACTGGTAATTCTTTGCCATTTCATCTGGCACTCTGTCGATTGCCCAGGACGATTGCGGCACCATTCGCTCCCGAATATCGCTTGATGAACCGCCAGGCGCGTCGAAGCACAGTATCAGGCGAGCAGAGATGGAGTATGCCAGGATTAGCTCTGATGAGGGGCTGTTTCGGTGCATTTTCACATGGTTAACGCTAGTCACACGTGATTGCGCAGCATCAGCTCCTTGGGATGCGGTTCGAGATAGAGCTGGCCCTTCAAGTAGGCGATATCGAGAGTGCGCACGTGATGGCGCACCAGCGTGATCGGCACGATCAGTGGCACCAGGCCGCTGCGGTAGTCCTCGATCACGGCGGCTAGCTCGCGGCGTGATTCCGCGTCGAGACGATCGCGAAAATAGCCGGCCATGTGCTGCAAGACATTGACGTGGCGAGCGGGCGTGGCGATTTTTTTGAGCGCATCCATGAACCCGGACTCGTAAAGGTCGCGCAAATGCGCATGCGGGATCGTGGAAGCGTTCGCGACCATCCGGCCAAGCTCCGCGTAGGCGCGCGGCGCGTGGGCGAGCAATTGGAGCTTGTGCGCGGTGTGCATCGCGACCAGGCCGCCGGTGGTCCAGCGCCCGGCAAAGAACCTGCGGAGCCGGCGATAGGCGAAGACCCGCTCGATGAAATTGTCGCGCAGGCGCGCGTCGTTAAGGCGGCCCTCCTCTTCGATCGGCAGGTGCGGAAAGCGGCGTATCAGGGCGTCGGCGTATAGGCCGCGGCCGTCGCGCGCGGGCATCCCGTTGACGGCGTACACGCGCACGCGTTCCATCCCGCAGCTCGGCGAATCCTTTTTGAGGACGTAGCCGCTCAGGCCGTCGTTGGCCAGCGCGGCGGTGCGGCGATCCGAGTAGCGGCTCATCGTGTCGGTCTGATCGATGCCGCTCTTGTTCCCGACCAGCTTGATCGCGCCGCTCTCGCGCACCAGGCGAAGCGTTTCGCGCGGGACGCCGAGGCCGATTTCAACTTCGGGACAGACCGGAACGAATTCGACGAAGGGGCCGAATACATCAACCAGGAAATCGCTGCGCTTGTGACCGCCGTCGAAGCGCACCTCGCGTCCGAGGAGGCAGGCCGAGACGCCGATGCGAATCGGCACGTCGCCGGTGGGTGGAGTTTCGGTCGGTGCCATTGATGCGCCAGTGCCGCGCTGTCGCGGGCACCTCCAGTATGGCAGCTAAGGGAGGGCGCGCCAGTGTGAGAATCGCAGCGACGGAGGGCGAGCGTCATCGCGCGCCGGCACGCCCAAGCCATCGCGCGATATACGCCTTGCTGTCGAACTTGCGGCCGGTGCTGGCGGCCGACATGTAGCGGACGGTGCCGTAAACCGGCCGTTCAGGCCCCCAGGCGCGGTCGTGCTTGCCGCCGATCGCCCAGGCGATGCCGGCGTAGCCGTTGGGGTCGCGGCCGTCGAGTTCGTAGCGGTCGTTGAGCCGCACGGCGATTTGGTAGGCGTCGCGCGGCGACGGAGTCCACTCGAGAATTTTCTTCGCCCAATACATCCGCATATAGCCGTGCATCCAGCCCGCATCGACCATTTGGCGCTGCGCCGCGTTCCAGAGGGCGTCGTGGGTCTCGGCCTGTTCGAGTTGGCGCCCGGAATAACGGTGGGTGCGAGGATCCTGCGCATGGCGCTCGAGCGTGCGGAGGGCCCACGGCTCGCAACTGCCGAGCGCGCCGTAGCGGCGATTGTAAGTGGTGAAGGCGATCGCGAGATCGCGCCGCACGATCAGTTCTTCGAGAAACGCGCGCCGATCCTCGTCGGGCGCCGCGGCGTCGCGAGCGGCGATCGCGATCGTATGGGGGCCGAGTTGTCCGAAGTGCAGATAGGGCGAAAGTTCGCTGGTGCCCTGTAGCTGGGGGGCATTGCGCCGCGCCGCGTAATGCGCGAGGCCACCATCGATGAAGCGCTTGAGGCGTGCGAGCGCCGCGGTGGTGCCGCCGGTGAAGTCCGGCGCGGCCGCGACGGTGCGATCGAGCGCGAGCGCGTCGAGCAGTTCACGCGAAGGGTTGATCGATTGAAGACCGCGTGGCTGCCGCCACGGGACGCGCACCCTGCGTCTGCCGACCGGAACCAGAAAGCGTTCGAGCTGGGAGTGAATCTTTGGGCGGATGGTGCGCGCGGCGTAATGTTCGCGGCCGATCAGCGCGGTCGGAACTATCACATCGGCATCGACGTTGAGTACCGGCACGCGGAGTTCATCGGGGATCGCGCGGCGCCAGGCGTCGATCGAAGCGAGTGGATTGCGATCGGTGACGATCGCGGCGGGACGCGTTTCGGCGGCGAAGCGCGCGAAGTCATCGCCGGCGTGGCGAGCTTCGGACAGGCGCATCGCGAAACCGACATGGCGGCGTTCAAGACCGGCGGCGGTATCGGCCAGCCCCGCGATCATGAATGTGAAGTGGCGCAAGTTCGCATGCGGATGGTGCGTGCGCAGCGCGAAGAAAACTACGACCGGCTTTTCGAGCGCATTGGCGAGCGCGATGGCGGATTCGAGCGCGGGATTGTCGAAGGACCGCTGCGCCCGGCGCATCCAGTAGATGACGCAGCGTCCGTGCGGATCGGGCGAAGCGCCGTTGCGGATCGCGATGCGAGGATCCTCGGCGAAGGTTTCAATCAGGTCCATCGAAGAGCGCAAAAGTTTTAAGTTTTTTCCGGATCCTGAAACCTCACGAGGTTTCAAGCGGCCCAACAGTCTTGACCCGATTATGCAGGACTGGACTTCCCTTTGGTAAAGAGGGCGGGCTACGAGTCGCGGTCAGATGACCGCATGCGGATAGACGGAAGTGAGATGCGGCATTTCCAGCCCGGCCTGATCGAAGCGCCGCTCGAGCATCGTCAGGTACATCTCGGCGAGCTCGCCATTGTCGCGGGCCTTGAGCCCGTAGCGCAGGCAGTCGAAGGTGAAGCCGCTGCCGGGCGGGCCGAAGAAATTGACGGCGCGCGGAAGCCATTGGCGCAGGCCGGCGTTGACGCGATCGGCGCCGAAGCGATCGACGGCTTCGCGCAGTTGGGCGGCGGCAAAGGTATCGTGGTCTTCTTCCTCGTCGAGAATAATCTCGGCGGCGCGCTGATGCGGGGCGTAGCTCGATTCGCGGTAGTTGACGCCGATCATGAGCAGGCCGGTGACGTCGAGGCTGAGCGAAGCCATCAGCAGATCGAGCGCGTCGCCGGGGGTTTCGGCGAAATGGCGCGGGGCCTCGAACGACGGCAACTTGATCGCGGGGATCATCGAGCGGTCGGCGTGCGTTTCCGCAATGCCGAGCTGGTCGAGGATTTGATAGATGAGGCGCGCGTGCTTGCGCTCCTCGGCGAGGTTCTTTTCGATCGTCGCGAGCAGGTTGGCGTCGCTGATATTTTCCAGCGCGCGCTGGTAGCCGACCGCGGTCAGCTTTTCCGCGATCGCATGCGCGGCCAGCAACCGCATCAAAATCTTCGTGTAATGAGGCTCGACGCGGCCTTCGAGCACGTCGGCAGCTTCGATCGCACCGGGTGCGTAAAGGCGCTTCACAAATGCCTCCGATGCGCTCGCGGCAAGTTCAGGCGGTGGCGTTGCGCGACGGCAAAATGACGGTTGCGGTGCCGGGTGTGGTCTTTTCGCCCTGCGAGTTTTCGAGCCAGATTTCGCAGTCCACCGTGGGCTTGCCATTATCGACGTACTTTTTAACGACCTTCCCCTTGCAGACCACCGGGGTGCCCGGCTGATCCATCCCGCGATACTGCACGGAGAGCTTGCGGAGCCATCCGAGGTCGCCGGCGAAGTCGGTCATCAACTGGCCGAGGAACGCGTTCTTCAACGCGCCGTGGAGGATTACGCCCGGCAGATGGTTCTTGAGGGCGAAGTCCTTGTCGTAATGAATCTGGTAGAAGTCGCCGGACGCGCCCGCATACTTGACCAGTTGCTGCGTGGTCGGATGCTTTTCGAGCGCGGGAATCTCGAAGCCAACTTCAACGTCCTCGAAGTAGAATTGCTTGTGCGCCATGGTGAAGCCTCCAGTGTGGGTGCGAATCGCGCCAGTAACCGATCGCGCTAATAGCGAATCGCGGTTGACCGCTGAATCGCGCAGACCTGCCCGAACTGATTCGTATAGGTGGTCTCGGTGGTGATGAAGACCATCGGGCCGAGGCGCCCGGCGCTCTCGCGCAGGTCGGCGATTTTGGTTTGGACGGTGATGCGATCTCCGGGCCGGATCGGTTCGAAATATTCCCAGTCGGAGCCGCCGTCGAGTCCGCGAAACGACTCGCCCATGTCGAGCTTGACGTCGGGGATCGCGGCCGAGAGCGAGCGCCCGAAGGTGGGCGGCGCGATCATGCCGCCGAAGCGTGTGTGGCGCGCCTCGCGCTCGCTGTTGAACGCTGGATTGGCGTCGCCGATCGCCTCGGCGAAGCGGCGAATCGCTCCGCGTTCGACTTCGATCGTACGGGCCTCGCCGGCCTTGCCGATCTGCTTTTGCGCTTCTTCCGTAACGTACTTGTTGGCCATCTGAATGCACCCCGCGGGGTTAATGGTATCTCTAGCCGGTTATGATTTGGCGGATTTCATCGGGCCGGCGGCCGCCGTGCCGGACAACTTGGAGTGGTCCCAGCTCGCCCATTTTTCCGGATGGATGCGGATGACGACACGCTTTTCCGCCTGCCGCCGATAGGCGTCGGTGATGGCGACGCTGCCCGGTTCGACCGGCCGGCCGGCGATGCGCGCCATCTTGCCGACCACCAGGCGCATCGTGTCGAGCACCGTGTTGGTGTCCTCGACGATCTCGGCGCGCCCGCGAATCATCACGCCTTTGATCTTGTCATAGGCGAGTCCGTGCTCGACCATCACGGCGACGCGCGGGTTGCGCTGCAGGTTGATGACCTTCTGCGCCTTGCCGAAGCTCGTCATCACGATATTGCCGTGGGCGTCGAGCGCGAACGACATCGCAACGAGATGCGGATAGCCGTCGCGATCGAGCGTCGCGAGCGAGAGGTTGGGGGTGCCCTCGAGCATCGCGGTAGCTTCGCCGGGCGTCATCCGGATGAGTTTGCGCGTATCGGTTTTATCCATGCTGCGAAAATTCCTGGCGGCGCCGCGAATATTCCAGACGGCAGATTACCGCTATGCAGCGGCTGCTTTTGACTGGTCTAATATATGACGCGGACGCGCGACAAGCGAAAGCGGCGTGACCGGCCAAAGGGAGACGGAGCGATGGCGAAACTGACCGCGGAAGAGATCGCGACGAGGATCAAAACGCTGGCCGGATGGCATTACAAAGACAACGCGATCGGCAAGCTGTTTCAATTCAAGAAGTTCATGGACGGCATCCACTTCATCGGCAAGGTCGCGGCGATGGCCGAGAAGGCCGACCATCATCCGGACATCCTGGTCAACTACACACGGGTCACTTTCACCTGCTCGACGCATGATCAGGGCGGCGTGACGGAGAAGGATTTTGCGCTGGCGGCAGAGATCGAGCGCGCGTTCACGGCGCATCCGGGGTGAGCGCACCGCCTCTATAGCATAGGCATTACTACCGGGATCGAGGTTGACAGAGGTCGTGAGCTATCTACAGCATCGTGAGGGCGTGCGCTTCCAGGTCAAAGCCGCTCCCGCCTGAAACACGCCGTCAGCGTTTGCGCGGGACGAAGTACTGCACGCCCTTGCCGGCGCCGTCGATCTCGCGGATGAGGTCCTTCAAGTCGTCGGAATCCTCGACGAAATCCAGCTCCGTCGTATCGACCACCAGCAGCGGGGTGTCGTCGTAATAGAAAAAGAAGTCGCGGAAGGCCGACGATACGCGCTCGAGGTATTGCACGCCGATGTGCCGCTCGAAATCGCGCTTGCGCTTGCGCAGCCGCTCGACCAGGACCTCGACGTTCGCGCGGATATAGACCACCAGGTCGGGCCGCGGCAGTTGCGCGTCGAGCAGCCGGTACACGTTGTCGTAGAGCGTGAGTTCGTCGGGCGCGAGATTCAGCGCGGCGAAAATGCGGTCCTTGCCGAAAAGATAATCGGCCACCGTCGCCTGGGCGAAAAGATCCTGCTGCGCCAGTTCGCGTTGCTGGTTGTAGCGCGTGAGCAGGAAGTAGAGCTGGACCGGAAGGGCGTACTTGTCGGGGTCTTCGTAAAAGCGCGACAGGAACGGATTGTCCTCGACACCCTCGAGCACCAGCCGCGCGTTAAGCTCCTTCGCGAGCGCCCGCGCCAGACTGGTTTTACCCACTCCGATGGGGCCTTCGATCGCGATGTAGCCTCCCCGCCGCTGCATCTAGCCGCCTGGGTTGACCCTCCCCTGCCGCGCGCCGGTACGCTGGCCGTCCGCGCGTGCTGTTGCGACCGCCGTGTGCGCCGGCCGCCGGCGCCTATTCGTCGGCCGGCTTGGGCAGCGGGAAATGAATCCGCTCTTCCTTGATCTTCATCAGTTCCACCACCGCGCCGCGGCGCGAAAACGCGCCGATAATCTCCTGCACCAGCCATTCGGGCGACGACGCGCTGGCGGTCAATCCCAGCGACTTCGCACCTTCGATCATGTCGGGCTCGACGTCGGCCAGCGAATCGACGAGGAAGGCACGGCCGCCGCGCATCCGCGCGACTTCGACCATCCGGTTGGCGTTGGAGCTCTGCTTCGATCCGACCACCAGCACGACGTCGCTTACGTCAACCAGTTCCTTGACGGCGTTCTGGCGATTCTGCGTGGCGTAACAGATGTCGTCGGTCTTGGGCGTCGCGATCGCCGGAAAGCGCCGCTTGAGCGTGGCCATTATGTCGCGAGTGTCGTCAACGCTGAGCGTGGTCTGCGTGACCGCCGCGACGTGCTCAGGGTCGGGAACCTCGAGCGCTTCGGCCTCCTCGACGGTGCCGACCAGCAGCACCTTGCCAGGCGCCACACCGAGCGTGCCCTTGACCTCCTCGTGGCCGGCGTGACCGACGAGGATTACGGTGTTGTGCGCCGCCGCGTAATGCTCGACCTCCGAATGGACCTTGGTGACCAGCGGACAGGTGGCGTCGATCACGCGCAACCTGCGCTCCGCCGCCCGATCCCATTCGCTGGGCGCGACGCCATGAGCACTGAAGATGACGCGCTGGCCTGCGGGCACTTCCTCGAGAGTATCGACGAAGATCGCACCTTCACGTTCAAGCGCTTCGAGCACGAAGCGGTTGTGAACGATCTGATGGCGCACGTAGAGCGGCCGTCCGTAGGTACGCAGGGCGCCGCGCACCGCCTCGACGGCGCGGTCAACGCCCGCGCAAAATCCGCGCGGCTCAGCGAGAATTACTTTTTCAACCGATGTTTCGGTGGGTAGCATGCTATATGGGTTAGATAATCGATACTGGCCGCTCGGTCAATGCTTAGGCAAAAACGCGTATTCCATTGGTTGAAGAGCCCAAAGCTATTATTTTTACTGAAACCTCACCGAGGTTTCAGACTTCCCATTTCTAAAGCTGCGGGCTTCGGCCTGTAAGAGCGCATCACGGATTGACGACACCAGGGGTCAGCCGTGCAATTCGGGTGGATGCGACGTTTGGCAGCCGATCCAGACCTCGCCGCCCTCGAAATATTCCTTTTTCCAGACCGGCACGACTTCCTTCAGCCGATCGATTGCGAAGCGGCAGGCGTCGAAGGCTTCGGCGCGATGCGCCGCCGAGACCGCGATCGCGACTGAGGTCTCGCCGATCTCGACGAAGCCGACGCGATGCTGAATCGCGATGCGCACGATATTGAATCGCTCGCCGGCCTCGCGCGCGAGCTTGCGCATCTCACTGAGCGCCATCGGCTCGTAGGCCTCGTACTCGAGGCGCAGGACGCGTCGACCGGCGTTGCCGTTGCGCGTGGTGCCCGCGAAGGTGACCGTCGCGCCGGCGGAGGGATCGGTGACGGCGCGTTCCAGGGCCTCGATATCCACCGGCCCGCGACCGATGGTCACCGGCCCGATCCACTTCGCATTTGATGATGGGGGCGTATCGACGCCGCCGCTGACGGGCGGAATGAACGCGACTTCGTCGTCGTTGCGCGGGCGGAAATCCTCGTTGACGTATTCCTGATTGACGGCGAACGCGACGCCATCGTGATGGCCGCCGAGGGCGGGAAATTCGCCGAGGAGCCGGCCCCAGATCTCGCCGACGGTGGTACCCTCGGGAAACTCGCGGCTGAGTTCGGAGGCGCGCGCACGTTCGCGCAAGGTGGCAAATAGTTTAATCGTTAGACGGTTCATGGTCGGGACAAAAGTTGGATACTCAATGACTATTGCAAACTAATGATGATGGCCGCGCGGCGCCAGTCCAAGCAGATGGGCCATATGGCCGAGTTCGGGCAGCAGCAGTTTTTCCATTGCGAGCCGGCAGGCGTTGGGCGAACCCGGCAGCGCCACGATAATTTTGCCGCCACCGATTCCGGCCATCGCGCGGCTGAGAAACGCGGCCGATCCAATTTCCTGGTACGAGAGCGCGCGAAACAACTCGCCGAAGCCTTCGAGTTCCTTGTCGAGCAGCGGCCGCAGCGCTTCGATGGTCGAGTCGCGGGCGGCGATGCCAGTGCCGCCGTTGACGATCACGCCGTCGAGATCGCGCAGGTGCTGGCGTACCGCCTCGGTGATGCGTTCGGGCGAGTCGGGCAACACCTCGTAATGCGTCACGCGATGACCCGCGCCTTCGAGCAATTCCTTAATCAAGCGACCGCTCTCGTCGCTGGCGGCGTCGCGCGTATCGCTCGCCGTGATCACGCCCAGCTTCAGGTGGGCGTGGGCGCCGTGGCGAGGGTGCTCTTTGACGGCCATCATTCAAGGTTTACAAGATCGCGGCGTCTATTATAAGCATGGCCTTTGCCCGCGGAAATCCCGCTGCATGCCGCACGTTCGATCTACTCCATCACCCCATGCCTGTGGGGGAAGATTCGCGGTCCCGAGCGAATTGAGGAGGCGCCAATGAACGGCGCGGCAAAATTCACGATCGGTCTCGTCGCGGGCTTTGCGATTCCAGTTGCGGCGCGATGGCTTGGGGTTGGAGTGGCGCTTGGCGCGGCGAGGATCGCGCGGCGGGCGCTCGCGCAGAATAGGCTCGTGCAAAATAAGATCGTACACGACAGGCTGACGGAGCCCTGAGATGGGCGCGCCGCGATCATTGCTGCCGCTGGCGCCCGCCGACAATCACAACCGGCGCCTGGCCGAGCAGGTTCATCCGGGCGGATGGAAAAATCCGACACCCGCGCCGCGCTATAACCTGGTGGTGATTGGGGCCGGCACGGCGGGACTGGTAATCGCGGCTGGCGCCGCAGGCCTGGGTGCCAAAGTGGCGCTGGTCGAGCGCGAGTTGATGGGCGGCGACTGCCTCAACTTCGGCTGCGTACCGTCCAAAGCGATCATCCGGGCGGCGCGCGCGGCGGCCGAAGTCCGCGATGCGGCCCGCTTTGGAATCCGCGTGCCGGACGGGGTGCGGGTGGACTTCGGCGCAGTGATGGAGCGGATGCGCCGGTTGCGGGCCGACTTGAGCGCGAACGATTCGGCGGCGCGCTTTGCGGGCTTGGGGGTTGACGTCTTTATCGGTGACGCGCGCTTCAGCGCCCGCGATACCGTAGTCGTCGGTGAGGCGATGCTGCGGTTTCGGCGCGCCGCGATCGCGACTGGAGCGCGGGCCGCCGAACTGCCGATCGCGGGACTCAAGGAGGCCGGCTATCTCACCAACGAGACGATCTTTTCGTTGACCGAACTGCCGGCGCGAATCGCGGTGATCGGTGGCGGGCCGATCGGCTGCGAGTTGGCGCAGGCGCTGCGGCGGTTCGGCGCCGCCGTGACGATTATCGAGGTGGCGCCACGGATTTTGATTCGCGAGGATCGCGACGCCGCGGTGCGGATCGTGAGGGCGCTCGCGCGTGACGGAATCGGCGTGCAAACCGGCGCCAACATCCTCAGCGTGGAAAGGCGCGGCGGCGAAAAGCTGATTCGCTTCGAGTGCGGCGGAGCGACGGCCGAGCTTGCCGTCGATGAGATCGTCGTGGGCGTCGGCCGCGTACCCGCGGTCGCCGGACTGAATCTGGAAGCGGCGGGAGTCGCCTACGACCCGCTCGCCGGCGTGACCGTCGATGACTATCTGCGCAGCAGCAATCGACAAATATATGCGGCGGGCGACGTCTGCTCGCAATACAAGTTTACTCATCTGGCCGACGCGATGGCCCGAATAGTAATTCGCAACGCGCTCTTTTACGGCCGCGCACGCGTAAGCGGACTGACTATTCCATGGTGTACCTACACCGATCCTGAAGTCGCGCAGGTGGGTATGTCTGAAGCGGAAGCCGAGGCGCGCGGAATCGCGATTAGGACCTTTGTGCAGGAATTGGGCGCGGTCGATCGCGCGATCCTTGATGGCGCGACCGACGGCTTCGTCAAAGTGCACGTCGCGGCGGCCAGCGACCGTATAGTCGGCGCGACGATGGTCGCGAGCCATGCCGGCGAGATGATCTCTGAGATCACGCTCGCGATCGCGAAAGGAATCGGACTGGGAGCAATCGCCGACGTGATCCATCCCTATCCGACGCAGGCCGAGGCCCTGCGCAAGCTCGGCGACCAGTACAACCGCACGCGGCTGACGCCGCGGGTCAAGCGGATTTTCGAGCGCTGGCTCGCCTGGACGCGCTGACGGGGACGGCCTCACCCCCAACGCTCTTCTTGGACAAATAGAAGGCCGCGCGGTAATGAGGTCACGGGACGAAACCGCGAAGGTCTCTCCGATCACCAGGCCTTAACCCTTCCTGCGGGACTTGGTGACCTAACCGAGCGTAGCGAGCGTCAATCGATGAAAAGGGTGGTGCGCGGGGCGGGACTTGAACCCGCACGGTATTTCTACCACGAGCCCCTCAAACTCGCGTGTCTGCCATTCCACCACCCGCGCACATCGGGTGAACAAACCAGAGGGTCGTCCCGGTGATTAAAGCCGGAACGAAATACTACTTGCTGGCCGGCGCCGGAGCAGCCGGGTTGGTCGCCGGCGCGGACGGTGCCGCGGGCGCCGCGGGGCCGCCGAGCGGAAGCGCCGGAGCCGACGAATGTATCGGGATCGACACTTTGCGATCCTCGAAGATACTGCCGCTGATGCGTTTGGTCGAGGAGTACGCGAGGAACAGCGAGGTAAACGCGAACATCGCGGCGAAGGTCCAGGTCAGCTTGAACAACGGACTGCTGGCGCCGCCGGCGCCGAAGACGGTCTGGCTGGAACCGCCGAAGACCGCGCCGACGTCGGCGCCTTTGCCCTGCTGCAATAACACCACGATAGTCAGCGCGATGCAGACGATTATGTGAACCACGATTACCGTAGTGACTACCATGGTGAAAATGCCGCCTGGAAACTGAATCCTCGAGCCGGCCGGTCCCCTATGCTGATTTGGCCCGTACAATGCGGGCGAACGAGTCGGCCTTCAAGCTTGCCCCGCCGACCAAAGCCCCGTCAATATCCGGTTTGGCCATCAAAGTGTCAACATTGTCCGCTGTTACGCTGCCGCCGTAAAGTATGCGGATGGCGGCACCGGTGTCGTGGCCGAGACGCTCGTTGAGTGCCTCGCGAAGCGCGCCGTGGATAGTTTGGGCCTGTTCGGGGGTGGCGGTGCGGCCGGTGCCGATCGCCCATACAGGCTCGTAGGCGATGACGACGTTGGCCGCGTCGCGGGCCGGGAATTGACTCAGGCCGATTTCCAACTGGCGCAGGACGACCTCCAGCGTGCGGCCGGCGTCGCGCTCGGTGGCGGTCTCACCGACACATAGAATCGGCGTCATGCGAGCGGTGGCGACCGCGGCGGCGCGGCGGCCGACGGTCTCATCGTCCTCCTTGAAGATGTGGCGACGCTCGGAATGGCCGACGATGACGTAGCTGACGCCGAAGAACCGGAGCATCTCAGCCGACACTTCACCGGTGAAGGCGCCCTTCGGCTCGAAGTACATGTTCTGGGCGCCGAGCGCGACGGCGGAACCGGCGAGCGCCTGCGCGGCGGCCGGAATCGCGAGGAACGGCGGCGCGACGAGTACGTCGCGATCGCGGGCGAGTGCGGCGGCGTCGCGATCGAGGTCGGCGCGAAGCGCGGCGATCAGGGTGCGGCCCTCGGCGGGCGTCAGGTTCATCTTCCAGTTGGCGGCGAACAGTTTCCTGCGCATTTTATTCACCGATTGACGCCTAGCGATGAGCAGCCCATCAGTCTTGACTTGATTTTCAGGACTGCTCGGGTAGGCGGCTAAGTCTGCCGAGAGCGGGCGAAGCCCGCAGCATAACAAATGGGAAGTCTGAAACCTTCTCTTCAACCCACTCCCGGGCGGCGATTAGAGGTCGAGGGCTTTCACGCCTGGCAGTTCGACGCCCTCGAGATATTCGAGGGTGGCGCCGCCGCCGGTCGAGATATGGGTGAAGCGGCTGGCCCACGGGGCGCCGGCCACGGCCGCGGCCGTATCGCCTCCGCCGAGCACGCTGGTGACGCCGGCCAGATTCGCGATCGCCTCGCCGACGGCCAGCGTGCCGTGGGCGTACGCGGGATTCTCGAAGAGGCCGAGCGGGCCGTTCCAGATGACGGTCTTGGCGCCGGTGAGGCGGCCGACGAAATCGGCGACGGTGCGTGGGCCGATATCGAGGCCCATCCGATCGCTCGGAATGTCGGTGGCGGTCTCGACGACGGCGCCGGCTTCGAGGCTGGCCGCGACCACGTGGTCAATGGGCAACGCGAAAGCGACGTTGCGTTTGGCGGCCTCGGCCAGGAGTTCGCGCGCGAGATCGAGCTTGTCCTCCTCGACGCGCGACTTGCCGACGGAGGTGCCGCGCGCCTTGAGGAACGTGTAAGCCATCGCACCGCCGACGAGGATCGCGTCAACCTTGTTCAAGAGGTTGCGGATGACGCCGATTTTGTCGGAGACCTTGGCGCCGCCGAGGATCGCGATGTAGGGATGCGCGGGATTCTCGGTAACCGCGCGCAGCGCCTCGAGTTCGCGAATCATCAGGAGACCGGCCGCGCGCTCGCCGAGGAAACGTGTCACACCCACAGTTGACGCGTGGGCGCGATGGGCCGTGCCGAACGCGTCGTTGACATAGACCTGCTTGCCGCGCGCGAGTTCGTGGGAAAAGTCGCGGTCGTTGGCCTCTTCCTCGGGATGAAAGCGGAGATTTTCGAGCAGCAGCGCCGATCCCATCGTGAGGTCGTTGACCATCCGGCCCGTGGTGTCGCCGATACAGTCGGGAGCGAGGGCGACCTTTTGCCCGAGCGCGACGCTCAGGTATTCGGCGACCGGCTTGAGGCTAAGCTCCGGAGTGCGCGTCTTGGGACGCCCAAGGTGCGAGCAGAGCACGGCGGCGGCGCCCTGGCCGAGGATGTAACGGATGGTCGGCAGGCTCGCGTCGATGCGCGTGGGATCGGTGATGGTGAGGCCCTCGAGCGGCACGTTGAAATCGCATCGCACGAGGACTTTCTTGTTCCTCAAATCGAGGGTGGTAACGGAAACGGCAGCCATTTACCTAATGCTCTAAGCGGTTGTCGAGGAACACCGAACTTAGGTACTGGTTCAGTTTGACAACGATGGCGTGCTTGCGGACCTGACCGTCGTTGTCTGAACCGGTCTGACAGGCTCGTCCGTTGCGGCTGCGTTATTTGAAGGAGCAGAGGCTCCTTTCGTGAGCGCTATTTGTTGGCAATTCAGCACTTGGTTTTGGTGATATTCATATCCAGCAACGCCGAAAAGAGCGCTGTCCGCAAGGCTAGACCAATGAGTGCTCATGCACTGATTGTAAGCATCTGTCTGAGTTTGGTTCATTGGAATTTGTTGCATTTCGCTGCATCCAACCAAGCTTAAAACTGCGGCGGCTAATGTGACCCGTCCAAGGATCGCAAATTTACTCATTACGTCCCCCTCCCCGGTGCATTGATTCCGATCGCGATTATGGCATGCTTCTAAAAGAATTGGTCTCGTTGGCAAACTGAACCAGTACCCGAACTTATAGTTTCCGGCCCCAGCTTAGAGTTTTGAGGCGACGAAGGCGGTAACGTCAGCCAGCCGATTCGAATAACCCCATTCGTTGTCGTACCAGGAGAAGACCTTGACCAGCCGGTGGCCGAGGGTTTTGGTGAGCGGCGCGTCGTAGATCGACGAATGCGGGTTGTTGTTGAAATCGATCGAGACCAGCGGTGCGTCGCTGTACTCGAGGATGCCTTTGAGTTCGCCGTCGGCGGCCTTTTTCATCGCGGCGTTGATCGATTTCTCGTCGGCGTCGCGCTCGACCGAGGCGGTGAGATCAACCAGCGAGACGTTGGGCGTGGGCACGCGCACCGCGATGCCGTCGAGCTTGCCCTTGAGCGCGGGCAGCACCAGGCCGATGGCCTTGGCGGCGCCGGTCGACGTCGGAACCATCGAGAGCGCGGCGGCTCGGGCGCGGCGGAGGTCGGGATGCGGACCGTCCTGCAACATCTGGTCCTGCGTATAGCCGTGCACCGTCGTCATCAGGCCGTTGATAATGCCGAAATTCTCGTCGAGCACCTTGGCGATCGGCGCGAGGCAATTGGTGGTGCACGAGGCGTTGGAGATGACGTCGTGCTGGCGCGGGTCGTAGGCTTGCTGATTGACGCCCAGGCAAAGCGTCACGTCGGCGCCGTCGGCGGGCGCGCTGATCACGACCTTTTTCGCGCCGGCCGTGAGATGCATCGCGGCCTTGTCGCGCGCGGTAAACAGTCCGGTGGATTCGACCACGACCTGGACGCCGAGTTTGCCCCACGGGAGTTTGGAGGGGTCGCGCTCGGCAAAGACCTTGAAGGCCTTTGAATCGACCATGATCTGGTCGCCTTCGGCTTTGACCGCGTGGGACAGATTGCCGTGGACGGAGTCGTATTTAAGCAGATGAGCGAGGGTCGCGGCGTTGGTAATATCGTTGACCGCAACGATCTCGAGTTCGCTTTTGGTGAAAGCCGCGCGATAGAACATGCGGCCGATACGGCCGAAGCCGTTGATAGCGATCCTAATCGCCATCGCTAGTCCTCCCTGGCGAGTGCGCCGAAGACGAAGAAAGATATCGTCAGCGTCTAACGCTAGCATAATCCGTCCGTGATGCCATGATTTCGAGCTTTTGAAACATAGGGCGACGCGTTGCGTCTAACTAATTCGGGAACTAGCTGATTCGAGAGTACGGCCGCGTTGGCGGCGCGGAGGATTTCCGCGGGCCAAGCGGGTGGCGCAAAATTTGACTACCTGGACACGCACACCGATAATGTTCGCGACCGGTGTCGATGATGGCGCGGGTCATCTGATATGCGCGCGTGGCCCGGGCGAGTCGCCTCTGTGAACGCGGGCGCGGGGTCGGCGGACGGTACGCAATGGCGCACGAGGTAATCGATTGAACGGCGGCGGTGGGATGAGCGTGGCCGATCTGCTGATCGGCACAGGGCCGGTAGTTCAGTTGGTATTGGTGACGCTGGCGGGATTTTCCGTCGGCAGCTGGGGCATCATCCTGTACAAGCTGGTGCAGATTTCGCGCGCGCGGCGCGAATCCGAGCGCTTTATCGCGATCTTCTGGGAATCAAAGAATCTCGCCGCGATCCATACCGCGAGCGTCGGCCTGAAAAGCAGTCCGGTGGCACAGGTGTTTCGCGCGGGTTACCAGGAATTGCTGCAACTGACGCGGGCCAAGCGCCAGGCGGTCGGCGCGGAGAGCGGCTTTTCGACCGACCTCGGCGGCGTCGAGAACGTCACGCGCGCGATGAAGCGGCAGACCAACGTCGAGCTGGCGAAGCTGGAAAAGGGGATCACGTTCCTGGCGACGACCGCCTCGACGAGTCCGTTCGTGGGGCTGTTCGGCACGGTATGGGGCGTGATGACGGCGTTCATGGGCCTGTCGGCGGCGCATACGTCGAATATCCAGGCGGTGGCGCCGGGAATCGCTGAGGCGCTGATCACGACGGCGTTCGGGATCGTGGTCGCGGTGCCGGCGCAGGTCTTTTACAACCATCTGGCGACGCGGGCGCGTGAGCTGGCGACCGAGATGGACAATTTCACTTCGGAATTTCTCAATATCGCCGAGCGCCATTTTCTTTCCTAGCCGCCCATCACTGGGACTTCAATGAGCGCAATCTTTTTCATTTTGGAAACTGCAAGATCGCCACGCGAGTCCGTTCTATGTGACGGTCGGGACCGGGGTGGAACGAGTGAAGCGATCATCTAGGAAATAACAATGGCGTCTGATTCTCCACAGCGGGGCGCGCTCGCATCGCAGATCAACGTCACACCGCTGGTGGACGTGATGCTGGTGTTGTTGATCATCTTCATGGTCACCGCACCGATCATCCAGCAGGGCGTCGAGGTCAACCTGCCGAAGGTGAAGGCGCAGGCGCTGCCGGGTAAAGAAGAGCAGTTCATCGTGTCGATCACGCGCAACCGCGAGGTCTATTTGAACGACACGCGGATCACCACGGACCAACTGAGCGAAAAGCTCAAGGCGATTTCGGTCGAGCGGCCCAACCGGCAGGTGTTTTTGCGCGCCGACGACGCGGTGCCGTATGGCGAGGTGGTGCGGACGATGGCGGCGATCAAGGCCGCGGGGATCGAGGACGTCGGGATGGTGACGGAGATGCCGACGGGTAACGCGGATTCAGCGGGGGGAGGAAGCGAGTCGAGGCGTGGCAGTCCCGGGCCATAGCGGCGACGAACGGCCGTCGCGCGGAGGGTACCTGATCGCGGTCGCGGTCTCGGCGGTCGCGCACGTCGGTATCATTATATTCGTGCTGTTCATCGTGCCGAAGCTGTTCGGAGCGGAAACGGCGCCGCCAGCCGCCTATACGGTAAAGATTGTCGATTCGATTCCCGCAGGTAATCTTGGTACGCGGCTGCCGGCGATCAATTCGGCGCCGCCGCCGGTGCCCGAGCGTCATGTGGAAAAGCGGCCACCGCCGCTGCCGGTGAAGGCGGCGCCGCCGCCGCCCGAGGACGACAAGAACGCGATCGCGCTCAACTCGCTGACGCCGACCGCTACGCCGACACCCACGCCAACTCCGAGACCGATTGAGACCCCGGCGCCCAAGCCGAGTCGCACGCCGAAGCCGCGGCGCACCCCGCGTCCGACGCCCAGCGCGACGCCGAAACCGAAACTGAGGCCGAAGCCGAAGCCGAAGCCGCCGCCGATCGCGATGGCGAAGGCCGATGCGCCGCGCGATCTCAGCAAGGAACTCGACAAGGTGCGGCAGCAACTGATGCGCGACCATTTGAAGGCGCTCAAGGAGGAAGCGGCGAAGGCCGAGGCGGAATCCGCCAAAAACGCGAAGCCAGCGGAGGATACGGGCAGCGGGCCGGTGGTCGCGGACAAGGAGCGCACGGGCACCGGGATGGGCGTTGGACCGGGGACGGGCAGCGCCGGGATGCTGCAGGATCCGGGTTTCGTCATGTACTATCAGGACGTGCAGGATCGAATCAAAAAGGCCTGGAGCTTTGCCGGAGGCACTCCGGACCTGACCGCGACGGTGACGTTTGGAATCAACCCGGACGGGAGCCTGAATTCGCTCAAAGTGACGCAGAGTTCACGCGACCCGGCGTTTGACGATTCGGTGGCGCGGGCGATTCGCGCGGCCGCGCCGTTTGGCCCGCCGCCGGAGAAATATCGCGAGGCCTTTGCGGGCGGCGTCCCGGCCATCTTCAAGCTCAGCGATTTGGAGTCGGGCGCCGCGTCGGACAACTGACCGGATTCAAGCGCAAAAAAACGAGCGGCGGTGGCGGCCCGCGATCGCGCCGAGCGGTAAAAATCGAGGCCGCGCGAGCCGGCCGATAACGGGAATTAGCAGTGAAGCTGCGATTCGGAAGCGGTGATTTGATGGGCGTGATGAAAAGCATCGTAGCGCTAATGGCACTCGTATGGTTGACGATCCCAGCCGCCGCGTCGGCGCAGGAGACGCTGCCGCCGATGACGATTAACACCGCACCGCGCGCGCAGCCGATCGCGGTTTCGGCGCTGAAGAACCTTGGCGGCGACGACGATCACAACGTCTCCGACACCTTCGCCAAGGTACTGAAGCGCGACCTTACGCTGTCGAGTTTCTTCCGCATCCTGGACCCCGCGTCGTACATCGAGGATGCGCAGAACTCCGGCTACGACATCGGGCAGTTCAACTTTGGCGATTGGAGTACGCTCGGCGCCGATTACCTGGTGAAGGGCGCGGTCACGCGTAACGGCGATACGATTAAGGTGGAGGCGCTGCTCTTCGACGTGCCGCAGCAACGGCGCGTGATGGGCAAGAAGTTCACCGGCAATCCGCACGACGTGGGCGAGATGGCGCGGCGGTTCGCGGATTCGATCCTGGAAGCGGCGACCGGCACGCGCGGGCCGTTCGATACCAAGCTCGCGTTCGTCTCGACGCGGGGCGGCCGCTTCAAGGAAGTTTATACGTCGTGGCTCGACGGCGGCGGTCTGTTCCGCGTCACCGACAACCCGACTATCAATCTTTTTCCGGACTTCGATCGCGACGTGAGTCATCTGCTTTATCTTTCGTACAAGAGCTTCAGCCCCGAGCTTTACCTGGTCAATCTGGGGCAGCAGGTCGAAACGCGAATCAATCCGGGCCTCGGCCAGGCGGTGGGCGGGGCGCTGGCGCCCGACGGGCAGATTGTCGGGGCTTACGAGCGCGGCGGCCGCACCAATCTTTATTTGCTGACGCCGGCGGGTGGGATGGTGCGCGCGCTGACCGATCACGGCCCGATCAATGTGAGTCCGTCGGTGTGTCCCGACGGCGGCCAGTTCGTCTTCACTTCGGATCGATCCGGCACTCCGCAGATTTACGCGGCCAGCCTCGACGGCGGCGGCGCCCAGCGGGTGACGTTCAAAGGCACATACAATACGGCGCCGTCGTTTTCGCCCGATTGCAAGCATATCGCCTACGAGAGCCGGGAGCCGGGCGGCTTTCAGATTTACGTGACCAATCTTGACGGCAGCGGGGCGCGGCAGTTGACCCAAACGGGATCCAACGAGGCGCCCACCTGGTCGCCGGATGGACGCTATATCGCATTCAGTTCGAATCGCGGCGGCGGCTCAAGGATCTACCTGATGCGCGCGCGCGACGGTTATGTAATCGCACCTTTAACGGAGGGACAGGGTAATGAATCGAATCCAGCGTGGTCGTGGTGGATGGGTGGTTGAGATGGGCGGATTGACCCGCGCGGCCGGTATCGCGCTGGTCGTAATCGGGCTTGCGATCGGCGGATGCTCAACGAAGAAGAAGCCGGGCGAAGGTGGCGCCGGCGGACCGGGTAGCGGGCTCGGCGAAGGTGGCCTCGGTGGTGCCGGGGGTAGCTCGCTCAAAGGCTATCAAAACGGCACGATGGGCCAGAACGGGCCGCTCGGCGACATCCATTTTGGGTACAACGACGCGACCATCCGGCCGGAGGACAACGAGGTGCTCAAGGCCAACGCGGATTATCTGAACTCGCATGCGGGCGCCCGCGTGCAGATCGAGGGGCATTGCGACGATCGCGGCTCTGAGGAATACAATATCGCTCTTGGCGCGCGGCGCGCGCAGGCCGCCAAGGACTATCTGGCAACGCTGGGCATCAGCGGCGACCGGATGTCAACGATCAGTTACGGCAAGGAGTTGCCTCTGTGTACCGAAGAAACGGACGATTGCTGGGCACAGAATCGCCGCGATCATTTTGCGCTGTCGCAGTGAGCGTTGAAGGTATAGGCGGCGCTGTCGCGCGGCGCCAGGCAAGTCGTTTGGGCCTGTTATTGGCCCTGGCCGCGACGCTGGTGCTCGGCGGATGCGTAATGCCCGGCGACACCCAGCAGGCGCAGAACGACGAGGAATTGCGCGGCATCGTCGCGTCCGACCGCCAGCAGATCAACGCGCTGCAGGACCAGGTGGGCCGTCTCAACGATCAAATCGCGGAGATGCAACATAACAACGCCGCGGGCGACAGTTCGCCCTCCGACAAAGCGCAACTGGCGGAGCTTCAGCGCGAGGTGCAGCAGTTGAAGTCGGGCAGCGCGGCACCGGGCGCGGGGCCCGCGGGGGTCGGCGCGCCGGCCACATCCGGACCCGGCGGCCCGCCGAATCTTAATGGACCAAGCGGTGGTCCTCCCGGCTTCGGCGGTCCCGGCGGCATGGTTGTTCCGCCGCCTGATTCCGGACCCGGGCCGTCGGCACGCCCCAATCCGAACGCCGCGCCGAACGAGGCGATGAACGCGCCGGCCGGAGCACCAAACGCTCCCGGCAGTGCGCCGAGCGCGAACCCGAACGACAGCACCGATGGCGGTGACGACAATTCATCGGACGGCGACAACAATGCGCCTGAGGTCGCGTCGAACGCGGCGCCCGCGCCACCTGCTACACCGATGGCGCCCGGACCTCCGCTGGTCAGCGGCTCGTCGTCGTGGCGCGCGATGGTCGGGGCGGAGATGGCCGCGGCGCAATCGAGCAGCGACCCGGCGGCGAAGACCTATCGGGCCGGTTTGATCAACATGAAGGCCGGCAAGTATCCGCAAGCGGTCGGGGTGTTCCAGGGGCTGCAGCGCAAGTATCCGAAATCGTCCTTCAGCGAGCCCGCCGAATACTTTTCGGCGAACGCGCTCTATGCGTTGGGCAAGTACGACCAGTCGATTTTGCAGTTCAACGATCTCGTGATGCGCTTTCCGCGCGGCCGCTTTACCAGCGCCGCGCTGCTCAGCGAGGCCCAGGCCTTCATCAAGCTGAACGATCGCATCGACGCGCGGCTCACGCTGCAGAAACTGATCGGCGAACATCCCGATGCGCCGGAGGCGCCGACGGCCCGCGCGATGATGAACTCGCTTGCCAACGGCTGAACGCGACCGTGCACATCGAGGATTGCGGACGTTAATGATGACCATACCTAACGGTGCGGCCGGGAGCGCGTCGCGATGGAGATAATTCGCGACGTGACCGGCCTGCGGCCACATCCATTTCCGGTAGTGGCGCTGGGGAATTTCGACGGCGTGCATGCCGGACATCAGACGATTCTGCGCACGGCGATCGAGCGCGCGCACGCCAAACACGGCACCGCCTTTGCCGTGACCTTCGACCCGACGCCGGCCAAGGTGCTGGCACCCGATCGCGCGCCACGGCTGATTCTCACGCCCGAGGACAAGCTCGCACTACTGGGTGAATCGGGCATCGACAGCGTGGTCGTACTCAATTTCACTCACGCGCTAAGTCAGCTCACGCCGCGCGAGTTCGTCCGCACCTACCTGGTGGGCCATCTCGGTGTGCGCACGGTGGTCGTCGGCCATAGCGTGAGCTTCGGTCATAACCGCGCGGGCAACGCCACCGTGATGGCCGAGTTGGGGCGCGAACTGGGCTTCGACGTCGCGGTCGTCGGACCGGTGAAGGTCGCCGGCATGGAAGTGAGTTCGACGACGGTGCGCGAAGTGATCGCGGCGGGCGATCTGCGGACGGCGGCCAACCTGTTGGGGCGCAGCCACTTTCTCAGCGGGCCGGTTATTCATGGGCGCGAGCGCGGGCGCAAGATTGGCTTTCCGACCGCGAACATCCAGAGCCGCACCGAATGCCTGCCGCCCGACGGGGTGTACGCAACGCGACTCATCCTCGACGACGGATCGCACGCGTCAATTACTAACATTGGAATGCGGCCGACGTTTGCCGAGCCCGAGCGCACGATCGAGGCGCACATCTTCGATTTCGATCGCGATATCTACGATCGGGAAGTGCGCCTCGAGTTGGTCGAGCGGATCCGGCCCGAGCGCAAGTTCGATTCGGCCGACGCGCTGGCGGCGCAAATCGGCGCGGACCTGAAGCGGGCGCGCGCGATCCTTGCGCCGGCGTAGCCTGGCCCGAATCGGTCAGCCGAGCTTCGCCGCCGGCGCGACCCAGTCGCGCGCCATCTGCTCCAGCACACCCGGCAGCTTCGACTCATCGTCGGGGATCGGCAGGAGTTGAACGATCTCGCTGACACCCGCCGCGTGGTAGGCGTTGAGGCTCGTGGGCGCGACCTTCAGCGTGTATGGCGAGATGATGATCTCGACCTCGCCGGGCGCGCGTCCGCGCTCGCGCATAAATCCCTTGAGCTGATCGACCTTGGCCGCGGCGCCTTCCGGCGTGAGGTTGAAGCCGAACCATCCGGTGCCGTATTCCGCGGCCCGCTTGAGCGCCGGCGTGCTCTCGCCGCCGAAGATGATCGGCACCCGGGCGCCCTGCACCGGCTTGGGAAAACTGCGCGCCGCGTCGAAGTTGACGAATTCGCCGTGGAAGGTGGTGGTCTCCTCGCCCCACAATTTGCGCATCACGTTGATGTATTCGCGGGTGCGTTGCGCGCGCCGCGCGAACGGAATGCCGAGCGCCTTGAATTCCTCGGCTGACCATCCGATACCCACGCCCAGCGCGAAGCGCCCGCCGCTTAAGTAATCGAGGCTCGCGATAACTTTCGCGAGCACCAGCGGATTGTGTTCGGGTACCAGGCAGATGCCGGTGGCGAGGCGGATTTTGCTGGTGCGCGCGGCGACATAGGTGAGTGCCACGAACGGGTCCATCCAATCGATCGTGCTGGGCGCGGCGAAGGCCCCGTCCTGCGAGTAAGGATATTTTGACTCGGTGTAGCGATCGAACAGCACGACGTGCTCGGGCGCCCAGATCGTGCCGAAGCCGAGCCGCTCGGCGTGTTCCGCGATCGTACGCAGCGTGCGCGGATGCGCCGCTTGCCCCAATCCCGCGGTCAATAATCCGATCTTCATATTTTTTCTCCCGGCGTCATCCGACCGGTGCGTCGCATTTGTTCAATCAGTCGATTCGACGATCGGATGCCATTACGGCTTCACGAACTTCAAAATGAAGCGATCCTGCGTGTGCTTGATCTTCCAGAACGGCTGCGTGCGCGGATCGTTCGGATTGCGCAGGACGTCCGACGTCGCCACCAGCTTGAAGCCGTCGTGCTCGACCTGCTTGACGACGAAGGCCTCGTCGATGCGATGGAGCGTGTTGGTGTCGCGCGTGCCGGAGCCCGCCTGCGCGCTGTTATCGACGATGCCGTAAACGCCGCCCGGCTTGAGCGCCGCCAGCACCGCCGCGTTGAACTTGTCGGGGTCGGCGCCGACGTCGAACAGGTCGTGATAGTTGAGATTGATGAACACGGCGTCGAGCGTGCCGGGTGCGACCGGCAGCAGGTCGGGCGCGTCAAACGCCTTGGTCACCTCGACCACGTTGCCCATGCCGGGCTCGCTGAGGCGGCCCTTCCAGGCCATCTCGGCCTTTTTGAATTTCTCGGGGAACGGGGCGTTCTGCGAGTAAACCTTGCCGGTCGGGCCGACGATTCGCGCGAGCAATTCAGTGGTAGAGCCGCCGCCGGCCCAGAGGTCGGCGACCTGCATCCCGGGCTTCACGCCGAAAAACGCCATCACCTGCGCCGGCTTGCGCGCCGGGTCGGACTCGCGGTCCGCGGCGGGGCGGGCGGGCGAATCGATCGCGGCGGTGATGTAAGCCGGGACGTCGGCGGCGGGAAGCGCGCTTTCATGCTTGACCGCCGCATCGTCGGCAATCGAGGCGCGCGGGGCGCCACCAATCGTCAGGCCGAGGGCGACCAAGAATACCGCGAAAGAATTGTAAACGCGTCGATTCATCGGATGCATCCTTAACTCGCCGTGGATTTTTGCGATCGCCCGCGTTCCATCACGGCCTCGCGCTGCCGATCGAAGTCCTTGAGGTTCGAGCTGCTGTTGTAGGCGCGAAAGAAATCCTGCTCGATGCGAATCGCGTCGTGGAGCGTGGCGCGTGAGGTCAGATCATAGAGCCGCTTCAACTGGCGCACGACCGGCTGATTGGCGGTCAGGATTTGCGCGGCGATCGCTTGCGCCTCCGTCAGTGCCGCGCCGGATGCGACCACGCGATTGACGAGGCCCATCCGCTCGGCGTCGCGCGCGCCCAGGTAATTACCCGTGAGCGAGAGTTCCTTGGCCTTGCGAATACCGACCGCGCGCGGCAGCCGCGCCGTCATGCCGCCGCCGGGCATCACGCCGACCCGGGCATGGGTGTCGGCGAACTGCGCGTCCTCGGACGCGACGATCATGTCGCAGGCGAGCGCGAGCTCGAAGCCGCCAGTAACCGCGAAGCCGTTGACGGCCGCGATCACTGGCACCTGCATGTCCTCAATGACAGTGATGAAGCTTACGGTCGTGCCGTCGCGCACGAGGGCGCCGCTCTCGCGACCGGTGTCCGTGCCGAGTTCGCGCAGATCGAGTCCGGCGCAAAAGGCGCGGCCGGCCCCGGTGATGATCACGACCTGCGCCTGAGGGTCGTCGCGCAGTTGCTGCATCACCCGGCAGAAGCTCGTGCGGAGCTCGCGGTTGAGCGAGTTGAGCTTTTCGGAGCGGTTGAGCGTAACGGTCGCGATTCCGCCCACTTTGTTCACGATTACAACAGGTTCACTCATGGTGCTGGTGGAACCTCCAATGGGATGTCGTAACACAGCCGCCGCGATCGTGCCAAAACAGTTTCGCCATTAACGGTCCCGCCGAAACGGCACGCCCGCACGGATGTGCCCTCTTTGCGGCGTGTCCGGTGAAGGCTACGATCGGACCGCCGGCGGGCTTCAGCTTTCAGCGGAGCGCGCGGAGAACACCGCAATCTGTGCGCTATGATTAATATATGATTGATATCCGACGCTGCTTGCGCACGACGCAAAATTGAATGGAATCACCGATCGATAGCACCGATACGACTGGCTTCAACGGCCTGCGCGTGGTCGCGTTCGAAAGCCGGATGGCCGACGAGACGCGCACACTGATCGAGCGGCTGGGCGGGCGCGCGATCATCGCGCCGTCGATGCGCGAGGTGCCGCTGGAGGACAATCACACGGCGCTCGATTTTGCCGCGCGGCTAATCGCGGGCGAACTCGACGTCGTGATTTTCATGACCGGTGTTGGCGTGCGCGAGCTGTTCAAGGTGATCGAGACGCGTCATCGGCGTGAGGCGATTATCGGGGCGTTGACGCCCATCGTGACGGTGGCGCGCGGACCGAAACCGGTCGCCGCGCTGCGCACACTCGGCATCGCGCCGTCGATCACGATTCCCGAACCCAACACCTGGCGCGAAGTGCTCGGCGGTCTTGCCGCAAAGCTGGCGCTCGCGGGCCAACGCGTCGCCGTGCAGGAATATGGCGTTACCAATCGCGACCTGAGCGCGAGCCTCGAGGCGCGCGGCGCGAGCGTCACCGTCGTTCCGGTTTATCGCTGGACGCTGCCGGAGGATCGCGGGCCGCTGCGCGCCGCGATCAGAACGATCGCGGCGGGCGATGCCGACGTGGTCCTCTTCACCAGCTCGAACCAGGTGACCAATGTGATCGAGATCGCGGAGGCCGACGGCGCGGGTGCCGACCTTCAGCGCGGACTCGCGGCGGCCGTGGTCGCGTCAGTCGGCCCGGTCTGTTCGCAGGAGCTGCGCCGGCGCGGGATCGCGGTCGATATCGAACCCGAACATCCCAAGCTCGGCCATCTGGTGAAAGCGGCGGCGGTCCGTGGACCCGCGCTGCTCGTGCGCAAACGCGCGGTCGCGGGCAATCGGGCGGCGGCGGGAGAAGGCGCGCGCGTTACCGATCAGGCGGCGGGCGCGACAGATTCCCATGAAGCCGTCATCGTGAAGTCAGGCGAACCCGCGATCGCGCGCAAGCTGGATGACCGGCCGTTTATGCGCGCGTGCCGGCGCGAGCCCACGCCGTACACGCCCATCTGGCTGATGCGCCAGGCCGGACGCTATATGCCCGAGTACCGGCGCGTGCGCGAAAAACATTCGTTCCTCGAAATGTGCCAGCAGCCCGACCTTGCCGCGGAAGTGACGGTCACGGCGGTCGAGCGCCTCGGCGTCGATGCCGCGATAATTTTTGCCGACATCCTGCTGCCGCTGGTGCCAATGAACGTCGGGCTCCATTACGAGTCGGGCGACGGCCCGGTTATCGATCGGCCACTGCGATCCGCCGCCGATCTCGATCGCATCGCGCCGGTCGTCGCGATCGAATCGCTCGGCTTCGTCGCGGAATCGATTCGGCTGGTGCGCCGTGCGCTGGACGGGCGCGTGCCGCTGATCGGCTTTGCGGGTGCACCGTTCACGCTGGCGTCGTACATGATCGAAGGTGGCGGCTCGCGCCAATACCAGGCGACCAAGACGCTGATGTACACGCAGCCCGCGACCTGGCATCGCATGATGGAGATGATCGCGCGCGTCACCGCCGATTACCTCAATATGCAAGTTGATGCCGGCGCCGACGTCGTGCAACTCTTCGACAGTTGGGTCGGCAGCCTCGGGCCCGACGACTATCGCCGCTTCGTGCTGCCGCATACGCGCAACGTAATCGCGGCGGTGCGCCCGGCAGTGCCGGTGATTCATTTCGGCACGGTCACGGGCAACCTGCTCGAACTGATGCGCGAAGCGGGCGGTGACGTTATTGGCCTCGACTGGCGGGTCGATCTCGGCGAAGCGTGGGCACGGCTGGGCGACGGCGTCGCGGTGCAAGGCAACCTCGATCCAATCGCGCTGTTCGCGGAAATCCCCGAAATTCGGCGACGTGCGCGCGCGATTCTCGACAGCGCCGGTGGACGCCCCGGCCACATCTTCAATCTCGGTCACGGAATCCTGCCGCAGACCCCGGTCGATCACGTGATCGCGCTGGTCGATGCGGTGCATGAGATGAGCCGGCGATGAGCGCGCACGATCGGCGCGAACACCGTGATGCGCACGGCGACGCGGTCGATGCGCATTGCGGCGCAATCATGATCGTTGGCTTTGGCGGTCCCACGTCACCCGCCGAAATCCGCCCGTTCCTCGATCGCGTGCTGCAAGGCCGGCCGGTGCCGCGGGAGCGCTATGAAGAGGTCGTGCATCATTATGAATTGCTCGGCGGACGCTCGCCCTACAATGACCTCACGATGCGGCAGGCGGCGGCGCTGCGCGAACGTCTGCGCCGCGACGGTATCGACGTGCCGGTGGCGGTCGCGATGCGCAACACGGCCCCGTTGATCGATGACGCGCTGCGCGAACTGTCCGCCCAGGGAGTTCGCCGTGCATTTGGTTTTATCCTCGCGGCGCACCGATGCGAGGCGAGTTGGCAACGCTATCAAGGCGATCTTGACGCGGCGCGCGAACGGGTTGGCGCCGCGGCCCCCGCGATCGAATATCCGGCGGCCTGGCATAACCATCCGCTGTTTATCGCGGCGGCGGCCGATCGGGTGCGCGACGCTATCGCGCAACTGGCGGCAGCGGATCGTGAACGCGCGGAGCTGATTTTCACCGCGCACAGTATCCCGGTGGCGATGGCGTCGCGCGCGCCGTACATCGATCAATTGAAGGAGTCGGCCGCGCTGGTCGCGGCGGCGGTCGGCAAATCCAACTGGCGCATCGCCTACCAGAGCCGCAGTGGAAGTCCGCGCGAACCCTGGCTCGAACCCGACGTCAATGAAGTGCTGCGCCGGCTTGGCGGCGGCGCCGTCGTGCTGGTGCCGATCGGCTTTCTCTGCGACCACGTCGAGGTGCTGTACGATCTCGATATCGAAGCCGCGCAAATCGCGCGCGCGGCGGGCGTCGCGATGGTGCGGGCGGCGACCGTCAGCGATCATCAGAGCTTTATCGAGATGATGGCGGCATTCGCGCGGGCGCATCTCGGTCGCTCAGCGTCGGCGCTGGGCGCCTGAGCGCAAGGGTCGATCGCAGGCCGGCGTTATTCGATGGACAGCGCAGCTCGGCGGGTCGCGATCATCGGCGGCGGCATCAGCGGACTCGCCGCCGCGTTTCGCCTGGGCGAACTCTCGAAGGCCAATCAGATTCCGATCGAGGCCGCGCTCTTCGAGAGCGGCACGCGGCTCGGCGGCGCGCTCGATACGATTCGACGCGACGGTTTCGTGATCGAGCTCGGCGCCGATTCGTTTCTCGCGGAAAAGCCTGCCGCGGCGAAACTCGCCGAGCGCCTTGGGATCGCCGATCAGTTGATCGGCACACAGGAAAAATTCCGCAAGACCTTCGTCGTGCGCGGCGGCCGGCTGGTCGAAATTCCGGAAGGATTTTCGCTGCTGGCGCCGACCTGGTTCGGACCGCTGCTCAGGAGCCCGCTGTTCAGCGCGGCCGGCAAGCTCCGGATTATGATCGAACCGCTGGTCCCACGGCGCCGCGCGCTCGAGGACGAAAGCCTCGCCGCGTTCGTCCGGCGTCGCCTCGGGCGGCAAACGCTCGTGCGGGTGGCGCAACCGCTCGCCGGCGGCATCTACACCGCCGATCCCGAGATGCTGAGCGTCGGCGCGACGATGCCGCGGTTCGTCGAGATGGAGCGGCGCTACGGCAGCGTGATTCGCGGACTGCGCGCGGCGGCGCGGGCGCGCGACGCCGATGCGCGCGGCACCAGCGGTGCGCGCTGGAGCCTCTTCCTCGGCTTCAAGGACGGCATTCGCACGATGGTTGACGCGCTCACTGGCCGCCTCGAAGGATCGATCAATTACGGCGCCGAGGTCGTCGCACTCACGGGTGCGGCAGGTCTGCACGATGCGACTGAATCGGTGCGCCGCTGGCGGCTCGGGTTTCGCGACGGTTCGAGCTTCGACGCCGACGCGGTGGTGTACGCGGCGCCGGCCTTTGCGGCGGCACTGATCCTTCAATCGATTAACCCCGAACTTGCCGCGATGCTCTCCGCCATCGCGTATGCCTCGGCGGCGACGGTCAACCTCGCGTTTCGCGCCGCGGATTTTCCGCAAGCGCCGGCAGCCTTCGGCTTCGTCGTGCCGGTGGCTGAGCGCCGCCGCATAATCGCGGGCAGCTTCTCGAGTCTCAAGTTCCCCGGCCGCGCGCCCGCCGGAATGGTACTCGCGCGCGTGTTTCTCGGCGGAGCCCTGCAAAGCGAGATGATGGCGCTGAACGACGCCGAGATGATCGCCGCCGCGCGCGAGGAGTTCGCCAGCCTGATTGGCGTGACGGCCGAACCGGCGCTGACCTGCGTCCGGCGCTGGCCCGCGTCGATGCCGCAATATGCCGTCGGACACCTGGCGCGGGTCGCTGAAATCGAACGCATGGCCGAGGCCGTTCCAGGGTTGGCATTGGCGGGCGCCTATCTGCGCGGCGTCGGCATCCCGGATTGCATCGCGAGCGGTGAACGCGCCGCCGAGACGATTTTTTCGCAACTTGCGCCGCGTCCATGACCGCAGGTGCGCGGGCGGCTCGACGCGGCCGGCTGATGCACACCGACCGTGCGCGATGAGATAATGTCGCGGGGCTCAGATCCCGTGACGCATTCGATCGAAACTCCAGACTCGCCTCTGGCGGGCAGCGGACCGGCGCACGACCGTTCGACCGCGGGCTGGGATCGCGTCATCGCGCACGCCGACATGGACGCGTTCTATGCGGCGGTCGAGGTGCTGGACAATCCCACGCTGCGCGGCAAGCCGGTAATCGTCGGCGGCAGTTCGGCGCGTGGCGTGGTCACCTCAGCATCCTACGAGGCGCGCATATTTGGCGTGCATTCCGCGATGCCGACGGCGCAGGCACGCAAGCTCTGTCCCGATGCGATCTTTGTGCGCGGCCGGATGGATCGGTACGTCGAAATCTCACGCGCGATTCGCGACGTCTTCGACGCCTTCAGTCCGGTGGTCGAGCCGCTTTCACTCGACGAGGCATTTCTCGATCTGACCGGCAGCGAGCGGCTGCTCGGCCCGCCGATCGAAGTCGCGCGCGCGCTCAAGCGCCGCGTAATCGAACGCACCGGGCTGGTGGTATCGGTCGGCGTTGCCTCAACCAGGATGGCGGCGAAAATCCTGAGTGATATGTCCAAGCCGGACGGCTTGCTTATCCTCGGCCCCGACCATCTATGCGCGTTCCTCGAGCCGTTGCCGGTGGAGCGGCTGTGGGGCGTCGGCCGGGTGACGCTCGCGCGGATGCATCAGGAGGGCATCCGCACCATCGGCGAACTCGCGCGCCGCGATGTCGCCGACCTCAAAGCGCGCTTCGGCTCGTTCGGACCGCATCTTTACGAGCTTGCCAACGGACGCGACCCACGCCCGGTGGTGGCCGATTGGCAGCGCAAATCATACGGTGAGGAAAATACCTTCGAGCACGATCTCGCGCTCGACTCGCTCGAATTGCGGCGCGTACTCATCGCGCATGCCGACGCCCTGGGCCGCCGGTTGCGCGCCGACCAGGTGCGCGCCCGGACGGTGACACTCAAGCTCAAACTCGCCCGCCCGCTCGGCGGTGGGCGTTATCCGATACTCACGCGCAGTGCGTCGAGCGACGACCCCACCGATGACAGCGCGGCGATCGCGAAACTCGCGATCATGCTCGTCGCACGCGTCACTGAACGTGAAAAAGTTCGTCTCGCCGGCGTTCAGGTGCACAACCTGGAACGCGCGGACGCATCGCAAATGGGCCTCTTCGATTCACCGGCGGGCGCCGCCGCGAAGAGCACGCGCCTCAATCGCGCGCTCGACGCGGTGGCGCGGCGTTTCGGCGATGACGCGGTGACGCGCGGACTTGCCCGCGCGGAGCGCGCCGCGCCGTCGCGCCGAATCAAGTAGGGCGCGTCGCGGCATTCATCAGATGTTCGTCAGGCCGGGCAATTCTCCAGTTGCTCCAAAAATAAACTGTACACGTCCTGGTTGGCGCGAAAGCCCATAAAGCCGTCGATGTGCCCGTAATTGGGGACCACGTGACGGCGGTACAATTTGGGATCGTTCCTGGCACATAGCCAGTTGTAGGTTAGTTCAGTTGAGACCGGCAGAAAGGTCTGGTTGAGCGCACCGGAGATGAAGGTAATTGGCAACGCGAGATGTTGCGGATTGAGATAGCTCGGCGGCTCGGGACTGCCGTAGCGCTTCTGATTCTCCGCCGCACCGTAATCGAACTTCGCAGCCTCTCCGCGCCGCACCATCTGCGCCAGATGGCAGAATGTGGTGATATTGCATTTGCCAAACTGTTCGGCGAGCCGCTGATGGGTGGCGGCATTGAGCTGTTCGTGCCGGTATAGTTCGCCATACATAAAAGTGATGCGATGGCACACCGCACTATCGCATTGATGATACAAGCTATTGACTATCTCAGTGAACGCCTTCTGAAAGTCCGGATGGTCGGGATCCTCGTCGGCCGAAAGATAGCTGACGCCCATGCGCTCGAGCGTTTCGCCGAGATGTAGTGCGCACTTCACCTCGGTGGTCTTCGGCGGCTGATAATGTAGCGCGATCTGCGAACAAGAGACGCAGCGGATGTCGGGCAGGAGACCGTCGGCCAGGGCGAGAAAGAACGTGCTGGAGCCGGCGCAATGCACTACCGCCTGGACCGAGTTGGCGCGGGTGGTATCGCGAATGAAGCGCACTGCCGCGGGGAAATCATTGGCGGCCGCTTCATCCATCGTAAACTGCCGCAGCGGCAACTTGATACTCGCGCGCCAGTCGAGCAGCCAGGTGTCGTAGCCATTCTTGACTGAGTAATCGACGAAATGCTCGTCGATCGTCGGCAGCATGAACATGCCGCTCCAGACGCCCGCGCCGTGCACCAGCATCGCGGGACCCTTGTTGCCGCCGCGATAGCGCGTCAGGCGCAGATCGACGCCATCGGGTGTTTTGACCGTATAAACCTCGGGAGTTGGAAGTGCCATTACTCATTTCCTCCTTTCCTGAGTGTGACTAGTGCGGCAGACGGGGAACGGCGAAAACGTCCCAGAGCGTACCCATGAAAAGATCACCGAAGCGTGCGACCGCCGCGGCCTGTTTGACCGGATCGCTGGTACCCGCAACCTGGAAAGTAGTCAGTTGATGCATGAAGTCGGGTATCAGGATGTGCATGATGCCGGTCGCGACTATCGCGCCGGTGCGTTCATGGCCCGCGCGGATGACGGTATAGAGCGTGCTGGTCGCCGCCCAGACGTCGAAACTGCCATGGTCCTTGACGTCCTTGAAGCCGTCGAGCAGATAGGGTTTGCCATCGGCCCCAATGAACGGAAGTGCGTAGAGCATACGGCGTTCATTGACCTGACCGGCGTCAACGAAGAGGTTAAAAACGCCATTGCTCACGGGCGCGCCGTTGGAATCGGTGAAGCCGTCCACCTGCACGATTCCATTCGCGATACCGGGATGAGCACTATCGGCAAGCGCGGCGTCGAGGTCGGGAAAAGTAATAGTCAGCGTGAAATCGACGTGGCAATTGTTGCGTTGGCCCGCCTGTTCGGCGCCGATGTAATCGTCGGAAGGTACGTGGCCGGGATCGAAGAATCCTTTCATCGTTTCGGTAAAGCCCAGTCCGATAGTTGCGGTGGTTGGCGCCATGGTACTCCCCGCTGGAATAGTCAATTGCGAAAGCGGATCGATAACTGGCCGGGCGAGCGCCGCTTGTGGCGCGCGCCACGCCGAGTCACCCCTGAGGCGGCGGATCGCGGCCTCGACGTTGCGCTCGGCCACCGCCGCGATCGTGTGCGACGGATTGACGCCGGTCGCGGCGGGCAGAATCCCGCCGTCGAGCACGTAGAGTCCACGGTAACCGAAGACCTCACCGTTCGCGTCGGTGACGCCGTGCGCTGCGTCGTCGGCCATCGTGCATCCGCCGAGGTTGTGGACCGAGGCCGGCAGATGCAGGCGCTGCCAGAAGGGATTGAACGCGGCCTTGCCGCCGAGCGCGGACGCGATGTCGTAACTGAGTCCGGTTTCAGCCTCGTAGAGCGGTTGGTTCGACGCCACGTCCCATTCCACGGAAAGCTCCCGGGTCAACGGAGAGAGGCGGATTCGTCCGTTGGCCTTGTCACGCCCCATCGCGAGAAAAACCATACTGCGCGAGACGCCGGCACTTGCCCGATTAGCCGCGCCGGCAGTACGAATCGCCTTCTCAAGTTCGGACTTGGTCATGATCGCGATACCACCGAGCCCTTCGGCGGCGGGATTTAGCAGTTGCAGCAGCCCCGCGATCGCTTTGGGATAGCCGCCCTCCTCGAAAATGAACCACACGCGATTCGCGCCCTGTCCGCGATCGTAAACGATGCCGGTAGTAATAGTCGGGCCGTTCGAGGGCTGGAGCGCCTGTGACGTATCGAAAGCGAAGGCGAGAAAGTCGCCATTGCCCGAATAGCCATTGCCGAGTTGCGCACTGAGATTTGGCAGCGTCTTGTACTGGTCGCGGCACCTCAGTAACAGCTCCGTCGAGTTCACCGCGCCGGCGCACACGAATACATTGGCCGCTTCGATGAAGTATTCGCCCCCGCCGGCCCGATAGTCCTTGTATATTACCTTATAGCCATTGGCGGATTGCTCGATTCTGGCTACCGCGCACTGTATCGCGGCGTCGGCGCCGTGCTGTTCGGCGAGCGCGAGGTAATTCAGATCGAGGGTATTCTTGGCGAGGTAGTTGCAACCGATATCGCATTCGCCGCAATAGTTACAGCCTTCCTGAGTGACATTGAATTTGTTCTGGTGAGTCTGACGCGGCGCGCCGAAATCAACCGCGAGATTGGGATAGCAGAATTGCGCCGAGCGCCCGAGTTTATCGGCCACCGACTTCATCGCCGTGGTCTTGGGTGGCATACCCAGATGGGCCGAGGCGGTGATTGGTTTGATATCGAGCATGTAGGCGACGAGATCGTAATAAGGGTCGAGCGCGGCGCGGCTGTATCCACGAGGCCATCCGGCGGCGAAGAGATCGGCGGGCGCGCGCAGATGGACGTTGGCGTATATCAGAGAGCCGCCGCCGTAGCCGGCGCCCTGAATTATCGTCATTTCGTTGATCGGTTTGAGATCAAAAAGGCCCTGCTCGTTGGACCAGAGCCAGCCGTTGGCCGGATTACTCCAGTCGCGCGGAAAGCTGCCCTTTGGATAGCGGCGACCGCGCTCAAGGATGCCGACCTTCAAGCCCGCTTGCGCCAGCCGACACGCGGCGACCGCGCCACCGAAGCCCGTGCCGATGACGACAGCGTCGTAATTCGACTTCATGTGCCCCCTTTGCCGGACGGCCACCGCGCGAGGGCTTGTACGCCTGCGCACTGGCCAGCGGCACCTGACCGCGGCCGCGAGCGACGCGTCGCGGACCCCGGCAGGCAATCACATGATTTCATATTGAGCGCGATGAGGTAAATGAAAGCGCGTCAGGTTCACAAAGCACACTCCGGCACGCGGTCGTTGCCAAGGCTACGAATGAGCCGAATAGGCCATCGCCGCCGTCCGGCCGCCCGGGAACATCGGGGGCTTGATAGTGGGCGGTCCGCCCACTGCCCGGGTTTTGACGAGAGTACCCGCACTTCGATAATTCTGCTTGAATAAGGGTTTCCTTCGGAGGCAAAGTTCCCAGTCATGGCCGCGCAAACACTCTTTGAGAAAATCTGGAATTCCCACGTCGTGCACGAAGCGCCCGGTGAACCGGCGCTGCTCTATATCGACCTCCATCTGATTCACGAAGTCACGTCGCCGCAGGCCTTCGAGGGTCTCGCGCTCGCCGGGCGCAAGGTCCGCCGCCCCGAGCGCACGTTCGCGACGCTCGACCATAACGTGCCGACCACCGATCGTTCGATGCCGATTACCGACCCCGACTCTAGGCTGCAGATCGAGATGATGCGCAAGAATTGCCGCGATTTCGGCGTGCGGCTGTTCGATCTCGGGGAGGTCGAGCAGGGCATCGTGCACGTGATCGGACCGGAGCTCGGCCTGTCACAGCCGGGGATGACGATCGTATGCGGCGATAGCCATACGGCGACGCACGGCGCGATGGGTGCGCTAGCGTTTGGCATCGGCACCAGCGAAGTCGAACACGTGCTCGCGACCCAATGCCTGTGGCAGGCGCGGCCCAAGACCATGGAAATCCGCGTGGATGGCAAACTCGGTCTCGGCGTCACCGCGAAAGACATCATCCTTGGCGTCATCGGACGCATCACGACCGACGGCGGCACCGGCCACGTGATCGAGTATCGCGGCACGGCGATCGAGGCGCTCTCGATGGAGGAGCGCATGACGGTGTGCAACATGTCGATCGAGGGCGGCGCGCGCGCCGGCATGATCGCGGCCGACCGTAAGACCGTCGATTACCTGCGCGGACGGCGCTACCTGCCGACCGGCGTCGAATTCGACCGGCTGGCGGCGCAATGGCTGACGTACCGTACTGACGAGGGTGCGAAATTCGATCGCAGCATCGTCTTCGACGCCGCGGCCTTCGCGCCGCAGGTCACCTGGGGCACCAACCCCGGCATGGTTACGGCGGTCACCAGCAAGGTGCCCGACCCCTCGAGCTACGCCGATGCGACATCGCGCCGCGCGGTCGAATTGGCGCTCGAGTACATGGGCCTCGTACCCGGCACGCCGATCACCGACGTCAAGGTCGATCGCGTGTTTATCGGCTCGTGCACCAACTCCCGCGTCTCCGACCTCCAGGCCGCCGCCGCCATCGTCAAGGGGCGCCGCGTCGCCGCGAGCGTTCACGCGATGGTCGTGCCGGGATCGCAACTGGTCAAGAACGAGGCCGAAAAGCTCGGCCTGGACCGCGTCTTCAGAGAGGCGGGCTTCGAATGGCGCGAGGCCGGATGCAGCATGTGCCTGGGCATGAATCCGGACATCCTGAAGCCGGGCGAGCGCTGCGCGAGCACCTCGAATCGCAACTTCGAGGGGCGCCAGGGCAAGGGTGGACGGACGCATCTGGTCAGCCCGATCATGGCCGCGGCCGCCGCCGTCGCCGGCCATTTCGTCGATGTGCGCGAGTGGGCGAGCAACTAACGGGCGCGAAACTTCGGAGACCTATTCTAATGATCAAACCGCTCAAGAATTTCACCGGACTGGTCGCCCCGCTCGACCGACCCAACGTCGATACCGATCAGATCATCCCCAAGCAGTTCCTCAAGGCGGTGGTGCGCAGCGGCCTCGCCAAGGGGCTATTCTTCGATTGGCGCAATCAGCCCGACAGTCAGTTCGTGCTCAATCAGCCGCGCTTCGAGAAGGCGACGATCCTGGTCGCGCGCGCGAATTTCGGCTGCGGCAGCTCGCGCGAGCATGCGGTGTGGGCGCTCGCCGATTTCGGCTTCAAAGCAGTGATCGCGCCATCGTTCGCCGACATCTTCAAGAACAACTGTCTCAAGAACGGCATCCTGACCATCGTCCTCAAGCCGGAGCAGACCGACGCGATTTTCGACGCCATCAAGCTGCATCAGGACTACCATCTTGCGGTCGATTTGCCCGCGCAAAAGATCGCCGACGAGTTCGGCTGGTCGGCGCATTTCGATATCGACCCGTTTCCCAAGCGCTGCCTGCTCGAAGGGCTCGACGATATCGCGCTGACCTTGATGCAGGACGCCAAGATCAGGGCGCACGAGTCGGCCCACCCGGTGCCATATAAATTGTAAAGTCGCATCCGGCCGGTCGGGCAGGCTCTTGAGATGATCTGAGCGATGGAGCCTCAAGAGCTGATCGCCGGGCCGGAGCATGAGCGGATGCGCCTCGATCAATTCGTCGCCGGCGCGATCGCACCCGAGTACTCGCGATCGCAAGCCGCGCGGATGATCAAGGCGGGCTTCGTCACTGTCAATGGCGCCGTGGCGCGCGCCGCCGCCACGGTTCGCAAGGGCGATCGCGTCGCGATCACGCCGCCTCCCGCACCGCCGCTACCGCCGCCGCCTGCATCGGCGCCGCATATAGATGTAGCGTTCGCCGACGCGGAAATGCTCGTCGTCAACAAGCCCGCCGGGATGGCGGTGCATCCCTCGCCCGGCAATCTCCACTCGACCCTGGTTGACGCGCTGCTCGCGCGCTTTCCGGAACTCGCCGCGATGGCCGAGCCCGACGGCGTGATGCGCCCTGGTATCGTCCATCGCCTGGACAAGGATACCTCGGGCGTGATGGTGGTGGCGCGCACGCCCTTCGCGCGCACCGCGCTCGCACGCCAATTCAAGGAGCGCACGGTGCGCAAGACCTACGTCGCGATCGTGCGCGGAATCGTCGCGCGCGATCGCGTCACGATCGCGCGTCCGCTCGGACGCCATCCGACCGAACGCAAGCGGATGTCGGTGCGGTCGCGCAATCCGCGCGATGCGGTGAGCCACGTGACCGTGTTGCATCGCTTCGCCGATAGCGCCGCGACACTTGTGCGCGTGCGTCCCGAGACCGGCCGCACTCATCAGATTCGCGTGCACCTGGCGTCGATCGGCCATCCGTGCCTCGGCGACCGGGTTTACGGGGGCGGCGCGAATGCGGCAGCGGAGAGCGGCGCGGCTAGCGTGGACTTGGCGATTTTTAATCGTCAGGCGTTGCATGCGCTCGCACTCGCGCTGACTCATCCGCGCAGCGGCGAGCGGCTCGAATTCATCGCGCCGCTGCCGTTCGACCTGACCGCTTACCTCGCCGCGCGCGGCCTCGAAACGTCCGCCGAGGTCGTCCGTCAATGGATCGAGAGCGGCTAACGCGGCGTTCGCGCCACCAACCGTAGCGGTAACCGTGGCGAGTCGGCGTGGGGTGGCGATTGACACATCGATGAGGCTTGGTTACTTTCTAATTAGCCTCCGCACGAGTGCGCCGAAGTAGATCGAGTTTCAGTCCGCCCGTCCTCAGACGCCCGCCACTTGGTTTTGAACAGGCGTCCGCATTCGCAAACTAATCGGCTATGCACACAGGGAAACCTGGAGGCGGGTAGCGCAAGACGGCCGATTACCAGGAAATGGCGGCTGGAACGCTGCCTGAATGCTGACCGAAACTCTCGTAAAGACATCGCGCCAGAACTCGTCGAGCGGCTTCGAGCTCTACAAACAATACAAATCAAAGTCTGCGAAGGGGGGAAATCAGGTTGCGGGGAGCTAACATGGGTAAGGGTCGAGGGGCAACGAGACACGACACTCGCGAACAGACCGAAGACAGCAATGGTAACGTGGCGCCGACCGCGATCATCAGGCCGCGCCATCACGCACATCCGGCCGCCCAAACGCAGGCTGGCCAGCCCGGCGATGAACGCGGCGAGCGTCCCGCCGCCGACGTGTCACCCAACGGTTCGGACGACCGCGTGATTCAGCAGCCGTCGCTCTATGTGCCAAATCGACATGCCGTAGTCCCTGTTATCAGCGAAACCGGCAGCCTCAACCTGAAGGCGCTCAAGGGCGCCAAGATCACCGAACTGGCCCAGGTCGCCCGCGATTACAACATCGACGGCGCGACCAACATGCGCAAGCAGGAGATGATCTTCGCGGTCCTGCAGGCGCAGGCCGCGCGCAACGGATCGATCCTCGGTGAAGGCGTGCTCGAAATCCTGCCCGACGGCTTCGGCTTCCTGCGCGCCCCCGACTACAACTATCTGCCCGGTCCCGACGACATCTATATCTCCCCGAGCCAGATTCGTAAGTTCAATCTGCGCACCGGCGACATCGTTTCCGGTCTGATTCGCCCGCCCAAAGAGGGTGAGCGTTACTTCGCGCTGCTCAAGGTCGAATCGATCAACTACGAGTCGCCCGAAAAGGCCCGCGACAAAATCCTCTTCGACAACCTGACGCCGCTCTATCCCGAAGAGCGCATCAAGCTCGAATACGACCACGAGGACTACACCACCCGCATCATCGATTTGATCGCGCCCATCGGCAAAGGCCAGCGCGGCCTGATTGTCGCGGCGCCGTTTACCGGTAAGACCATGATGATGCAGGCGATCGCCAAGGCCATCGCCCGCAACCATCCCGAAATCATCCTGATCGTCCTGCTCGTCGATGAGCGCCCCGAGGAAGTCACCGACATGCTGCGCTCGGTGCAGGGCGAGGTCGTCAGCTCGACCTTCGACGAACCCGCCACGCGCCACGTGCAGGTCGCCGAGATGGTCATCGAGAAGGCGCGCCGTCTGGTCGAGCACGGCCGCGACGTCGTCATCCTGCTCGATTCGATCACCCGCCTCGCGCGCGCCTACAACACCGTCGTCCCGCCCTCGGGCAAGATTCTCTCCGGCGGCGTCGATTCCAACGCCCTCCACAAGCCCAAGAAGTTTTTCGGCGCCGCCCGCAATACCGAGGACGGCGGCAGCCTCACGATTATCGCGACCGCCCTGGTCGATACCGGCAGCCGCATGGACGAGGTCATCTTCGAGGAGTTCAAGGGCACCGGCAATCAGCAGATCGCGCTCGACCGCCGCCTGCTCGAAAAGCGCATCTTCCCGACTATCGATATCCAGCGCTCCTCGACCCGCAAGGAAGAGTTGCTGCTCCCGCGCAGCACGCTGAACCGCGTCTGGATCCTGCGCAAGCTGCTCTCCCAGCTCAACGCCGTCGAATCGATGGAGTTTCTGCTCGACAAGATGCAGGGAACCAAGACCAACGAGGAATTCCTCGAATCAATGAACGTCTGACGAGGTGCCAGTTTCCGGCCGCGGCGAGTTAGCGCGAGCGACCGGAAGTTACGCGTCGAGCGACCCGCGCAACGGCGGCAACCCCACTTCGCCTATCGCTAACCGACTCAGGCGAGCCGAGTGGGCGAGGCATGGCTACGCCTTCAATGATTGCCCCGCAGGAAGCGGACGGCTATTGCTCCACCACAACACATACGACCGATGATCGAACGCACCGACTGCCACACCGACCAGCGTGTTCACTATTTCCTGCAGATCGATCATTGTGAGTCTTCCCTTCCTGTTACCTGAAGCGCCCGTATAAAAGAAGCCACACCATGGATAAGGTAGAATTGGCATTCCGCTGAGGTTCATCACATCTTCTTCGGAAAGCTCGGCACCAACGATGTACCAATACAACTCGTCATCGTATTTCGCGGCTAGCCCTTCGTATTTATCGCCCTCAAAGTTCCAGTTCTCCGTGTCCTGCAGTATCACTGCGCAACGTGCATCTTGAATAAAGGCTTGTACGAATCGGCAGAAGTCTCGTTCTTCATCACCTGCCAGTCGCCGACTAGCTCCGAAGCTCTGGATAGCATCTTGATCTGTAGTCGAGGGCATCCACGCAAACATTTGCCCTTGCGTGAAATCGATTTCACCAAGGATCAATTTCGCGAGTGCCATGCCTTCGGATAATTCACCTTTAAGAAAAGCTAAGGCCTCGTTAAAATTTTTGATATGCTGCATACTCATCGGTGTGACCTCAAACAAAACCTACGGAATCATCATCTCAGGAAGATCCCCTGGTATTGTGTCGAGCCATTCTTGTAGATCCTCATCCCAAAATTGAAGATTTCCGCCTTTGTTTCTGATGCTAAATGTCCTTTTTGGATTCTTCAGATGCCAGTCGAAATGCGGACCCTTGGGAAATTCCTCGTTCGGATCCGGATGGAGGCCCTGTTTGGCTCCCGGATTAGCCCAGTTTCCTTTTGGTCTCGGTTCCCAACCCTCGCCTGGATGAAACGACTCATTAGGGTCTCCTGGGATATGTGGGATAGTAAAGCGAACCTCCACTACAGCCGCTTCGCGGCCGCTGGAAGCTTCCTGATCGGGCGTGAACGCATAAGGCGCTCCCGTGACAAAGCTGTAAATATGGTGGACCATGCGGTAGTAGCCGTTGAGGATAATGGGCGCCTGCCCGCCTCCGAAAATTCCGAAACAATCGAGAATTTCAAGTATCGCGGCAACTACCACCACCACCGCGACTCCCCACAAGCCACCCACCGCGATCCCGATCGCTGCGAACACACCCGCGGCGGCTCCGATAGCAGCGGCGGGATCGGCGTTCTGACCGCTATTGGGAGCATTTCCCGCCGTCAATGCGGTTCCTCCTTGCGAAGAATTAAGCGAAGTGTTCGTACCACCGCCGCTACCGCCTTGACCGCCCGGAGTCACCTGCTGCAACGGCCGCCCCAGTTCCGGGCTGTAGTAAACTGACCGGTTGTAATAGAATAACGCGCGGTGTCGGCTATGCGACAACCGGCACTCACGCCAGGAGAGCACATCCGAGGCGCAATATTTTTTTGCGATATCAACAGATCTTGACCCCTCAAGGCGTCACTGGCGCGCCGGGACTTTGCGGCGCAGCCCGGGAGAAGACCTTATCGCCCGCTAGGAATTAATCGCGTTAACGGATAATGTTGAAGGTTAGCGCCGCGTGACGGCTAAGCGACACAAGAGAGAAGACTTTCTATGACCGAAATCAGCATGAAGCAGCTGCTCGAAGCCGGCGTCCACTTCGGCCATCAGACCAGCCGCTGGAATCCGAAGATGAAACCCTACATCTTCGGCGCCCGTAACGGCATCTACATCATCGACCTCCAGCAGACGGTCAAGATGTTCCGCGCCACCTTCGACTTCGTCCGCGACCTCTCCGCTCAAGGCGGAACCATCCTGTTCGTCGGCACCAAGAAGCAGGCCCAGGATATCGTGCGCGAAGAGGCCGACCGCTGCGGCATGTTCTACGTCAATAACCGCTGGCTCGGCGGGATGTTGACCAACTTCCAGACCATCCGCGCCTCGATCGACAAGCTCAAAAAGCTCGAAGAGGTGATGGCCGACCCGGAGATGATCCAGGCGCTCACCAAGAAAGAGATGAGCGACAACGCCAAACATCACGACAAGCTGATGGGCACGTTGGCGGGCATCAAGAACATGCGCAAGCTGCCCGATGCGCTCTGGGTGATCGACACCAAGAAAGAAGAAATCGCCGTGGCCGAGGCCAATCGCCTCGGCATTCCGGTGGTGGCGGTGGTCGATACCAACTGCGACCCGGACCTCATTTCCTACCGGATTCCGGGCAACGACGACGCCATCCGGGCGATCAAGCTGTTCACCGCCGCGGTCGCCGACGCCGTTATCGACGGCAAGCGATCGGCTGAGGAACGCGCCAAGGGTATCGAAGATCTCGCACCGGTCGAGGACCTCGGCGCGGCACCGGAAGAGCCGCCCCCGCAGCAGGTCTGACGGTCATTTGCGCCGGTGCGCGACGCCGGCCAGCTAACATTATTTGGGGCGGGAGCACTGGCTCCCGCCCCCCAACAATACCGGACTGAACCCGGAACTTAAGCTCGGAAACACGAATGGACGTAAACGCGAATCTGGTCAAGGAACTGCGCGACAAGACCGGCGCCGGCGTGATGGACTGCAAGACCGCCCTGGCCGAGGCCAAGGGCGACCTCGACGCTGCCGTCGTATGGTTGCGCGAAAAGGGCATCTCGCAGGCCGCCAAGCGCGCCGGCCGGGTTGCTTCGGAAGGCACGGTCGGCTCCTATATTCATGCGGGCGGCAAGCTCGGCGTGCTGGTCGAGATCAATTGCGAAAGCGATTTCGTCGCCAAGACGCCTGAGTTCCAGGCGCTGGTGAAGGAAATCGCGATGCAGATCGCGGCCGCCAATCCGCGCACCGTGCGCCGTGAGGAGTTGCCCGAAGAAGTGATCGCGCAGGAACGCCAGATCTACGCCTCGCAGGCGGCGGGATCCGGCAAGCCCGAAGCGGTCATCAACAAGATTGTCGATGGCAAACTCGAGAAATTCTTCGCCGACGCCTGCCTCTACGAGCAGGCTTGGGTGCGCGATCCCAATCGATTGATCAAAGATGTTATCGGCGAATATGTCGGCAAGCTCGGCGAAAAGATCGAAGTGCGGCGCTTCGTGCGCTTCCAGTTGGGCGAGAACCTCGGCGCCAAAGCGGCCTGACGCGGCGATTTCGATAGATCACCATCCACACCAGCCGGCACAGCAAGCCGCAACCAGGGGACACTGATCGCGATGGCCGAAGCGGATCCGATTAAAGACAGCGGGCCCCGCTTTCGGCGCGTGCTCCTCAAGCTCTCGGGCGAGGCGATGGCGCCGGCCCAGGGTAACGGTATCGACCTTGACGCGCTTGGCGAAATCGCCAAAGAGGTCAAGGAGGTCGCCGCCCTCGGCATCGAACTGGCGGTGGTAATCGGCGCCGGCAATATCTTGCGCGGCAGCGAATACGAGGCGCGTGGCATGGACCGTTCAACCGCCGACCAGATGGGCATGCTGGCGACGGTGATTAACGCGCTCGCGATGCAAAACGCGCTCGAGCAGATGGACGTGCGGACGCGGGTGCTGTCCGCGATCGAGATGCATTCGGTGTGCGAGCCGTACATCCTGCGGCGCGCGATTCGCCATCTCGAAAAGGGCCGCGTAGTGGTCTTCGCCGCCGGTACCGGCAATCCCTATTTCACTACCGATACCGCCGCCAGCCTGCGCGCGATGGAAATCGGCGCCGACGTTATCCTCAAGGCCAGCCATACGGTTGACGGCGTTTACGATCGCGACCCGATCCGCGAGCCGAACGCGCGGCGCTTCGATCGCCTCACCTATATCGAGGTGCTCCAGAAAAACCTCAAGGTGATGGACTCGACCGCGATTTCGATGTGCATGGATCACGATCTGCCGATCATCGTCTTTAATTTGCGTAAGCCGGGGAATATAAAAAGAGCCGTGATGGGTGAATCGATCGGCACCCGGGTGGAGAGCGATCGCCAGAGCGCGTCGCACCCAGAGCCATGAACGAGGAAATCGAACTCGCGCAAATGGAGATGGAGGAGGCGGTCAATGCCTTCCGCAATGAACTGGCCCGCGTCCGCACCGGCCGCGCCTCGACCGCCTTGCTCGAAAACCTTCACGTCAATTACTACGGCACTCGCACGCCGCTGCGCCAACTGGCCGGGCTGGCGGCGCCCGAAGCCCGCCTGCTGGTGATAACGCCCTACGACAAGGGCGCGATGGCCGAAATCGAAAAGGCCATCCAGACCTCCGACCTTGGCTTGAATCCGATGAACGACGGCAAGATCATCCGGATTCCGATTCCCGAGCTGAACGAGGAGCGGCGCAAGGAACTGGTGCGGCACATTCGCAAGACCGCCGAGGAATTCCGCGTTTCGATCCGCAACCATCGGCGCGACGCCAACGACAAGTTCAAGCAGATGCACAAGGACAAGCAACTGACCGACGACGATTTTCGCGCGGCGGAAGCCAAGGTGCAGCAGCATACGACCGAGTACATTGAGAAGCTCGACAAGATTCTGACCGCCAAGGAAGCTGAGATAATGGAGGTCTGATCGGACTCGCCCCCGCCGGCGCCGATTCGCATCAGCCAAGTGGCCTCATCACTACCGCTCGAAGAATTTCCAAACCTATCGCTCGATCCCGCTCGTTTGCCGCGTCATATCGCGATCGTGATGGACGGCAACGGCCGCTGGGCGCACGGGCGCGGGCTGGCCCGCTCCGAGGGCCATCGGCGCGGCAAGGATTCCGTGCGCGCGGTGGTCGAAGCGGCGCGCGAACTGGGCATCCCCTATCTCACGCTGTTCGCTTTCTCGAGCGAGAACTGGGCGCGGCCCGGCACCGAGGTGCGCTTCCTGATGTCGCTGCTGCATCGCTACCTGGTGACCGAGGTCAAGCGCCTGATGAAGCGCGGCATCCGCGTGATCGCGCTGGGCGATCTGGAGCGGCTGCCGGCACAGGTGCGGCGTGCGCTCGAGCAAACGGTCGAGATGACGGCCGGCAACCATACGATGACCGCGGCGCTGGCGCTCTCCTACGGCGGTCGCCAGGACGTCGTCACGGCGACCCGGCGCATCGCGCAGGCGGTCGCCGAGGGCAAGCTCGATCCCGCTCAAATCGACGAGCAGACCGTCGCGCGCGAACTCGCTACTGGCGGGATGCCCGATCCCGACCTGCTCATCCGCACCTCGGGCGAACTGCGCATCTCCAATTTCTTTCTCTACCAGCTCGCGTATACGGAACTGTATTTCACCGATACGCTGTGGCCCGACTTTCGCGAGCGCGATCTGCTCCGCGCAATCGCCGCATATCAGACGCGCGAGCGCCGCTTCGGCACGGTTGAGACCGCCTCGCCCCACCGCCTGCGTGCTGCGAACTAGGCTCTGGACCGCGATCGTCGCGCTGCCCGCGACGCTTGCGATCGTGCTGTTTGCGCCGGCGGCAGCTTTCACCGCGTTCATCACGATTCTCACCGGCTGGGGCCTCTACGAAATCATCGCGATGACACAGGCGAGCGCACGCGAGGCGCTCGTCGTCGCGATAATCGGCGGAGCGTCCGCGCTGGTGCAGCTAGTGAGCGACGGCGCCGGCGCAATTCCGGCGGCCGTGTTCATGGTGACGCTGATGATGCTGCTGCTGGTGGCGCGCGTGGGCCGCGAAGGCCCCGACCAATTCGCGCAGTGGCGATGGGCCCGGTGGTGGCTGCTGTCGATCGGCGCGCTGTGGGTCGGCGTCCTTTTCCCGTACTTCGCGCTGCTGCGAAATCATCCGGGCGGCGTTCCGATCATCGTCCTGATGTTGCTGCTGGTGGTCGCGAGCGACAGCGGCGCCTACTTCGTCGGCCGCTCGCTCGGCCGGGTCAAGCTGCTGCCGCGGGTGAGCCCCAACAAGACCGTCGAAGGCGCGATCGGCGGCCTCGTCGCCTGCATCGTCGCGGCGATCGCCTTGCGTCCGCTGCTCGCGTCCCAATGGAGTCTCGGCGCGGCCGTCATTATGGCGGCCGCGGTCGGCGTGCTTGCGCAATTCGGCGATCTCGCCGGATCGGCCTTCAAACGCGTCGCCGGGGTCAAGGATTCGGGCTGGATTTTCCCCGGCCACGGCGGCCTGCTCGACCGAACCTGCAGCCTAGTCTTTGCGGCTGCATTCACCTACTATTATTTCCGTTGAGAGGATCCAGGGACCGTTTGTCGTTCTGCCTGCATTTATGATCACATCGATCGCTGCTGCCGTCGTAATTTTTGCTGTGCTGGTGTTGGTTCACGAAGCCGGACACTTCGTGATGGCGAAGCGGGTCGGCGTGCGCGTGATCCGCTTTTCAATTGGCTATCCGCCGCGGGTCTGGGGCTTTCGCCGCGGTGAGACTGACTACTCGATCGGCGCCACACCGCTCGGCGGCTACGTGCGGATGCTCGGCGATGAGATCGCCGAGGAGCCCAGCCCGTCAACCCTCGAAGGCTACATCAGGGAAATCGAACTCGACCTGCTGGAGGACGCGCGCCACACCGGATGGCTCGCAACGTCCGGCAAGGCCGGCGATGACGCCCTCGCGGCGATTGCGAGTGCGCTGGCGCCCGCCGCGGACGGTTCGATCTTGCCCGAGCGGGCGGTCGCGATCCTCGGTCACGAGCCCAACGCCGAGGAGGCCTTGGTCCTGCGCGAGGTGGCGCGCGCCGGCACCGTGAAGCGTGCCCGCGAACTGCTGTGCGAAGGCCGTTCTTCGACTCTGATCGAGCGCTTCAACCTGCGTGCGTTTCCCAGTCAGCCGCTCTCGCGGCGGATTGCGATCGTTCTCGCCGGACCGCTCGCCAACATTCTCTTCGCGCCCATCGTCCTCAGCCTCGTCTTCATGCTGGGAGTCCCGGTGACGCTGCCGGTCATCGGGCAAATCCTTCCTGGTAAGCCTGCCGCCACTGCCGGGTTGCGCAGCGGCGACAAAATCGTTTCTGTTGACGGGCACGCGATCGACACCTGGGAAGATCTGTCGCGCGCAATCAGGGAAAGCGGCGGCAAGTCCTTGCAACTGGCGGTGCGCCGGCCCGCCGGGTCCGACAATCTCGTCAAGCTCACGATCCAGCCCAAACAAGAAGTTGAGGAAGCCGCGGTCTTCGGCGACAAGTCGCCGGTCTGGATTATCGGAGTGCTACCCCGCGGCGACGAGCTTATCCGGCACGAGACGCCGCTGAGCGCGGTCGAACGAGGCCTCGTCGCCACCTGGAACATTTCGCACGACATCGTTGTTGGCATCTTCAAAATAATCGACGGCTCGACGCCCGCGCGCAAAGCCCTCGGCGGCCCGATCATGATCGCGCAGATGGCCGGCAAGGAAGCGCATCAGGGCTTCGCCGACGTCGCCATGTTTACCGTGATGCTGAGCCTCGAACTCGGCATCATCAATCTGTTGCCGGTGCCCTTGCTCGACGGCGGACATCTGGCGTTTTTTGTGATCGAGGCGGTTCGCGGTAAGCCGCTCAAGCTGCGCCATCGCGAGATCGCGATGGAGGTCGGGTTGTTCCTGCTGTTCCTCCTGATGGCGTTCGTCATCCTGAATGATATATCGCGTATTATCGGCTGAGCCGCTGTTCGCGGCCGGCGTGGAGGTCGGCCCGGTTCTGGGCCTCGATACCGGCAGCGGGGTGGCCCGCCTCGGAGTCGTGAGCGGAGGCCGAGTGCTCGCGGCAATCGCCCAGCCAGTTAAGTCCCACGGAGCGGATCTGCCCGCGGCAGTCGATGAACTTCTGCGCGCGGCCGGCATCGGAATTCGCGACTTATCCGCGATTGCGGTCGGGACTGGCCCGGGCTCATTTACCGGCCTCCGGGTGGGCCTTAGCTACGCCAAAGGCATTGCGGCTGGCGCTCGTATCCGAATTGTAGGAATTTCCTCTCTAGACGCGATCGCCCTGTGCGGCTCCGGCACTCCCGCCGCTCGCCCCGGGACGAAAATCTGTCCGATCCTCGACGCGCGCAAGGGAGAGGTTTACACTTCTCTTTACGCAGTCGTTTCCGATGCGCTAGAGAAAGTAACGGATGATCTGGTAATTCCGCTCGATGAATTCGCCTCTCGCATCGCCGGCGAAGTCCTCTTCGTCGGAGAATCAAAAGCCGAAGACGCACGTGTACTCGTCGTACGACGCGGCGGGCGGGCGACCGTCGCTGGAGCAGCGGAATTATGGCATCAAGGGAGCTTCATCGCCGCGCTGGGCGCGGCGCGGGTTGCGCGCGATGATGTGGACGACGCCGCCACTGTGGAGCCGTTATACGTTCGCGCGCCCGAGGCGTCCGTCAAATCAATCGCCCTAAACCCGGGAGAAGGGACTCATGGAACACCGAGAGGAAGAGTTGATCCAGCAACACGCGGTTCATGATGAGGAGCTGAGAGGGCTGTATCAGGAACACCTGGAACTCAAGCACCAACTGGAAGCCTTTCGCAACAAACTGTACCTTACTCCGGAAGAGGAACTGGAAAAGAAACGAATTCAGAAACTGAAGCTGGCCTCGAAAGACCGCCTGATGGACCTGCTCAATCGCCATCAGCACGACGGAGCACATTAGCCGCGGAGTTGAGAGGCCGGCCGTGGTCACCCATACGAGATGCCAAGTCATACGATATCGGTACTGGTCGAAAACGAATTCGGCGTGCTCTCTCGCGTCGCCGGCCTCTTCTCGAGCCGCGGCTTCAACATAGAATCGTTGACCGTCAACGAGGATCCGCTCGATCCGACGGTCTCGCGGATGGTGGTTGTCGCGACCGGTGACGACCAGATCCTCGAGCAGATCAACAAGCAGCTTAACAAGCTCGTCTCGGTCATCAAGGTAACCGACTTCAAAGATGTCGAGACGGTCGATCGCGAACTCGTGATGGTCAAGCTCGCGGTGGACGAGCGCACGCGCATCGAGCTCGATACCATCGTCAACGCGTTCCGCGCCCACGTGGTCGATATCGGACAGCGTTCGGTGACGGTCGAGGTGACCGGCGACAGCGGCAAGATCAAGGCGTTCATCGCGCTGGTGCGGCCGCTCGGGATCAAGGAAATCGTGCGCACAGGGAAAATCGCGTTGGCGCGTACGGTCCAGCTCGAAACCAACAACCATCGCCACGCCAAAGAATAAGCTCTCGGGAGAACAATCAAGATGAAAGTCTTTTACGATCGCGACGCCGATCTGAGCGCGCTCCGGCCCAAGAAAATCGCAATCCTCGGCTTCGGCAGCCAGGGTCACGCCCACGCTCTCAACCTGCGCGACAGCGGCATGGACGTTCGCGTCGGCCTGCGCAAGGGCAGCCCCACCTGGGACAAGGCCGCCAAGCAGGGTCTGCACGTGCTCGAAACCGCCGAGGCCGCCAAGGAAGCCGACATCATCATGGTGCTGGTGCCCGACGAGATGGCGGGCGATATCTACAAGGACGAAATCGCGCCGCACATGACCAAGGGCAAATACCTCGCCTTCGGCCACGGCTTCAATATCCATTTCAAATTCGTCCAGCCGCCCAAGGACGTGAACGTGTTCATGATCGCGCCCAAGGGCCCCGGCCATCTGGTGCGCTCCGAATTCGTCAAGGGCCGCGGCGTGCCGTGCCTGCTCGCGATTGAGCAGAACCCTTCGGGCGACACCGAGAAAATCGGACTCGCCTACGGTTGCGCGATTGGCGGCGGACGCGCGGCGGTTATCGAAACGAGCTTTCGCGAAGAGACCGAAACCGACCTCTTCGGCGAGCAGTCGGTCTTGTGCGGCGGCCTGACGGAACTGATTCGCGCGGGCTACGAGACCCTGGTGGAAGCCGGCTATGCGCCCGAAATGGCGTACTTCGAATGCCTCCACGAGGTCAAGCTGATCGTCGATCTGATCTACGAAGGCGGCATCGCGAACATGCGCTACTCGATTAGCAACACCGCCGAGTTCGGTGACATGACGCGCGGCAAACGCGTGGTCAACGAGGGCACGCGCGCCGCGATGAAGCAGATCCTCGCGGACATCCAGTCGGGCAAATTCGCCAACGAATGGATCGCGGAGTATCGCGCCGGCCTGCCGAATTTCAAGCGGCTGCGCAAGGAGGCCGAGACCCATCCGGTCGAGGAAGTCGGGCGCAAGCTGCGCTCCTTCATGCCGTGGCTCGGCAGCGACCGGCTGGTCGATCGCAGCCGGAACTAAATGGCGTTGGCCGATGCCAACGACATCGTGAGCGTTCCGGCACCAGTGGGATTTATCGGACGACTCGCCGCGGCGATCGGCATCGCACCCGAAGGGATGCCGCTCAGCCTCGTCGCGCTGGCGATCACGCTCGTTCTGCTCGCGTTCGGCCTGCATTGGCTGGCGGCACTCGCGTTGATAATCGCGCTCGCGATTGGCGCGTTTTTCCGCGACCCCGATCGCACTTCGCTCAGCCCCGAGAATTCGGTCCTCTCGGCGGCCGACGGCAAGGTCACCGATATTCGCGAATGTCCTCTGCCGGGCGACCAATCGGGCGAGCAGTTCCGCCGCGTCTCGGTCTTCATGTCGCCGCTCAACGTTCACGTCAACCGCGCGCCGGCGGCGGGCGAAGTGGTCAGCGTAGCGCACACCGCCGGTGAATTCCGCGCGGCCTTTCGCGACGACGCCAACGAGCATAACGAGCGCAATCTGATCACCTTCGCCGACACCGCCGGCCGCCGTTATGCGATAATGCAAATCGCGGGCTACCTCGCGCGGCGCATCGTCTGCCGCATCCACCCGCATGACCGGGTGGCGCGCGGCCAGCGCATCGGCTTGATCATGTTCGGCAGCCGCGTCGATCATTTCATGCCGCTCGCGTACCGGGTCACGGTGCGCGCGGGCGACCGCGTCAGCGCCGGCGAAAGTGTAATCGGAGAACTACCGCAATGAATCGCAACGAATCGCGCCGCCAATTCGAAAGCCGCGCGCGCCTGCGTCTCATCTCGGGGCGGTTAAAAATGCAGAGAAAGAAGATGGCCGATCCGCTGCGCCGCGGCGTCTTCATGGTCCCCGCCACCATCACTTCACTCGGACTGCTCGCCGGCTTCTACTCGTTGATCTCGTCGATCAATTCCCACTTCGAACTGGCCGCCGTGATGATCGCGATCGCCTTCATCTGCGACGGCCTCGACGGTCGCGTCGCGCGCCTGTCGCACTCCTCGAGCCAGTTCGGCGTCGAGTACGATAGCCTCTCCGACGTAGTCGCCTTCGGCGTCGCACCGGCCGGCCTGATGTATAGCTGGGCGCTGAAGCCGCTGGGCACTTTCGCGATCGTTATTTGCGGGCTGTACGTGGTATGCGCGGCGCTGCGACTGGCGCGCTTCAACGTTCAGACCGGCAGCACCGACAAACGCCGCTTCACCGGATTGCCGGTCCCCGGCGCCGCCATTCTGATTGCCGGATGCGCGCTGACCTACAGCTATTTCGAGTTGAGTTCTCCGCGCACGCTATGCGCCCTGATGGCGCCGATGACGCTGCTGCTGGCCGTCCTGATGATCTCGAGCGTGCCCTATCCGAGCTTCAAATCGATCCATCCACGCAAGCGCGCGCAAGTCGAAATGATGGCCGGCGTGCTGGTGGTTGCCGCGATGTTTCTCGCGATGCCGCAGTTCACGTTCTTCATCCTGGCCCTCGCCTACGTCGCTTCCGGCCCGATCCTCTTCATACGCGGCGAGCGTATTCAAAAGCTCCCGTTCCTCCATCCGCTCGAGTCCGGGCCCGCAAACGCATCCGACGCGGAGGCCGCGCACGATCAGGTTCACGACGACGCTGACGCCGTGCTCTGACCCGCGTCGCAACCAAGGGTTGACGGGAGTTCGGACTCCCGCCTACAATGATGCCAATGCGTAAGCGTCCGCACCTCGAACTGCTACTTATTCTGGCCCTTAGGTGGGCCCACGCCGCCGGCGTTGAGGTGCAGGCCTGACACAAGGCTTGAAACTTTGAGATCAACGCCCCGGGTGGACCGAGCAGCCGACCCGGGGCGTTTTCTTTTTTGGAGCGCGCGGTTCGCCGGCCCGGCCCTCACGGGGCGTCAAACGAGGGAGAATTTTAATGGTCACGACCCACACCGATCAGCCTGCCGCCGATTACGTCCGCATCTTCGACACCACCCTGCGCGACGGCGAGCAGGCGCCCGGCTGCACCATGAACGTCGAGGAGAAGGTCGCGATCGCGCGTCAACTCGAGCGCCTGAATGTTGACATCATCGAAGCCGGCTTTGCCGCGTCGTCGCCCGGCGACTTCGAATCGGTGCGCCGCGTCGCCGAAGCGATGAGCAATCCGACCGTGCTCAGCCTTTCAAGGACGCGCGAGGAAGACGTCGATCAGGCGCTGCGCGCGGTCGAGAAGGCCCGGCGGCCGGGCGTGCATATCTTCATCGCGACTTCCGAAATCCACATGAAGTACAAGCTCAACATGACGCGTGAGGATGTACTCGACGCGGCGACCTGGGCGGTGACGCGCGCCAAGCAGCATCTCGACCATATCGAGTTCTCGTGCGAGGACGCTTCGCGCAGCGACTGGGACTTCATGGCTAAGATCTGCACCGAGGTGATCCGCGCGGGCGCGCGCATCATCAATCTGCCCGATACCACTGGCCACGCGATCCCCGAGGAATTCGGCCGCATGTTCGCATTCATGCGCGAGCGCGTGCCCGGTGCCGATAAGGTCATCTGGAGCGCCCACTGCCATAACGACCTGGGGCTGGCGGTGGCCAACTCGCTCGCCGCGATCCGCAACGGTGCGCGCCAGGTCGAATGCACCATCAACGGCATCGGCGAACGCGCGGGCAACACCTCGATGGAAGAAGTCGTGATGGCGCTGAAGACGCGTCACGATCTGATGCAAGCGCGCACCGGCATCGAGACGCGGCAAATCTATCCGGCCTCGCGCCTGCTCTCGCAAATCATCGGGCAGCCGGTACCGCCCAACAAGCCGATCGTCGGCGACAATGCGTTCGCGCACGAAGCCGGAATCCATCAGGACGGCGTGCTGAAGAACAAGCTGACCTACGAGATCATGAAGCCCGAGGACATCGGGATCCCGTCGAACAAGCTGGTCCTCGGCAAACATTCGGGGCGCCATGCGTTCGTCAACCGGCTCGAGGAGCTGGGCGTCGATCCGCTGACGATCGACGTGCAAAAGGCCTTCGCCGCGTTCAAGGAGCTTTGCGACAAGAAGAAGATCGTCTATGACGACGATATTCTCGCGCTCGCCAACGAAGAGAGCCGCCGCACCGCCGACCAGTTCGAGCTGGTCGATCTGATCGTCACCTCCTCGAGCCGCACCACGCCGCGCGCCGAGGTCACGATGCGAGTGGCGGGCGCCGAGCGCAACGCTGACGCGACCGGCGACGGCATGGTGGATGCCTGCTACAAGGCGATCTACAAAATCGCTGGCATCACGCCGACGCTCGAACGCTACTCGGTCAAGGCGATCACCGGCGGCACCGACGCGCTCGGCGAAGTCTCGTGCCTGGTCCGCGAAAATGGCATGACGGTCGCCGGCCAGGGCGCGCATAGCGACATCGTGATGGCGAGTGCGCTCGCGCTGGTCAACGCGCTCAATCGGCTGAAGGCGCGCGCCGAACGTGTCGCCCAGCCGGCGAGCGAGGGCCCGTAGCCGCTTTGGTTTTGGGTGGGCGCCAAGGAAGGGGAGGGGCTTGCCGGAGCGATGCACTTGGGCTAAGTGCTAATGCGTTGATCTTGGAGATTTTGACACCTCTTTTGTATGCGCATTGGCGCGATGGCAGGATGATCCTGAGCCACGGACGCGTGACGCCGCTATGATTTCAGCCACGCCTGCGCGGTGCCGTGCGCGATCGCAAAAACGAAATTTCACCCGCACGGAGAAGTGCATCAGGTCCGCATGACTCGCGGCCAGGCTCTGGCATCTCGTAATGGCGTACAAAGTATTAGTGCTCAAAGGTGACGGTATCGGTCCCGAAGTCGTCGGCGAAGCCCTGCAAGTGCTCAAGGTGGTCGCGCGCCGGGACGCCGTCGATCTCGAATTCAAAGAAGGCTCGATTGGCGGCCATGCGATTGACGCCTTCGGCACGCCGCTGCCCGATAACACGCTGGCCGCCGCGCGTGATTGCGACGCGATTCTGCTGGGCGCGGTCGGCGGTCCCAAGTGGGACGATCCGAAAGCCACCGTGCGCCCCGAACAGGCGCTCCTCGGATTGCGCAAGGAACTCGGTCTCTTCGCCAACCTCCGCCCCGTCAAGACCGTCAAGGAGCTGGTGCCGTCATCGCCGCTGCGGCCCGAGATTATCGCGGGCGTCGATATGGTCGTGATCCGCGAACTCACCGGCGGCATCTATTACGGCAAACCGAGCGAACGGCGCGAGGGCAAGGACGGGCGCGAGGCGGTGGACACCTGTGCGTATACCGAGCAGGAGATCTCTCGCGTGCTGCGCTACGGATTCGAACTGGCGCGCGATCGCCGCAAGAAACTGACCTCGGTGGACAAGGCCAACGTGCTCTCGACCTCCCGCCTGTGGCGTGAAATCGCCACCGAACTGAGCAAAGAATTTCCCGACGTCAAGTGCGAGCATCAGCTCGTTGATTCGATGGCGATGCATCTGATTCGCCGCCCGCGCGACTTTGACGTGGTCGTCACCGAGAACATGTTCGGCGACATCCTGACCGATGAAGCCTCCGTGCTCGCCGGTTCGATGGGCTTGCTGCCGTCGGCTTCGCTCGGTGAGGAAATGAACAGCGCGGGCTACCGCGTCGGCCTCTACGAGCCGATTCACGGCAGCGCCCCCGACATCGCGGGGCGCGACGAGGCCAACCCGCTGGCCGCCATACTCTCGGCCGCGATGCTGCTCGAACATTCGCTCGGCATGCGCGGGGAGGCCGAGTTGATTACGCAGGCGGTCGAAGGCGTGGTGCGCGACGGCTTCCGCACGCGCGACCTCGGCGCCGGCGCCGGCGCGAAAATGGTGGGGTGCAAGGCGATGGGCCGGCTCGTCCGCGAACGTATCGAAAGTCTTAACGGTGAGAACTAAACGACCATGGCGAGTGGCCGTGAACCGCGGGTGGCGGTGGTTGGCGCCACCGGCACGGTTGGCAGCCAGATTGCCGATCTGATCGGCGAGCGCGAATTTCCCTGCTCGGAACTGCTGCTCTTTGCCTCCGAAGCCGGATCGTCGGACTCGGTTGAATCGGCCGGCCGCACGCTCACCGTCACGCGGCTCAACGCACCCGCCGATCTGGCGAATTGTGACATCGCGTTCCTCGCGGTGCCTGAAGTTCGCGCGCTCGAAATAATCGAGGAAGCCCCCGGGCCGGTGTTGATCGATCTGAGCGCCACCGCACGTATGCCATCGACGGTGCCGATGATTGCGCCGGGCCTGGTCGCGCGCGATCGCGTGCAGGATTTCAAGGCCCATAAGGTCATCGCGGTGCCGCATCCGGCAGCGCAGGTGATCGCCACCGTGATCGGCGCGCTTGGCATCGAGAGCGGATTTGTCGGTGCTACGGTGCTGGCGGGCGCCAGCGCGGGCGGGCGCGAAAGGGTCTCCGATCTCTTCAACCAGACCGCCGATCTGCTCAACGCGCGGCTCGATATCGGCGAAGAGCAAACGCAACTCGCGTTCAACCTGTTCATCCCGGAAAACGGCAACGCACTGGCCGACGCGATCGGTGCGCAAACGACCGCACTGGCCGGCGGTGGACCAGCGGTCGCGGTTCAATTCGTGCAAACGCCCGCCTTTCATGGCGAGGCGGTCGCGATCAGCGTGGTATCGCCGATGGGCGAAGCGCACGAATGGATCGCCAGGATGCGCGCGGCGCCGGGAATCCTCTTCATCGAGGGCGACGACCCGGCCGGTTTCGTTGACGCGGTCGGGCAGGAGGCGGTCATCGTGCGCATGCGGCAAAGCGGCAACGGCGCCGTGATGTGGTGCGTCTTCGACAGTGCCCGGGTGGCCGCGACTACCGCGTTATGGATTGCTGAGAGCCTCTGGTTCCCCTTCTCCTGATCCGATCAGGCCGAGTCGCTGACGGCGGCGAAGTCGCGCGGCGTCTCATAATTGAAAATGAAAATCCGGATTACGCTCGAGTACGACGGCTCGAATTATTCGGGCTGGCAACTGCAGGCCGGTCAGGATTCGATCCAGGCGCGGCTCGAAGCGGTGCTCGAACGGATTTTCTCGCAGCAAATCCGCGTCCACGGCTCCGGTCGCACCGACGCCGGCGTGCATGCGCTCGGCCAGGTCGCCGCGTTCGATCTGCCGCGCGAATTCGCGCCGGCCGACCTCCAGCGCGCGATGAATTCGCTGCTGCCGCCAGATATCGCGATTATCGCGGCGGCCGCGGCGCGCGATGATTTCGATCCGCGGCGCGACGCGCGCGTGCGGGCGTACGAGTATCGCGTGATCAACCGGGAGCGGCGTTCGCCCTTCGATTACCGTTATGCATGGCTGATATCGGCGCCGTTGGAACTCGCCGCGATGAACGCGGCGGCGCGTCGCTTTATCGGCGATCACGATTTTGCCGCATTTCGATCGCTCGGCTCGGAAGAAAAGAGCACCCGGCGCCGCGTTTACGTGAGCGAGTGGAGTCGCCACGGAAATCGCCTGGTGTATCGCGTCGAGGCGAGCGGCTTCATGCGCCACATGGTGCGCACGATGGTCGCGGCGATGATCGCGGTCGGTCGCGGCAAGCTCGCGCCCCCGCAGGTGACCGATCTAATCGCGGCGCGCGATCGCGCACCGGTGCCCGCGTCGGCTCCGCCGTGCGGTCTGTTCCTGGTCGAGGTTCGTTACTGAACGATGCGACGATGCGCTCGATCCGCGCGCCGCAAAATCCGCTGTCAGACTGGCACGGGGTGCGTTCGAGGTTCAAAATCCCGCACCGGACAGTCAAAAATGGCATCTGTGTGCGGAAAAATGCGCCGTTCTAGGGGAAAATGCGTATTTCCCTGGGTTTCATACTTGAAAATCCGCGCGCACTAGTCCACGCTGGGCCTTGAGGCCATTTCGGGGCCGCAAGGAGGAGGATGATGACGCAGTCTCAGGTCGCAACCCATCTCGCCGACAAAGTCGGCATCAACAAGAAGCAGGCGAAGTCGGCCATCGAAGAACTCACGGCGCTGGTCGTGCGCGAACTCAAGAAGGAAGGCTCGCTGCGCCTCGCCGGGCTCGGCATCTTCCGCAAGCGCAAGACCAAGGCGCGCATGGGACGCAACCCGATGACCGGCGCGGCGATCAAAATCCCGGCGCGCACGCGTCTGCGCTTCACACCGGCAAAAGCGCTGAAGGATTCCGTGCTCGGCACGCGCTAATCGTAATTTCCCAACTCGATTTTTTTCATAACCGCGAGGCCGGATGCGCGTATCGGCCTCGCGGTTATTTTTTGTCCCCCGCTGATCGCCGCTACGCGCGAGCTGGACATCCCCGGCCTCACCAGCGAGTAATGCCGCTCGCGCGAACCGTTCAGTGCTTGTGCGAATGTCAGTCGCGTCGTTTCTTGCCGAGTTCGGCGGCGGAAGCGCGTGAGGCGGTGCGCATCGCGCGCACGCGGCCGAGATACTCGCGCATGCGCGCCTCGTATCCGCGATCTGACGGCGTGTAGTAGGTCCGTCCTTCGATTTGTTCCGGCAGATAATTCTGATCGACCACCGCGCCGCCGAAGTCGTGCGGATAAAGATAGTCCTCGCCATAGCCGAGCTTGCGCATTAGCGGTGTCGGCGCGTTGCGCAGATGGAGCGGCACCGGCAGCGCCCCGAGTTTACGGGCGTCCTCGCGCGCCGCGATCATCGCACGGTATGAAGCGTTCGATTTCGGCGCGCCGGCCAGATAGGTCACCCCTTGCGCGAGTGGAATTATGCCCTCGGGCAGGCCGACGAAATCAACCGCGTCCTTGACCGCGAGCGCAACCTGCAACGCGCGCGGATCGGCGTTGCCGATGTCCTCCGCCGCGAAGATCACCATGCGCCGCGCGATGAACAGCGCATCCTCGCCCGCCTCGATCATCCGCGTCATCCAGTAGAGCGCCGCGTCGGGGTCGCTCCCGCGCATGCTCTTAATGAACGCTGAGATGACGTTGTAATGCTCCTCGCCCGAGCGGTCGTAGAGCAGCGCCTTGTGTTGCGCCGCCTCGGTGACGTCGTCGGGTGTGATGCCGCCGCGTTTCGCCGTCTGCGCCATTTCCGCCGCCACTTCGAGCGTGCCGAGCGCGCGGCGCGCGTCACCCGCGCCAAAGCGCACCACCTCAGCGAGTGCTTCGTCGCCGATCGTCAGTCCCATCGCGCCGAGTCCGCGTTCGCGATCCGTCAGCGCGCGCGACACCAGCGTCGCGATGTCAGCGTCCTCCAGCGGTTTCAGCACGAGCACGCGTGCCCGCGACAGCAGCGGCGAGATTACTTCGAACGAAGGGTTCTCGGTGGTGGCGCCGATCAGCGTGATCAGCCCGCTTTCGACTTGCGGCAGAATCGCGTCCTGCTGCGCGCGGTTCCATCGATGAATCTCGTCGATGAAGACGACGGAACGCTTGCCCTCGAGGTCGAGTGCGCGGCGCGCCTCATCGACCGCCTCGCGCAGTTCCGCGACACCGGCCGAAACTGCCGCGATCGTTTTGAAGCGTGCGCCCGATTGCTGTGCGAGCAGCAGCGCGATGGTGGTCTTGCCGGTGCCGGGCGGTCCCCACAGGATCATCGAATGAAGGTTGCCGGCCGCGACCATCTGGCTCAGCAGTTTGCCGGGGCCGAGCAGATGTTCCTGGCCGACCACTTCGTCGAGCGTCCGCGGACGCATGCGATCGGCCAGCGGTTGCGCCACCGGATGCCGCGGACGGAAAAGTCCCTCACTCTCGTCGGCCTTGCGGCGTGCCATTGCGAGGACGTTAGCACCGATCGCGATTTGTGTGGAACCAAGGGGGCGGCACGCGTTCCCGCAATCAGATCCGACGAGCGGATTGGCAAATCGGTTTGACGATCGCTGACCCAAGTGCGTGGAAATTTTCGGCCGCCGCGCCCAACCCATTCCCGCCCGGGGAAAATTGGCCGTTTGCACAGATGATTGACGATGTTCTAGCCTTCAGACGGGCCGGACAGGAGTCGGCACCCACCTATGCTGGTCGGAATAGATATTGGCGGTTCCACGACTGACGCGGTGATCCTGGACAATGGAGACATCCACGTCGTCACCATCGAAGCAAATGACCCCATCGCGGCGGCGGCCGGCGCACTCGGCAAACTGGTCGAGAGTTTCAACCTGCCGCTCGAGAAGGTCGATCAGGTGGCCGCGACCGGCGCCGGATCGCGCGCGCTCTCGGCCACTCTACTCGGCCGTCCGGTGGTCAAGGTCAACGAATTTTCGGCAATTGGGATCGGCGGCACGTCGCTCGCCAGAAAAGAACGCGCGCTGGTGGTTTCGCTCGGCACCGGCACCGCGATCGTCTCGGTCAACGGCGCCAAAATCGATCACGTCAGCGGCACCGGTCTCGGCGGCGGCACGCTGCGCGGGCTATCGAAGCACATGCTCGGCGTATCGACCTTCGAGACGCTCGAGGCGATGGCCGCGCGCGGTGATCTGTCCCGCGTCGATCTCACCGTGCGCGACATCGCGGGCGGCGCGATCGGCGATCTGCCGCCCGGCACTACCGCATCCAATTTCGGCAAAATCGGCTCCGATGCCACCGCCGAAGACAAGGCGCTGGCGATCATGAACATGATCGTCGAAGTGGTCTCGGTGCTGAGTATCGCGGCGGCGCGGGGATGCGGCCAGGAGGACATCGTACTGACCGGCAAACTCACGCGGATTTTCCGCTTCATGCAGAAAATGAAGCGGCTCAATTTTGCCTTTGGCGGAGGTTTTCTGATCCCCGAACACGCCGACTATGCGACCGCGATCGGTGCCGCGCGCGCCCTGATGAAGTAGCGGCGCGGATCTGTTCGGCCGTGTGCGATCGCTCCTGCCCGACGGGTGTCGGCGTTCGTGAACCGGGGCGCAGGCGGCTGGAAATGCCCGGCTGGAGTTTCCCACCGGCACCCAATTACCCTAGTATCGCGACGGCCTCGCGGTGATCGGTGACCGCGCTGCCAATCGTACTTACGGACGGAATCGAAATGCGTTCGGAACTGCTCAACGGAATGCGGATGCTCGACTTGAGCGACGAGAGGGGCGCGCTCTGCGGCAAAATCTTCGCGGACATGGGCGCCGAGGTTATCAAGGTCGAGCCGCCGCAGGGCTGCGCGACGCGAAAAATCCCGCCCTTCCTCGACGACGAGCCCGGCGCGGATCGTGGCCTTTATTTTCTGGCCTATCAGGCCGGCAAGCGCTCGATCACGCTCAACCTTGAAAGTGCCGACGGCCGCGATCTCCTGAAGCAACTGGTAACGCGCGCCGATTTCCTGGTCGAGGCGTTCCCGCTCGGCCATCTCGAAGCGCTCGGCCTCGGCTACGAAACGCTTGCCGCGCTGAACCCGCGCCTGATTCACGCCACCATCACACCGTTTGGCGACCAAGGCCCGGGCAAGGATTACAAGGCCGCCGATATCGTATCGTGGGCGTCGGGCGGCGCGATGTTCCTGATGGGGCAGGAGGGCATGCCGCCGGTTCAGATGAGTGTGCCGCAAGCCTGGCTGCACGCCGGCGCGGAGGCCGCCGTCGCCTCGATGATCGCGCACTACCCGCGCCAGGTGGACGGCCTGGGCCAGCATATCGTGGTCAACGCGCAGGCCTGCGTCGTCTGGACCCTGATGAACGAGCAAGCAATGCCGCTACTGCACGGCGATTACCTGCGGCGCAGCGGGGTCTTCACCGGCGCGATCGGCGGACGCCGCAAGACCGTCTATCAATGCAGGGATGGACACGTCTCGTTCCTGATTGCCGGCGGCGCGTATTTCAATTCCACCAACGCCGTGATCGCGTGGATGAAAGAAGAAGGCATGGCGCCCGACTGGCTCGCCGCGGCAGGCGGTCTGAAAACACTCACGCCGAGCGGCTTCATGGCGGCCTCGGCCGCCGATCTGAAAGAACTCGATGACGCCGAGGAAGCGGTGCAGCGCTTCTTTTTGACCAAGACCAAAAAAGAGCTGTGGCAGAATATTCTCAAACGCCGCCTGTTCGGCGCGCCGGTCGCCAATGCCGCCGATATCGCCGCCGATCCGCAGCTCAAAGCGCGCGACTATTTCGTCACCGTCGATCACGCGGGTCTTGATCGCAGCTTCACGATGCCCGGTGCGTTCGCGAAAATGAGTGAAACTCCGGTCGGCCCGCAAGGCGCGGCACCGCAACTCGGGCAGCATAATCACGAGATCTACGGCGGCCTGCTGGAATTGAGCCAGAACGAAATCGTCGAATTGCGCGCCGCCGGCGTGATCTGAATTCGCGGGAGAATCGATCCGATGAGCTGTCTTCCGTTCGCCGGAATCCATGTCCTCGACTTCACCTGGTACGCGGTCGGTCCCGTCACCACGAAATATCTCGCCGACTACGGCGCCGACGTGGTGCGTATCGAATCAGCCGCGCGCCCGGACGGACTGCGTCTCGCGCCGCCGTGGAAGGACGCGCAACCCGGCATCAACAACAGCCAGTTCTTCGCGAGCTTCAATACCTCCAAGCGCGGCCTCGCGCTCGACATGAGCAAGCCGCGCGCCCGCGAGATTTTTCTGAAGATGCTGCCGTGGGCCGACGTCGTGACCGAAAGCTTCACGCCCAAGACCCTGCGCAACTGGGGCCTCGATTTTGACTCCCTTCGCGCGATCAAGCCGGATCTCATAATGCTGTCCACCTGCATGCAGGGGCAGACCGGCCCGCATCGCGACTACCCCGGCTTCGGCAATCTGATGGCCGCGCTGTCGGGCTTTTATCACGTCTCCGGCTATTCCGAGGCGGAGCCCTGTCCGCCCTACGGTGCCTATACGGATTTCATCGCTCCGCGCTTTGCGGCGTGCGCGTTGATCGCGGCGCTCGATTACCGGCGCCGCACCGGCAAGGGCCAGTACATCGACATGGCGCAGTACGAGGCCTCGCTCCACAACCTCGCGCCGATGCTGGTTGACTACTTTGCGACCGGCCGCGTGCTCGGCCCCGTAGGCAATCGATCCGAACGCTACGCCCCGCACGGTGCCTATCGCTGCGCCGACGAAGACGGTCACGAGCGCTGGATCGCGATTGCGGTCGCCGATGATCGCGAATGGCGCGCGCTGCTCGAGGTGATGGGCAATCCGCCCACCGATGCGCGCTTTGCCACGATGCTCGGGCGCTTTCGCGATCGGGCGGCGCTCGACGATCTGGTCGGCGCGATGGTCCGCACGCGCGGCGCCGACGAACTCACGGCCGCGCTGCAGGCCGCCGGCGTGTCGGCCTATCCGGTGCAAAACTGCATGGACCTCCATCGCGACGAGAACCTCGAAGCGTTTGGTTTCTGGCAATGGCTCGATCACAAGGAGATGGGGCCGTCGCCCTATGAAGGCCTGGAGCATCGCATGAGCCGCACGCCGGGCGCTTTGCGGCGACCGGCGCCGACCCTCGGTCAGCATAGCGATGAGGTGCTCGGCGAAATTCTCGGGATGGAGCCGGCCGAGATCGAAGAGCTCAAGCGCGAGAAGGTGATATACTAACCGGCTGCCACGCAGCGCTGTGCGCCGGAGACGGCCGCGCATTCCGGTTCACGCGGGCACTGACTCATTTGCGATACGAACTTCAGATAGCGGTGCGGTACCTCCGCGCGCGCCGGCGCGACGCCTTCATCTCGATTACCACGATCTTCACCGCGATCGGCGTGATGATCGGGGTGGCGGCCCTGGTCGTCGTGCTTGCCGTGATGGGTGGATTCGAGCAGAGCCTGCGTCAGCGAATTCTTACGCTCACGCCGCAGGTGCAGATTCTCAGCTTCAACGGCTCGATTTCGGGCTACGACGCCTTGCTCGCGCGCGCCAACTCGGTCGCCGGCGTCGCCGGTTCTGACCCCTTTATCGTCGGGCAGGCCATGATCAGTTCGATGCGCGGCATCAGCGGTGTAATCGTGCGTGGAATCGATCCCGACAACGCCGCGATCGTTGCCCAGCTGCTGCGCTATATTCAGCGTGGATCGCTGGGTAGCCTTTCCAACACGAACGCCCCGGCCGCCGGTGCGGCGACCACGACGACGCCGGCGTTATCGAGCTCGCGATCGCCCGCGCCGGCCATCGACGGCGCGATCGCCATCGGCTCGACGCTCGCCGACAAACTCAAGGTCACGACTGGCGATACGGTGACCGCGGTCGTCCCGGTGACCGGCGGCGCCGACAACGGCATCACTACCAAGACCGGCCACTTCACCGTGGGTGCGATTTTCGAGTCCGGTGTCGCCTTCCTTGACCGCGACCTGGTCTTCATGGGCCTCGGCAATGCGCAACGCTTCTTTGGCCGCGTCGGCAAGGTCGATGGGCTCGAAATTCAACTCATCAACCTCGACGATACCGACCTCGTCACCGCCCAACTGCGCGCGCGTTTCGGTCCGTCGTTTCGCGTGAGCAACTGGATGGAGTTCAACGAAGCGGCGGCCGCCGGTTTCGAAATGCTCAAGCGCGTCTATGCGCTGGTCCTGCTGATGCTGATCGGCGTTGCCGCGTTCAACCTGGTAGCCACGCTAATCATGGTCGTGATGGAAAAGCGCAAGGACATCGCGGTGCTGATGTCGATGGGCGCGACGCCCGCCGAAGTGCGGTTGATCTTCGTGCTCAAGGGCTTAATCGTCGGGGCCTTCGGTACCATCGCGGGACTGGTGCTCGGCGCCCTCGGATGCTTCGTGCTCTCGCGCTACCACTTCATCCACATTCAGAAAGAGATCTACGGCATGTCCACGCTGCCGGTCGCGATGCAACCGCTCAGCTTCGCACTGGTGGCCATCGCGTCCATGCTGCTGTGTCTGGTCGCGACGTTTTACCCGGCACGGCAGGCTTCGCGCGAACTTCCGGTCGAAGTCTTTCGCGGTTGAACGCTCTCGCTCCACCCTGACGCCGACAAAATCCGCATCTCACGGCGATAATGGTCGCCGGACGCACGCAGGCCTGCCTGGGAGTTCGTGATTTCCGTCGCGATGAAGGGTATGGGGTATCGTCGGCGCGCCGCACACAAGATCGGCCGCCGCTGCGCTGCTGGCGAACTATTTTGGTCGATGGAGAGTGCTTGCTAGCCGTTGCTGCGGTCGGTCGTCACCGCAGGCTTCGAACTCAGCTTGGGCTTGCGGACTACCAGCGTCTCATGCCCGCGTACCTTGATTGTGCGGGCCGCCTCCGTCTTGAAGGCCGCGTTCAGCCCATCTTCATGGCGCGGGCGTCCTCCACCTCCGGTGGTGCGCCGCCGCCGCCAATTGCTCAGCTCTTTCGAGAGCTTGGAGGCAAGCAGATCGCTGTTCTGCTCCTCCTCTCGGCCAGTCTCTTCCTCTCGGACCGGTTCTTCGGTCATGTCCTGCGCGCTCATCTGGTTCCTTTCGTGGTTCCTCTCAGTGTTGGATTACGTTTTTCGTTCACGTTTCGATGCGATCATGCCGATCGCCAAAGCTCTATCTTTCGCTTGGTTCTTATTGGCGCGCGCGTCCTGACGCCGCAGCCGCTGTGCAGTCGAAATATCGATTCGCTATGCACTTCGCACCAGTTCTGTACTCGTGCGAAGCCGTTCGCTTGAATGTTTTTATTTGGGGGGAATGATTCGGCTAGCAGTCAATCCATCTGGGGCCGCTATTCTCGAGGCCCGCTGCCAAGGCTCAGTGTCGTTTCTATTATCGCGCTATGCAAAGAGGCTCTGCAAGCGGAGCGCAAGGCCCATGTCACCGGCAATTCGCAGCTTGCCGGTCATGAAGGCCATCTGCCCGTTTAGTTTTCCCGCCAGCATGTCGAGGTAATCCTGTGCGGTCATCGAGATCGTGATGTTAGGCGACGGATGTGCTCCTTCCTTCACTTCGCATTTGTCGCCGCCGATCTCAACCTGCCACTTACCGCCGCCGTCGCCCGAAAGGTCGAACTGATAAACCGCATTAAGCCCTTTGGCCGCGTCCTTGTTGAAACGACCGGGCATCAAATCGAAGGCTTGCTTACAAGAAGTCGGCGCGTCTGCCATGTGAAACGGGACCCTCCTAGCGGGAACCGGGACGGGGGAGCTCTCTGTCCGCCATATAAGCGTTGACGCTAATCAATGTCAATACCACTTGCCCCGCAGTGACCCGCCGCCGCGCTTTAAAAGCCGAAGAATCCCGGGTCAACTCTAATCAGATTCGTGCGCACTTTCACCGGCGCCGCCGAAACCGCCACCGTTTCCGCACGCTGGCGATCCAGATCGGTTTTCACCGTGCCGTCGAGATAGGCGCTGTTGCCAATCACCTTTACCGTCACTCCGGTCAGGCCCTCAGCCTGCAAGCGCTGATTGATCAGCGCCTCGTTGCGCGCCCAGACCGAAGTGTCGGTGGTGAGATTGTTGATGACTCCGGTGACACCGCTCACCCTGCGGACCGTCCGCTCCGCCGCCGCCTTGGCGTTGCTGTCGAAAACCTTTCCGCTGAGCGTCACCATGCCGCCGCCACTCGAATAGGCCTGGACCCGGCGCAGGCGTTTGTCCGCCGACAGCGCCTCCGTTAGGCGCTCCGTAATCGATGGCGGAGGCGGCACTGAAACGCGGCGGCGGCGGCGTGGTGGCTTGACCGCCGGTGCTTCGGGCGGCGGCAATGCCGCAATTGCCGGTGGCGTCGGCGCGGCCGCGGGCGTCGCGACCGCCGCTTCCGGCGGCGCGGGAATCGCCGCCGGCGCGGAAGCATATTCGGGCGTCTCGTTCGGACCCAGGCTTGCGTACTTGCCGTTCAGGTCCGCCTCGATTCCGCCAACATCGCCACTGTTCGTCGCGAATATCAATGGATAGTCCACGTCAACCGGCGCGGTGCCAGCCGCCGGGTACTTCCACGCGCTCATGCCCGTTACCACTTCCGCGTCGAGACTCGGGTTGGGCGAGGTCGAAACCACCACCGTTCCGCCGCTCACGCTGCCATCGGGCATCACATGCAGCCGCACGATCATCCCGTCGTGCAGCGTGCTGTCGCCTTCGAGTGCCCGCTTGTAGGTGTCGAGCACCGCGTCGCGATTATCGTCGAAGACCTTGCGCACACTGGCCTGGTCGCGATTCAAGGCTGCGGCGAGGTCGGCACCTTTCACCGTGATCTGCATATTGCGCGCGAGTGTTACCGTCGGTGCGCTGGCCGCGGGCGCCGACACGGGCGACGTCGTCGCGCCCGGCACATTGATGCGACTGCTGCTCAGATGCAGCGCGAACCATACGCCCGCCGCCACCGCGATAATCGCCGCGATCGAATAACCCAGGATGCGCGTGAACCGCTCGCGCAGCGTCGGCTCCTCCTCCGGCGTTTCGTCGTAGGGCGGCTCGCCGCCGATCTCGCTGGTGCTCAGCCGGCCGCGCGAGGGTACGAAATCTTCCGGCGTTACCGCGGTGCGCGCTGCGCCCGGTGACGATTGCGGCTCCGGCGCCGCCGCATCGGGTTGCAAGCGGGTGCCGCAGAAGTTGCAAATCGTCTCGCCCGGCTCCGCCTTGCCATGGCATTCCGGGCAAGTGATCGCGCCGCCCGCCGCCGCACCCTGCGCGTCATCAGCCATAATCGTCGTGCCGCGGTCGCCAACACCGGTCGCCGCGCCCAGCGCCGTGCCATCGGATTCGCAGAATCTTTCAGCGTCGGGGTAGCTCTTCCCGCATCGCGGACAGCTCTTCATTGGCCCGGCTCGGCCTCCACGCGGTGATCTTCATTCATGATCGATCATAGACGCGGTCCCGCGGCGAAACCAAGCCCTCGCCGCCGCGCAAAGCCCGCGCCGGACGCTTCCCATACGCGTGAATGGCGTCGCCGCGGATTACACGAAAACCCCGCGCGGCGGGACTACTTCTCGTCCACGCTGCCGTGCTCACGACTCGAACAATGATGCTTTACGGAAACGACCGGACGGTCAGGTCACCGGGTCGCCTTCGAGACGGAATCCGATGCGTACTACGACCTGGAACTCGATCTTGTCGCCATGCATCGCGCCGCGGATGTTCTGCACCTCGAACCAGTCGATGTTGCGCAGAGTCTGATTCGCTTTGGTCATGGCGTTGCGCACGGCCTGCTGAATGCTCTCGTCGGAAACGCCAACCACCTCAACAATCTTGTAGGTCTTGTTCGGCATCGGATCCTCCACGCGGCGAACGAATCGTTCCAACGCCGATCTATCTCCGCGCGCGGCCGTTTGGCAAGCGCGCCGGTCAGGCCGGGCGTGACGGAAAGGCCACCGCCAATTCCGTCGGATCCTCGACCGTGCGCAGATCGAGATGAAACGCACCGTCCGTGATTCGTCCGATCACCGGCGGACGGGCGTGGCGAAAGAGCGCCGCGATCGCGTCCGGCGAATGTTCCCGATGCGTGATCCTGAGCGCCCGCGACTCGATTTCCTCCGCCGGCAGCGCCCCCGATCCGATCTCGGAGGCCGACACGACCATCTCGATCACGAAGTCCTCGCCCAGGCGCTCCGCCAGCAGCGCGCGTGCCCGCGTCGCGGCCTGCTCCAGTTCCGCGGGCGTGCGCCGCAACAACCTTAATGTAGGCAAATCCGTTTCTATGTTGGGACTGCGCAGATAAAGCCTGAGCGTCGCCGCCAGCGCCGCCAGCGTCAGCTTGTCGCAGCGCAGCGCCCGCCGCAGCGGGTTCGCCTTGAGCCGCGCAACCAGGTCGCGCCGCCCGACGATCAGTCCCGCCTGCGGCCCGCCTAGCAGCTTGTCGCCCGAAAACGTCACCAGTCCCGCCCCCGCCGCGACCCGCGCCGCCACCAGCGGCTCGCGCGGCAGGCCATAGCGCTCCATATCGATCAGCGCCCCAGCCCCCAAATCCTCCATCACCGGAAGCCGATGCGCGTTGCCGATCTCGACCAGCTCGGCCAGGCTCACCTCGGCCGTAAAGCCCACGATCCGGTAGTTCGACGGATGCACCTTGAGCAGCATCGCGGTGTCCGGACCGATCGCCGCGCGGTAGTCTTCCGGATGGGTCCGGTTGGTGGTGCCGACTTCGCGCAAACGCGCGCCGCTGCGCCCCATCACGTCCGGTATCCTGAACGAACCGCCAATCTCGATCAGCTCTCCGCGCGACACGATCACCTCGCGCTCGTCGGCGATCGAGTTGAGCGCCAGCAGCACCGCCGCCGCATTGTTGTTGACCACGGTCGCCGCCTCGGCGCCCGTCAGCGCGCACAATTCCTCTTCGACCAATGAATCGCGATCGCCGCGACCGCCACCGGCGAGGTCGTATTCGAGGTTGACCGGTGACCGCGCCGCGCGCACCACCGCCTCGATCGCCGGCTCCGCCAGCAGCGCGCGGCCGAGGTTCGTATGCAGCACCACGCCGGTCGCGTTGATCACCGGCTTCAGCGACGGTTCGTCGGCGGCCGCCGCCGCGCCCGCCATCCGCACGATCTCCTCGACCAGTCCCGCGCGCGTCACCGCGCCGGCCTCGGCCACCGCCAGCGTTTCGCGCAGCGCCGCCTGCGCCCGGCGCAGCAGAATCCGCACGTAGCCGTGCGCGAAGCCGCTTAACGCGGGGTCATGCAGCGCCGCCCGCAGACATTCGTCGATCGGCGGCAGCATGCGCAGCGCCTCCGATCGCCGATCGGACTGCTGATTTTTCTGATTTTTTCCGCGCGCCGCCATCGCCATCGCGCGACCGCTCATGCGGTTGCCGCCGCCTCCTGCGCCTTGCGAAATATGTCGAGACGCGTCAGCAGCAACAGCGCGCATCCGAGCGAGAGCGCCCCGCAAATCACCACCGCGGCCTGCGAACCCAAATGTTCGCCGATATAGCCCACCATCAACGCGCCGAGTGGTGAGATGCCGATGAACGACAGCGTATAGAAACTCATCACGCGTCCGCGCAATTCGTCCGATACGAAGATTTGCAGCATCGTATTGGTGGTCGCCATGTAATTGATCAGGCCCGCCCCGATGAACAATTGCGCGATCAGCGAAAACGTCATCGAGGAGGAAAAGCCGAAGCCGATAATCGCGATGGCGGTCATAAAAAGCCCCACCGTCAGGCTCTGCCGCAGCCCGCGCGGCGTTCCCGATCGCCACGCCAGCGCCACCGCCCCGGCCACCGCGCCGATCCCCTGCGCCCCCATCAGGACTCCGTAGCCGCGCGATCCCGCGTGCAAAATGTTCTGCGCGAAGACCGGCATCAGCACGCTGTATTGCATGCCCAGGCCGCTGTTGATCGCGACCACCAGCAGCAGATACCGGCTCGGCCGATGTTCCCACACGTAGGTCATCCCCTCGCGCACCCGCCGCAGCATATCGACCCCGACGTGCTCGACCGTCCGCCGCGGCAGCCGCATCGCGAACAGGCTCCAGATCACCGCCAGGTAACTTACCCCGTTGAGAAAAAAGCAGGTCGCCGTCCCGACCATGTAGATCAACATGCCCGCGACCGCCGGCCCGATCGTCCGCGCTCCGTTGAACATCATCGAGTTGAGCGCGATCGCGTTCGGCAGATCGTCCATCCCGACCATCTCGACCACAAAGGCCTGGCGTCCCGGCATGTCGAAAGAGCTGACGATTCCGTTGAACGCGGCCAGGATTATCACGTGCTCCACCCGCACCGCTCCCGTCCAGGTCAACGCCGCCAGCACGAACGCGCTCAGCATCATCAACACCTGCGCGACGATTATCAGCCGGCGCCGATCGACGTGATCGACCACCACTCCGGCGAACAGCGCCACCAGCAGGATCGGCAGGTAATTCGCGAACGTGACCACGCCGAGCATCAGCGGCGAGTTCGACAGCTTCAGCACCAGCCACGACTGCGCCACCGTCTGCATCCAGGTGCCGGTGAGCGACGTCAGTTGGCCGAAAAAATAGAGCCGGAAGTTGCGATGGCGCAGCGCGCGAAAGGCTTCGAACAATCCGCTGGTGCTCTCGCCAGGCTCCTCCACCGGGCTCGACGGTGCGGCGGCGGGCGCGGTCTCCATTACTTCGTCAGACATGGCACGAATCACCAGTCTTGCAGACCCCGCGCCGAATCGCGAGTCTGCGGCCGCATTTGCCCCGATCAGGCCCACCACTTCATCGCCCGAATGCTCGCGCGCCGGGTGAGGGCAGTCTCTGACACTTCTTTCGGTCGGGTGCCCGGGGGTTCACGGCGCACCCGCCACTGAGATAGAATCAAACGGTTGGATACCCGTTATGCGGCGGGCCGTGCACACCCACACCGCCCGCCGCGAGGACACAAATTATGTTCGGCGAAATTACGCCACGCACCCATTCCCCCCGCGCCCCCTTCGTCTCGATCGAAGAGGCGCTCGAGGAAACCCGGCGTGGCCGCATGATCATCCTGATGGATGATGAGAATCGCGAAAACGAGGGCGACTTCTGCATGGCCGCCGAAAAGGCCTCCCCCGAAGCGATTAACTTCATGGCCAAGTTCGGCCGCGGCCTGATTTGCCTCCCGATGGCCGTCGAGCGCATCGAACAACTCGGCCTCAGCATGATGGTCGGCGACAATCAGGCCCCCCTCGGCACCGCCTTTACGACTCCGATTACCGCGCGGCGCGCCGCCGGCTCCGGCATCTCGGCCCAGGACCGCGCGACCACTATTCTCCAGGCCGTCCGCGAAGACGCTACCGGCGCCGAGTTCATTACTCCCGGCTATGTCTATCCGCTGCGCGCCCGCGACGGCGGCGTCCTCGTGCGCACCGGACAGACCGAGGGCGCGGTTGATCTCGCGCGCCTCGCCGGGCTTAAACCGGCCGGCGTCATTTGCGAGATTTTGAAGGAAGACGGCACCATGGCGCGGCGCGACGACCTCGTCGAAATCGCGCGCATCCACGGCCTCAAGGTCGTCACCGTCGCCGACATCATCGAATACCGCCTGCGCAATGAAACCATGGTCCAGCTCATCGCCGAGGCGCGCCTCCCCACCGATTTCGGCGAGTTCCGTGCGCGCGTCTATCGTAACCGCGTGGACCAGAGCGAGCATCTGGTGCTCCTGATGGGCACCCTCTCACCCGAGCGGCCCGTGCTCGTGCGCGCACATCGCGAGTACCTGCCCGGCGACGTCTTCGGCTACACCAAGCGCAATACCCGCGGCCTGCTGCATGCCGCGATGGAACAGATCGCCAGTGCCGGCCAGGGCGTCATCCTCTATCTCAAGCGCGAGTCCGACACTATCGCCAACGATATCGACAGCGGCACCCGCCGCGTCATTCGCCAGCCCAGTACCCGCTTCAACGCGCCCGAGGCCGATTTCCGCGATTACGGCATCGGTGCGCAAATCCTGCGTGACGTCGGCGTGCGCAAGATGGTCCTGCTGACCGACAAGCCGCCGCGCCTCGCCAATCTGCCGGGCTACGGCCTTGAGATCGTCGATTGCGCTCCGCTCTCGACCAACGGCGGCGAACCGCTCGACGGCTAGCGGGAACCCGCACGGCCCTGCGCGGCAAAGTCACAAAGCGTTCGCGCTATGCGGTCCGAGGGGCCGTCTGGCGCGCGATCGTCGGCGTCGCGATGCTGGTGCTCATGCGCGCCGCCATCGCGCTCGCGGGCCCACCCGATCCCGCCGCCATCGTCACCATCCAGTCCGCCGCGCTCGATTCCCCCCTTGCCGCCGGTCGCGCGAGCCTGCTGGTGGTAACCGCGCACATCGCCGACGGATGGCATATCAATTCCGATCATCCCCTCGGCCACTACTACATTCCGACGCGCCTCTCCGTTTCACCGCCGACCCATGTCACCGCCGGCGCCATCGTCTATCCGCCGGCGCGATTGGTCACACTCGCCTTCGCGCCTGCCGAAAAGCTCTCGGTCTTCACCGGTGCGATCGCATTCAAGGTCGCGATGACCGCCGACGCGAACTTCACCAGCGCGGTCGGCGCGCCCGCGAAGATCGAACTTCATTATCAGGCCTGCAACGACGCCCAATGCCTGCGGCCCGCGTCGGTCGCGACGACGATTGATCTGTCCGCCGCCCCGCCGCCCGCGGCATCTGACACCAGCAACGCCGGCACGGGCGCACTGTCCGACGGCGGTCTCGCGACCTCCGAGACCGCGATCGCCGGCGTCTTCGCCGCGCACGGCTACCTCATCGGCCTGCTGGTCGTGCTGCTCGGCGGCCTCGCGCTTAACTTGACGCCCTGCGTCTATCCACTGATCGGCGTGACTATCGCGTACTTCGGCAACGAGAGCGGGGCGCCGCGCAAAGTCATCGTCCTCGCCAGCCTCTATGTCCTCGGCATCGCCCTGATGTTTTCCGCGGTCGGCGTCGCCGTCGCGCTGTCTGGCGGCCTTTTCGGTGCCGCGCTGCAAAATCCCTACGTCCTCGCGGGCATCGCCGCGATGCTGTTGACACTCGCCGCTTCCAGCTTCGGCCTGTTCGTACTGCAACCCCCCCAATGGATCATGCGGCGCGCCGGCGTCGCCCGCCCCGGTTATTTCGGCGCCCTCCTGATGGGCTTTGGGATGGGCGTGGTCGCCGCCCCCTGCATCGGTCCGATCGTCCTCGGTCTCCTCCTGATGGTGCAGCGGAGCCAAAGCGCGCTCTTCGGCTTCGTGCTCTTTTTCACCCTCGCGATTGGCCTCGGACTCCCCTACATTGCACTCGCCGTCGCCGCCGGCAGCATCCGCCGGCTTCCGCGTTCCGGCGAATGGCTTGCGTGGATCGAACAACTCTTCGGCTTCATATTGGTCGGCCTCGCGCTCTACTTTCTCGACCCCGTCGTGCCCCATCGCCTGATCACACGCAGCCTGCCGTACTATGCCGCCGCTGCTGGCATCTTTCTCGGTTTCGCCTCACCGGCCGGCCGCAATTGGCGCCCGTTTCTGATCCTCCGATCCGTGCTCGGCATGGTCGCGGCGGGAGCCCTGATCTACCTGCTGATCCAAAGCCGCCGCACCGTACCGCAAGTCGCCTTCCAGGCTTTCGATCCCACCTTGCTCCAGGCCGCAAAATCCGCGCATCGGCCCATCGTGATCGATTTTAGCGCCGATTGGTGCGTCCCCTGCCGCGAAATGGAGCGCACGACCTTTATCGACCCGGCCGTCGTGCGCGAGGCCGCCGGATTCGTCCGCCTGCGCGCGAATTTGACCGCTGAAAACTCCGCCAACCAAGCGCTCATCAAGGAGTTCGGCGTCGTCGGCGTTCCGACTACTGTGTTTATCGATGCTAACGGCATCGTGCGCAAACATCGCGTCGGCTATATCGGCCCGGCGGAGTTCCTGAAAGACTTGCGCGAGTTCGATTGAAGCCTCAAAAGCGGCCCTGGCACGACCGTTGTCCGGTTTCGGACAAATTGAATACCTTGTTCTATTAGCGACTCTTTGGCCCGTTCTAAATCGTCTGCCTCCTGGGCGGCTACTCAAACAAAATTTCAGCACTAAATTAACCCCTTTTCGGGTTTTCAAGCTCTTTCCCAAATACTGTTTGAGAAATCTACACTCCTTCGTGTCGTGCGCTTTACTCCATCGCCCTCGACGCGTAAAATAAATGCTCAGTTGGGGGCGGTTGGGAAGTCAGGTCAGGTTCCTCTTTTTCTATGGCAAACAAACAAAGTTCCGACGGCTACGGCGCCGAGTCCATCAGGGTTCTCGAGGGTCTGGAGGCGGTTCGCAAGCGCCCCGGCATGTACATCGGCGACACCGCCGAACGCGGACTCCATCATCTGGTCTCCGAGATCGTTGACAACTCGGTCGATGAAGCACTCGCCGGCTTCTGCACCGAGATCAACGTCGTCATCTTGAGCGACGATCGAATTTCGATCGAAGACAACGGCCGCGGAATTCCGGTCGGGCCGCATCCGACTGAAAAACGCGACACGCTCGAAGTCGTTCACACTGTCCTGCACGCGGGCGGCAAGTTCGATCGCGGCGCCTACAAGGTCTCGGGCGGCCTGCACGGCGTCGGCGCCTCGGTGGTCAACGCGCTCAGCAGTCAGTTCGAGGTCGAAGTCCGCAAAAACGGCAAAATCTATTTTCAGGACTATGAACGCGGCGCGCCCCAGCACCAGGTTGAGGAACGCGGCGCGACTAAAAGCTCCGGCACCAAAACCACCTTCTCGCCCGACCCGACCATCTTCAAAGAGGTCGTCTTCAAGCACGAGACCATCGCCCGCTATCTGCGCGAGATGGCCTACCTCAACGCGGGCCTCAAAATCCGCCTCAAGGACGATCGCACCGGCAAGGAAGAGGAGTTCCATTACGAGGGCGGTATCGCCGAGTTCGTCGAATCGGTTAGCAAGGGCAGTGCCGCGCTTCACGACGTCATTTTTTTCAAGGGCGTGCGCGAGGGCATCGACGTCGAAGTCGCGCTGCAATGGACCGACGCCTTCCACGAGACCATTTTTGCCTACGCCAACAATATCCATACGGTCGAAGGCGGGACCCATCTGTCGGGCCTCAAGTCCGCGCTGACCCGCACCCTTAACAGCTACGCGACCAAAAATAATCTGTTCGCCAGGAACAAGGACCTGCGCCTCGAGGGCGACGACACTCGCGAGGGCCTGGTCGCGGTCGTCAGTGTGAAGATCCCCGAACCGCAGTTCGAAGGGCAGACCAAGACCAAGCTCGGCAACTCCGAGGTCGAGGGGCTGGTCTCCGGCCTGGTCAACGAGAAACTCGGCGAGCATTTTGAAAAGACCCCGGGCGAGGCCAAGCGCATCATCATGCGCGCGATCGACGCCGCCACCGCGCGCGAGGCCGCCCGCAAGGCCAAGGATCTCGTGCGGCGCAAGGGTGCGCTCGACTCGGGCTCGCTGCCGGGTAAGCTCGCCGATTGTCAGGAGCGCGATCCCGCCCGCAGCGAACTGTTCATCGTCGAGGGCGATTCGGCCGGCGGCTCCGCCAAGCAGGGCCGCGACCGTCGCGTGCAGGCGATCCTGCCGCTGCGCGGGAAAATCCTCAACGTCGAACGCGCGCGCATCGACAAGGTCCTGTCCTCGGTCGAATTGCGCACCATGATCACCGCGCTCGGGATGGGCATCGGTGACGAAAAAGACGTCGCCAAGCTGCGCTACCACACCATCGTCATCATGACCGACGCCGACGTTGACGGCTCGCATATCCGCACTCTGCTGCTGACGTTTTTCTTCCGCCAGTTCCCCGAAATTATCGAGGGCGGCTATCTGCACGTCGCGCAGCCGCCGCTGTTTCGCGCCAAAAAAGGCAAGACCGAGCGCTATCTCAAGGACGAGGCCGCGCTCGAGGATTATCTCACCGACCTCGGCGCCGAAGCGGTCACCTTCGAGACCGGCAAGGGCAAGGAAGCGCGCGAACTCAAGGGCGCCCCGCTCAAAGCGCTGGTCCGCAAGCTGCTCCATCACGAGCGCATGTTCGAGAACCTCGAACGGCGCTCAAAGGAACGCGCGATCGTCAGGGCGGTTGCCGCGATGGTCACCGAAAAATCGATCGTCGCCGAGACCTTTCGCGATCGTGATACGCTCGAGACCGCGGCCAAGGCCATCGAGCAGGCGATCGGTTCGCCCAATCTTGTCCATCGCATCGACCAGGACGAGGAATCGACCTTCAAGATCGTTTACTCGCACACCCGTAACGGAGCGACGCCGCCCACCGTGATCGACCTCACGCTCTTCCATAGCGGCGAACTGCGCGAAATTCGCCGGCTCGGCGCGGACCTCGACGCCTTCAAGACCCCCTTCAAAGTCCGCACCGGCGATGACGAGCGCACCGTCGAGACGCTCAAAGCAGTCGCCGACGCGGTCGTCGCGGCGGGGCAAAAGGGCGTCGAAATCCAGCGCTACAAAGGCCTCGGCGAAATGAATCCGGATCAGTTGTGGGAAACCACCATGAATCCGGAAAAGCGCTCGATGCTCCGCGTGGAAGTCGGCTCCCAGGAAGAAGCGGAGGAGATCTTCAGCCGCCTGATGGGCGATCAGGTCGAGCCGCGCCGCCAGTTTATCGAGGAAAACGCCCTCAACGTCCGCAACCTCGATATTTAACCGAAATGCGCTCAACGCTCCCTGGCTCTCCCGCCACGTTCTCCGCGCCCAGCAGAGCCTTGTTTCGCGCTGTTGGGCGCCAAAAACCGCAATTCTCAGAAAAAAAGTTACAAAACGACCTTCAGCAAGAGCCTCTTGACGTGGCTTCCCCGCACAAAACGGAAATAAATGGCTGAGACTAACGGCAACGAACCCATACGCAACGAACCCGCGCGCCTGAATATCGAAGACGACATGCGTCAGTCCTATCTGGACTACGCGATGTCGGTGAATATCGGTCGCGCGCTGCCCGACGTGCGCGACGGCCTCAAGCCCGTCCATCGCCGCATCCTCTATGCCATGTTCCGCGAGGGCCTGCTCTCGTCGCGCCGCTATTCCAAATGCGCCGGCGTCGTCGGCGAAGTCCTCAAGCGCTACCATCCCCACGGCGACAGCGCGGTTTACGACTCGCTGGTCCGTATGGCGCAGACCTTCAGCATGCGCTACCCGCTGATCGACGGGCAGGGTAATTTCGGCTCGATCGACGGTGACCCGCCCGCCGCCTACCGCTACACCGAATGCCGGCTGACCCGCCTCGCCGAGCGGATGCTCGCCGATATCGACAAGGAGACCGTTGACTTCGTCGATAACTTCGACGGCTCCCAGCAGGAGCCCGAGTTCCTGCCCGCGCAGCTTCCGAACCTGCTCATCAACGGCTCCGACGGCATCGCGGTCGGCATGGCGACCAATATCCCGCCGCATAATCTCGGTGAGGTCTGCGACGCGCTGCTCCAGTTGATTGCGAACCCCGACCTCACCATTGAGCAGTTGCTCGAGATCATCCCCGGCCCTGATTTTCCGACCGGCGGCCAGTTGCTCGGCCGCGAAGTGATTCGGCAGGCCTACCTCAACGGCCGCGGCATCCTCACCATGCGCGCGAAGGCCGGCATCGAAACCGACAAGCGCACTTCCAAGGCCTCGATCATCGTTCGCGAAATTCCCTACCAGGTGAACAAGACGCGCCTGATCGAGCGCATTGCCGAGCTCGTCAATGACAAACGCATCGAAGGGATCAGCGATCTGCGCGACGAGTCCGATCGCGACGGCATGCGTATCGTAGTCGAGCTCAAGCGCGACGCCGAGCCCAAGATTGTGCTCAACCAGCTCTACAAGCTCACCCAGATGCAGGAGAGCTACGGCCTGATCATGCTCGCGATCCACGAGGGGCGGCCGCGCGAGCTTAATCTGCGCGAGATGTTGGTCGAATTTCTGCGCCATCGCCAGCGCGTCATCATCCGCCGCTCGCAGTTCGAGCTGCGCCAGGCCGAGGCCCGGCTCCACGTCCTCGACGGCTTGCTGATCGCGCTCAAAAATCTCGACGCCGTGATCAAGCTGATCCGCGCCTCGGCGGACGCCGAAACCGCGCGGACCGGCCTGATGAGCCAGTTCGCGCTGACCCAGATTCAGGCCCAGGCGATCCTCGACCTGACGCTCCGCCGCCTGACCTCGCTCGAACGCGACAAGATCGAGGCCGAGCACAAAGAAGTCCGCGAGACCATTGCGCGCCTGCAGAATATCCTCGGCGACGAGCGCGAACAGATGCGCCTCATCGCGGAGGAGCTCACCGAAATCCGCAAGGAATTCGCCGACGAGCGCCGTACCCAGATCATCGAGGCCGAGGGCGACTTCTCGATCGAGGACCTCATCGTCGAGGAAGACGTGCTCGTCACCGTCACGCACGGCGGCTACATCAAACGCACGCCGCTCTCGCTCTATCGCACCCAGCGGCGCGGCGGGCGCGGTAAAATCGGCGCGAGCGCCAGCGCCGAGGATCTCGTCGAGCATCTGGTCGCCGTCGGTACGCATGACCGCCTGCTGTTCTTTACCAGCGCCGGCAAAGTCTATGAGAAAAAGGCCTACGAACTGCCCGAGGGCGGTCGCGCCGCGCGCGGCCGTTCGATCGCCAATCTGCTGAGCCTCGCCAACGACGAAACGCTGTCGGCCTTCCTGCCGGTGCCCAAGGACACCAAGGGCAAGTATGTCTTTTTCGCGACGCGCCGCGGGCTCGTCAAGAAAACCGAACTCGACCAGTTCGGCAACATCCGCACCAGCGGCATCATCGCGATCAATCTCGAAGACGGCGACGAATTGATCGGCGTCCGCATCACCGACGGCGATCAGCATATCGTCCTGTCCACCCGCGAAGGCCAGGCCATCCGCTTCAAGGAAGAAGAGGCGCGTCCGATGGGCCGTGGCACCTACGGCGTGGTCGGCATGGAACTCGAATCCTATCCGGTCAAGGACGGCAAGACCGTCACCCTGGTCAAGGATGAGGTCGTTTCGATCGCCGTCTCGCGCGAAGACGAAACCCTGCTCACGGTCTCCGAGCGTGGCTTCGGCAAACGCACCGAGGCGGCTGAATACCGCCTGACTCATCGCGGCGGCAAGGGCGTCATCACCATGAACGTGACCGATCGCACTGGCAAGGTCGTCAACGTCCGCCAGGTCGGCTCCGACGACACCGTCGTGTTGATCACCGATCGCGGCCAGGTCATCCGGCTCGCCGCGAAGCAGGTCCGCATCACCGGACGCAACGCGCAGGGCGTGCATCTCGTCAAGCTCGATGAGGGCGAACGCGTCCAAGCGGTCGCGCGCCTCGCCGAAAGCGATGACGAATCGTCCAACGGCGACGGCTCCAATGGCGCCGGCGGCGACGACGAGTAGGCTCTGCCAGCCCGTCACTATCGTTGGACGTTGCAATCGCGGGGCGCTAATAAATAGCTCATGCCACTAGACGCATCATTGGTTGGAACCGAATCGGAACCGCTCGTTAGCGACGTCGATGAGCGCTGGACGATGGCCTACGCGGCCGGTCTCGGCGACCTGCTCGACTGCTATATCGATACGCGCCGCTCGGCGGGAATCATCGCGCATCCGCTGTTCCCGGTATGCCTCGAATGGCCTGCGGCGCTCACCCTGCGCGCCAAACATCGCGGCAAGATGCCGCCGACCGAGGCCGCGCGCGGCGTTCACGCCACCCATCACACCATCATCCATCGCGCGCTAAGACCGCCGCTGCGATTGACCACGCGCGCCGTCATCGCGGGCATCGAACAGCGCAAACCCGGCGCTCTCGAGGTCACGCGCTTCGAGACCGTTGACGCTCAGGGCGCGCTGGTCTGCACAACGTACAGCGGTAACATCTATCGCCAGGTCGAGATCGCCGGCGACGACCGGCCCGCGACGATGCCGCTCGCGCCCACTCCAAAAATTTCACCCGCGCGCCCTCGCTCCGAGCAGCGCATCCCGGTTGCGGCTGGCGCCGCGCACGTTTACACCGAATGCGCCCGCATCTGGAATCCGATCCATACCGATGCGAAAGTTGCCGCGGCCGCCGGACTGCCTGCGATCATGCTGCACGGTACCGCGACCCTCGCGCTCGCCGTCTCGCGCATCATCGCACTCGAATGTGCGGGCGATCCCGAACGCGTCGCCGAGATTTACGCCCGCTTTGGTGCGATGGTCTTCATGCCGTCGGAGTTGTCGCTGCGGGTCGTCTCGCGTGAACGACTCGCCGATGGTCGCGACGCGATCTTCTTCGAGACTCTCAGCGGCGAGGGCGGACGCGCGGTTCGCGACGGTGCCGTCATCCTCCGCGCGTAGCCGCCCCCAATGAGCGAGGCAGCGAAACCATGAAAGTCAGAGCGGCTGTAGCGCGCGCACCGGGGATGCCATTAGAGGTCACCGAGGTCGATCTCGATGGGCCCCGCACTGGCGAAGCGTTGATCGAGATCAAGGCGACCGGCCTCTGTCATACTGACGCCTTCACCCTCTCCGGCCAGGACCCCGAGGGACTCTTCCCCTCGATCATGGGCCACGAGGGCGCCGGCATTGTCGTCGAAACCGGCCCCGGCGTGACCACCCTCAAGCCCGGCGACCACGTGATTCCCCTCTATATCCCCGAATGCCGCAACTGCCCCTCGTGCCTGTCCGGCCGCACCAACCTCTGCACCGCGATTCGCGAGACCCAGGGCCGCGGCCTGATGCCCGACGGAACCAGCCGCTTCTCCAGTGGCGGCAAGCCCGTCCATCACTATATGGGCACCTCGACCTTCGCCAATTTCACCGTGGTGCCCGAAATCGCGCTCGCGAAAATCCGCGACGACGCCCCCTTCGACAAGGTCTGCTACATCGGCTGCGGCGTGACCACCGGCATCGGCGCCGTGATCAATACGGCGAAAGTGCAGGTGGGCGATCGCGTCGTCGTCTTCGGCCTTGGCGGCATCGGCCTCAACGTCGTGCAGGGTGCGCGCCTCGCCGGCGCCTCGCTTATCGTCGGCGTCGATTTGAATCCGGCGCGCAAAGCCATCGCCGAAAAGTTCGGCATGACCCACTTCGTCAATCCCGCCGAAGTCCGCGGCGATCTCGTCCCCTACCTCATTGATCTGACTAAGGGCGGCGCCGATTTTTCCTTCGAGTGCGTCGGCAACGTCAAGCTGATGCGTCAGGCGCTCGAATGTTGCCAGCGTGGATGGGGCACGTCCGTGATCATCGGTGTCGCCGGCGCGGGCGCGGAAATCTCGACGCGGCCATTCCAGCTCGTCACCGGGCGCACCTGGAAGGGAACCGCCTTCGGTGGTGCGAAAAGCCGCCGCGACGTCCCGAAAATCGTCGATTGGTATATGGATGGACGCATCAATATCGACGACCTCATTACCCATACGATGCCGCTCGACCGAATCAACGAGGGCTTCGATCTGATGCATCAGGGCAAGTCGATTCGCGGCGTGGTGATTTTTTGAACGATCCACCGAATTCTTTCATGCGCCGCCGAAAACCAATTGATCATCATGCACGCGCGCCCGTAAAGTTAGTGATGGAGAATTCGTGCGTGCTTCGCGGCCGGCGCGCGGTGGTGGGCGGATGATTCGATTCACAGCAGCGGCGCTCGGTTGCCTCTTGAGTCTGGCTGCACCAGGATGTTCGCTGTTTCATCACGGCGACTCGCAACCGCAGCAATTCATGAACGCGCTCAACCGTGGCTCCAGCGCTCAGGCAAGCCAACTGTGGCTCACGATGAGCGCCAAGGATCGCGCCAATCTTTCACACGGGATGGGACTGCGGAAAACCGTGAATAAGGATGACGTCGGGCGCGCGATGCTCAAGCATCATCAGGAAGAGGAAGCGAAGGAACGCGCCGACCATCCCGATGACCCCGCGAATACTGCCACCTACACCGGCGACGATGATTCCACGCAGGTCGAATTACCGGGCAATCCCACCGACGCCGGTCTCTCGAATCTCCCGCTCTTCAACGTGCAGCCGGCAGCGCCAATCACGGAAATCGGACCGCGGTGATCGCCTCCAACCAGGGTCAGCGGTCGCGCGTCGATGGGATTTAGTCGAGCCTCTATCACCACGCTCGCTGTCGCCGTGCTGCTCGTGGCCCTCACCGCGCGCGCGTCGATCGCCGACACGGATAAGCCGGTTTGCGGACCCTTCGGCACCCCCCCGGCGAAACTGATTGGCAACGTCGTACCCACCTGCACCGACGGCACGACGATCGGGCCGTGGAACGACGCCGACGGCACCGCGCGTTACACCTGCCTCTACCAACCGCCGGCCGCCGCACCGTCAAAGCCCCTGCCGCTCATCGTTTATCTGCATCCGTCGCTCGCCAACGCCGACAGCGTGCGCCGCTATACCAACCTGCTCGACTTCCTGAAAACCGCTAATGTCAGCGACGATCCCGCGCGGCCCGGCTTCATCCTGCTCGCGCCGCAGGGCCGCAATACCACGCATTACTATCTGGCGCCCGACCGTTCCGGCACCGGATGGGACAACTGGTATCGCCAATTCGATCCCGCCGGCCCGATCGAGGCCGCGGGCAAGCTCTATCCTGAAAACGTCGATGCGGCGACGATCGATCACTTCATCGCCGCGGTCGAAGCCACCGGCCGGGTCGATCGCAACCGCGTCTATGTGACCGGATGGTCCAACGGCGGCGCGATGGCCTACCTGTACGGATTGAATCGCCCCGGGATTGCCGCCGTGGGGGTTTACTCGGCGCCCAACCCGTTTCGGTCGCGACCCGATCCGTGTCCGCAGGATCCGGTTGCCGGCGCGCCCGCCGACTACCGCCAGCTCAAGCTTTCCAACCCCAAAATCCCCAGCTACCAGGTGCACAATAGCTGCGATATCGGCGGCATCTGCCCCAACGCGCTGCTGCTCGAAAAGCAACTGGCGGGTCTTGGCGGCAGCGTTTCCGATACCATAATCGATCGTAATCAACGCGCCACCCCCGCATGCAGCGCGATTTGCGGCAGCGACCCCGACGGCGGCGTCAGTAATCCGTTCGCCGCCATGTTCGGAACGGCGCATCATCTGCGCTGGCCGCGGCCGTGGACCGCCGCGATACTCGACTTCTTCCGGCGCCATCCGCTGAAGCCCGCGCGCGCACCCGCGGCCGGAAAAAAATAATGCGCCGGCATTTGCCCCGCGCGCATCCGTAAGTTATCGGAGAACACGATGGATTTTTCCTTCAATCAGGATCAACAAATGCTCCGCGACACCCTTGCCGACTTCGCCCGCCGCGAATTGATGCCGTTTTACGCCGATCGCGACCGCGACGAAGACCTGCCGCGCGGCGTCGTGCGCAAGCTCGGCGAGATGGGCCTGCTCGCGCCGATGGTCGAGCCGCAATACGGCGGCCAGGCGCTCGATTACGTCTCGCTGGGCATCGCCTTCGAGGAACTCGGCCGCTGCGACTTCAACGCCGCGTATGTGCTTCTGCTATCGGCGCTGGTCGGCGCAATCATCGCCGCGCGCGGCGACGATCGCCAGAAGAGTGCGTATCTCCCCCCGATTTGCCGCGGCGAAATCGTCCCCGCGCTCGGCGTCACCGAACCCGCCGGCGGTTCCGACGCCGCCCACGTCAAGCTGAGCGCGCGCCGCGAGGGTGACGCCTACATACTTGATGGCGAGAAAACCTCCATTTCGTTTGCTTCCTGGGCCGACACCATCCTGCTGATGGCGCGCACCGGCACCGTCGAGCAGGGTGCGCACGGCATCAGCGCCTTCTACGTTGACCTCCACTCGCCCGGCGTCAGCCGCAACCGCTTTCGCGATCTCGGCTCGCGCGCGATCGGCCGTGGACAGCTATTCTTCGATTCCGTTCGCGTCCCGTCAGACGCGCGCGTCGGCGCCGAGGGCGCCGGCTTCGTGCAGGTGATGCAGGGTTTCGACTTCAGCCGCTCGCTGATCGGCCTGATGTGCATCGGTGCCGCCCAGCAGAGCGTTGACGAGACCTGCAAGTACGTGGTTGAGCGCCAGGCCTTCGGCGGCAGCCTCGCACGCTTCGAAGGCGTCTCGTTCCCGCTCGCCGAGGCCGCCGTCCAACTGCGCGCTGCTCGCCTGCTCTGCTACGAGGCGCTCTCGCTCAAGGATCGCGGCGAGCCTCACGGATGGCTGTCGGCGGGTTGCAAATGGTGGGCGCCGGAACTCGCCGCGCAGGTGCTCCATCAATGCCTCCTGCTCCACGGCCATCTCGGCTTCAGCATGGACTTGCCGCATCAGCAGCGCATGCGCGATGTCATTGGCCTCGAGATCGGCGACGGCACCGCGCAGGTGATGAAACTGCTCGTCGCCCGCGCGCTGCTCGGCAATGTGGCGCGCGGCTACTGACGGTGCGCCGCAAACCGCAGCCGGATATAGTCGCCGGTCCAGCGCCCCTGCTCGTCGCACAGCACCGGGCGCAGCATCTCGACGACTTCCTCCACCGCGCCCGCCCGCTGCTCGGCTGGCAAGCGGTTCAAAAACGGCTGCGCGAACAGCTCGATCCACCCGGCCATGTTGGTCGGCAGCGGCGTCGGCCGTGGTATCAGTTCGATGTATTCGACCTTGAAGCCGCCGCGCTCCAACCGTGCGCGATAGTCGTCAACCGTCGGGAAATACCACGGGATGGTCGCCGCACCGTCCTTGATTCCGTGCCGCTCGAGCACCGCGATGATCGCGACTGTAATCCCCGCCACGCATCCATGTCCGCCCATCTCGGCGACGAAGCGGCCGCCCGGCTTCAGCGCGCGATGCACCCCGGCGATCACCGCATCTCGATCTTGCTTCATCCAATGCAGCGCGGCGTTCGAAAACACCGCGTCGAACTCGCCCGCAAACGTGAGCTTGCCGCCTTCCATCACGCGCGCGTCGAGCCCCCGCCGCCGCGCCGCCGCTATCATGTCCGCGGCGGCGTCCACGCCGACTACAACCGCGCCGGTCGCCGCGAGTTTTTCCGTGAGCACGCCATCGCCGCAACCGAGATCCAGAATTCGCTCGCCCGCCTGCGGCTTCAGCAACTCCAGTACGGGTGCGCCCAGCGCGGGTACAAAATGGGCGTGCTGCGCGTAGCGATCGGCCTTCCAGTCCTGATTCGGCTTGCCCGCGGTCTCCATTCGATACTCCTGTCCGACGGCGATCGGTAGAAATTCATTTAACGCGACGCCGACGCCAGTTCGCAAGCGCATAATGTGAATAGCTACCCGCGAGGGATCGCGACCCGCACCCGGCACCACCGTTGTACGTACCCTCGTGCGGGAACCAAGCGGACACTCACCGCGTTGAATTGGGGTAGCCACCCGCTCTCGATGCGGACCAGACCAATCCGCGAAGCGCGCGGCGACGTATATAGGATAGAACCGGGTGCAGAAGACCTCCGCCATTCCGCCCTCTGATGAGGCGGTAGTACGCGCCATCGCCGGTGGCGATCAGGAATCTCTGCGTCTGCTCAATTCGCGCTATGGAAATGCGCTCGCCGCCGTCGCCGAACGCGTGCTCGGTGATCGTGCGGATGCCGAAGAGGTTGCCGCCGATGTTCTGTGGCAGGCCTGGCGCCAGGCCGCCGTCTTCGATCGCAGCCGCGGCTCGGTCGGCGCGTGGCTCATGATGCTGGTGCGCAGCCGCGCCATCGATCGCCTGCGGGCGCGCGCCGCCCGCGCCAACCTGCGTGATGATCCGGCGGTTTCCACCGATGCGCCCGATGCCACTTTCGATATCAATAACGCCCAGCGTCGTCACGTCGTGCAGGCCGCCATCGCCGCTCTGCAGGATAGCGAGCGCGCCGTGCTGGAGCTGGCGTATTATTCCGATTTGAGCCAGTCCGCCATCGCGGAGCGCACCGGGCTTCCGCTGGGCACGGTAAAGAGCAGAATAAGGAGCGCGCTGATTAAACTGCGCGAGGGTCTCAAGGGCCTCGGCGACTGAACGGCAATGGATCACGATCAGCTCAAAGATCTTCTGCCGCTTGAAGCGCTCGGCACGCTCGACGGCGAGGAGGCGCGCGCGATGGCCGCGCATCTCGCCGAAGGCTGCGACGAGTGCGAGGCCGAACTGCGCGCGTTCCGCGAGGCCCTCGCCGCGATGGCGATTTCCGCGGCGGGCGCCGGCCCGTCGGATCAGATTTGGCGGCGGCTCGAGAGTCGTCTCCCCGCCGGTGCGGGCGCCGCGTCGCCATCAATGCAAGATCGTCCTGCTGAACGCACGCGCGACCGCGCCGCGCGCATCGGCGTTTCGCGAACCTGGCGCGTTGCCGCAGTCGCGGCGGCCGCCGCCGCGATCGTGCTCTTCGTCATGACCGGCAATTACGCCAACCAGATCAGCGCGATTCGTGCCGATGACTCCGCGCGCATCGCCGCGCTCGGCCGCCAGGCGCGCGAACTCGCCGCCGAACTCGACGATCGCAATCGCGACCTCGCCGTGTTGCGCGGCCAAATCGCCGTCAGCGGACAGCTCACGCAAGCTGTCCTCGCGCCGGACGCCCGCATGATTCGGCTCGCGCCGCTCGCTCCCGCGCCGTCCGCGGCCGGACTCGTCGCCGTCACACCCTCGCAAAATCATGCGGTGTTGCAGGTCGCCGGACTGCCCACGCCGCCGCCCGGCAAGGAATATGAACTGTGGTGGATCGGCGCGAAGAGCGGTCCGGTGAAAGCGGCCCTGTTCGCGCCCACCGCGCAGGGTGACGCGACCGTCGCCTCGACCCTGCCGCCCGCCGGTGAGCAATTGCTCGCCAGCGCGATCACGCTCGAACCCGCCGGCGGCGTGGACAAACCGACCGGCGCGATGTACCTCAAGGGCGCCCCGTAATCCCTCCGCGCGCTCTCGCGCCGTCGCACTTCGCATTGGGTCTCGCTACCCGACCGCAGGGTGCGCGTGCGGCGCCGACGTATTAAGATCGCCTTGCCTCGCAGTGTGTATGTCGTCGAGCGAGCATTCGTGATGAACAGTGTCCAACAGATTCCGCGCATCCTAATCGCCGCGACCGGTAGCGGTGCCGGAAAAACCACCATCGCGATCGGCCTGATGGCCGCGCTGCGCTCCGGCGGCCTCAACGTTGCCGCCTTCAAATGTGGTCCGGACTACCTCGACCCGACCTACCACGCGCGCGTCACCGGCGGCGTCTCGCATAACCTCGACGGTTGGATGATGGGGCGCGAGGCGGTCGCCGCGACCTTTGCCCGCGCCGCCCGCCACGCCGGCCTCGCGGTCATGGAAGGGATGATGGGGCTATTCGACGGCGCCTCTCCGATCAACGATGAGGGCTCCGGCGCCGAAATCGCGAAGTGGCTCGCGGCCCCAGTGATACTCGTCGTCGATGCGTCCGGGATGGCGCGGACAGTTGCCGCCGTCGCCCATGGATTTGCCCATTTCGATCCGGCGCTGCGCCTCGCCGGACTGATCTGCAACCGCGTCGGCAGCCGTGGCCATCTCGATCTGCTGCGGATGGCGTCGCGGGAGATCCCGGTACTTGGCGGACTGCCCGATCACGCCGCCGCGGCCTTCCCCGAGCGGCATCTCGGCCTCTACAGCGCGAACGAAAAACACGTTCCGCGCGAACTGCTCGATCAATGGGGCCGGCTCGCCGCCGAATGGTTCGACCTCGACGCGATCGTCGCACTCGCGCGGTCGGCGCCGCCCGTGGAGATGCCCGCGGACGAACCCGATCCGCGCTCGAAGATCGTCGCCCCGCGATGCCGCATCGGCGTTGCCCTCGACGACGCCTTTCACTTTTACTATGAGGACAACCTCAAACGGCTCGAGGCGCTCGGCGCCGAGATCGTCAATTTCAGTCCGGTGCTCGACCCGGAATTGCCCGACATCGACGGACTCTATTTCGGCGGCGGCTATCCCGAGGCGCTGGCGCCCGAACTGTCCGCGAATCGATCGATGATCGCATCGGTGCGTGCCTTCGCCGCACGCGGCGGCCCGCTCTATGCCGAATGCGGCGGCCTGATGTATCTCACCCGCGCGATTCGGACCCTCGACGGCGCATCGTTCCCGATGGCCGGCCTGATACCGGCCAACGCCGTGATGCACGATCGATTGCAGACGCTCGGCTATGTTGAGGTCGAAACCGTCGCGCCATCGATTCTCGGGACGGCGGGCCTGCGCTTTCGCGGGCACCAGTTTCGCTACTCCACCCTCGAACCGGCGCCCGACGGTGTCGAACGCGTTTACGCGGTGCGTCCGCGCTGGGGCGACGCATTCGCGGAGGGCTACCGCGCCGCGAACCTGCTCGCCTCCTACGTTCACGCGCATTGGGCGTCGAATCCGTCGGTTGCCGCGGGCCTGGTCGATTCCTGCGCGCAATTCCGCGCTCGCAATGGCTAGCTCGCATCGGAGCGTATTCGGGCCGCACGGCGCCGCCAGGTATTCATCCGCACGAATGCTAGAATCTCTCGTGGGTAAATGGCGATGAATGCGCGCACGCTGATGGTGCAGGGAACCGCGTCGTCGGTCGGCAAGAGCCTGATCGTGACGGCGTTGTGCCGCCTCTTTCGACAGGCGGGCCTGCGCGTCGCGCCGTTCAAGTCGCAGAACATGGCGCTCAATTCCTTCGTCACGCCCGACGGCGCCGAGATCGGCCGCGCGCAAGCCGTCCAGGCCGAGGCCGCCGGCATCGCGCCCGCGGTCGAGATGAATCCGATTCTGCTCAAGCCGGAGGGCGACACGCGCTCGCAGGTGGTGCTGATGGGGCGTCCGGCGGGGAGCTTCACTTTTTCCGAATACCATCGGCGCAAACCCGAGTTCATTCGAATCATTGCCGGCTGCCTGGCCCGTCTGCGCGCCACGTACGACATCGTCGTCATCGAAGGCGCGGGTAGCCCCGCCGAGATCAACCTCGCCTCGCACGATATCGTGAACATGCACGTCGCCGAGGCCGCGGACGCGCCGGTCATACTCGTTGGCGACATCGATCGCGGCGGGGTCTTCGCGCAGTTCGTCGGCACCATCGATCTCCTCGAAGCGGCGCACCGCGCGCGCGTCGCCGGCTTCCTGATCAACAAATTCCGCGGCGACGCGGCGTTGCTGAAGCCGGGTCTCGATTACCTCGAAGGACGTTTCGCGATCCCCGTGCTTGGCGTCGTACCCTACATCCCGCGCCTGCGCATTGCCGACGAGGATTCGGTGGCGCTCGAGGATCGCCGTGGGCGGCTTGGCGGATCGCGCGATCAGATCGATATCACGGTGATCCGGCTGCCGCACATCTCGAACTACGACGACTTTCTCGCGCTCGAACACGAGCCTGGCGTGATCGTGCGCTTTGCCGAGTCGCCGCCGGAGATTGCGCGAGCGGACCTCGTCGTGATTCCGGGTTCAAAAAGCACCATCGCCGACCTCGAGTGGATGCGCGCGGACGGATTCGCCGCCGCGATCTTCGCGCGTGCGCACCGGCGCGAACCGATCGTGGGAATCTGCGGCGGATGCCAGATGCTCGGCGAGACCATCGCGGACCCCGATGCGATCGAATCGCCCACGCGCAGCGCCGCGGGACTAAAGCTGCTGCCGATCAGCACGTATTTCGGCCGTGAAAAAGTAACGGCGCAGGTGCGCGCATGCGTCGCGACGGCGTCGCTCTTGAGCGGCGAGCGCGCAGTCGAAGGCGAAATCAGCGGCTACGAAATTCACATGGGCAGAGTCGAGCGTCGCGCCGGCGTCGCCGCACCTTTTCGAATCATCGCGCGCAATGCCGTCGCCACCAACGCTGTAAGTGAAGACGCGCTCGACGGCGCGATCAGCGCGGACGGCGCTGTGGCGGGCACGATGCTCCATGGAATCTTCGAGAATGAGCTTCTTCGGGCCGCATTGCTTGGAATGCTGCGGCGACGCAAGGGAATCGCGGCGCCTGCCGGCCCTCCGATTCCCCCACGCGACGCGCAATACGATCGGCTGGCCGCGACCGTGCGCGCGAATATAAATTGGAAGATGATCGAGCGGATCGCGGGGCTGACTTGAGGCCAGCTCATTTCGCCCTTACTATTCGACGAATTTCACCCGCCATCCACAAGCAGGAATTATGAAGCATCCACATCCGGACGAATCGTCCACCACCGCGCGTGATGTCGCGGCCGCACCCAACACGCTCGAAGGCTTCTGCGTGCTGCATCAGTTTTTCCGCATCCGGCGCTCGCAATGGAACGCGCTGACAGGCCCCGCCCGTGGTGAAATTATCGAAAAGGCGGCGCGAACGTTTGCCGCGATGGAGCGGCGCGAGGACGGCCAGAGCGCGCTTTTCTCGCAACTCGGACACAAGGGCGACCTCATCGCGATCCATTTCCGCCGCGGCTTCGACGAACTCAACGCCGCGCAACTTGAGGCCGGCCGGCTCGCGCTGAGCGAGTTCCTCGAGCCCACCACGTCGTACGTGTCGGTGGTTGAAATCGGGCTCTACGAAGCGACCGTGAAACTTCATGCGGAGCTCGCCGCCCAGGGCGTGAAACCGCATTCGCCCGAATGGATCAAAGCGGTGAAGGACGATCTCGAAGATCAGCGGCACAAGCTTGGCGCGCGCCTGTGGCCGCAAATTCCCGATCGCCGATACGTCTGCTTCTATCCGATGAACAAGCGCCGCGCGGGCAGCGACAACTGGTATTCGCTGCCGATCGAGGAGCGCCAGTTGCTGATGCGCGACCACGGCATGATCGGACGGCGCTATGCGGGGCAGGTGACGCAGGTGATTTCGGGATCGATCGGCTTCGACGACTGGGAATGGGGCGTGGATCTGTTCGCCGACGACCCGCTGGTCTTCAAGAAGCTGGTTTACGAAATGCGCTTCGACGAATCGAGCGCGCGTTACGCCGAGTTCGGCCCGTTCTACATCGGAATTCGACTCCCCGCCGCCGACCTCGCCCGCATTCTCGCCACCCCCGCCTGATGGCTAAACCCAGGCGCGCGCCGCCAACTAGCCCTGCCGGAGTTTAGCGAAGGCCTCTTCGACTTCGCCTTCCAGCGGAAAGCGGCCGACGGCGGCTTTCGAGAAGATCAGCGTACCGTCCGCGATCACATCGAATTGACCGCTCTTGCCGGTCGTTAATCGCGCATCTTCGTCGAAGCGGGACTTGAGTATCGCGGCCAGACTGGCCGCGCGTGGCCGGTAGCCTCAAGGGGAGCAGTAGAAAATTTCCGTTGCCATGGCTAAAGCGTACACCGCGCCCGCGATGCCCTCAAACCGGCCCGCACTCGCGATCGCGGACGCCTACTTGCCGCTTTCGGGCAGATCGACGAATACCGCCGCCGCGACCACCGACGTCCACAGTCCGTCGCGATCGCCCATCGCCGATTGCGTCACGTTGCGCGTCGATACGATCTTGTCCGACACCCGCCAGATGTCCTTGCGCTCGTCGTAGCTGACGTTCGGATCGAAATCCACCCCGAGAATCGTCGCCAGCATCATCGCCGCGAGGTCTTCCGCGTAGTCGCCCGCCTTCTGCTCGGTCTCGCCGAAGCTGTGATGCTCCGAAAGATAACCGTACTGGCGCGAGTCGGCCGGGATCGCGACGCCCACCGAGGCCGCGCACAGCCGATGCGGTTCGTCGGTCGCGTTGTCGCTCATCACCGCAAACACGATTTGTCCGGGACGCAGATAGCGCTGCCCTTCCTGTGGCGAGATCAACTTGCACAGCGGCGGGAAAATCGATTTCACGCGAACCAGGTTGTACTCCGCAATCTGTGCTGAACGCAGCGAAAGCTCGAAGGCATTGAGCTTCTCGCGGTGCTTGCCCACGCCCTTGGTCAGAAACACGCCCTTCGGCAACGGCCCCATCTATTTGCTATCTCCCGTGGCTGACGCTTCGTCGATCGCGTCACCGAATTACGTCGGTGCGAGCATTTAATCTTCCAGACATCGGCGGCAGATGAAAGCCCACATCGGGAAATATCGGCGGACGCGGTTACCGCGGCATTACACTTCGTTTAACGGTTTGTATTCGCCGAACACCTGGCGCATCGCATCCGCGATCTCCCCGAGCGTCGCGTAGGCGCGCACCGCGTCGATTATCGGCGGCATCAGGTTTGCGCCGTCGCGCGCGACCTGCTCGACGCGCGCGATAGCTTTGCTCGCGGCGTCCTGATCGCGTTCCGAGCGGATCTGTTCGATCCGTGATCGCTGCTTCTGTTCGATCGCCGGATTCACCTTCAAAATGTCGCCGGGCGGCGCGTCGCCGGTGGTAAAATCGTTGACGCCCACAATGATGCGCCGCTTGGTCTCGATTTCGCGCTGATAGACAAACGCCGCGTTCTGAATCTCGCGCTGCATGTAGCCGCGCTCGATTGCGGCCACCGCGCCGCCCAGATCATCGATCTTGCCGAGGTACTCGAGCGCCTTTTTTTCGATTTCGTTAGTCAGATTTTCGACGTAGTACGATCCGCCCAGCGGATCGATCGTGTCGGTCACGTCCGACTCATTCGCGATCACCTGCTGCGTGCGCAGCGCCAGCAGCACCGAGTGTTCGGTCGGCAGCGCGAGCGCCTCGTCCTTGGAATTCGTATGCAGCGACTGCGCGCCGCCGAGCACCGCCGCCAGCGCCTGCAGGGTCACCCGCACCACGTTGTTATCGACTTGCTGCGCGGTCAGCGTCGAACCCGCCGTCTGCGCATGGAACCGCATCATCATCGAACGCTCGTCTTTGGCTTTGAAGCGTTCTTTCATAATCCGCGCCCACAGCCGGCGCGCCGCGCGGTACTTCGCGACTTCCTCGAAAAAATTGTTGTGCACATTGAAGAAGAACGACAGCCGGCTCGCAAAGGCGTCCACCGCGAGGCCCGCCTTCACCGCCGCCTCCACGTAGGCGATGCCGTCGGCGATCGTAAACGCCAGTTCCTGCGCCGCCGTCGAGCCCGCCTCGCGGATGTGGTAGCCCGAAATCGAAATCGTATTCCAGTTCGCGACTTCGCGGCTGGCGAATTCGAAAATGTCCGTGATGATCCGCATCGACCCGCGCGGCGGATATATATAGGTGCCCCGCGCGATATATTCCTTGAGCACGTCGTTCTGAATCGTGCCGTTCAGCTTGTCCCACGAAACCCCGCGCTTCTCCGCCACCACCAGGTACAGCGCCAGCAGGATCGCCGCGGTCGAGTTGATCGTCATCGACGTCGAGATCTTCTCGAGCGGCAACTCCGCCAGCAGCATCTCCATGTCGGCGACCGAACAGATCGAAACTCCCACCCGCCCGACTTCGCCGCGCGCCAGCGGATGGTCGCAGTCGCGCCCCATCTGGGTCGGCAGATCGAAGGCCACCGACAGCCCGGTCTGGCCGTTGGCGAAAAGATAGCGGTAGCGGCGGTTCGATTCCTCGGCATCGCCAAAACCCGCGTACTGGCGCATCGTCCACAGCCGCCCGCGATACATCGTCGGCTGCACGCCGCGCGTAAACGGATATTCGCCCGGAAATCCCAGGTCGTTCAGGTAATCGAAACCGTCGAGATCTCCCGGATCGTATTCGCGCTTGATCTCGATCCCGGAATTGGTGACGAACCGCTCGCGCCGTTCGGCTCCGCGCTTGAGCGCCGGCGCGACGCGCTTTTCTTCCCACGCCTTGCGCGCCGCGGCTATCGTCGGTTTTTCATCAGCCATGCTAATCGCCTCGATCGGCTACTCCACTACCAGTAGCAATTCACCCTTTTCCACCGTCTGCCCCGGCTTCACTTTCAGCTCGACCACCTTGCCGGCCTTGGGCGACTTCAATTCGTTTTCCATCTTCATCGCCTCGACCACCAGCAAACCCTGATGCGCCGCGACTTCATCGCCGAGGTTGACCAGGACGTTGACCACCCGTCCCGGCATCATCGCCTTCAGCGCCGCCTTCCCCGCCGCCGCCGGCCGCGCCCCCGGATGCCGCGAGCGCCGCGCCGCATCGACCAGCGTTATCCGCGCCGCACCGCCGCGCGACGCCACCACCAACTCCTCGCCCTCACGTCCGACCTCGAAATCGAACGAGCGATTGTCGATCAGGATCGAATACGACGAGTGCCCGGCGCGATGGACATCAACCTCGAATTGACGCTCGCCGATCTTAACGCGCAGCGCATGCGCCGAAAGCTCTTCCACTTCCAACTGATGATCGGCGCCGTCGAGCGTCGCCACGTATTTCGGCATCGCGCCGTTTCTCCTCTACGATCCGCTAGCGCCGCAGCATGTCCAGACGCCCGAGCGTCTTCCACGCCGACACGCTGCCTGCCTTTGCCGCGGCCGCGCTGGCGGCCGGCGCTGCCGCAACATGGTTCTGACTGCGCTGCGCGGTGACCGCCGCCGCCAGCAGCGCCGCCAGCCGCACCGGGTCCTCGCCGCGCGCGAGTGCGTCCGGCCGGTATTCCTCGTTGATAAAATTGGTATCGAAATCGCCCTCCTGGAAGCGCGGCTGCTCGACCACCCATCGATGGAACGCGAGATTGGTCGTGAGCTCGCCCGCGATCGTGCATTCCGAAAGCGCCCGCCGCATCCGATCGATCGCCTCCGCGCGATCGCGTCCCCACGTCGCCAGCTTCGCGATCATCGGATCGTAGTAGAGCGAGACCTCGGCGCCCTCGTACACCCCGGCATCGACGCGCACGCCCGGCCCGTCGGGGAAGCGCAGCGTATCGATCCGCCCCGGCGCTGGAACAAAGCCCGCGGCAGGGTCCTCGGCATAGATGCGGCATTCGATCGCCCATCCGCGCTGCGCCAGATCGGCCTGCTTGAACGGTAGCGGCAGCCCCGCCGCAACCTGGATCTGCGCCTTGACCAAATCGACGCCGGTGACCATTTCGGTCACCGGATGCTCGACCTGGATGCGCGTGTTCATCTCAAGAAAGTAAAAGTTGCGATCGGCGTCGGCGAGAAATTCGATCGTCCCGGCGCCGACGTAGTTCACCGCGCGCGCCGCCTTCACCGCGACCTCGCCCATCGCCCGGCGCATCTCCGGCGTGATAAACGGCGATGGCGATTCCTCGACGACCTTCTGATGCCGTCGCTGGAGCGAACATTCGCGCTCGAACACGTGCACCGTCTCGCCCTTCTGATCCGCGAAGACCTGAACCTCGATATGCCGGGGCCGCTTGACGAATTTCTCGACATAAAAGCGCCCATCGCCGAATGACGACTTGGCCTCGCTCGCAACCGTGCGCACGACCGACGCGAGGTCCTTTTCATGCTCGACCAGGCGCAGGCCCTTGCCACCGCCGCCGGCGGCCGCCTTCACCATGATCGGGAAGCCGATCTTTTTGGCGATCGCGCGGACCTCGTCCTCGGTCTCGAGCGTGCCGGGCGAGCCGGGCACCACCGGCACGCCCGCCGCCGCCATCAGCTTGCGCGCTTCGACCTTGTCGCCCATTTTTTCGATCGCGATCGGGGGTGGCCCGATAAAGACCATGCCAGCGTCGGCGACCGCGCGCGCGAAGCCCGCGTTCTCCGAAAAGAATCCGTACCCCGGATGCACCGCTTCGGCGCCAGTCGCTTTGGCCGCGGCGAGGATGCGCTCGACGTTCAGGTAACTCTCGCGCGCGGGCGATGGTCCCACGGCCACGGCGTAATCGGCCGCGCGCACATGCAGCGCGGCGCGGTCCGCCTCCGAAAACACCGCCACCGATTCGATACCCAACTCGCGGCATGCGCGAATTACGCGAACGGCGATCTCGCCGCGGTTGGCAATCAGGATCCGCTTGAACATTTTCTCAGTCATCCGTCAGGTAATCAGCACGCCGAGGCCGCTTGCTGTCGCCCATCCGAGGGTATCCAACGCCATCGATGCGACGCGAACGCCAATGCCGTGCGCATTCACAGCGGGATGTTTCCGTGCTTGCGCGGGGGATTCTTTTCGCGCTTGTTTTCGAGCGCCTTCAGCGACGTGATCAGCCGCGGCCGCGTATCGCGCGGCATCAGCACCTCGTCGATATAGCCGAGTTCCGCCGCCTTGAACGGATTCGCGAAGGTCCGCCGATACTCCTCGACCAGCCGGGCTTTCTCGGCGACCGGGTCCTTGGCCTTTTCGATCTGGCTGCGAAAAACGATATTCACCGCGCCCTCGGGCCCCATCACCGCGATCTCCGCGCTCGGATACGCGAAGTTGAAATCGCCGCGAATGTGCTTCGACGACATCACGTCATAAGCGCCGCCATAGGCCTTGCGCGTGATGACGGTGATCTTCGGCACCGTCGCTTCGCAGTAGGCGTACAGCAGCTTCGCGCCGTGGCGGATGATCCCGCCGAACTCCTGCGCGGTCCCCGGCAGAAATCCCGGCACATCGACGAACGTCACCAGCGGGATATTGAAACAATCGCAAAAACGCACGAAGCGCGCCGCCTTCACCGACGCGTCGATATCCAGACACCCCGCGAGATATGCCGGCTGGTTCGCCACGATCCCGACCGAGTAGCCGCCGAGGCGCGCGAACCCGATCAGCATGTTCTGCGCCCAGTCCGGCTGCACTTCGAGCCAGTGCGCGTCGTCCACCACCCGCGTGATGATCTCGCGCATGTCGTACGGCTTGTTCGGGTTCTCCGGCACCGCCGTATCGAGTGCCTCGTCGCGCCGATTTGGATCGTCCGTCGCCGCGCGAAACGGCGGGTCCTCGACGTTGTTCGACGGCATGTACGAGAGCAGCTCGCGAATCGTCAGCAGCGCGCTCTGGTCGTCGCTCGCCTCCAGATGGCATACGCCCGACCGCGTCGAATGCGTGTCGGCGCCGCCGAGGTCCTGCATCGTCACCTCTTCATGGGTGGTCGCCTTGATGACGTCGGGCCCCGTGATGAACATGTACGAGGTGTCGCGCACCATCACGATAAAGTCGGTCATCGCGGGCGAGTACACCGCGCCCCCGGCACAAGGTCCCATGATCGCCGAAATCTGCGGTACCACGCCCGACGACAGCACGTTGCGCAAAAAGATGTCGGCGTAGCCCGCCAGTGACACCACGCCCTCCTGGATTCGCGCGCCGCCCGAGTCGTTGATTCCGATCACGGGACAGCCGACCTTCGCGGCGAAATCCATTATCTTGCAGACTTTCTCGGCAAACGCGCCCGACAGACTGCCGCCGAATACGGTAAAATCCTGCGAGAAGACCGCGACCTGCCGTCCGTCGATCGTGCCGTAACCGGTCACCACGCCGTCGCCCGGAATCTTGCGTTCGGCCATGCCAAAATCGGTGTTCCGATGGGTCTTGAACTTGTCGAGCTCGACGAACGAATCACGATCGAGCAGGAATTCCACCCGTTCCCGCGCCGTCAGCCGCCCCGCCTCGCGTTGCCGCTTCAGCCGGTCCTCGCCGCCCGCCGCCTCGGCCAGCCGCGAAAGTTCCTGGATGCGTTCGATATTTTCTTTTAATCCCATCAGGTAAAACTCATGTGCCGGCCAATCCGCGGAAACTCCGGCGCGCGTATAATCGGATCAGGATACGATGCAACCGCGAAATATATCAATTGGGCGGCCCCGCATTAAAGCGGCTGCCACCCCGAAAGACAGGGCACCATGAGCGACGGAATGGTCAAGGCGTTCATCGCCTGCGGATGGATCGCGGCGGGTATCGCTTGCATTGGCAATCTGCTGGTCGCGACCAGAACCGGCGGTCTCAACTTCCCCAATCTAGTCATCACCCTGGCGTTCTTCGGCATCGCCTATGGCATCTACCGGCGCAGCCGCGCCGCCGCCGTCGCCATGTTGATTATCTTCGCCGCGATGCGCGTGCGTTTCTACGGCCTCGCCCAGAGTCTCGCCCCGACCCACGGCGGCGCCTCCTTCATGACCTCGTTCTGGGTCTCCACTATCATCTTTATGTCGGCGTTCCTGCTCGCCGTGATCGGCACCTTCGCCTGGCAGGCCCGCCAGTCCGCGACCGTCCGCAAATCGCTCTCCGCGTAGCTTCAATCGGACGCCCGTGGCACGAAACCCACGAAGTGCAGCGTGTCGCCCGCCTTCACTCCGTGCCGCTCGCAAAAGCCGCTGTTAACCTCGAGCACGTATTGCGAATCCCCATCGACCGCGTCGATCGCCTCGGAAAACGGCTCCGCCTTGCTCACCACCCCGATGATCTTTCCGTTGACGTCGGCGAAGATCATATCGAGCGGGATGATCGTGTTCTTCATCCAGAATTGCTGATGCTCCGGCGCCTTGAAGACGAAGATCATGCCCGCGTCTTCGTCCAGATGCTTGCGAAACATCAGGCCGTATTCGCGGCTCGCGGAGGTGTCGGCGACCTCGACGCTGACCGCCGCCCGCAGCACACCGCCGGCCCCGGTGATTTCGATGCGCGGCCCCTGCGCGCACGCGCTCAGCACCAGCGTCAGCATCGCAAACGCGAGCATCGCGATACTCGCGCTCGCCGCTGCAAGGGGACTCGATGAAGTACGACGGCACTGAAGTCTCACGGCCGACAATCTAGCAGGGTGTCGCGAGACCTGAAAAATGATTCTATGGACGGAACGCGACGCTTGACGTTTGACGCGGTGCGTCATATCATTAGCGTAATGGCGATACGTTCTTTCAAGGACACGGGCGCCGAAGCCATTTTCAACGATCAACCCGTGGGCCGATTTCAGGCGATCCAGCAGGCGGCTCGCCGCAAGCTTCTGGTGCTGGATGCCGCGACGGACCTCCGGGTGCTGGCGATCAATCGTGGTAACCATCTCGAAGCCCTTAAGAAAGAGCGGGCAGGTCAACACAGCATCCGGATCAACGACCAATGGCGGATATGCTTCGTCTGGAAAGAAGGAGATGCGTTCAATGTAGAGATCACTGATTACCACTGACGCGGCGGCCGTAACCGCAACTGTATTCAATTACTATATTCGAGTATCTATATGTCTAAGACGCTTCCCCCAATTCATCCTGGCGAAATCCTGCTCGAGGAGTTCCTGAAGCCCCTCGATATGAACCCGCACCAGCTGGCGATGGCACTGCGCGTGCCGCCGAACCGTATCGCGCAGATCATCGAGGGCGAGCGTGCGATCACCGCGGACACGGCCTTGCGCCTTGGCCGCTATTTCGGTGTCAATCCGCAGTTTTGGCTAAACCTGCAGAGCACCTACGATCTGCGCACCGCAGCGCGGGAACACCAGGCGCAGATTGAGCGCGACGTTCAGCCGCGCGCGGAGTAGCCGTGTACGCTTGACGCAGTTTAGGGGTTCTGAGAAAGCCGGAAAATTGTCAATGGTCCGAAATCTCAACTCAACACCCTGCTAGCGAATCGCCGCCGGTGTCGCAGCCTTCGCCACTTCCGGCGAGATCTCCTCGAGTTCGCGTCCGGCCGTCTCCGGAAACGCCGCGAACATGATCAGCGCTGCCGCCATCGAGAACACCATCAGGATGCGAATCGCCTGCCAATGCGATCCCGCGGCCCCATACAGTGCGCCCTCGAGAAAAAGCCCGAGCGCCGCGCCGGTGGTGCCCGCCACCGTCAGAGCGCTTGCCGCCGCCGACCGATGGGAGGTCGGAAACAGCTCGACGCTGTATGCACTCAGGATCGTGGCCGCCGCCGTATCGAGGAACAGCCGCACAATCCACAGCCAGATCACCGCGTCAGTGCGCGTGGTGTACATCCAGATCGCGAAGACCGGCGCGACGAACATGAACAGCGACCCCGCTGTGCGCCGCCCCACGCGATCGCTCAAGCGCCCGGCCACGATACTGCCGAGGATTCCGATCGCCCCGCCAAACACCACCAGGCTCGAAACCTGCCCGGGCGTCCAGGCGAGCGCCTCCTGCAAATATTTCGGAAAAAACAGGCCCGCCGGACTCCACCCCATCGAGTTCAGGAAAGATACCGCGACCAGCATCGCGAGCCGTCGCGGATAGACCCGCACCAGCGCCGCCAGCGGCTGCCAGATATTGCGCGGACGTTCTCCCGCAAGCGTTTCGTCCTCGAAGCGGCGACTTTCCGGCAGCGCCCGCCGCAACGGGATGATCAGCCCCAGCGGCAGCACCGCGAGCGCAAACAATCCGCGCCACCCGTAGGGAATGATCGTGATCATTGAGAACACGATCGCCGCCAACCCGTACCCCGTGATGGCCAGCGCGCCCTGCATCCCGATCGCCCATCCGCGCACCGCCGCATCCACCTCCTCGACCAGGATCACCAGCGACACCGTAGCCTCGGCGCCCGAAAACGCCCGCGCCAGGAATTGCGCCGCGACGAAGCTCCGCTCGTTTTGCGCGATCGCGCTCAACGCGGTGAAAAACGTGTAGCCGACTATGGTGTAGAGCAGCAGGCGGCGTCGGCCGAAAACGTCGGCCAGCGGTGATAGCAGCAGCGAGACCAGGTAGCCCAGCCGGATGATCGAGAGCAGGTTGCCGAGATTGGCCTCGGCGATTCCGAGCCCGCGCTGGATCTGCTTCAGCGCCAGGCCGAGCAGCGCGCCGTCGTAACTGTCGAAGTAGCCCGCGGTCGTCGAAATCCAGAACACGCGCCATTGGCGCGGCGTGAACGGCGGGAACTGCCGCGCGAGCCAGGGTAAGCGCGCGTGATGCGGCGTGTGGTCGGAACCGCCGGCGTCGCCCGAAAGTTCGCTCATTGCTTAGTTGGTTGGCGCGGTTCCGCTGGGTGGCGTATTTTCCGCGCGCCGCGATCTCGCCCGTCGAGGTCCGCCGCGCGAGCGCCTACTCCACCGCCATTCTGAGCGAACTCAGACCGCGCAGGAAGTACGAACCCTTATACGTGAGCGGCGCCGCGGGCTCCGCCAGCCGCAGCCGCGGAAACCGCTCCAGCGCGGCCCTGATCGCGATCGCCCCTTCCATCCGCGCCAGCGGCGCGCCCAGGCAATAATGAATCCCGTTGCCGAATGCCAGATGGTCGTTGGGCGTGCGTGTCACGTCGAACTGATGTGCTGCGGGAAACTGTGCCGGGTCGCGATTTGCCGCCGCCACGATCACGAACGTCGGCACGTTCGCCTTGATCTCCACCCCGCCGATTTCCACATCGACTTTCGGATAACGCGCCGTCGATTGTACCGGACAGTCGTAGCGCAGCATCTCCTCGATCGCCCGCGGCATCAGCGACAGATCCCCACGCAGCTTCGCGATTTCGTCCGGATTGCGCCCCAGCGCGAGCATACCGTTGCCGATCAGGTTGGTCGTCGTTTCGTTGCCCGCGAGCAGCAGCAGCACCACGAACGCGATCAATTCCTCCTCGCTCAGCGCGTCCGCCTCGTCGCGCGCCGCCACCAGCGCGCTCACCAGATCGTCGCCAGGATTGCGCCGCCGCCTCTCAATTTCTTCGATAAAATAGGCCCGCAACGCCTTGAACGAACTCGTCACATGCTCCGGCAGTTCGGCCCCCGGCGGTACCATGTCGGACTCGATCACGTCGTCCGACCACTGCTTGAACCGCTTGTAATCGTCCGGGGACACCCCGAGCATTTCCGCGATCACCAGCACCGGCAGCGGATTCGCGAGGTCCGCCATCACCTCGAATTCGCCCTTGCGTGCCGCGCGCTCGAGCAGCGTCGCCGTGAACTCCCGGATACGCGGTTCCAGGTCCTTGATCCGCCACGTCGTAAACGCCTTGCTCACCAACCTGCGCAGCCGCGTATGGACCGGCGGATCGGAAAACACCACGCGCGGCGCGCGGCCGAATACCGCCAGCCGCATCTCCAAAAATGGCGACATCGGTGGCACGCTCGAAAAGCGCTCCGGATCACGCAGAACCGCGACCGCGTCGGCATAGCGCGCCACCAGCGCCATCGGAATGAACAGGCTCATCAGATGGGGCGGGCGGCCGTACAGCGGCTCATAATGAGGATACGGGTTGTCGCGGTAGCCCGCGTCCCACGGATTAAAATAAACGCTCGGCGCTTCCGATGCGGCTGCCATCCGATTCACCTCGCCTCAGCTGACTGCCAGTCGAAGCTCGCTCAGCCCGCGCAAAAAGTAGGAACCCTTGTACTTCGGCGGCGCCTCCCCGGGCGTCAGGCGCAAGCGCGGAAACCGCTCCAGCGCGATCTCGAAGGCGATCGCTCCCTCCAGGCGCGCCAGCGCGGCGCCCAGGCAATAATGGATGCCGTCGCCGAACGCCAGATGGTCGTTGGGCTCGCGCGTGATATCGAACTCGTCCGGCCGGCTGAAATGCGCCGGGTCGCGATTCGCCCCCGCCAGGATCACGAACACCATCGTCTCCGGCGCGATCAGCGCACCGCCGACTTCCACCGGCACATGATTGTGCCGCACCGTCGCCTGCACGGGCCCGTCGTAGCGCAGCATCTCTTCGACCGCCCGCGGCATCAGCAACGGGTTCCCGCGCAACAACTCGAGCTGATCCGGATTGCGCCCCAATGCCAGCATCCCGTTTCCGATCAGGTTGGTCGTCGTCTCGTTGCCCGCGAGCAGCAGCAGGATCACGAAGGCCAGCAACTCGTCGGCGCTCAGCGCTTCGGTCTCGTCATGGGCCGCCACCAGCGCACTGACCAAATCATCGCCGGGGTCGCCGCGCCGCCGCTCGATTTCATTGGCGAAGTAGCTGCGCAGGTCCTTCGCCGCCTGCTTGGTCGCGTCCGGCAACGGCATTCCCGGCGGTGTGTTGTCGCTCTCCACGATCCGATCCGACCAATGCTTGAACTGCTCGTATTGCACCGCCGGCACGCCCAGCATCTCCGCGATTACCATCACCGGCAGCGGCGTCGCCAGGTCGCCCATGATCTCCAATCCGTTCTTGCCCGCCGCGCGATCCAGCAGCGTATGCGTGATTTCGCGAATCCGCGGCTCCAGGTCGCGCACCCGCTTGGGCGTGAACGCCCGGCTCACCAGCTTGCGCAGCCGCGTCTGCGTGGGCGGATCGGAAAACAGCACCGTCGCCGCGCCCGCGAACAAGGTCCGCTCCTGCTCGTCGAAGGTCGGATTGGTCTTCTGCGAGCTGTTGAAGCGCTCATGGTCATGCAGGATCGTTACCGCGTCGTCGTAACCCGCCACCAGCGCCATCTGGTAAAACATGTTCAGCAGATGCGGCGGGCGCCCGTAAAGCGGCTTGTAGTACGGATAGGGATTGGCGCGAAACGCCTCGTCCCACGGGTTGAAATAAACTTCCGTGCTCATCGGCCGGTCACCTCGCCAATGGAATCGCCGTTCCTGCGCAGCGCGTCGCGCGCAACGAAATTCGCAATCGTTTTCACATACGCGATCGCCGGCTCGAATCTGCGCCGCTCCTCTTCCTCCGAATCGCACAGCGCCCGCTCCAGCGCGAGCGACTCCAGCAGTCCGAAGATCGCGAACTCGATCGGGTCATCGACATACTCCGGCACATCTTTCAGGCCGAACATCGCCGCAAACACCCGATGCACGCCTTGCGCGAAATTCTCACTCGCCAGCCGCACCGCCTCCCGCAGCGGCGCGTCCGTGCGCGACGCCACCACCAGTTCCAGCCACGCGTAAAACGCCGGTCCCTTGAAGGCCGCCCACAGCAGGTCGGTCAGCGCGTTTATCCGTGCCTCCAACCCCACCGGCAACTCGACCGCCGCCTGCGTAAACTGCTCCAGCCGCAGCGCAAACACATGCTCGAGCGCGCTCACCACCAGGTCCTGCTTGCGATGGAAATGATGGAGCTGGGCGCCGCGCGAAACCCCCGCCCGCCGCGCTATCTCGGTGGTCGTCGCCCCCGCATAACCAAACTCATGGAGGCACTCGACCGTCGCATCCAGCAACCGCCGCCGCGTCTCCGCACTTCGCTCTTCCTGAACTCGCGCCATTTGTTTCAGGGTTCAGCAGCGCCTTACCTGCCGATTCAGTATCATTGACGAGACAGATAACAAACAGGACGGAATGTTACAATCAGTCAAGACTGTTTTTATTATGAACAACCGATGACGATGGAAAATATAGCTGATTTACGTCGCTTTATTTGCTGTTAGCGACCGCGGAAGTTCGGCCGCCGCTTCTCCAGGAACGCCTTCACACCTTCGCGATAGTCCTCGCTGTCGAAGCATTGCGCGACCATCGCGCCAATCTTCTTGAGGTCGCGATCGGCCCCGTCTCTGAGACCTTCGCGAATCGTCGCCTTGGCCGCCGCCATCGTCAGCGGTGCGTTGGCGGCCATCCGCGTCGCATAGTCGCGCACGTTGGCTTCAAGCTCCTGCGGCTCCACCAGTCGATTGATGAGGCCCATCGCGAAGGCTTCCTCGGCGTCGAAGATCCGCGCCGACATCAGGATGTCGCGGGCATTGGCCGGTCCGGCAATCTGGCTGAGCGAGAGCACGCCCTCCAGCGGATACGCGAGCCCCAGGCGCGCCGCCGGAATCCCGAAGCGGGTGCCGCGCGCCGCAATGCGCACGTCGCACGAAAGCGCGACTTGCAGGCCCCCGCCGATACAGATACCCGCGATCATCGCGACCACCGGCTTCGGCGATTGGCTGAGCGCGTTGGTCGCGTTGCCGGGCGCATCGCGATATGCCCGCGCCTGCTCGGCGTTCGCGCGATGGCTCGGGAATTCCGAAATGTCCGCGCCCGAGATAAACGAGTCGGCGGTCACCCCGCGCATGATTATCACGCGCACCTCGGGGTCGGCGTTAAGCTCGTCCATCGCCGCGACGATCCCGCGCCACGCCTCGTAGTTGAGCGCGTTCTTGACCCGCGGCCGATTGACGATCAGCCAACCGAGCGGCGCCTCATGTCGCGTCAGTATCGACTTCCCCGCGTCGCCCGCCACCTCTTTCCCGCCCATCTTTTCACCGCCGCTCGCCGCTGCTTTTTCGCTCTCGCTAATACTCATCGTCAACGCCCCTCAATAGTTAATTCCGCCACGATGCCTCGGCATCTCCAGTTTGGCAAACTTTGAGCACATTCCGCCTCGCCCTGAAAAGCGCTCTGTCCTGGCGTCGTCACTCTAAAGCAATGTTCGCTGGCCCCCAGGACCTATTCGCTTGATCCCGTTCCAAATCTTCAAACCAGCTCGGTCATGGGAAAAATATAGGAGATGATACATCTGTGCGTTGTTCATATTCGTGAACAGTGGTACCGCTTCATCCTGAACCTCAAAACCGGCGCGCTCCAACTTTTTTCGGAAGGCGACTACGAAAGAATTTAGTATCTTGTCGGAGGTGAGATTCTCAGTAACGCCTGTGGCCTGTTTAACCACCGGTAGTTCACGCCAGTCTGGGCCGCCCCAGAATTTCTCAAATTTGCTCTGCGGTGATTCGATTGATTGTCTCCAGTTGCGCCGCACGCCAATTCCGCTCGGAAAGAGATAAAGCAGATCGATTCTTCGCTTTGCGAACTTTGCCAACGTATCGAAGTGAACTTCGAAACCTTGAGGATCCACGAATGCGAGTCCTAGCGTATGCGTCGAAATCTGTTTCAAGACTTCCGTTACCAGAACATTGCAGTCGCCACGCATTAGGGTAACGCGATTCTCGTCTTCAGCGGGTATTCGGGCTTTAAGAGCTGATATGTTTTTGGAGTCCTTATCCGCCAAATACAAGTGATCGAATTTCGGCCTTACCGCCAATGCAATCAGAGGAGAGCCATTGAATTCGCCGTTCGTTTCGGCGTCAATATCAAGCCCCGGGCCAGCTAGCAGATCGATATATACCAATCGCTCCCAGCGTCCTTGCGCCCGCTTCGGACCCATCGCCTTCATGAAGGCGGAAGAATACTTTTCCAGGTACGTAAGTTTCTCGCGGGTCCAGATTCCTCCGGTGCGAGCGAGGAGACCATCTGCGGCCCTTTTCTTTTTCACGCCAAAACGGAGAGTAATCCGCGCTCCAGATTCTTGCGGCGGGGAACGCCGTTCCACTCACGACCGTCTAACATTCGTCCGAGCTGCTTCGGCGATCGTCCGCCCCATTGCTTGAAGAAAAACGGAACCCCCATCTTGCGGCATTGATCACGAATCTCACGCGCCCACTCCGCCGCCATCGGTCGGTAGTGGGCCCCGCTTTCTCCGCCGACAATTACCCAGTCAATACCGGATAGATTGAGCTTCCCTAAATTTTCTAGCAGTGGCTCAACTGATAGGAATCGAATCGAAGCATTAGTATGTCGAAGGAGTTTTATCCGGGGAACACCATACCGTCGATCCTCTACGCTAACTCCCCACCATACATTCTCTAGTAATCCAAATTCCCGAAGTTGATTATTAAGTAGGTGTTGCATCCGATCGGGACGCTTCGTTAGCACCTGAAAAATATGCCAACCGGCCGCGCGCATTACTTCGCCAACACGAGCTATGTAATCGGTCGGCACTGACTCATGAAAAAGATCGCTCATCGAGTTTACGAAGATCCTTCTCGGCGTCCGCCACTTCAGCGGTACATCTAGCTTCTCGGGAATAAGTCTAAGGTCGAAACCTTGCCCGAAGGGATGGTTCGGCACGCCCCGAAATCGTTCGGCGAATCTTTCGGCGTAGCAGTGTTTACAGCCAGGGCTGATCTTCGTGCAGCCGCGCACTGGATTCCAAGTCGCATCCGTCCATTCAATTGAGCTTCGATCCGACATGGACACACCTCGCACGACGACGCCGTGAAAGCGAATATATGGCGAAGATGGTGCGGCGCACAACTCCGCGCCTCGCGCCCCGAGGCCGCTCTCAGTCCTCGAACAGCGGGACCTTCGTCTTTGCGTAAGTCAACTTCCGCACCAGCTTGCCGCCCGCGAAATGCAGCAGGTCGAGCCCGCGCCACGACGTCGCATGTCCGTGGACGCTCAGCGTGCACCGCCACGACGCCATCACCTTGCCGGTCGCCGCGTCGGCAAACAGGTCCTCATCGAGAAAGCGCATGATGCCGTATGCGCCCGTGAACTGCGGCACGAAGGCCGCGCGAATCGCCGCCTTGCCGACATTGCGCCGCCCGTTGAACTCATCGTAGATGCCGTCGTCGGCGAAATACTCCATCACCGCGTCCAGGTCCTCGCGATTGAAGGCGTCGAGAAATCGCCGCGTGATTTCGACCAGTTCCTGCCGATTCATTTCCGCGCGACTCATGCCTTCGCGACCTCGTTCGCGATACGCTCCAGTCCCGCCCGCAGTTTAGCCGGGTCGCTCCCCGGCGGCCCAAACACCACCCTGGTTACGCCGACGTCCTGCGCCGCCTTGACCGCGTCCGCCTTCGCCGCCGCCATCGCGCTCAATTCGATCGTGTCCGGATTGCGCCCGGCCGCCTTGGCCGCGTCGCGCATCATGCCGAACATGTCCTTCAACTTCTCCGGATCCACGATGGTGGGGAAAAACCCGTCGCCAAAGCGTCCCGCGCGCCGCGCCGCCGCCGGCGAATGTCCTCCAATATGTATCGGGATACCGCCCGCCTGCGCCGGTTTCGGCAGGCTCTTCACGTCATGGAAATGGAAATGCTTGCCGTGAAAGGTCGTCGGATTCTCGGTCCATAGCGCGCGCATCGCCTGGATCGATTCGTCGGTGCGCGCCCCCCGCGCATGATAATCGACGCCGACCGCCTCGAACTCCTCCTTCATCCAGCCGCTGCCGATACCGAGCAGCATCCGCCCATGCGACAGCAGATCGATTGTCGCGAGCTGTTTTGCCAGATACAGCGGATGACGCTGCGGCAGAATCACGATCCCCGTCGCCAACTTGATCTTGCTGGTGATCGCCGCCGCATACGCCAGCGGTATTAGAGGATCGGGAATCGCCACGTTGTCGCCGCCCGGCATCTGACCGTCCTTCGATCCCGGATACGGCATATGCGGTTGCGGCACCACCACGTGCTCGACCGTCCAGATCGAATCGAAGCCGCATTCCTCGGCCTCGCGCGCCAATCGCCCGAATAGCTCGGGCCGGCTGAACGGCCCCGAATTCGCAAATATGATTCCTGCTTTCATTTTCTTCACCGTCACCTTCGCGCTCTTCGGTCCGCGGGATGCTTCACAGTTTCGCGATGAGATCGTTGCCCATCTGCTCGAGTCCGCGTGTCAGGTTCTCCTTGTCGAAGCCCGGCGGTGCCACCACCACGCGCGATATTCCGATGTCCTCGAACTTCTTGATCGTCTCGAGACTCGCGCGCCCCATGCACGAAAGCTCGATCGCGGCGGCCTTGCGACCATGTTTGGCCGCTTCCTCGCGCATGATCGCGAACAGCTCGTTGAGCTTCGGGATTTCGCCGATCGCCGGAAAGAAGCCGTCGCCGAGCCGCCCCGCGCGCCGCGCCGCCGCCGGCGAATGGCCCCCGACGTGAATCGGCACGCCGCCCTTTTGCGCCGGCTTCGGATAGCTCAGCACCGGCCCGAAGTCGAAATGCTTGCCGTGAAAGCTCGACTCGTGGTCGTTCCACAACACGCGCAGCGACTTGATCGCTTCGTCGGTCCGCGCCCCGCGCACGTGGAAATCCAGCCCTAGCGCGTCGAACTCCTCCTTCAGCCACCCACTCCCGATCCCCAGGATCGTCCGCCCATGCGACAGCAGGTCGAGCGTCGCCATCTCTTTCGCGACATACAGCGGATTGCGCTGCGGCAATATCATGACGCCGGTCGCGAGTTTGACCTTGCTCGTAATCGCCGCGATATAGCCGAGCGGCAGCAGCGGATCGGGTATCGCGACATCCTCGCCGCCCGGAATCTTCCCGCTCTTGGCGTAGGGATACGGGGACTGGTAGCCCTGCGGAATCACCACGTGCTCGACCGTCCATAGCGACTCGACGCCGCATTTCTCCGCCGTCACCGCCAGATGGGCCAGCAGTTCCGGTTGGCTGAACGGCCCCGAGTTCACGAACATCAACCCGATTTTCATGCGCGACGCTCCCTCGACAGCTTGTATTGTCCTCGATATCTATCGCGCGCCACGATTTTTGGGAAACCCCCGGCGTGGTTGAAGCGCTCCGCGCGGCGGGTTATTACGAAGTCATGGAAATCGGTAAACATGGACTCTGGTTCTTTCTCGACGGCATGACGGCTCCCCAATCGGCGGAGTTCGCCCGCAAAGTCGAAAAGCTCGGCTACAGCGCACTCTGGATTCCCGAGGCCGTCGGCCGCGAGCCGTTCGCCCACGCCGGCTATCTCGCCGCGAAAACCGACAAGCTGATCTTCGCCACCGGCATCGCCAACATCTGGGCGCGCGACCCGATCACGATGTCCGCGGCCTCCAAGACCGTCGGCGAACTCTCCGACGGCCGCTTCGTGCTTGGCATCGGCGTTAGCCACAAGCCCCTCGTGCTCAACCTGCGCGGCCATTCCTACGACAAGCCGTACAGCTACATGAAGGAGTACGTGCCCAAGCTGAAGTCGGCGCTGTATCGCGCGCCGATGCCCAAGGAGGAGGTCCCGATCGTCATCGCCGCGCTGCATCCTAAGATGCTCGCGTTTGCCGCCGCCGAGACCCACGGCACTCATACCTATTTCGTGCCGCCAGAGCATACCGCAAAGGTGCGCGCCGCCATCGGGCCGAAGCCGTGGATCTGCGCCGCCCAGGCCGTCATCCTCGAAAGCGACGCCACCAAGGCCCGCGCCGCCGCCCGCACCTACATGAAGACCTACGTGCCGCGGCTGCCCAACTACACCAATAATCTCAAGAACCTCGGCTGGAAGGATGAGGACTTCGCCAACGGATGTAGTGACGCGCTGGTGGATGCGATCGTCGCCTGGGGCAGCGAGACCAGGATTCGCGATCGCATCGACGCCCACCTCAAGGCCGGCGCCACCCACGTCTGCATTCTGCCGGTAAAGGTCGATTCGGAATCGCTGCCCGACGAGCGCGCGATGGAGGCGCTCGCGCCCAAATGACCCATCCTGCGCGGGCGCGCCGCCTTGCCGCGGCCGCCCTCGCAATTGCGATCGCCGTCGGCGCCGCCGGATGTGGCCCGTCGGCCGCACAGATTCAGCAGGCGCAGCAACAGGCCGCGCAATCGCAGCAGGCCGCCGCGCATGCCGAGGCCGCCGCCGCGCAGGCGCAACAGGCCGCCAATGCCGCGCAAATCGAGGCCGACCGCGCGCGCAAGGCGGTGGACGACGCCGTCAAGGAGATCAATCGCGTCTCCGATCATATCGATCAGATCAATCGCGATCGCGCCGCCCGCGAGGCCGCTGATAACTGATTCACGCCACGGCGCGCCGGCCAAAAACCCCGGTTGCCTCACGGCCCATCGTCTGCGATAAGGCGAACTGGGCAAGCCGGTCGAACTGAACCAACGCACGCGAAAGGAAAAACAAAAATGAAACTCTACAATATGAATCTGTCCAACTTCGCGACCAAATCGCGTATCGTCGTTTACGAAAAGGGCGCCAACATCGAGATGGCCCCGATCCCCGGCACCGGCATGAAGTCGCCCGAATATCTCCAGATCAACCCGCTCGGCAAGGTTCCCACGCTCGACGCCGACGGCCTCATCATCGCCGAGTCCGAGGTCATCAACGAATACCTCGAGGAGAAGTTTCCCAACCCTCCGCTGATGCCGAAAACGCCCGAGGGCAAGGCCAAGGTGCGCGCCTTCACGCGCTTCCACGACCTTTATCTCGATCCGCCGTTGCGTGCGCTGTTCCCGCAGCTCAATCCCAAGACGCGCGACGAAAAAGTCGTCACCGAAAAGCTCGGCGAACTTCAGACCCGCCTCGATCAACTCGAAGCGATGCTCGCGCCCGGCGGCTTTGCCGCGGGTCCCGATTTCACGCTCGCCGATTGTGCGCTCGCGCCGACCATCTTCTTCGTCACCAACATGCTGCCCGGCTTCGGCGCGAAACCTCCACTCGACGGCCGTCCCAAACTCGCCGCATGGTGGACCAAGGTGCAGACCCGCCCCAGCGTCGGCAAAGCGATGGGCGAGATGGGCGAGGCGCTCAAGGCGATGCTCGGCGGCGGCCGCTAGATTAAATGCAAGGCCGCGCGGCAGAACATCCCTGTGCGCAGCGGCGTTTTCCGTCATCCTGAACGAAGTGAAGGATCTCGCGCGGTCTCGCGTGCTATTCAGTTGTTGAGGAGCGCAAAACCTATAGTTTCACTGAAACCTCGCTGAGGTTTCAGACTTCCCTTTGGTTGGACAATGGGTGATGTCCTCACGGCCGCGGCTGCGATGCAGTCGCGGCCGCTTATGGAGTCATGACTGCTTCCTTTTCACTCGGCGAACTTGCAGGCCGAGCTATCTGGTGAGGGGCGTTCAAAAAAAGTAAGGGTCGGGGGTTAGGTCTCCCCCGCAGGACCACCCACCGAGCAGCGCGAGCGTGGCCCATCGACGGCATGGAATGCCGTGAAACCTCGGTCAGGTTTCAGTTTCGTGAAGCTGAAAGTTCTATGTTCCCCGTCAATTTTTTATTTCTTCTTCTTAACTGCCTTCTTCCTCTTTCGAAAATGCGGAATGACCTTCTCCGCGAATAGCTTCATCGACGCCCGCACCTTCTTCGGATCGATCCCGGGCAGCGCCAGCCCCAGCGCCAGATGGGTGCAGTACGATTCGATCCCCTCGATCTGCGCGATCGCCTCATCCGGCGTCCCGACCATCAGACCGTCGCCGATCATGCCCGCGTCGCTCGCCTCGCGCAGTTTGCCGACCGGCGGAATCTTCGAATAATTCTCGTCGCCCGGCACGTCGTTGGCCTCGCCGATCCACTGCCCGTACTTGGTCAGCAGGTGATGCATCGCGAATTCGCATTCGTCCCACGCCTTGTCGTGCTTCGCGGCGACGTAGCCGAAGCGCAGTTGCGCGATATGAAAGTCGTCGGGATTACGGCCGGCCGCGCGCAATGCCGAGCGATAGACCTCCGCCTGCGCCGCGCCGGTGCCCGCCAGATGGTAGCCGTTGCGCGCCGCCCGCTCGGTTGCCGATCGCGATCGCGCTCCGATCCAGATCGGCGGACATGGCCGCTGCACCGGCTTCGGATAAAGCGTTACGTCGCGCACCGTAAAATGTTTGCCCTCGAACGTCACGTTGTTCTCGGTGAACACACGCCGCACGATCTCGACGCCCTCGCGCAGCCGCCGGCTGCGTTCCTCGCGCACGATATTGAAGCCGGTGAACTCGCGCGGCACGTAGCCCTGGCCCAGTCCCAGGTCGAACCGCCCGTTGGACAGCGCGTCGAGCGTCGCCGCGTCCTCCGCCACGTGCAGCGGATGGTACAGCGGCATCAGCAGCACGAACGTCCCAATTCTGATCTTTTTGGTGCGCGCCGCGATCGCCGCCGCCAGCGGCACCATGCTCGGCGAGTAGCCGTCCTCGACGAAATGATGCTCGGTGAGCCAGATCGTATCGTAGCCCATCTCCTCGGCTTCAACCGCGAGATCGACATGTTTGCGATACAACTCCGAGTACGACAGTTCGTTGCGCGAAGAATTGCGAAAGGACATCAGCAGTCCAAAGTTCACGTTCGATCCTCCGACTCGCGGCGGCTGAGCCGGCAATTTGCCAGTCAGTCATGCGGCAGCTTTGCGCGATTTTCGAGTTACGCCGTCCGCGTGGCCCCTCGGGTTTGTCGGCCGCGCCGGGCGCTCATCCGTTCACGGCGTAACGATTAGTAGCCTCGCTACGAAAACGCCAGCCAAATCGCTATTGGCGTCCTCCCGCTTCATCGGTTGCCCGCCCGGCACGTCGATTGCTCCGTTTGCATCCAGCGGGCGCTGCGATGGCACGTTTGAGAATTAAAGAGGCATAAAGGCGAAATCGCCACCGGACAGCCGCGACGGTAAAGCAGCAGCCGTCAAATTAATGCCGCTAAATTCCGGCCTTCGCCGACGCTACGGCCTTCCTCGGAGGACTCTATCGATGAGCGTGCGCGTTTTGATTGTCGAGGACGACCCCGTTACTCAGCGCGTCCTGCGCCAACGCCTGGAGCGCATCGGATGTATCGTGAGCGACGTGGTGGACAACGCCGCCGCCGCCCAGGCACGCTTCCGTGAACTTCATCCCGACCTCGTCACCCTCGACATCGAGATGCCCGAGTTGTTTGGCGTTGACGCGATGGCCTTGTTCAACTTCATCCGTACCGAAGATCCCAATTGCGAGATCGTTGTGATTTCGGGCACCGCGTTTCCCACCTATCGCGAGAAATTCATCAAGGCCGGAGTGCTGGGCTTCTTTCACAAGCCGCTTGATTTCGACAAGCTGGCGATTGACCTGCGCTCGTACTTTCCCGAGTTGAAGTCCGACCAGCCGGTGCGCGGCCTGTAACCCTCGGTGCGCGTGTTCGAGCAGGGCGATCTGCGTCCATGCCGGTCTTCCCAGGCGATCGTCGCGCGAATGTTTCACCGCGAACATGAGGCGAAGATGTTTCACGTGAAACATCTTCGCCTCTCCTTCGTGTAGATATTTTCTACTAGTCCGACGCGCCTGCAAGCTCCTCGACACCGCTACTTCCAGAGTTCCTGCCACCATTGTGCCGGATGCCCCATCGCGGCCGGATCGATTCCTTCCTTGCGATAGATATGATCAAACCCTCGGCGCGGTGCGGGTGCCAGCCTCGGCGGGTGCGTTTGGCCGACGGCCCCACAATTGCTCCATCAAAGTGCAGGATGTGGACTGTACTTGCGCATGGGACGATGCCGGGTCTCTGCGGAACACGAAGCGGAGTTCTCGGACGCATCGAGCAGTCCGCGCTTGCTCGCTTTATGATTCTGCGACCACATCCGATACACGATTTGTCCCGATGCGGGACGGTTGATGCGGCACGCGTCGCGCGAGGTCGCTCGAAATCGCGATGACGATGGAACCGAACAGCGGGCCTGACGCGACGATCGCGGTCGAATGGATGGACGCCGAAAGTTTGCTCGGCATCGCGCGGACGCCGGGCCTCGTCGGCGAATCGGCCGCGCTGCACGCCGTGACCAGCGCGATCGCGCGAGTCGCGCCGCATAAAGGCACCGTGCTGATTCTCGGCGAGTCGGGCACCGGTAAGGAAGTGGTGGCCGAAGCGCTCCATCGGCTGGGACCGTATCCGAACGGACCGCTGGTCCGGTTCAACTGCGCCAACTTCGTTGACGGCCTCGCGGAGTCGCAACTCTTTGGCCACGTGCGCGGCGCCTTCACCGATGCGCGCGAGTCTCATATCGGATGTTTCCGGCAGGCCAATGGCGGCACCCTCTTGCTCGACGAAGTCGGGGAATTGCCGCTGCGGATGCAATCGAAGATTTTGCGTGCGGTCGAGAATCTCGAGGTGCAACCGGTCGGTTCCAGCGAGACCTTTAGCCTCGATCTGCGTCTCATCGTCGCGACCAATCGTGATTTGCGCGCGATGATCAAGGCGGGCGAGTTTCGCGCGGATCTGTACTACCGCCTCGACGTCGCCTCGATTCGGATACCGCCGCTGCGCGACCGGCTGGAGGATACCGCGCAGCTCGCCGCGCATTTTATCGCCTATTACAATCGCTTCTTCGGCAAGCGCGTGCGGTTCATTTCGCGGGGCGCGCTGGCGCTGATTGAAGCCTACGAATGGCCCGGTAACGTGCGTGAACTGGCGCATACGATCGAGCGCGCCACCTTGCTCTGCGAACACGATCGCATCGACGCGTGCGACCTGCCGCCCGAGCTCGTCGAAGAGACAACGGCGCGCCTCGCGGGGCAGGTTGTGGGTTCGACCGCAGGGGCGGACGGCGCGGGCCAATCCTCCGCACGTGAGGATCGGCCGCCACCCGAAGTCACGCTCGACGACGCGATGAAGGCGGCGGTCACGCAATCGCTGGCGGCGGCGCACGGCGACTGCGCCAAAGCGGCGTTATCCTTAGGCATTTCGCGGCCCGCTATCTATCGCAAAATGGCGCGCTACGGCTTGCGCAGATCGGGCTTTCGCGACCAGGCCGGAATCATGCCGAATCGCCCGCTGCGCTTTATCTGAGCGCGGCGCCGCTCACGTCATGATCGCGGTATCGCCAGGAGCATCCGGGGCGGGAAATTTTCTGTTGATAACTTGTGTGTATCGAGTGGATAAGTAGCGACCGGTAAGCGGACGTGGCGGGTGAGGAGTCTTGATAACCGAGGGTCACGATGGGATCCATCGAGGTCGCCGTGTTCGCCCGGCGGCGGCGGAGCGGCAACGGCATTGCATCAGGCGGTTTTGGGTTACTCGACCTTCACGGCCGTCCCTTTCACCGATGTGCAGGTGAAACTGAATACGTTGTAGATGGGGGCGAATCCATAAAGGCTGGTGGACGTTGAGACATTGACCAACGCATCTCCGCCGGTTTTTTGCAACGCTTGATCTACGGCGTTTTGAATATCCGAGTTTCCCCATGGAATCACCGCGAGTGCGAAATATCGGCACGCTCGTCCTTCTGCCGGCCCGAGGTCCTTGACTGAATGGCCTTTGCTCAAAAGGGAAACCGGGTCCGCGGAACTTTTTGCAATAATACCGAGCGATCCCACCGAGGTGCATCCGATGAGAGCCAGCATACCCAGTAAACCCATAAGCCGAATCGATCGCATCATCTTTCCTTGCAGTTAAGGTCAGCTCGTCTTAATGATTCATTGCGAGGCAAACGAAAAATTTTCAGGCGACAATATGCATAGTTATGTTTTAACGCAAGCGAGTGAACACTGATCAACTACTGAGGTCCGCTTTGGTCCGTATAGGGCGGAGCGCGCATCCCAAAAAAGCGCATCCGCACGCCCGGGTGGACGTGCGGATGCGTTACTTGAGCAATAGTCAGTAGCCAGTCGCCGGGCGGACAGTGGCTAATGCCGCAGTTTCTCCGCCAGCGCCGCATAGTGATCGAGTAGCGGCAGCACCTGGTCGGCCTTGGCCGGCGGCAGCGGGAAGATCAGATGCGAGAAGCCCATCTCCATCACCCGGCGCGCCGCGTCCTCCTTGCCGGGCGCCGCGAACAGGCCGAGCGTCAGGGAATCAAATTTGCGGCCCGCGCGATCCGCCGCCTCGCGCAGTGCCTTGAGGCCTTCGACCAACTGCTCGGGCTTGCGATTGATCGGCATCCAACCGTCACAATAGGCGACCGCGCGCTCCGGCCCCTTCTTCGCTTCCGAGCCGAGCAGGACCGGCGGTCCGCCCGCCTGCACCGGCTTCGGATAGCTCCACATCGGACCGAAGTTGACAAACTCGCCGTGGTACTCGGCCACTTCCTTGGTCCAGATTTCCTTCATCGCCTGTACGCGCTCACGCAGGACCTTCCAGCGCTTTTTGAAATTGGTGCCGTGATCCTCCATCTCCTCGGCGTTCCAGCCGCCGCCGATCCCGAGGATCACGCGGCCGTTGGAGATGACATCGAGCGACGCGACTTCCTTGGCCAGCACGATCGGGTCGCGCTCGATCACCAGGCAGATTCCCGTGCCGAGTTTGATGCGTTTGGTCGCGACCGCGGCGGCGGTCAGCGCGACGAACTGATCGTGCGTATGCCAATACTCGGTCGGCAGATCTCCGCCGCCCGGCCACGGTGATTTGCGGTTGGTCGGGATGTGGGTGTGCTCGGGAAAAAACAGCGAGTCGAGGCCGCGCGCCTCGACCGCCTGCGCCAGTTCGACCGGCTGGATTGCATAGTCGGTGGGAAACATCATTGCGCCGAACGTTGCCATGTGGACTGCCTCCGTAAAGAGTTTCGTTGCCTGAAATTCACGGTTCGATCGGCCGCGTTGATCATCAAACGGCCGCCGTCCAGCGACTATACAAATTCACGGTTGCAAATTGCTACCGGCGCGCGCATTCAGCCAAATTGAGTCCGGTTCCGACGGCCCGTATCCTTGCCCTTTGGCGACTGACCTGCGATACACAGAAAAGGACCATTAGGCCTTCACTATGTTGTAGGAGGGACTTGCTTATGGCGGCGAATCACGTCATTTCCGCCGACTCGCATATGATGGAGCCGGCGAACCTCTGGGTCGATCGCCTCGACCAGAAATTTCAGGACCGCGCACCGCGCGTCATCAGGAAAGAGGGCAAGGGCGGTTACGTATTCGTCGGCCCTGGGCTGTCGCCTTTTCCGGTCGCCGGAGGCTTCGCGGCCGGGCGCAGCGGAGAGGAACTCAAGGAGTTTCTGGGCCGCGCTAATCGTGGTGAAGGCTACGAGGCCGCGCGTCCCAGCGGATGGGATCCGGTCGAGCGGATCAAGGACCAGGACATCGACGGCGTGCACGCCGAAGTGTTGTACACGACCTTGGGGATGACGTTGTTCGGGCTGCATGACGCGGACCTGCAACGCGCGTGCTTCAAGGCCTACAACGACTGGCTCTCGGAGTTCTGCTCGCACAATCCCAAGCGATTGATCGGCGCGGCGCTGATCTCGCTCGAGGACATCGGCGAGGGCGCGAAGGAATTGCGGCGGGTGGCGAAGAACGGCCTGCGGGGTGCGATGATCTGGGGCGCACCACCACGCGAACGGCCCTATACGTCGCGCGAATACGATCCATTCTGGGAGGCGGCGCAAGAGCTGCAGATGCCGCTGTCGCTGCACGTGATCACCGGCAAGAAGCCGCCCAAATCAGAGGAAGAGCGCAAGAAGGTGCGGATGGAGCCGCGCGATCCGTCGTTCGTGCGCGGCTACATGAACCTGATTCACGAGGTTCAGCGATCGCTCACCGACATTATCTTCGGCGGCGTCATGATGCGTTTCCCACGCATCAAGATTGTCTCGGCGGAGAACGATACCGGCTGGATTCCGCACTACATGTATCGGCTCGACCACGCCTTCGAGAAGTTCGGCGCGCTGATGAGCGAGCCGCTCGACATGAAGCCGAGTGAGTACGTCCGGCGCAACTTGTGGGCGACCTTTCAGGACGATCCGATTGGCCCGATGTTGTTTCGCTATTTCGGCGAGGACAACTTTATGTGGGCGTCGGATTTCCCGCACACCGATTCGACCTGGCCCAATTCGCTCAAGGTAATCGAACAGGACTTTGAGGGCGTGCCGGAGGCGGTCAAGCGGAAAATCATCTGCGACAACGCGGCCAAGCTCTATAATATCGATTTGAACTGATTCGTTTAGCGCAGTCCGCCGGCAAGCGGACCGCCATACCGGGGGTGGGACCCCGGACAGGGGAGCTGTAATGTCTTACGATTTGGTAATTCGCAATGGCACGGTCGTCGATGGTACTGGCGCGCCGCGCTTTCGTGGCGATGTCGCGGTTGCAAACGATCGCATCGTCGAGGTCGGCAAGGTCAGCGAGAGCGGCAAGCGCGAGATCGACGCCTCGGAGCTAATCGTGTCGCCGGGCTTCGTCGATCCGCACACGCATTACGACGCGCAAATCTGCTGGGACCCGATGATTAGCTGCACCTCGTGGCACGGCGTCACCAGCGTCGTGATGGGCAACTGCGGCGTGGGCGTGGCGCCCTGCAAGCCCGACAATCGCGAAATCACGGCCTGGGACCTGACCAACGTCGAAGCGATTCCATACGCCTCGCTGGCCAAGGGCGTCACCTGGGATTGGGTCACCTTCCCCGAGTTCATGGGATCCGCGGAAAAGCGCGGCAGTGCGATTAACCTGGGCTTCCTCGCACCGCTGACACCCTTTCGCCATTTCGTGATGGGCAAGGAATCGATGGAGCGCGCGGCCACGGCCGAGGAGACCAAACAGATCGCGGCGCTGCTCGAGGGTGCGATGGCGGCGGGTGCGCTCGGCCTTTCGACCACCACGCTCGCTCAGCACATCGGCTACCAGGGCACGCCGTTGGCCTGCCGTCTCGCCAGCAAAGACGAACTGAAGTCCTACGCCAACGTGCTCAAGCGGCAGGGCAAAGGCTCGATCGAACTCGCGCTGACCAAGAAGATCGGACAGGTCAGCGAGAGCGAGTACGAACTGCTCGACCTGTTGCTGACGGAGAGCGGCCGTCCGGTGACGTGGCTCGCGATGGCGACGACGCCGAAGCATCCCGATCGCTCGCGCGATACGCTGACGCGGCTGGAGCCGCTGATCAAACGCGGCGGGGTGCCGCAGATTCTCTGCAAGCCGTTCGTCGCGCAGCTCGATCTGCGCAATCCGTTTACTTTCGCCGACATGGAATCGTGGAACGCGGTCTTCAACCAGACCGTCGAAGCGCAGAAGGCGATGTACGCCGATCCGGCCTTTCGCGAGGCGTTTCGCAAGGACCTGACCAAGCCGCATCTGTTCACCGGCAAATGGCATCGGGTGGAAATTCTCGAAGTGACGAACCCGGCGCTTAAGCCGTACGAGCGCAAGACTGTCGGCGAAGTGGCCGAGATGCGCCGGGCGGATCCGCTCGACACGTTCCTCAACCTCGCCATCGAGGACGACCTCAATATCCAGTACACGATGGCGCAGTATCACGAGGACGGCATCAAGGAGATGATTGGCGATCCGCGCACGATGATCGGGCTCTCCGACGGCGGCGCCCACGTCGATATGCTCTGCGACGCCGGCTACGCGACCTACCTGCTCGGCAACTGGGTGCGGCGGCGCGAGGCGATTACGCTCGAGCGTGCGATCCAGCGCATCACGTCCGAACCGGCCGACTTCTTCGGCATCCGCGAGCGTGGGCGTCTGAAGAAGGGATGGAAGGCGGACATCACGCTGTTCGATTACAACACCGTCGATTCGGCCAAGCGCGCGAAGATGCAAAACGATCTGCCGGGCGGCGGACGGCGGCTCGTGATGCCGGCGGAAGGCATCGAATACACCGTGGTCAACGGCGCCATCGTCTATGAACATGGCAAGCATAGCGGCGCGATGCCGGGGCAGGTGATTCGTTCGAGCGCGGCCTGACGCGAAATCATCCGCACGTCAACCGACGGGGGGACGGAACGTAATCACGTTTCGCCCCCCGTTTTTTCGCGCAGCAGCGCATCAGCCGGCACTCGCATCGCCGGTTCGGTTCGCAAGGCGTATCTTGTTTAGCGGCTGAGCGACGCGTGCGCGCGAGGATCGATTCCCGCCAGGCGCCAGCCCGGATGGTCGGGCAACAGATGCGGATGGCCCGCGCCGAACAATTGCTCGCGCAGCGTGACGCCATCATACGAAGTCCGCACGCGCCCGCGCCGTTGCAACTCCGGCACTACCAGCTCGATGAAATCGGTGAAGCTGCCAGGCTGAAAGATCGGCACCAGGTTGATTCCGTCAACGCCCGCGACATCGGCCCACCGCTCGATTTCGTCGGCCACCTGCGCGGGATCGCCGACGATCAGCGGCAACAGGCTCGCGAGCTTCATCTCCTCGCGCGCATCGGCGACCGTGGCCGCGTGCCCCGGCCGCGCTGCCGTGAACCATCGCGCGGCGGCCTTGATGCCGTCGGATTCGAGCCGTCCGAGCAGCTCGTCATCCTTGAACTTCGCGAGATCGATTCCGGTCCATCCACCGAACAGCGCAAAGCCACCTTCGGGGCTCGCATAGGAACGCAAACGCCGCTCGCGCAGCCGCGCCTCGGCCTCGGTCTCAGCGACGATCACGGCGATCGCCGAAAGGATCTTGACGTGAGCGGGATCGCGCCCGTTTTCACGAGCGGCCTCGCGCATGCGTGCGACCCGCGATTGCGCCGCTTCGACCGTCGGATAAGTCACGAAGAGCGCCTCGCCGTGCCGCGCGCCGAATTTGACGCCGCGCCCCGACTGGCCGGCCTGCAGCAGCAACGGTGTGCGCTGCGGCGACGGCTCGCACATGTGCGGTCCCTCGACCTCGAAATAGCGGCCGCGATGATTGATGGCGCGGACCTTGGCCGGATCGACGTGCATGTCGCGCGCGGAATCGCGCACCATCGCGCCCTCCTCCCAACTCGCCTCCCACAGCTTGTAAACCACTTCCATGTATTCTTCGGCGCGTTCGTAACGCTCGTCATGCGGGAGCATCGCGCCGAGTCCGTTGCGCGCGGCACTTGGCAAGTATGAAGTCACGATGTTCCAGCCGACGCGGCCGCCGGTGAAGTGATCGAGCGACGAAAACAGCTTGGCGGTGTGAAACGGCGGATAGTAAGTCGTGCTGTAGGTCGCGATGAATCCGAGGTGGCGGGTCACCTGCGCCAGCGCGGGGAAGAGTATCGTCGGATCGTTGCCGGGAAACTGCACGGCGTGGCGAATACCAGGCTCGGGACTGCCCCGGTAAACGTCATACACTCCATGCACGTCGGCGAAAAACAGTGAATCGAAGCACCCGGCTTCGAGCGTGCGCGCGAGATCGAGCCAGTGCGCAAGCTCCTTGTAGCCCCGCGAAGTACGATCGCGCGGATTACGAAACTGGCCGAACGATTGGAGCGCGGCGGAACACTGATTGAAAGCGTTGAGATGAATCTTCTTCATTGCGCCGCTTAACTCCGCCTCGCTCGCATTGGTTCCGCCCGAAGCACGACCGACGGCCGGCATCGTTCGTGCTCGATCAGAACTTCACAACGAAATAACATTGGTACTCGACCAATGAAAACTATCGCACGAGACGCGGCTACGTACGTAATGGGATTGCTGATCGCCCTTATCGTATGCGGCGCGCCGGCCGTCAACGCGCAGCAAACCATCGAGATTCCGCCACCGTCGTCGCAGTCCCAGCCGCCGCTTCATTACCGGCCGAAGCCGACGCCGCGGCCGACCGCGCCGCGCGTCGAGCAATACGAGCAATCGGCACCGACGCCCGCGCCACCTCCGCCACCGCCCAGCGTGGAGCCCCCGCCGGAACCGACTCCGACGCCGGAAGCGTTTCAAATGCAGCAACCGGTGCTGCCCGCGATTTTCCGTGGATGCTGGCAGGGCGACGTGCAGTTTCTCGATTCGATCGAGCGACTCCCGGGCGCGGCAAAAATCGGCAGCTGGACGCCGAAGACCTACCGCTTATGCTACGAGCGTTACGGCAACGGGCCGTTTCAACTGACCTTCACCGAGGCCGGCATCGAACGGAACCGCAAAATCACCAACGCCCAGGGCACCATGAGGCTGCTCTCGACCGACGGTCGAACTTTCGCGACGATGCTCGCGGTGCTGCATTTCGACGAGTATCGCAACGGCGATTATTTTTCGGGTACGACCTTCGCGGTTGACGAAACCACCCGGCTCCAGTGCGAGATTCATCCCGACGGCATGCACGTGATCGGTAGCGTCCGCGGCACGCGCGAAGGCGATCCGTGGTTCCGCGCTTACTGGCACGCAGTGTTTGCCCACGTCCCCGGCTAAAGGAAAAAGACCGCCCCCGCACGATCGACGCACACGCGGGTTTCGATTTGCGAGAACTTACACCCGCAGGCGGCCGGCCGTATCGACGCGGCTGCGTAGCACTTGCAGTTCATCGGCCGTTGGCGGTTCGGTAGTTGGCACCGACGACGGCATCACGATCTCGAAGCCGGTCTCCTGCCTCACCCGCTCGGGTGAGATGCCGTGATGCACTGAACGCAGCCGCATCCGTTTGGTATCCTCGGCGAAATCGAAGATGCACAAAGGTGTGATACAGAAGCGGGGACCGCCACCGGGGAGCCCGAGCTTGCGCCGGGCGTCGGCGCCGCCGGTCCCCCAGCCGAAAGCACTCACATAGTCACATTTTTCGACCAGCACGCGCGGATTGTGACTATTGAGGACTATGTAATAGCGGCCGACGTGAGTACTGAGCGTTGGTGTACCCACCGAGCCGGGGCCGCGAAACTTGAGCCGCCGATAATCAGGGCCGACCCCGATTAGATTCGTGTTGCCGTAGGCATCCACCTGCACGCCACCGATAAAGAACACATGGTTGTTCCAGTCCTTCACGCGGTCGAAGCGATGACCGGTGTCGCTGAACGATTCGGCCCATCGGACGACCCGCCGGTCCCATCCGAAGGCGGGCATTGGGATCGTCTCGAGATGCGCCACGTTCATCCGCGCGCCGAGGAACACCAGGTCCATGTTTGGACCGTGCGTGAGATGGGCCAGGCGCACAGCGGCCTCCGCCACCGGCATCGCGACACCGACGCGGAGCACTTCGCCATCCTTCAGTTCGCGCGCGAGGAAGACGGTCAACAATTCCGATATCGAATAGTCATTTTCCATTGGGGCCTCGAGTCACCCGGCGACGTGTCTCTTCCGATGAAAACCGATTAGTCAGTCGCGGGCCCGGCTATTGGTGTCTGAGCCGCGGCCCAATCAGGCGCAAAGCGCTGAGTATAGTGTTTCGGATACCGCGCGCTGAAAACGATAGCCGCAATCAGCAAGGATATCGGCAGGAGCAGGCCGAGCGACAGTAAACGCCCGGTCCTCAGCGCGATCACGCCCAATCCGGCATTGATCGTGAACATCAAGCCGAATACTACCGTGAGAATCACGTTGAGGCGCATGAACAGCGGATGGTTCCAGATTTCGCGCGGCGCCTGCTCACGGGCATACTGGATCGTGAAGGGAAACCCGATCAGCAGTGTTATCCAGGTGACGACCGCAAAGACCAACCAGGTGAGAAATATATTGTAGTTCTTGAAGAGTGCGGGCCCGACGATGATGGTTGTCACCAGCGAGAACACGAAGAATGCCGCGGCCGTGCAACTCAGAATCTTGGTGGCGTGATATTTATGCTCATGCGCGACGATCGCGAGCGCGACGATGAGTGCGGCGAGCGACGCCACGACCCAGTGGCCGTCGCCTGAGATCACGCCGTAAACGATCCAGGCGACGATGCCGTAATTAGTCGCCGCGCTGCCGACCGGTTGCGCATTTTGGGTCATAGTCATTTCCCGCGTTGGTTCCGATCGCGATTACTCAGTATTCGTAGAGCGCCAGCAACCGTTTGATACCAATTAATTCAAGATAGTCGGCGTGGGTCGCGGGCTTGCGACAGAAGCGTTCGAGGTAGTCATCGAGGGCTTTGCGGTCGCCGGCCGCCGCGCGATTGGCCGCCTCACTGTATAATTTGAGATGTTCGTTGTCCTGAAGATGATAGCCACGAGAATAGAAAGGGTGGGCGCCATACGGCGCGCGCACGATCGCGTCGGCCGGCGCGATGGTGGTTTTCCACGGATCGGACCGAACCTGTTCATTCGAGATAACCTGATCGACCTGTACGATCACCCGGTCGGCGGCGCGGCACATGAACAGATCGATCCATCCGGGGCCGCCGACATGTTGTACGTTGCCATAGGCGTCGGCGTGGGCGGCGTGCATGATGGCGATGTCGGGCTTGATCGGAGGCACCGCGATCAGCGTCTCGCCGCGAAGCGGGTCCATGAAGATTTTCAGGTCGGGGTTGACCTCCGGCAGCGAGGTGCCGACGCCGCCGCGCCAAGGCAGGAAGGGCAGGGACTGGGCGGCCGCCTGCAGGCCGGCGCAGAGGATGCCCTCCTCGCACTCCCAGACCTCGATTTCGCCGCGTTCGGCCGCGCGCCGGAACGACGGGCCGACCGGATTGCCGAAGCCACCGCCCGCATAATAACTGACGACCTTTCGCGCGCATCCCGCCGCGATCAGGAGGTCGAGTGAAAAGCCCGCATCGACGATGGTCAGGTCCTTGAGCCCGCGGCGGATGATCTGCCGCACCAGCGCCATCGGCGTCGGCTGCCCGATAGCGACAGTCATACCATCCTGAAGCCAGCCCGCCGCTTCGACTTCGTCGAATATTCGCTGCCGTCGTTCTGTGTTCATCGCGGACTCGACCCCTCCAAAGGCGGCGCCTGGCAAAGCCGCCTCAGTGTCTTGCGAAATCGGCGCCGCGGCAAGCGCGAACTTGATCCGGGCGCTGCGGACGCATGACGCGTTGGCTAATTCGACGCAAAGTTTTGTACACTCCCGCGAACGAATCCCACCCAAAGCTTAAGGGGAGATCAAAATCATGGCACTGATCAAGTTTGACGATTACGCCAAAAAGTATCAGCACATCAAGATGGAACGGCGCAACGGCATCCTGCAGATGACGCTGCACACCAACGACGCCGAGCTGAAATGGGGTATGGGGCCGCATGAGGAGCTGTCCCACGCGTTCAACGATATCGCGCGCGACCATGAAAACCGCTGCGTGATAATCACCGGTACGGGCGACGCGTTTTGTGCCGAGGTTGACGCAGGCAAGGGGCGCGGCGTGCCGGTCACCGGCAATGGCGCACCGCAGCCGGCCGGCGTGCGCTCGACGACCTGGGACCACATCTACAATGACGCGAAGTACCTGCTGATGAATCATCTCAATATCGAGGTGCCGATGATCGCGGCGGTCAACGGGCCCGCGCTGATTCACGCGGAGCTGGCGGTGCTGTGCGATATCGTGCTGGCGTCGCCGAACGCGGCGTTCCAGGATGCTCCGCATTTTCCCAACGGCATCGTGCCGGGCGACGGCGTGCACATCGTGTGGCCGCTGGTACTGGGGCCGAATCGCGGGCGCTATTTTCTGCTCACGGGACAGAAGCTGTCCGCGCAGGAGTCGCTGGATCTGGGCGTCATCAGCGAAATATTGCCGCAGGACAAGTTGATCGAACGCGCATGGGAACTCGCGCGCAACATCACGATCAAGCCGACGCTTGCCGTGCGTTACGCACGCGTCGCGCTGACGCAGCAGCTCAAGAAATTGATGCTCGAGAATCTCGGCTACGGGCTGGCGCTCGAGGGCCTCAGCGCGGGACAGTCGTGGCCGGGCGCGCGGGAAAGGAAGTAGGCGCGATCGCGAAGGTTGGTATCACCGGTTGCCGTGGCAATGGATCAATCGCGCGGTAATCGTGGTAATAGAGCAGTCAGCGGCGTGGAGGTCTCGCCCGCCGGTCAAAGGAGTACGGAATGAAGCTGGGAATATTCTTTATGCCATCGCATCCGCCGGAGCGGGGCCTGAAGGCCGGTCAGGACTGGGACCTGGAAGTAATTCGCACGGCTGATCGGCTGGGTTATACCGAGGCCTGGATCGGCGAGCATTTCACCGCGCCGTGGGAGCCGAATCCGGCGCCCGATCTGCTGATAGCGCAGGCGCTGATGCAGACCACTCGCATCAAGCTCGCCCCCGGCGCACATCTGCTGCCGTATCATCATCCGGCGGAACTGGCGTGCCGGGTGGCGTTTATGGACCATCTGGCGGAGGGCCGTTACATGCTCGGAATCGGCGCGAGCGGCCTGCCCAGCGATTGGCAACTGTTCTGCGTTGACGGCGTCAAGGGCGAGACCCGTGAGATGACGCGCGAATCGCTCGACATCATGTTGAAAATCTGGGCGAGCGACGGCGGCTATGAACATCACGGCAAGTACTGGGACGTCAACGTACCGAAGCCGATGCTGGGGACGTTGAAGCATCACATCAAGCCGTTGCAGCGGCCTCATCCGCCGATCGGGATCGCGGGCTTCAGTCCGAATTCCGATACCTTGAAACTGGCCGGCGAGCGCGGATTCATCCCACTCAGTTTGAACCTGAGTAATTCGTACATCGCGTCGCATTGGGACGCGGTGACGGAGGGCGCGAAGCGATCCGGACGCACGCCCGATCGTGCCGACTGGCGAATCGTGCGCGAGATTTTCGTGGCCGACACCGACGATGAAGCCTACAAAGGCTGCGTGCAGAGCGGGATGGGCCGCATGATGCGCGAGTACCTGCTGCCGCTATTCCACGAATTCGGGTTCACGAAATATCTGAAGCATGACGAGAGCATCGCGGATGGCGAGGTGACGCCGGAATATCTCGCGCATCATGGATGGCTGGTGGGATCGCCGCGGACCGTGACGCGCAAGCTCGGCGAGATGTATGACGAAGTCGGCGGCTTCGGCACATTGCTGCATTTCGGTTTCGACTATGCGGACAACCCGGCGCCGTGGTTCAAATCGATGCGGCTGATGGCGGAGGAAGTGATGCCGCATTTCCAGGACCGCACGCGCAATGGCGCCGATGTTGGCATGGCCGCAAAAGCCTGATACTCCCGATTCGGTGCGATAGTGAACGATTTTACGATCCGGATGGGCGCTCCGATACTAACTACCGGTGTGTCCTCGATTAGTAACTACGAGGCGGAACGCCAATACGCATTGAGCACGGCAACCGCGAGGTGTCGATGAGCGAATATACTATTAAGGACAGGGTCGCGATAATCGGGGTCGGCGAGACCAAGTACTACAAGCGCGGACAGGCGCCGGTGCCCGAGTTTCGCCTGGCCTGCGAAGCGATCATCAAGGCGGCCGATGACGCGGGCATCGATGTGCGCGACATCGACGGCATCTCGGGCTACGCGGACGATCGTAACGAGGCGTCGCGGCTGGCGACGGCGCTGGGGCTCAAACATCTCGGATTCGCCGGGATGGTGTGGGGCGGCGGCGGTGGCGGCGGATCGGGCGCGGTCGGTAATGCGGCGGCTGCCGTCGCGGCCGGCTACTCGAAATACTGCGTGGTGTTTCGCGCGCTGGCGCAGGGACAGTTTGGACGCTTTGGGCAGGCCCCGGTGACCAACTATGTATCCGGCAGTCCCGCGTACACCGCGCCGTACGGCCTGTATGTCCCCGCGCAATGGGTGGCATTGCGCACCCGCCGCTTCATGCATCAATACGGTATCAACCAGGAACCGCTGGCGGCAGTCGCGCTGGCGGATTACTACCACGCGCAATTCAATCCGCGTGCGGTGATGTACGGGCGTCCGCTGACGCGCGAGGAGTATGACAAGTCGCGGTGGATCGCCGAGCCATTCCACCTGTTCGATTGCTGCATGGAGAACGACGGCTCCGCCGCGCTAATCGTGACCACGGCGGATCGCGCGCGCGACGCGAAACAGAAGCCCGCTTACATCATGGCGGCTGCACAAGGTTCTAACTATCGCCACAACGCGACGATTGAGAACTCCGCGGACTACGCGTCGTCAAATTTCAAGACCCTGGCGCCGCGACTATTCGAGATGGCCGGCATCACGCCGAAGGACGTCGATTGCGCGCAGATGTACGAGCACTTCAGCGGCGCGGTGATGATCAGCCTGGTCGAGCACGGCTTCTGCAAGCCCGAGGAAGTGATGGAGTTCGTGACCTTCGAGAACATCACGGCGCCCAAGGGCAAGTTGCCGATCAACACCAGCGGTGGCAATATCGCCGAATGCTACATGCATGGGCTGGAACTGGTGAACGAAGCGGTGCGGCAGGTGCGCGGCGATTCGACCTGCCAGGTCCCCGATTGCAAAATCTCACTGGTCGCGTCAGGCCCGATGGTCTCGCCGGTCAGCGATCTGATTGTCCATAGCATCTAGGGAGAGCGCGCGATGGCCGACGAAAAGAAATACTACTTGCCGGAGGGATTACCCACTCCGCGCGCACAGCGTACCGGACTGGATAATGAATTCTGGGCGGCGAGCAAACGCCACGAGCTGATGGTTCAACGCTGCAATTCCTGCAAGGCGTTTCAGTGGGGCCCGGAATTTCTCTGTCACGAATGCCGGTCGTTCGATATGGGCTGGCACAAGGTCTCGGGACGCGGCCGCCTGTATAGCTGGGTGCGATGCTGGAACCCGGTGCATCCGGCGCTGAAGGAGGCGTGCCCGTATATCGTCGCGGTGATCGAGCTGCCGGATGCGGGCAACGTGCGCATGGTGGGAAATCTGCTGGGCGACCCGATGCAGAATCCGCCGTTTGACGTCGCGGTCGAGGCGGTCTTCGAGGACCATCCGGAAGCGACGCTCGTGCAGTGGAAGCTCACGCCGTAGCGAGCGGTCGGTGCTCCGCGTATAGCTAACTTCGCCCGCACAACTGACTAACCTGCCAAAGCCCGCGCGACCGGTCAGCGCGGGCTTTTTAAGTGGCAGGTGAACGATGACTACTTAGTCGGGGTACCAGTCGATTCCCCGATCAGCTCCGAGAGGTCGCGCACCCGCATCTGATCCTCCAGCGATCGCGACTTCAACGCGTCCTCCATCATCGTCATGCAAAACGGACAGCCGACCGCCATCGTCTCCGACGTCGCCTCGTTGAGCTGATCGAGCGCTTCTGGTTGATGCGCGTGCCTTCCTTTTCTTCCTTCCACATACAGCCACCGCCCGCGCCGCAGCAAAATGTGCGATTCTTGCACCAAGGAGGTCTCTTCAGGACTCTGCGTCACGGCTCCGGGTGACCTTATCGACGATTTCCATCACGTCGAGGGTCTGAACCTTCTCCTCCAGCTGTTTGGCCTTGATGCCGTCGCCGAGCATCGTCATACAGAACGGGCAGGAGACGGCGATGACCTCGGGATCAGTCTGAAGGGCCTGCTCGGTACGGAGCAGATTCACCCGTTTATCCGGGTCTTCCTCGAGCCACATCCGCCCTCCGCCGGCACCGCAGCACATGCCGAATTTATGGTGACGTTCCATCTCCTGAACTTGAGCTCCCGCGCCGCTGAGCAACATCCGTGGCTCGTCATAAACGTCGTTGTAACGGCCGTAGTAACAAGAGTCGTGGTATACGGTCCGCTTCGGGAATTCCTCAGAGATCTTGAGACGCCCCGAAGCGATCAATTCCCGCACGAGGTCGGCGGCATGAATGACCTCGTACGAACCACCGAATTGCGGAAACTCGTTTTTGATCGTGTTGAAACAGTGGGGGCAGTTCACGATGATCTTCCGAACTTTGTGGTTGTTAAAGGTTTCGACCAGCGTTTGGGCCATCGTCTGGTAAAGGTACTCGTTTCCGAGCCGACGGGCCGTTTCGCCGTTGCAAGATTCCTCCCGCGCGAGGCAGGCAAAGTCCACGCCTGCTTTCTGCAGTACGCGGACGAAGGCCTGCGTCGTCTTCTTGTTGCGATCATCGAAGGCGCCGGCGCAGCCGACGTAGTAGAGAAACTCGGCGTCGGGATTGTCGGCGAGGGTGGGGACGTTCATCCGTTCAGCCCACTCGAACCGCTGCCCGGAATCGAGCCCCCACGGATTGGATTGCGTCTCCATGTTCTTGAAGGTGCGGGTAAGCTCCTTGGGGAAGCGGGCCTCTTCTTGCACGAGATGTCGACGCATGTCGACGATCTTGTCGACGTACTCGATCATCGGAGGACAAGCCTCCTCGCAGGCTCGGCAGGTGTTACAAGCCCACAGGGTGTCGTCGTGGATAACGGAACCGACAATGTTTTCGCCGACCTCCAAGGGTTCCGTGCCATCCCCTTTGCCTGGGTGGCTCCTCTTTTCAATGATCTCGTTTTGATGCTGGTAGAGGTAATCCCTTAGATCGAGTAGCAATTGACGTGGAGCCAGGGGCTTCTTGGTTGCTGTGGCGGGACAATTCGAGGAGCAACGCCCACATTCTGTGCAACTGAACATATCGAGCACCTGCTTCCACGTGAACTGATCGATGTGGGAGGTGCCGAAGCGCGTATCATTTTCGAGGTCCTGCTTCGAGAGCTGCCCCTTGGGCTCGAGTTTCGCGAAAAAGATGTTCGGGATTGCAGTGATAATGTGGAAGTGTTTCGAGGGCGGCAGCAAGTTCAAAAAGACCAGAATGACGAGGTTGTGCACCCACCAAGCTACGTCGCTCGCTTGCAAGGCGAAGCTCGTGCCCATGACTTTCGCTATGCCGCGGCCCACTAAGGCTGAGAGTGGCGCCCACTGCGCTTCCCGAACGAACTGCATGTTGTTCGGGTCAGAAACGATTCGCCCACCATCATACACGAGGCCTGTGAGCATGACGGTCGCGATCAACAGCAGGATCGTATAGGCCTCCCAGTGCGATTGTTCGCGCAGGCGACTCTCGGGCGGAAGAAAGCCGTAAAGTCGAGGCGCGTGTATGATCGCCCAGCGCACCAGCGCTATCCCAACCCCAAACAGGACCGCTACCTCCATAATGTCGCGGAGCAGTAAATACGGGCCGCCGAGGAGATTCAGGCTGAAGCCGGGGACGACGAATGAGTCCGAGTAGCCCCGGCCGAACATCGTGATGATCTGGATCCCGAGGACGCAAAAACCCCAAAAAATGAAAAAGTGCATCCACCCGGCGGACCGCTCGGCTCCCGGATTCCTGCGTATGAATTTCCTTTGGCCAAAGGCCCAAACCAGCACAGCGCGAACGCGTTGGGGAATGCGATCGAAGCGGGACACGGGGACGGCGCTCCGCAGTACCTGAAAGCGGCGCCAAAGCTGGTAGAAAAGACCGCTCAGGGAAACAAAAATGCAGAGACTGAAGATAATCTCCGTTATCATCGAACCTCCATCATGGTTAGCAAGTAATCGGGAAAACCGAAAATTCCGGCCGCCTCGGCGATACCCTGGTTGAAGCATCCAGCCCCAGGTCTCGCGGATGAGGCGAGTGGCACGTTCCAGAGGATCTGGCGTGTAACCTCGTAGTTCACGTATCGCTCCGGCGAGATTTCACGGCATCGCCGCGCGGGCGCGGAGATCAGGGTTGCCGCGAATTCGATCGCACATGATCGGTTTTAGATAGGCCTGCCGACAAATTCAATCGGCACCGGAGGATCGACAACCGTCCTTTGTGATTGAGAACGCAGCAATGAAGCTGGGATTCTTCGCTTCGAAGGCTCCGTTCAGATGGCGACCAGACTTATGCGGAACCCTCAATGCTTGATTTTCTTCATCGCTTCGACCATCTCGGGCACCGCTTTGAAGAGGTCGGCGACGAGTCCGTAGTCGGCGACGCTGAAGATCGGCGCCTCTTCGTCCTTGTTGATCGCGACGATGGTCTTAGAGTCTTTCATTCCCGCGAGATGCTGGATGGCGCCGGAAATGCCGACGGCGACGTAAAGCTCAGGTGCGACGACCTTGCCGGTTTGTCCCACTTGCAAGTCGTTCGGCACGAACCCGGCGTCAACGGCCGCCCGGCTGGCGCCCATCGCCGCGCCCATCTCATCGACCAGCGGTTCCAGCACGGTCTTGAAGTTCTCGCCTGACTTTAGACCGCGCCCGCCCGAGACCACGATGCGCGCTTCGGTAAGCTGCGGACGATCGCTCTTGATCTCATTGAAGCTGACGAACTCCATCTTGAGGCTCGCCGGGTCGAGTTCCGCCTTGACCTTCTCGATCGGCGCGGCGGTTTCGGTGGGCTTGACCGCGTCGAAGGCGGTGCCGCGCACGGTTACCACGCGCACCGGCCCGTCGAGTTCGATCGTCGCCAGCGCGTTGCCGGCGTACATCGGGCGAACGAAGGTGCCGTCGTCGTTGATGGCGATAATTTCGGAGGCCATCGGAGCGTTGAGGCGCGCGGCCAGCCGCGGCATCAGGTCTTTGCCCATCGCGGTAGCGGTTGCGAGCATGGTTTCGGCGCCGGTGCTCTTGATCAGCGAGGCGAGCGCCTGTGCGGCCGCATCGGCCAGATGATGCTCGAGGCGCGGATCCTCGAGCACGATCACCTTGCTGACGCCGAATTTTGCGATTTCCGCGGCGGCATTTTCGGCGCCCTCGCCCATGATTACGGCCAGACAATTACCGCTGCGTTTGCGAGCGACTTCAAGGCCGGCGTTGACCGCCACCAGCGTGGTCTTGGGAAAATGTCCGCCTTGATGCTCGGCGAAAACCAGTACGTCACCCATTTCAGATAACCTTCGCTTCGGTATGTAGAACTTCGACCAACTCGTCCACCGACGCGACCTTGCGGCCGGCCTGGCGCTTGGCGGGCGCGTTGAGCGCCTTAATCTTCAGCTTCGGAGCCAGGTCCACGCCGAGGCTATCGACCGCGATCTCGGCGAGTGGTTTCTTGCGCGCCTTCATGATGCCGGGGAGCGACGCGTAGCGCGGTTCGTTGAGGCGCAGATCGGTGGTAATCACCGCCGGCAGCGGAAATGCGATGGTCTCGAGACCGCCATCGGCCTCGCGCACCACCGTACACTTCTCACCCGCAATCTCCACCTTCGAGGCAAAGGTTGCTTGCGGCCATCCGAGCATCTCGGCGATCATCTGACCGACCTGGTTGGAATCGTCGTCGATCGCCTGCTTGCCGATCATCACGATACCCGGCTTTTCGTCGGTCGCGACCTTCGCGATTGCGCGAGCGATTGCCAACGTATCGAGCGGGGTCTCGCTGCGGATCAGAATCGCGCGATCGGCGCCCATCGCAAGGCCGGTGCGCAGTTGCTCCTGCCAAGTCTGCTGTCCGATCGAGATCAGGATCACCTCGCCCGCGCCCTGCTTCTCCTTGATCCGCAGCGCCTCTTCGATCGCGATTTCGTCGAACGGGTTGATCACCCACTTCACGTTGTCCGTCGCGATCCCCGAGCCGTCCGCGAGCACGCGGATCGTCGTTGCGGGGTCGGGCACGCGTTTGACGGGAACTAGAATCTTCACAGCGCTGTCACTCCGAACGGCCAATCGTGCGGCCGAAAGTATCACTAATCATAGAGGGCTCGGGAATTAGTACCGGAACCATGCGACGGTAACAATCGATAAACGGGCAGTCAAACAATTCGCGATGCGCGGGGGCGCGCGCAGCGACCGGCACGCGCCGTCCGTCGGCCTCGGCAAACGGTAGCCGCTAGACGTTGTAGCCTAGCCGATGCGACAGCTCGCGACCAGCTTCGAGGATCAACGGCGCCAGTTCGATATTGATGCGCTCACCGGAAATCCGATATGCGGGGCCCGCGACCGCCAGCGATCCCACCACCGATCGCGTGTAGTCCCGGATGGGCACCGCCACCGACGCAACGTCCTCGAAGTATTCGCCGTTGTCCACCGAGTAGCCCTCGCGCGCGACCGCGTGGAGTTGCTCGAGCAGCACCGCGCGATCGACAATGGTATGTTCGGTGTAGCGCCGTAATTGTTCGGGCAGCATCGACATGAGCTGCTCCTCGGCGTCGAAGGCGAGATGGGCCTTGCCGATCGCGGTGCAATGCAGCGGCAGGGTCTGTCCGATCGGCGGCGTGATTCGCACGGCGCGGTCGTCGGGTTCAGCCGCTTCGAGTGGCACCACGCCGTCGCGCCGGGCGATCGCGACGAAGGCGCTCTCACGGCACTTCTTCGCCACTTCGGCCAGGATCGGACGCGCCTGTCGCACCAGTCCCATGTGATGGATGTAACGATGACCGAGATGCAGGCACTTAATCCCGAGACGATAGTTCTCGGTCGATTTGTTTTGTTCGATATAGCCGCGCGCCTCGAGCGTGGCGAGCAGGCGAAAGACGTTGTTCTTGTGCAGCTTCAGCCGCTTGGAAAGTTCGGTGACGCCGAGTTCGTCAACTTCGCCAAAAAACTGTTCGAGCACATCAAGCGAGTGCGCGACGGATTGAATAACGTAGTTTGTCTTATCGCGACGGACCATTAATTCACGTTCTCCACATGTAGCCGCTATATTTTCTCAGGTGAGCGCCGGGAGCGGTTTGGAAAACTGTTTTACTTTAGACGGCGCGGCCAAACCATGTCAACGCTTATCGCGCCGTCTCTGCGATTTGTCTAAACCATTGATTTTACTGTTATTATTCGCCCATACGAAAGGTCCGTGAGGGTCTATGGCTCAGCCTCCCAAACCTGATTTCTTCCGGCGCATCGATGAATCGGACGACGAACTCTTCTATCAGTATCCGCGTTTGGTCGTGCATATCGACGACGGCGCGATCGCCAAGGCAGGTGAAATCTATGCTGGCGTGCTGCCCGCGGGCGGCGTGATTCTCGATCTCATGTCGAGTTGGCGATCGCACCTGCCGGAGCGCGTTAGGCCAGCGAAAGTCGTCGGTCTCGGACTCAATCGGGCCGAGATGGAGGACAATCCCGCGCTCGGCGAAATTGTCGTGCACAACGTCAATCAAAATCCACGGATGCCATTTGCCGACGGGACCTTCGACGGCGCCGTGATGACGGTGTCCGTCCAATATCTTACCCGGCCGATCGAATTGTTTGCCGATGTCGGCCGCGTACTGAAGCCCGGTGCACCCTTTATCGTGACTTTTTCAAACCGCATGTTTCCGACTAAAGCGGTTGCGCTGTGGCACGGCGCCAATCACGATCAACGGGTGACCGTCGTGCGGAGCTACTTTGCCGAGAGCGGTGCGTTTGAAAGGATCGAGTTGTTCGATCGCGGCGCGCCGACCGATCCGCCGTCCGATCCGATTTGGGCGGTGGCGGGTTTCAAGATCGCGCGCGACCGCACCGAGTAACCAGGTGATAAACAATCGTGGATTGAGACATCTCGCGCTGCGGGTCTCCGATGTCGATCGCGCAACGGAGTTTTATTGCCGCGTCTTCGGCATGAAAGTCGTGTGGCGTCCCGATGCCGAGAACGCCTACCTGAGTTCGGGCTGCGATAATCTCGCGTTGCATCGCGGCGACGCCGGCGATCGGCGCGCGCAGGCTCTCGATCATCTCGGGTTCATCGTGCCCACCATCGCGGAAGTGGAAGCGGGCCACGCGTGGGCGCAGGCCAACGCGATCGATATCGCGACGCCGCTCAAGCATCACCGCGACGGTTCGGTGTCCTTTTACATTCGCGACCCCGATGGCAACATAATTCAGTTGCTCTACGAGCCCTCGATTAGTCCGCTTAACATCTCGTCAACGGCCGGGCCCGAATTTGCGGCTCGCGAGGAATCTCCGATGCTCAAGCATGCGGCTACGGCCGAGGCGACCGCGTCGTTCGCCGGACGGTTTCCGGAACTGCCCGGAAACTTTCGCGAGACGCTCGGGCTCGCGGTCTCGTCGATCGGCATCGGGACCTATCTCGGCGAGAGTGACGACGCGACCGACGCCGCGTATGAAGATGCGCTGCGCGCGGCGCTGACCGGGGGGATCAACCTGGTCGATACCGCCGTCAACTATCGCTTTCAACGCAGCGAGCGCGCGATTGGCAAGGTCCTGGCGGAACTCGTCGGCGCGGGCAAAATCCGGCGCGAGGAGATCGTCGTCGCGACCAAGGGCGGCTACATCACGTTCGACGGTGCGATGCCGCCGAATCCGCGCCAGTGGTTCGAGGATACCTACGTCAAGCCGGGCATCGTCACGGCGGAAGATCTGATCGACGGCGCGCATTGCATGACGCCGCGATGGCTCGAGGCGATGATCGATCTGAGTCGCGCCAACCTGGGGCTCGAGACCCTCGACATCTACTATCTGCACAATCCGGAGAGCCAGTTGACGGCCGTCAGTCGCGACGACTTCAACGCGCGCCTGCGCGCCGCCTTCGAGCTGTTCGAACGCAAGGTCAGCGAACGCCGTATCCGCTGCTATGGCGCGGCGACCTGGAACGGGTTTCGCGTCGCGCCCGCCGACCGCTCGTATCTGTCATTGACCGAGATGGTGAAAATCGCCGTCGAGGCGGGCGGCAAGGACCATCATTTCCGTGTGATTCAATTGCCGTACAACCTCGCGATGCCCGAGGCGTTCACCGCGAAAAATCAGCAACTGCCCGACGGCACGGTCGGGAGCCTGCTGGCCGCCGCCGATGCGACCGGCGTCGCGGTATGCGCGAGCGCGTCACTGCTGCAGGGCCGCCTGACGCGCGGGATGCCCGCGATTCTCTCTGAGGCGTTTGGCGGTTTCGACAGCGACGCCCAGCGAGCGTTGCAATTCGTCCGATCGACTCCGGGGATCGATGTCGCGCTGGCCGGGATGAGTTCGGCCGCCCATGTGAACCACAATCTGGCTACCGCCCGCCGCCCGCCCGCATCGTTCGAAGCCCTGATGAAGCTCTTCAAGCATGCGCAGTGATTATCGTCCGATTCCCGCGCCCGGCGTCGCGTAAGTTTGGCGATCGAGAGCTTGAAACAACGCCGGGAATTTCGCCGGAGCGCGTATCACTGAGGATGGACGGGATCGGCAAGGGTTAGATGACGAGATTATTGCGCGCGAAATCATTCAGGGGGCTGCGCCAATGCGTCCTCGGCCTCGCTGCGATGGCGGCGCTCTGGTCGATTATCGCGCCGGTAACGTCCTGGGCCGGGGATCTCGACTTTCCGGACACCAGTTTCACCCTCCGCAGTGTTGATGGCCTGCACGTGATTGGCCACGCGCATTTCGCCGTTACCACTGACAGCGCAGGGATGACTACCGCGCGCGGCGAGTATCGCTTCCTCGACGGCACCTACGACATCGACCAATCCACCCTACGGCCTGGCGTCAACGGCAATATGCCGACGCTCGTGCACACCGATCATTCGTTCTTTCTGGCCGACGGTTCACACGATCGCGAGAGCCACGTCGAATTTGCCCAAGGCACTGGTGTGTGTACGGTTTACACCAATGGGAAGGCAGAGGTCAGCAGCGCAAAATTCGATTTCCCTGCCGATACGTTCGCCGGCGATACGGTGATCCTGCCGTTGCGACGGTTTGTGGCGGCCGGTGGCGAGGGAACGATGAGCTTTCACGTCTTCAACTGCATCCCGGGCCCCAAGGTGCTTAAGGTTACGGTTTCGGCGCGGCCCCCGGTCCCGTGGGATTACTATCCGGGCAACCTCGTACAGGTCGATGTGAAGCCGGACTTCGGCTGGATCAACGTCGTGATCGCGCCGTTTTTGCCGCAGATTCGCGCGTGGTTCGATCCTGCCGATGATTCATCTTTCGTCGGCTGCGAAACGGCGCGCTACTACGGGGGGCTCAAGTACATGATGGTTCGCGTACGTCCCACCAACGCGGAGTTCAAGGCCGCCCATGCGCCCACTCCGGATTCGACGCTGCGGCCGCAACCACAGTCGCAACCGACCCCGTATCCGCAACCCACCGGCTAGCGGCCGATCGGACAGACCGGCGCGTTCTGGCAGCGCACCTTGGCCGATATCGTCGCGCGACCCGTTCTTGACGCGCGCGAAACGCGGCCTAGTTGCGGGGACCATATGTGGTCTGAATTTCGGGGGATGCCAGCGGCGGACGGCCGCCAGCGCGCGTACTAAAAATGCGTCGCGCCGTTCTCACCAAAATGCCGCACCTTCGAGCGTTGCGGCTTTTGGTACTGGAAGATGATCTGGCAAGTCGGGCAAACACCCTGGGGCTGAGTGAGGCCCGCCCGGCGCGCCATTTTGATATAGCGGACAGCTCCATCGGTGCAGAGATGCCCGGCGACCGGGAAGTCATAGACAATGCGAACGGCGGGTGAGTTTTCCATTTCCTACGCTAACGCTCCCTCATGCAAGATCTTTCCTTGTTTGGATCACGCCCGGCGCGCCGGACGCGGCTTCGGACAACAGCGTTCAACAATAGTGATTTCACGACGCCGATCAATCACTTTTCTGCGTTGATCGGATTTTTTGGAAAATATTTTTACTGCCGATCCGTGAACGCCAAATCTCCGCCGCGACCAGCTTCATTTCGGCCGCCGCGGCACCAGCACCCGCCGCCGCAGCGTCAGCACCTGCTCGCCCTTCTGATTGAGTCCGTGGGTCTCGACGTAAACGATTCCGCGGTCGGCTTTGCTCGACGACGGCGTGACTTCGAGCACGGTGGTCTCGGCATAGAGCGTATCGCCGCCAAAGGTCGGCGCGGTGTGCCGAATCGATTCGTATTCGAGATTCGCGATTGCGTTCTCGCTGATGTCTTTCACGCTCATCCCGGTGACCGTCGCGATTACCAGCAAGCCGTTGACCAGGCAGCGTCCGTGCTGGCTTTTGGCGGCGTACGCGGCGTCGAAATGAATCGGGTTGGTGTTCATCGTCATCAGCGTGAACCAGGTGTTATCGAAATCAGTAATCGTGCGACCGGGCCAATGCTTGAAGGTCTGGCCCGGTTTGAAATCCTCAAAATAGTTGCCCATCGCTTTGATCACCTCGCGCGGCGGTTCTTGCGCTCGCAATTAACCGAATGAGCGGCGCACATGCAAACGGTGCCCGGCGCCGGGCCGCGGCGCGCGAATGAGGGTAGTCGCCGCCACCCTCGTCTTTTTGCCGTGATTGAGCGATGCGAGTGCAAAGCATCGTGGGCGTGGAATGCCGCCCGCCCGGCGCTTATGGTAGGCTGCCGCAGAACGTGAAACCGCGAACCATAAAAAAATTGCTCGTTGCCAATCGCGGCGAAATCGCGTTGCGGATCATCCGCAGCGCACGGATGCTCGGGATCAAGACGGTCGCGGTCTATTCGGAGGCCGACGCCGGTGCGGCGCACGTCGCCGCGGCCGACGAGGCGCACCTGATCGGACCGCCCGATCCCGCGAGCAGCTACCTGAATATCGACGCGATCATCGGCGCCGCGTCAGCCACCGCCGCCGACGCGATCCATCCCGGCTATGGCTTTCTCTCCGAGCGCCCCGAATTCGCCAGCGCCACCGAGGCGCACGGGATGATCTTCGTCGGGCCGCCGGCGGCGGTGATGGCGGCGCTGGGCGACAAGGTCGCCGCGCGGCGCATCGCGATGGACGCCGGCGTGCCGGTCGTGCCGGGCCTGGACACGGCGGACGCCGGCGACCTCGCGACGGCACGCGGCTTCGCGGACCGCACCGGGTTTCCGGTGCTGGTGAAGGCTGCCGCCGGCGGCGGCGGGCGTGGCATGCGAGTGGTGAACGAAGCGGCCGGGCTGGCCGCCGCGCTCGAGGCGGCCGCGCGCGAAGCGCAGGCCGCATTCGGCGACGGCAGGATCTTTCTCGAAAAATACCTGGCGCGTCCGCGGCACATCGAGATTCAGCTTCTCGGCGATCATCACGGCAACGTCGTCGCGCTTGGCGAGCGCGAATGTTCGATTCAGCGACGCCATCAGAAACTGATCGAGGAATCGCCAGCACCCGGATTGTCGGCCAGTATGCGCGATCGGATGATCGAGGCCGCGCTCAAACTCGCGCGCGCGGCCGGCTATCGCAACGCCGGCACCGCCGAGTTCCTGGTTGACGGCGACAACTTTTACTTCCTCGAAATCAACGCGCGGCTGCAGGTCGAGCATCCGGTGACCGAGTTGCGCTTCGGCTGCGACCTCGTCGCCGAACAATTGTGCATCGCCGCCGGCGAGCGCGTGGCGCAACTGGCCGCACCGCGCGGAGCCGCCATCGAATGTCGCATCAACGCGGAGGACGCCGCGCACGATTTCCGCCCGGCGATCGGGCGCGTGATCAAGCTCAATCTGCCGGCGGGCCCCGGCGTGCGCATCGACACGCATCTCGGAGTCGGCGCTGAGGTCTCGCCGTACTACGACAGCCTGATCGCCAAATTGATCTGTTACGGCGCCGATCGCGAACAGTCGCGCGCCCGAATGGTCGAGGCGTTGGGCGAGTTCTCGCTGCTCGGCATCAATAATACGGCGGCGTTCCTGCGCGACGTGGTCGCCAGCCCCGCGTTTGCCCGTGCCGACCTGTCAACGCGTTTTCTCGACGAGAATTTTCCGCACTGGACCGCTGCTGGTGGCGACCTGACCGCCGCGCTAATCGCGGCCGCCATGGTCGCCGCTGGCAATCTCGATAGCGGGCGCGTGGGCGCTGGCGCCGCCGCGGCAAATGCCGCCCGCAACGAGGGCGGCGCGGGTAAGCGAACTCCATGGACGGAGCTCGCGGGATTTGAATTGTGGGGCCGCCGATGAAGGTCAAGCAGGTCGGCGACCCTCGCGAGATCGAGGTCGAGATCATGGTGCGCGACGGCGCCACGGTGCGCGCGCGCATCGACGGCATCGACGTCGTTGCCCAACTCGAACCGCTCGCCGATGGCGCCGCGATCCTGCAAATCGCCGACCGTCGCGTTCGCATATCCGGCGCGCGCACGCGCAACTCGATCCTCGTCGCGGCGGGGCCGGCCAGCTTCGAATTCGTGCCGGTCGAGGGTCGCGCCGGGACCTCGCGCCACGGCCTGGCCGCACCGGAAGTGACCGCCCCGATGCCGGGTAAGATTCTCAAGCTGCTCGTCACTGAAGGCGACAACGTCGAGCACGGGCAGGCGCTGGCGGTGCTCGAAGCGATGAAGATGGAGACGACGCTCTACGCCGAAAGCGCCGCCGTGGTCAAAAAGATCCGCGTCGGGGTCGGCGACATGGTCGATCACGGCGCCGTGATTATCGAGTTCAGTCCGGCTCCGGCAGATCTATCAAAGCGCGAATCGCCGGCTCCAGACGCGTGAGCCACTCCTCGAAATCGCCGTCCCGATCGACCACGATTTCAAGCTTGCTGTCCCTCATAATGCTGATGCGGCCGGGGGCTTCCGTGCGCAATGGAATCACCAGCGCCTCGCGCGAAATCCCGAGCGCGTCGGTAATGGAAAAGATCCGCTCGATTTCCTTCAACGTGACCGCTTTCAACATTGCGTGGCGCTCCCCGCGTCCCTCTTTACATAAATCCGCGACGGTCTAAGCTCAATACAGTCACCCTGTGATTGGGGCGGAGGGTTTCCGGTGTACGGCACGATCAAGAAGATAATCAAGGACAAGGGCTTCGGCTTCATCAACCCGGACGATGGCAGCGACGAGGTCTTCTTTCATCGCTCGCGGCTCGCGCCGAAGGTTTACTTCGAGGATCTGCGCGAGGGTTTGGAGGTGCAGTTCGATACGCGCCCCGGCGAGAAAGGCCCGCAAGCCTTTAACCTGCGCCTTCGCTAGCAACTCGCCAAGCTGGCTTCGCACATCCGACGTTCCATTAGTTGAACGGGCGGCCTTGCCGGATTCGTGCGGTTTCCTTCTTCGGACGGTCGCAATCAGAAATGACCGACGAGGCTGAGCTGACGCGGCGAGGATGACTCGGCCGTCTGGACCACCGGACGATTGTCGCGCGCAACCTCGGTCGAGAAGCCGTGCTTGCGTTTGAGGCGCGTGAAGATCGCCGACAGGTGTTCGTCGTAAGCGCGCGGCGCATAGGTCGAGCGCCCATAGAAGTCATCGATTCGCCCCACCTGTTCAGGGAAATTTTCACGGATAAATGGAACGAAGCGGCGCGCCGCCGCCGGTTTCAGGAAAAGCGATCGCCACCATACGCCGGCAGCGCCCGCGCGGCGGGCGGCGCGGATCACACTCTCGATCGCGGTGGGCGCGTCGGTCAGCCTCGGGATCATCGGCATCATCAAGACGTTGCAATGGATTCCAGCGGCAGCCAGTTCCGCGAGCGCGCGTAAGCGCAACGCCGGCTGCGGCGCGCGCGGCTCCAGGATTCGCTGCAGGCGCCGATTGATCGTGATCAGCGAGAGGTTAACCGACAGGCGCGACCGCGCGTTGATCTCGCGCAGCAAGTCGAGGTCGCGCGTGATCAACGCCGACTTGGTCGTAATCGACAGGTCGAGGCCGCCCAGCCGCGCAAATACTTCGAGCATCGATCGGGTGAGGCCGAACTTGCGTTCAGCCGGCTGATACGGGTCGGTGGCGGTGCCGATCGCAATCTGGTCGGCGCCGATCGGCGTGCGCGAAAGTGTCCGCGCCAGCACTTCGGCGGCCATCCGCTTGACGAAGATGCGACGCTCGAAATCCATCGGGTCGCGCAAATCCAGAAACTCATGCGTATAGCGCGCGTAACAGTACACGCAACCGAATTCGCATCCGCGGTAGGGGTTGATCGTCCAGCGAAAGCGCAGCCTGGGATTATCGCAGCGATTGAGGATCTGCCGCACCGGCATATCGACGAATTCGACGTCCCGAACGGGGTCATTCGCCTCGACGAGGTCAGGCCCGAAGGGGAGTTGATCGCCGAACGACGCAGCGAATCGTTTCATCGGACGATTTTCGTTTTTTCTTCGCTTTTTGTCAAGTAATGCAGGAAATAAAATCGGGAGCGATGTGTCGTACACCGCTCCCGGTTGGAGTTAGCCACTTCAGCAATTCGGGGGTGGCGCGCCCGGCTGAGGGCGTCGATTTGCGCTAGCGCATGATCATCATCAGGCCCCCGGGGCTGCCGTACTTGATGCCGTCGAGGTACTCAGCGGGTGCGTTGTGATCGAGGTAGGGCTTGTGCCCGCCCGGATTGCCGAAGCCGGACCATACGGTCTCGTGTGCATTCTGGAAATCCATCGCCATCGAGGCCACACCGTCCCATGCGGAGCCAAGGCCCGGGACCTGGCCGGCGTCATTGTAGTACGAAATTGACTTCCACAGCTTGTGGTTCGAATCGTAGAGATCGACCCAGTCTCCGTTCCAGTGTTCGCGGTCGGCGTAGAGGATGCGGCTCGAGTAGCAGTAGCCCTGCGACTCGCTCGGGATGCGGGCGACGTCGTCCACCGCCATCGAACGCGCTTCCCATTTGCCCCAGGTCGGCTTGGGGAAACCCAGCGGCATATCGTAGCCGCCGGGGAAGACCGAGCCCTCGGTATTGAAGTGCGCCAGCGTCAGGATGTTGCGATCGGCGAGAAAAGTTCCGGTATAGATCGAGGTGCTGCCGTTGAAGCCGTTGGTCTTGGCATCGTCGTAGGTCCAGTCGAAGCCGAACACCGGCGAGCAGCGGGCGGTGGAGGCCAGGCGCAGCGAGCGGCGCAGCGCCGGCACGAAGACAAAGACGTCCGGGAAGGGGTGCGCCTCCTGATCAACATAGAAGAGGTTGAGCGAAGCGGTGTAGCGCGCCTGCTCCGGCGATTCCTCCATACCCCACTCGGTGTACCAGGTGCCGGGGGCATAGGTCTGCTGGACCGGGAAACCGGGGTCGGTGTTGAAGTCGCTCCATCGATAGACCACATCGAGGGTGGTCGCGTTGGAGTTGCCGAATCGGTCGAGCGACCAGACCGAGCCGTAGTTATTCGGGCTGTTCACGTAAACCGAAGGCACATAGGCCCAGAACACGTTGGCGAGAATCTTCCAGCCCTTGTTGGGCTCCTGCGGATTTGGGAAGGGCGTGCCGCCGTGGTAATTCTTGAGGACGTAATGTCCGTTGGGCAGGACTTCCACCTGCGTCTGTGGGCCGTATTTCTCGGTCGCTTCAACCCAGGTCTTGGGCAGGAAGGTGTTATAGACGGCCGGGCCGATATCCATTTCGACATCGGCGGGCATCTTCCAGAAATAGGCGCCCTCGAAGAGCTTCTGCATGCCGAGCGGCATGAAATGTTTGTACTGCTGCCAGTTGGCGTTGGTGATCTTGCCGTCGGTCGGCACCGTACCTTGGTTCTGGGTGTCCTTCACCCATTGGTCCATTTCGCTGCGGTCGGTTGACTGCGCCCAGCCCAGTGCGGGCAGTGCGATCAGCAACAGACCGGTTGCCACTATACGAGTCAAAACTCTCATGCTTTGTCCCCTCCGATTAGAAAATTACGCTCCGCGAACCCCCATTCACTGATAGCGCAAAATCAAACAGAAGCTGGATTTTCGGTGTCCCTGGCCCCTCCACGCCTGGCACTAAGCGATCGACGTATGACTAAATCTTACAAGCGAAATAAGCTGGGCTGTCAATACGGAATTGCTGACGGACGCGAAGGCCTGCGTTTCCGCACTGAGCGCGAGATCCTTCACGTGGCTCAGGATGAGGAGGAGGGATCAAAAAGGAGACACAGCACCGGGCCCGTTCGCTGCGCTCAGGGGACTGCACTCAGGGGACAGAAACCGGGGCCACGCCTGGCGGGCCGAGGGCGATCGTTAGGTGGGGCGGGATTCGCGCGCGGCGGCGGGACTGAGGGAGCCAGGGACGCGCGCGATATGGTCTGGCGTCAGGCGCAGCTTGCGCGTCTGCTCGTTGAAGAGTTGGGCATAGATGCCGGCGCGCGTCACGAGTTCCGCATGCGCGCCAACCTCGACGATGCGGCCGCCGTCGAGCACGACGATGACATCGGCATCAACGGCGCTGGCGAGCCGATGCGCGATGAGGAACGAGGTGCGCCCCTTCATCAGGCGGCGTACGGCGTCGTGAATCAGGTTTTCGACTTCCGAATCGAGACCCGAGGTGGCTTCGTCGAGAATCAGGATCGGGGGGTTCTTCAAGAACACGCGGGCGAGCGCCAGGCGCTGGCGCTGGCCGGTGGAGGGCCGCACACCGCCCTCGCCGATGAGGGTGCCGAGCTGGTCGGGCAGCGAGGCGACAAAGTCGCGGATGTTGGCCTGTTCGAGCGCGCGCCAGACCTCGGCGTCGGAGGCGCCGGGATGCCCATACTGGACATTCTCGCGAATCGACGCGCTGAACAGGATGGCGTCCTGTGGAACGATGCCGATGGAATCGCGCAGCGACTTGAGGGTCACGCTGGAAATGTCGGTGCCGTCGATCAGGATGCGGCCGGCGGCGAGTTCGTAAAAGCGCGGAATAAGGCTGGCGAGGGTGGTCTTGCCGGCGCCCGAGCGGCCGACCAGCGCGACGGTGGTGCCGGGCGGGACGGCGAGGTTGACGTCGTCGAGCGTGATGCGCAGCGGCCCGCCGTCGAGCGGCTTGTAGCCGAAGCGCAGATGCTCGAACTCGACGAAGCCGCGCTTGACCTTGAGCGTGGACGCATCGGGGCGGTCGTGGACCTCGGGGGTCTCGTCAAAGAACGCGAAGATGCGCTCGATGGCGGCGAGCGCGGTGGCGACGATGATCGACAATTCCGAGAAGCGCTGGAGCGGCAGGTAGAGCGCGCCGAGAAACGCAAAGAAGGCGACCACCGTGCCAATGGACATCTGCCGGTGCATGATCATCAGGGCGCCTGCCCAGATAACGATCAAGGGTGCGGCGCGCGAGATGAACTCGGTGAACATCTGATGGGTCGAGGAAAGCTTGACGCTCTCGATGGTCAGGTCGTAAAGGCGGGTGGTGCGCTGATGGAAGCGGCGGGCCTCGTCGGCCTCGCGCGCGAACGATTTCACGGTGGAGATGCCGGCGACGCGTTCCTGCAACTCGCCGGAAAATTCCTCGACGACTTCCTGCAGGTCGTGACTGGTCTCCTTGATGCGCGGCGACAGAATCCTGATGACGGCGACATAGAAGGGAATGACGATGAGCGAGATCCAGGCGAGGCGCACGTTGAGGTAAAAGAGGAGCCAGACGACGAAGCCGAGCGAGACCCCGTCCATCCAGATGTTGATCATGGCGGAGCCGACGAAATTCTGCGCCATCGAGATGTCCGAGATGAACCTGGAGACCACGGCGCCGGAGGTGGTGCGATCGAAGAACGAGTGCGACAGGCGCTGCATGTGTTTGTAGAGGGCGTAGCGCAGGTCGAAGATCAGACGATGACCGGCCATGCTCGCCCAGTAGTTGCGGTAGTAAGTGGCGATGGCCTGCACCGCGAACAGAGCGAAGAGCGCGGCGGTCAGGGCGGCGAGCTTGGCGGGCGCTCCCGCGCCAAGATGAAGCGTCGCGGCGAGCGCGCCGCACCAGCGGTCGATCATCTGGTTGAGACGCTCGGGATGCGGCTGCGGCACCAGCAGAACGTCGAAGACGTATTTGAAGGCGAGCGGAAAGGCGAGCGGCAGGGTGAACTTGAGGATGCCCATGGAGGAGCCGCCCGCGACCAGCCATAGATGGGGACGGACGTAGCTCAGAAAGCGCATCAACGCGGTCGGCGGCACCAAGCGGCTGAGGAGCCGCCCGAAAAAACCGCGGCGAGGGTGGTCAGGTTCGTCGGGACTTTCGGGGCGCTCCCGATCGGAACAATCCGGCGTCTCCGGCGAGGCGGCAACGACGGCGGAGCGACGATTTGGCATGGGGGATAGAGTAACAGGGGGGCATCGACGGGAAAATACGGCGAGTAGCGAGGGCCGCCGGGCTGACCGACGATCGGCAGCAATCGAAGGGCGAAAAGTAACCGGGAGCGGCGTGCGATACACCGCTCCCGGTTACGCCATTTCAGCAGTTCGCGGGTGGCGCGCCCGGCTGTGGAGGTCGATGCGCTAACGCATGAGCTGCATCAGACCGGCCGAACTGCCGTATTTGACGCCATTGAGGTACTCCTTCGGAGCCGCATTATTGATGTAATGGCTCTTGTGGGCCGGATTACCCCAGCTGCTCCAGATCGTCGAATGCGAGTTCTGGATGTCCCACGCCATTGCGCCGATACCCACCCAGGTGTGTCCCAGGCCCGGGATATCGCCCATCGCATTCTCGTACGCGAACAACTTCCACAGCTTTTTGTTCGAGTCGAAGTTGTCGTTCCAGAACGTTGACCAGTCTTCGCGATCCAGGTACATCACGCGGCTCGAATAGCAGTAGCCCGACTGCTGGCTCGGTATCCGATGGACATCCACGATCGACACCGGACGGTTTTCCCATGCGCCCCACGACGGCTTGAAGAAGCCGAGCGGCATGTAGTACTCGTTGGGGAAGTTATAACCCTTCCACTGCTGGTCCGAAAGCA
>JAJXYF010000024.1 GCA_021780755.1 Deltaproteobacteria bacterium | reverse complement strand
GAAGATACTACGAGAATGTCGACGGGGATCCGCCAATTACACCCTAGCGATGCGGCGCGTCGGGCACCCGCGGAATCCTCCTCGCAAGAGCGTGTGACTGATGGCGCTCAGTGGCGGGTTTCGACCCAAAGCGGCCATAGGATATTGCATCGCTGGCGCGAAAGCGGCCACTCGTGCTGTCGCCCAAGCATGGCTTCAAGCCTGCCGTGCCCGTAGCGCATTCCGGCGAAGGCGTTAGTTGGGTTGCGGCACGCCCTCGAGGCGACTACCCCTCAACATCACTTTCGGGTCGATCGCCGTGCTCCTCGTCGTCGCCTCGCGCTGCCACTGTTGTGTCGTCGCCTCTCTGGATTCGTGCCATCGATGATGTGGACATCGATAGTTCGCTCTCCGCTTCCCTCTTCCACAGTCAGGCTTTTCCTGCGTCCGCTTGGAGGCTCCGGCTGCAGATTGATCACCAGGATCTTGTAGCGACCGCGGATCCAAGTCTGGGGCGCGATCAACAGAGAGTCCGTGAAATTAAAGACAACCAAGATCCCGACTGGATGGGTCGGGGGCTGATCCATATACGATTGCAGCTGCACCAGGGCGCTCTTAACCGTGCGATCCGTGATGGCGCTGCCTCGAGCATACTTCTTGACCTCGATCACGTAGTGATCGGCGTGCTCACCAATGACAAAATCCGTTTCGGACCGACCGAACTTCGTCCCGACGGCGTAAATGCCGCGCTCGATCAGGAAGCGCGCGATTTCGCGCTGGAGTCGGAGCTCAGATCGTCTCCCGTAGTCGCGGCTAATGTCCTGCGCGACGACTTCCAGACCAAGCTTCAGTTGGCGCAACATGGCCTCGAGCGGGAATTCTTTTGAAACCAGAAGATCCGCGACCTGGATGAATTTTCGCAGTTCGTAGCACATCCCAACAAAGGGCGGAGGCTGCTTGTTGCTCGATTCGAAGATCGATCGCTCCTTCTTGAAGATCCGACTCTCGGGGTCCAAGCCGAGACCCATAGCGACGTCGCTCTCATCGCGAGCGAAGAGCACCTTGAGCAGGGGGCCGATGCGGCCGACGGTTGTTACGAGTGTTCCCTCTTGCTCGGACAGGCGCTCGACGGCCGTTGCCTCCTTCCAGCCCAACATCTGCGAAGTGTCGGGCACCTTCATCGGAAAGCTCGTCCGGCCCCGGCGAGCCATCTCTGCCAGCAGCGCAGGCTTCAATTCCACGACGTAGCGGGCGAGCTTGCCCCGCGCCTCTTCTACGTCCGTGAATTGCGTCCAGCCCGGCGGCAGGAGCGCGGCGTGATCACTGATCGGCGTCAAGCTGGCCGGGTCCAGTTCCTCCTGAACCCAAGACCAGATAACCCTGACCTGGATGGGGGCCAGGAGATCGATCTTCTGCCGGACCAACTTAACTAGTGCCGGGAGCTTCTTGCCGATCACGGCCGCTGCAAATACCAATTGCCGCGCGTTGCCCCCGATCAGAAATGACAACTTCGTATCTACGTCAATCTCACTGAGATTGGCAAACTGCAACTTCAGGTCACGCAAATGACGCGTGAGTTCCTCCACAACCTCGGAAGGCGAAATAGGATTCTGTCCGAGCATCACCTCCGCCGGAAAGTCAATACCCGCGAGGATCGATTTCATTTTTTCCAGCGATGCGAAGTCGAGCGTACGACGCGCCGCGAGCTTGTCCGAGATGTTGCCAAAGTTGATCTTCGTCCGAGCCCAGACGAAGACCTCTTCGATCAAGCCGTCCAAGTCATCTTTGGCCGCGGGCCATTCCTCAGTAACTTCTTTGCGATGCGCCTCGATCGCCGCGAGCCGGCTCATCGAGTATTTGGCGAATGAGGAATGATCCATGCTCGTAAACCTGCTTAGTACAACGTCTCGCGCTGAAATAGCGCGCGACCTCTATGGCTCTGATTGTTGCACGGTGCGGAGCGGCGTGGAGTGGAGTCTGTCCGTATCCCGCGCGTGCGGCCAGCGAGCGCCCGGCTCCACCAGTTATGGCGCCGCATTGGGAGCAGCCACTAGAACTTGCGGCTCGTTGGCAGGCGCGGGCCCGCCCGCCGCCGGCGTTGTTCCGCCCGTGAGCAGGGCGTAGCGCTGCGGATCGCCGATCTCCTTCACCAAAAAGTCGATCCAGGCTTGCGTGTACACGTAGTCCCGATGCACGGGGTCGTAGACACAATACTGAGACAGCGTTCGATCCGGGTGAGGATCACCGCTCAGTGGCCGCGCGGCGTAATGTTTCCAGGCTTTGGTGTGCACGCCCATGCCGAAGGGCACGCCGGGCACCCGAGCGGTGACCGCCGCAACCACTTGGCTCGCTTTGAACATGTCCAGATTGGCAATGGGGATGTGCTTATCGCGGATGAGCACATTGAGGCGCGTGAGGCGTTGGAGCTCTTCGGGACTCGAATCGTCGACGCGCACGAATTGCACGGCCGCGTCCGCGGTACTTTGCCGATTAGCAACCTTGGGAACGAGAAAGACGCTGAAGGCGAATTTCATACTGTTCAGGGTCTCAGTCGGCAGCCCTCCGCGAAAGCGCTCGATGTACTCCACCACCGAACGCGCAGCCCCACGAGCCAGCGACTTGGCTGCCTGGCGCTTCTCGGGAGGTGCGATTTGTGAAAATTGCAGTGACACCGCGAGCTGTTCAACGAGCGCGTACTTCTTGCCGAACTCCGCCACCAACAGTTCCTCAAGGTTCAAGAGAGCCGACTGACACTCGCCATAGAGCGAGGCATCGAGATCGGGGAGATGCCGATGCTCGATCTTGTTCCGCAGGCCACATAAGAACTCGAGGTTTCGGCGCTCGGGTGGGTTGTTCCCGCCGTAGTATTGCGTCAAGCATTCGGATAGGTCCCAGTGCTTGGGTTCGCCGTCAATCCTGACATAGCGGATGCCAGTCCCCTTGACGGCCCGGCGATACCAAGGGCGTCGGCCCCGGTTGTAGAAAATGGCGTGAAACAGCGCCGTCCAGGCAATGATGATTAGGACGATGTAGTGCGCGGTTCTGAAGTTTGGTCCTGGGCGGTTATAGGCGTCGACGCTCGCGACGGCGGCGGCACGGCACTTTTCGAGATTTTCGCGAACGGTCTGAGGTAGCCCCCTGGCCATTTCGTCTCCCTTCTCTCTAGGTAGACGGCGATCTTAGCTCTTGTTCCGAAAATCAGGGAGCGCCGTCGCTGGGAGCCGCAGGAGCCGGCCAGCCCGAGCACGGCATGATGCATGCGGGGCTCCTGTGGCTCCGGCTCACCATTCGGGCATAAGCGCGAGCGAGTCAGGCCGTTGTTCGCCTCGATGTCCGCTAGAGAGGCGGAATCCAGAGGCATCGCCCGATGTCCGCTCCTGGCCGAGCCCAGCCGGACCGGCGTCACCACATTTGGTCGACGCAGTGCCGAGGTCAGTCACAGTCGCTGCGCAGGTACAGAATGCTTATGAACGAGGAATCCACCTCCAGGTTTTCAATAGGTCG
>JAJXYF010000012.1 GCA_021780755.1 Deltaproteobacteria bacterium | reverse complement strand
GGATGATCGTCGACGGGGGCTGATCAAACGCAGGCGAAGGCTAGCCCTGCATTGTAACGGAGTCGTGACATGGGGATTTGTCCACAGCCGATGTTCAATCCTGCAGATACCGGCCGACGGCGCCGAGTGGCGCAAACCAGGGGCATTCCCGTCACAACACCTTGCGGTAGACGATGAAGCCGGAGCGCTCGGCGAGTTTGTCGTAGAGCGCTTGCGCGGCGTGATTGGTCTCATGCGTTTGCCAGTAGACGCGCGGCGCGCCGGCCAGCCTTGCCTGCGCGTAAACTTCGCTGATCAGGGCCCCGCCGATTCCCTGTCCGCGTACGGACGCATCGGTGAAGAGATCCTGCAAGTAGCAGACCGGTTCGATCGCGGTGGTCGAGCGGTGAAACAGATAATGCGCGAGCCCGACAAGCCGGCCGCCGCTTTCGGCGACGAGCGCCTGCATCGGCTCGTAGGCGTCGAAGAAGCGCAACCAAGTCATTCGGGTCGTTTCGGGCGAAAGCGCGGTCGGACCGGTGCGGCCGTAGAAGGCGTTATAACCATCCCACAGCGGCAACCATTGTTCGTAATCGGAACGCGCGAGCCGGCGGACGAGGATTTCATCGGGCATGGGCTTATCCGGCGAAATGGATCTGTTCTGCCGGTTTAAGTGGCGCTGCCGCATCAATCAATGCAGCTTATCTCGACGCCCTATTCGGCCGCGCGCAGATGCCCCGCGGGATTGCGTAACCCGTTCTTGCGCATCGAGCGATAATAGTCGGCGTAGGCTGGATCGTCGGTACGGCGCACCAGTTCGGTCACCGGCGTATAGCTCAGCATCCGCCCGCCATCGGGCAGGGCCGTGCAACTGAAGCGAAGCACCCGACCATCGCGCAGATTGATGTTGATCGGGGTCGAATCTCCTGTTCGCATTTTTTCGGTGCGCTCCGCGATGAAGGCGCTCAACTCTTCTTCGGGCATTTCGTAAGCGCCGGTGTCGCGGCCATGATACATCAGCGCGATGAAGGGCGGCTTGCTGTCGGCCTTCTCGTCGGAGAGCGCGAAGTAATCGCGAAACGCGCGGTTGATGAATTCGGCGCGGGTGTCGGAGTCGAGCAGCACGATGCCGATGTCGACCTGGTCAAGCGCCGCTGAAAGCCGCTCCGCCGTGACGTGGTGGCGGCGTTCCCAGGCGAGCGTATCGACCAGTCTTTTCCGCAAGAGGCCGGTCAGCACCGCGGTGCAAATCACGGCGATCGCAAGTATCGAAATACGGGTAAGGTCCGCCGTCGAGTACCCAAAGAAGTGACCGAGGGAATGGGCCGATGAATCGCCCGGATGCGCGCCGCGGAAGGACAGGATCAGCGCGCAGGAAACGACGGCCAGTGCCGCGCTGGCGAGGCTGGAGCGAAGGCCCGACAGCGAGCCGGCGAGCGCCACGGTGCAGACAAAGATCGGCGCCGCGTTGGGAACGACGAACAGAAGGCGCTCGGCAGCAAGGGCGGTCAACGCCGTCGCTGCGGTGAGGGCCGGTCCGAAGAGAGCACGCCAGTCGAACTGCATGGCTAATCTCGTTCGCTCACGAGAAGGAGACGGGCAGTTTGATGGAAAGTTGTGGATTGTCAGCGACGTTTCGCGCTCTAACCTTAAAAAGGCGTTGCCGCCTCCAGGGCAAAACTCCGGCTATTTTATCTTGAATGGTGCCCGTCCGGCGGCATCCATGGTCCGATCCGCGCCGCTTGCGCCGAGGCCGGCTTCATCTTTCGCGAACGGCCGCAGGCTCGCGGTTGTATGGCGAGGCGTCTCGTTGCCGCGCGTGCTTGTCGCAATCAGCAACGAGGCCGCCACCAGGATGGCTGCCAACAGCGTTGCCGTGACCAATGCAGTCGGAGACCTCATCATTGTCCGATCGCGATGCGGATCATCGCGTGAGCCGACGAAAAACCGAAAGACCAAATGAATGGATCAAGCCGGAATGGGCATTCCCGCGCCGAGCTTGCCCGACAGCACGGTCAAGGTGACCATCAGGCAAAGCGAGAGCGATGCGATGGCGAGCGAAGCCGCCACCGTGCCTCTCAGCCGCGTTGATGCGATAGCCACTGCCGGCCCGGTGAAGCCGGCCGGCGCTAAAGACCGGCTCATGGTCGAATAAATCCTTGTACGAGCGAGCGAATCACTTCGCGCGATGCACTTTGTGACAATTTTCACCGGCAAGATTGCGGCGGCGGCGGTCACCAAAATGGCCAAATTACGTCAGGACGGGCGCTACACCCGTAATCCTCGCAATTCGTCCCCGCTTTTTACAGGCTGTTAAGCCTCCGCAGGCGCCTGATGGTCCGGCTCCAACATGCCACCAGCCGGCCGCCAGTCCATGGGCACAAATCCGGGGACCTGTTCGACCCGCTTCAGCCAGTCGCGGATCGCCGGAAAGGTCGATAAGTCGTAGTCGCACTGGTCGGCGACATGGGTGTAGCCATAAAGCGCGATGTCGGCGATCGTGAACTGCCCCGCGGCGAAATATTCGCGGGTCTTGAGATGATTCTCCATCACCTGAAGCGCGGCATAGCCGCGTTCCATCCAGTCTTCCAGCGCATGTGTTTGCAGGTCGCGGCCGCCTCTGACCAGCGCGAGCCAGAAATATGCCGCGCCGATGTTCGGTTCCAGCGCATGCTGTTCGAAGAACATCCATTGCAGCGCTTCGGCGCGCTCGATCGGCGATTCCGGCGCCAGCGATGTGCCGCGGGCGACATACCAGAGGATCGCGTTGGACTCGGCGAGATAGCGCCCGTCGGCGACTTCGAGCAGCGGAACCTGTCCGCTTGGATTCTTCGCGAGAAATTCCGGCGTGCGGCTTTCGCCGCGCAGAATGTCGATCTCGATCGCGCGATAGGGGGCGTTGAGCAGCGCGAGCGCAAGGCGAACCTTGTAGCTGTTGCCGGAGCGTTGCATGGAATAGAGATTGTACATTTAGCAACAATTCGACCGGTGAGAGCGGGCAGCTTTTCCGCCTGCAACTTGGCCAAACAATGATGCCGATGCCATCGCGCCGCAAGGGTTGAAGCTGGAAAAGCTCAAAAACGTCTACCGCACTGCAACGATGAAGAAGTCCATGCCATCGCGTGCGGACGGTGTCTCGATTTGGCCGCGCGAGCACATGTTCCTTCAGTCGCGAACCGAACGGATCACGCGCGCCGGATTTCCGCCGACCAGGGTGTTCGGAGCAACGTTCCTCGTGACGACTGAACCCGCAGCGACGACCGAGTTCTCGCCTACCGTCACCCCGCCGATCACAGCTGCGGCGGCGATCCAGACATTGCGTTCGATCAGGATAGGTTTTCCGATGGTAGCGGCGCGGCGCTGCGAAGGTTCGAGCGGATGGCCCGCCGTAATGAGGCTGACGTTCGGACCGATCATCACGTCGTCGCCGATATCGAGCCCGCCAAGATCATAGAAGGTGCAGCAAAGCGGAGGGGCCGGAATTCGCGCAATCCTGAATTTCAGGCCGAGACGTGATCAGAACACGCGATCACGCTGGTGCGACCGACGGCGTGCCGAGCACGCCCGGCTTTCGATCCTCGATCGCATGATGCAGGAT
>JAJXYF010000002.1 GCA_021780755.1 Deltaproteobacteria bacterium | reverse complement strand
TTGGCCCGCAAGCTCATGCGCTACATCCGTCACTACAACCGCGCTCCCAAGCCCATCAAGTGGACCTATCGTGACCCTTCACACCGCATCAGCCTTAATACCAATTTCTCTGTTACAGGCCACTAGAAGGAGTTCAAGGCTCCGACTTGATTGAGAAAACTGCGTCCAGAACGGAGGTTCCTGATCCTGGGGCCCTGGGTTCGAATCCCGCAGGGGGCGCCAGTTTCTTCTCGTAAGTGCCGATAGTATTTCGAGGTCGTGACCTCCGCCCACCTTCTCGGCCGAAGTGTGTATCTTTACGTTTGGCGCTCGAGTCGCGGACCGTCGAGCGTGGTGTCGCAGCATTCGACGGCGGCAATGGTGGCGGTCGAATCGGGGAAGTAGCGGCGGCGCGCCCACAAGGCAACATCGACCAAGCCGATCATCACGGGCACCTCGATGAGCGGGCCGATTACGGCGGAAAAGGCAGCGCCGCTGTCGATGCCAAAAGTGGCAACGGCGACCGCGATCGCGAGTTCAAAATTGTTCGAGGCGGCGGTGAAGGAGAGCGTAGCGGTCTGCGGATAGGTAGCGCCGGCCTTCATGCTGAGCATGAAGGAGAGGCCGAACATAATCGCGAAATACAGCAGCAACGGGATCGCGATGCGGACGACGTCGAGCGGTAGCTGAAGGATCGCGGCGCCCTTGATGGAAAACATCACGACAATCGTGAAGAGCAGGAAGATGAGCGTGAGCGGACTGATCTTCGGTACGAAATGATCGCGATACCAGGCCTTGCCGTTGCGGCCGGTGAGTGTTTTCCAAGTCGCGAATCCGGCCACGAACGGGATGCCGAGATAGATGCCGACGCTTTCGGCGATGCCGCCGATGGTAACGTGGACGACCGATCCGGCGAGCCCGAACCAGCGCGGGACGACGGTGATGAAGACGAAAGCGTAGACTGAGTAAAAGAGCACCTGGAAAATCGAGTTGAAGGCGACCAGGCCGGCGCAATACTCGGCGTCGCCGTCCGCCAGGTCGTTCCAGACGATGACCATTGCGATGCAGCGGGCGATGCCGATCATGATGAGCCCGATCATGTAGGCGGGACGATCGTGCAGAAAGACGATCGCAAGTGCGAACATAAGGATCGGGCCGATTACCCAATTCTGCAGGAGCGAGAGACCGAGAATTTTCCAGTCACGGAAGACGTCGCCGAGTTCCTCGTAGTTCACCTTTGCGAGCGGTGGATACATCATCAGGATGAGGCCGAGAGCGATCGGGATCGAGGTCGTGCCAATAGTCATTCGATCGAAGACGGATTTGATTCCGGGGAAGGCGCTGCCGAGGGCGATGCCGGCGGCCATCGCGAGAAAAATCCATAGCGTTAGATAGCGGTCGAGAAACGACAGCCTGCGCATCACGGGCGTATGGGGGACCGCCATAGTTGCACTCATATTGTGCTCCTGTAGTGCGTTTCGGGTCGTCGCGGAGTGAGGTGAGGAAGGGTCAATGCTCTTCCTTATCCGGAAGTTTGATCGTGCCGATTTCCTCCACGCGGCGCTCGAGGGCGAAGCGGTTGAGGGTCTCGATGCGCAGGCTGGTGAAGATTTTAATGCGATTTTCCAGTTCCGCGTAGATGCGAAAGAAGAACCTGCGTCGCCCTTCGTCGGGGCCGCTGAATGCCGCGGGATCGGCCACGCCCCAATGGGCGGTGACGGGCTGGCCGGGCCATAGCGGGCAGACCTCGCCGGCAGCCTGATCGCATACGGTGAAGACGAAATCGAGTGGCGGACTGTCGGCGCGGGCGAATTCGTCCCAGCTTTTGCTGCGCAACCCGGCGGTCTCGTAGTTCAGTTCTTTGAGCAATTCCAGTGTCGTCGGATGAACGGTGCTCTTCGGATGACTGCCGGCGCTGAATCCGCGAAAGTTGCGTTTACCCCAGCGTCCAATCGCACATTCGGCCATGATGCTCCGGGCCGCATTGCCAGTGCATAGGAACAGGACGTTGAATTGGCGATCGGCCATCAGGCTTCTCCGATTTTCCTGCCGGGGTTCGTGATGCCGCGGGTGGGCCGCTTCGGAATCGGGCTTGAAACAGGGGCGCTGGCGGCGAGCGGCGCGCACGCCGCGGGATTTCCGCCGCAGCAGTTTTCCGTGAGGTACGCGAGGAGGTCGTTCATCGACTTGAAGTTTGCGCTGTAGATTATCGAACGACTCGCGCGCCGCGACGTCACGAGGCCGGCGAACCTGAGCTGATTCAAATGAAACGACAGGGTGGGCGACGGCTGTCCGAGGCGGTCGCCGATTTCGCCGGCGGGCAATCCGCCGGGGCCCTTGGCGACCAGCAGGCGGAAGATATCGAGGCGGGTTTCCTGCGCGAGCGCGCCTAGCGCCGCGATCGCGGTTGACTTCTTCATATTTTGATATATATAGAATTAAAGAGGGATGCGGGTCAACCCCGGCGGGCGGAAAATCGTGGGTCGCGGCAGCCGCGGAGCCGGGCGAAAAGGAAATTTCAAAGGAGAGCTTCCCGTGAAACGATTCCATGTACACGTGGCGGTCGAGAACCTGAATGAGAGCGTAAGCTTCTACTCCGAACTGTTCGGGATGAAGCCGACGGTCGAACGGACGGATTACGCCAAGTGGATGATCGAGGAGCCGCGGGTGAATTTCGCGATCTCGTCGCGCGGCCATAAACCTGGTGTGAACCACCTGGGGTTCCAGGCCGAAGACCCCACCGAACTGGCGGAGTTGGCTGCGCGCGCCGAGCATGCATCCGGGTCGTCGGTGTTGAAAGAGACCGCGGTCGAATGCTGTTACGCCAAGGGCAACAAATACTGGGTGATCGATCCGCAAGGGCTGGCGTGGGAGCACTTTCAGACGCTGGGCGAAGTGCCAATCTTCGGCGAAGACACGACGATGAAGCGAGCGAAGGGGGAGGCCTGCTGCATCCCCCTGCATAACAGGGTCAGCGCCGCCACCGGGGAGTCGCCAGCGGCGTGCTGCGTGCCCGCGTCCGATCAGCCGCGTAAGGCGGGAGCGTGTTGCTAATCAGGAAGCGTTTGACCGCGTAGTTCAGATCGGGGAACGCAGCGGGTCACGCAGGAAGCCCTTCCGTTATCTCGGTATGACCGGGAGCAGAAGGTACGACGCCATCTCGCCCTGGTGAAAGATCGTTTGATGCGCGGGTATTCCTTTCGTACCCTCGCCAAACGGCTCGCCGGTATTGAGATTGCGGTCGAAGCGCGGGAAGTTGCTGGAGCTGATTTCGAGCCGGATCCGATGACCCGGCAGAAAGACGTTACTCGTTGCCCACAAATCGATCGTGAACTGATAGGGCTTCCCTGCCTCGATCATCTTTGGCGCGCTCGCCGACTCGCGATAGCGGGCCCGAATGATGCCGTCGAGAAGATTCTGCGCGTAGCCGCTCGGATGCACGTCCACGAGCTTTGCGGTGAAGTCGGTGTCGATCGCCGATGACGACGCCCATAGGGCAACCGTCACGGGTCCGGTAACCTCAAGCGGTTGCTCCAACGGATCGGAGGTATAGACCAGTACGTCCGGTCGCTCTTCGACCGGCCGCTGATCCTGAACGCCCATATCGATCGCCAGATTGTTGCCCCCGAGCGACGGCACGGGATCATTCGGATCATAGACGTAGGTATCGGCGGGTTCCGCATCGGGCGGCACGGTGGAAAGCGCGCCGTCACCAGTCAGGGCGTTGGCGCCCTTGTGGCTGTGCAGGAAGTAGCGGACGTGGCGCATATTCGGCGGCGGCCAGTCGGACAGTTGTTGCCAGCGGTTCTCGCCCAGCGTGAAAATTGTTACGGGCGGCTCGTCGATTATTCCGTGGTCGATGTCCTTGAGCCAGTAATCAAACCAGCGCAACAGGGTCTCGTTAAGGTCGATCAGAGCGGCTGGCCCGAAATCGATATCGCCGGTGCCGCGCGAGTTCGGAACGTTGTAAGGCAGCAGATGCCCCCAAGGTCCAATGATCAGTCGCTGTCCGTTGCGCGCTTTTTCAAATTTGCTGTTGGCCCTGATGCTGCGATATGCCGTCTGACCACCTTCCCCGAAAATGTCATACCACGAGGTGACGTGCAGCATCGGTACGCTGACACTCGCGGCATGCCGGTTGACGTTGGCGCGATACCAGTACTCGCCGTCGTCGGCATGCGCGATGTGATCGGCGAGATATGGCGCGGTCTCCTTCAGCAGCCCGACCCAATCTTTGATCGGTAGGTGGCGATACCATTTTTCGGTGAGCGGAGTGAAGGCATTCAGACCGAAGCGAGTTTGTCGGATGATGGGGAACTCTCCACCTTCGACATATTCCTTCATCTTTTCAAACAGATCGTTGCGCTTCGACCGCTTCAGCGTGTTGAGTCCCTTGAAAATCGCGTAGGGGATTAGCCATCCCCACAGGGAGGCGCCGCCGGTGTGATAGATCCAGCTCGCGTGATAGTCCGATGACGCCGACACGGGAGCCATCGCCTGCAGCGACGGCGGCATCGGATCGTTACAGGCGATCATATACTGCGTCAGTCCAAGATAGGATTGGCCGGTAGTGCCGACGCGGCCATTGGACCACGGCAGCCGCGCGGCCCATTCGACCGCATCGTAGCCATCGGCGATCTCCTGGAAGATCGTGTCGTACTCACCTTCCGATTCGAACCGGCCGCGACAGTCCTGCGTGATCGAGATATAGCCATAGCGCGCAAAGAGGTAACTGGGACCGTTGGGGTCGTCCGTCCCCTTCTTATTGTAGGGCGTACGGCTGAGCAGGACCGGAAAACGTCCAGGCGCATCAGGACGTACCACATCCGCATGGAGTGTGATGCCATCCCGCGTCTTCATGGGAACATTTTTTTCGGTTGCGACTTTGTAGGTTTTGCGCGCCTGAACGATCACGTTGCCTCCAGAAAAGTAGAACTGTTATGCCCGCGTCATCGCGTTTCGGCGTAAACGGGAGCAACACTTATAAAGTAACTAGCCTGAGCACTAAGACCTCACGCTTTCGCAACCTGACGGTTACGCAACTAAGTAATCCCGTCAAGTTGGAAGATCATCGTGGCCTTCCCACGACCTGTCCGTAGCGACTCCGCCGTGACCGTCCTATGCGCGCAGCGCTTCGGTAAACTCGAGCACGGCGCTGGCGCAATCCTCGGCCCGGTCGGCGTAGATCTCGTGACCCTTGCCGTTGATGACGGCGATACGAGCGCCCGGGATCGCGTCTCGCATCGCGACCTGCGCCTTCAACGGTTCGTAAACGCTATTGGCGGGCGCGAGGATCAACGTGGGCACCTTAATTTGAGTTAGCAGCGGCGCGACGTCCACACTCGGAACGGCGCGACACAAGCCCTGCAAGACGTGAGTCGGGATGCGGGCCCATTCGTCGATTACCCATTGCGTGCGCGCGGAATCGCCGCCAGTCAGGCCGCCGCCGGATTCCATCAGCGCCTTGGCCCAGCCGCCGGAGCCAAGCTTGCCGAGCGCGGTCGGCCAGTCTTCGTAGCCGAGCGCGAAGAGCTTTTGCACGCGCGGCGGAATCGAAGTTGGGGTCGCGAGCAGCGTCAGGCTCTTCAAACGCTCGGGCCAGCGCACCGCAAATGCGATTCCCAGGGTTCCGCCAATCGATTCACCCAGGTAATGAACCTGGTCGAGGCCAAGCGCATCGAGGAAGCTCTTCATATCGAGCAGCAATTCCTCGGCCGACCATTCGTGATTCGGCCCCGGATCGGCCGATTGACCGTGGCCGCGCATATCGCGCCTCAAGACGCGAAGGTGGCCTGCAAGCAGCGGCACCCAGTGCCGCCAGAAGCGCAGGTTGCGGCCGAACCCGTGCTGGATCCACAGCGTCTCGGACGGCAGCCACGGAGTAGTGAAGTCGTCGAGTTCGTAGGACATCTCGCAATGGTTAGCTACGATCTTCGGCATCGCGGACCACCCTCCTCGACCGGCATCGCCACACCGGCCACATCGCAATTCGTTGTCATCGGCGCGATTTGCGCTTTATAGCAAGGGATCCAGCGAGACCGATACTGCGTGCTCGCCGGCGACGCGCCCGGCCAAGGTGTTAATCGCAAGCTCGAGATCGTCCAGGCCGAAGCTGTGAGTATGCATCTTCTCGAACGGATACTTGCGCGATTCGATTAGCTTGACGGCGATCGCGAACGAATCGAAGTCCGCGTTCTTGACTCCGCGAATAGTCAGTTCCTTGGAAAATATGCGATCGTTTTTGAGATCCGGAATCGCCGCCTCAGGGCCTTTAACCCCGGCGAGGATAATGGTGCCGCCCGGCCGCGCGATCTCGACCGCCAGTGGAATGGGCGCCAGGGTCTCGGCGGTCACGTCAACGACCACGTCGGCGCCTTCCCCGCGGGTCAATTCGCGCACCCGTGCGACCACGTCTTCGTCGGCATAAATGGTGGCGTCGGCGCCGAACTCTTCGGCGAGTTTGAGACGGCGGGCGCTTTGCCGGCGCGCGATTACCGCGACATGTTCCGCGCCCGCTTCACGGGCAGCCGCCGCACAGGCGATACCGCGCTGCCCCGCGCCGAAGATCACTACCGTGTCGCCGACCTTCGTGCCGGGGACGCGATGCGCCCAGCTGACCCCCGCCGCGATCGGTTGATAAAGCGCCGCGAGCTCGGCGGGGACCGCCGGCGCGACCTTATGCAGGGCGACCTCGGGGTCGAGGTACATGAATTCCGCCATCCCGCCCCACAAGGCGGGCGCGATAGTGGTCGGGATGAAACCGCACACGGAAATCTTAGCGCCCGGGCGTCCAGTGCGGCAGTTCCGCGAATCGCCACGCTTGCAGGCGCGGCAATGACCGCATCCGCGAGTGGGTTCGACCGCCACTCGGTCGCCCGCCTTAAGGCCCCAACGCCGGGCCGCATCGGCGCCGATTTCTTCGATGATGCCGACCGGTTCATGACCCGGGATCATCGGCAAACTCAAGAGTCCGTTGAGCTTGCCGTCATATTGATCGACGTCGCTACCGCAGATGCCGCAGGCTTCCACCCGCATCAGCGCGTCATCGGCGCCAATCCGCGGCAGGTCAAATTGCTGGAGCTCGAATTTTTTGTCGCCCACCTGAACGACCGCACGCGCCTTGGCCATCGGATTAACCGGCCGCTCCCTGAGTTTCGCAACGGCCCTCCTTCGCGGCGCCAGTGTAGAGCTTTTTGCTCGCGAGGCGGTAACGCAAAACGATTCTTTGCGGGCGTCCCCGGCGCCCGGTTGCGATATCGAGTATATGGAGTTACGAGTGAACCAACTCAGCCGTGAGGTTCAACTATGGCGACGCTGACCCTGCCGAAGAGCAAGACCGCAATCCTAATCATGGACTGCCAGAACGATATCGTTCACGAGAATGGCAAAATGGCGGCGATGAGCGGCGGTGCGATGGCCAAACTGATCAAGGAACGCAACGTGCTCGGCACCATCGCGCGGCTGGCCGCCGCGGGCCGGAGCGCAAAAATTCCGATCATTCACGTGCGTCATGCGTATCGGCCGGACTACCTCGACGCACCGCTGAATACGCCGATACTGGCGTCGATGAAGTCCAATGAGATTCTGAAGGACGGCACCTGGGGCGCGGAAATTCACCAGGATCTAGCGCCCGACCCCGCCGATATCGTGATCACCAAGACCCGCGTCAGTTCCTTCTATGCGAGCCCGCTTGAAGCGATTCTCTCGGCTCAAGGCATTACTCATCTCGTGCTGACGGGAATTGCCACCGATGGAGTCGTCGAGGGAACCGCGCGCGATGGCGTGGATCGCGGATACTATGTCGTGATTCCCGATGACTGCTGTGCGACGTTTTCCGAGCAAGGTCATCGCGCGGCCTTAAGTGGCGTACTCGGAATGCTGACGACGGTCTGCAAAGCCGACGATGTAATCAAGGCTTTGCCACACGCGTGACGCTCGCCATTGCCGAAATAGCGGGACGCGCCCACGCATACTGATACATTCCATCCCAGGATGAACGTCGGACGCCTTTCACCTTCCGCCGCCAACATCGTCGTTCCCACCATCGTCGGGTGCGCCCTCTTCATGCAGACGCTCGACTCGACGGTGATCGCGACGGCGCTGCCGGTGATTGCCCGGGCCATGGATCAACCCCCGATCCGCCTCAATCTCGCGATCACTTCCTATCTGCTCAGCCTTGCCGTCTTCATCCCGATCAGCGGATGGGTGGCCGACCGCTTCGGCGCACGTTCGGTGTTTCGCACAGCGATCGCGCTCTTCACATTTGGATCGATCTTCTGTGGGCTTTCATCGACGCTCTCCGAACTCGTCCTCGCCCGTGTGCTGCAGGGCTTCGGCGGCGCGATGATGGTGCCGGTGGGCCGCCTCGTCGTGCTGCGCATCGTGCCGAAGTCGGGGCTCGTCGATGCGATGTCCTACCTCACGATCCCGGCCGTGCTCGGCCCGGTGCTCGGCCCGCCAATCGGCGGCTTCATCGTCACCTACAGTTCGTGGCGCTGGATTTTTTTCATGAACGTGCCGATCGCGATCCTCGGGATGATTCTGGTTACGCTTTACATTCCGGACATCAAGGAAGAGCAAACCATTCCACTGGATCTTCGTGGCTTCGTGTTGACCGGAATCGGCCTCTCCGGCCTGGTCTTCGGCTTCGAGACCATCGGGCGCGCGATGGTCCCGGCCGGCCTGGTGATGACCGTGATGACGGCCGGCGGCTTGTGCACGGGACTCTACGTTCTCCATGCACGGCGTATCGACTATCCGATCGTTGACATGACCCTGATGAAGATTCCCACCTTCGCCGCCTCGGTGCTCGGTGGCGGACTCGCGCGGATGGGCATCGGCGCATTGCCCTTTCTGCTCGCGATGCTCCTGCAACTGGTCTTTGGGCTGAACCCCTTTGCCTCCGGCCTGATCACCTTCACCGGCGCGGTCGGCGCCTTGACCATGAAGTTTACCGTCGGCCCGATCGTGCGCCGTTTTGGTTTCCGCTCGGTACTGATCAGCAACGGCCTCATCAGCGCGCTGATCCTGATCAGTTACGCGATGTTCCGTCCCGGCATCCCCAAGAGCCTGATGATCGGGGTCTTGCTGGCCGGCGGCTTCTTCCGCTCCCTGCAGTTCACCTGCCTCAACACCGTCGCATACGCCGATATTTCGCCCCCAATGATGAGCGGAGCCAGCACGCTCTCGAGCATGGCGCAGCAACTCTTCCTAAGTCTCGGCGTGACCGTGGCGGCGCTCGTGCTCCATGTGAGCCTCGCGATGCGCGCCAGTACGACGCTCAACGCCAACGATTTCGCCGCGGCGTTCGTCGTGATCGGGCTATTGGCTTTGGTCTCGACGTTGTTCTTCGTTCCACTCGAGCATCATGCCGGCGCGGAAGTCAGCGGCCATCAGCCGCTCCCGGCGATCGCGCGCGAAGTTCCGCAGGCGGATTGAGGTAAATGACGCTTCAGCCCTTGCGCACGATGCCTCTTTGCTCGAGTTGCTTTATCTGGCCGGCGTCATAGCCAAGGTACTGGGTGAAAATCTCCTCGTTATGCTCGCCGAGGAACGGCGCCTGCAAATCAAGCGGGCGCGGAAAATCCGAAAAGCGCAGCGCGAAGCCGGGCAGGTCGAAATCGCCCAGTATCCGATCGTGGACCTTGCGCACGGTCCCGCGCTCGCGCAGATGCGGATGCTTTACGGCTTCGGCGACCGTTAAGACCGGTGCCATCGGTATGCGGCGCGCGCGCATTGCGTCCATCGCGGCATCGTCGCTCGGCATCGAGCGGAGCCATCCTTCGATTACCTCAATCAGCGCCGGCAAATTCTGAATCCGGTCCTCGCGCGTCGCAAAGCGGCGATCCTTCGCCAGCTCGGGCTGACCCATCACCTCGCATAGCGTCAGCCACTGATGATCAAAGGCGCACATGATAACTATGTATTTCTCTTTGCCGCGGAATATCCCCACCGGAGCCAGATAAAAAGAATGCCGGCCCGCGCGGAAAGGTTTAATTTCGCCCCCGCTCAGACTATGCATCTGCACGCTAATCTCATGGTAATGGAAATAGGTATCCAGCAGTGAAACGTCGAGGTACTGGCCGCGGCCGGTGCGTCCCCGATAGAGCAGCGCCGCGCAGATCGCCAGCGCGGCATGAGCACCGGTGCTGACGTCGCCAATCGCCGCCTGCGGGACGTAGGGCGACCCGTCGGCCTCGCCGCCCATCGAAGTGATGCCGGCGTAGGCCGCGCCCAGGGTGTCGAACCCCGGCTCGTTGGCCAGCGGACCGGTTTGGCCAAAAGCTGACAGCGAACACATCACGATTCGCGGATTCAATTCCTTGACCGTCGGGTAATCCAGACCCAGCCGGCCGATTACGCCCGGAGCAAAATTCTCCATCAGCACATCGACTTGCGGTATCAATCCCTTGATCAGCGCCAGGCCCTCAGGATGCTTGACGTCAACGCAGATGCCTTTCTTGCCGCGATTGTGCTGGACGAAATAACCGCTGCGCCCGTTCTTGACCAACGGAATCGCGCGGGTCGGGTCCCCGTTGGGCGCCAACTCGACCTTGATCACCTCCGCTCCCATCTCGGCGAGCATCAAGGTGGCGGTCGGACCGGCGACCGCCTGCGTGAAGTCGAGCACCTTGTAACCGTCAAGCATGTGTATGGGCGCGCCAGCTTCCATCTCGTTCGCTGCTCCTCTCGCGTCTGGAGTGTTGCGATTCTCAACCTTGTGACCGTCAACATTCAACTCTTTTCCGTCTGGCAAAAAATATCGCACGGTGGGATTATCGGACGGGTCGCGAGACTGGCGCGGTGGCCCGCCCGTGGCGGCCGCAAAAAGGGAGAACGAAGATGCCCGATATGAAGGAATTCAATCAGCGCGTCATCACCGATTTCCGCGCCAACGGCGGCAAGGTCGGCGGACAAATGGAGAACATACCGCTCCTGCTGGTCACCATGACCGGCGCCAAGAGTGGCCGCGCGATCACACTGCCGCTCGCCTACAGCACCGACGCTAATCGGATGGTGGTGATCGCGTCGTATGCGGGAGCGCCGCATAATCCCTCGTGGTATCACAATCTGGTCGCCCATCCGGTCGTTACGGTCGAACTGGGCGGCGAAAAATACCAGGCTCGGGCGACCGTCGCGGCCGACGCCGAGCGCGATCGGCTGTTTAAACAGCAAGCCGATCAGCTCCCGATCTTCAATGAGTATCAAAAGAAAACCACCCGGCGCATACCGGTGTTCGTGCTCGAACGGATCGAATGAGCTTATGGATTGCGCGCGGAGTGCCGATGCGCGAACGGGCGGTCGGACCGGGACGGACCGGACTTGCGTGCGACCTTCCATTTCCTATTTCAGCCGGAAAGCGCAACTATCCGCTCAATTGAAATTAGCTTCGCGGGAGGTCTGCCGATGGCACACGAACCACGTCGAATCATCACCGGCCATGACGCCGAGGGAAAATCCGTCGTCGTAATCGATGGACCGCCAACGCCGTTTGGCGCCTACTGGATGACCGATGCCACTCCGGTGGACAATGCTCGCTCCGGCGACGCGGGTCTGCAGGTGCGCAAACTCGAACCACCGCCGGGCGGAAGTATCTTTCGCTTCGCGGCCATCCCGCCCGAAGATCCCAAGGTCTCGCGCGAGGAGCGCGAACGTCAAGCCGCAAAGCTCTTCGCCCAGATGGATGCCGCTCATTGTCGCGCGGATACCAGCCGCCATCCCGGCATGCACAAGACCCGCACCATCGATTACATCGTTCTGCTCTCGGGCGAGGTCACGCTGCTGCTCGACAAGGGCGAAGTCGATCTCAAACCGTTCGACGTCGTGGTGCAGCGCGGGACGAATCACGCGTGGGTCAACAAGGGTAAGGAGCCGGCGTTGCTCGCTGCCGTCCTGATCGACGCCAAGGACGCGTAGCTCGAAAATCCCGGCGGCACACCCAGTGAACGCTGGCCGCTCGTTGCACTAAGCCGGCTATAGGGACTAATACAGGGTACGAGGGCAACCGCTATGAGCGTCAAACAATCCAACGGCCACACGGGTCGCAAGCCGGACACTATTCCCATGAGGCTGCATCACGCGGCCTATGTTTGTCGGGACCTGGAACAGACGCGGAAGTTTTACGAAGATATCCTCGGTTGGCCGATGGTCGCGGCTTGGCGCGAATGTGACAAGGTTTTCGGTGAAGACGAACTGTACTATTGCCACCTGTTCTTTCAAATCGCCGACGGCGGCGCTCTGGCCTTCTTTCACTTCGCCAATCCATCGCAGCACGAGAAGTTCGCCCACTACGGACCGCATTCGCCGTTCGTCCATCTGGCGCTGAAGATGGCCGATGAGCAAGGCCAGCAAGAGTTGCAGCGCAAACTGCAAGTGGCCGCCTTCGAGACCATCGTGATCGATCATGGCTACTGCGTTTCGCTCTACGTCACCGACCCCAACGGCCTGAATCTCGAGTTCACCGTTGACCATCCGGAGGCCGACAGGATTGCGGCCAAGCGCTCGGCCACCGCGCATGAGGACTTGCGCAAGTGGCTGGCCGGCGATCGCGCGACCAATAACGAATGGCGCGTGCAAGCCAAGACGGCGGCGCGGTGATCCTCTAACCAGAGTCTCGCGAAAACGCTTCGATGAACGCGTGGCTGATTCAACCGCCGAAGCTTTCCGCAGCGCGAACTTTCGCTTTCGCCGCCTCTTCTTCGCGATTCCGATAATCACCAAATGATAATGATATCTTACGGGAAGTTACTCGGTCTCGAACGTGAAATCACACTTATTGACGAATCGGGTTCGGGATAGGCGCGCTCGATCCTTGCCAGGGTGCCGTCCCGGCGCATCGCGCGGAGCGCGCGGTCCATCGCGTCACGCAGCCGGATGTCAACCTTGCGCGTCGCGAAGCCGGCCGGAATCCTGACGAGCAGCGCTCTCTGATAATCTCGGCCCATTGAACGTGCGCGCTGGGTGCGGCCGGAAAGGTTGTTGCTCACCATCAGGTCGATTTGCTTCTCCTCCAAGGACTTCTCTACATCCGCATCAGTTCCGCTTATTGGAACGATGGTGGAATGGTGGAGATGAACTCGCGCCCAGGTTTCGCCGTAGCCCCCTTCCACTACACCGACCCGCTTGCCAGCCATGAGCGCGGGCGTCGCGAATGGTCCGGTACCTTTGGGCCAGAAAGCTTCGAGGCCGCCCTTATCATAGTAGGGGATGGTGAAGAGGAAGACCTTCTTTCGCTCGGGAAGGATCCAGTAGGTGGCGGCGATAACGTCGATGTCGCCGGCTTGCAGGGCCGGCGCAAGATCTCTGAACTTTGTAGGGTGAAAATCCAGCCGACCAATTTGGAGGCGCCGCGCGATTTCGTGCAGAATATCGGAGTCCATGCCGGCAAAATCGCCTTTTGTGGTCCGATAGTCGAAATCACCCCAGTCATCCGGGCATCCTACGATGAGCTTGCTCTCTCCATTGCGAAGCATGTCCAGGCTAATGGGGCGAGACGGTGCGGCTGAGACAGCGGCGCACAGAGTGCTCACTGCAATCACGGCAAGAACAAGGGCAATAAGTCTGCGCATAGTTCGTCAGGCCTCCATCCAATCCAAGGACCGGAGTATTAATCAGGTTTGGACGTAGGCCGGGTCTGACCGGCCATGAATTCCTTGTAGGTGGTCCTCACAGGATATTCGGGATAGTTGAGTTTCAACTCGAGCGTGTGGTCGTCAGGGTCGCGAACGTAGATCGAGGTACCGAAACCTTTCGCGCCGTAAAGCTCCAACGGGCCATTGACGACCTCAACCTTGTGCTTCTCCAGACGGGCAAGTAAATCCGTCAGGCTGCCGCGAACATTGAGGCAGACGTGATCGAGGTCGCGCTTGATCCTGTGGTCAAGATTTTCTCCTTCAGGCAGGACGCTTAGGTCGAGTAGATTGCGGCCACATCGCAACTGGTAATAGTGGAAATCCTCGATAATCCTCTCGACTCGAAGGCCCAGCACCTCGATGTAAAAGCGCAACGCCCGTTCCCCATCCTTCACCCGAAGCACCACGTGGTCGATACCTTCAATCTCGATCGCCCGATCCGACATCACAAATCTCCCCAGCCCTTATCCCATAACCGCGTACGCGCGCCCCCGGGCTCCATGCGCCCCGGTTTCACCCCGGTTGCGTGGACACCCCGAGAAGCACGAAAGTGCGGTAGGAGTGGAACCACCTCCCGAGTCGGGAACTGCGGCCATCCGTTCAACATCGAATCCTAAATGCGCGACCGAGCCTTTGGAAGCGCCTTTAGAGACTCTTTCAAAGTTCTTTCAAAGCCACGGCTCTCTGAACGATCGCCGTCAACACGGATTCAGAAAAACTCTAGCAAACAATTAGTATTTTTGGTGCCGGGGGCGGGACTCGAACCCGCACGGAGGTTACCCTCCAGAGGATTTTAAGTCCTCTGTGTCTGCCATTTCACCACCCCGGCCCGAGGCTGACGGCGCTTGAACGCAGTCGCCGCACCGCAAGCAGAATAGCGCATCCGGGCGGTCAGATAAGAGTGGCGGCGACGGCCTCCGCCGGAAGTACGGATCAAGCATGCAACGGGGCCTTGCTTAACGCCGGCGCGCGCGGGATGAATTAGATGTCGGGAAATCACCGGGTGACGACGGAGCGCGATGCCGCCATGAAGAAAGGTCCATACGAGCCATGCCTCGCCGATCGGCCGAGCGGCTGGGATATCGCGGCGACGATTTCCTGGGGGCGGTGCGGTAACGCGTTTGCGATGGCGATAGTCGCCAGCCTCGCGCTCGCGCCGGCCGGTTGCGCGATCGCGCCTGCGCCAATCAAGGACACTCCACGTATCGTGGCGACGCCGGCTAGCGGCCAACTGACCATCAGTTCCGCACCGGGCAAGCCGATCGGCGACGTATTGCCGGTTTACGTATCGATCGCCAATGGCACCAACTCGCCGCGCGCGGTGGTGCCGAGCCAGATCTTCGCGCTGGACGACGCGGGCAGCCGTATCGCGCCATTGCCGCCAGCCGAGGCAGCGCGTCAGGCCGGCGGCGCGGGCGAGCTGCGCGCCGGACTGCTCAGTGCGGGGGCGAGCGGGCTGGTCGGGGGCGCGATCGGAGCGGGGATCGGAGCGATCGCCGGATCGCTGATACATAGCGGCGCGACCGGCGCGGCGCTCGGCGGAGCGATCGGCGGCGGCTCCGGTGCCATCCAGGGCGCAAGCGCGGGGCCGGGCAAGGCCGACGCTCAGGCGAATACTCAATTGACCGCGCTCGCGCTGCCCGCACAGGACGTGCGCCAGGACTTCACCGTAAGCGGCTACGTTTTCTTTCCCAAGGGCGACTACAAACGGATCCAGATGTTGCTGGTGGACGACGAGACCGGCAACACCGAAGTGGTAAATCAACCATTGATGTGACATGCCGCCGGTGATTTGATTTTAGACTCGCGGCCGACGAGCTGACGGTTGGCCGCGCCACGGCGCCTATTCTTTTTTGCGCGCGGCGAGCTGGTCAAGTGCTTCGTTGATGAAGTAGCGCTGATCGGGATCGCGGTCGTCGAGTTCGGACTTGCGCCGCGCGATCCATTCGGCGAGCCCAAGCAGCGCGGCCTGGTTGAGGTCGGCAATTTCCAGGGCCTCAGCGATTCGCGCCAGGTCGTCGCTCATCTCATCGGGCAAATTCAGTGTGATTTTATTCGATGGCATCCCGGTTTACGTCATATTCAATTCATACTCGCTCGCCCATTCACCCGTGCGCGCAGCGCAGACTGCTTAGCCTGGCCGCCAAGCACGCCTAGTGCTTATAGTCTTGGACTCCGCCGCAGGTCAAAATGAATCCCAGCGTGGAGTCGAACCTGAAATACCTGGGGTTGCTGGTTGAGTTTCTCGACGAGGGCCGGCTGAAGCCCGGGCTGGTGGTGCGCGAGCAGGGCGAGCAGTTGGCGGTAACGGAGGCCGGCGGCCGCGAGCGGTCGATCGCGCGCGACCTCGTGATGCTGCGGCATCCGGATCGCAAGGTCACGCGCGAGACGCTCGCGGCGGCGGTGGCGGCGATCGAAGGCGAGCGCACGCGGTTGATGGCGGAGCTGGACCTCAACCTGCTGTGGGAAGTAGTGCGGGAGCATGGGCGGAGTTTCAGCGCAGAGGAGTTGGCGGAACTTTTTTTTGGACGCCGTTCGGCGTGCGCGACCTCGGTGATGCTCGAGGCGCTGTTTAACGACCGGCTGTATTTCGTACGGCGGCATCTGGAGTTTGTCGCGCGCAACGCCGAGCAGGTCGAGCGGTTGCGCGTTCAATACGACAAGGTGCGCTTGCGCAGTGAAGCCAGCCGTCACACCCGCAACCTGATTCGCGGCGTGCTGGAAGACGGCCTGGTGGTGCCGGCCGAGGAGGCCGCGCCGCTGATCGCCGAGCTGCGCCGCTACCTCGATAATCCGTTCACCCGCAGCCGCGATCTGACCGCGATGATCGAAGCGGCCGTGACCGATATAACGCCAGCCGAAGCGGCGTACGAAATCCTGGCGCGGCTGGGCGCGCCGCCGCCGGGTCCGCGCTTCGTTGTAATCGGAGGCGTGAGGACCGGCTTTTCCGCGGCCGCGCTGGCCGAAGCCGACCAGGTCGCGGCGCCATCGCGAAGCGCCGGTGACGATACGGCCGCCGTCACAATCGACGACGACGACACGATTGAGGTCGATGACGCCCTGTCGTGCGAGCGGCTGGCGGACGGCGAGCTGCGGGTGCGAGTCCATATCGCGCTGGTGGCGGATTTCGTCGCGGTCCGGGGACCGATCGATCAGGAAGCGGCGGCGCGGGCGACCACAGTCTATCTGCCGGAGGCGACCATCAGGATGCTGCCGGACCGCATCGCCTGCGACGTGGCAAGCCTGATTGCGGGACAGGAGCGTCACGTATTGACCACCGACGTGCGGCTGTCGGCCGAGGGCGAGATTATCGGCTATTCGATTTACCCCTCGCGAATCCGGATCGCGGCGCGTCTCAGTTACGACGCTTGCGACGCGATGCTGGCGGCGGAATCCGACTCGGCGCAGGCGGCAGCGCTGCGGCTGATGAACGAGGCGGCGCTCCGGCTGCGCGAGCGGCGGCGGGCGGCTGGGGCGCTGCTGATCCATCGGCGGGAGCCCAAGATCAAAGTCAGCACCGACGGGGAAATCGAACTGACGCTGATCGACAGTGCGTCGGCGAGCCGGCTATTGGTGGCCGAGCTGATGGTGTTGAGTAATTATGTGGCTGCGCGATGGGCCGCGGACCATCGGGTTCCGATCATCTATCGGGTGCAGCCAACGAGCGGCGGCGATTTTGCTGCGCAGCGCCCGCGGCTGTCGTTACATCCGGAATTTCACGCCGGGGTCGGACTCGATTACTACGCGCAGATGAGTTCGCCGATTCGGCGCTATATGGACCTGGCGCTGCAGCGCCAATTGCTGGCGGCGCTGGCTGAGCCGCCGAGCGTCGCATACCAAGCCGACGAACTGCTCAAGCTGCTCGCCAATACCGAGGCGGCGGAGGCCGAGGGCAAGGAACTCGAGCGGCGCGCCAAACGCTATTGGACGCTGCGCTATCTGGAACGCAACGCGATCGGGCGGCCACTCAATGCGGTCGCGCTGCGCGACGGCGCAAGCGCCGAGCTCGACGCCTACGCCGTTCGCGGAAGCTTGCACGGTGCTCCCAACCTGGCGAGCCAGTCACGGATCGTGGTGCGGATAGCCCGCGTCGAACCGATCCGCGGCTGGCTCACCTTCGACTACCTGGGGGCGGTGCCGCGTACCGCCGAGGACGCCCGCTAAGGCGTCCTCCCCCTTGAGGGGAGGGACGGGCGGTTCAGGAATTCTCGCCGGCCGCGCCGAAGCTATCCTGCTCGAGGCGCCAGCGGTCGATTGACTCGACATTGAAGCGCCAGTCGCTGCCGACCTTGAACGCCGGCAACTGGCCGCGCTTGAGCTGGCGGTACACGGTTGAAGGATGAACCTTGAGGTAGTCGGACAATTCCTTAACGGTCATTACCCGGCTGTTGTCTGTTTTCATTTGGCGAACGACCTCCCTGATTTCCTTGGGCGTCCACTGATGGACTACGGCTGTCTCTTAACGCAAAGGGCGTGCCGGGTTTCCAAAGAGCAGCCCGATTGTGCATATCTGCGCGGTGACGGTCTGAATTGCCATTATTTCAGCGCCATCATATTGACGCGCGACAGAATATTGGCCTCAAAGGACTCGTTGTGGCAGCGCAGAACTGGTCGCCTCTCGTTTCAACCTTGCAATGATAGACCGTCCGGAATTGCGATTTCGCTACAATTCTCGCCAGTTGCTTAACTTTCGCTTTATATCGCAACAGCCACCTTACTTGTGGCCGCCCGATGGTAATTTGTAATTCTTGCTTTCATATCGGGCCGGGCGATCGACGGATAATTCCCGCATCTATCAGCGATGACACCGTAGCTCCCTGGCCCTATCGATTGCCGGTAAGTGGCAAATGGGCACAATCGCTATCCGCGGATAGGAAACTACTGCCTGAGACGACCGCTGTTTCTTCGGGTCTAACGGACGGAAGACCTCTGGCGTTGACGCGACGGCCGATGACGCGCCGGTGCAACATCAGCGATGCGCGGATGCCGCATGGGCGCACAAACGGGTGTTCGAGTGGCCCCGAGGCAGCCTCGCGGCGCGAGCGCTCAGATCTTGCCGATCAGATTCCGGCCGGTCTCGCCGATAAACTCGAGCAGACCACGCTCGTCGTTGGTCCGATGGAGCAGGATAAGGCGATGGACACCGGCCTCGGCGAAGCGTTTGGCGTCGTCGCGATCGACCTTGCCGCGCGGAGCGACGCTGATTTCGAGATCCTCGAAGCGGCGGCCGGCCTCCTTGCAAGCGGCGCGCAGCCCCGCCACGCATTTGATCGCGCCGTCAACGTCGAGGGCGAAACCGAACCATCCTTGGGCAAGTCGCGCGGCGCGGCCGTAGGCGTCCCTGGTCATGCCACCGAAGACGATTTCGGGATGCGGCCTTTGCACCGGCCGGGGCATCGCGTTGACGCCGCCGAAGGAGACGAACCGGCCGCGATATTCCGGCTTGTCCATCGACCACAGCGCGATCATCGCGGCGAGAAATTCCTCGGTGCGCGGCCCTTTGTGATCGAATGGAGCGCCGATCGCGTCGAATTCGGGCTTCAGATAGCCGATGCCGATGCCGAAGGTGAGCCGTCCATTGGAAAGGACGTCAACCGAGGCCAGTTCTTTCGCTAGCACGACCGGGTTGCGCTGCGGCAAAATAATGATGCCGGTGCCGAGGCGGACGGTCTTGGTATGCGCGGCGATGAAACCCAGGGCGACAGTGGTATCGATGAACGGGGTGTCGGCGGGCACCGGCGAGGGCGGCACTTGCGGATCGGGCAGTACGACATGCTCACCCGTCCACAGGCTTTCGAAGCCGGCGGCTTCCGCGGCGCGCGCGGCAGCGGCGGCGGTCGAGGGAATCGCGCAGGGGCCCATGTTAATGCCGAAAAGTCCGAATTTCATACGGCGACAAATACCATGAAGCCGGCGGTTGCGGCCAGCGTTCCGAAGGTCGTCGAGTGAACCGTAGAGGACGCGCTGCAATGCGTGCGGAGGCATCTGGAATTGACGATGCGGCGCCGCTTCTACATAATCGCGACTGTTTTTCCGCGCGAACGATTCCCGACGGCGCGTGCGGTAAACGATCGGCGATGAGATGTCCCCAATGTGGATTCGAGGCGATCGCGAACGCCGCCTTCTGCTCGCGCTGCGGCGCGCGAATCATGACGCCGCGGCCGGAAACCAAACATGAATACGCGCTCACGCGAATCCTGCCGTCATGGTGGCATTTCGCACGCGGCCTGATGGTCGTCGCGGGGATCTTCGCCACTGGCCTTTACGAAATCACCGCGCCACAGGGAAATCGACGGGCGGGACTGTTGCTGATCGCGGGGGCGGCGGCGATCATGGGACTGGTCCATCTCGCGCGGCGCTATACCAGTTGGAGCCTTACGTCGGACCGGCTGATCGAGCGGCACGGCCTGTTGTCGAGCCGCCGGCGCGAGATGGAACTGGCCGACGTGCGTTCGATCGAGGTCACGCGCAGCCTGCTGCAACGGATCATGGGATTGGGCAACGTCGGTATCGCGTCGGCGGCGAGCGCGGACTTCATGATTCGGATGCTCGATATACCCGACCCGGAGCGGGTCGCCGAAATTTTGCGGCAGGCGCGGCTGAAACGTCTCGCCTGAGAGCGAGCGATCGCCAGGTCCTGTTGAAGAAAGCTGAGCGCATTCGTTTTGATGCTTTGCACTCCAACGTAAGCCTTCGCATAATCGATGAGGGCGGCGCGCCCGATCGCGATCGGCACAGTCCAGGGCGGATCGAATTGCGCGCGGGGAGAGCGGGTGTGAGCAAGCGGCCGGATTTGCGTTACGAGCGGCGGTTCTGGAAGACCGGACTCGGCGCGATCGCGGGGGTGGACGAGGCCGGCGTCGGGCCGATGGCGGGTCCGGTGGTGGCAGCCGCGGTGATCTTCGAGCCAGAAAGCTTTATCAAGGGTGTCCACGATTCCAAGCAACTCACGCCCGAGCGGCGCGACGAGCTGTTTCCGCTGATTCGTGCGAAGGCGATCGCGGTGGGGGTGGGCGTCGCCGGACCGGGCGAAGTCGATGAGCTGAATATCTACTGGGCGTCGATGCTGGCGAGCGAGCGGGCGCTGGCGGCGCTGGCGCGGACGCCCGATCACGTGCTGGTGGACGGGCGGTTGATCCCCAACCTGAAACTACCGCAGACGAAAATCGTCGGTGGCGATCGCAAGAGCTTCTGTATCGCGGCGGCCTCGATAATCGCGAAGGTCACGCGCGACCGCATGATGGTCGAGTATGACGCCGCGTATCCGGGCTACGGCTTCGCCAGTCACAAGGGCTACTGCACGGCGGACCATTTCGCGGCGCTGACGGCGCTGGGGCCGACGCCGATCCATCGGCGCTCCTTCGCACCGGTGATGGAAGCGGCGCAGCGCAAATTATTTTGATTATTGACGCTCGCGTCGCTCGGTTAGGTAGCCAGGTCCCGTGGGAATGGAGCAAGCGACCGACACGTCACCGTGAACGAAGTGAAGGATCCCGCACCGTCCTTCGCGCGCTTACGCGGCGGGCGATTGCGATGCCGGCGGCCGTGCGAGGTGAGCGCGGCTTATCTTCGAGGGCAGCTTGCGGTAGTGTTTTATGTGACACCAAGGAGTGAGCATTGGCCAATTCACGATACGACCTGGTGGTGATCGGATCGGGACCGGGCGGCTACGTCGCGGCGATTCGCGCAAGTCAGCTCAAGATGCGCGTGGCGGTAATCGAGCGCGATCAGCCGGGCGGCGTGTGTCTGAACTGGGGCTGTATTCCGTCGAAGGCGTTGCTCAATTCGGCCGAGACGATGGAATCGATTCGCGGCGCCGGCAAGGAACACGGGATCGAAGTCGGCGAGATCAAGCTCGATTTCAAGCGGGTCATCGCGCGCAGCCGCAAGGCGGCCGACAAGCTCTCGCAGGGCGTGCGTTTTCTGCTGCGCAAGAACAAGGTTGACTATATCGAAGCCGACGGCGTGATCACCGGACCTCATACGGTGGCGCTGCGGCCGGTGACCGGCAAGCCGGCGCCGCCGGCTGAAGCGCTCGAGGGGGAGCGGATTCTGATCGCGACCGGGTCGGGCGAGAAGCTCTTTCCCGGGATGGCGCTGGGCGACGGCGTAATGACGAGTCGCGAGGCGCTGGCGCACGACCGCGTGCCGCAATCGATCGTGATCATCGGCGCGGGCGCGATCGGCGCCGAGTTCGGTTACTTTTACCAGGCCTTTGGCGCGAAGGTGACGATCGTCGAATTGGAGGGACAGATGCTGCCCGGCTTCGACGCGGAAATCGCCGAGGAGTTGCGCAAATCATTCGTCCGGCGCGGCGTCAAAGTACTGACCGGCCACGGCTTCAAGTCGATGGCGCGAATCGGCGATGGCAAGGGCGCGAGCGACAGCGTGGGCAATGGAGCGGGCGGCGCGGCCGGCGATGCCACCGGCAAACCTGACGGATGGTCGGTCACGCTGGACGCCGCCGGCACGCCCAAGACGATCGAGGCCGAGGCGGTGCTGGTCGCGGTCGGGCGCAATCCGCTCAGCCGCGAATTGGGGCTCGACGCGGTCGGAATCGAAGGCGACCGCGGCGGCTATATCAAGATTGACGACTCGTTCCGCACGACGTGTCCGAGTATCTACGCGATCGGCGATGTCGCGCGCCCTCCCCTGCTCGCCCATAAGGCGTCGGCCGAGGGCGTGGCGGCGGTGGAGATCATGGCGGGCGTGCGCGAGCCCGGCTTCGACCTGCTGTCGATCCCCGGTTGTATCTACTGCGAGCCGGAAGTCGCGATGGTCGGGCTCAGTGAGGCGCAGGCGCGTGAGCGCGGGATCGAAGTGAAGGTCGGCAAGATCCCGTTTCGCGCCAACGGCAAGGCGGTCGCGATCAATCAGACGGAGGGCTTCGTGAAAATCGTCGCGAGCCAGGAATACGGCGAAGTGATCGGATGCCAGATCATCGGCCATCACGCGACCGATCTGATTTCCGAGATCGTGCTGGGACGCACGCTCGAGACCACCACCGCCGAACTCGGCCACAGCGTCCATCCGCATCCGACGATGTCGGAGGCGATCATGGAGGCGGCGCTGGCGGCCGAAGGCGAGGCGATCAACTTCTGAGGCGATGGACAGTCCGGCATCGTTGATGGCTGCTTTGAGCGTGGCGCGGCTCGGGCTGGTCGATTACGCGGCGGCGCTCGAGGTGCAGAACGCGGCGGTGGCGGCGCGGATGCGCGATGAGATCGGCGACACCCTGCTACTGCTCGAACATCCGCACGTGTACACACTCGGGCGGGGGGCGGACGCGAGTTACATTATCGACGCAGTACCCGACGTCCCGATCTACCGGGTTTCGCGCGGCGGCCAGGTGACGTATCACGGGCCCGGGCAGCTAATCGGCTACCCGATCGTGAAGCTGACCGGCGCGCGCCGCGACGTTTCACGCTACCTGCGCAGGCTCGAACAGTCGCTGATCGATGGGCTGGGCGAATTCGGGATCGCGGCCGGCCGGCGCGCGGGGATGACGGGGGTGTGGGCGGGGCCGTGCAAGATCGGCTCGATCGGCGTCGGTATCCGGCGGTGGGTGACACTGCACGGATTCGCGCTCAACGTCACCACCGACCTCGGCTACTTTGACGCGATCGTACCGTGCGGAATCGAAGGCTGCCGGATGACTTCGATCGCGGCGCTGGGTAATTCGCAAGTGACCGTCGCGGACTTCGCGGATGCGATCGAGCGGAGCTTCGCGAAAGCGTTCGAGTATGATCAAATAGTGTGGATGAGGCCGGAGGGCATGAAAGAGCAAGTCCTCGGCCCGAGCATCGCGAGCGCCAATCAGGACAGGATGAGGTTTTCACAGGGCGCAGCCCGCATCTTTAACAAATGGGAAGTCTGAAACTTCGTTGAGGTTTCAGCGAAAATAGTTTTGTACTCCTCAACCACTGGGTTACGCGCGGGGACGTCCGCGGGCGTCAATCACTAAAAATGGCGGAACGCAGACATCCCGACTGGATCAAGGTACGGGCGCCGTCGTCGCCCGAATACCTGCGCACCCGCGCGCTGCTGACGGAGCTCAAACTCCATACGGTGTGCCAGGAGGCGGGCTGTCCGAATATCGGCGAATGCTTTTCCCATCGGACGGCGACCTTCATGTTGATGGGCGACGTATGCACGCGCAACTGCCCTTATTGCGCGGTGATTCATGGGCGGGCGCGGCCGCTCGATGCCGACGAGCCGCGACGAATTGCTGCGGCGGTCGCGCGGCTCGGCTTGCGGCACGTGGTCGTGACGTCGGTCGATCGCGACGACCTGCCCGACGGCGGCGCGGCCCATTTCGCGGCCACCGCCAATGCGATCAAGGCGCTCAGCCCTGACGCGCGGGTGGAAGTGCTGGTGCCGGATTTCAAGGGCGCCCATACGAGTGTCGAGACTGTCGTGGAGTCGCCGGTCGCGATTTACAACCACAATATCGAGACGGTGCCGAGCCTCTATCGCAAATGCCGTCCGGGCGGGCGCTATGAGATTTCGCTCGACGTGCTGGCGCATGCCAAGGCGGCGGCACGTGGGCGCGGACGCGAGTTGCTGACGAAGGCCGGAATCATGCTGGGATTAGGCGAGGAGCGCGACGAACTGATGCGCACGCTGGCCGATCTGCGCGGCGTCGAATGCGACATCCTCACGCTGGGGCAATACCTGCAACCCTCGCGCGACCATCTGCCGGTGGCGCGCTACGTGACACCGGCGGAGTTTGCGGAGATCAAGCTCGACGCCCTCGCGCTGGGCTATCGGCACGTCGAGTCGGGGCCGCTGGTGCGCAGTTCATATCATGCGTGGGAGCACGTGAACTGAGCCGGGGCGCGGGTCGTCGAGCGGCACCCTGAGCGGCAGCCAAGCGCTACCCACGCCAAAATGAAAAGGGCCGCGATCATTAGACCGCGGCCCTTGTGCGTCATGCGTTAAAGAAAGACTGCTATTCGCTGACTTCCTTGAGTTGCGCCGTACGCCTCTGCATATACCCGTCCTGCACCGCGCCGTAGAGATCGATTGCGTAGCGATCGACCTCCTCGAACAGGTTCAGGTGCAGCGAGCGGTAGTTGACCGCTTCGATGACGGCCTTGCCAGCGCCGGTCGGGATCGAAACGTACCATGGCACGAAGTACGGCAACGGCCACATCGCGCTATCGGTGGCATAGCCGACCGTATCGCGAATAGTCGAGGGTCCGAGGAATGGCCACACAATGTAGGCGCCTTGTCCGACGCCGTAGTGGCCGAGCGTCAGGCCGAAGTCGTCGTTGTGTTGTTTGAGACCGAACCAGCTATCGGCGACGTCGAAGAGGCCGCCGACGCCGAGGGTGCTATTGATGCCGAAGCGCGCGACTTCACCGCCCGCATCGGCCATGCGCAACTGAAACAGATTGTTGGCGAAGCGCGGAATGAAGTTGACGTTATCGAAGAAGTTGCCGACGCTCTCGCGTGCGGGCTTGGGCAGGACGAAGGCGTATCCACTGGCAACCGGATGGAGCACGAACTTGTCGAGCTTGAGGTTGAACCAGAACATCTTTTCGTTGAAAGGCGCCAGGGGATCGCCGTAGGACTGCGCATATTCGCCCGGAGGACCCGGGGGCGGCGGAGCCGCGGGATCCGCGAAGGCGGGCGCGACCATCACGGTCATCGCGACTAACAGGAACGCAGAGATTATCTTCAACACCTTTCCTCCCGCCAGCATCCAGTCGAATTCGAATTGAGCAGCAATTGTAGCCCGGAAACGCGCGCGTGTCATGTCAAAATGCGTCTCTTGGGCAAACGTGACATGGCGATTTATCTGATTTCGCCCCTAATAGCCAGCCGGACGCTTATCCGTTCAGCAGCGAGGCCAATTCCTGTTGTTTCGCCCGCAAATCCACCATCAGTTGCGGAAAGCCCTTCTCATTGATGACGCGGTTAAACTGGTTGCGGTAGTTGGCGATGATGCTGATGGCGTCAACCGTAACGTCGTAAATCTTCCAGGTATCGCCCTTTTGCAAGAGCAGATAATTGACTGTGATGGGATTTTTGCCCGGCTCAACGATATTCGTATTGATCTGAGTGTAGCCTTGGCCGAGCGGGGTCTGGCCGTCGAACCTCACCTGCTGGCCGGAATAATCCTGGATTTTGCTCAGGTAGGCGTCTTCGATGAAGGCGGTAAAGAGTTGGGTGAACTGACTGCGATCATCGGGGCCGAGGCCGCGCCAATGGTAGCCGAGGGCCGAGCGTGACATCTCGCTGAAGTCGAACTCGTTCTCGATCGCCTCGCGCAGTTGGCGGCGGCGCTCACGCACGGGCAGCGACTTGTTGGCCATGATCTGCAACGCGTGGTTGACCATGTTCTGCGTCACGGCCATCGGTGAATTACCGGCGTCCACGCCCGCGTTGGCAACCGAACCGGTGTCGGCGCGGGTCGCGGTCAGGCTGCCCAGAGTGGTCAGGAGTACGGCAAGCGCGAAGGTTGTGCCCGCGGCGATTGTCAGCCGGAACAGTTTGCGTAACGCCGGAAAGGGCGGATGTGGGGACCGACGGCCGGTTGCCCGGGGAGAATTGATTGTGGTCATGGTTCCCTGTGGTCTGTCGTTATTTGTCTGTCTTTGACGGTGTTGCGGCGCTGGGGCTAGGGGTACCGCTGCCGCTACTACCGTTGCCCGCACTGCTCGAAGCTCCGCTCTTACTGCCGCTGGAGCCGCCGCTGTTGATGAAGGCGCCGATTGCGTTTTCCAGGACGAAGGCCGACTGGGTCTGGCGAATCGTGCCGCCTTCCTTGAGATCATCGCCAGCGCCTAGCGCTACTGATACGTACTTGTCGCCAATCAGGCCGCTGGTCAAGACCGACGCGATCGCCTCACTGTCGATTTCAACGCCCTGGTTGATGCGCATGGCGACGCGGGCGCGATTGTCCGTGAGCGCGATGCCAGTGACCTTGCCCACTTTGACGCCCGCGATTTCGACTTCGTTGCCGGTTTTGAGGCCGGCGATATTGTCGAAGTTGGCGAAGAGCGTGTAGCCCGGGGCAGGAAAAATCTCGAGGCGTCCGAGACGCACCGAAAGAAAGCCCATCGCCAAGATGCCGAGCAGGGTGAAAATGCCGACGATGATTTGGGTAGTTCGACTCGCGTACATGTTGGGTTATCTCGCGGCGGCCGCCAAAGGTTCGTCGATACCCGACGCGCGACCTTCGAGGAATTGGGTGAAGTTGTCGTGTTTCGCGGCCATCACTTCAGCGACCGTGCCGTTGAGCGCCATGCGGCCCTGGTGCATGAAGGCGACGCGGTCGGAGAACTCGAAGACCGCCGGCACGTCATGGCTGACCATCACGGCGGTGAGATCGAATTGCTGCTGGGTGTGCCGCACGAGTGAATGAATCTGGTGAGTGCGGGTCGGGTCGAGGCCGGTGGTCGGCTCGTCGAGCATCAGGATTTTCGGGCGCCGGATGAGTGCGCGGGCAAGCGCGGCGCGCTTTTGCATGCCGCCACTCATCTCGGAGGGAAACTTCTTCTCCATGCCCTGGAGGCCAACCGCCTCGAGGGTTTCCTCGACCCGAGCCGCGATTTCGTCGCGATTGAGATTGGTCAGCTCGACCAGCGGAAAGGCGACGTTGTCAAACACGCTCATCGAATCGAAGAGCGCGCCGGCCTGAAAGAGCATCCCGAATTTCTCGCGGACCTCATTTTGCGCGCGCGATCGCAGCGCGGTCACTTCGACGCCGTCGATCACGATGACGCCCGAATCGGGCCGCAGCAGGAGATTAAGGTGCTTCAACAAAACGGTCTTGCCGCAACCGCTGGGCCCCACGATGGTAGTGATCTGACCGCGCGGAAAATCCAGGTTGACGCCATCGAGGACCTGCTGGCGTCCAAAGCGCCGGTGCAAGTCGCGCACGCTGATTGCGGCGCCCTCGCGATCGGAATTCTGGTTCATCGGGCGCATGAATTGTTACAGAAGAATCGAGGTCAGAAAATAGTCCGAGACGAGGATCAGGACGCTCGAGAGCACCACCGCCGAGGTGGTCGCGCGGCTAACGCCGGTGGCCATCCGCTGGGCGTGGTAGCCCTTGTAGCAACAGACCCACATGACGACCAGGCCGAAGACCAGCGCCTTGTACACGCCGGTGGCGATATCGTGACCGCTCATGTTCTGCGCGATACCGTTGAAGAACGCGCCGTTGGGCGCGCCCATCAGGCCGACGCCGACCGCCCATCCACCCCAGATGCCGATGACGTCGAAGAGCGTGGTCAGCAGGGGAAAGCTGATGATGCCGGCGAGCACCCGCGGCGACACCAGGTATTGCACGGGATTTATCGCCATCACGCTCAGCGCGTCGATCTGTTCGGTCGCCTGCATCGAGCCGAGCTCCGCGGCCATCGCGGAACCGGCGCGCGCCGCGACCATCAGGGCGGCCAGGACCGGACCGAGTTCGCGCACCAGCACGAGAGCGACGACCGTGCCGAGCGCGCCTTCGGAACCGAACCGGCTAAGGGTGTTGTAGCCCTGGAGCCCGAGCACCATGCCGGTGAAGAGGCCGATCAGACCGACCAGGAAGAATGAATCGGCGCCGATCGCGCGGAGCTGGCGAATCAGCAAGCGCACTTTGTAGGGCGGGCGCAACGCATAGAGCAACGCGGCGGCGAGGAAGATGACGAAATCTCCCAGCGACGTGACACCGTCGATCACCCAAGCGCCGAGGCGCTCAATACTACTCACGATTGACACCGCACCTGATTTATTCAGCCGTGGACCATGCCCAGACGGGTAAGCTGGCCGAAGGTATGAGTCATACTGGGCATCCGAGCGAACTCGATCAAGTCGCGCGGGACATCGAGATCAATTGCGGGGCGCGGCATCCGCACGATCTGGCAGGGCACGCCGCGGGTGCGGCAATCCTCGCGATGACGCGCGAGGCTCAGGCGGCCGAAACGGGTCGCGATGACGTCGGGCGGCGTGCGGGTGATCAGATTGGTGCCGGAGAAATCGAAGGACGGCACGAGCACAACGCCCGATCCACTCGGTGGGATCGCGGCGAAGCTCGCATCGATATCGTCACCGGTCACCAGCGGAATATCGGAGAGCACGGTGCAGACGGTGGTCGCGCCACGCCTGATGAGGAATTCGGTGCCGAGGCGGACCGCGACGTTGAGGCCGCGCGGGTATTCCTCGTCGATCGTGAGTGCGCCGCCAGTGCGGGCGAGGGCGAGCAGCGTGGGATCGGAAGTCACGACAGCGACCATCGCGGGCGCCTGCGCACTGAGCGCGGCGCTCAGCACGTCGCGATACATCGCCTCGGCCAGCGCGATTCGTTCGGCGGCGGCTGGCAAGGCCGGAGCGAGCCGTGTCTTGGCGAACGCGAGCTGCTTGGCTGCTATGAGGACGGCACGCACGGCGTCCCTTATAACCTACGACCGGCGGTTCGCCAACCATGAGACGGCTCACGTCCGCTCCCCGGAGCGCAGCGGCAGCGCTTGACAGGATTTGCGGCACCGTCCAAGAATTAAGGCTGCCGCGGCCTGAGCGAAGGGCGGGGGTGCGCTCCCAAGCCGCGGAGCATGATTGATCACATCGATCCAGTCACACACATACAACTTCACGGACCCGAGGAGCCATCGATGAAATGGACAGCAAAGCAGCGTCCGGCGACCCCCAAACTGAGCCTTGCGGCGGCGATAACCGCAGGTGCCCTGGTGATTTTCACACTGGCGGGATGCACGCACAAATCGGTTGATGACACCCTGGCGGCGGGCGATCTGGCGATGCAGAACACCAAGCTTGCGGACGCCGAAAGTGATTATCAGCAGGCGGCCGCGATGGCGCCGAACGATCCGCGTCCACACGTCGCACTGGGCAATCTATATATCTTCGAGCAGAAGCCGGCGCAGGCCGAGACCGAGTACCTGAAGGTGCTCGACCTCGACCCGCATAACGGACCAGCGCATGCGGCACTCGGCAATGTTTATGAATCGCAGTCGGCGGGAGGCTTGGCCGAGGAGCAATTTCGCGCGGCGGTCGCGATCGATCCGCTGAATCCCGCGTATCGGATCAACCTCGCGACACTGTTGCAAAAGCAAGGCAAGCTCGGCGAGGCGGAGGCCCATCTGCGCACGGCAATCGGACTCGACGGCAAGAACGCTCGCGCGCACCTGGCGCTGGCGAAAGTATTAAGCGCCGAACCCGACCGCGGAGCGGAGGCCGACGCGGAATTCGCGCGCGTGCGGGCGCTGGACCCGAGCCTGCTGCCCAGTGCCGCCCCGGCCACTCCTTCACCGGCTGCCGCCGCGCCGCCGGAGGCGCCGCCGATGACCGCGCCGGCACCGCCGCCGCCCGAGGCCGGCGCGCTGCCGAAGATACGCGACGTTAATCGCAAGTTCCTGTTGACGCACAACTCGCCGGTTTACGAAACTCCGCAGGAGACTGCGAACGTGGTGGCGCAGGTGCATCGTGGCAAGTATGTGAGAGTGACGGGAATTTCCGGCACCTGGCTGCGCATCCAGTTAAAGAGCGGGACGGTGGGCTTTATTCCGGTGACCGCAGCCGAGTAGCCGCACACCGCGCGCGAGCGTCAATCGATGGGGAGGTAACTCTGCGATGGCATCGATAAGCGATAGCGAGGTCAGTTACCCGGGCAAGGCTTGCACCCTGAAAGCCTATGTGGCCGAAGGGGCAGGCACTGTACCGCGTCCGGCGGTAATCGTCGTGCAGGAGTGGTGGGGCCTCGACGATCACATCAAGGACGTCGCGCGGCGGTTCGCGGCCGAAGGCTACTTCGCGGTCGCGCCCAATCTGTATTCGCGACAGGGCTACAGGGTCACCAACGATGCCAACGTCGCCGGTGAACTGATGGGCGGCCTGGCGACGGCCGATGGTATCGACGATCTGATTAGTACGGTCGGCTGGATCAAAACGCAGCCGGCGGCCGACGGCACGAAGATCGGCGTGACCGGCTTTTGCATGGGCGGCAGTTACGCGACGCTGCTGCCGTGCGTGAGCAGGGACGTCAAGGCGGCAGCGCCGTTCTATGGCGAGATTCCGCCCGACGATCAACTGCGCAATTTGCATTGCCCGATGTTTTACGCATACGGCGAGAACGACGGATGGATTCAGCGCGCGGACGTCGATCGGCTTGCGGCGGCGCTGAAAAAATTCGGCAAGACCGGTGACGTCAAGATTTACGCGGGCTGCTCGCACGGCTTTTTCAACGACACGCGCCCCGACGTTTACAGCCCCGCCGAGGCCACGGACGCGTGGGCGCGAACGCTGCGGCTGTTCGCGGCGAATCTAGGCCGCTGACCGCACCCTGAAGTAACGGAGCGGCGGATATTGCGCCGCTCCGTTACGCGTCGATCGCGCGCCGTTGGCGGCCGCGGTCAGTCGTTGGCGGGAATCGCCTTGCGCGCGGCCTCGACAGCGATCGCGCAGTGAAAGTTGACCCGCCAACCCGCCGTCGCTAGGGTTTCAAAGACGGCCGATCTTCTCGTCCAAACTTCGCACGGACATTCCAACGGCGCCCCAACCGGCTCGCAAACGGTACGCATAAGGCGGTTTGATGTCTCACCTGACTGAAGTCCAGGTCCTGCGTTTTCTGATCCAGTTCACGCTGTTGTTCCTCATCGCGCGTGCGCTGGCCGACGTGGCAAAGCGCCTTGGTCAAGCGACCGTAATTGGCGAGTTGCTGGCAGGAATCGTACTCGGGCCGACTATCCTGGGACACTTCGCGCCCGGACTGCATGCGCTGATTTTTCCGCCCGATGCGATTGCGGACCACCTGCTCGAGGCGCTCGCGTGGATCGGCGTGATCATGTTGCTGCTTTACACCGGCCTCGAAACCGACCTCGGGATTTTACGCCGGGTGGGCAACGCGGCCGTCACGGTTTCACTGTTCGGGGTTGTGGTGCCGGCGGTGACGGGCTTCACGCTGGGCCTGTGCCTGCCGATGGAATATCTCGCCGCGCCGAATCAGCGAATCATTTTCAGCCTCTTCATGGCGGTCGCGATGTCGATCTCGGCGGTGCCCGTTATCGCCAAAATTCTAATCGACCTCGACCTGATGCGGCGCGACCTCGGACTGCTCATTTTGGGCGCGGGAATCCTCGACGACACCATCGGATGGCTGATGCTCTCGATCGTCGCGGGCCTTGGGGCGCATGGCAAATTGGACCTGCGCACGTTCGCCTCGATCTTGCTCGCGGTGATCGCGTTCGTCGGCTTCTGCTATTTCATCGGCGGCAATCTGATCGTCCGCATCATGCGCTGGGTGGACGATCGCGCGCGCGCCGAGCACGCCGGGATGAGCGCGATGGTCGGGATCGCGATGGTCTGCGCGATTATCACGCAGGCGATCGGGATTCATGCGGTGTTCGGCGCGTTTATCGCGGGCGTGATGCTCGGGCGGTCGGCGCGGCTGCGGCGCTCGGATCGCAGCGAACTCGAGGCGGTCACCATCGGAGTATTCGCGCCGGTGTTTTTCGCCTACTCCGGACTGAAGGTCGATCTGTTCGCCCTCCACGGGGTCGGCGTGCTGGCGCTGGTGTTGGGTATCGCAATCGCGGGCAAACTCGTCGGCTGCTCGGCCGGTGCGCTGCTCGGCGGGCTCAAGGCGCGCGAGGCGCTGGCGGTGGCGATCGGGATGAACGCACGCGGCGGGATGGAAATCATCGTGGCGCTGATCGGGCTCAGCCTCGGCGTGCTCACGCAGGAGATGTACGCGATCATCGTGATGGTCGCGATCATCACGTCGCTAATGACGCCGCCGCTGCTCAGCTGGATGCTCTCCGGGGTTGAAACCAAACCGGAGGAGACCGCGCGGCTGGAGCGCGAAAAATTGCTCGCGCGCCTGCCCTTTACGCGTGAGGGCGCAAAGCTGCTGGTGCTGAGCGGGGGCGGTCCGCACGCGCAGCTCGCGGCCCATCTGGCGGCGGCGCTGGGCAACCATCACGACGCGAGTATCACGGTGTTCCACGCGACGACGGCGGTGACCGAGCCGGCGGCCGCGCACGACGACGCCGAATTCGCGCGCGTCAAGGCGATCGCCGAGATGAGCGGCGCACACAACATCCTGCAACGCAGCGCATCGGCCGAAACGATCGCGCAAGCCATCATCAAGGAGAGCGAACGCGGCTACGACGCGATCTTCGCGGGCGCGTCGCCGATGGAGGGCGACTACGCATTGGGTGGCGAAGTGCTGCGCGAACTGGTCGATCGGGCGCAAACGCCGATCGTGATCGTACGCACGGTCGGCGCGCATCTGCCGCTCAGGAAAATCCTCGCACCGACGACCGGAGCGCCGTTTTCACGCCTCGGCGCGACGCTGGCGATGCTCTACGCGAATGCCACCGGCGCGCGAATTACGGCGCTGTATGTCAAAGAGGGGCCAACCGTGACGCTGCGCGATTTCTACCGGCGCCGCGTCAGCGCACCCGAGGATGGCGCCCCGATCGTCGAGGAGCTGCGGCAACTCGGCCAGCAGGTCGGAGTCGAACTCGAAGCGCGGATCGAATCCGGCGGCAAACCCGAAAGCACTATCCTGAACGCGGCGGAAAAGGGCGGCTTCGACCTGCTGGTGATGGGCGTGACGTTCCGGCCGTCGGAACGGCGCCTCTACTTCGGCCCCAAGGTCGAGTACATTTTGCGCAACGCGCGCTGCGCCTTCGCGGTGGTGGTGACGCCGGAAAAAGCGTCGCGCACTTAGGCGGTGCGGTACTTCAATATCAGGGGGCTAGTGGCTGTGATCCTCGCCGGGGAATGGCTGCGCGTATTCCACCAGCACCCCGCGCGTCGCCTTGGGATGGAGAAAGCAGATCATGCCGGCGAGTCCCGCGCGCGGCTTCTGATCGATCAACTGGATGCCCTTGGCCTTCGCGCCTTCGAGTTCTCGCTCGACGTCCTCGGTCTCGAAGCACACGTGATGCAGTCCGCCGCCGCGCCGCGCGAGGAACTTGCCGACGCCGTTATCGGGACTGAGCGGCTCGAGCAATTCGATCTCGCTCGCGCCGACCTGCAGCAACGCCGCCTTGACGCCCTGATCCTGCACCGTCTGGCTCTTGGTCAAGGGCAGTCCGAGCAGGTCGCGCCACAGCGCCATCGCCTGCTCGAGGTTCGGTACCACCACGCCCACATGATGAATCTTTTTGAGCATCGTCAACCTTCCGAATGGTTCTCGCAGAGCTTGTGCTGTAGTTCGTCCCATTGCGCCTTCATGCCCGGCGAGCCCAGGTTTGGATGTTCACTGCGCGTGACGTTGAGCTTGTTGCAGGCACTCGCGAGGTTGCCCTGGTGCGCGAAGATTTCGGCCATGCTGTACTTGGCTTCGTAAAACAGCGGATCGGATTCGGCGGCCACCGACTCGACCCGGCTCCATAAATCAATCGCGTCCTTGTAGTCCTTTTTGTCCTGCGCGATACGCGCCAGCCCCGCGTTGGCGTCGGGCGAGGCGGCGTCGGCGGCGGCCACCTGGGTGAAGGTCGCCTGCGCCTTATCGACTTCGTTCATCGCGAGGTAAGCCTGCCCGAGAATCGAGAGCGTGCCGGTCAGGTTCTTCACCGGGATTTTGCCCTCGCTGACCTGGCGCTCAAAATAGCCGTAGATGATCGTCGTCAGCCGCGCGTCCTGCAGGTAGCCGTCGTGATCGCCGGCGGCTTGCCGGGCCTCGGCGCTCTTCCAGAATTCGAGCCCAATCTCTTTGATGAAATCGTTTTGGTCGGGATTCGCCGCGTCATGCGCGACCAGCGCCTGCGCCTCGCGCGTGAGCTGCTGATATTGCGCGGTTCGATCGAGCGCCGCGACGCGCCATTCGTAGGTCTGGTTGAACTTCGCGCTCATCGCGGGATACTGCGCCTCGAAACCGTCAAGAATCGTCGCGACTTCGCGATAGTCAACCTTCGGCTGATGCTCGAGCAGTGTCGCGAGCATGAAGATGGCGCGGCCGCGGCTGTCGTGCAACGCCTTGTGCGTCGCCGCCGGCGCCGCGCGCTCCGCGCCGGGCTCCATGTTGATCGCCGCCGTCAGCGCCGCGATGGTCTTCTGGCGCAGCGCCTCGCGATCGGCCGTGCTGACTTGCGCGGGCGCCGGTGTCGAGACCGGCGTCAAGCCGTTCGCGTTTTCGATCTTGACGCCGCCAGCCGCAGCCAGCGCGCGATAGTAGCATTCGGCGGCGTTGAAGCGCGCGGTGAAATCATAGTCGGGATTACCCTGGACCTGGTCGTATTCCTTTGCGGCGTCAAGGTACTGACCCTTGTGCTGATAAATCTCGCCCATTCGAAAGCGCGGCTCAAAGGCGTAATGGCCCTGCGGATAGTGCTTGAGATAGTCCTGGGCCGCGGCAATCCATTTGTTTTCGAGCTCCGCGTTGCGCATCCCGCCGCGCTCCCATTCGAGGCGCGGAATTTTGAAGAGCATGTAGGAGGCCCATTGCGCATCGGGATTTGACGGCCGCTGCGCGATGTCCTGCGCGACCTTCTCGACCATGTCGATGCGGCCGCCCACGTAGTATAGATCGGCGGCAAACTTGTAGGCCTTGGGGTATTGGCCACTCTTGGCGGCGGCCCAGTACATAGCGGCGGCGGCGAGCGGCTGATGTTTGTAATAGGCGACGTTGGCGCCGAGCCAATTCTCGAAGCCGTCGGTGGTCGCGCCGAACTCCGCGGTGGGATCGCGGACGTTGTCGCCCGCCGTCGCCACTACGATCGCCCAGCCGTCGCGGTCATGCTCGCGATCGCGCGCATAGCCGATGATGTCGCGATGCAACTGCTCACGCTTGGCCGGATCGGTCGCCGCCGCCTCCTGCTGGAACATTTCGCGCAGGCGCAACATCTCCAACCCCTCGCGTTGCGCCCCGGTCGCCGCTTGCGCCAGGTTCGCCGTCATCCCCTGCGCCTGTTCGGTCTTGCCTATCGCCCCATAGGTCATCGCGAGGCCCTGCTGCGCCGCGCGATACTGGCGCGTCTCGGGGCCGGCCTCCATGATGTGCTTGAAGTCGGTGACCGCGTGCGCGTACTCGGCGCGATCGTATTTGCCCAGTTCACGTTCCGAGTAAGCGCGTCCGAGCAGGTTTTCGCGCACCAGTTCCGGCGACAGAATCAGCAGCGAGCTGTCAGTGAAGCCGTCAATCGCCTGGTTGAGCAGATGGCGCGCCGTCGCCGGTTGGTCGGCATAAAGCGCCGCACCCTCGAAGCGCAGCCACGAGAGCGGATAGAGCGCGCGCAGCGCGAGCTGCTCCGCCTGGTCGTATTCGCAGGTGCCGCCCTGATCGAGCGTCTCGATACAGGCGTCCTTCTTCTTCTGGTAGATAGTGTACATGCGGTTGAGCATCCCTTCCAACTGATCGTAGGTGCTCAACAACGCGCTGGAAGGGCGCGCGCCTTCCGCAACGCGAGCGAAAGCGGCCTCGGCGGCGTCGAGTTGCGTGATCGCCTCGCTCGCGACGGCGGGGTTACTCTCGCCCTCGCTGACCTGCGGCTCAAGCTCGTTAATGCGCCGGTTCAGTTCGCCGAGGCTTTGGGCCGACGCGGCGGAGGCCGCGATCAAGATCGTCGCGGCGATCAGTGCGCCCAGTGGCACCCTGCGGCGTAGCTCGGTCACAGGCTTCATAAAGGCTCACCCGATCCCCAGGAATAAGCACCGGAACAGTCCCCCAAAGCGGCGTCAGTTAAGGATAAACTGCCGCGTAGGGTCAAGAGAAGGTGATTTTCTCGACCACTTCGATCACCGTGCTCAAGCTGGCGACCCGCGCACTGCGGCCCGAAATCGAGCACGGCTCGGGTGCACGCCGGTCGATCAGAACCGCCGCGATTCCCGCCCCGAGCGCCCCCGCGAGATCCATATGCTCGGAATCGCCGACATGGATCGCCTCGCCCGGCGCGAGCGCGTGTCGGCCGAGCGCCAGATCGAAGATCTCGCGCGCCGGCTTCGCCCATCCCGCCTCCGACGAAATCGTCACCGAGTCGAAATAGGCGCCGAGGCCTAGCCCCTTCAGGATTCCGTAAACCCTGTAGTCGAAATTCGAGATCACGCCGAGCGTGTAGCCGTGCTCCTTGAGGCGCGCCAACAGCGGCTCCGCTTCCGGGTCGTTCTTCCAGTTCGCCGGGTCGCCGAGGAAATCGAAGAGCGCGGCGAAATAGCCGTCGAAGTCACGAAACGGCCCGAACTCGGCGAAGGTGTCGGCAACCACGCGTCGCCACCATTCACGCTCCAACCGGCGCAGTTCGCGCGCGTCGTGGCCCGGGCCAAAGGCGAGTCCCGGCGCCGCGTTGAAGGCCCGTCGGAAGGCCGCACCGACCGCCTGGCCGTCGGCTTCGAGGCCGTAGTCCCGCGCCAGTCGTGCGTAGCTCTGTCCGATGCGCTCGCGCGTGACGATTAGCGTGCCCGCGACGTCGAAGAAAATTGCCCTTACCCGTTCGGCCATCGGTTCGCCCTCGTCCCGCTACTCGCTGCCCGCACCGGGACCGCCCAAGCCGTCCCACACCTGCACCAGCGTGCCCATCGCCGATTGCGGCGAGATGAAGAATTGCCGCTCGCCGCGCCAGTTGTTTTCGCGCCCGACGATCCGCTGGCCGTCGGCGCGCAACTGCGCGAGCGTGCCGTCGAAGTCTTTTACGTCGATCGTCACGTGATGCATCCCCTCGCCGTAGCGTTCGATAAAGCGGCCGACGAAATCGTCTTCCGTATTCGGCCCGGGGCTTTGCAGGAATTCGAGCTTGAAGCCAGCCGCCTCGATGTGCGCCAGCACGAAGTTGCCTTGCGATTGGCTGCGGAGCGGGTAGTTCAGAACTTCGGCGGGAAAATAGCGCCGGAAGAACTCCATCGCGGGATTGATCTGGCGCACCGCGATCGCGACATGATCGAAGCGCGCGCGACCGTCGTCGGCGGGGCGCGCCACCGGTTTCGCATAATCGAGCGGCTGCCAGAGCTGAATCAGTACGCCGAACGCCGATCGCGGCGAGATGAAACAGGTCTTCTGGCCGTCTGGAAATTCATGCTCATCGACCACCCGCACACCCCCGGCCTTGAGCGCCGCGATCATCGGATCGATGCGGTCGATCTCGAAACAAATATGATGCAGACCCTCGCCGTGGCGCCGGATGAATTGTGCGATGAAGCCCTCCCGGCCCGGTAACTCCTCGATAAACTCCACCGGCGTGCCGCCGAGGTAGAAATCCTGCCACAGAAATCCGCCCTGCGCCTGCTCGCTGACCTGCTTGCCGTTGCGCGGGATAGTCGGGAAATAACGGTTGAAAAAGGCGACTCCGCGATCGATCGATTCCACCGCGATCGATACATGGTCAAACCGCATCCGCACGCCTTCGACTGGACTCATCGATACGAAGTTCTCCTCATCATCGAAAAATAGTTCCACCCATCGGCCCGCGCCGCCGGCTACACTCAGGTCAGGTTCGGCGCGAGCCGCCGAATCGGCTCAACACAAAACGCCGCATTAGCGCACCCAGGCTGCGCACAATCAGCGGCCATCCGTGCACGAACTTGCCGCCATAGACGCCGACCGACTGGCCCGCGCGCGACAGCATCGGGACATTAAAGAAACTCCAGGCGCGCGTCGAGCCTGCCGTCAACCGCCCGCACCACGATATAACCGCCATCCTTGAAGGGGCCGGCATTCACAATGGTGGTCGGTCCAATGGTGTCGATGCCCGCCGATTCGTGGATATGCCCCGAGATACAGAGGTCGGGTCGGAATTCCTCGATAAACCGGCGCGCCGCGGTGCTGCCGACCGCGCGGCCCCCGACGATGCGGTCGCAGCGGGTCTCGAACGGCGGCGTATGACAGACCATCAGCAGCGGACGCACATCGCGCACCTCGGCATAGCCGCGCATCAGCGTCGCGTAGATTTCCTCTTCGCTTAATTCGGTCGGCGTCTTGAACGGTGTGAGATTGGAACCGCCGCAACCGAAGATGCCGATGCCACCGACCACTGTACCGCGTCCATGCAGCGCCACGCCTTCGCGCTCGAGAAACGGAATCACGTCGCCCTTATCGAGGTTGCCCGGCAGCGCGAGGACGCGCCCGCACGCCCCGCGCACGTCGTCGATAACCTTGCCGGCGTCCGCGCTGCCGCCGAAGTTCGTGAGATCGCCGGACACGATCACGAGGTCGGTATCGCGCATCACCTCGCCCATCCGCGCGAGGTTGCGCGTCGCCATATGCACGTCGCCAAAGGAAACGATCTTCATCGCCAGGTAAGCCCGCGCTTACGATAGCGCACCCGCCCGGACGCTCCTAGTTCACCGGCGCGGGGAAGTGCGGGCAGCCAGGTGAGTTGTTGAGCGGCGGTGGAAGCAGGAATAATTGAGGATGGCCGCCCTCGACCAATTCGCCTTCGTGCTGTTTTCGCCCAAGTCGTCGGGCAACGTCGGGGCCGCCGCTCGCGCGCTCAAGAACATGGGCCTGGGCGACCTGCGCCTGGTCGCACCTCGCGATTACGATCCGCGCGCGGCGGCCTCGATGGCGGTGCATGCCAACGACGTGCTCGAGCGCGCGCGCATCTTCCCCGACCTCGCCGCCGCCCTCGACGATCGCACCCTCGTCGTCGGCACCACCTGCCGCGTCGGACCGTACCGCGGCGAGGCCCGCGCCCTGCGCGCCGCTGCCCCCGTGCTGATCGGCCAGAGCGCAGCCAATCGCGTCGCGATCGTTTTCGGCCCCGAGGACTTCGGGCTGACCAATCTTGAAATCGCGCAATGCCATCGCCTGATCACGATTCCCACCGCACCGGACTATCCGTCGCTCAATCTCGCGCAGGCGGTCGTCGTGGTGGCCTACGAACTGATGCTCGCGGCCGGTGCGGCGGGCGCCGCGGACGTCCCGGTCGCAGCCGGCGAATTCGCGTCCGCCGGCGACGTCGAGGCGATGCATCGCCGGATGGCCGAGGCGCTCGTCGCCATCGGCTTCCTCCCGGCGGAAAATCCCGATCACCTGATGCTCACGCTGCGCGCTATGTTGGGGCGCGGCGGTGTGCGACCGCGCGAACTCGACATCCTCAACGGCATCGCGCGCCAGGTCCGCTGGGTCGCCGAGGACGGCGCCGCCACGCTCACCGCCAAGCGCGCGTCGGGCCGCAAGCTGCGTTGACCCGCGCGGTCCGCTCCCCAGGCTTTTCGCGTGGACGCTTTCCGCCGCCATCGGCAAAGGCGATAATAGAGTGCGGTTCCGATCATCGCGCACGGCCGCCACGAGGGCTTGGAAAGAGTTCGACGAGAGACCGATGGCCGAGATAATCCAGCTTTGGGAATTCCAGGCGGCGCGCCGTCGCGCCGCGCATCGCAATCGCGAAGAGCAAAGCCTCGAACGCGCGATCGCGATCATGCGCGAGAATCTGACGGTCGCCGCCACCAACTTGTGCGAAGCGCCGGCCGCCGCGCAAAACGAACTTCTCGATCGTATCGAGCAACTCACCGCGCTCATCCGTTACGGGATGCGGATGATGGGCGACATCGCGGGTAATAGCGATGGGGGCGGGCCGGGTGAGGCCGGCGCTCGTTCAAATCGCTAGCTCACGCGCTCGACGTTCTTGATTCCTGAGGCCAAGGCGAATACCAAATAGGGGTTCAGGTTACTTCGCACGCGCTCCCCGGTAGCTCAGTCGGTAGAGCAGACGGCTGTTAACCGTCGGGTCGCTGGTTCGAATCCGGCCCGGGGAGCCAACTCCTTCATCGCCCTCCAAACGTTGCGCGACCGCGACTATGCCGCCTGCGCGCGCATCAGCGCAACGCCACGCAAATGCCGCGCGAATTTGAGCCACGCGCCGAAGCGGCAAATCCGCGCGCTGCGTTATCGCAGCGCGCGATGCAGCTTCGCGTTGCGATCGCGCACGCAAGCCCGCCCGCTGCGTCGAACGCACCCGTTGCCCGTCACACTCGACTGCTTTGCGCACGCCGCCTCGTGGGGTTCGATAATGGTCCGAATTTGGCTTCGCTGGTCTTGGCCGTATCGCGACTCTGATCTGATCCACGGTGTCGCGCCTTTGGCACGCATCTGGCGAAAGATCTTTCGCGACAGGAATAGCCGGCGCATCCGTGAGACGCTATCGCGACAGTGACGTGGCGTGCACAATTGCATCAGGGGCATACACACGGACGAATCGATGCATGGAAAAGGCTGCGCCGCGCGGAGTTTACAGCGATATGCGCACGCCTGTCGCCGTTGCAAGGCTACGACACTGGAATTTGCGAGGCTGTGCGTAACTGAGCATAGCTCCGAAGAGGTCTGTTGATATGTGGACACCGCTGCGCAGTTATGCAACAGTACGCGCAAGTAATCGCGCGTCTTTGAGTCAGCGGATGATGGCAGACCCTGTGGATACTGTAAAAGCGCGGGTGCTGGTGGTGGATGAGGGAACGATTGCTCAACTGACCATCAATGCCCTCAGAAAAGCCGGCTTCGATACTGAAGGTTGCTCCAACGGCAACACCGCCCTCGCCACCGTCGAAACCGGCGGCGCCGATGTGGTGGTCTGCTCGATGCAGATGCCCGGCGTTGACAGCATGGACCTGCTGCGCCGGATGCATGCGCGGCGGCCCGACGTCCCGGTCGTGATGCTCGCGGCTGACCCCAGCGTGCACTCGGTAGTTTACGCGATGCGCCAGGGGGCCTTCGACTACGTCACCAAGCCGTTCGACGACGAGGCGCTCGCCGCGATCGTGGAACGCGCGCTCGAGATGGGCTGTCTGAAGCGCGAGAATCGGGAGCTGCGCGAGCGCCTGGACGTGGTCAGTTCGGCCGCCGGCTTCGTTGCCGAAAGCCCGCAGAGCAAACAACTCGTCGCGATGATTCGACGGGTCGCGCCCGCCCGCTCCACCGCATTGATCGAGGGTGAAAGCGGCACCGGCAAGGAACTCATCGCGCGCATGCTGCACTACTGGAGCAACCGCGCGGAGGGCCCGTTCGTCGCGGTCAACTGCAAGGCGTTTGCCGACGGCGTAGTTGAGAGCGAACTGTTCGGCCACGAAAAAGGATCTTTCACTGGCGCGATCGCGGCCCGCGCTGGATGTTTCGAGCGGGCCTCGGGCGGTACCTTGTTCCTCGACGAAATCGCCGAGGCCGGCCCCGACTTCCAGGCCAAGCTGCTGCGTGTGCTCGAAGACGGCGAAGTGTTGCGAGTCGGTGCGAGCAAGCCGCGCAAGGTTGACGTGCGGATCGTCGCGGCGACCAACCGCATACTGCGCACCGAAATCGCGAGCGGACGTTTTCGTGGAGACCTTTACTTTCGCCTCAACGTCATCCCGGTGCGCATCCCGCCGCTGCGCGATCGGCCGCAGGACATACTGCCGCTGGCAAACCATTTCCTCGCTTTTTATTCGGCGGAAGCAGGCCGGCCGTTGCGCCTCTCATCCGACGCCGAGCGCGTGCTTCTCGCCTATCCGTGGCACGGCAACGTGCGCGAACTCGAAAACGTGATCGAGCGCGCCGTCGTGATGAGCGGGGCTGAAGTGCTCACGCCCGATGCGTTTGCGCTCGAGACCTCGATTACGGAGCCGGCCGAGGCCTCCGACAACCTGGCGGACCTGCTTGAGCCGGAGACCCCCAAGTCGAGCGAGACGCTGCAGGAATGCCTCGATCGGGCAGCCATCGTGAAGATCAAGGCCGCACTCGCGGCGGCCAAAGGCAATCGCGCGGAGGCGGCGACGTTGCTTGGCGTCGATCGCACGACGCTCTATCGGCTGATGAAGCGGCTCAATCTGCAGTAGCCCGCGCCCGACGGATCACATTTCGCGCCGAGTTGTGGACGCGTGAATCCGCGGCACGCATGCGGCTCGCGTTCGTGCTACTCGCATCCTCGAAGGCCGGCCTGATACACACCGAGAGAGTGCTTACTCATCGATCGGCCGGTTGTCCCAAAAGAAAAGCGGCGCGACCTTTCGGTGCGCGCCGCCGTTAACAATTGTGAATGGCGAGTTCCGCTATCAGCGACCGATGGTGTGAATGATCTGAATCACCGCCGGGCCGACGATTACCGCCAACATCGCGGGCAGTACGAATAACACGAGCGGGAAAAGGATCTTGATGGTGGTCTTTTGCGCCGCTTCTTCCGCGCGCAAACGGCGACGGACCCGCAGTGCGTCAGAACTCGCATGCAACGCCGGCGCGACCTGCGCACCGAGCTGTTCGCTCTGAATCAGGGTTGCTGCCAGTGGCTTAATGTCCTCGACCGCCGTGCGCTCGGCCAGATTGCGCAGAGCCTGTCCGAGCGAGGAGCCCGCCGATATCTCGGAAGACACCAGGCTCAGCTCACGCCCGATCTCCTGCCCTTGACGGAGGCTCTCGCCGCCGACGATTTTGATTGCCTCGAACAATCCCAGGCCGGCCTCAACGCAGACCACCAGCAGGTCCAGTACGTCCGACAACTGGCTCGCAATCTCGGTCTGCCTCATGCGCGCGCGTCGTTTGACGTAGTAGGTCGGGATCATCGCGCCAAACAGCACTCCGATCATGGCCATCAGGATAATCATTCCCATCGGCTTTCCGGTCAGTATCGCAAACGCCGCCATCGCGATGCCAAGGGCGACGGCCGTCAAGACCCGAAAGACCTGGAAAGCATGAGCGGAACCGCTGCCCATGAACCCTGCCTGCTGAAGGGTCTCGGCGAGTTTTTCGCCCGACGGCGTTTCGAGATTCGGCGCCGGAACCCGCGCCGACGCCCACTTGAAGAGCAGGCGCCCGAGACTGTCGTCATGCGGTTGGTCGTCGTCAAACACCCCCTGCGAAGCGCGAATCTTGATCGCCAGATCGGCGAATCGTTCCTCGAGCACGCGATGGCTGCCGTAGAGCGCCACGTAAATCGCGATTCCGCCGGCACCGAGCAGGCTGAACACACAGAGACTGATAAATAGGGACGATGACATCGCGATAGCTCCCGTGTGACCGCTAGTATTTGAGCTTCAACAAGCGGCGAATCGTGATGAACGCGAGCGCGTCGAGCACAATCGCCGTTTTCAGTATCTTCAGACCCGTCGGATCGTGGAACAGCACCGCCGCATAGCCGGGTTGAACGAGGCTGAAGGCGCCCAGCACGACGATCGGCAACGAGCCGACGATCATCCCGCCCATCCGTGATTGTGCGGTGAGGGCCTTGATCTGCAAGCGCAGACGCTGCCGGGTGCGCACGATTTCGGCCAGCCGGCCGACGATTCCCGCAAGGCTCGAACCGACGTCGGTCTGAACCTTCACCGCCACGACCAGCAAGCGCAGGTCGTCCTCGGGCACGCGCTTAAGCATGTCCTCGAGCGCTCGCGGCAGCGGCAGACCGATGCGGGTCTGCTCCAGCACGGTGCGAAACTCGCTGCCCAGCGGATCGCCAAACTCCTGCACGACGACCTGCAATCCGCGGTTCAGCGAATGTCCGGCTTCGAGCGACGACTTCATCAGGTCCAGCGCAAACGGAAGCTGCTGGATAAACGCCTTCATGCGGCGCAGACGGCGGAATCGAATATACATTACCGGCATCAGACCAAACGCCACGCCGCAAGCCGCCGCGAAGATCAGGTCGTGCCACACCGCCTGACCCAGGAACAGGCCCGCGAAGAACATCAGCACGATGATCAGCATCATCTCGGAGACCCGCATGTAGATGCCGGCCTGCCACATGTTCTCTTCGAGTTTGCGCAGCAGGTTCAGCTTCCAGAGAATCGCCAGGAGCTGACCCGATTCGCGCACGCGGGTCTTGCGCGTGATGTCAACGTCAACTTCCTCGTCGGGCCGCGCCATTCGCCGAATCAGGTTTTGTTTCTGATCCGACTCGCCGCCCCGCGCGGTCATTACGACGAGTGCGCCGATAAAGACCAGGGCAAACACGCCGGTTGCGAAGAAAAAATCCATGACCTCACCTCACCTCGTTTGACCGGGCTGGACATCGAGGCGAAAGCCCGCGGCCGCGACCCGATCGGTGTACATCGAACGGATTCCGGTGAAGCGGAACTGGCCCAGCACCTTACCGCCCTGGCCGATACCGGTGCGCTTGAACTCGAACAGGTCCTGCATCATGACCATGTCGCCTTCCATGCCGGTGATCTCGGAGATTCTCATCATTTTGCGCGAGCCGTCGGCGAGGCGGCTGACGTGGACAACCATGTTGAGCGCCGAGGCGATCTGCTGGCGCATCGCGCGCTGCGGTATCGACGCCCCCGAAAGGAGCATCATCATCTCGAGGCGCTGGATCGCATCGCGCGGCGTATTCGCGTGGACGGTCGCGATCGAGCCGTCGTGACCGGTGGACATCGCCTGGAGCATGTCGAAGACCTCGCCACCGCGGACCTCGCCGACGATGATGCGGTCGGGGCGCATACGGAGACAGTTCTTGACCAGCTCACGCTGAGTCACTTCGCCCTTACCCTCGACATTGGGCGGCCGGGTCTCCAGGCGCACGACGTGCGGCTGCTGAAGCAACAGCTCGGCCGAGTCCTCGATGGTCACGATCCGCTCGTCCGACGGGATGAACGATGACATGCAGTTCAGCATGGTCGTCTTGCCCGAGCCGGTACCGCCGCAGACCAGCACGTTGAGCCGCGCCTTGACGATCGCCTGCATGAACTCAACCATGTCCGGCGTGACCGTCTCTTTCTCGATCAAATCGTCAACCGTGTAGCGCTTCTTGCCGAATCGCCGGATTGAGAGCGACGGACCGTCGAGCGCGAGCGGCGGGATGATCGCGTTGATACGCGAACCGTCGGCCAGGCGCGCATCGACCATCGGCGACGCTTCGTCAACTCGCCGTCCGACCTGCGAAACGATGCGGTCGATGATCAGCATCAGATGCTGGTCGTCGTTGAAACGGACGTCGGTCAGATACAATTTGCCCTGCCGTTCGACGTAAACCTGGTTCGGCCCGTTGACCAGGATGTCGCTCACGTCGTCGTCCCACAGCAACGGCTCCAACGGCCCCAGTCCGAGCAGCTCGTTCTTGATCTCCTCAACCAGACGCGCGCGATCGGTATCGGTCAGGAGGCGCCCTTCCTCATTCAAAATCTCGGTGATCGCCTGGGTCACCTTGGTCGAGGCCATGTTCTGCTCGAGGCTTTCCAGACGCGAAACGTCGAGGGTTTCGAACAGCCGATTGTGCACCGCGAGCTTGAGCTGTTGAAAGCCGTCGGCCATAGTATCGCGCTGGCGGCGCGGACCGCCGTTCATCAGTGAAGTGCGGGCCGGCGTTTGCGCGCTTTGCGCAGCGGTTTGGGAAGAGATCCGTTCGACCAGTTTCATAATCGATTAATCCTTTAGGCGCGTCCGCCCAGAGCAGATAGGAGCCGTGAAACCAGACCACCGCTTTGCTCCGCCACCACCTCGCCGCCGCTCGCCAACCGCCGCGCCAACTCTTCCACCGCCCGGGTCAGCGGAGAACCCGCACCCACTTGCCATAAATCCTGTGCCCGCAATTGCATCCGCTCGAGCACTTTCTCATCGCGTGGAATCTTCGCGTAAATTGGACGTCCCAGCGTGTGAGTAATCTGCTCTTCGGTAATCGGATGATGCGGCACGAACTTGCTCAGCATGAAATTAGGCTCCACGCCCGAGAGCCCCAACCGGCCGAAGAGATCGACGAAGCGCCACGCGCAGCGCGCCGCCGCGATCGATTGATCGAGCATGTAAAACAGATGGTCTGAACGCTCCCACGCCGCCACCGCGTTTTCGTCGATATATCCGCCGCAGTCCACCACCACGAAATCGAACAACTGGCGCATCAGCTCGAGCACCGCGCCAATCGTCTTGTCGGAGACCAGTTCGCTGTCCTCGATTCGCTTGGGCGCCGCCAGCAGGTAAATGCCCGATGGATGTTTGGTGAGCGCCGATTCGAGCTGAATCGAGTCGAGCCGCCGATCGCCCTCGCACAACTGCATGATTGTGCGCTCGGGCTCGAGGTTGAGAAACACCGCCATGCCGCCGGTCTGCAGATCGAGATCAACCACCGCCACCCGCTTGTTCAGCGTGTAGCGCAGCGCGAGCGCGAGATTTCCGGCCAGGCTGGTGACCCCGACACCGCCAACCGTGCTTACCATCGAGACGATTATGCCGCCGGTCTGACGCTCCGCGCGCCGCCGCGTCTCGCTGATTTTGAGCAGCGCGCGGGTGGCGTCACCTTCGTCGAGCGGCAGGAACAAAAGCTCATCGGCGCCGGCGCGCAGGATTCTCCGCATCAATACCGGCGAGCGTTCGTGAACGAGGGCGAACAGCACCGGCCGCGGCGAGGCCTCAGCCTGCGCCTGCAAAAAATTTAGCGAGGCCTCTTCGTTGCCACCGTTGAACAGCACCATCGTAACGTCGGGCGGCGGGCCTCCGTTGAACCCGCCACCACCGGGCGCGACTTCTATAATCTCGAGCGGCGGATCACCGAGAGCAGCAAGCGCGACCCTTACTTCGGTACGGCGATCTTCCGCGTCGCCCACCAGCAGTACGCGCAGCGCGCCACGCTTGCCCTCGGTCTTTGTCCCTATCCCTGGCACTAAGTCACTCCTGCTGCCATCAGCACCTGCCTAAAATCGCGGCCGACTCGCGTCGGGCGCATTTAACCGCTTCGTACGAATGTCCCCCGCCGTCAATTGCGGATGATCGGTGGGAAGCACGGGCTCTCCGTTTACCGGCATCGGCGATATGATCTGCGGCGTTACCGACATTACCAGATCGCTCTGCTGATCCTGATAGGTCGTCCGTTTGAAGAGGTAACCGAGATACGGAATATCGCCCAGGTACGGCGTCTTGTTGATTTGCGAGGTCCTGGTCCGCAACAGCAAGCCGGCGATGATCAGCGTCTGGTTGTTCTTCAGCCTGACATAAGTTTCGGCGCGGCGGGTGATGAATGCGGGCACCGTGAATCCGAACAGATTCACGCCCAAGGAAAAGTCGGGCTGCGACACTTCCGGCTTGACCTGCAGTCCGATGTTGTCACGGCCAATCACGGTCGGCACGAAGATCACCGAGGTGCCATACTGCTTGAACACGATCGAGGTGTTCAACGCCTGCGCGAGCACGATCGGAATTTCACCACCCGACAGGAATTCGGCTTTTTCTCCAGAATTCGCCAACAGATGCGGCTCCGCAAGAATTTTCGCCAGAGCATGCTGCTCGAGGAAGTTAAAAAAGGACTGCGTGTTTACACCCTGGCCACCTGCCGCGATCGCGTAGTTCACGTTGGTGGACAATAGTAGCGGGATTAACCCGCCGGGCGGAGGCAGATTCACGCCCTGATTGACCGACGACAAACCACCCGGCAGACCAAGGATCGAAAAGTTGTAGTTGGTGAATTGCAGCGACCAGTCAATTCCCTGTTGCTCCAACCGGCTGCGGTTGAGTTCCGATACGATAACATTGAGCATCACCTGCTGACGCCCGAACGGATCGACCCGGATTTGCCGCTCCTGGTATTGCCCATGAATGTCCCACACGGCGAGCGTCGTAAAGCCTTCCTTGTGGCCGACCAGATTGATCTGGAAGGGATTTACCACCTGCAGGTCCGCTACCGTCGTATCGGCAATCGAAATCCGCCGGATGCGCCGCGGGAAATCGTAAATCGACGACGAGCCTGCCGACAACTCAACCACGTCATCGGGCAGATAATTCGTACCGCCGTTAACAGCGTCGCTCGGCGTCGGCGCCGGCAGGTCATTCTGGTACCGCGTTGGCGCCTGCGACATTTGGCTCGGCAGCAGCGTGCCGTGATTCATCGTGTCGCCGGTCGAGGTAACTTCGGGAACGCTGCTGACCGCTGTCGGCCCGCTGCTCGTGACCGGGGGCAACGTGGATGCGTCGGCGAGCGTTGTGGGTGGCGCGGACGGCGCGGCCGCGCCCGCCATCGAGGCCCTCGCGGCCGAGGCGGACGCATCCGCCAGCTTCATCGGAGCGGTCACCGCCGGCGCACTCGGCGCGGCTGTCGCACTTACCACCGGTAGCGCCGTGGCGGACGCCGGCATCGCGGGAGCCGACGGCGCGGACGCCGCGGGCATGACCGGACCACTGCCGCTATCCAGCGCTGCGGTTACGATCGGCTTATCGACGTCCCTTGCGGAGCTCGACGCGGTCGCGGGCCGTGCCTCAGACGCCGCGCGCGGATGGCTATCGGCGGCGGGTGCGGCAACTTGTACCTTGTATGAAACCTTCTCACCGCCCACCGTTTCGACGTCGATCTTCCATTTTCCGGCCGCTTCGCCCACCAAGGCCAATTCGCCGGGCTTCGCGCTGTTCACGACGAGCGCGCTCGGATTGTCCATCACGTGGACAGCCGGCGTCGCGCCCGCACTGAGGTCCTTGATTACGTAGGTCTCTCCCGCATTGAGAGTAACGGCAACCTGACGTTCGGAATTTCCTTCGGAGGCGGCTACCAACCCCGCCGCGAGCGTCAAAAGGCCGAGCCCCCCCAGCAATGAACTGACTAGTCCTCTGCTTTTTGCCTTCATATTCATTACCTCAAGCTTCCTCCGCCATCCTCAGGGAACGTCAATCGTCTTCGAGGTAGGACCGGTGTAACCCGCTCCCACGGTCCGTGGGCCAGCCAGCGCAGGCATTCCCGGCGCCGCCGAATTCATCATCACTGGCTCCGGCGCCGCCGCTGCTCCAGTCCCGCTCGCCGCGAAAGCCGCCAGCGAATTCCCACTCGCCGGAGCATTCGCAATCGCGGGTGCGACCGTCGGCACGCTGGACTCCTCGGACATAAAGTTGTCCGAGCTGTCCGCCTTACCGGCGTCTACCGCAGGAGCCGCCGAATCCAACGGTGCCGCGGAATCCGAAGGCGCCGGCTCCATTGACTCGCCACCGCTGCCCGGCTTCGCACGGACAAACGTGACCGCTTCGGTGCTCGTACCGTTGCGCATCACTTCGACGCTAACCGGCTTCGGTCGAGGCCGCGGCGCGTAAACGACGTGTTGCTGATCGACCGGCATCGGTAAGGCCGCTGGCTGCGCGCCCAACAACTGCGCTACTGTGACGCCATTGGTCGTGACGACATTCTTGTCGTCGTAGTTGCGGAGTGCGAGCCGCAGCCCGCCCTGCCCGCTGGCCAGGGTCAAGCGTTCGGCCTGGTCCGGAGTCACCAGCATCGTCACCACGTGCACCGGCTGCGGCTTATCGTTCACCTGCTCGATGTCCTGAGCGATCGCCAGCACTTCCACGTCCTGCAGGACGATCTTTGTAATCGGCTTATCACCATTTGAGGCCGAAACGATCACGTCCACATGCGCGTGTGGGAGCACGAAGCCGGCGATGTCGCTGACTTCATCGACCGGCACTGAAAGCGCGCGCATACCGCTCGGAATCAGCAACGGCAGTACGCCCGCGTTCTTGTCGCCGCTGAAAAGCCAATCGGCGACGATTGGCTGATTTTCCACGAAGCTCGTCTTGGTGTACTTGCCGATTACCGCCGACGGATCGGTGAACGCCCCGGGCGGCATCGAATCGCGCGACCACCGCACGCTTCTGACCGATGACGCATCGAGCTTGGTCCCGATTCCGAGCGCATGCGCGGCCACTACGATTTCCATCGATTGGAGTTTCGCTTCCTGGACCTCGGCTTCACGTCTCTTCAATGCCGAGTACACCACCATCGCGGCCACCAGCGCGGCGAACCCCGCGAGCAAAACGAAAATAATTGGCCGTCTCATCTATCCCCTCCCCCCCGGACCGCTGCCTGCTGGCCCGGTCAACATGGAATGACCAATGACCGCGCCTACTCCGACATCGCGGTCTCTGTGCTCGTGAGCTGTGTTGGAAAACTAATCAGCCCCATCCAATTTTTTCCGTTTCCTAGAAAAATCGCCTTACTGGCGTCGAACGTTAGGGTTATCGTGACCGGCGCACCGAACGATCTCGCACTCACACCGGTACCACACGCGGTCGCGGTTACCGTCGATCCGCATGCACTCGACGCTCCTTTGATTGCGCCCGAGGTACTCGTAGCAGGCGGGACAACCCCATATGAATCCGTGATCGTGATAGTAAGCTGGGAGCCGCAGGTTCCGCCGGACACCGTCACCGATGGCGATCCGACCGATAGGATATAATTGGCAACATCGGAGTACGTCGCGCAGGTATTAACCGCGGCCCAACGTGCGCCCTGGTAGTTCATCTGTCCTAGCGAAAGTGCGTCCTCGCCAATCAACGCGAGCTGTACGGCTACGAACAGCACGATCATCGCGACCGTCGCCACCAGCGCGAATTCAACCGCCGCCTGTCCGCGACCGGTGATGAAGGACCTGGCGGATTGTACGCGGGAGCGCACCGCACGTGCCGCTCTCGTGACTGCATTTCTAGCTTTCATTAGTTTGCACCCCATTTGGGTTGTTCGCACTTGCGACAATGGCCCTCAGGAACGCACTACCCGCGAATCGCCCAAATCGGTTCCACGCCGGTGCCCTAAGTTACGCTGCATAGCCCATCTTAAGCAAGCGTAGAATTGCCGACCGACAGATTCTTTTACCGCTCCGTGCGGAACGATGAAAGTCGAGGCGATTTAGCCGCGTAAACTTCGCTGCTCGCCAAATCTTGCTGCGCAAATGTTGCGGGGATGGCGCGTTTGCGCGATTTCGATCGCAGCCGCAAGCGCCGAACGGCCCAGCGGTTCCGGAGGCGTCACATACCGAATCCAAGAAGCAATCGACGAACCTAGGAGCTAAAAGTACTTGTGCACTGTCGAATTGATTCCCATACGTCGTCGCGTCGTGCGCAACGACCGACCCAACCTCGGCACCCATGCTCCCCCCATTCTTGCCTCACGTTGCGAGCAAGTCGTTGTGGATAGTTCCCCACTCCACCATGCTCTCGACCGATTGACCCATGGTCTGATAGAAAACGAATACTACCAGTGCGACCGCTGCCAGGATCAGCGCATATTCGCTCATCGTTTGGCCACGCCTCACCGATCTGCGCGCTTCACTTAGCCGCAGGTACATCCTGGTTAGACGCTCCGTCATAGAAAGCTCTCCTGTGGCTGAGTAATCATCGCGATACCGCTTGTTACTGTTCATCGCCGATACACTCCACAACGCGGCATCGCACCCAATCCGCAGCAGTCGGATGGTCTCGGCTTCAATCGCAAGACCTCCTCAGGTTCTGCCGTGTCTAAAACGGTCTAATCGGATCCGGAAACGATCCTACGTCCTTGAACGTACTAGGTCAACCTAATTCCTGAAACCGCTACTCAAGTCCCATTGGGTGTCTTTAGGCAAATTTCAGTTCTTTCGTCTCCGCGCATATCGACTGCACTTTTTGTGCTCCTGCGCGCGACGCACTCAACCCGCGTGCCTTCAGGTCATTCCCCGACAGCCCAGTACGAACCATCGCCGTCGAGTTCGCCGCGACCTTGCCCTGTCCCACTCCGAGAAACCGGGTTACGAGGCTTACCTTGCGCGCCACCGTCATCGAGATCGTCGCACCGTCCGCCCCGACCCGGGTCGCCACGATCTCGTCGTTCCGAATTCCGCAAATTCGTGCGTACCTGCGGGCCGTGCTGATTGCCACCCCCGGTTCCGACGGCAGGTAAATCGCACCCGCCATCACTGCGGAGTCGGTGCTCTTTTGTAGTTGCGTCCAATTCATATACAGCACCGCGATGTCGGTACCAAAGGCCACTGCCGCAATCAAGGCGGGGATTGCCAAGGTCAAAATAATCACGGCCTGTCCGCGACGATAACGCGCTTTTGCGACCATCTGGATCGTAACCTCCACGGGCTTACCGTACCAATTCGACTCGGCTGCCGTTGCTTAACGGCACGGTATACCGAAGCATTAATTGCGCCAAGATGATGTCACGACCGGATTGATGCTTACGCATGCTGCCTCTTTCAAAGAACATCGCACCTGCAACGACTCGTTGCGAAGGCGCAACAGATCGACCTCAGGTATCAATCATCATGACATTAGAGGTATTAGATGATGATAGTATTTATTTCTGCCAGGAATTTGGCAATCCAAAGCCAAGGCTCAAAGCCCGTATCTCAGAAATAGCTAGAGCAACGTCGTCGCCGCTCTGAGATTGCCCAAGCGAATGTGGGTTCGGTGTCTTTCGGTGCTTCGAGAAAGTAGCGGGCGGGGGAAATCAATTCCGAGCCGGACGGGAACCCCAGGTACCCGCCCGGCCCGCTTCCAAGATCAGGTCGTGGTCAGAGCTGAGTCGATGTTCGTGACGAGCTTGCCGATATCCTGTCCCATCACCTCGTAAGTGATGAAAACAACGATCGCGACCGCCGCCAGGATGAGCGCGTATTCCGTCATCGTCTGGCCCTTGCTCAGCCGTTTGCCCAATTCACGCGCCTTCAGGTACATCCGCGTAATCTTTTCCATCTCACATCCCTCCTGCTTTGCCTTCTATGGCTGTTCTTAAGTACGCGGATGAACCGCGCCTTTCTTTCGATGGCTGTGTCTAGAGCAGAGTTTGTGCCAATTAAGTAGGAGAGTTAAAAGTAACGCTAGAGTGACATTGCGCGTATTCCGGACTATCCAGCATAGCAAATTCGACATGTCGTGTTGCCGATGCGCAACAGAACTGATCAAAATGCCTATTCAACGGCTTAGACAGTAAAGAAATTTTAGAAACTGGGCAAACCGTCATCAATCGAATTGGCAGACTATTAGTTCCTGCGATTAACCACCCCGATGGACGCCGCAAACGGATAACGATGAGTGCCCATCGCGGAATCACGCATGGCGGTTCACGCGGGCTCAAACGCTATCGAATCGCCGACCCGCGTATCGCTGCGCAGCGCCGCCCCCGCCTCCAGTTCGATCGCTTTACTCGCCCCTATAACGACCGGTGACGCCCGCCACGGCTTAAGCGTATGACTGATGCGTACCACTTTATTGTGCCGATCCAGGAATACGATGTCGATCGCGAAGCGCATGAAGAACATGTGCATCCACATAAAGGGATCCAGCCGCCGGCGCACGAACAGCATCCCGTGTCCGGGTTCGAGACCGTCGCGCCCGAGCAGTCCGCGCGACTGGCCCGCCAGACCGCCGGCATCCTCGATTTGCTCGCATAACGTTGTGCCGCGTGTCCGATTAATTGCGCGCAGGCTTCCACCGCTCATCCCATCCGTCCCTCCCCAATGCATTTCCGTCAATCGCCGAGCCCACGCGGCATGCCGCCGAATACGCATCCGTGCAGCGCCAATTCTTGGCGGCGTGCCGCATGAGGATCAAGCTGTTTCGCGCCCGATTAACCCACAACCACATCCACTGATGATGTTTCTGGAAATTCGCTGTTATAAGATGATACGAATCTGATGGGATACTTGCCGATATTTCTCGAGGTCAGTGGGCGCTGTTGCGTTGTGATTGGCGGCGGCGAAATCGCCGAACGCAAGGCCCGCTCATTGCTCGAGGCGGGCGCCGACGTCACGGTGGTTAGCCCGGCCTTGACGGCGGGACTGACCGCCTTGGCGGTTCGAGGTGCGATTCGGCATTTCGCGCGCGTCTATGAGCCGGGCGATCTCGAAGGCGCGTTTCTCGCTTTCGAGGCCAGTGGCGATCCGGACGCGGAGCGCGCCGCGGTCTCGGAGGCGCGCAGGTGCGGCGTGCTCATCAATGTCGCCGACGTGCCTCAACTGTGCAGCTTCATCGCGCCCGCCGTGATCAAGCGCGGCGCCCTGCAAATCACCGTCTCGACCGGCGGGACGAGCCCGGCCCTCGCACGCAATATCCGCGAAGAACTGGAAGGCCGCTTCGGCGCCGAATACGAATCGATCCTCGACCTGCTTGCCGCCGCGCGCCGATGGCTTCAGGCGCGCGAAGACGATCTCGACACTCGCGCGCGCATCCTCACCGCATTGGTGGCCTCCGAATTGCCCGATTGCCTCAAACGCCGCGACCTGGCCGCGGCTGACGCGACCGTCCGTCGAATCCTCGGCGCGAGCCTCGCCGACCTCGGCCTCGACCCGTCGCACCGCGCCGCAACGCCGTCATATCCTCCGTCCGAACCTGATCGCCCGGCGGGCGCGTCGCGCTGATTATCCGATGAACACGGCTTGGCTGATTCCTGCGTTGGCTTGCTACGCCCTCTCAGCGACCGGCTTCACAATGGAACGCGCGGGCATGCACTCGCGCCTCGCCCGCTGGGCCATCCCGATGCTCGCCGCCGGCGCCGCTCTGCAAACCGGCGACCTCCTGATGCGCGGAATTCGGGCGGGCAATGTACCGGTCACCAACTTCGGACAGTCGCTGGTATTTCTCGCGTGGCTCACCGCCCTCGCCGGACTCGTCGTGATCGTCCGGATGCGCATGCCGGTGATCGGCGTGTACGTCGCTCCGATCGTCTTCGTGGTGCTCGCGCTCGAAGCCGCCACCATGCGCCAGGCGCACCTCGCGATGCCCCAGACTCTGCGCAGCGTGTGGCTCCCGATCCACGTGACCCTCGCGCTGCTCGGATACGCCCTGTTCGTGATCGCCGCGGGCGTCAGCCTGGTTTACCTCGTCTATGAAAGGCGCCTGAAAGCAAAACGCCCGCTGATGCCCACCGACGAGCGCACCCCCAGCCTCGAAAAGCTCGATCGCATCAACTACCGCCTACTCGGCTGGGGCTTCCTCATGCTCAGCCTCGCGATCGTCACCGGCGCCATCTGGGCGGATGCGACCTGGGGTCATTTCTGGTCATGGGAGCCCGCCCAATCCTGGACCCTCGTCATCTGGTTTCTATACGCTGGTTTGCTGGAATCGCGCTTGACCGTCGGATGGCGCGGGCGTCGCGCGGCGGCCCTGACTATCGCCGTCTTCACCGTCCTGGTCGGCTCGTTCGTCGGCGTCAGCCTGCTCGCCACGGGTAAGCATGGGGGTAACTTCGGCTAGGCCCATGCGCGAATCGCTTTTCATCTTCGGCGTCAACCATCGCACCGCCCCGGTCGCGGTACGTGAGCGTCTGGCCTATCCCGAGGGCGAGATCGTCGCGGCCCTCGCCCGGCTTAAGGAGGCTGCGCCCACCATCGACGAAGTCGCCCTCATCTCGACCTGCAACCGCGTTGAAATCATGGGCGTGACGACCGCGCCCGATCGCGCACAGACTGAGGCGACCGATTTCCTCGCGGGCGATCGCGGCGTTGACGCGACCGCCTTCGCGCCCGCGCTCTACACGCATCAGGCGCGCAGCGCGGTGCGCCATCTCTTTCGCGTCGGCGCCAGTCTCGATTCGATGGTCGTCGGCGAGCCTCAGATCCTGGGCCAACTAAAAAACGCTTACGCGCAGGCCGCCACCGCCGGCACCGCCGGGCTCGTGCTCCATCGCGCCTTTCACAAGGCCTTCTCCGTCGCCAAGCGCGTCCGCAAGGCCACCCTCATCGGCCACGGTTCGGTCTCAGTAAGCTCCGCCGCGGTCGGCCTCGCCGCGAAAATCTTCGACACCCTCACCGACAAGACTGTGCTGTTGATCGGCGCGGGCCAGATGGCGGAACTGACGGCGCGCAACCTGAAACGCCTCGGCGTGCAATCTTTACTCATTACCAGCCGCACCTTCGACAACGCGGTCGCGCTCGCGCGCAAGCTCGACGGCACCGCCGTCCCCTTCGACAACTTCCGTCCCTATTTGAAGCTCGCCGACGTCGTCGTCGGCTCAGTCGCCGCCGCCGCGCCCGTCATCGGCCCCGAGGAATTCGAGGGCGTAATCCGCGAACGGCGCTACCGGCCGGTCTTCATGATTGACCTCGGCGTGCCGCGCAATTTCGACCAACGGCTCAATGCGCTCGAGAACGTCTATCTCTATGATATCGACGACTTGAGCACGGTCGTGCGGGAATCGATCGGCGATCGCGAACGCGAAGCCGAAAAGGCCGAGGGCATCGTCGATCTCGAAGTGGACTCCTTTCTAAAGTGGCTCGACGGTCTCGAACTCGTGCCCGCCATCAAGGATATCCGCTCGAGCGTCGAGCAGTTGCGCGAGCTCGAACTCGAACGCCATCGCGCCTGGCTCGCCGGCCTCGCGCCGGGCGAGCGCGAACGCATCGAGTCGATGACTCGCGGGCTCGTCAACAAACTCCTCCATCGCATCCTCTCCGGCCTGCGCGACGGCCGCGCGGGCATCCCCGACGGCGTCCATGCCGCCGAGATCGCCCGCCGCCTCCTCAGCACCGAACTCGCCATCGAGGGCGGCGCGCTCATCGACGACGACCGCGACGAGGACGACGACTTGTGACCGCCGGCGGTCACGCGGGTCTCCAGCGATGAGTTTTCATCTGCGCATCGGCTCGCGACCGAGCGCTCTCGCGCTCGCGCAAGCCAACCTCATTAAGCGACAGCTCGAAGCCGCCCTGCCCGGCCTCGTCGCCGATATCGTGACCGTGCGCACCAGCGGCGACAAGCTGACCACCGCATCGCTCGCGCAAGTCGGCGGCAAGGGTCTCTTTATCCGCGAACTCGAGCAGGCGCTGGCCGCCGCGCAAATCGATCTCGCGGTGCATTCGATGAAGGACCTGCCCGCGGTGCTCCCCGACGGATTTCGCCTGGCCGCGGTGCCCGCGCGCGAGAATCCGCACGACGCTTTGATCACCCGTGCGGGCGGCGGATGGAGCCAATTGGCGCCCGGCGCACGCCTCGGCACCTCCTCCACGCGCCGGCGCCTCGAGGCGCTACGCCTGCGCCCCGACCTCGACGTGATGCCCTTGCGCGGCAACGTCGATACGCGCCTCGCGCGACTGGCCGCCGGCGATTTCGACGCGATCATCCTCGCCGTCGCGGGCCTGCGCCGCCTCGGCAAATTCGACGCGCTCGAGTGCGTCGAACTCGACGCTCGCGAATTCGTGCCATCGGGCGCACAGGGCGCGCTCGCGATCGAGGCGCTCGCCGCCCGCCCGATCGGAGCTGCCCACGAAATCGAAGCTGCCGTCGCCTCGCTCAACGACGCCCGCGCACTGGCCGAAGTTACCGCCGAGCGAACGTTTCTCGCCACCATCGGCGCGTCGTGCGTCTCACCGGTCGGCGTCAAGGCCACCGTCAACGATGCGACGATGGAACTTCACGCATTGCTCTTCAGCATCGACGGCGCGCGCAGCCTCACCGACGAAATCACCGCGCCCTATCGCATCGATGAAGACGACGCTCGCTCGGGATCATCTCCCGCGGCCGCCGCGATCGGTGCCACGCTCGGCCATCGGATGATCGGTCGCGGCGCGCGCGAGCTCATCGCGAGCGCATGAGTGCCCGCCCCGTGAAGCGTCAGCGCAACTCCTCCAGATCATCCGATGACGCCCGCGGCCGCGTCTTTCTGGTCGGTGCAGGCCCCGGCGCCCCCGACCTCATTACGCTGCGCGGCGCAGCCCTGATGAACACCGCCGACGTCATTGTGTACGACGCGCTGGTCAGTCCCGAACTGCTGCGCCTTGCCCCCGCCAAAGCCGAGCGCATCTTCGCCGGCAAAAAGGGCGGCGAGCTGCGCAGCGCAGCACAGTCCGAAATCAATCGCATCCTGATCGAACACGCGCGCGCGGGCCGCCGCGTAGTCCGGCTCAAGGGCGGCGACCCGTTCATCTTCGGCCGCGGCGGCGAAGAGGCCGAGGCCCTGGCCGCCGCAGGCATCGCGTTCGAGGTCGTGCCGGGTGTGACCTCGGCAATCGCCGCACCCGCCTTCGCCGGCATTCCGCTGACTCATCGCGATCGCGGATCCTTCGTCGCGTTCATCACCGGCCATCAGGATTCCGCCAAGGACGCCGACGGTTCGATCCCGTGGGACGCCCTCGCACACGCCGCACAGGCGCGCGGCACCCTCGTCATCCTGATGGCGACGGCGCGGATGCGCTCGACGCTCGCCCGGCTCGCCGCCGGCGGCCTTCCGCCCGCGACTCCCGCCGCCGCGATTCAGGCCGGATCGACCGCCGCGCAAAAGACCGTGCTCGCGACGCTCGCGACACTCGCCGATGAGACCGCGCGCGCGGGACTCAAAGCTCCGGCGGTGCTCGTGGTCGGCGAATGCGCCGCGCTCGGGCCGCAACTCAAATGGTTCGAGGCGATGCCGCTCTTCGGACGGCGCATCGTGATCACCCGCGCCGCCGCGGACACGCACGAGTTCGCCGCGCGAATCCGCGCCCTCGGTGGCGAGGCGATCGAATTCCCGACCATCGAAACCGCCCCACCCTCGAGTTACGAAATTCTCGATCGCGCGATCGCCGAGCTTGGATCGTTCGACTGGCTAATCTTCACCAGCGTCAACGGCGTCGAGTGCTTCATCGATCGCATGCGCACTCGCGCCTGCGACCTGCGCGAATTGGGCCGCGCCGCCATCGCCGCGATCGGGCCGGCCACCGCCGATTGCGTGCGGCGCTATGCGCTTACGGTCGCCGCGATGCCCTCCGAGTACCGCGCCGAAGCGGTCATCGGCGCGATCGGCGCCGACCGTATCGCCAGTGCGCGCATCCTTATTCCGCGCGCCGAAGTCGCCCGCGAAGTCCTGCCCGCGATGCTCCGGCAGCATGGCGCGCGCGAGGTCGTGGTCGCACCCGCGTATCGCACCATGATCCCGCCGAGTGCCGACGCCGATGGCATTCGCGCGTTGATCGCCACCAACGCGATCGACCTCGTGAGCTTCACCAGTTCCAGCACGGTCACCAATTTCATCGCGATGGTTGGCGCGCCGGTGGCCGCACTCAAGGCCGCCGCGATCGGACCGATTACCGCCGATACCGCACGCGCCCACGGCTTCGACGTCGTCGTCGCCCCCACCAATTACACCGTGGACGCGCTCATCGCCGCCATCGTCGAGTATTTCGCCGGCGTGGCACAGGCCTAGGCCTCGCGCGGTTTCAACTGCGCCCGTTTCGTTAATATAATCGATCGCGAATCGGTCACCGGGCCGGGGGTACACACGATGGCATTTCCGATCAATCGTCCGCGGCGCCTGCGCCGCACCGACACGCTGCGCCGGATGGTCCGCGAGACCCGGCTCTCGCCCGACGATTTTATTCAGCCCTACTTCGTCTGCCCCGGACGCGACGTGCGCAAGCCGATCGGCGCGATGCCCGGCGTCGCCCAGATGTCGGTCGATAACGTTGTCAGCGCCGCACGCGAAACCTTCGCGGCCGGTGTGCCCGCGGTGATTCTGTTCGGCATCCCCTCGCGCAAGGACGCCACCGGCACCGCGGCGTGGAACGATCAGGGCGAAGTGCAGCGCACCATCCGCGAACTCAAGGAGCGCGTGCCCGGCCTCGTCGTGATCACCGATGTCTGCATGTGCGAGTACACCGACCACGGCCATTGCGGCGTCGTCCGCAATCAGGACGTGGACAACGACGCGACGCTCGAACTGCTGGTGCGCGAGGCGCTTTCGCACGCGCGCGCCGGTGCCGATATCGTCGCGCCCTCCGACATGATGGACGGCCGCGTCGGCGCCATTCGCACCGCCCTCGACGACGAAGGCTTCGGCGACGTCGCCATCATGGCCTACTCGGCCAAGTTCGCCTCGGCGTTTTACGGACCCTTTCGCGAGGCCGCCGAATCCGCGCCGCAATTCGGCGACCGTCGCTCCTATCAGATGGATCCGCCCAACGGCGACGAAGCGATGCGCGAGGTGGCGCTCGACCTCGAAGAAGGCGCCGACCTCGTGATGGTCAAGCCGGCGCTGCCTTACCTCGACCTCATCTATCGCGTCAAACAGGAGTTCAACGTGCCGGTCGCGGCCTACAACGTCTCGGGCGAGTACTCGATGATTCGCGCCGCCGGCATCAACGGCTGGCTCGACGAGGAGCGCGCCACGCTCGAAGTGCTGACGTCGATCAAGCGCGCCGGCGCCGACCTGATCCTCACCTATTTCGCGACCGCCGTCGCACAACGCCTGCGCTAGTTGATCGATTCTCCCAACGCGACCAGCACTCTCACGAGCGCGGGCGAATGTGCGCGTCGTACCACGGTCGCATCGCGGCCAGCGCGCGCCGCTGATGATACGCGAGCTCGTCGTCGGGATACCGCTGCGCCGGGCCGAGGACGCAGCCCGCGCGCGCGTGACATCGCGGCGCGCAATCGCCCTCCACTTCCACCCGATGGGTCAGGCACTTCGGGATGTCCCACCCGGCCGGAAACGCCACCGCGCCCACCGGACACGTAGCCACACAGCTTCGCGGCACGCATCCGGGACACGGGTCGAAGCCGAGCGCCGCGCCCGGCAAGTCCAGTTCGAGATCGACGATCAGCGCCGCGCGAAACGCGATCCACGGCCCGTAAACCGGATGCACCACGACGCCAATGATGCTCGGACCGCCGAGGCCTGCGAGCTTCGCCAGTTCGATAAAGTTGAGCGTCGCGCCGCCGTGCACGAACGGATATACCGTGCGGCATCGCGCACCGGACTCGCGTGCGGCAGGCGCAACGTCACGCTCGATCACCTCGCGCGTGTAATCGTCGAGCGGATTCGCGCGATCGCGCCAGCCCGGATTACGCTCGGCGAACTCGCTAAAGGCGCGCCAGAAATCTCCACCGCCGTTGCCAACCACCACGACCGAACGCGCCCGCGCCGGCACCCCGGTCTCAGCGGCCGCCAACGCATCGACCCGCAGCGCGGGTGCGACTGCGCGGTCGTAACGGTCCGCGGGAATCGCCGCGACCAGGTTGAGCCCGTGACGCGCCGCCGCGCGCCGGATTTTCGCCAACGAATCGTTCATCGCCTGCGCGATGCCGGTGACGGGAGACTGCCGCCCTTTTGGGTCATGCGATTTTGTAGGTGACGAGCGCGTCGGCGACCAGCGCGCCGGCCTGATCGTAGATCTCGACGTTGATGCTCGCGACGCGCCGGCCCTTGCCGCGCACCCGCGCGCGCGCCACCAGATCGCTCCGGATTCCCGGCGCGGTGTAATTCACCGTCATTGAGATCGTCGCGCTGCGTTGCGTTTCCGGCATCGTCCAGACCGCCGCGCACGCCGCGAAATCCGCCAGCGACGCGATCGCACCGCCATGAATCGGCACGTCGGGACCGCCGTCGTTGAGCAGCCGCGGATCGAAGGGCATCCGCACTTCCGCCGCACCCGCGCCCGCACTTTCCACCTTGAGCCCGAGTATCGCCGAAAACGGCGACCGCTCGAGCGACGCGAGCGCTGGATAGGTTTGCTTGATCGTGGTCATCGGCGCGCGGTGAATCCGGACTCCTTTCTGTCTGTAGGTTACTGCGTCCATCGGAGCTTTGAAACGCCCCGCTTCAGGCCGACCGTAAAGGCGGCCGATGCGAAGGCAATGCGCCGCACTGGCTTTACGAACGGCGGCCACTGGCGTTAATATCCCTTCCGTGCTCACCACTCGTGAAGTGATCGAAACGACGATCGCACTGGAAAAGCGCAGCATGGCGCTCTATGCGCGCTTTGCCAAAATCTTTTCCGGCCAGCCCCGGCTGCACGAATTCTGGTTCGGCATGGCGCGCGACGAAGCCCGCCATGTCGGCGCGCTCGGCCTGGTGGCGACTGTCCTTGAACTCGAGGGCGTGATCGACGGCCCGAGCCCAGTGCCCGTGCAGGGGTTCGAGATGATCCGCCTAAGCAAGGTGATCGAACATTACATGTCGGAGCCCGATTCCGCCTTTCCGATCGAGCGCGCCCTGGCGATCGCGGTCGAAGTCGAGGAGAGCGAACTCGAAGACCTGGTCGGCGATCTTTTGCAGGCCCTGCAGGAGCGCGGCGAGTACGAACGCTGCCAGCGTCTGCTGGTCCACGACCTCGGCGAACTGAGCTACATGATCGAGCAGCATTGCCAGGACCCGACGTTGCTTTCGCGCTGCGACGAGCTCGTCAACCATCACGCCGAAACCCTGCGCCACGCCGCCGCTTCTCACTGATTTTTCGCCATCGCCGGCAATCCGCGCCGTCCGGCCTCTTGGAAGTGCGGGCGCGGGTGGTTATATATGAGGGCTGCGCTGAGGAGTGGCCAAATTGGCAAGGCACCTGACTCTGGATCAGGGGATTGGAGGTTCGAGTCCTCCCTCCTCAGCCAAATCCGCCGGCCCTTGAGGCGGGCCAGCCGTTGAACGGTCCCATCGTCTAGTGGTTAGGACACCGGCCTCTCACGTCGGTAACGCGGGTTCGACTCCCGCTGGGATCACCAAACCCTCTACATCCCTGGCCCGCACCAACCGCCGGATTTGGACCGCCACGGCACGCGACAAAATCGTTCGCGAAGATTCGCGGCGACCGAAATCCGGGCGGTGCTCGTGCGACGGCGTCCTGCGAAAGGTCGATCCGCGAGCGCCCTGACCGGTTAACGTTGAGGGTGGCTACGCATCACTCCGCAACCGCCCGGCCGCGCGGACAAACCCGAAAAAACTATTGAGCATCGCGCGTCAGCGGCATATCGTTCTTGCTGACTCACAGTTAGCAGAAAGTCCTTTGCATTTTCGGATGGTGTGGGAAATAGGCGACTTTTATGGACTTTTGCCACCTTTCCCGCATGTCACCGCCGACGCACCCTCGGAGTAGCCAGTTGTCTATCTGCTCACATGTTGTTAACTTGAGGCGCGTAAGCATCAAGGTCTACCTAGCCACCTTGAAAGGGGGGCGGCGATGGCAAGGGTTTTGACGCTGGAGGAAGTTGCCAGCTATCTACGAGTGCATCCGTCGACGATTTATCGGCTCCTCAAGAAAAAGCAGTTGCCGGCCTTTAAGGTCGGCAGTGACTGGCGTTTCAACCTTGAGTCGATCGATCGTTGGCGGGCCGAAGCGGAGCAGAGCGGCCGCGGACTGGGGATTATCCCAGTTGACGGTAAGGGAGGCTCTTAGGCGTATGAGCGCCTGAGTCTCTTGCGTCGTGGGCAGGCGGCGGCGGTGGATGGCAATTAATCCTTCCAGCGGATACTGAACACCAATCGATCTTCGTGGCGGCGACCCGCGACGATTGAGCGCCCGCGTGGATGCTCAATCGTTCGAGCATGGGTCGCGCCGCGATAGCCACGGCAAAAGCGGCGGGCCGGCTGCGCAACTTTGCGCGGCCGGCTCGCGTAACGTTGCATGACTGCGACAACGCGAGGCGCGAACGCGGCGCAAGGATGCGTCGCGCCCGCGCCTCGCGTGCAGTTCCGCATCGTGCGGATGCGCCCGCCCGGGCACATCCGCACGACGCGGCGTCAGGCGGGCAGCACGGAGGTGCCGCCTCCCTGCTGCCCGCCTGACGTGACGGCGGCGGCCGGGTTTCCCCGGCCGCCGCCGTCACGTTCTTCTCCGCCGCACGGCTCATCCGCTCTCACGAGCGGATGAGCCGCCGGCGCTTTGCTCCAGTCTTTATTGCATCACCTGCATCAGACCGGCCGAACTGCCGTATTTGATGCCATTGAGGTACTCCTTCGGAGCCGCATTATCGATGTAATGGCTCTTGTGGGCCGGATTACCCCAGCTGCTCCAGATCGTCGAATGCGAGTTCTGGATGTCCCACGACATTGCGCCGATACCCACCCAGGTGTGCCCCAGGCCCGGGATATCGCCCATCGCATTCTCGTACGCGAACAACTTCCACAGCTTCTTGTTCGAGTCGAAGTTGTCGTTCCAGAACGTTGACCAGTCTTCGCGATCCAGGTACATCACGCGGCTCGAATAGCAGTAGCCCGACGCCTCGCTCGGGATCCGATGGACATCCACGATCGACACCGGACGGTTTTCCCATGCGCCCCACGACGGCTTGAAGAAGCCGAGCGGCATGTAGTACTCGTTGGGGAAGTTATAACCCTTCCACTGCTGGTCCGAAAGCA
>JAJXYF010000004.1 GCA_021780755.1 Deltaproteobacteria bacterium | reverse complement strand
TCGGCAAACAGATTCGCTTCCTGTCGCGCCGCGCGATCGCCGCCCTGCAAGCCTACGACTGGCCCGGCAACGTCCGCGAATTCGCCCACGCCATGCAGTCCGCCGTCATGCTCACCGACGGCGACCGTCTGTGCGCCCGCGACCTGCCGGAGCATCTATGTCATCACGAAGCGGCCAACGGCGATTCGATGGTGGCGGAGCCGATCTTCGAAGAGACCGAGGTCGCGGCGGCGCAGCCCGCGCGTTTCTCGCTTGATGAAGTAATCAACAAAGCGTCCAAGACCGCCCTGCTGCGCGCCCTGCGCGAGACGGGTGGCAACTGTCATCGCGCGGCGCAATTGCTTGGGGTCTCACGCTACACGGTCTATCGCATGATCGCGCGCTACGGCCTCGCGCCCAGCCGTGCACGCCAAAATCCGGAACTCCATGCGTTGGCGGGTGGCGTCAAGGCGTAAAGATTACGTGGGGTGGTGGTAGGGAGGGGGACGGCCCGGATTGCGCGACCACGCAATCCGGGCCGTCGGTTTTTTGGCCTCGACAAGACTTGAGGCCAATCCCCGAGTGTCCCATTTCAGCACGCGCGATTGATTTGAAGCGCCACACGGCCTCGATTCGCGCGAACTGACCCAATCGGAAGCTAGTCGCGCCGGATTTTATCGGCATCCCGATTGCTCCATAGCGTTAGAGATCGGTGCTCACCGATAACGCATGGCGCAAATTCATCCAGATCAGTCACGGGCCTCCGTCTCCGCGAATGCGATCGACGCGCCGCCGGCCGATGCCAACGGCCCCGGCGCATCCGTCGGGCCGTCGCCCGCCTACGCCATCGATCGCGAAGTCGAACTGCTTCAGGTGCTTCGCATGACCCGCGCCGGAGCGTTGATGATCATCGCCTTCCAGCTCGCCTACCTCGAATGGGACCTGTCGGTATGGCCAACCCTCCCGGCGGGTGTGATGGCCTATCACGTGGGCAATATCCTGGTCGGCTTCGTCGCGCTCGGCCTGACGTTTCTCGGTCGTGCATGGCCCGCGAGGCATTTGCGGGCGCTGACCTTCTGGACGGGCGCCGCGGTAATCGCCGGGATGACCCGCATCAGCCAGCTCACCGGCGCGTCCGAACCGCTGTTTGTCGCAGGTCTCCTGTTCATTGTCGGCAGCAGCGCGACGATTCCGTGGGAACCGCGATGGCAAGCGGCCTTCAATCTCCTCCCCCTGATTGGACTGCTGATTAGCGTTCCCCATGCCTACGATGGCATCAGCGGCTTCAGTTGGGTCGCTATCGCGGCCGCGATGGTCTTTTCGCAGATCATCAACCTCACCTTCACGCGCTTTCGCGCAGCGCTGCGGCGTCACCTCGCCGAACTACGGGCGAGTGACGAACGCCTGCGCACGGAAATCGCGCGGCGTGAAGGCATCGCGCGCGACCTCGCCGAGAGCGAAGCGATGCTCCGCACGATCTTCGACTCCACGGTCGATTTGATCACCATCGTCCGGTTTTCCGACGGCGCACTGATCGACGTCAATCAGGCGGTCGAACAATTCGGCGTCACACGTGCGATGGTGGTGGGATCGACCACGATTGAGCTCGGCCTGTGGCCGGACCTGGCAAAGCGCGGCGAATTTCTCGAACAGCTCCAACGCGACGGCGTCGTGCGTAACCGCGAGCTCACGATGCGCCGCCCCGACGGCGCGCTCGCGACGATGTTGGTCTCGGCCGCGGTGGCCGTGATCGGCGGCCAGCAATGCGTCGTCGCGATCTGGCGCGATATCGGCACCCTCAAGGCCAACGAACGCGAACTGATCGCGGCGCGTGAAGCGGCGCTCGCCGCGTCGCAGGCGAAGTCGGATTTTCTCTCCGGCATGTCCCACGAAATCCGCACGCCGATGAATGCCATCCTCGGCATGTCGGAGCTGCTCGCCGACACCCCGCTCAACGATCAGCAACGCAAGTATCTGGCGGTGATGCAGACCAACGGCAATTCGCTGATCGCCCTGATCAACGACATCCTTGACCTGGCGAAAGTCGAGAGCGGCCGGCTCAATCTCGAGCAGGTGCCGTTCAACCTCGAGACCCTGATCGATGCGGTCGGCGAAACCTTTGCGGTCAACGCTCACGCCAAGGGCCTCGAATTGGTGATGAACCTGAAACCGGACGTTCCGCGTGACCTGATCGGCGATCCGCTGCGACTGAAACAGGTGCTGCTCAACCTCGTCGGCAATGCGCTCAAATTCACCGATCGCGGGGAGATCGTCGTCACGGTCGCGCGCGTGCCCGCCACCGACGCGCCGGTGCGGCTGCGCGTCGCCGTCGCCGACACCGGCATCGGTATCGCCGAAGCCAAACTCCCCAAGCTCTTTTCGAGCTTCTCCCAGGCGGATAGTTCTATCGCGCGCAAATACGGCGGCAGCGGCCTGGGGCTTTCGATCGTGCGCCGGCTGGTTGAACTGATGGATGGACGCACCTGGGTTGAAAGCCGGCTCGGCGTGGGTAGCACTTTTTTCTTCACTGCGTCCTTCGGCCTGGACGCGGGGACCCCCGCCGCGCTCGTCGAAACCGGCGCGGTCGCTCCGCTGTCGCAACTCGCCGGATTGCGCGCGCTGGTGGTGGACGACAATCGCGTCAACCGGATGGTCGTCCATCAAATAATCGCCGCCGGCGGCGCCGACGTCTCGGAGGCCGACAGCGGCGCGACCGCGCTTGGCGAGCTGAAATCCGCCCGCCATCGCGGTCGCCCCTACGACCTGATGATCCTCGATTGCCGGATGCCCGATATGGACGGCTTCAAGGTCGTCCAACATTTACGCCGCGGCGCCGACCGCGACGACACCGTCGTTCTGATGCTCACCTCGGACGATCTCAACCTGCAGATTCCGCGCGTGCGCGAACTCGGTCTCGACGCCTACATCGTAAAACCCGTGCGGCGGGCCGAATTGCTCACGGCGATCGCGACCGCACTGGCCGCGCGCGATCGCGTGAACCTGCCCGGCGTTATGCTGAAGCCGTCGGCGGCCACCAACGGCGATACGGCCGGGCCGGCGCCGGCGCTCCCGGTCGTAAGGCTCGCCAAGGAGGCAGCAGCGGAGCCGGCCGCGCGCCTCCTGCTGGCCGATGACTCCGCCGATAATCGATTGCTGATTAGCAGTTATCTCAAACGCATGTCCTATCGGATCGACGAAGCCGAAAACGGTGACGAAGCGTTTCACAAAGCGATCGCCGCGCACTACGACTTGATCCTGATGGATCTGCAAATGCCGGTGGTTGACGGCCTCGCGGCGACCCGGATGATTCGCGCCTGGGAGCTTGCCAATGGCAGGTCGCGAACGCCTATCATCGTGCTGACCGCGTCGGTGCTCGAAGACGACGTGCGCCGAACGCTTGCGGCCGGCGCCGACGCGCATCTGAGCAAACCGGTGACCCGGGCGATGCTGCTGCAAACGATCAGCGAACTCGGCGCCGATGACGCAGAGCCATTGAATCGCGACGACGCCGCCCTCCCCGCGCGCTGACCCCGCGGCGTTGGGTGGCACGGTAAGCGGGTGTGCTCGGGCGCCCGCGGTGATGAGTTCGGCATGTACCGACCGGTCGCGGGCTTCCCAAGACCGCCACGGCCTGCAACAATTGCCCGTTCCGGCATCCGCTCCGGTGAGCCGTTAGCTCAGGCCGGTAGAGCATCTGACTTTTAATCAGAGGGTCCTGGGTTCAAGTCCCAGACGGCTCACCAAATAACAACCGATTGGTTTTCGTGCCGATTGCCACCAACCGACTATTGAAGCGTGGCCGACGGATGTAATTTCGGGCGCGATTGCGGCAAGATCGAATCGATGGAAGTCGCTTTCCCTGACCACGGTCGCGGCAAGTTCGGCGACGGAGAGTCCCTCTCGCGCCGCCGGTTTATGACGACGATGCTGGGTCTGCCGGTAGCGCTCGCGCTCGGCCTGACTCGCTCGTGGGCCGCGTCGGCCTCCGATGCGCCCACGACCGTCACCGTCATCGAGTTCACCGCTTCCGGCGTCAAAAAGGGGCCGGCCAAAGTTCCCTTCGTGGTCAAGAGCGACGCCGAATGGCGCAAGCTGCTCTCGCCCGAGCAATTCAATGTGACGCGCGAAAAGGGCACCGAAACCCCCTTCGAAAACCAGTACGACGAATGGAAGGAAGCGGGAATCTACCGCTGCATCTGCTGCCGCAACGCGCTCTTCAGCTCGGCGACCAAGTTCGATTCGCACACCGGATGGCCGAGTTTCTGGGCGCCGATCGCCCCCGAAAATATCCTCACCGAAAGCGACCACTCGCTCTTCATGGAGCGCACCGAGGTGCAGTGCCGCGAATGCGCCGCGCATCTCGGCCACGTCTTCGACGACGGTCCGCCGCCCACTGGATTGCGCTACTGCATGAACTCCGCCGCGCTGATTTTCATCGCCACGCCCGCATCTAAAACGTGACCCCGCGCGCGGCGCGCTCTTCTGAAAGACCTCTCCTTGTCCAGGGAGAGGTCGGCGCAAGCGAACGCAGTGAGCACCGCGCCGGGTGAGGGCATCGGGTCGAGCTCCGGTCAGCCTGCGAGTTGCCATCCAAAGGGGCATGCCATCAGTGCGTAACGCATCCGTGCCTACGGGGGTTCGACGCCCCAGATTTCGCGGCCGTACTCGCGAATCGTGCGATCGCTCGAAAACGTGCCGATGCGCGCGACATTAAAGATCGCTTTGCGCGTCCAGTAGGCAGGCTCGATGTACTGCCGCGAAATCTCGGCCTGGGTTCCGATGTACGCCGCGAAATCGGCGAGCAGAAAATAGTCGTCGCGATTCAGCAGCACGTCGCGAATCCAGCCGAAGAGTCCCGGCTCCCCCGGACAGAACCGATCGGAGGCGAGTTCGTCAAGCACCCGTTTCAGGCGCGGGTCCGCTTCGTAATATTCCGTCGGATGGTAGTTGTGCCCCGCAACCATCTCGGCGATCTGGCCGGCGGTCAGCCCGAAAATGAAGATGTGGTCGGCGCCGACCGCCTCGCGAATCTCGATATTGGCGCCGTCGAGCGTGCCGATGGTCAGCGCCCCATTCATCGCGAACTTCATGTTGCCGGTGCCCGACGCCTCCATGCCGGCAGTCGAAATCTGTTCCGACACGTCGGCTGCGGGGATGATCTTCTCGGCCAGCGAGACCCGGTAGTCGGGCAGAAACGCGACCTTGATCAAGCCGCGCGTGCGCACGTCGTTGTTGATCACGCTGCCGAGATTGTTGATCAGCTTGATGATCATCTTGGCGGCCCAATAACCCGGCGCCGCCTTACCCGCCATGATGTAGGCGCGCGGCGCTGGCGGCTCGACGCCGTCTTCCACCAGCGTCAGGTACTGGTGCACGATTCCGAGCGCCATCAGCAACTGTCGTTTGTACTCGTGGATGCGCTTGGCCTGCACATCAAAGATTGCCGCCGGATCGACATCGACCTGCGCGATACGATTGATGATGCGCGCGAGGCGCTCCTTGTTGGCGCGCTTGATCGCCTGAAACCGCGCGTGGAACGCCGCGTCATCGGCGTGTGGCTCGATCCCGGTGAGCCGTTCAAGGTCGGTGACCCAGTCCGGCCCCACGGTTTCGTCGAGCAGACTCGTCAGGCCTGGATTCGCCATCAGCAGCCAGCGCCGCTGCGTAACGCCATTGGTCTTGTTGCTGAAGCGCTGGGGCCAGAGCTGATAGAAGTCCGGCACGAGGCGCGTCTTGACCAGTTCGGAATGGAGCTTCGAGACGCCGTTGATCGAATGGCTGCCGACGATCGCCAGGTGCGCCATCCGCACCTGCCCCCCCTCGTGACCCTCCTCGATGATCGCGACCCGTCGCGCGCGCTCGTCATCGTCAGGCCAGACGACGGCGGCCTCGCTCAGGAAACGGCGATTGATTTCGCCGATAATCTGCAAGTGCCGCGGCACCACCCGCTCCATCAGGCCGATCGGCCAGCGCTCCAGCGCCTCGGGCATCAGGGTGTGATTGGTGTAGGCGACGGTCGCCCGCGTCAGGTCCCAGGCGGCCTCCCAAGTCTGCTCGTATTCGTCAACGAACAGGCGCATCAGCTCGGCGATCGCCAGCGCGGGATGGGTGTCGTTGAGTTGAATCGCGACTTTGTCGGGGAAATCCGCCAGCACCTCGCCGCGCCGCAGAAAAGCGCGCACGATGTCGCGCACCGCGCAGGCAACGAAAAAGTACTCCTGCAGCAGGCGCAGTTCGCGGCCCGCCTGCACCGAGTCCGACGGGTAGAGCACCTTGGAAATGGTCTCCGAGACCATCTTCTGCTCGACCGCCTTCATATAGTCGCCGGCGTTGAAAATCTGCATGTCGAATTCGCTCGATGATCGCGCCGAGTAGAGCCGCGCGTAGTTCACCGCCTTGCCGCCGTAACCGACGATCGGCAGGTCCGAGGGCACGCCCGAGATCATCCGCCAATCGACCCAGGCCGGCTTGTATTCGCCGTGGCTGTCGATGCGATGTTCGATGCGGCCGTAAACCGGGATGAGGCACGACTCCTCGGGCCGCTCGACCAGCCACGGCGAGGTCTCGCGCTGCCATGCGTCAGGCAGTTCGATCTGCTGGCCGTCGCGAATTTCCTGGCGGAACAGCCCGTATTCGTAGTTGATGCCGTAGCCGTAGCCCGGCATGTCGAGCGTCGCCAGCGAATCCAGAAAGCATGCCGCCAGCCGCCCGAGGCCGCCGTTGCCGAGCGCCGCGTCGGGCTCGTAGTCGAAGAGCAATTGCAGGTCGAAGCCGCTCTCGGCCAGGAACTCACGGCAGATATCGATCAAGCCGAGGTTGTAGAGGTTGTTCTCGAGCGACCGGCCAATCAGAAACTCGACCGACAGGTAATAGAGCTTCTTGGCGTGGCGCCGTTCAAAGCGCGCCTCGGTCGCCAGCATCTTTTCGACCAGCAGATCCCGCACGACCATCGCGGTGGCGCGGTACCAATCCGCCTTGGTGAGCTGGATCCGCCGCTTGGCCAGGGTAAAGCGCAAATGATGTTCGATCAGCGCGGCAAACAGTTTGCCGCTGCGATCGTCAGTGGGCGGAACGGCCATGCTGAACTAATCCCTTCGCACCAGTCGCTGCGGGACACCTATGCCCCTACCCCGCGAAGCTACCGTTCCGTCCGGCGCGGGTCTATCGGTCGGCGCGGCCGGTTTGTCAAATTCAGGTGCTCCGTTGTAATCTTTTGCCCATGAGCACCAGTACCGAAACCGGCATCAACGCGCCGCTCGAGCGGATCGAGGCGCCGATCAACTACCTGGTCGATACGGGCGAAAAGCCCGTCAGCTATACCTACGAGCCGCCGCCGGGCGTGGCGTCGCGCTCAGGCACCATCGTCAAGCAGACCGTCTCAGTGATCAACGGGCGGCCGATGGCCGATCAGATCACGCTCGACGATCAGGGCTTCATGCTCACACAATCGCCAACGGCGGTGCGCGACTTCTATAACGACGAGGAAGTGCGCAGGGTCTATTACCCCGAAGTCGAGCGGCTGGTGAAAGAAATTACCGGCGCGGCGCGCGTGATCGTGTTCGACCATAACGTGCGCAATGGCTCCAGGGAGATGCGCGCGAAGCTCGGGGTGCGCGAGCCGGTGAAATTCGCGCACAACGACTACACCCTCAAGTCGGGACCCCAGCGCGTGCGCGAACTGGTCGGCGATGCCGAGGCCGAAGAACTGCTCAAGCATCGCTTCGCATTCATCAACGTATGGCGCCCGGTGCGCGGCCCGATCGAGGAATTTCCGCTGGCGGTATGCGACGCCAAGAGCATGACGCTCAAGGACTTCATCGCGACCGATCTCAAATATCGCGACCGCACCGGCGAGGTCTATTCGGTCGCCTACAGTCCGGCGCATCGATGGTTCTACTTCCCGCGAATGCGCCCCGACGAAGCGCTCCTGCTCAAGTGCTTCGATTCCGACCAGCGCCGCACGCGCTTCACCGCGCACTCGGCCTTCGAGGATCCGGGCTCACCGCCCAACGCGGCGCCGCGCGAGAGTATCGAAGCGCGCACGATTCTTTTCTTCGCGCCCGAGCATTCCTGAACGAGAGCGCGCCGCATTCCGGGCCGTCCGTTGCCCACTCGCGATGCCGTCCCGCGCCATGCGCCTCCGCGCAAGCTGTTGCGATCGGTGCCTGCGTGACCGACCTCTTCGGCCCGCGCACTCGCATGCCGCCGCCCTCCCCGCGCCAACCGCTCTGGTCCACACAGAAAAAACCACCTCGCGCCCGCACCGATGCTACAATTGGTTCGCGGGCAATCACGTAAACATCCAACTCGGCCCGCAAGACTGGAGCATCGATGATGGAACCAAAGCAGCGCAACGAAATCGATCTGTTCAAGGTGGCCGGGGTTCAGATCGCAATCGACTATTCGTGGCTAGTCATCTTCGTCCTGGTGCTGTGGAGCCTCTCGGCCGGCTACTTCCCGGAACTCCATCCGGACTATCCAATGGTCGAATACTGGATCGTTGGCCTGGCCGCGACCCTGTTCTTCTTCGCCTCGATCGTGACTCACGAGCTTTCCCACGCGATCGTCGCCAACCACCTCGGCCAGCCGGTCGAGCGCATTTCGCTCTTCATCTTCGGCGGCATGGCCCATCTCGGCCACGAGCCCACCAGCGCCCGCGATGAACTCAAAATCGCCGCGGCCGGCCCCCTGACCAGCTTTATACTCGGCGCCCTCTTCCTCTCGATTCCGCGCGTCTTCGACCTGAACGCCTCGTTTCCGATGTGGGCCTCGGTCTTCAACTACCTCGGCTTCATCAATTTCGCGCTCGGCCTCTTCAATCTGCTGCCGGGCTTCCCGCTCGACGGCGGCCGCATCCTTCGCGCGATGTTCTGGGCGCGCACCGGCGACTTCCGCCAGGCCACCGCTCGCGCCTCCGAATGGGGTCGCGGGATCGCCTACGGCCTCATTTTTCTCGGCGCGCTCCAAATCTTTTCGGGCTCACTGGTCGGCGGGATCTGGCTGATTTTCATCGCGCTGTTCCTCAAGGGCGCCGCCTCCGCCAGCTACCAAAGCATCGTGATCGAGCAAGTCCTGGGCAGCCAGCGCGTCAGCGACCTGATGGTGCGCGATCCACTCACCATCGACGCCACGACGACCGTCGCCGACGCCATCCACGATCACTTCATGCGGCACGGCTACGGCGGCTATCCGATAATCGCGGACGGGCGAGTGGCCGGCCTCATCTCACTCAGCCAGGTGCGCGATTGCCCTGCGGATCAGCGTGCGCACAAACGCGTCGCCGACATCATGCGCCCGCTCGATCCGGCCATCGTCATTGCCCCCGACGCACCGGTTTCCAACGCGCTGCGCCAGATGGCCGAGAGCGACAGCGGGCGCCTGCTCGTGATGGAACAGGACCGCCTGGTCGGCCTGCTCTCGCGCTCCGGTGTCGCACACTTCATCATGTTGCGCAGTCAACTCGGTTTCACGCCGCCGGGCGGCCCGCGGTCCGCGAGCACTCCGTCCTCCGCGGCGGCCTAGCGGGCGACGATGCAGGTCGCGCGGTGAGGGCATCTGGATAGACGCCATGGGAAAACCATTCAGCGCGTTGCTCTTGGGGATGGTGGCGTGTCTGCTGATGGCCGGATGTGCGGCGGACCAACCGCCGCCGCCCGAACAGATCGAAGTGATGCGCCCGCGTCCCGCGCTCTTCGCCGACCCCGCAAAAATGCAACCCGGCCCCGCCGGCAGCGACCTGCTCTACTACCAGGACCTCGACGCCGAATCCTCGCGCTACGGCAGCGTCATTATCGAACCGGTCACCCTGTGGTGCGGCGACATGACCCTCGATATCGCACCCGAGGATCAATTTATTCTCAGCGTGTACATGTACCAGGTGCTCAAGCAGCACCTCGGCCGCGACTTTACGATCGTCGATCAACCGGGGCCGGGCGTGATGCGCTTGCGAATTATGGTCATCGATTTCGGACGCGCCCCCACCGGCATGCATACGGTCTCGTCGATGCCGCCGCCGGCCCGGTTGCTCCAAGTCGTCAAGCAACTCTCGGGCGGTGCTTATTCCTTCACCGGCGCCGCCGAAAGCGAAGGCGAGGTCACCGACTCGATCACCGGAGAGCGCCTGCTCGCGTGGGTCGATCGAAGAATCGGCGGCGGCTCGCACAAGATCCCCGCGCTATGGCAATGGGGCGACGCGCACGCCGCGATTGATTACTGGGCCGAAACCCTCAGCGCACGCCTTGCCCAATGGCATTACCAGGGTGACGTCGCGGGCTGACCGCTCGAGGAACTGGTGCCCATGAGCGAATCCGGCAACCTGCAACCCGCCGCACCCGCCGCCGGCGACACGGCCGCTAACCGCCATCAGGTCGAGGTCGTTCGCGGCGAAGGCGGCAAGGTCGTGGTGCGGGTCTCCGGCGCCTGGCATCTGCGCCACGGCATGCCCCTGGCCGCTTCCATCGAATCCGCGCTGACCGCGGGCGCCCGCCCGCCGCAGGTCGCCGTCGATGCGACCGGCGTCACCGGATGGGACAGCAGCCTGGTGAGCTTCATCGTCGGGCTCGCCGAAATTTGCCACACCCGCCAAATTCCGCTCAACCGCGAGGGCTTGCCGCCCGGCCTCGACCGGCTGATCGAGCTCGCCGAGACCGTACCCGAGAACAAGGACGCCGGCCTTTCCGATCGTCCGCGCCCATTCGTGGTAAAAGTCGGCAGCTCGTTCCTCGCGTACTTCGATTCGGTCGGCAAATTCGTCGATTTCGTCGGCATGGTCACGCTCGCGCTCGTGAGCTTCGTGCGCGGACGCGCGCGCTATCGGCGCTCCGATCTCGTCGAGGTCATCCAGGCTTGTGGCGCCAACGCGCTCGGCATCGTCTCGCTCATCAGTTACCTGGTCGGCGTGATCCTCGCCTACATGGGCGCGGTTCAGCTGCAGCAGTTCGGCGCCGCGATTTATGTTGCCGACCTCGTCGGTATCGGGATGGTCCGTGAGATGGGCGCGATGATGACCGCGATTATCATGGCCGGGCGCACCGGCGCCGCGTTTGCGGCGCAACTCGGCAGCATGAAGGTCACTCAGGAAATCGACGCGCTCTCGACCATGGGCATCTCGCCGATGGAATTCCTCGTCGTCCCGCGGATGATCGCGCTCATCCTGATGATGCCGCTGCTCTGCCTTTACTCGGACTTCGTCGGCATTCTCGGCGGTGCGACGGTCGGCGTCGGCGTGCTTGGCCTTTCGCTGACCGCCTATTGGCATCAATCGATGCATGCGGTCACCATGACCGCGCTGGTCGGCGGGCTGGTCAAGAGTGTCGTCTATGGCGTGCTGATCGCGCTGGCCGGCTGCTACCAGGGCTTCGAATGCGGCAAGAGTTCCTCGGCGGTGGGCGAGGCGGCAACCTCGGCAGTGGTCAGCGCCATCGTGATGATCGTGGTCGCCTGCGGCATGTTCGCCGTCCTCTTCAATATCCTCAACATCTGACGGCTCCTCTAATGACAACCACGATGGCGAAGGCAACCACCCGAAAGATCTGAAGTGCAGGTGCCTTTCCCACGATCGCGAGACTTGAAGGCCGCGCGGGATGAGATCGGGCAGCAAGTAATTTGAAGGGAAGCCTCTCGCCCCAAATGACGCTATTGTATATCGAGATGGGAAGCCGAAGGCGCGATCAGATTGTCCACTGAAAATAGTGCGAGCGGCGGTGCGGCGGCGGCAAACGGTACGGCGAACAATCGCCCGCCACATATCGAGGTCCGCGACCTCACCATGGCTTACGGCGCCTTCGTCCTGATGCGCGATCTCAACTTCACCGTGCGCCATGGCGACGTCTTCGTCATCATGGGCGCTTCGGGATGCGGCAAAAGCACCCTGCTCCGCCATCTGATCGGACTGATGGAACCCACCCGCGGCGAGATTCTCTACGATGGAGTGAATTTCACCGCCGCGCCCCCGCAAGAACGCGAGGCGACCCTGCGGCGGTTCGGCGTGCTCTACCAGTCGGGTGCGTTGTGGAGTTCGATGACGCTCGCGGAGAATATCGGCCTGCCGCTCGGCGAGTTCACCGATCTGAGCCCGCGCGAGATTCGCGAAATCGCCTCGCTCAAGCTCGCGCTGGTCGGCCTCAAGGGCTTCGAGGATTACTACCCCAGCCAAATCAGCGGCGGCATGCAGAAGCGCGCCGGTCTCGCCCGCGCGATCGCCCTCGATCCCGATATCCTGTTCTTTGACGAGCCGTCAGCGGGCCTCGACCCGGTGAGCTCCCGATTGCTCGACGAACTCATCCTGGCGTTGCGCGACAGCCTCGGCGCGACCGTGGTCGTCGTCAGCCATGAACTGCCGAGCATCTTCACCATCGCCAATAACAGCGTGTTTCTCGACGCTGAGACTCACACCATGATCGCCCGCGGCGATCCGCACGAGTTGCTCACCCATTCCACCGAGCCGCGGGTACTGGAGTTTCTCACTCGCGGCGAGCCACCGCCAAACTCGGAGAAGGCACATGGCTAAACGGGCAAACCCGGCCTTCGTCGGCGCTTTCGTCATCGGCGCAATCGCGCTGGGGGTCGCGGCAGTCGCAATCCTCGGATCGCGCAATCTGTTCCAGCAGTCGCATCAGTTCGTCTGCTTTTTCGACGGCAACGTCAACGGCCTGCGCGTCGGCGCGGCGGTCAAATTCAAGGGCGTCGAGATCGGTGAGGTGCGCGAGATTCTGCTCAGCCTCAACGCCGCCACCGGCCCCGTGAACCTCGGGAATTCCAATGAAATCAAGATCCCGGTCGTGATTCAGCTCGACGAGGGCCGCATTCTGAAGCGCGGGGTCTCCTATATCAACGTCGTCGATCCGGCCGGTATGAAGCTCGCGATCAGCCGCGGCCTGCGCGCTCAATTGGCCACCGAGAGCTTGCTGACGGGTCTCCTTTACATTGACCTCGACATGCATCCGGGCAGCCCCGAGCGCTTTGCGGCCAGCCAGAACAATTCCGCTTACATGGAAATTCCGACCCTGCCGACCGCCTTGGAACAGGCGCAATCGGTCGCCATGAAGCTGATGGACCAGCTCGACAAGGTCCATCTCGACCAACTCGTCGTTACCGCCACCCAGGCGCTCGCCGCCGTGAGAAACCTCGCAACCTCAGAGGATCTCAAAGAATCCCTGGCCTCCTTGAAGCAGACCGGCCAGAGCCTCGACCGGACCTCCGAGAGCATCCGCACCCTGACCGTGCATCTCGACCGCGAGATCGGACCGATGGGCGCGAGCATCCAGACCACCGCGCAAAATGCCGACGCCACCTTCAAAAAGACCCAGCTCACGCTGGCTCACCTCGACGATACGCTGCGCCCCGACGCGCCCCTGCTCTACCAGGCGAACCATACGATGGTCGATCTTTCGGAGGCCGCGCGCGCGATTCGTCAATTGGCCGAATATCTCGAGCGCAATCCCGACGCCTTCGTGCGCGGCCGTTCCTACCAGAAAGGCGGCCAATGAAACGGCTCATCTCCCTGCTTTTCCTCGCGATCTCCGCGCTGGCGCTGGCCCCCGGGTGTTCCTCTTTATTAGCGCCGCGTCCCGACCCCACGAAGTTCTACGTGCTGACCCCGATCGCCAACGCCGACGCGGCCCAACCAACGCCGCTCCCCGCGCACCAGTTCGCCATCGGCCTGGGCCCGGTCAAATTCCCCGACTATCTTTCCCATCTCGAAGTCGTCACCCGCGTCTCGCCCAATCGCGTCGACCTGTCCACCACCGATCGCTGGGCCGAGCCGCTCGACGAGAGCTTCCGCCGCGTGCTCGCGCTCAACCTCGCGACCTTGCTCGGCACCGACCAGGTCGTGCCGTTTCCATGGTACTCCTCGGCCAAATTCAACTATCGCATCGAGGTAACGGTCGAGCGCTTCGAACGCGACGGCTCCGGCGGTACGCAACTCGCGGCCAACTGGGTAATCCGCGACGGCCATAGCGACCGGCCGCTGCTTTCGCGCCAGTCGAATTTCAGCGAAAGCGCCGGCGCTCAGCCCGCCGCCGCCGGTAGTTCAAGCGCGAATGCCTCTGGCACTTCAATGGACGCTGCGGCAGCCGCGCTCAGCACCGACTTGAGCGACTTGAGCAAACAGATTGCCGCCGCCATCACCACGCTGAACTCCACCCGCGCAGCTCCCCCGTAACCCCCGGCACGAACCGTTACGGGGAGGCGTCCGGGATCAGATCGAGTTGCGCGAGCCAACTGCAAGAGTTGCACACTATGAAGAAAGTAACTGCATCCGTGGTTTGTCTTCTGACCTGTCTTTTTTCGTCAATTGCGGTAGCGCAAGCAGCGGTGCCGACGCTGGCGTCCGCCAACTGGGCGGTTACCGCACCTCACAACCTCGCCAAAGAACGCCCAACGCGGAGCGAGGTGGAGCAGCTTTTAGGGCTCGGCGATACAACCGAGAATAGCCCAAGCCTCTGTTCATTCGCCTTCGCGGACTTGCGCCGGAACGGCACTCTGTCGCTGGTTGCCGCCTCTGATTCCAGCGGTCGCGGGTTCTGCAATGACATTGAGATCACTGATCGCACTCCAGACGGGTTTCAATCCGCCGGACCTACTTCCGCCGAGATAGGTCAAGGCGAAAACGTCACCAAATTGATCAAGGATATCGCCGGTGATGGACGACTTGAGCTCGTTATTGAAATGGAGGTGGGCGGCTATCAAGGAGGCGCCCACTGCGGATTGGAATGGCCGGTTATTTTTGCATGGACCGGAAATGAGTATGCTGACGTTAGCGCTCAATTCAAAGATTACTATCGGCAGCGCCTGGCCGAGCTGAAGACCAATATTGCAGCTCTGCAGCTAACACCCGCTCCCGAAGAGGCCACAACTTCCAAGAGCCAGTCTACGGGCGACGATGGGCCACACGTGGAGGGGCGGGTTATCGGACTGCCGCAGGTCGTTCCCACGGCTAATTCTGCACTCGCTACCAACAGCTACGATACGGACTGTCTGAAGGCCGAGGAGGCGAAGACCGAGCGCTTCTTAGGTATTTCTCGCGATGCCGGCATGGCTGATGCGGTGAGGTGGTCCGAGAGCGACGATCCACTAACTCGCGAGTTTGCCGCCACTGTATTCACCGATATCGGTACACCTGAAGCACTTAACAATTTGAAGTCTTTAGCTTCGGACTCTGATTCGTCTGTGGCGGTGGATGCAAGCGACAACCTTCGCACACTCCAACTCGGGCCAATCAGTACCTACGAGGTTGATACCGAACAATGGAGCCCAAACGATAATTGAACATCGAGCAGCACAGCATTCTTGCGACGCCCCGACGCCATGCCCGGCTAATTAGGAGATCTGAGCATGCGCAAGAAAGTACCGCCAGTCTTCCTTTCGGCCTTGTCATTCGTGTTCGCAACGAGCGCATGGGCGCCGTGCGCCACCGGACCTCGCCGCGATGGATTAATGAGCCGAATCAGATGGTGGCCTACATCGGTCGATTAGCCCTCGAACAAGTCAACCAGGGCTTGGTCGTGCACAAAGTCAACCAGAAGTCAATCGCCGCCGACGCTGTCATCCCAAGTAAATGAAACTGGATTCAGCACCTTGACGCCGCCGACAGAACGGTTGAACCCGCCAGAAAAATCATAGGGATCAACACGGACGCCCACCTGTCTCGCTTCGGTCGCGACGCATTTAGCGCATAGATCGCGTTGTTTGCCAAGACTATCGCTCCGACGTCCCCACGATTCTTGAGCAAACAGATTGCCGCCGCCATCACCACGCTGAACTCCACCCGCCCAGCTCCCCCGTAACCCCCCGGCACGAACCGTTACGGGGCGCCCTCCGGGATCAGATCGAGTTGCGATAGCCACGCGTCGGCCGCGCTATCGCTTGGTGCGCGATAGTCCCCGCGCGGCGAGAGCGATCCACCAGAGCCGACTTTGGGCGCATTCGGAATACAGCTTCGCTTGAACTGACTCGTCTTGAAGAAGCGATAAAGAAAAGTCCGCAGGTGAGTCTTGATTTGCGCCATCGTGTATTGGTGACGCTTGTCGGCGGGAATCTCAGGCCACGTCCCCAGCGTCCGATCGTGCCACGCCGACCACGCCAGGAACGCGATCTTCGGCGGCGGAAAGCCGAACCGCAGGGTGTAGTAGAGCGTAAAATCGTGCAGCTCGTAGGGGCCGAGAATCGATTCCGTGTCCTGCTCGGGCTCGCTGGCGCCCGCGCGCGCCGGCACCAGTTCGGGACTGATTTGGGTGGCGAGAATCTCGAGCAGCGTCGCACTCGCCTCCGCACCGAACCGATGCGTATCGGCGACCCAGCGGATGACGTGCTGGATGAGCGTCTTGGGCACGCTCGCGTTGATCGCGTAATGCGACATGTGGTCGCCGACACCATAGGTGCACCAGCCCAACGCGAGTTCGCTCAAGTCGCCGGTACCGACGACGATCGCGTCATTGAGGTTGGCGAGGCGGAACAGATGGCTGGTGCGCTCGCCCGCCTGCACGTTCTCGAAAGTGACGTCGTACTGCTCGCGGCCGTCGGTATACGGATGGCCGATGTCTTTCAGCATCTGCAGCGCGCTCGGGCGGATGTCAAGTTCGTGCGCTTCGCATTCGATCGCCGCCATCAGGCGGCGCGCCTGCGCGAGCGTGCGCGCGCTGGTCGCGAACCCCGGCATTGTGTAGGCGAGCAGATTGCCGCGCGGATAGCCGAGGCGGTCGAGCGCCTGCGCACAGACCAGCAGCGCGTGGGTCGAATCGATGCCGCCCGAGATACCGAGCACGACGCGCTTGAGGCCGCTTGATTTGAGCCGGCTCGCGAGGCCTTGCACCTGGATTTCGTAAACCTCCGCGCAGCGTTCACCGCGCCGCGCGGGATCGGACGGCACGTAGGGAAAGCGCTCGTAGCGGCGCTCCAGCGGCAGGCGCTCGGTCAGCGGCGGCTGTGCGGCAAACGTCACGGTGCGAAAATCCGTCAGCGCCGCGCGTTCGTTGCGAATCGAGTAGCCGAAGCTGGTCTGGCGCATCCGCTCCTGCGCCAGCCGTTCGAGATCGATCTCCGAACAGATCAGTTGCGCGCCGTAATGGAAGCGTTGGGATTCGCCGATCAGATTGCCGTTCTCGCAAATCAGCGCGTGGCCGTCCCACGCAAGGTCGGTGGTCGATTCTCCCGAGCCGGCCGCGGAGTAGAGATATGCGGCGAGGCATCGCGCGGACTGGCTCGCGACCAGTTCGCGCCGATAGTCGGCCTTGCCGACCGTGATATTCGAGGCCGAAAGGTTCAACAGCACGGTGGCGCCGGCCAGGGCCGCGTGCGACGACGGCGGAATGGGGACCCACAGGTCCTCGCAAATCTCGGCGTGAATCGTAAGCGCGGGAATATCGCCGGCCTGAAAAAGAATGCGGCTGCCGAACGGGACTTTGCGCTGCCCGGCGATCTCGATTTCGCTGCGCAGGGCGTTGTCGCCCGGATTGAACTGCCGCAATTCGTAGAACTCGCGATAGTTCGGCGGATAGGTCTTGGGCACGACGCCGAGGATGCGTCCGCGATTGATGAGCACCGCGCAGTTATAAAGGAGATGGTCAACCTCTAGCGGCATCCCGACCGCCGCCACGATCGGCCACGAGGCGGAGGCCGCGAGAATCTTCGCGAGCCCGTCGCGGCACCCGTCGAGCAGGGCGCGCTGATGGAACAAATCGTCGCAGGTGTAGGCCGAAAGCCCGAGTTCGGGAAAGAGCACCAGGAGCGCCTTGCGATCCACCGCCTGTTCGATCAATGCGATGGTCTGGTCGGCGTTGTAGGCGGGGTCCGCCACGCGCACGGATGGAATGCCGACGGCGACCCGGATGAAGTCGTGATTGTACAGGTTGTAGAATTCCGCTCCCGCTTTCACCTAACGTCCTCTTCCAGCACGCGCGCCTGATGGTGGCCGGTCAGGCCGGAACCACTCGTCGGCTTCAATGTTACAACTAAACTAATCGTATAGCAGGCCTCCGGCAGCGAAAGCGGAATCAGGGCGAAGATCTATCATCGTGAAACATCCGGCATCCATGCCGCCGGTGGGTCGCGTTGACGTTGTTCGATCACCTGGCTGTGGGCGCGTCTTCTCGTCCAAAGCGTAAGTCAGGCGAAGATGTTTCACGTGAAACATCTTCGCCGACCATTTGCCCTGAAGGAATTCATCCTTGCGCAAGCGGCCGCCGAGGGCACCCCTGTAATTCCGGACGAGCGGCCCGACCTAAGCTGTAAGGCGGTTAGTCGGTGACGGCGCCGAGGCTGCTGGTCGAGACCTGAGCGGCGTATTTCGCGAGCACCCCGCGGGTGTAGCGCGGCTTCGGCGGCGTCCATGCGGCGCGCCGGCGTGCGATTTCCGCCTCCGGCACGTTAAGGTTGAGCACGCGCTGGTCGGCGTCGATCGTGATCGAATCGCCCTCGTGCACCAGCGCGATGAGTCCGCCGACCTGGGCTTCGGGCGCGACGTGGCCGACGACCAGTCCGTAGGTGCCGCCGGAGAAGCGTCCGTCAGTGATAAGGCCGACCGAGTCGCCGAGGCCCGCGCCGATAATCGCCGAGGTCGGCGAGAGCATCTCGCGCATGCCGGGACCGCCGCGCGGCCCTTCGTAGCGGATCACCAGGATGTCGCCCGCCTTGATTTTTCCGGCGAGGATTGCGTCGAGGCTATCTTCCTCGCGCTCGAACACGCGCGCCGGCCCGGTGATTTCATGATGTTTGATGCCGGTGACTTTGGCGACGCAGCCCTCGGGGGCGAGATTGCCCTTGAGGATCGCGAGATGGCCCTGCGGGTACATCGGTGCGTCCCATTGGCGGATGACCGGCTGGTCCTTGCGCGGCGCGGCGGGGATTTCGGCCAGAGTTTCGGCGATCGTGCGGCCCGTGATGGTGAGCGCGTCACCGTGGATCAGGCCGTGCGCGAGGAGCATCTTCATCACCTGCGGGATGCCGCCCGCACGATGGAGGTCAGTGGCGACGTATTGTCCCGAAGGCTTCAGATCGCACAGCACGGGCGTGCGCTGGCGGATGGTCTCGAAGTCGTCGATCTTCAGCGGCACTTCGGCCGCGTGCGCGATCGCCAGCAGGTGCAGCACGGCGTTGGTCGAGCCGCCCACCGCCATCACGACCGCGATCGCGTTCTCAAAAGCCTTGCGCGTCATGATCTGGCGCGGGAGCAACTGCTTGTGCACGGCGTTGACGACGGCTTCGGCGGACTTGGCCGCGCTATCGGCTTTCTCGGCGTCCTCGGCGGCCATCGTTGACGAGTACGGCAGGCTCATGCCCAGCGCTTCGATCGCCGACGACATGGTGTTGGCGGTGAACATGCCGCCGCACGAACCGGCGCCCGGACAGGCGCGGCGTTCGACGTCCATCAATTCCTTTTCGTCGATCTTGTGCGCGCTGAACTGGCCGACGGCTTCAAAGGAACTCACGATGGTCAGGTCGCGGCCGTTGAGATGGCCCGGCTTGATGGTGCCGCCGTAAACGAAAATCGCCGGGATGTTCATGCGCGCGATCGCGATTAGCGCACCGGGCATGTTCTTGTCGCAGCCACCGACCACGACCACGCCGTCCATGCTCTCGCCGTTGACCGCGGTCTCGATCGAGTCCGCGATGACCTCGCGCGAGACCAGCGAATACTTCATGCCCTCGGTGCCCATCGAGATGCCATCGCTGACCGTGATGGTGCCGAACATCTGCGGCATCGCGCCGGCCTCTTTGACGGCGGCGTCGGCGCGTTTGGCGAGAATGTCGAGGCCCAGATTGCAGGGCGTGATGGTGCTGTAGGCGTTGGCGACGCCGATGATCGCCTTATCGAAATCGTTATCGCCGAAGCCGACCGCGCGAAGCATCGCGCGATTGGGCGAACGCTGCACACCCTGCGTGACAATTCTGCTTCTCAGGTTCTCAGCCATGACAAATCTCCGTAATGCCGAGACGGCACGAAACCGCGATTGCACCACAACGGGTGCGGCTTTATCAAGCGGGAGAGTTGTTGAGGAACTCGAAACCTTGGACTTTTTCCGGAGGACGGGTAGCGCGTGGTTCAGCGATTGACGAACGAGGGCAGTTTGGGCGGATTTTTCGCGATCGCTTGCGATCGCGCGCGGAGAATGTGAAATGTGCGGCTGCGTCAGGGGAGGCGCACCCGATGTCCGACCAACCACGGCACGTACTCGACGGCTACAAGGTGCTCGACTTCACCCAATTCCTGGCCGGACCCACGGTCACGCGGATGATGGCCGAGATGGGAGCCGAAATAATCAAAGTCGAAATTGCGCCGATCGGCGATTTCTCGCGCGGCCTGCCGTATCTGCACGACGGACGCAGCGCGTACTACATTCAGCAGAACCGCGGAAAGAAAAGCCTCTGCATCGACGTGAGGAATCCGCGCGGCCTGGAAATCCTGAAGGACCTGGTGCGCACGGTTGACGTGATGGTCGAGAACTTTTCGCCCGGCGTGATCGGGCGGCTGGGCCTGGATTACGCGACCGTCAGCGCGCTGAACCCGCGCATCGTGATGTGCTCGATTTCGTCGATGGGACAGACCGGGCCGCTGGCGAAGCGTCCGGGCTTCGATTATATCGGTGCGGCCTATGCGGGTGTGCTCGACATGATCGGCGATCCCGACAAGGCGCCGGTATTCCCGCAACTCGGAATCGGCGACGTGAGCACGGGGGTCGCCGCGCTGAGCGCGATTACCGCCGCCCTGCTTTATCGCGAGCGGACGGGCGAAGGGCAATTCGTCGAGACCTCGCTGCTCGATTGTTACTTCAGCTACCACGAAGTGAACGTGCAGGCGCTGAGCGCGAGCAAGGGCGCGATGCGTCCGCGGCGGGCGGGTTCGTTCCATTACGTGGTGGCGCCGGTCGGAATTTACAAGGGCAAGCAACATTACATTTTCATCGTGGGCGGCCTGCCGCATCAGTGGCCCGAATTCTGCCGTGCGATGGGCAAGGCCGAACTGATCGAGGATCCGCGCTTTGTCGATGTTCCGAATCGGGCGAAGAATTCAGACGCGCTCAACGAGATCGTGCAGGGATGGCTCGACGCCGTCGCGAATGACGAGCGGGCGTGTCAGTTGCTCGAGGAACATCGGATTCCGTACGCGCCGGTGCTGACGGTGGAGGAGGCGATGAACCATCCGCACATGCGCGAGCGCGGCACGATCAGAACGGTGCACGACCGCTTCATGGAGGATTTCGAGCTGCCGGGGTTTCCGCTGCGCTTCTCAAAATTTCCCGGACAGTTGGAGTTGGACGCGCCGACCCTGGGGGAACATAACGGTGAGATTCTGCGGCACCGGCTGGGCTATTCGGAGGAGCGGATACGGGAACTCGAGGCCGACGGCATACTGCATAGCGGGCCGCGTTAAGGAGAGTTGTAAAAGAACTCGAAATCTAAATTTTCCTGAAACCTCGTGGAGATTTCAGACTTCCCTTTGGCAAAGATGCGGGCTTCGCCCGGTGATAAAGGGCAAGGATAATAAAGACCATCGGTCATACGGATCGCGTAGATAAGACCTGTGGTGGGCGCGTATGAGGCGTGGTGAAGGATCGGAAGCGCGGGACTCACCGACCCATGTTCGCGGCGCGCGCGGAGACTCTGACGTGGTGCAGGCATTCCCAGTAGGACATGCCAACCACCATCATGATTGTTGTGCCGCTGGTGTCCTCGGCGACATCGGACATTAGGCCACTGCGTGACGGCAGGAGCATTTGCAGCGACTCGTCGAGCGACGCGACCGCGATGCAGACGAAGAATGCGACCAGCGGGCGCCCGCGCAGCGGCCCGAGGCCAAGCGCCAGGAACAGTATCGCGTATTCAAGAACGTGAGCGCCGCGGCGGACGAGAACGTGGACCTGGTAGATCGAGTCCGGGCCGATCCGCGGCGCGCACCGCGAGATTAACGGATCCAATATCGCGCCGGTTCGCGTAATCGAAAAAAGCGAGGTGCCGAGCGTCAGGATGACGGCCGCGCAGATTACCGGCGCGATCCATTTGCGCACGATCAATTTTGCAGTTGCGCAGCGGTAATCGGGCGCACCGGATCGCCGTCGCGCGCGGCCTGGCCGACGTTGAGCGCGACCAGGTCGTCGGGCGTGATGCCATCGGTGATCTGTATATCGATGCCGTCGTCGTAGCCGAGGGTGACGCCGGCGAGCTTCAAGCGGCCGTCACGCACCACCGGGACGTAGGGTTTCCCGGAACGAAAGATCAGCGCGTCATCGGGCACGGTCGGCACCCCGGCGGGTGTCGTCACGTTGAACCGCACCGTCGCGTACATGCCGGGCAGCAGCGCAACGTCGGAGTTGGGCAAATCCACCTCGACCAGCATCGTGCGCGTCGCGCTGGTGAGCGCCTGCGGATGGCGCGTGACGCTGCCCTCGAACTTGCGCCCGGGATACTCAGTTACCGTAACGATCGCCGGGTCGCCGTCGCGCACGAAAGGGGCGACGCTCTGCGGCATCTCGGCATAGACCCGCAGCGGTGACAGCGTCGCCATCGCGACGACCGGCGCGTTCGCGCTGGTGGGTGCGGTCTGCTGCGGAATGAGATGTCCGGGATCGACGTAGCGGGCGGTGATCACGCCGTCGAAAGGCGCACGAATTATTTTGTACTCCTGCATCGACGCGAGCTGTTTGAGGTTCGCCTCGTCTTCGACCATCCGCGCGTGCGATTCGTCGGCCATCTGGGTCGCGATCACGCCCTCCTTGAGCAGGGTCTGATTACGCTGGTCGGTCACGCGGGCGAGCTTGTAGGCGGCCTGTGCGCTGGCCACCTGATGGTCGAGTTCGGGCGAGTCCAGGATCGCGATCACCTGGTCTTTGCGCACGCGATCGCCCTTATCGACATTGATCGTCTTAAGATAGCCGGAAATCTTGGCGTAAACCGGGGTCTCGACAAAGCCGTGCAGGGTTGCGGGAATCTGCAGGGTATGGCTGCGCTCCGAATGGCCGACCGGCGCGACCAGCACGCGTGTGCCCTGCGCAAGCTGCTGGTCGAGTTGCGTGCTTTGCAGATTCAGCCGGGCCCCGCGCGCGAGCACCAACCCGGCGGTCAACACCAGCAGCACCACTACCGCAACGATCCATCCCACGTAGAACTGACGGCCGGGAGGCTTTAGCGTGTAATCTTTCGGATCTGATTCCATCTTGAAATTTCGTCCGCTCAGGCGTTCGGCAGCGTCACTGACTCGAGTTCCGCGTCGCGTTGATGCTTGCCCTTGAAATGGCCGCTGAAGGTCGAATAGACGGCCGGCACCACGAACAGTGTCATCAGTGTCGCGACCAGCAATCCGCCGATAACGGCGCGGCCGAGCGGCGCATTTTGCTCGCCGCCCTCGCCCAGCGCGAGCGCCATCGGCAGCATCCCGAGCACCATCGCGAGCGCGGTCATGATGACCGGGCGCAGGCGCGTGCGCGCGGCCTCGATGGCAGCGGCGGTCGGGCTGTATCCCTGCTCGCGCAATTCGTTGGCGAAGATTACGACGAGGTTGCCGTTGGCAACGCCGACGCCCACCGCCATCACGGCGCCCATCAACGATTCAACATTGATGGTGGTGCCGGTAAGCGCGAGCATCCAGAGCACGCCGGCGAGTGCGCCGGGCAGCGCCAGCATGATCACCAGGGGCTCCATCCAGGATTGGAAATTGGCGACCATCAACAGGTAAACCAGCACGATCGCGAGCACGATGCCGAGGCGCAGGCTGGCGAACGACTCGTGCATCGCGTCGCTCTGTCCGCGAATCGTGATCCGCGTGCCGGGCGGCAACTCACCGAGCGAATCGATCGCGCGCTGCACCGCGTTGGACGCGCTGCCGAGGTCGCGCCCCTCGACACCGCTATCGACATCGATGACGCGCTGCACGTTGTAATGGTTGACGACGGCGGGTTCGACGTCCGGGCGAATGGTCGCGACGTTGGAAAGCAACTGCGGTTGGCCGGCCGCGGCACTGCCGGCCGACGGCGTCAGCGGTGTATTGGCCAGCGACTGCACCGAGTCGTACATGTGTGGCGGCACCTGTTCGAGCACGCTGTAGTTGACGCCGTTTTTGAGATCGAGCCAGTAGGTCGGCTGAATCAGGGCATTGGTGGCAAGCCCGATCAGCAGGTTGGTCGCGACCGTGCGTTGATCGACGCCGAGTTCGAGCGCCCGCGCGCGATCGACGTCGACGCGAATCGTCGGATAGTCGAGGAGTTGCGCGATACGCACGTCGGTGAGCCCCGGTATCCGGCGCATCGCGTCTTTCAGCCGCAGCGCGATTTGATAATTCGCCTGGAGGCTCTGCCCCGAAATCTGGGCGTCGATCGGCGCCGACAGACCGAAGTTCAAGACCTGGCTGACGATGTCGGCGGCCTGAAAATAGACCTGCACGCCGGGAAATTGCTCATGCACCATACGGCGAATCCGGTCGCGATAGGCAGCCGTCGGATGATGGTCGGGCTTGAGCGAAATCAGCACATCGGCGTCCTGCGGTCCGACGCTGTCGGTCTGATAATAGGCCAGCACGTAGGCGAAGGCGGGCAATCCGATATTGTCGCTGACGCTGTCGAGTTCCGTCGCCGGGATCACCCGCTTGATGCCGCGCTCGATCCCATCGACGATTCGCTCGGACTCCTCGATACGGGTGCCGCTCGGCGCGCGCAAATGGATCTTCATCATGCCGGCATCGACGTTGGGGAAGAAATCCTCGCCCACTACCGGCTCAAGGAAGAGCGACGACCCGATCAGAATGGCGACGCACGCGAGGCCGAAGCCGCGCCGCGCGATAAAGGCGCCGAGCAGATCGCGATAGCCGTCGCGAAAGCGATCGAAGCGGCGGTCGAAGCCGCGCACGAAGCGCGGCCACCGGCCGTTGCCGGTCGCCTCCTGGTGATTCGGCGGCATCAGGTAACGCGCCATCGCCGGCACCAGCGTTCGCGATAGCAGGTACGACGTCAGCATCGAATAAACCACCGCCAGCGCGAGCGGCGTGAAGAGAAAGCGCGCCACTCCGTAAAGCAGCACGACCGGGAAGAAGACGATGCAGATGGCGAGCGTGCCGATGAAGGCGGGCGTCGCGATTTCGGCGGATCCGTCGAGGATCGCCACCAGCAGCGGCTTATGCATCGCGTGATGGCGATGGATGTTTTCGATCGCGACGGTGGCGTCGTCAACCAGCATCCCGACCGCCAGTGCGAGGCCGCCCAGCGTCATTATGTTGATGGTCTGGCCGGAGAGCTGCAGCCCGACAATTGCCGTGAGGATGGAGAGCGGAATCGACAGGATAACGATCAGCATGCTGCGCGCCGAGCCGAGGAAGATCATAACCATCAGGGCGACCAGGCCGGCCGCGATGGCGGCCTCGCGCACGACGCCCCATAAGGCCCCGCGCACGAAGACCGACTGATCGAACGCGAGTTTGATCTTGAGCCCCCTTGGCGCGGTCTCCAGAATCAGCGGGATAATGCCCTTGACGTGGTCGATCACGCTCAGCGTCGAGGCCGCGGCGTGCTTGAAGATCGGGATGTAGGTCGCACGATTGCCGTCAACCCGCACGACGTTGGTCTGCACCTGATGGGTATCGGTGACGGGCGCCACGTCACCGAGCAGAATCGGGGTGCCGTTGGTCACCTTGATTGGCAACTGGTTAAACTTCGCGACCTGGTCGGGGCTGCCGTTGAGCTCGACCCGATACTCGCGGTTGCCAATCTTGACCGAGCCCGCCGGGATAATGGTGTTGGTGTTGGCCAGCGCGGACGACACGTCCTGGGCCGAGAGCCCATTGGCATAGAGTTGCGCCGGGTTGAGGTTGACCATGATCGAGCGCGTCCGTCCGCCGAACGGCGAAGGCGCCGACAACCCCTCGATACTGAACAGGCGCACGCGAATGAAATTCAGACCGTAATCGAAGAGCTGCTGTTCCGAGAGCGTATCGCTGAAGACGTTGAGTTGCGCCACCGGCACGTTGGCGGCGTTGTAGTCAACGACGTTGGGCGCGACCATCCCCGGCGGAAAAATCGAGAGCAGCGCCTGCGACATCGCCGCGATCTGCGCGATGCCGGCCGCCGTCGTCGTCCCCGGATGGAAATAGACGCGGACGATTCCCGCACCCGCGATCGACTCCGACTCCATGTGCTCGATGTCGTTGACGGTGGTGGACATCGCGCGCTCGCTGATAATCACGACGCGCCGTTCCATGTCGATCGCGGAGAGGCCGGGATAGCCCCACACCACGATCACGACCGGCATGTCGATGGCGGGAAAGATGTCGGCGTTCATACGGGTGAACGCCAGCGCGCCGAGCACCAGCATCAGCAGCGCCATCACGGCGACCGAGAGCGGGCGGCGCAGCGCGAAACTTACTATCCACATAGGCGGGTCTTTCCGGAAAATGCCGCGCGAATTTCTGGTCTCGTTCCCTAGCGGATTCCGAGCGCCGCGCCTAACCTAACATTTCTGGATAAACCCGCAAATTGATTTATGCGGCGGCCTAGGCTCTTCGGATGAAAATAACAATCACAACAAACGGTGCCGCTTCTGATAGACTTAAGCGATGAAGCCACGCCACGCCGTCGCGTTCGCGATTCTGCTGGTTGCGAGTAATGCGTTCGCCCTGACCGGTGAAGAATACTTGCCCCAGGCCAAGCTACTACTGACCTCCGCGCGCACGCTCGCGCTAAAAGCATATCCGGGCAAAATCATCTCGGAAGAGCTGGAACAGGAAGCGGGAGGATCCGGTCTTCGCTACTCGTTTGTCATTCGCCATCGCCAGGCGAAGCACGAAGTTGGAATCGATGCGAAAACCGGCGAACTATTGGAAAACTCGATTGAAGGCGCGCATCCAGACTGATCGTCGCGGAGCGTCACGTAAAGACTGATTCAATCGCCGCTTAGCTCAGGCTCGAACCCTGTCCGGATTTCGGGCGTTCTTCGGCAGCGATGGAAACGTCGTCATCGTCGGACTCGACGATCTCTTTGAGATAATCTTCGAATCGCTGCCTGATGGTCTCGGTGTCCTGATCGACGACCAGGCGTTTGCTATGAGCCATCACCAGGGCCGTCTTGCGGCGTCGCAAGCCCGCCGGGCAAACATACAGAACCTGATCCGGATTGACGAAGACTTCCTTACCGTTGGATGACAAGCCGCGGACGAAAAACATGGTTATCTCTCCCTGGTTCCCGCCCCCTTGTCTATTTGTACATTATTCGCAGCTTCCTACCGTACCCACCCTAAGTCAATCCAGTTAGTATGAGCATGTGAGTACAGCCCTTCCGGCTGCATGCGCTTGTGTCGGCGCGAGGGGCCATGTACAAATGGATGTTTCGGGCGGGGTCGTAGTTCAGCCCGGTTAGAACGCCGGCCTGTCACGTCGGAAGTCGTGGGTTCAAATCCCATCGGCCCCGCCAAAATTTTAAGCGCTGAATCACCGTCCGATCGCCTCGGGGCGACGGTGGTGGACCGATAGCGCGGGATGGGAAACTTGAAGCTGACCGAACAGACCAGAAGCGTTTCGCATGAAAACGCGCTGCGCGGACGCCACTGGGTCGTCATCGACGCCGACGGCCGCCCACTCGGGCGCGTCGCGTCGCGCGCCGCCAGCGTGTTGCGCGGCAAACATCGCCCCGACTTCACGCCCAACCAGGACGCGGGCGATTTCGTCGTGATCATCAATGCGGCCAAGGTCAAGCTGACCGGCAAGAAGCTGACTGACAAGGTTTACCATCGCCACACCGGCTTTCCGGGCGGCATCCGCACCACCACGGCGGGCAAGCTCCTGCAGACCAAGCCAGAGCGCATGCTCGAAATGGCCGTGCACGGGATGCTGCCGAAGAACCGCCTCGGACGACGCCTTTTCAATAAGCTCAAAGTCTATCGTGGCAGCGAACATCCGCATGTCGCGCAGCAACCCGCGGACATGAAGGTCTGACGTCCGTCCAACAGAGCGCAGGCAAGAGACCCACGATGGCAGAGAAAAAAAATACGATTCGCACGACCGGCCGGCGCAAGACCGCGGTCGCCAGTGTCAGGCTCCTTCCGGGTTCCGGAACGATTATCGTCAATGATCGCACGCTTGAGGTTTACTTCCCGCGCGACACCTCGCGGATGCGCATCCTGGAGCCGCTGGAGCTGACCGAGACCAACGGCCAGTATGACCTGATTGTGAGCGTGCGCGGCGGCGGTTCCTCGGCACAGGCCGACGCGGTGCGCCACGCGATTTCGCGCGCCCTGGTCACGGCTTCCGAGGCGCTGCGTCCGGCGCTGCGCAAGAACGGGATGTTGACGCGCGACCCACGCGAGGTCGAGCGCAAGAAGTACGGCCATCACAAAGCGCGCAAGCGGCCGCAATACTCGAAACGCTAATCCGCACCGGCGAGCTGAATTGCCGGGCCCTCCGCACCACGCGGGGGGCCCTTTTCTTTCACCGGTGAGCCCAGCCACCCGCTGTGGGTAGCCTGACTGGCGCGGCGGCCTTTCAACTGGCAACAGCGGCGTTTTCGTGATACTTCGATTAAACCAACATTAAATCTGCACAAACACTTGGGTAATCCCTGATGGCGTTGCACGATCGGGTTAAGGTAGCGGTGTTGGGAGCGTCCGGTTACTCCGGCATCGAGGCGGTTCGCATCCTCGCCACGCATCCCTTCGTTGAACTGACGGTCCTCACCTCGGAGCACTACACCGGACGCGAGGTTGCCGACGTTTATCGTCATCTGCTCGGGGTCGACCTGCCGCCGTTCGAGGAGTTACGTCCCGACCTGATCAAGGGACGCGCCGAAGTGGTTATCTCATGCCTGCCCGAACGGGTCGGCGCGCCGCTGCTCGCCGAGTTCGTCCGCGACGGTATCCGCGCCATCGACGTCTCCGCCGACTTCCGCCTGAAGGACGCGGCCGCCTATCGCCAGACCTACGGCGCGGACCATCCGGCGCCCGCGCTCCTCAAGGAGGCAGTTTACGGCTTAAGCGAATTCCATCGCCGTGAACTGCGCGAAGCCCGCGTGGTCGCGAATCCCGGATGTTATCCGACCGGCTCTCTGCTCGGCATCCTGCCGCTGATTCGCCGCGACCTCATCGATCCGTCTTCGATCGTGATCGACGCCAAGTCGGGAACCACCGGGGCGCGCCGGCAAGCCGCGGTCGAGCAGCTCTTTGCCGAGGTCAACGAGAATTTCCGCGCCTACAAAGTCGGCAACCATCGCCATACGCCCGAGATGGAGCAGGAGATCAGCTCCGCGCTCGGCCGCGAGGTCGCGATCCTGTTCGTACCGCATCTGCTGCCGGTCACGCGCGGTATCCTGACCTCGATCTTCATGCGCCCGCGCGCGGGAACCACCGAGCAGGACGTGCGCGCCGCCTTCGAAGCGAGCTTTGCCAAGTCGCGCTTCGTGCGCATCCTCAAGCCCGGCGAACTGCCGGAACTCAGGAACGTGCGCGCGACCAACTTCTGCGAACTCGCCTTCGTGCTCGACCGTCGCTCGCAGACGCTGCTGGTGCTGACGGCAATCGACAATCTCGGCAAGGGCGCGGCGGGCCAGGCCGTGCAGAACCTGAACCTGATGTTGGGATTCGATGAAGCGGCCGGGTTGCTAGCCGCCGCGCCGGTGCCTTGAATGTTCGGCGCCGATGAAAGCCGGCGCCATGAAGATTTCCCCGTCGTGCATTCGCGCACGAGCCGAACCTGAAAACGCCGCGCACGATTACTCCTGCGCGGCGTCGCTCTTTTCGTGAGCTCAGAAACCGAATCACATCACGCGAGATCGAACAGCAACACCTCGGACTCCCGGCGCGCCGCGATCTCGATGACGCGCTCCTCGACGATGCGCGCGCCGTCGCCGGCCTCGAGCGCGATACCGTTCACATCCACCGCCCCCTTGACGACCTGCACGTAACCGCGCCGTCCCGCCGCGCTCTCGAACGTTATCGGCTTGTCCGCATCGATCATGCCCGCATAGACCCGCGCGTCCTGATGGATCGTCACCGATCCCTCGCGTCCGTCGGGCGACGCGATGATCCGCAAACGTCCGCGCTTCTGATCTTCCGGCACGCTCTTCTGCTCATAGCCCGGCTGATGTCCCCGGCAATCCGGCAGAATCCAGATCTGCAGCAGATGCAGTTCCTCCGCGCGCGACGGATTGTACTCACTGTGCGTAACCCCGGTGCCCGCGCTCATCCGCTGCACGTCGCCCGGCCGAATCACCGAGCCGTTGCCCATGCTGTCGCGATGTTGCACGGCGCCGTCGATCACATAGGTGATGATCTCCATGTCGCGATGCGAATGCGTCGGGAAGCCCGCACCCGGCGCGACCCAGTCCTCGTTGATCACGCGCAAATCGGAAAAGCCCTGCTCGTTCGGGTCGTAATAATCGCCAAACGAAAACGTATGGCGGCTCTTGAGCCAGTCGATACTCGTCAGTCCGCGATCGCCAGCCTTGCGTACTGTAATCATCGTTCTCTCCTGTTTTCGATCCGTTCTATATCGGCGCGCTTTACCTGTCTTGATGATCGCCCCGCACACCGGGCATATCGTGCGCGACCTCGATGCGAGTGGTCGCTCCATTCGCCTTGGGCTTTCGCGCGACCCCGAGTTCGCGCGGCGCGCCCCGTCCAAGCTTGCGGCACAATCGTCCGAGTTCTTCCTGTTCCGACGCCGTCAGCGCCTCCATCGCCTGCGCGACCGCCCGCGCGTGGATCGGGAAGACCTTCTCAATCAGTCGCCGGCCGGCCTTGGTCAAATCGACCGTGACCACCCGGCGGTCCTCGCGATTGCGCGTGCGCGCGACCAGTCCGCGCCGCTCCAGGTTATCGATTACCGTCGTGACGTTGCCGCCGCTGCGCAGCAGCTTGCGCCCCAGGTCACCCTGCGTGAGCGGCCCCAGATGCATCAGCGCCTCCATCACGCCGAGCTGCCCGGTGGTCAGCCCCAGGCGCGCCAGGTTGGTCGCCAGCCGACCGTCGATCGTGCCCGAGGCGCGGCTCAGCTTGATATAGGCGTCGAGCGCACGGACCGCGCGCGCGTCACCCTGGAAGTGCGTCGCCATTATTTTGAACTCCAATCATTTGAATTCAAAATAATGTCGAGGCGGTCTTTTGTCAACCCTTCAACCGGTAGTCGCGAGCCGCGATCCGATCCGTCGGTTTGGATTGCGGTTCCGGCGATTACGGTTCTATAGTCGGCTTTCAGTGGCCGCGCGTGGGGACGCCGGTCGCTGTGGAGCCCTTCGTCATCGGCGAAGCGCGACGGAACATATGGACTACCTGCGGAGGAACAAATGACCGAAGATCTGTTGATCGATGCCGACGGCCATATTCTTGAGCCGCCGGATATGTGGGAAAAATATCTCGAAGCGAAATATCGCGATCGCGCAATCAGGATCAAGGTTGGCGACGACAAGCGCGAATATCTCGAGATCGATAACAAGCGCTCGGAACTCACCAGCCCGACCCTGCTCGCGTCGCTCGGCGGGATGAAAAAGCTTCAGGAGCTTGGCGCTACGGTCGAGGACGTCAATGCGCAGCGGCGCGAACTGTTGAAGTCGCGCTCGGGTGAGAAGCATCGCGTCTTCGACAGCCTTGAAGGCGTCGAGACCGTCGAGACCTACGCCGGCGGAGCGGCCTACGGCGCGATGGACATGAAGGAGCGTCTCGACCTGCTGCAGACCGAGGGCATGGCCAAGTCGGTGCTCTATCCGACGATCGGGCTGTTGTGGGAGGCCGAGGTTTTCGACGCTGATCTCACGGACGCATACTGCCGCGCCTACAATCGCTGGATTGCGGATTTCTGCCGCGACTCCGGCGGCCGGTTGATTCCGATCGCGCACATCTCGCTCGGGGATCCCGCGGCGGCCGCGCGCGAACTCGCTCGTGCGGTCAAGGACGGATGCAAGGGCGCCTTTGTTTGTCCCTTCACCATCACGCGCAAGCCCCACGGTCATGCCGACCATGACCCGGTCTTTGCGGCCGCGCAGGACCTCGGGATTCCGCTCGCGATTCATCCGACGCTCGAACCGCCCGCCTTCGGCGTGCATCAGCGCTTCAACGGGATGGATTGGGCCGACTGGTATTTCGATCTGTTCGCCGCCGCCGGCGTACCGCAAGCCTTCGGCACGCTCTTCCAGTACGGCGTCTTCGATCGCTTCCCGCGACTGCGCACGGTCGTGCTCGAATCGGGCGCGGGCTGGATTGGCTATTGGCTCGACCGTGGCGACGCCATCTACCGGCGCACCGCGCTGGGCGGCACCGTTCAGTTAAAGGAGCGTCCGTCATTCTACTTCAAGCGCCAATGCTACATCTCCGGCGATCCTGACGAGCGCTCGATTGCGGGGTTGACCAAGCTCATCGGCGAAGACCGCTTCTTTTGGGCCTCCGATTATCCGCATCCGGATCATCCGGGCGATTACCTGGAGGAATTGCGCGGGATGGTCGAGGGCATGTCGAGCACCGCACGCCGTGGCGTGCTCGGCGAGAACGTCGCACGCGCCTACAACCTGCTTTAGACGATCAAAGTAAAGCGGCGGGAGAATCGATCTCCCGCCGCTCCTCTCTTCAAACTCACAACGCGCGCCGCTCGCGGACGCGTCGCCTCTGCTCACGCCGTGCGGCGCATCAGTTCCAGGATGTCGTAGCCGGTAATTGCCTTGCTCTTCGCCGACCAGTCGGCCAGCTCCGCCGCGTTGACCATCCCGGCCTGCGCGCCCTTGGCCAGATCCATCAAGCCAATCTTGATCGTCGCCTCGTCGATCATCTCGCCGGTCGCCGGATCCGCCATCGAGCCACCACCCTTCTCGTGGTAGAGCTTGATCACGCGGCGCGCCTCGTCAACCTGGGTCTGGTTCGGCGTGTAACACGCGTTGCAGATTTCCGCCTGCTGCGGATGGATCACCCAGGTGCCGTCCATCCCGAGGTTCGCGGCGCCCTGGTTCTTCTCGCGCAGTCCCCGCTGAAGTTCCGCGACGCGCTCGGGTGAATCCTCTTTGCGCCACAGCCGCAGGTAAACATTATCGACCGCGTGCAAGCCGGCCGCCTTGGCCGCGACCACCACCGCCTGTTTCGAGTAATGAAAGTTCTGATTTTGATTTTCGACGATCTCGCGGATGCCGAGGTTTGCGGCGTAATCGGCGATGCCGAAAATCAGGCCCGCCATGCGATCCGACGCGGTCGCGATTTCATACGCGTTGATCAGTGCGTGTGGCGTCTCGATCAGCGACTCGATCTGGATCTTGGACTTCCATCCCCCGCGCTTCTCCAGGTCGTCGAGCAGCTTCGAGACCTCGCGGATCTCTTCCGGCCCCCGCGTCTTCGGCAGGATGATTCCGTGAAAGCGGTTGGGCGCGCCCAACACAATTGCCTCCATGTCGCCCTTGAAAAACGGCGAATGGATATTGTTCGGACGAATCGTCACGACCTTCTTGCCGAAGTCGAGCGTATTGAGCGCCTCGACCATCACCTTGCGGCTCTTCTCGCCCTTGAACTCATACGGGCAGGCGTCCTCGAAATCCGCCATCACGTGATCGACCGGCGACTTCACCGGGTCGGCCGCATTCTGATGAAGCTTGAGGCTGTGCCCCGGGTAAGTCATCTCGGTGCGCGGAATTACGAAGCGGGTGCCTTTATCCAACACAAACATGGCTTTTAGATATCTCCGATACTGAAAAATCGCGGATGCTGGCCGCTGCGGCGAACGCCGCGGCGCGCGATGCTCAAGGCTCCAGCGCGCTGAACCCGCCATCTGGCAGGACGAACCAGCGGGCTCAACTATGTGGCCACGAAGCGGGGCAAACCGTTGCCGCTTATCTATGAGATTCGCGATCGCACGTCAACCGCCCCGGCCAGCGCCCGCGATGCGGCTAAAAGGCATGTTGTTGCGGGTCCTAGCCGCAGCATATAATCCTCGATTGTTTCACCCGGCCCATCCGCTCGCACGCGGATGCGGCAAAAGAAGGCTCTTTGCATGAAAGCGATTGTTTTCGAGCAGCACGGAGGCTGCGAAGTCCTCAAGTATCGGGACACTCCGCGCCCGAAGGCCGGCCCCAACGACGTCGTGATCAAGGTCAAGGCCTCCGCCTGCAACTTCAATGACATCTGGGCGCGCCGCGGCTTGCCTGGCATGAAAATCCTGCTACCGCACATCTCGGGCTCCGACGCCGCCGGCACCGTCGTCGAGACCGGCAGCGAAGTGCGCAACGTCAAGGTTGGCGACGAGGTGGTCGTCCATTGCGGCATCTCCTGCCGCCAATGCTACTACTGCACGCGCGGCGAGGAATATTTCTGCCCCGATTTCAAAATCTGGGGCTTCCAGACCGGTCCGCTCGACGGCGCGCATGGCGAATACTGCAAGGTGCCCGCCGTCAACACGCTACCCAAGCCGCCCAACTTGAGCTTTGAAGAAGCCGCCACCATCCCGCTCGTGCTGGTCACCGTGTGGCGGATGCTGGTGTCGCGCGCGAAGATCCAGGCCGGTGATTTCGTGCTGATCTGGGGTGCCGCCGGCGGTCTCGGCGTGATGGCGATTCAGATTGCGAAGCTCTTCAACGCGCGCGCGATCGCGGTCGCCTCCGCCGACGACAAACTCGAACTATGCAAAACACTCGGCGCGGAGTTCGTACTCCATCGCAAGAAGCACGACATCTTCCAGGAAGTGCGCAAAATCACCGACGGCCGCCGCGCCGATATCGTCTTCGAACATACCGGCGCCGAAACCTGGCCCATCTCGATGCAATGCCTCAAGTGGGGCGGCACGATCGTCACCTGCGGTGCGACCTCGGGCTTCGACGCTCACCTCGACATCCGCCTGCTATGGAACAAACAGCAGAACTACCTCGGCTCGCATCTCGGCAACAAGGGCGAACTGATCGACGCGATGCGCTTTGTTGAAAGCGGCCACATCAAGCCGGTGGTCGGCCAAGTACTCGCGCTGAAAGACCTCGGCAAGGCGCAGGACCTGATGGAAACCAGCACTATCGCAGGTAAAATCGCGATCGTCCCGCCGGCGGCATAGCACGCAAGCCGCACAAAGCTAATCAGTCACGACGACGGGCACGGATACATCTGGTGTTCGCGCCCGTTTTTTTCGCGCCCTCGACGGCGACTTCGCGCTCCTGTAATTCGTCGGCGCAAGTGCACTAGAATCATGCGCACCGATGGCTTCGATCAACGCATTGCGCGACAAGCTCGCCGCCTCGATCGAGGGTGACGTCCGTTTCGACGACGCCACCCGTGCGATCTATTCCACCGACGCGTCCAATTACCGCCGCGTTCCCGTCGGTATCGTCGTACCGCGCCATGATGAGGACGTCATTCGTGCGATCGCTCTGGCGCGCGAGAACGCCATCCCGGTACTGCCGCGCGGCGGTGGTACGGCCCTCGGCGGGCAGACCGCCAACACCGCGCTGGTGCTCGACTTCTCAAAATACATGAACGCGATCTCCCGCATCGACGCGGAAAATCGCGTCGCGATCGTTCAGCCCGGCGTGATCCAGACTCAGCTCAACGCCGCGGCCGCGCCGCACCGACTCTTCTTCGCGCCCGACCCCTCAACCAAGGATCGCTGCACGCTCGGCGGGATGATTGGCAACAACTCCTGCGGTGCGCATTCCGCCGCTCACGGGAAAACCGTGGACAACGTCGAGCGCCTCGACGTGCTGCTCTATGATGGCACGCGGATGACGCTCGGCGGCGACGCCACCACTGGCGGAACCACGGACAGCCGCACCGCCAGCCGCATCGCGCGCCTTCATGGATCGTTGCGCACAATCGCGAACCGCTACGGCGATTCGATTCGCGCGCGGTATCCCAAAATCCCGCGGCGCGTCTCCGGCTACAATCTCGACGAATTGCTCCCCGAAAACGGCTTCAACCTCGCCCGCGCGATGGTCGGCTCGGAGGGCACGCTCGCCACGATTCTCGCCGCGACCGTGCGCCTGGTGCCGAAGCCCAACCATCTCGCACTGGTCGTGATCGGCTTCGACGACGTTTTCCTCGCCGCCGATCAGATGCCCTGGATGCTTGAGCATCGCCCGCAGGCGCTCGAAGGCTTCGATCATCATCTGCCCGATATCGCGCGGCAAAAGGGTCTCGCGGCGGTCAATCTGCTGCCCGCTGGGCGCGCCTTTCTGCTGGTCGAACTCGGCGCCGATTCCGCTGACGAAGTCCGCGCGGCCGCCGATGCCCTGCGTCGGCAAGCCGCCAGCGTCGCCGCCTGTTCCGGCATCGCGACACTCCTCGACGACGCCGATCAGCTTGCCGTATGGCGCTTGCGCGAATCCGGCCTCGGTGCGGGCGCCTTCGTGCGCGGCCAGCCGCGCACCTGGCCGGGCGCCGAGGACTGCGCCGTCCCGCCCGCCCGCCTCGGCGACTTCCTGCGCCGCTTCGTCAAACTGCTCGACGCCCACAACCTCGCCGCCGCAACCTATTACGGCCACTTCGGCGAAGGCTGCATCCATTGCCGCATCAACTTCGACCTCTTCACCCGCGCGGGAGTCGCGACCTTCCGCGCGGCGATGATCGAAATTGGCGATCTCGTCGTCGAGTTCGGCGGGTCGCTCTCGGGCGAGCATGGCGACGGTCTCGCGCGTTCCGAACTACTGCCGAAAATGTTCGGCGCCGAATTGATCGGCGCCTTTCGCGAGTTCAAACGCGCCTTCGACCCCGATCGCAAAATGAACCCCGGCGTCATCGTTGACGCCGAACCGCTCGACGCCCATCTGCGCATCGGCGCCAACTATAACCCGCAGACCGTGCTCACCCGCTTTGACTTCAGCGCCGAGGGCGGTCTCGCCGGCGCCGCGCTAAAGTGCGTCGGCATCGGCAAATGCCGCAAGACCGACGCCGGCGTAATGTGCCCGTCCTACATGGCGACGCGCGACGAAACCCATTCCACCCGCGGACGCGCCCGCCTGCTCCACGAGGCCCTGACCGGCGGCCTGCTCAAGGACGGTTTCGCCGACCGTGCGCTCTACGACGCGCTCGAACTCTGTCTCTCGTGCAAGGCGTGCAAGACCGAATGTCCCGCGTCGATCGACATGGCGGCGTACAAGGCCGAATTCCTCGCCAATTATTACGTGACTCATCGCCGGCCGCTGCCGGCGCATTTCTTCGGGCACATTCACGAATTCGCGCGCCTCGCGGCACTCGCGCCGAAGTTCGCGAACTCGATCGCCGACGGCGCCGGAGGCCGGATGCTCAGGCGCATGCTGGGCGTCCATTCGCAACGCGAATTACCGCGCTTCGCCGACACCCCGTTTCGCCGCTGGTTCGGGCGCCACGCACCGCGCCATCCCGACGGCGCCGAAGTGCTGCTGTTCCCGGACACCTTCAACAATTTCTTCGAGCCCGGCGTCGCGATCGCCGCGACCGAGGTGCTGGAGCGCGCGGGCTTTCGCGTCGTCCTGCCGCCGCGCGACGTCTGCTGCGGCCGTCCGCTCTATGATCAGGGGATGCTCGATCGCGCGCGCATCCGGATGCTCGATGCGCTGAACACCCTGGCGCCCTATGCCGAACGCGGAGTCAAAATCGTCGGTCTCGAGCCGAGCTGCCTCCTGACCTTTCGCGACGAAGTGCCCGCACTCTTTCCGCGCCTGGCCCATGCGCGAACGCTCGCGGGCAATACCCTGATGCTCGACGAATTCCTCGCTCGCGAGGCCCCGGATTTCGCGCCACCGCCACTGCGCGGCCAGGCGATCGTCCACGGCCATTGCCATCAGAAATCACTCGTCGGGATGTCCGCTGAACTTGGCTTGCTGGCCCGTGCGTCCGACCTCGCCGTCATCGCGCCCGACGCCGGCTGTTGCGGGATGGCCGGGGCGTTCGGCTACGGCGAGAGCCGCTTCGCCGTTTCGCGCGCAATCGGCGAACGGGTCTTGATCCCCGCCATCAATGAAAGCGCGCCTGACACCATCGTGATCGCCGACGGCTTTGCGTGCCGCGCGCAGATTCGCAACTTCTGCACCGGGCGCCAGCCACTGCACCTGGCCCAGGCGCTCGCGCTCAACCCCGCGCCCGCGGGTTGAAATCGCCCGTTACCATCGGGAGAATCTGTCCACCATGATGCGATTAGGAATTACGATCCCCCTCGACGGCTTTCAGAATCCGCACTTCGCCGACCTCGTGCGCCACGCCGAGCGCGTCGGCTTCACTGACGCGTGGTCCTACGAGACCTTCCATGGCGACGCGTTCGTGCCAGTCGCAGCGGCGGCCGTAGTCAGCGACAAGATGCGTCTCGGTACCGCGATCGTACCGGTCTTCACCCGCCCCGCCGCACTCATCGCGATTTCGTCGGCGACGGTGCAGCGCATCTCGGGCGGCCGCTTCATCCTCGGCGTCGGCATCTCGACCCCGACTATCGTCGAGCAATGGATGGGGGTGCCGTACAAAATGCCGGTGACGCGCCTGCGCGAGACCGTCGAAGCGCTGCGCTCCATCTTCACCGGCCAAAAGGTCACGACCGCGGGCAAGACCGTTCACATCAATGGTTTCCGCCTGTCGGGCCAGGTCGAACCGCCCCCGCCGATCTATATCGGCGCGCAGGGCGCGCTGATGCTGCGCACCGCCGGTGAGATCGGCGACGGCGTGATCGTCAACTACATCACGCCTGAAACCTTCGCGCCGCTGCTCCAACACATTCGCGAGGGCGCCCTCAGCGTCGGCAAGCCAACCGACAATATCGATATCTGCTGCCGTATCCAGGTCGCCGTCGATCCCGAGGAAGACCTCGTCCGCGAAAATCTGCGGCGCGAACTCACCGCCTACGTAACCGTGCCGCAGTACAACAAGTTCTTCCGCGAAATCGGCTTCGATAACGAAGCGCGCGTCGCGCTGGAAGCCTGGAACTCCGGCGATCGCAAGAAGGCGCTCCAATCGATTCCGCAGAGCATGGTCGAATCGATCTACGTGCTCGGCTCGCCCGACCGCATCACAAAACGCCTGCGCGAATTCGAAAAGGCTGGCATCACCACCAGCACGCTCCAGTTCACTTCGTTCGCGCCCAATCACGATGAGCGCCGGGCGCGCATCCTGAAGGCGATCGAAACGCTCGCATCTAACTGGGGCTAACCAGTACGGGCGCTCACTCGCGATCATCTTCCATGGCCCCCAGCGGTGCATCGCGAGCATCCATCGATTAAGAAGATAGAAGGAAACGCCCCGCCGGATTGGCGGGGCGTCCTTTATTCACGTCCGAGTAGTCGAGTTGAGACACTATGGCATCGGTATTCCAAACAGCGAACCGAGTCCGCCTAGCGCCGAGTAACCGTTGTTGCCATAGGCATTATTCCCGTAATAGCCGCCGAACGGATTAACTCCGGTCTGGCCGTAACCGTAGCCCGCACGCCGCGCCCAATGGCAGTGATGGCCGTGCGAGTCACACGCCCACATCAGACCGGGATGACGCGGGTTCATCGCGCCGTAACCGTAGCCACCGCCGTAGCCGCCGCCATAGCCATTTCCATAGCCGTAGCCGCCGCCATCATCGTCCTCGTCTTCCCCCTGCCCGTACCCGTAGCCATAGTTCGGCTGCGCGTAATAACCCCTGCCTTGGTATCCCTCTTCGTCTCCATCCCCACCACGATTGTACCAGCCATTATTCCCGCCGCCGTGGTTGTACCAGCCGTTATGCCGCCCGTTGTCGTGATGCCCACGACCCCAGCCGCCGCCATGATTCCAGTCATGCGCCATCGCCCTGACTGGCATCGCCAGCACGCCCACCCCGACGATCGCTGAAAAAATCCCCGCTATAATCGCCTTTTTTGAAATCACGACTGGACACCTCCTGTCCTGCCTTTTAGACGCTCCGTAACCAGGTTTAGTTTCGAGAATTCTGGTGCTAACGGCGTCTGATAGGAGGACAGAGCATCAAGCGTGCCGCACTCGTAAGTGCAAATAGACGAATGTTTCTCTCGATATTTGGCGATTGCCCAGCGTGTAACTTTGTAACGTTTACCCAAATGGTAGGCATTTTATACCAATTCCGCGAGCCATATGGCGTTCCCGGACAGATACATCTCAAATGTCCTGAATTATCTGTGATTTGGCACGCGACCCGGCGTATCATTCCCGGCAGAAGGGTGATCAGTCGCCGCGCTCCAACGGAAGGAAATTGAAGAAGGCGGCCGTTTCCGACCGCCTTCCATGCTTCCATATTCTATGGGATTGCTCTCGGGTTTCAGGCCACCCGGTCACCGGGTCTCTAGGCGCGGGCTTTGCGCAGGTTATGCGACTTCGATCGCGCGGGCGCGACGACGGCGCTCTCGCGCTGCACCGCCCTGGGCGTGAAGACCTTGGCGCTGGCGACCGGCTTCGGCGCTTCGACCGCCACGACCGGGGTTACCGCAACCGCCTCGGGTTGCGCAACGATACCGGCCGCCGCATCGATCTCCGCGCGCGCTGCCGCCTCGGCCTTGGCCTCGGCCGCACGCTGCATGGCCGCGAGCTTACGCACCTTCCAGTCCCTCAATCCACGCCGCATGTACTCGGGGTTGATATCGAGCATGTCGCAGACGTTGTCGAACGAAAAAACCCAATGCTTATCTTCCAGTGCGATCCATTCGTCGGCTTCGCGGTACAGGCGCTGGCCCTTGTTGGTGGCCGAGTCCATGCACTTCATGAAGCACTCGATCGCATCTTCGAGCACGCTCAAAATCAGGCGCTTCTCTCCCTCGAGCAAATGCTTGCGGCGCATCGCCTCGAAGTACTGGATGGGCAAGAGGGTGTCCGGCTCGAACAACGCCGGCAGTCTCTCATCCAATGTTTCCTTTTCTTGCATCTTTCCTCCCTGGTCTGACCTCATCGCATCCACCGCCGCCACCTCCTTTGTATGTCTAAGACGTTCCACGACCCGACTCTATTCAGTCGTCGCTGTTTTCCTCGTAAAGTTCATTCCACGCCATCTGGATCGCTTCCAGCTTGCCTTCGGTTGAAGCGCCCGGGTCGTCGCCGAACTCATCCAGGTCAATCACCCATTGGCGCAGATCCGTAAACCTCACCTGCAATGGGTTCAGCCCCGGATGATTTTCGGCCAGAACCTCGGCGATCTCTTGCGCCTGGTCCCACTTCAGTTCCATTGCAAATTGCCCCTCTCCCTTGAAGCCGGGAACGGGCCAGCCTGAGGTTCGCCGATAAGGCGCGATATAATGCACTTTCCCGTACCGTTCGTCAAGTCAACTCCTCTATCGATTTTTTCTCGAGCGCCAGCTTGATCGCCCGATCCATTATCCGCTCCGCAAATGGCGTAGTAATTTCGTTGAGTTCCTCGACGAGTTTGCTCAAACGCTCGCGATCCTCGCCGCGCCGTGCCTGCTCTAGGCGCGCCGTCACCTCCCCCATCCGCCGCCGCTCGTCCGCGTCCACCAACTCCCCATATTCGCGCAACTGCTTTTCGAGTGCCGTCAATATCTGGTCGGCATCGTTGCGCGCCGCAATCAACAGCCGTTGCTCGATATCCTGCTCGCCGAAGTCGATCGATTCCTCCAGCATCCGCTCGATATCGTCGTCCGTCAGACCATAGCTCGGCTTGATATCCACCGAATGCTCACGGCCGGTCCGCTCATCGCGTGCTGTTACATTCAGTATTCCGTTCGCATCAACGAGGAAAGTGACTTCGATACGGGGCACTCCCGCCGGCTGCGCATCGAGCGGCCCCAGCTTGAAGCGCGCCAGGCTGCGGCAGTCCGGCGCCAGCTCACGTTCGCCTTGCAGCACATGCACATCGACGTGGGTCTGATTGTCCACCGCCGTGGTGAAGCCTTCGGTCGTACTGGTCGGAATCGTAGTGTTGCGATGGATCAGCCGCTCCATCACGCCGCCCATGGTCTCGATTCCGAGCGAAAGCGGAACGACGTCGAGCAGCAGCAGGTCGCCCTGCGTGCCCATCAGCACGCTCGCCTGCACGGCGGCGCCCAGCGCGACGACCTGATCGGGGTCGAGCGTGCACAGCGGCTCGCGTCCGAAGAACTCGCCGACGCGCCGGCGCACCAGCGGCATCCGCGTCGAGCCGCCAACCAGCACCACCGCGTCGATTTCCCGCGCGTTCTGACCGGCGTCGGCCAGCGCGCGCCGGCAACATTCGAGCGTGCGATCGATGAGCGGCGCCGCCATCCGCTCGAACTCGGCGCGCGTGATCGTCCGGGCGATTTTGCGGTCGGGAAGGTCGAGCTTCAGTTCGACGCTCGCCGCCTCGCTCAAATGTTTCTTGGCGTCCTCGGCCACCCGCCGCGCGCTGTTCCACACGTGGCGATCGGCGCGCACGGTATCCGGCACGCCCTCGAGCAGTGCGTCCACCAGCACCCGATCGAGATCGTCGCCGCCCAGATGGGTATCGCCGTTGGTCGCGAGCACCTCGAAGATGCCGCCCTTGATATTCAAGATTGAGATGTCGAAAGTCCCGCCGCCGAAATCGAACACCGCAACGCACCCTTCGGCCTTTTCGTTCAGGCCGTAAGCGAGCGACGCGGCGGTGGGTTCGTTGACCAGGCGCACGACCTCAAGCCCGGCCAGCCGCCCGGCATCCTTGGTCGCCTGCCGCTGTCCGTCGTTGAAGTAGGCCGGCACCGTCACCACCACGCGCGCGACCGTTTCGCCGGCGAGCGCCGCTTCCGCCCGCGCCTTGAGCGCGCGCAGAATCTCCGCCGAAATTTGCGGGGGCGTAAAGGTGCGGGCGCCGACCTGGAATCTGACCACCGCGCCGGTCAGATCGGCGAACGTATAACGCCGGCGATCTTCGTCGGCGAGTTCCTCGCCGCCACGGCCCATGTAGCGCTTGACCGATCGCACGACCGCGCCGAATTCACCGCCTGGAAAGCCCACTGCCGACACGCGCCCGTCGCGCTCGACGCTAAGATGCGGCTCCATCGCGATCGCTTCATCGCCGACGAACACCTTGCCGTCGGGCGCAAGCGCCACCACCGACGGCAGCAGCGAATCGCCACTTACGGGGTCGGCGATCACCCGTGACCGCCCGTCTTCCATCACGGCGATCAAGCTGTTGGTGGTGCCGAGGTCGATGCCAAAAATCCGAGCCATTCTTTATGCCGTCAAATATACTCGGCCGCGCCTGGCGAACGGTGCTTAATCGAGCGACCGCCACCGGCGTGGCATGTTTACAAAGTTCAGGCCGCCTGGGCCGAATCCAGTTCCCGATCGATGTCGCGAATCAGCGTCCGCAGGTAGGCGATCTTCGAGAGCACCAGCTTGAGTTCCATCACCAGCGCATCGCGCCCCGCGCCGTTCGCGCCGCCGTGCGCATCCCAACGCGCGAAGTTTTGCACAAGTTCGCGAGACCCCCCTTCGATCATGCGATGCAGTTCCGTCCGCCGTTCGTCCACCGCGCCCCGCAGCCGCTCCGCCTCTCCTCCACTGCCGTCGCGCGCCACGCGCAGGTCGGCCAGTTGCTCCTGCACCTCGAAGACCATCTCCGCGAGGTCGGCAGGCACGCTCTTATTGTTGTCGGCCAGTTTGTGACCGTTGAGTTCGAGCCAATAAAGTCCGCGGCTGACCGGATCGCGCAGCGTGCGATAGGCGCGGGTCAACAGTGCGGTGGCGCGCAGACTAGCGTCGCGCAGCCTGACCGATTTACTGGCGAAGCGATCCGGATGTATCCGGCGGCCGAGGTCGTGGTAAGTCTGTTCGAGCCGCGCCGGGTCAATGGTCAGCTTGCGCGGCAGTCCGAGCGCGGCAAACAGATCGAGGCCGGCACCCAGCGGTGCGCCGCATTGAGCGCACAACAGGCGCGGCTGCTGCTCACGGTCGCATGCTTGACACTTGATCATCGATTAACGCTCAGTCCCACCCGACATAACACACTTAGATTCTTGAATTTAGTTTATGCGGCAGTCCCGCAAGTTCGTTTTGTAATTTTTTTATTCACAGACTGCGTTAAACCGCACACGCTCAGGACTCAGGCTTTGGTATTTGAGGCCGTTTGGGGAGTTAATCCGGTAAATTTCGTTATGCACAAACCCGTTTTTCAGACGACGAACGACTCGCCGCAGCCGCAGGTCCGCTTGGCGTTGGGATTGACGAGGCGAAAGCCCGCCGCCATCAGGTCCTCGCCGTAGTCGAGTTCGGAACCGTTGAGATAGAGGAAGCTCTTCTTATCGACGATCAGGCGCGCGCCATCACGCTCGAAGACCTTGTCGCGCTCCTTGGCCGAGTCGATCTCCATGCGGTACTGCAGGCCCGAACATCCGCCGCCCACGACCTTAACGCGCAGGCCGGACTCGGGCTTGTCGGCGGTCAACTGATGGATCTTTTTGACCGCGTTTTCAGAAAGTGTGACCGTAGCCACGTTACCTCAACTCTCCTGAGCCTTCCGTGGCTCCTGCGCCGAGGCCGGCGTCTGATGGCTCTTCCAGTCAGTGATCGCCGCCTTGATCGCGTCCTCGGCCAGCACCGAACAATGGATTTTCACCGGCGGCAAGTTGAGTTCCTTGACGATGACGGTGTTCTTGATCGTCATCGCTTCCTCGATATGCTTGCCCTTGACCAGTTCGGTCACGTAGCTGGAACTGGCGATCGCGCTGCCGCAGCCGAAGGTCTTGAATTTGGCGTCCTCGATCACCCCGTTTTCCGGGTTGATCTTGAGCTGCAACTTCATCACGTCACCGCATTCGGGCGCGCCGACGACGCCGGTACCGACATTGTCCTCGCCCTTGGCGAAGCTGCCGACATTGCGCGGATTGGTGTAATGTTCGATTACTTTTTCCGAATAAGCCATCTACGTTCTCCCGCCTGGTTACTCCGTCTTCCACTGCACCGACTTGAGATCGACACCCTCGCGCGCCATTTCGTAGAGCGGCGACATTTCACGCAGCCGCTGGACCTCTTTGGTCACCCGATCGGTCACGAAGCCGACCTCGTCCTCGGTGTTGAAGCGGCCGAGCCCGAAGCGAATCGAGCTATGCGCGAGCTCCTCGTCGATACCGAGCGCGCGAATCACGTAGGACGGTTCGAGCGTCGCCGAGGTGCACGCCGATCCCGAACTGACGGCGATATCGCTGATCCCCATCAGGAGCGATTCGCCCTCGACGTAGGCAAAGCTCACGTTGAGATTTCCCGGCAGCCGCTCGGTCGGATGGCCATTGAGATAGACCTCGTCGAGCCGCTCGAAAATCCCTGCTTGCAACTTGTTGCGCAGGTCGAGCGTGCGACGGGTCTCCTCGGCCATCTCCGCCTGCGCGATTTCGCAGGCCTTGCCCAGGCCGACGATCCCGGTGACGTTGAGCGTTCCCGAACGCATTCCGCGCTCATGTCCGCCACCGTCCATCTGCGGCGTAATCCGCACGCGCGGCCCCTTCGAGCGGACGTAAATCGCGCCGACGCCCTTAGGCCCGTAAATTTTGTGCGCACTCATCGAGAGCAGGTCGATGCCGTCGCGATCGACGTCGACTGGAATCTTGCCAACCGCCTGCACCGCGTCGCAATGGAACACGACGCCCTTTTCCTTGGCGATTCGCCCAATCGCGGGCACCGGATGAATCGTGCCGATTTCGTTGTTGGCGTACATCAGGGTGATCAGCACGGTCTTATCGGTAATCGCCGCGCGGACCGCGTCCGGGTCAACCATCCCGTACTTGTCCACCGGCAAATAGGTAACCGTCGCCTTACCGTTGCGCTCGAGCGTGCGGCAACTGTCGAGCACCGCCTTATGCTCGGTCACGCACGTGATGATGTGGTTGCCCTTGTCCTTGTAGAACTCGACGACGCCCTTGATCGCGAGATTGTCCGACTCCGTCGCGCCGCTGGTAAAAATAATTTCCTTGGACTTGGCGTTGATCACCGACGCGATCTGATTGCGCGCCTTGTCAACCGCCTCCTCCGCTTCCCAGCCAAAACTATGGTTGCGGCTGGCCGCATTACCAAACTTCTGGCTGAAATACGGAAGCATCGCGTCGAGCACCCGCGGGTCAACGGGCGTCGTCGCGTGATTATCCATATATATCGGCAACTTAACCATCACTTCCTCTTGTCACGATCGGTTCCGGCAACGGATCTTCATTGCTCTCTAAGCACACCTACCACACCCCTCGAACCGATTAGTCGACCTGTTAGGTATAGTATAGCCGCCCCGAGCCTGATGTCAAACCGACACCCGGTCTTCGTTGAATAGTTGACCCATGGAGTCAACTAAGGCTTTATGCCTGCAATGTCAAGGGAAATAGGACTGGGCGAACCGATAGGTCAGGGCTTTTTCCCGGGTCCATCGTGAGGCCGGATCAGCCCTTTTCAGGGCGCGGTTTGAGCTCGATTCGCCGTTCGTGCGTCCAGTCCTCATAACCGGCCTTGTACCATGCGGTCGAACCCAGCCAATTGCGATGGAGCACGGTGAGGGTAATCACCTCGATATCTTTGGAAAGGAACCACTCGGAGGCCATCTCGAGCATCGGACGCATTAGTCCCTTTCCACGCCAGGCCTCGTCCAGGTAAGCATGGCTAATATATCCGCGGACCCGTGGCAAATAGCCCTGACGATCGCGCCGCAGATGCACCCACAGATAACCGACCAGGCGGCCGTCGCCATGATCGGCGACCCAGATCGCGTGATGGTCTCGATTGAGGATCGCCTTGAGCCAAACCGGCGCGGCGCGAATCTCTTCCCAGTCGAAACGAGCGCGCGCGTCGATCGATTCGTGATAGCTCGCGATGGCCGCGACCAGCCGCGCCAGTTCCGGGATGTCCTCGTCGCGCGCCGGCCTCAGTTCGACTTCCATTTTTACACCACCTGGAACGGGCCGCGACTGGAAGTATCGAAGACGATTTCGTGGAGCTTGCGTTCGCCGCGAATCGATTTCAGCGCTGCTTCCCGGATCATTTCGAACTCGCGCTCCGCCCACGGCCGCAAGCGTGCGATAAGATTTTCCGGCCCGTTCGCACCGCCCAACGCGCAATCGATACGGCAGCGAAATACCACTCGCTCGATTCCGTCGGCGCGCTCCAGCGCGAGCGTCAGCACGATTGCGCCCGCCTCCGTGACGGCCGGGGCGGCCTCGACTATTCGATAAAGCCCACGGCCGGTCCTGATCTCAAGCGCCACCACTGATGCCCGATTGCGCCACCCCGATGCGACGCTGAGTGAACTGCCGACCTGATCGAAAGCCCGACCGAAGCGCGCCGCGCTCAGGCCGCCCGCGAGGCCGCCGCCTTGCCGCCGCCGTGGCCCTTCTCCCAGAACAGCACGACCGGGCCCGCGATATAGATCGAGGAGTAGGTGCCCGTGATGATACCGACGAAGAGCGTGAAGGCCGCCGGACGCAAAATCGGGCCGCCCAGCACCAGCAGCGACAACAGCACGGTCAGCGCGGTGCCCGAGGTCAGGATCGTGCGCGAAAGGGTCTCGTTAATCGCGCGATTCATCGTCACTTCGAGCGACTCGCGGCGCCGTTTGGCGGCGTCCTCGCGAATACGATCGGAAACGATAATCGTATCGTGAACCGAGAAACCGATAACGGTGAGCACCGCCGCGAGCGTCGTCAGGTCGAACTCGAGGCGGGAGATGACCAGCGCGCCGGTGACCACCAGGACGTCGTGGATGAGCGCGATCACCGCGCCCGCGCCGAAGCTCCAGCTCACGTTGCGAAACTGGATCGCGATGTAGATGCCCATGAAGACGGTCGCCACCGCGACCGCCAGGAAGCCGTCGATTCGCAGGTCGCGGCCGACCTTCGCGCCGACCGTCTCGACGCGCAGCACCTGCGCCTTGTTGGCGGCACCGTAACTCGCGTCGAGCGCCGTCTCGAGCCGCTTGCCGAGGCTGCCGATATTATTGACCTTATCGAAGCGCACAAGGAACTGGTTCTGGGCCGCCGCGCCAAACTCCTGGACCGAGACTTCGCCGAGATCCATCGAGGTCAGCGCCTTGCGAATCTCCTCACCGTTGGTCGGCTGGTCGAACTTGAGCTGGACCACGCTGCCGCCGGCGAAATCGACGCCGTAGTTGAGGCCCACCACCAGCAGCAGAACAATCGCCGCGATATTGATGAGCGTCGAGAGCGCGACGAAGATGTAGCGTTTGCCGACGAAGTCAATGTTGATGTCGGGCGGGATTAACTGTAGTCCCATGGTGCCTTCAGGCCGCCGCCGTCCGCGTCTTGGCGCATTTCGCGCACTGGTTATCGACGTTGTTGGGATCCTCGGTCAGACCGTCGTCGAGCGAATGGCACACCTTCATACACTTGGCGCAGATGAAGTAGATGCCCTCGATGGTCTTGTTGATCCGCTCGCGATTGAGGATCCGGCCCTTCAGCTTTTCGATCCGGATGCCGAGCAGTTCCTGGTATTGGCGTTTGATCTTGCGCCGGCCGGCTTCGTCTTTGGGAAGATCCGCATCTTCCTCGTGCTCGTCAACCGCGTCGCCGAAGCCTGAGTACAGATCCTTCTTGGAGGACTTGGTCTTGCGCACTCTGGCCATGGTCAAGCCCGCGCCGCCGTCATCGGACCGGCCCGACGTAGCCGCATGCCTTCTCGCACACGGCATAGAAACCCTTGCGCCCGTAGCCCGCGAAGAGCGTCACCTTGCTATCCGCACCGCACGTCGGACACAGGCGCTTGCGCTCGACCTGGCCGCCGCTCTTTTCCGCCGTCTTTGCTTTTTTCTCCGCCATATCGATTCCGCCTGTCCTCAGTATTTACCGTGCTACGGTCGTCACACCGCGATCGCCCGGCCCCTTAAGCTAATCACGACCGGACTGCCGCGGCGTCGCGCGGCTAAAAAATTACCCGGCCACCGCTCCGCCAGATGCATGCATCGGTTGAACTGCAATCGCCGGGTCACCCGCAAGCGTAAACGCCCGTGGCTATTATAGTCAATAGTTATCGCCAATGCATGCCGTGCCCGCCGGTGCCGGTTGCGCCGGCCGCGCTTTACCTTTAAGCGTTGTTACAGCTTGGATCATCTACTCAAAGAAAACGACGCCGTGCTCTTCATCGATCGCAAGGGCCGCCGCTATCTGAAAATTCTGCGGCGCGGCAAGAAACTCGAGATTCGCGGCGAGCTCGCACCCGAAAGCCTCTACGGCCTCGAAGAAGGCTCGCGGGTGAAATTCAGCACGGGCGAAAACTACCTGGTCTTGCGGCCGACCTACGCCGACCTGATTCCCCATCTGCCGCGCGCCGCGCAGGTGATCTATCCGAAGGACACCGGCCCGCTGCTGATTTGGGGCGACGTCTATCCGGGCGCGACCGTCATCGAGGGCGGCGTCGGCGCGGGCGCGCTCACGATCGCGCTGCTGCGCGCGGTCGGCCCCACCGGCCGACTGATCTCCTACGAATTGCGCGAGGACTTCGCCGCCGCGGCGCGCCGCAACGTCGCCACGTTTTTCGGTGAGGCGCCCAACTGGACCATCAAGCTGCGCGACCTCTATGACGGCTTCGACGAAACCGGCGTCGATCGCCTGTTCATCGATCTGCCTGAACCCGGCCGCGCGATCGACGTGGTCGCGCGCGCGCTGCGCCCCGGCGGGGTCTTCGTCAGTTACGTTCCCACCGCCCTGCAACTGAAGGACACCGTCGAGACCCTCCAGCGACGTCCCGACTTCGCCGAGATCGAGTGCTTCGAGACGCTCATGCGTAACTGGCACGTCAAAGGGATGAGCGTGCGCCCGGTGCATCGGATGATTGCGCATTCGGCCTTCATCATCGTCGCGCGCCGCCTTTCGGACGTACTGGCGGAACACCCCGCCGAGGCTCATAACCGCTCGCTTGAGCCCGCCGCTGCCGCCGATTCGCCGCACGCGGATTCGCCGTTTGACGCCGATTCGGAGGCCGATTTCGACCCGGCCGACGACCGCGACGGCGACGACGATTCCTCCGTGTAAGCGCAGATTTTAGGGCCGCGGGGCCGACGAGACGATCGCGCCGACGATGCCGCCCGCGATAATCAACCAGACCGAGTTCAACCGGAATCGTATCAGCGCAATCGCGGCAAGCACCGCCAGCACGATCGTCGTCGTATCGACTATCGCCTCGCGCCCGAGCTCCCACGTTACCGCGATCATGAGGGCGAGCGAGGCCGCGTTTACGCCGTCGAGAAACGCGCCCGCAATCGGCGAGCGCCGCAGCCGCGGCAGCAGCGGCCCACTGATCGCGACGAAGACAAACGCCGGCAAAAAGATTCCGATCGTCGCGACCAGCGAGCCAGTCGTCTTGCCGAGCAGATAGCCGATGAAGGTCGCCGTGCAAAACACGGGGCCGGGCGTGAACTGGCCGACCGCGACCGCATCGAGCAATTGGCCGCGCGTCAGCCAATGCAGCCGATCGATGAAATCCGCCTGCAGAAACGCGATCAGCACGTAGCCGCTGCCGAACAGCACGGCGCCAATCTTGACGAAGATCAGGAACATCGTGCCGAGACTGAATGGCGCGGCCGCCGCACCGGCAACGGTCGCGACGCTCACCGCCGCGGTCGTCATGGTTCGCGCACCCGGCATCGCAAGCGGCGTCGCGATGATGAATGCCGCCGGCAGGTCGCGACGCCCATGAGCATCGGACGCGACTGCCACGCCAATCGTGATCGCGCCGGCCGCGAACAGGATCGCGATCTCGTTGAAGCCCGCCAAGGCCGCCACCGTCGCCGCGATCGTCACCGCAATCAGCAGCCGCGTGCGCGCCGCGCTCGGCCACAACCGCCACAACGCCTGCACGACGACCGCGATTATCACCGGCTTTATTCCGTAGAGCGCACCCGCCACCTGCGGCATCGAACCGAACCGCACATACGCCCAAGCGATCGCGATCGTGATGGCGACCGCGGGCACGATAAAGCACGCACCCGCCACCGCCAGCCCCGCGAAACCGGCGCGTCGATGGCCGATATGGATTGCCATCTCGGTCGAGTTCGGCCCCGGTATCAGGTTGCACGCGCCGACCATGTCGAGGAACTCCTCGTGCGAGACCCATCCGCGGCGCCGCACGACTTCGTCCTCCATCATGGCGATATGCGCGGCCGGGCCGCCGAATGCGATCGTCCCCAGCTTCAGAAACAGCATCGCCAGTTCGCGCAGCCGGGCGCGCCGATCTTGAGGCGCGAGCGCGGCCTCGATTTCCCCCGGCGTCTCGATCATCGCGGAGGCACTCCGTCAATGTGCGGCCCGCGGCAGCACCAGGATTTGACCACTCATTTCCGGCTGATGAACCAGGCACTTGAGGTCGAAGAGACCCTCGCGATGGAAGGTGAAGACCCACGACGTCTTGGTCAGCGGCGGCAGTTTCTCGTACATCAGGACTTTCAGATCGGCATCGAGCACCGCTACGTCATGCTCGTCGTCGGGCTGCAGATTCCAGAACTCGATCTGCGTCGGCTGGTCGCGATGGACCGCGATAAACTGCGGGTTGAAGGCGTACACCTCGCCGAATTTTTTGACCGTCGCCTTTGGTCCGGTTTCCTTCACCGCGATCGCTTCCGTGACCACCGTGATGCCGGCCGCCGCTTCTCCGGTCGCGGTCACGGTGACGACTTTCGCGCTGTCGCCGCTGGGCAAAAAGAATCCGCCCTTCTCCTTGGCGAATGCACTCGCGGCCGGCGGCGCAAAAATCCACACGCTCGCCGCGACCGTAACGATCGCGCGCAAACTCCAATGCGACAGGATGAATTTCACTGGGTCGTGTCGGCGTTTCACAACGTCAATCTTGCGGAGAATGCGCACGCCGCACAATCGCCGCTCGACGAATTCACGCCCTAATGATGTCCGAGGAGCGAATCGAAAAAATTCCCGACCGCGCCAAACACGCCATTGGAGGCCGGACCCGGTTCCGCGCCCGGCGCTGGACTCGGCGCGGCGCTCGCGGTGCCGTTGGCCGCCTCCGTATCCGCCGATCCTTCCGGCCCACTGGAATCCGCTGTCGTCGTCGCCGACCCCGAAAGGCCGCTGTGCAGCGGACACAGACGCGTTGGTTCGGTCCCTTCAAGGAACGGCATCATCTGGACGCGCGGACATGCGGGCGTCGCGATTCCGCCGCTCGCCGGATCGATCGACAGCATCGTGATTCCCGGCGGCGGCGATCCAAAGCCCAACTCCGGCTGGCGCACCGCGCTGTTCATGTAAGCGATCCACGCGGGCAAGGCGGCCGCGGCCCCCGTCAGGCCAATCGTCTCCGGTTTATCGAAGCCCACCCACACGCCCGTCACCACCTGGCGCGTGTAGCCGACGAAGTAGGCGTCGCGATAATCGTCGGTGGTCCCAGTCTTGCCGGCCGCCTTGAAGTCAAGGCCGAGGCGGGTGGCGCTCGCCGCGGTACCGTATTGCAGGACGCCCTGCAGCGCGCCCGTTATCAGGTACGCGACCGCCTGGCTCATCAGCCGTTCCTGCCCGACCGGATGCTGGTAGATGAGGTGATTGTCGCCGCCGACGATCGCCTCGATCGCAAACGGCGGCCGCAGCACTCCGCCGCTCGCGAACACCTGGTAGGCGCCGGTCAATTCGAGCAAGGTGATTTCGCCCGCGCCGATCGTCACCGGCAGATAGTCGGGCAGCTCCGAGCGGATCCCCAGCGAATGCGCCGTGCGGATGATGCGCGAGGTGCCGATCAGGCTGCCGAGGTAGGCCGTCGGCACGTTGAGCGATTCCGCCAGCGCCGCCGCCACTGTGACCTGCCCCTGGTAGGTCCGTTCGTAGTTCGCCGGCGTCCATCCGCCAAAGGTCATCGGGCGATCGGGCAGCAGCGACGCGAGCGTCACCGGTTCGGGCAGCGGATTGAGTTCGGGATCGAGCGCCGTGAGATAGACGATCGGCTTGAAGGCCGAACCCGGCTGGCGCTCGGCGTCAACCGCGCGATTGTACTGGCTGGTCGCATAGTCGCGTCCGCCGATCATCGCGAGGATCGCTCCGCTGTGCGGATCGATCGAGACCAGTGCGCTCTCCAGGCGGTCCTCGGGGTCGCGCCGCCGCAGTCGCGAATGCGCCTTTTCGATGCGGCCCAGGTTGTCGATTATCGATTGGCGCGCGATCTCCTCGAGCTCCGGATTGAGCGTCGTGTAAACCTTGAGCCCCAGCAGATTGCCGGCCGCGCCCGGAATCTTCTTCACGTTCGCGATCACGTAATCCGTGAAGTAGCGCGCCCGCCGCAGGCCGGCCGGCTTGATGGTCGTGACCGCCTGCGCCACCGCCACGTCATACTGAGCGTTGGTGATCGCGTTAGCCCGGCGCATCAGCGTCAGCACCGTATCGCGCCGCACGCGCGCCGCGTCCACATGGCGCCGCGGGTCATCGAGCGTCGGCGCCTGGATCATGCCGATCAGGGTCGCCGCTTCGGCCGGCGAAACCGCGCGCAGGTCCTTGCCGTAAAAATAACGCGCCGCCAGCGGCAATCCATAAATCGGGGTGCCTTCGTATTCGCCCATCGGCACGTCGTTGATATAGCGCTCGAGGATTTCCTTCTTGGTCAGACGCATCTCAAGCACCAGCGCGATCGCCAGCTCCCGCACCTTGCGATGGAAGCTGCGCGAATGCTGTTCGATAAACGTGCGCGCGAGCTGCTGCGTCAGCGTGCTCGCCCCCTGCCGCAAACGATGCGAATGCAGGTCAACGATCGCCGCCTCGATGATGCGAATCGGATCGAAGCCGAAGTGGTAATAGAAATAGCGGTCCTCGGTCGCCAGCAGCCCCTTCACCACGAACGGCGGCACATCGTCGAGCGATACCTCATCGCGCTCCGCGGGCGCGTCGGGCAACAGCCGGCCGATCACCTCGGGCTCGATCGCGACGCGTTCGAGCGCCGCCCCGAACGAATCCGTGATACCCGCGACCCGCGTGCCGCTAAAGGTGAGATGGACCAGCGACGCCGGATATCCGCGCGATCCGATCGTGAACTCGCGCACGAACAACGTCATCGATCCGGGCACCATCGAGTATTCGCCCGGATGCGCGACGTTCTCGACCCGCGTGTAACTCAAATGCTCCAGCCGATCGATGAGGTGCAGCGGCCCGATTTCGTCGTTGGGCGCGACCGCGAGCGGGGCCGAGTAAATCGCGGAGGTCAGCGCCGCGCGCCGCTCCTCGATCATCTCGGAGATATCGACATAGACCTGCGCGAGATAAAACCCGACACCAAAGGCAAACAGGATCAGGACGCCGGCGATCGATCGCCGCCATCCGAGGCGGCGAAAGAACCCCGCCACTGCGCTGCCCTTGCGACTCGGTGTACCCTTTGCGGCGCTTGGGCCGCGGTTGCCTGCTTTCGCCATGAGGCGACCGTTTCGTCCTTCCCCGCCCCCGCTCGGCATGCGCACCGCGCGCACCCCCGCGATCGACTGTCGATTGATCGAGCGTCAGTATATCGCCTAACCGCCCCCACCGCATCGAGCGCCTTCCCGCGCGATCACTGTTTGTATCCGAACCGTCGCAGCATCGCGTGACGCTCGGCCCGTTCGCCCTCGCCTTCGACCCCCTTGGGAGCGCTGCCGTCGATCACGCCCATCACCCCCCGCGCGCCCTGATGCTCGGCGACCACCACCGTCAGCGGATTCGCCGTCGCGCAAAAGACCGTGCACACTTCCGTTACCGCCTTGATCTGATTGAGCACGTTGAGCGGAAAGGCGTTGCCCAACATCACGACGAACACATGGCCGGCCGCGATCGCACTCGCCGCTGCCACCGCCGCCGCTTCCAGCGCCCCATCGGTTCCGGTATGCCGCACCAGGCACGGCCCCGACGCCTCACAAAACGCCACGCCGAATTTCACCCCCGGCACCGCCTGCACGATCGCCTCGTACAGGTCCTCGACCGTCTTGATAAAATGGGCCTGGCCGACGATCACGTTGAGGTCGGCCGACGGCTTCGCGATTTCGATTGCCTTCAGTTCCATAGTTGATACCGGTGACCCCAACCGATTGCTCGTGAAAGCCCGGCAGCATGCGCAGGCCTGCCGGTTGCGAATCGGATCACGATGACCCGCCTCGCCCGAATCATAAGGCGGAATTACGGTCGCGGAAAGCCGCGGGGAGAGTGCTCCGTGGTGCGCTCGGCAGTTCCGTGCGCGGCGAGCATAAATACGGGGCATTATTCCGACGCCGGCCACCGCGGTAGTGCATTTCGCCACAACGCGCACAATGCAAAATGAAATGTTCGCCGCGGTCTCCAAGGCTCGATCGCCCTCACCCACGGTCGCCTCGCTTCGTCTCGATCAAGCGACGTCGATCGCGTATCCACGGTTGCGCTTTCGTCCCGATGCTCGCAGGATAGTGAGGCGGTGGACGCAGAGCGCAAAGGAATTACCGGCGATCTCTTCGCGGCGCTGACCCAACCAGCGTCGTCCGGGGTTGCGAAACCGCCGCCCGCCGTAGCCGCGAAAACACCCCATCTGGTTCCCGGAAAATCTCCGCTTAACCCTCTTGCGGCAAAGCCGGAGCCTACCGTTTTCGGCCAGCCGCGACCCGCTCCGGCAACGCCTGGCGCCGCCGCGGCGCGCCCGTCGCGCGTCGCCGCTCCGATCCGAAAACTGCCCGCTTTCTTCTATCGGATGCCGCTGCGCGCCCAGCGCGGCTACCTCGCGAGCGACGCGATCGATCGCTTCCCGCTCACGCCCAGTCCGGCCGCCTTCACGATGGTCGCTGCCCTGATGAGCGCGCTCGACGGCGGCGCGCCCTCGATCGTCCAGCGCGCCTCGCAGTCATTGCTCGGCGAAGTCTGCCGGCTACTCGGTGTTCGCCCAGTGCGCATTGAGGTCCGCAGCGTCCGCCCGCGCAACTCGCGCGGCGAACTGCACGGACTCTTCTACCCGCAAGCACCCACCCGCACCGCCGCAGCGGGCCGCTCAAAGGGTATCGCGCCGACCGCCGGCGAGCCGCTCATCGTGCTGTGGACGCGCACGGCGCAGCGTCACGACGTCGTCAAGCCGCGTACCTATCTGCGCACGCTCATGCACGAACTCGGACACTATCTCGATTACTCACTGCTCAAGCTCGAGGACTCGTATCACTCGATCGGCTTCTATCAGCGCGAGTCTTTTCTGGTGCGCACGCTCTTCCCGGGTGCTTCGTCGCCGCCCCGCCCGAAGTGAGTCGCGCGCGAACGCCCGCGCGAGATCCTACAGGTAACGGGTGAGGCCGCGGCGCGCGAGTTCCTCGGGCACCCGGCGCACTTCCTGGGACTGCGAGCGCCGCGCGATCAGGATCGCGTCGCCGGTATCGACCGCCACCAGATCGCTCACGCCCAGCAACACCATCAGGCGTTTGCCGCCGCGCGCGATCACCCCGCTGGTGTCGAGCGCGATCACGTTTCCGATCGTGACGTTCCCGGCTTGCGCGGCGTCGCCGAGCGCTTCCCACAGCCCTTCCCAACTGCCCACGTCGAACCAGCGAAAGCGTGCTTGCACGCTCAGCACGCGACTGCTCTTTTCCGCGACTACGCGATCAAACGAGTCGAAATCGAGCTTGGCGTAGGCCCTCGACAACTCGGGACCGCGACGCGTCGCCAGCGTGCTCATCGCGGTCGCAAGCCGCGGGGCATGTTCTGCGAGTTCGCGCGCCAGTGTGGAGATTCGCATCACGAAGATTCCGGCATTCCAGAGGAACTTGCCCGACTTCACCATCTGCCGTGCGCGCGCCAGCGCCGGCTTCTCGACGAAGCGTTCGACCTTGAAGCCCGCGCCGACCGCGCGTCCGATCTGCTGATAGCCGTAACCGGTCTCGGGCCGCGTCGGAGTTACGCCAACGACGACGATCGCGTCGTCGGCCGCGGCCAGCGCGATCGCACTCGCGACCGTCGCGCGAAAGCCCGTCGCCGGCGTCACGTAATGGTCGGCCGGTATCACCGCGACGACCGTCTGTGCGCCGAGACGCCGCGCGATCACCGCACCGCCGTACGCGATCGCCACCGCGGTGCCGCGCCCGGCCGGCTCCACGATCAGATTTCGCGGCGGTATCAGTCCGCGCAGCGCGCGGCGGAACGCAGCGCGCTGGTCGGCCGCGACCAGCACGAAAATCCGCTCCTTCGGGATCAGCGGCCGCGTGCGCGCGATGGTCTCTTCAAGCAGCGAAGTCTTGCCGTCGATCGCGAACAGCGGCTTCGGACGCCCGGCCCGGCTCTCGGGCCAGAAGCGGGTGCCGCGCCCGCCCGCGATGATCAGCGCGGCAGCGCCCGGCTTGCCAGTCGCACGAACTCCCATCAAACGTCCGCGCCGAGTTCCTTGAGCTTGCTTTCGAACAGCGAACGGATTTCGCCGAGGGTCTGCTGGTCCCGCGCCTCGAAGCGCATCACCAGCGCGGGCTGCGTATTGGACGCGCGCACCAGCCCCCATCCGCCGGGAAAATTCACCCGCGCACCGTCGATATCGATGGTGTCGTAATGCGCGCGAAAGTACTCCGCCGCCTTGCGCACGACCTCGAATTTTTTGTCGTCCGGGCAATCCAGGCGCAGCTCCGGCGTAAAGCAGGTCTGCGGCAAATCGGCGAGCAACTGGCCCAGGCTCTTGCCCTCGCGGCCGATAATTTCGAGCAGCCGGAACGACGCGTAAATCGCATCGTCGAAGCCGTAGTAGCGGTCGTTGAAAAACATGTGCCCGCTCATCTCGCCGGCGAGCGCCGCGTGCTCCTGCTTGAGCTTGCTCTTGATCAGCGAATGGCCGGTCTTCCACATGATCGGGCGCCCGCCGTGCCGCGCGATATCGTCATACATGCGCTGCGAGCACTTGACGTCGCCGATAATCGTCGCGCCCGGGCGCTCCTTCAAAATCGACCGCGCGTACAGCACCAGCTGCTCGTCGCCCCATACGATGCGCCCGTTTTCATCCACCGCGCCAATCCGATCGGCGTCGCCGTCGTATGCGATACCAAGTTCCGCGCCGCTCTTTTTCACCGCGGCCTGCAGGTCGCGCATATTCTCTTCGACCGTCGGGTCCGGATGATGGTTCGGGAAGCGGCCGTCCATCTCGATATACAGTTCGACCGTCTCCAGCCCCATCTCGCGCATCAGCGGCGCCGCGACCACGCCGCCGCAGCCGTTGCCGCCATCGACCGCCACTTTCATCCCCGGCTTCAGCGAAATATGGCTCTTGATGTAATCGCGATAGTCGGGCAGCACCGGCCGCGCCGTCAGCGTGCCCTGGGCGCCGCTCGTGACAAAGGCCCGCGTTTCGATAATCTGCCGCGCCCGCTGAATCTCGGCGCCGTAGATCGTGGTCGGCCCAACGCCCAGCTTGAAGCCGTTATACTCGGCCGCGTTGTGGCTGCCGGTGATCATCGCGCCGCCGTCCATGTTCCAATGCAGCACCGAAAAATAGAGCAGCGGCGTCGGCACCACGCCCACATCGACGACGTTGATTCCGCTCGGAATCAGCCCTTCGATCAGCAGATCACGCAGCACGTCGGAGGTGAGGCGGCAATCGCGGCCCAGCGTGATGGTTTTTTTGCCGGCCTGATGGAGCAGGGTCGCGTAGGCGCGCCCGAGATCGACCACAAAATCGTCGTCGAAATCGTCCTCGACCACGCCGCGGATATCGTATTCACGAAAGACTTGCGGATTCATTGGGATGCAATTGTCGCCGCCGCGCAAAACAGAATCAACTGGGGCGAGCGCGATAGCGGGGGCCGCACACACTCGCTATCATCAGATATTCTATGTCGTGATTTTCAACGCGGGGTATGGACCGTAATAGCTAACCAACGCGGCGGAATAACTTCGGGCGCTCACCGCTTCGACAATGGAACACGAACCACCGCATGAGACGCGGCAACGCGTCGCGATCGTCACCGGGGCCGGCCGCGGCGTCGGCCGCGCGACCGCGATTGCGCTCGCGCAGGCGGGCTTCGCGCTTTGCCTGGCGGCGCGCACGCACGAGGAACTCGAGCACACGCGCGAACTCTGCGGACTCGCTCCCGCACGCTCGCTCATCGTGCTGCTGGATCTCGCGCAGGAGGAGGCGCCCGAAAACCTCATCGAAACGGCCTTCGATCATTTCGGGCAAGTTGACGTGCTGGTGAACAACGCCGGCTGGGCACCCGCGCGCACACCGCTGATAAAGTTAAGCGCCGCCGACCAGGACCGCATCCTGGCGATCGACTTGCGCGCGCCGATCGCGCTCAGCCGCCTCGCCGCGCAGCGGATGACGTCGCACGATGACGCCGGCGTCATCGTCAACGTCGCCTCGGACGCGGCGCGCCGGATGCTCGCGGGTGAGGCCGTCTATGCGGCGGCCAAGGCCGGTCTGATCGCCTTCACCCACGCCGCCTTCGCCGAACTGCGCGATCGCGGGATCAAGCTGTCGGTGATAATCCCGGGCCTCATCGATACGTCGCTGATACCGCACAACAAACGGCTCGACCGCACGCTGATGCTGCACGCCGACCACGTCGCGGCCGCCGTCATGTCCGTCGTCAACGCGCCCGCCGGCGCCTGCCCGGTGGAACTGGTACTGCAGCCGCAGCGCAATCCGCTGCGCGCCGGCCACTGATTCTGGAAGCTGCGCTTGTCGAGCATCGCCACCCCGAATCGGCCGCCCGCTGATCCGTCGTTCACGCTGCGCTTCGCGATCGCGCTCGCCGGCGGGCTGGCGGCCGCCGTGCTGCTCTCGCCGATCGCGGCGGCGATACTCGCCGCGCTCGGCTTGCGCTTCCCGTTCCCGCGCATCTTCGACCGCACGGTGATGTTCACGTTGCTGGTGGCGATGATGCTCTGCGCGCGTCCGCTGCGCTTCGGCGGGCTGATGCGCGCCGGCTTCGCGGCGCCGCGCGCGAACCTCGGGCGCGCCGCTGCCGGCTTGGCGATCGCCGTCACGGCGATCGCCGTGCTCTTCGCGCTCGCGCGCGCCAGCGGTGCCGGTCCCGCCGTCACCGCCGCCGCGCTCGCCGCGCGCGCGCTGCGCTTCGTCCTGCCCGCGATCGCGATTGGTATCATCGAGGAAGGCTTCTTCCGCGCGTTTCTGCTCGCCGGCATGCGCCGCGACTTCGGCCCCTGCGGCGCGCTCGCCGCTAGCTCCGCCTTCTATGCCGTCGCCCACCTCGTACGGTCGCCGAAGCATTACTACCTCACCGGGTTCCATGCGGGCGCAGGGCTCAGCAATCTCGCCGCCAGCGCCGCGCAACTCGGCCATCCGGTCGCTGCCGCGCCGATGCTGCTCGGGCTCTTCCTGCTCGGAATCGTACTCGGCGAGGCCTTTCTGCTCACCGGCACCGTCTGGTTCTCGGTCGGCCTGCACGCGGGCTTCGTGCTGGGCGCGAAGACCTGGCCGCTGATTGGCAACGGCGGCGCACCGGCCTCGCGGTTGATCGCGGGCGCCGGCCCCGTGCCGCTGATTGCCGCGCCGGCCGCCTGGATGATCGCGCTGGCACTGATCCTGCTGATGCCTAAATTTCTCGCCCGCCAACCTCCCACCGCTGGCGGCGGGCGCCGTTACTTCGACTTGGGCGGGTAAAGCGGCGCCATCCCGCGTGGACGCGTCCGGTACCGCCGATGCGTCCACAGGAACTGCTCCGGATAGCGCCGCACCGTGTCCTCGATCACCTTCACGAAGCGCCGCGTATTCTCCACGATGTCCGCCTCGGTATCGTCGCTGCGCTGTATCGGTACCTCGTCCTGGATTTCGATCCGATGGCTGCGCTGGTTCGGCTCGCGCACGATGAACGCGGGCACTACCGGCGCGCCCGAAATGGCCACGATTCGCGCAAGGCCGCTGGTCGTCGCCGCCGGCTCGCCGAAGAACGGCACGAAGATCGCCTCGCTGCGCTTGGCGTTCTGGTCGAACGGCACTCCGACCGTCTCGCCACGCCGCAACGCCTTCAGCATCGCGCGCGCCGCCGCATGTTTGCGCAGAATCTCGACTCCCGCGCGCTCGCGGATAAACGTGATCAGCGCGTCGCCGGCGAGGAAGCGCTGCGTATGATGCACGAGGTTGATCTGGAATCCATGCAGCGAATGGGCCGGCGCGAGCAACTCGAAGTTGCCGAAATGCGCGCTCAGAATGATCATCCCGCGCCCCGGATTTCGCGCCGCGACTTCGTTCCAGTAGGCGAAGCGATCGTAGTTCACCCGCCGCTTCAGCCGCCGATGGAAAAATCCGCCGAGCCGGATCACCTCGGCACCACCGCGCCCCAGGTTGATATATGAGGCGCGCAGGATGCGCCGCCGTTCGGCCTCGCTCTTTTCGGGAAAGGCGATGGCCAGGTTCTTCATCCCGATCGGCAGATGCCGCCGGTCCAGATAGTAGCCGATGAAACCGCCGGCAATCCCCAGTGGATACAGCAGAAAATCCGGTATGAGGCTGAACGCATGGATCACGCCCGCCATCAGGTAGAACAGGACGCGATCCTTGAAGCTGAGCTGAAGCTGCGATTTGCGCAGCGTCTGCCCGCCATCGATGCGCGCCGCACCGGCTGGCGCCGCACCGTCCCTCAATCGCGCCGCGCCATTTCGCGGCGGTCCCGCATCCACCCCGGAGGAGTTAGCGCCCTCTTCGCCACCGCCCGTCGGCGCTATCGAATCGCCCATCTCGTGCTTATGGTCTTGCGCGCGCGGGCTTTCAACCGAACTCCGCCGCGCGTCCCGCTCAGTGGAAGGTCCCATCGCGTTTCGGCGATTTCGGTATCACCACGATTCCGCTGTCCGTCACCGTGAACCGCTTGCGGTCCTGCTCCAGGTCGTAGCCGATTACCTCGCCCTCAGGGATATGCACGTTCTTGTCGATAATCGCCCGCCGAATCCGCGCGTGCCGCCCGATACTGCAGTAGTCCATCACCACCGAATCGTCGATCTGACTATACGAATGGACGAAGACCGATCGCCCGAGCACCGAGTTGCGCACCGCTCCGCCCGAGATGATACAGCCCTCCGAAATCACCGAATGCACGGCGACGCCGCGGCGCAATTCCTCGTTGAACACGAACTTCGCCGGCGGCTGATTGTAGTAGGCCGTCCGCAGCGGCCAGAACGGGTTATACAGGTTCAGATGTGGCTTGGCGTCGCGCAAATCCATGTTCGCTTCATAATATGCATCGATCGTCCCGACGTCGCGCCAGTACGACAGATTTTCCTCGGAGTCGCCGCGAATGCGGTTGGTCATGAAGTTATAGGCATACACCGGTACGCGATCGATCAGGCCGGGTATCAGGTTATGCCCGAAATCATGGCCGCTGTTGCGGTCCTGCGAATCCTCGATCAGTGCCGCCCGCAGCACCTGTGGGTCGAACAGGTAATTGCCCATCGAGGCGAGGCATTTGCCCGGCGCCCCCGGCATCGGCCGCGGATTTTCCGGCTTCTCGTCGAACCCGAATACCCGCAAGCCCGAATCGACATCGAGCACTCCGAACTGATTGGCCTCTTCCAGCGATACCGGCAGGGTCGCCACCGTGACCGATGCCTTGCGGTCGACGTGAAACGCGATCATCTGCTGGATGTCCATCCGGTAGATGTGATCAGCCCCGAAGACCGCGACCAGGTCAGGCTTGAAGTCGTCAATCAGGTTGAGGTTCTGGAAAATCGCGTCCGCGGTGCCCTGATACCAACTCTCCCCCGACCGCATCTGCGCGGGCACGGGAACAATAAAATGGTCATGCAAAATCCGCCCGAACTGCCACCCGTCCTTCAGATGCTCGATCAGCGACTGCGATCGCCATTGCACCAGCAGATAAATCGAATAAATCTGCGAATTCACCATGTTCGAGAGGACGAAATCCACGATCCGGTACTTGCCGCCGAACGGCACTGCGGGCTTGGCCCGGTCGCGGGTCAGCGGATGCAGCCGGGTGCCCTGCCCTCCCGCCATTATCAACGCTAACGTTCTCATCTAGGCCAAACTTATCCAATCGGCCACGCCATCACGACGCTGGCACTATCCATCGCGCGGGAAATTCCGCGACTACCCTCGAATATAAAGGCACGTGCGCTCTCAGGAAAGCCCACGCTCGGCGATGGCGATTGGTCGGCGAAAATCGATCGCGGATGGTGGAATTCGGTGCATTTCTCCAGTGCACATTTTGCGAAGAGTCGCAAAAGATGCGATATTTTCCCCTTTCGCGTCATCCTGACGCTTGGCGACGAACTATTCGAATTCAAGATTCTCCTTATTTTCCAATAACTTAACTAACGAAGCAGGGTTCTTGACCCAAACGGCACAACGTATGCTTGAAACTTTTCTACTGTCACGACGTCTAATCAAAAGTGACGATGCCTGAGGCAAGATCAGTACCCTCATTGACCGAGGAGGATCGGATGCAAAATTCAGCGACGCAAACTATCGCGACCGTAAAAAAGTCCCAGCCTGGTGTGATCTATCGGACCGTGTGCCAGAACCCGGGGTGTGGCAATACCTTTGACTTGCAAATTACTCCGCAGACCGCCTCGATGCTCAGCGGGCCGATCGCATGCCCCCGCTGTCGCCGACACGGCGGGATGCTGAAGTCGCAGGGGCGCATCGGCGACAAACTCTTCGGCGCGAAGCTGGTTTATCGACTGACCGGAGTGGCGCCCCGCCCCGACGAGGAAGACGCATACACCGACGCCACCGAATTGCGCTACTAATCGGCGGACGCTTGGACTAGGATAACGAACGCCGTACCCGCATCCGCGGCCATTGCGCGCGATGCAGACAAAAACGCCGCCCGGACTCGAGGTCGGGGCGGCGTTCTCTTTTTTTGACGGTTACCGCTGTGTGAATCAATCGCCGTGACGCTGCAACACACCTGGTTTTCCGTCGTCAGCGGATTTATCTCGTCCCGCGCGACTCGCGATCAGACTCCCGCGAGCAACTGTACCGTCAGTCCTTCAAGACTCTGGATACTCGGCCGGTCCACCATCCGATTCAGCCACGCCTCGACGTTGGGGCGATTCTGTCCCGGTTCGAGGCCCAGGTCCTTCAGCACCACCAGGCGCGGGACGAAGGCGATATCGGCGACCGAAAACTGCTGCGCCAGGTACTCTTGCCCCTGCAGCTCATGGTTGATGAAGTTGAGAGCGCGCTCGATCAAGGTCTGCGACCGCTGCAGACGTGCCGGATCGCGATCGCCCTCGGGCTTGCCCATCTCACTCATCAATTGCCCGACCTGGGCCGTAAATGAAGTGTCGGCGAAATCCTCCCACGTCCGTGCGCGGGCGCGCAGCGCACTCGAGCCGACCGCCGGCAGCAGCGGCGGCTCCGGATATTCGTCCTCCAGATACTCGGCGATTATCGTCGAGTCGTAGATCGTGATGTCCTCGTCGATCAGCACGGGCACCCGTCCGAACGGATTGAGCCGCAGAAATTCGGGCTTGCGCTGCTCACCCTGGGTCAGATCAACCTGGATTAGTTCGTAGGACAGGCCCTTCTCCGCAAGAATGATGCGTACTTTCTGGCCGAACGGGCAAGGCAGGAAGTCGTAAAGCTTTATCATGGCGCGTCAGGGCCTCATTCTCCCGCTGCAGTCACATTCACCTTGAGGCGAGCATCGACTTCGGATTCGAGTTTCACCGTAACGGTAAAGTCACCGAGTTGCTTGATCGGTTCGGCCAGCGCGATTCTGCGCCGCTCAACCTCGAACCCCTGTTCCCGCAGCGCCCGCTCGATATCGATGTTGGTCACCGACCCGAACAGCTTGCCCTCTTCACCCGCGCGCGCCGTGATCGCCAGCGTCAGTGCCTCGATCCGCACCTTAAGGCTGGTCGCCTTCTGCTTGAGCGCTTCGCGCTTGAGCATCGCCACGCCCTTGGCATGTTCGAACGCGCGCAGGTTCTTGGGGTTGGCTTCGACCGCCAGCTTGCGCGGCAGCAGGTAGTTGCGGGCGTAGCCGGCGCGCACCTTGACCACGTCGCCGGGTCGTCCGAGGTTCGTGACCTCTTCGCTCAAAATTACTTGCACATTCATAGATTCGCCTGCCTTATTGGGCCCAACTCATAGGAAATCGCCTAAATTTCGCGCCTCCTGGCTGGGCGGCTTTAGCCGCCGGAAATCGATCCAGAGATCGAAAATCCCGACGGCGCAGACCAGCGCGGCGAGCACCGGCTGCACAATCGTAACAAAGTAAATCAGCCCACGCGCGGCCGGCGGCATCGACAGCACCTTGAAATAAAACGCCATGATCGCGAGACCCTGGCAGAAGTAAACCGCCGCCACGCATACGAACAAATCGAGCGCGATCGTACTCAGCGCATCGACCGGGATGAACAAGCCGAATCCGGTCGTCAGCAGCACCCAGATCAGCCAGTCGGGCGTTGACCATCGCGCCAGGTCGTTGAACAACATGTAGCCGAGGCGCTGCTGACGGCCGCTGATCCGCCAAAACACGCCCAGATTGATCAACACCGTGAACGCCGCCGACAGCACCGCCAGCGCCGGACTGAGCCGCAGCGCGGCCTCAACGATATTCGCGCGCAGATCGGGGGGAATCGCCGAATCGATCCCGATCGTTTTGTAGAATTTTTCGCCGTGCGTCATCGCGATCGTGAGGCTCTGCCGCAACGCCTCGGCGAGCGCCGCCGGCGACCCCGCGAACGCCAACGCCACCCCCACGCCCGCGAGCAATATCGCGCCTGCCGTGCATAGCACGATGGTCTCGAACGGCCGGCGCCGCTCGATCAGGTACACCATCAGGATGGTCGCGAGCCCGAGCGTCAGCAGATACGCTCCGGCCGCCGTCGGTCCCGCACCGAGCGCAATCAACCCCATCGCCAGCGCAACCGCGGCGGCCATCCGCCACAGCGCCCTGGGGTAGCCGATCGCGTAGCCCAGCACCGGCGTCGGCGCGAACAACATCGCGACTCCACCGACCATCGGCACCACGCCGCCGGCCAGAAAAAGGGCGGCCGCGCCAAACGCCGCGCGGACCAGCCCGATTACGTCTCTGCGGGTCACTTCGCGCCCTTTACAACCCCATCGTCGAGAACGGCAGCAGCGCGATCACCCGCGCGCGCTTGATCGCAATCGCCAGTTGCCGCTGATGTTTCGCGCAGTTGCCCGAGGTGCGGCTCGGCACGATCTTGCCGCCCTCGGTGATAAAGCTTTGCAGCGTGCGCACGTCCTTGTAATCCACCGCGAGCGTCTTGTCCGCGCAAAAGCGGCAGACCTTGCGGCGTCCTCCGCCCGGACGCCGGCGCGCTCCGCCGCCGCGCTCGCCCGGCCGCCCGCCGCCTTCGCCGTCGGGACGCGGCCCGCGACCGCCCCGGCCATGCTCATGCCCGTCGCCCGCTCCATGATCTCTTCTTTCTTCGTCAGCCATTGTTCATTTCCCTGAGAGTAACTTCACACCGCCGCGTCGCGACAGACACCGCGAACGCCGCGCCTCGATTCGATGGTGCACGCCGCCTTCAACCCTGCGCATCCGCGAGCGTGATCGCATCGGCGATCACCTCGACGCCGAGGCCCGCCGCGCCACTGCGCGCGGGCGTCGCCCGCAGCGCGCCGCTC
>JAJXYF010000009.1 GCA_021780755.1 Deltaproteobacteria bacterium | reverse complement strand
CAACTCCTTGCCGGTCCCCGACTCCCCGTGGATCAGCACCGACGCCTTGTACGGCCCCAGCCGCTGCACCGTCTTCAACACCCGCCGCATGTTCGCCGACCGCACCACCATCCCACCCACTTCCTCGCAGTCGATCGCGAGCAACTGGACGTCGAGCCAATCGCCGGGTGCCTCAATGATTTTCTTCGCGTCCGGGTCGGTCAGTGCGTTCGGACGTGTCCCTTCAGAATACAATTTTCAACTCCCGCAGGCGGCCACGCGACTCGCCGAGCGACCCATCGCTATTCCACAGAGCAAAGGACAGGCCATCGAGAGCTAGTCCCTACATCGAAATAGTTCGAGCTTTCGCTGAACATGTGCGAGCGCGCGGCGGCAAACCGATGGCGTGATGGCGGGAAATTGGCGGTACGTCGTCTCAATCCGGGAATTGCGGCTACACCCCGAGCACCTCGGCGAGCACCTGGGCAGGATGGTCGCGCGGATTTACCTGATCATAGATGCGGGCGACCTTGCCGTCCTCATCGATCAGGATACTGATGCGGCTGGCGTAACGTGCCTTGTTATCGGCACATGCACCGTATGCGATTCCCACGCTGCGATCGGTGTCGCATAACAACGGAAAGGGAAACTGGTTCTTTTCGGCGAACGCGGCATTGCGCTCTACGTCGTTAAAGCTGATGCCGAGGACCTGGATATTATTTTGCTCGAAATCGCCAATTTGATCGCGGAACCCGCGACCCTCGACCGTTCAGCCAGGGGTATCGGCCTCCGGATAAAACCATAGAATCACCTTGCGGCCGCGCAATTTCGCCAGCGCGACGCGTTTACCCTCGTGCGACGTGAGCGTAAAGTCAGGCGCCGGTTCACCAACCTTTAGCATCATTCGATTCCTCCCCGTCGGTTCAGGTTGCCGCTGAACGCTGCCTTCAATGTACCGCCTGAGTCGTCATCGCCTCAATCACGCCACGCCGGTAACCCGCGCCGACATCTATTCAATTGAGTTGCGCTCGCAACCGCTCGATCATTTCGAAACATGAGGCTTCGCCGGGTTCGATCCTGAGCGCCCCCTCGAATTCCTCGATCGCCCGCAGAACCATCCCCTTGGCGGCGTAGAGGCGGCCGAGATTCATGTAAGGATAATGGCGCGGCTCGTAGCGCGGAGCGGCCTTGGCCTTTTCAAACCATTCGACAGCTTCATCCAACTCGCCCTTGGACATCAGGTACGAGCCGATATCGTTGTAGGGATTACCGAAGGACGGATCGACCGCGATCGCCTTGCGGCATTCGGCGATCGCATCGTCGATGCGCCCGAGGAAGCGAAAGGCCCAGCCGCGAAACGTGTAGGCTTCGGCCGTGGGATAGACCGCGATCGATTCATCATACAACGCGACCGCGTTCTGGAAGTCGCCGCGCATGTGATACGCGACGCCCTGGTTCCAGAGTTCGATTGCGCGATGCTTCAGAGCGGCCTCTCCCATCTATTGACCGTTATTGCCAGCGGGCCTCGCGGTCAAGAGATGTCCGCGGCGAGTGCCTGAAGATTACCGCCCGCTGAGCGTCCGCACTGCCTGGATCATTGCGGGCGCGAGCAGCACAATCAACATCGCGGGCAGAATGAACAGGACCAGCGGAAACAGAATCTTGATGGTACTTTTTTGGGCCGCCTCTTCGGCGCGAAAGCGGCGCTTGGTCCGCAGCGAATCCGAACTCGAGCGCAGCGCCGGACCGATCTGCGATCCCAGCTGTTCGCTTTGAATCAGCGTAGCCGCCAGCGGCTTGACGTCGTCCACCGCCGTGCGATCGGCGAGATTACGCAACGCCTGTCCAAGCGAGCCGCCCGCCGCCACTTCGACCGAGACCAACGCAAGCTCCGTCCCGATCGCCTGACCGTAGCGCTCGGTCTCGTCGCCGACAATCTTGATCGCCTCGAACAGGCCCAGCCCCGCTTCGACACAAACGACCAGCAAGTCGAGCACGTCGGAAAGTTGGCGCGAAATTTCCTTCTGGCGGCGGTTCGCGCGCCGCCGCAGATAATAGAGCGGCGCAAAATAACCCGCCGCGAGCGATCCGATAACGATCAGAATAACCCTGCCAGTCGTCACTCCGAACATTATCGAGACCAGCAGACCCGTCACTCCCATGAGCGCAAGCGCAATCAGACGAATTAACTGAAACGTGCGCACGGTTCCGGATCGCAGGAAACCGGCGCGCACCAACAGATGCGTAATCTTCTCCATCGACGGCGACGCCTTCGGCGCCGGCATCCGCCTAAGCGCCCATTGGAACAGCGCGCGACCGACGCCCCGGGACTCGCGGCCGCCATCGAACAGCCCCTCGCCTTTCGACAGCTTCAGCTCAACCGCCATCTCGCTGTAGCGTTCCTGAGATACCCGATGGCTGCCGTAGAGCGCGACGTAAACGCCCAGCCCAGCCAGACTTATCAGACCAAAGAACGCGCTGCTGATAACGATCGAACTCATATCAGAAATCCACCTTGAGAATCCGTCGAATTACGAAGAACGCCATCAGGTCGAGGCCGATCGCGAGCTTGAGCGCGGCAAGCCCGGACGGATCATAGAAGAGCACTCGCGCGTAGCCCGGCTGCACCAGGCTGAAGATTCCGAGAACGATCGCCGGCAGCAATCCGACCACCAATCCGCTCATGCGCGATTGCGCGGTCATGGTGCGTATCTGTTGCTGGAGGCGCTGGCGCGTCCTGACGATTTCAGACAAGCGCCCGATGATCTGTCCCAGGCTGCTGCCGACTTCACTCTGCACCTTGATCGCCACCACCAGCAGCCGCAGATCCTCTTCCGGCATGCGCTTGAGCATTTCGTCGAGGGCGCGCGTGAGCGGCATTCCGAGCCGCGCCTGCTCCAGAACGGTGCGAAACTCGCCGCCGAGCGGATCGGCGAATTCCTGCACGAGCACCTGCAAGCCGCGCAGCAGTGTATGTCCCGCCTCAAGCGACGACTTGATGAGGTCGAGCGCGAAGGGCAACTGGATCACGAATTCGCGAATCCGGCGCTTGCGCCGAAAACGAATATAGAGCACCGGCAGGATGCCCATCGTCACGCCGGCGACCAATGAAATAATCGTATCGTGCAGGAACATTTTGCTCAGCGCGAAACCGGTCCCGAACATCAACACGATGATCAGCAGCATTTCCGAGACGCGCAGGTACAGGCCGGCCTGCCACATACTTTCTTCGAGCCGATGCAGCAGATTGACCCGGTAGAAAATTTCGAGCAGCTCTTCGCGCCGATTGGTCGCGCGTGCGCGCCGCGGCCGGCCGCCGGTACGCAGCAGGCCTTCCGCCGCGTCGATCGGCGAACGCGTAACGTCCTCGAGCATATCGGCCGCACGCGCGCTGGCGTCGCCCTTGCCGGTCAGCAAGACCAGCATCACCGAGATCACCAGGGCGAAAACGCCCGACGCAATCATCAGATCCATTGACTGTGATCGGCGGACGCTGCGTAACGCGATCGGCGCCTGCCCCCTCCCCCTCTATATCGGCCGTTATCGCGAGGTGACTTCGAGCACGCCTGCGTAGCGCATGCCGCGTGCGCGTAATTTCGCGCGGGTCCCGGGCGTCGCGCCACCAACCGCAACGTCGCCCCCACCGCCCCCGCCGCCCCCGCGCGGTCCCGGGCCCTCATCGGGCGTTCGCCCGCGCGGCGGGCCGCAGCGTCGTATCGAGTTTGAAGCCGGCGACTTCAATCTGATGAGCATAAAAAGATCGGATGCCAGTCGAATGATAGGTCCCGAGTATCGCACCGTCGGCCCCCACCTCGCTGCGGGTGAATTCAAAGAGATCCTGCATCATGATGGTCTCGCCTTCCATGCCGCTGATTTCGGAAATTTTCATCAGCTTGCGGGTGCCATCGGAGAGCCGGCTGACGTGCACCACCATGTTGATCGCGGAGGCGATTTGCTGGCGCATCGCGCGCTGCGGTATCGAAAACCCGCCGAGCAGCATCATCATCTCAAGCCGCCCGATCGACTCGCGCGGACTGTTGGCATGGATGGTCGCGATCGAGCCGTCGTGGCCGGTGGACATAGCCTGAAGCATGTCGTAAACCTCGGAGCTGCGGACCTCGCCGACGATAATCCGATCGGGCCGCATGCGCAGGCAGTTCTTGACCAGATCGCGCTGCGTGACCTCGCCCTTGCGCTCCAGATTGGGCGGCCGCGTTTCGAGCCGGACCACGTGCGGCTGTTGCAGCGAGAGTTCGGCCGAGTCCTCGATCGTCACGATCCGTTCGTCCTCCGGGATAAAGCCTGAAAGACAGTTGAGCATCGTGGTCTTGCCCGATCCGGTGCCGCCGCAAACGATAATATTAAGGCGCGCCTTCACGATCGCGCGCAGAAAATCGACCATCTCGCGCGTGAGCGATCCCTTATCGACCAGCGTCTCGATATCGTAGCGGCGCTTGCCGAAGCGCCGGATCGAGAGCGCCGGGCCATCGAGCGCGAGCGGCGGGATGATCGCGTTGATACGCGATCCGTCGCGCAGACGGGCATCGACCATCGGCGACGATTCATCCACCCGCCGTCCGACTTGCGAGACGATCCGGTCGATGATCAGCATCAGATGCTGATCGTCCTGAAAGGTCACGTCGGTGTGATGGAGTTTGCCGAATTTTTCGACATAGACCTGCGCATGGCCGTTGACCAGAATATCGGTGATGTCGTCATCGTGCAGGAGCGGTTCGAGCGGTCCGAGACCGAGCAACTCATTTTTGATCTCGCTAATCAGCCGCGCCCGATCGATATCGGTCAACAGCCGCCCTTCGTCGTTGAGCGTCTCGTTGATCGCCGAGGTTACCTTGCTCGAAACCATCGCGGGCTCGAGCGCGTCGAGCTTGGAAACGTCGAGCGTCTCGAGCAGGCGGTTGTGGACGCGGATTTTCAGCCGGCGCGACCCCTCGGCGATATCGTCGCGCTTGCGCACGGCGGTTCCGCCAATCAACGATCCGGCCGGCGCCTCCGGCGCCGCGGCAGCGCCGCTGTTTTGCGAAAGGCGGTCTACAAGCCTCATGAGGTTTCCTCGCGTTGCTCCTGCGTGAAATTAACCGACCACTCGCTGCCGTAGCGACCAACGTGAAATCGCTCACCCGCCGCCCGCCCGCGCCTGCGCCGCGGCACCCGAGCGCCGCCCCGATAGTCATCGCTCGCGCGGCCATACCGCCGCGGTCTTCCGTCAATCCTCAAGCGCGGGCACCGAAGACGCTGAACAGACGCGCGACCAATCCATCGCTCGCCTCCGGCAGCGGTTCGCGCCGCTCGTTGATCCGCCGCGCCAGCGCTTCGATCGCCCGGGCCAACGCCGAGTTGGGCGCCAGTTGCCACAGGTCCTGCGCGCGCAATTGCATCTTTTCGATCGTCCGATCCTCGCGTGGGACCTTCGCGAAACAGCCGACGCCCATCGACTGCGCGATTACCGCCTCGGTCATCGCACTCTGCGGGTCGAATTTGTTGAGCACGAAGCGCGGCTCGTCGAGCCGCAAGCCGAGCCGCCCGAAGAGCTCGCCGAAACGTCGCGCGCCATGCGTCGCGATCCGTGAATGATCGATCACGTAAAGCAACTCATCGCAGCGCTCCCAGGCCGCGACGGTGATTTCGTTCACATGGCTGCCACAGTCCACGATTACGAAATCGAACAACTGGCGCATCAGATCGAGTACCGTGGCGACCGTCAGATCCGTTACTCGTTCCGCATCTTCAAGCCGTTTGGGCGCGGCCAGCAGGTAGATTCCCGACGGATGCTTGGTTAGCGCCGCCTCGAGCTTGATCGAATCGAGCTTGGCCGTAAATTCGATCAGCGATGCGATCGTTTGATCGGGGGTCAGATGAAGTATGACGTTGAGCCCGCCGTTTTGCAGATCGAGGTCAACCACCGCCGCGCGCTTGCCGAACACATAGCGCATAACGAGCGCCAGGTTGGCGCTGAGCGTGCTCACGCCGACCCCTCCGACGATACTGGCAAACCCGTAGATGAGCCCGCCCTCAAGCCGCTCCGCGCGGCGGCGCCGCTCGCTCAGCTTCATCAGGGCGCGCGCGAGATCGGCGCCTTGCAGCGGCAAAAACAACAGCTCGTCGGCGCCCTCGTGCAACACGCGGCGCATCAGGACGGGGGAGCGGTCCTGGAGCAGGGCAAAGATGATCGGCCGCGGCACACGTTCGGCCCGCGCCTGCAGATAGCCCAGCGGTCCGGCTTCGTTGCCGTCAAACACCACCATCGCAATATCGGCCATCGCTGTCTCATCGGCAGCGGCCTGCGGCGACATCTCCACGACGTCGAGGCGCGGTTCGCTAATCGCGCCAAGCACCGTCTTGATCTCGGCCAGCCCCGCTGCCGATTCGCCAATCAGCTGCACCCGTAAAGATTCGCGATGGTCAGGGGCCTTCAATCCCAAAGCCGCCATGCCGTCCTCCCGCACTCCCTTCCGTTCAGACCGAACTCGGCGGCGAAGGTCATGCCCTTCGCCGCCCCCCCTCGTCAAGTTGCGCGGATTCTTGAGGAATCCGCCTCAGCTCAGCTGGCGGTCAGCGCGGAGTCCACCTTGTTGACCATGTCTGAGATGTCCTGGCCCATTACCTCGTAAGTGATAAATACAACGACCGCGACTGCCGCGAGGATCAATGCATACTCAGTCATGGTCTGTCCCCGTCGCATATTTCGTGCCTTGACATACATCTTTCTAATCGTATTCATACTACTCATTCTCCACTGCCTGCTTTATGCGGCTCCGGACCTATCTCAGTCCGCTATCGCCGCTCGTTTTAGTCATTCATCCCGAACCCTGACGCTTACCCGATGTCCCGTCCGGTCCGGCAACTGACTATTAATTGCCGGTCGGGCATCATCTGATGAGCACTACTTGTAGTGCCCCGTAATTCGGTGCGGACGCACTGGGAACGCCGGCGGCGACCTGCTTGATAAAATAGGTGGTGATAGTCTCCTGACTGTTCATCCCGACCAGCCACAACTCCGCAAAGCCCAGTATCTGAACCTGAGAACCGCCGTTAATATTCGCGTAGTCAACCATCGGAACGGTCATAATGCGCGGGTCGCTTATCGAATGGCTTGCAAAGGTCCCGTCCGGATAAGCGGCGCTACCGGTGCTCAGACGGTAATCGAAGGCTGTGACGGTCGGCCCGACCATCTGGCCGGTCTCAGTCGTTAGCATCTGACCGACGCTGAGACTGCCGGCATAGCCATACTCGACGTTGCTCTCAAAAGTGGTGGCGCCGGTTGCGCCCAGCGCCAGCGGGCCCCAGTTGCCCGCACCGTATTGGCCGGTAAGCAGATTAACCTGCTGTCCGTAGGTGTATGTCGTACGCGAATCGATACCCACGGGGACCGTACCGCTGACCGAGCCGGCACCCTCCAGGCCGGCGGTTGCGCTTACGCTAACCAGCCCGGACCAGAGTCCGACGAGTTGCGCGAAACTGTAAGGCACCGTACGCGAGACGCGCATAGTAATCGACTGCTGATCCGCGGCGACCGTGGTCGCAACAATCTCGGTCGCGCCAATCCCGTTATGGGCGGCGAAGGTGTCCGCAACCACCACCGCTCCCGCAGCGTCTGATGGCAAATTATTGGCGCCCGCCAATACTGCGGAGTCGGCGCCTTTCTGAAGCGAGCCCCAGTTGTAATAGAGCAGCCCCACATCCGTGGAAAGTGCGACCGCACCGAGCAGCGCGGCGATCGAAACTGTCATTACGAAGGCCATCTGGCCCCTCAATGCACTATTTCTCGCACTCATATGAGTAACTTCCACGACCGGAATACAAAGCGATTCCGATCCTGCGGGCCTTTGCTGACTGACCCCTCGTGGGAAGTAATGAGCACGCAGCGTGCCACTGAGATTTGCCCAGCCGACTGGTACTTCTATCTATGCCGCGCTTTTGATGCGTTCCACTTCCGCCGAATAGCTGTGCCGATCTGGGTCGCGAGATGCCGTCTCTTCAACTTTGTGATGAGACAAGCCCGAATCGCCCGCGCAGTCGCGGCGAAGTGGAACCCGGGCGCCGGCCTCAGATTTACACTTGGACAGCCGAAGCGTTGACAAAGCGATTATCAGCTCTTGATCCGGGTAGTGCGAATACGCCACCCACCGCAGCCCGGGACCTGCTATTTCTATTCGCGAGGATTCTCCCGCATTGAGGCGTAGCCTTTCTCAGTTAGTCGGCCCTCGATACCAATTTGGCCGGTTGCGCCGTTAGTTTCTCGGATACCGTCGCGAGTTACGCAATGCCTACGGTGCCGGTCTCACGATTGTATTGTCATCCATGGTCACGGCGCCTGTAAGGTCGGCCGCCCCCGCCAGCGCCCGGCCATCCAGGACCGCTCCGCTGACCAGCGTGATCGAGGTATTCGCCAAAATGTTGCCGGCGAAATGGCTACCGGTGCCGATCGTCGCTGAACTTCCAATTTGCCAGAAGATTTGCGACGCCTTGGCGCCGCCCTTAAGGGTGATACCGAAGCCCGAGGAGGTGGTCAGGGTGGAGGCAATCTGGAAGATAAAGACCGCCATCGGGTCGCCCTGCGCATCGAGCGTAAGGTCTCCTCCTCCGGATATCTCAGTTGACGACCCCGACCTGTACAGGCCGGGAGTAAAGGTCAGCCCGCCGACATTACCAACCGCCGGCGTGAATGCTCCAGTTCGTCCCGCCGCGTCGTTATAGGCGATAGTCAGGGCCGCCTCGCCGGCTTGCGCGGCCGGATCATTCACGTCGATCGAGCCGTTGACCATTCCGGGCGGGAAATTCGTCAGAGCAGTACCCGGCCACAACCCGAGGTCTCCGGTAATCATCGTCGGAGTTGAGGTGTTGGTAACCGTGGCTGCAGCGAGCACCGCGAAATTGGCGGCGGCGCCAAGCGCCACCGTACTCAACCCCGTCGTGGTACCGGTGGTGAAGCGCCAAACATAGTTGCCCGATGGCTTATTCCCGGCGAGCGGATTACCCGTCAAATCACGCGCGGCCCTGGTGATCGTCGCGGTGTACTGAGTATTGACCCGCAGGCGCGCTTTCGGCATCACGGTCGCAATAGTTACATTGCCGGTCGCATCATAAAAATAGCCGATCGTCGCGAGGACGCGGCGCCCCGCCCAGGTCAAAAAGAAGTCGGCGGTGGTAATCGTTCGATAGTCCATCGGCTTGCTAAAGGTTGCGTTTACCTTCTGATCGATCGGCACCATCAACGCATCATTGGCCGGATTGGTGGAGGTCACGGTCGGTTTGACCAGGTTCGGGTTCGCTCCGGTATCGAAACTCCATACATAGTTAGCAGCCAGCGGATTGCCCGCGAGGTCTTTGGCGCCGGTGGTGATCGTCGCGATGTAGTGAGTGTTGGTCAGAAGTCGATATCGCGGTCTAAACGTGGCCGTTCCAGACGCATAGCTAATTGCTCCCGGGATCGCGATACCACCCGGTCGGGTGACCCTGAAGGTTCTCACACCGAGCGAACCGGGCGCCATGCCCTCGCTGAACATCGCATCGATCCGCTGATTGGTCGGCACGCTGACGGCAGCGTTCACAGGGATCGTGGTAGTGACCGTCGGAATGGTCGCGTCGATAGTCGCCCCGGTAGTAAAGCTCCAGACAAACGCAGGTCCGACCGCCCTCCCCGCCGCGTCCGTGCCTGCGGCGCCGACTTCCGCGGTGTACCTGGTAGCGGGCATCAGATTCACGGCGGGCCGGAAGACCAGAGTGGTCCCGTGGAAGTTAATATTTCCCTCTACAACGCTGCCGTCCGGCGCCCGCAATATCATCGTCGCGCCGATCGACGCGGCGGAAATCTGCCGGCTGAAGGTGACCGCGACCGCCTGGTTGAGGTTTACCATGTCGGCGCCGGCGGCCGGATCGGTCGCGGTCACGGTCGGCGACGACGAAATCGGCTCGTCGCTTTGGGCGAGACCAATCGTGCTCGATCCACTGACCAACGCGATCAGGATCATCGCGATGAACCACAGTTTAAGCGGTTCTGCTTTTTTCATCTTAATCTCTCTTTGGTCTCGAGGCGGCTGAAATCTTAGCGAGAGCACTGGCCCCGCACTGATTATCCGAGATCGCCCAGGTGGAAGGTCTATTTGACTATCATCATCCGCTCCGGTCCGACGGCCCTTGTCGCTGAATGGCACGACCGTGATTAAAACCGATTAGTCATTACGTTCGGATTACCAACTGCGTTGTTGGAATAGGAATCGATAAATCCGCTCGAAAGACCGCTCGAGTCGGCCGCGAGGGTGTCGTAGTCGCCCATATAGTCCGGGGCAACGAGTACGTCCTGTCCGATCAGCGAAGCAAAATTGGTCGGTGTGATCTTGGTATTGGTCCACGAACGACCGCCATTGGTGGAGGCTGCGCAATAACGATCGATGAGGAAGTTGTTGGGGTCGCGGCGGCGATCGTAAAAGCAGACCCCGATGCGCCCGGTCTTGTCGGTCGCGATCGCCGGCTTGAACTGGTCGGAGAGCGCAACGCTGCCGCCCTCCGGATTGTTGTTTACTCGAATTGGCGTTGACCAACTCGCACCGCCGCTCTGGGACTGGGAAAACATGATGTCGGCGAAGCCGTACGAGCCGATCGTCGAAATAGCGTCGGGAACGGTGAAGCCGGCGCTGCTCCATGACAGATAGATAAAGCCGCGGTTGGTTTTTCCGACCCCGATTGCGAGGCTGGGAAATTCGCCGGACCGCACGGAACCCTGCAGGTCGGCGCCGTCGCCGATGATCACCACGGGCGCAACGACCACCGGCGCGGTGAAGGTCGCCCCGCTATCGATCGACTTGGCCACCCTGATTTCGCGCGCGATCAGGCTGCCGCCATCCTCGCCCATCGCCTCCCACGCGACATAGACTTCACCGTCGGGGGCGACCGCGGCTTGCGGTCCCGCGAGCGACACGTTGGGGTCGGCGGCGTTGGCGCAGACCTGCTCGATCACCGTCGGTTGAACGCTCCAGGTCGAACCGGCATTTGATGAAGCGATCAGTTCGACCGCGTAGCGCGGAATCGGCTGCGCGAAATCGTCGAGACCGCAAAGACTGCCGGAGAAATCCAGATCCAGATAGACCACGTACAGGTTCGCCGGATTGGCATGGTCGATCGCGAGCCAGTCGTGATCGAGGATATGGGCGAAGGCGTTCTTCGCGATCGCAACCGTGGGCGCCCCGAAGGTTTTGCCGCCATCGAGCGATTTCGCGACCGCCACGCCGCTGCGCACCCGGGCGTTATCGCTCCATACGGACGCGTAGTAGAAGGTCGACGAGTTCGCGCAGACCAGCGACGGCTCGCCCATCGTGGCCTGGCTCGGGTCGGCCGTTGCCATCGGCGCGCCGACATAGGAAAAGGCCAGCCCCTTGTTGGTTGATCTCGAGTAGCCGAGCGCACTTACGCTGCCGGTACCCAGGATCGTTCTGATCTCGCTGCCGGTGTCGTTGAAGCCGACCGTCACACTCGCCCCGCACCACGCGCTGGCAGTTTCGCTTTGGGTAAAGCCCGAGTAGCGGCTCGCGCCGAGAGTGACTTTGGAAATCGGCCTGCCGACCAGCAGAGCGCCGGCGAGATCGCCCGGCGCGGGCGCGACGGACGCCTCCGCGGCCTCGATCGAATGCTCGAGCAGCGGCCGAATCAACGCCCATCGATCGGCCATCGAGACCTGGTTGTGCGCCGCGCCAAAGAGCACGTCGCGGCGAAAATGAGGATTCGCCTCCAGGGTCGAAACTCGCGCGGCGGCGGCGTCGAACGGCGCCAGACGCGCATCCGCCGATTGGGCTTGTGCGCGGCCGGCAAAACTCATCAGTGCGCCGGCGACGCCGAGCACAGAGACCATTGCGATGATTTTGGTGTTCGGCAAATTGCTACCCGCGCGCACAGACTGACCGCACCAAGGCGGCCGCTACGGGGATTGTGATTACCAAGATCGATGCCAACCGCTGGACCGCCTGTCCGCGACGCGCCGGAAGACCGAAATTGTCCGCCCGGATTAAGGAATCGCTGGAAAGATTTGGTCGGCAGAACGACCCGCGCTGATGCGGTCGGAGTAACTGCGGGGAAATGGACCTGACAAAAACTTGGCGCCCGCTTTATGCCATAGCGATCGCGATCGGCGCTTCGTCGCGAAGCTCAAGCAATCGTCGGCAGCCGGCCGATTTCCGTATCCAATGAGTAATTAAATTGATCGGCGAGTAGAGTGACGGAGACGCCGCCCTGCAGCCGGTGGGATGCGGCCAACGCACGCGCAGCACCACGCGAGATCCTGCGCCTCGGCAGCCGGCGCTCAGCATGACGGCCAGAGTATGCGAGCCGAAGACCGACGCGGAAGCGGATTTGACGAACTAGAAACTCACCACGCTAGCCACCAGTCGCTGAACCCGGGACGCCACATCCCCCCGGCTACCCGTCACTGACCACCATCGACCGCCCATCACAACCCCAGCCACCTGCGCCCAACCCCCCCGGCCCCCCGGTTAGAGATCGCAGAGCGGCGAGTATTCCTGCTGCTTGCGATCGATCGAGCGGCGCGGTGTACCGGTGTCGTAACCGCCCACACGCAACCAGCGCAGCGTGCCGATCAGACGCATCATCCGCCCGGCCGGCGCCTGCCCCAGACGCCGGTTCATGTCCATCTCAGGCTCGTACACGGAGACCTTGCTGTTTGGCTCCATCGACCTGCCACCCCTTTTCAGCTCGTGAGATCCGCACCACCTCACCGCCCCGGCGTGTTAGGAGAGCATGGAACATGCCACGGCCCAGAGGAGAAGCTATTTCGGTCAATTTTTGTTCAAGATTTGCGCAGCCGGCAGATGCGCGGTCGGCTGTCGCAGCGATGAGACAAAGGCCGGGGCGCGCGGCCTCATCCACGCACCCATGACGCCCTCGCCCACTACCTGACGAACGTCAATCCCGAGGAGCCTGGCCCGGTCGCGATACCGCCGACCCTCTTCAGCCGTAGGAGGCTACTTCTTGCGCGCGAACGGCCGGTCGCGCTCGCTCAGCGCTTCCTTCAGGCCGCGCTCGCGGCTCGCCTTCATCCAGCTCTTCACCGCCTCCGTCTGATGGGCGAGGCAGTCGATATCGGCCGCCGATTGTTCCAGGGCCCGGATCCCCTGGATATCGAGCCATCGATTCACCGCCGCCTTATGCAGCGCGAGCAGCTCGACCGGCACCAGTGCGACGCGGCGGGCATACGCGAGCGTCTCGGCCGCGAGCTGGTCTTTCGGATACACCCGGTTGACGAGCTGCGACGCCAGCGCCTCCTGCGCGCTCATCAGATCGCCGGTGAAGAAGAACTCCTTGGTCTTGCGCGGGCCGATCAGCACCGGCCACATCGAAAGCGTCGGCAGGATCCCGAGCGAGCGGCCGGCCGGATGGCCGAACTGGGCGTCTTCGCTGGCGAAGACCAGGTCGCAATGGCCCGCGAGTTCGGTGGCGCCGGCCAGGCAGTAGCCGTGCACCTGCGCGATCGTCGGCTTGCCAATCGCCCACAGCCGCTGCCAGCGCTCGATTATCTTGTGCAGGTTGATCCGGTCGCTGCTGACGGTGAAGCCCGAGCCCGGCTGCTGGGTGCCTTGCAGGTCGTAGCCGGCGCAAAACGCCCGTCCGGCGCCGCGCACGATCAGCACGCTCGCCTCGCGATCGGCCTCGAATTCGTTAAGCACCTGGTCGAATTCGCCAAGCAGCTTGGGCGAAAGCGCGTTGAGCTTCTCGGGACGATTCAGGGTCAGCCGGAAGATCTTCTCTTCGACCCGCTCATAGATCACGGTCTCGTATGTAGTCATCGGATTTACTCCGTCAGTTGATCGAATTGCTCAAACCGCCGGCCTCCGCCACCTGAGGCTTATAATCGCGCGCGCCGCGCGCCCGCGCCTACACCGCAGCCGCGCTGGAATAGCCAATCGCGGGCAGACTGCGCCGCCCGGCCAGAATCTGCGCAATCAGCCGATAGACCTCGCGATTCACCACCAGGCCGACATGGCGTCCGCGCACCTGGTAGTTGTTGCCGCCGTCGTCGAGACAACTGCGCCAGTCAACCACGTCGTCTTCGCGCGAATGAATCGAAGTGAAGGCAGTCGCCCGCATCGCGCCGCGCGCGACCGTGCGGGCGAAGCCGCAATCGCAACTGGCGGTGCCGCAATTCTCGGGCGCGCCGGCCAGCGTCTGCCATAGGCCGGCGGCGCTTTGCATGATCGAGCCGACCCGGCGATTCATCGCGTCCCAATCGTGCCGCAGCGGCGCGCCGAGTCCGATCACCCGGGCGACCGCGTCCGGAAACGTACCGCCGAGCGAGCGCGCGAGCACGCCGCCGAGGCTGTGCCCGATAATTGTGACGCGGATGCCGGTCGCGCGCGCGATACCGGCCACGCGGGCTTCGAGCCGTTCGAGCTTTTCGCGCGGGCAGCCGAGGTTGAAGTCGATACCCGAGAGGTAGGGGTTGTAGCCGATACGCCGCAGCCAGCGCGCCATCGGCGCCATCGCCCAGTCGCCGACGAAGTAACCGGGCAGCAGCAAAACGGGCTCGCCGCGGCCGCGCACGACGCGGTCGCCGCCATAGAAGATTGGGTCGCGCATCAGCGCGGAGAATTGATCGAGGTAGTCCAACGACGAAACCGTCAAGTCGAGAAACACCGCGTCTGAAGCCTCCTGAATACTGCCCGGGAGTGCGCGCGCGATAGTAGAACGGATACGCGCGGAGAGTAAAGCGCACCCCGCTGGAGGTCAGCGAAGGACTTCACCCGCACCTGTTTGAACGGTGGGCGCTCGCGTTGCTGGACGCCGGGCGCATTCAGAGGGGTTGGTAGCGAGAATGCTGCGGACGAAGATGAGCGTTTGCGGGCGAAAATTCCTGGATTCCGAAGCGAAGGAAAGACGGCAATGTTTCACGTGAAACATTGCCGCCGTTCGTTTGCCCTGAAGGATTTCCCCGAGGGGGTGAAAGAGTTCACCCAAAATGGGTGAAAGTTTTCAGTCTTGTATTGATGGTTTGCGGGAAGGATTTCACTCAAAAAGGATGAAGGATTTCGGTCTTGCGCGCGTCGGTGGGATGAGCATTGGGGAAGCAAGGCGGCGAAGGTGGTCCGGTTGTTGAGGAACCCAACTTTTTGTTCTCTTCCGGACACTGAAACCTCATTGAGGTTTCAGACTTCCCGTTTGTAAGATGCGGGCTGCGCCCTGTGAAATTTTCGTCATGATAGACGTTCGCGTGTTTCATTGATTAATGGGTGAGATGCAATGGTTACGTAAAGGACCTTCAACTGCGGGAGGCTAAGCCAAACTGTCGTCCATCGCGAACGAGGCTATACACGAGGAGGAGCGCGTAATAACGGAGCACGGACGGCAGAAAGGTGCTAATTTGATATGAGGAATGGGTATAAATTCTCCCTGATTACTTCGTTCGAACACTGGCTGATGCCCGCTCCGTTTGCTGGAAGGGCCGCTCTTAAATAGTCAAAATTCGAGGCGAGGCACCGGATTCTTATGGGTAAGCAAGAAGTACTAATGGCGACAACCTTTGGTCAGACCGTGGCCGAGCAGGAAGTCACGGACCTTACTTCGTATTTTGTCGAGACCGACGAATGGCGTCGCACCTACGCCGGTGACGTCGACATCGTCTACGGTGCCAAGGGAGCCGGTAAAAGCGCGATTTACACCTTATTGCATAGCCGCGTCTCCGAGCTGTTTGATCGCGGCGTGATCGCGATTGCTGCCGAAAATCCGAGAGGCGCGCTGGTATTTGAAGGCTTGGTCGCGGACCCTCCAACGGGTAAGACCGAATTCCAGAATCTATGGAAGCTATATCTGCTTCTCTTAGTCGCGCAGGCCCTCCGCGAGTATGGAATAGCCCCAGCGATATCCAAAGCCGTAATTCAACCTATTGAAGCGGCTAACTTGCTTCCGAAGGTTAGCAGCCTAGGAGGGTTGCTTCTGTCGGCGCTGGAATACGTACGAAGTCTCATGAGTGCTGAGTCCGTGGAGGGAGGCATAAAGATCGACCCCGTCACTTCACTGCCTATCGGTGTCTCGGGTAAAATAACGTTTCGCGAACCAACAGGAAATCAGCAGAAAGCTGGGCTGGTCTCGGCCGATCGGTTGCTAGTGGCCTGTAACAGAGAAATTGGTATTAAGGCTGATGCGGTGTGAAGGGTCACGATAGGTCCACTTGATGGGCTTGGGAGCGCGGTTGTAGTGACGGATGTAGCGCATGAGCTTGCGGGCCAAG
>JAJXYF010000032.1 GCA_021780755.1 Deltaproteobacteria bacterium | reverse complement strand
CAACGTGCGCGAGCGCAGCCTGTCCCTCAGTTCTCTGCGCTCGCTCGCCGTCAATCGAAACTCCCCTTCACGCATGCCTCATGATACATGAATGCGATACCAATGTCACTGTTACAAGCCACTAGTTCGGCAGGGCTCGAAAACTATGCGAAACGTGAACATCGATCCGACACTGCCAAACCATGTGGATTCTGACTTTCAAGACGATGCGAAGAACGGGTTTATTCACGTTCCCGCTGGCAAGGAGCCCTTTCGATCGAGCGCTACCGATGACCTGGGCCTTGTGGTATTCGCAATGCGTTACGCCAACGGCCGCAGTAGTGCGACCGTCGCGCTAGAGTACCTGAGGTTGAATCGGAAACTTGGACCGCAACCGGTAATTGATGGCCAATCGGCGCCAGCGCTCAGCCGCGCGGGGGCGAGGCGGACTGTGGCGCGCGTCAGACCCGCAGCAGCCATTCGCTGAGGTCAACCGTGAACGCCTCGCCGTCGGTCATCATCAAGGACTTGGGCGATCGCCTGAGATGCACCTTGGCGACATCCAAGTCGCGCGGCATCAGGTAGATCAGGTCGCCCGCCGCAAGTGAGATCACCCGGATGCGCTCCTCGCCATGGCGCTCGGCGCCGGAGATTTCATACGGGCTGAGATGGAACGGATAGCCGCGCACCCGCACCGAGACCGCGTCGTATTCCTCGATCACGCCGACGAAGAATCGCGTGTTGTCGTCTTTGAAGAGCTTGCGGTCAACGATGAGCACGCGATCGCCGTCATTTAACGCGGACATTTGCTTCCCTCCCGAATGCGCGGTGCCAGTACCCGTATTTGTGATTCTACCCATCCGGCGGAGTTAAATCGACGACCGGCGCTTCGGCCTCCGGGCGCCCGTAGCGCCTGTGAGCGCCAAAGTACCTGGCGCGTCTATCGGGACGGCTTTCGCGGCACGTGTGAGACCGCTACCATATGGGGTTTGAACGGTGCGGCGGCGAGTTTCATGCCGCCGCCCGCGAGGACGCGCAGTGCTGACGCTCGACAAGGTCACCAAACATTACGGCGGGCAAACGATATTCGACGGTGCGAGCTGGTCGATGCCGGACGACGGACGGGTCGGTCTGGTCGGCCTCAACGGCGCCGGCAAATCGACCCTGCTGCGCATTATCGCCGAGCTGGTACAGCCCGACGGCGGCCGCATCTCGCGTCCGCAGCGCACCCGCGTCGGCTACCTGCATCAGGATTCGCCCGAGATGGGCGGGCGCTCGGTGCTCGACGAAACGCTCTCGGCGCTGGCCGAGATGCGCGAGCATGACCGCCGGCGGGTCGAGCTTGAGGACATCCTCGCCACCAATCACTCGGGGCCTGATCACGACGCCGCGCTCGAGGAACTGGGCGACGTGCTGAGCGAACTCGAACGCCACGGCTTCTACAACGCCGACAGCCGCGCGACCGCGGTGCTGTTCGGCCTGGGCTTTCGCGAGGAAGATCTCGAGCGCGACGTGGCGGAGTTCTCGGGCGGCATCCGGATGCGAATCGCGCTGGCCAAGCTGCTGCTGCAGCGGCCCGACTTCCTGATGCTCGATGAGCCGACCAACCATCTCGATATCGAGGCGCGCAACTGGCTCGAGGAATATCTCGAAGATTACGAGGGCGGGATCATCCTGGTCTCGCATGACCATTACTTTCTTGACCGCGTGACGCGCCGCACCGTCGAGGTCTCGCGCGGCGCGCTGAACGAATACAACGGCAACTACTCGTTCTACCTGGTTGAGCGCGAGCGCCGCTTTCAGGCCGACCTCGCGGCGTACGAAAAGCAGCGCATCGAAATCGAGCACATGGAGGCGTTCATCAGCCGCTTCCGCTACCAGGCGAGCAAGGCCAAGCTGGTGCAGAGCCGGATCAAGCAGCTCGAGAAAGTGGAACGGCTCCAATCGCCGGCGGGACTCGAAAAGCCGCCCACCATCAAGTTCCCCGATTGCGATCGCGGCGCACGGCGCGTGGTCGAATTGCGCCACGCCGTCAAGCGCTACGGCGAACTCACCGTCTATAGCGGCGTCAGCCTCGAGATCGAGCGCGGCTCGCGCATCGCGCTGGTCGGTCCCAACGGCGCCGGCAAATCGACCATGATCCGGATGCTCGCGGGAGTGGACGATCTCACCGGCGGCGAGCGCATCGTCGGCGACAAGGTCGTCATGGGCTACTTCGCGCAGAACCTCGCCGAGTCGCTCGACTACGACGGCAGCGTGCTCGATGAATTGAGCCGCAGCGCGCAGGGCATGACCTCGACCGAAATCCGCAACCTGCTCGGCGCGATGTTGTTCTCGGGCGACGAGGTGCAGAAGCGCGTCGGCGTGCTCTCGGGCGGTGAACGCGCGCGGCTGGCGCTGGCCAAGGTGATCGCGCGGCGCAACAACTGTCTGCTGCTCGACGAACCGACCAACAACCTCGATATCGTCGCCAAGGAAACCCTGCTCGAAGCGCTGCGCCGCTTTCCCGGCACGGTCATCATCGTCAGCCACGACCGGCATATCCTGAACCAGCTCGTGACGCAGGTGATCGAGGTCGGCCACGGCCATGCCGTGCGCTACCTCGGAAATTACGACGACTACCTGGCCAAGAAGGCGCAGGAGGAAGCGCGCGCGGCGCAGGGTGCGGCGGCCGCCAGGGTCGAGGGCGCGCGCAGCCGGCTGACGCAGGTCGGCAGTTCGGTCGCGGCGGAACCCGGTACGAATGGATCAGCTCCGGTGACTACCGCAAATGGCGTCGCATCGGCTGCGAAGGCAGCTCCGGCGGCGCACGCGAGCGGCAACGGTCGTGGCAAGGCGGCGAGTCCGGCGGATCGCGAGAACGATCGCAAACGGTCGCAAAACGCGCGCAAGCGCGCGGAAATCGAGGCGGCGATCGAGCGCAAGGAAACCGCGCGGGCGGCGTTGGCGACCGAGATGAACGACGCGAATTTCTACCTCGTGCGCAAGGATGCCAACGAGATGATCGCACGCTACGAACTGCTCGGCCGCGAGATCGACAAGCTCTACGAAGACCTGGCGCAATTCGAGGATTCCAGCGCCGCGAAGTGACGGCGGCACCGCGTGACGATCCGCGCGAGATACTCGCGCGTCGCCAGCGGCACCGGCTAAAATCGCATCCGTGAGCGCAGAAAATCCCCCCGAACTCGAAACGTGGCTACGTAGCGCCATCGCGACGCACTTCGCCGGCGCGCGCGTGACGGCCATCGATGCGCTCAAAGGCGACGCCTCGGCGCGCCGCTTCTGGCGCGTCTCGATCGCAAACCAGAATCACCCGACGCCGGCGACCGCGATCGCAATCGATCTCGGCCCCGACGATCTCCCGCTCTACGCACGCGCCCTCAATCTGATTCCCGAACCGCTCACCGAGCCGCCGTGGATCAGTGTCCAGCGCTTCCTCGCCGCGGCCGGCGTCGCGGTCCCCGAGATTTACGCTGACGACGCACGCGCACGACTGTTGCTGGTCGAGGACGTCGGCAGCCTGCCGCTCTTCGATGCCGCACTGCGCGGCGACGCGGGCGACCTCTACCGGCTCGCCGCTGACGAGCTTCTGCTGATTCATCTCGAGGGCACGCGCCGTCTCGACCAACGCATCATCGCCGCGCGCGTCGCCTACGATGAGCGGCTGTTTCGCTGGGAACTCTCGCAGTTCGTTGATTACGGCGTCGCCGAGATGTCCCCGGCCACCGACCCCGCCGCGATCGCGCCCGAACTCGACGACCTGGCCGCGCGCCTCGGACGCTACCCGCGAGTCCTGTCGCATCGCGACTACCACGGCAACAACCTGTTCCTGCAGCCGGCTCCGCAAGGCCCGCCCCGGTTGCGCGTGATCGATTTCCAGGACGCCCTGATGGCGCCCGCCACGCAGGACCTCGCGGTGCTGCTGACCACGCGCGACGCCGCCCGCATCATCACGCCAATCATCGAGCGGCGGATGCTCGATTATTACTTCGCGGCACACCTGCGGCGCGGCACGCCGATGGCGCTGACGCTCGACGAATTCCTCGAGAGCTATCGCCTGTGCGTGCTGCAACACGCGCTGAAAGTAATCGGACGCTTCATCTGGCTGGAGCACAACGGCAAGCACGGTTACGCCGCCTACATCCCCTATGCGCTCGATCAGGCGCGCCGCGTCCTTCAGGGCCGCAACGATTTCGCGCGATTGCGTGCGGCACTCGGCGCGTAGCGCGGGCGCGCGTCATCGAGCAAGCTACGCGAAGTGACACTTAGCAGGATGATTCCCGAGATGTTCATCGACCTCGCGGCGGCGGCGCGATGAAGGGCCTGGTGCTCTCGGCCGGCTACGGCGAGCGTTTGCGTCCGCTCACCGAAACGACGCCCAAACCGATTCTGGAGGTGGGCGGCCGTCCGCTGATTCATTACCCGCTGCTGATGCTCAAGCGCGCGGGGATCACCGAGGTCGCGATCAATGTTCATCATCTGGCCGCCGAGGTCGAGCGCACCATCGGCGACGGCTCCGCGCTCGGTTTGCGGATTACCTATTCGCCCGAGCGCGTGCTGGCGGGAACCGGCGGCCCGTTGGTGGTGCTGCGCGATTATTTCGGCAACGAACCCTTCGTACTGCTGAACTGCGACACGATTCTCGATCTGGACCTCACGGCGATGATCGGGTTCCATCGCGAACGCGGCGGGATGGCGACATTCGTATTGCGAGAAGGCGGCGATCCCAACGCCTACAGCCGCATCGAATGCGAGGGCGACGGACGCATCCGCCGGATGCGTCTGCTGCGCGGGCGCACCCGCGGCGAGTTCATCGATTACCCGCGCGACCTCGACGCCACGGTCGCGGCGGTGCTCACGCCGTACATGTACTGCGGCGCGATGGTCTGCGGGCCGGAGGTCTTCGCGATGACGCCGGCGGCGCCGCCGTTTTCCCTGATGGGCGATCTGTTCGCGCCAATCGCCGCGCGTGGAGTACCGCTCTTCGGCTACATCCATCGCGGGTTTTTCCGCACGGTTGACGACCTCGCGGGTTACCAGGCGGTGCGCCGCGAATTCGCCGCCGCGCCGCCGCCGCTCGCTTACCTGCGCTAGCCCGGGCGAGTGCTTTCCGCGCCGCGCGCCTTCGGGTTATGTTTAATCGCGGACCGTCACAGACGCGGCCGGCGGGTGCTCCGATCGCGATGCCGCCAGGTGCTTGCGACAGTCGGCGCGCTCAATCAAGCTGAACCCCGAGAGGTCATCCGATGTACAAGATTGTCGCCTTCTGGGGCGCGCCCAAGCCGTCCGACGTTGAGAACTTCGAGAAATACTACGTGGACGTGCACGTGCCGCTCGCGCGCAAGGTCCCGCACCTGCGCAAGCTGGTGCTGACGCGGACCGACTCGGGTCTGGAGGGCGCGGCGGCGCCGTTTCATCGCGTGGCCGAACTTCATTTCGACAATCCCGAGGCGTTTCATCGCGCGAGCGAAACCGCGCAATGGCGTGCGATGCGCGAGGACGCCGGCAAGATGGTCGCGCGTTTCGGCGTTACACTCCAGGCCGGGGTCGGCTGGGAGCGCGCGTAACCGGCGGCGGGCCAGCGCGTAACCGCTAGCCGAGCAGATGCTTGCTCGCGATCGCGGCCCCGTCGCGCATCGCGCGCAACTTCTCCCACACGATCTCCTCGGCCACCGGCGCCAGCCCGGTGGTGGTCTCGAAGCCGCAATCCGTCCCGGCCATCACTCGTCGCGGATCGCCCACCACCCGCGCCACCCGCACGATTCGCTCGGCCACCACCTGCGGATGTTCGACGTAGTTGGTGGTGGTATCGATCACCCCCGCGATCAGGTTCATATCGGGCGGCAGGCGATGGCGCTCGAAGCATAGATACTCGTGCTCGTGGCGCGGATTCGCCATCGAGATCATCAGCGCGCCGACCCGCGCCCGGTACAGGTGCGGCAGGATCGTGTCGAGCGCGACGTCATGGGTATGCGGCCCCTCGTAGTTGCCCCAGCATACGTGCAGCCGCACCCGATCGCGCGGAATCTTTTCGAGCGCGTGATTGATCGCGTCGATCACCAGGTCAACGAAACCGATGAAATCCTTGAGCGGACGCTGCGCGTATGAGACGTGCTTTTCCATCGCGAGGTCGGGGGCGTCGATTTGCAGCACGAAACCGCGCGCGACGATGGTCTCGTATTCGACGCGCAGGGCGTCGGCGAGCGCCATCACGTATTCCTCGAGGCTCCGGTAATGCTCATTGAGCATCGCGGCCGCAATGATTCCGGGCGACGGCGCGGTCATAAAGGCCTCGGTAAATCCCGGCTTGAGTTCGGCCAGGACCTTGGCGAAATCGTCGCACTCGCGCTCGAGCGGCCCGCGATCGACATAGGTCACCGCGCCGATCGCTTTGGGCGCGTGCAGGAGATCGACCTGCACCCGCGCGCGAATCTGGCCGAGGATCATTTCGAGGAAGCTCGGATAGGCCCGCATGTCGGCAAAGCCGGGCCGGTCGCTCTGGCCGCCGAAACCGCTCATCCGATGCTGCACGTAGGTGAAAAAACTCTCGCGCGCCTGCTCACCGTTGTTGCCGACGTCGATACCGCATTCGGCCTGCAGCTTCACCACGTGACGCGTCGCGTCGAGAATTGCCCGATCCATTGCGGCTCGATCGACCGGCTCGTGGCGGCTGAGCCGCCCGAACATCTCACCCAGGATCGGCGGCCTGAGCAGGCTGCCCGCGTGCGTCGTCAAAATTCGCTTGTCCGATCGTTTCATCGCGAGATCCCCCCTGCTTCCCCGTCGAGTACTCCATTTGAAGCGGTTTGCACACCGCCGCCGCATCGCCAGACCAGCGGCCTGCCACGCCTCAAGCTAATCCGCTATCGCGCATGCGGCATGGATGACCCGAGCGGGACATTCGGGCTATTGTTACCGCAATTCGTCTGGCGCTTGACACAATGGTTACAATGATTGTCAGGAGGGCTATTAGATGAGACCCAAGGTGCGAGCCCTGTCGCACGCCGGTTCCGCGCGCGATCAAGATGCCGTGCCCGGACCGATCGCCGATGGCGAATTGTTCGACGCTTACTCCCGGGCGGTGATTCATGCCGCCGAGGTGGTCAGCCCGGCTGTGGTGTATATCGAGGTCACGCGGCGGCCGCAGGCGGCGCAGCGCGATCAACGAGGGGCGGCGGGCGCCCCGCCTGAACGAACCCTGCCCGGCCCCCATGCGACCGGTTCGGGCTTCATCTTCACGCCCGACGGCTACGTGCTCACCAACAGCCACGTGGTGCGCGGCGCCGGACGCATCGACGTCGCGCTGAGCGACGGTCGCCGCTCGCAGGCCGATTTGGTGGGTGACGACCCCGACACCGATCTCGCGGTGGTCCGGATTGGGGCGGGCGACCTGGTCGCCGCGCCCCTCGGCGATTCGCATACAATTCGCGTCGGCCAACTCGCGATCGCGATCGGTAACCCCTACGGCTTTCAGTATTCGGTGACGGCCGGCGTGGTCAGCGCGCTCGGCCGCTCGCTGCGTTCACAATCGGGCCGTCTCATCGACAACGTGCTGCAGACCGACGCGGCGCTCAATCCCGGCAACTCGGGCGGGCCGCTGGTCAGTTCGCGCGCCGAAGTCATCGGTGTCAATACCGCGTCGATCCTGCCCGCGCAGGGGATTTGCTTCGCGATCGCGATCAATACGGCCAAATTTGTCGCCGCCCAGCTGATCCGCGACGGACGCGTCGAGCGCGCGTGGCTCGGAATCGCCGGACAGAACGTGGACCTCCATCGCCGCGTCGTGCGCTTCCACGATATCAAGACGCCGAGCGGAGTGATGGCGGCGTCGGTTGAAATCGACAGCCCCGCCGATCGCGCAGGGCTCAAGCGCGGCGACGTGATCGTCAACTTCGGCGGCCATCCCGTCGCCGGCAGCGACGACCTGCAGCGGCTGCTCACGGGCGACCAGGTCGGTGCGAAATCCGCGGTCACGGTGGTGCGCGGAACGGAAAAGATCACGGTCGAAATCGTCCCCGCGTCACGACCACCCGCCCGCGCCTGACTCCCGCACACGCCCCGTAAGAGGCGCACCCAATCCGCCCGGCAAGTCCCGGCTTTAGCCTTGCCGTTTGGATCAAAGTGCGACAGTATTCCCGCGCTGAGGGGTAGGCGCGGTTGGCTTCATTGCCGGCATCCGCTAGCGGCGGTCAGGTGAAAAAACGCCGCTCGCGGGCCGTCGCGATCACGCTGAATCGGCTGCGCGAAGTACCACCGTTCAACGAATCGAAAGTTCGCGTTCCGCCAGATCGTGTCGGCGGCACGGCGCTGCTGGGAGAAAACATGGCGGAAGTATCAGGGTTGCCTCACGATCGAACATCCACCTCGATAATCTCGGCGGCTGCGGCGGCGGTCGCGCTCATGCTCATCTGCGGTGCGGGACCCGCGCGCGCTCAAGCGCAACCGCTGTCGAATGCGCCAACGGTTGCCGCGGCGACGGTGCCGCAGCCGGCCGCCTCGACGACTCCGGCGGGCGGCGACACGATTGCTCCCGGCACTACGATCACCGCGCAAAACTGGCAGCAGTATCAGCAGTTCATGCCCGACGGCATGGCCGCGCTTTTCCAGGGCTCCTACTACTGGAAGATACCGCCCGACGTGCGCATGGAGGTCGGTCCGACGGTGATCCATCCGCTGCCGAAAACCTACATGGAGGCTACCGAAAAATATTCCGGACAGGTCAATACGGTCGATCTGCCCGACGGCGGTATGACGCTGACCGGATACCAGGGCGGTATTCCATTTCCAAATCCCTCCGAACCCCACCAGGGGTGGAAGGTGCTGGCCAATCTCTGGTACCGCTATCTGCCGCACCTGATCGTCGATACCTTCGGCCGCGGGTGTCTGATGGACCGCGGCGGCAGTATCAGTTGCAAGGCCGCGCAAATCGTCAACCGCCAACTCGCCTTCAATACCGACCCCGGGACGCCGGCCACCTATCCGGGATCGGAAGGCAAATTTTCCACCGAATGGTTCATGGTGCTGCAACCCGAACAGGACCGCTATACCGCGTTTTTGACCATCAGCTACGCGGACCCGACCAAAGCCGAGGACACCTATCTCTTCCTGCCCCAGTTGCGCCGCTACCAGGCGGTTTCTTCGGCGGCGCGCTGCAGCCCCAACCAGGGCACCGATTCGACCCAGGAGGACTACCGCTTCGGCTTCAACTCCAACATCACCGAGCTCAGCGTGCGGATGCTCGGCGAAAAGAAAATCCTCGCGCTGCTCAACGCGAAACTGCCGCCGGGTGAATTCCCCGAGAACTTCGATATGCCGCTCGGATGGCCGATGCCGTCATGGGGTAAATGGCAGGTGCGCGATGTTTACGAGATCAGCGTCAGCAAGATTCCCTCGAAAGCCTCGGGCTATTGCTACGGCAAGCGCGTGATGTACGTGGACAAGGCGACCTTTGCGCCCTTGTGGGAAGACCTCTACGATCGCGACCTGAAGCTGTGGCGCATCTTCGGGCTCTTCCTGCGCGCCGCCGAGGTGCCGGGCGTCGGCACGGTTGACGCGTCCGGCTCGATGGTGTGGGCGTTCTGGGACGTGAAAAACTCTCACGCGAGCTTCTTTATCGATCCAGCGGCCGATCACCCTCTGTACGTGAACGATACGGCGCCGAAGGAATATATGGATTTGGAGAGATATACGTCCGCTCCCGGACTTAATCTGATCATGCGCTAGGCACCCTCGATCGGGCTCGGCGCCGTCAAGTGCGCTAACCCTTTTTCGTCCGCCGCGGAGATGCGCAATTTAGCGGAGGTCTGGCAATGAAAATCGGCGTCTCGATGTTCCTGACGGAAAAGACCGGCAATCCCGGCGCGATCGCGCGCGAGGCGGAAAACCTCGGCTTCGAGTCCTTCTGGGTCGCCGAGCATCTCGTAATGCCGGTGACCTACTCAACCTGGTATCCGCGCGGCAAGGACGGCAAGGTGCCGGAGTTTTACGCGGCGCTGATTGACCCGTTTGTCGCCCTCGCCACCGCCGCCGCCACCACTAAAACGATCAAGCTCGGCACCGGTATCTGCCTGCTGCCCGAGCGCAACGTGATCGAGACCGCCAAGGCCGTCGCTTCTCTCGACCTTTACTCGGGCGGCCGGTTTATCTTCGGCGTCGGCGCCGGATGGTTCCCCGAAGAGGCCGCGATCATGGGCGTGGACTTCAAACGCCGATGGCTCCATCTCCGCGAATCGGTCGAAGCTCTGCGCGAGCTGTGGACCAAAGATGAGGCCGCCTACGCCGGCGAGATCGTCAAGTTTCCGCCGGTCAAGCTCTATCCGAAGCCGCTGCAAAAGCCCGGGCCTCCGATCATCCTGGGCGCGCACGATCCCAAACATGCGCTTAGGCGCGTGGCACGCTACGCCGACGGTTGGTGCCCCGGCGGACTGACCCCGGAAAAGGCCGGCGAATGTATCCCGCAGATTCGTGCGATGGCGCGCCAGTTCGGGCGCGATCCCGACAAGCTCGAATTTTCAGTGTTGCAGATGGCCGCGAATACCGACGGGCCTTCAGCCGAAATGCTCAAGCAATATCGCGATGCGGGCGTCACTCGCATCGTCGTGCTGCCCGGCGCGTCGGCCGATTCCGACGGCGTCAACCTGGTGCGCGAACTCGCGCCGCTGGTCGCACGCGCCACGAAGCTATAGTCACACCTTGCCGATCAGGTCGCGCTCCGCCACCGCGATCGCCGCCAGAACCTGCGCGACATCGCGTCCGCGGGGCGGCAAAATCAGGCGGCGGACTCCCAGCTCCGCGTAGCGCAGCGCTCGCTCGCGATCGAGTTCGCCCTGCGGCGTCACGCTCACCTCGATTTCCTCGAACCGCCGCTCCACCTCCGCGCACGCCGCGCGAATCCCCTCGATACAACCGTGCGTCGCCGCGAGGTCGAGCGCGTATCCATACCAGCCGTTGCCCAGGCGCGCGGTGCGGCTGAACGCATGGACGGTCTTGCCACCGAAAACGACCTCCGGATACGGCCGTTGAAGCGGGCGCGGCTCCGCCCGCACTCCGCCGAACGAAAAGTACTGGCCGCGAAATTCCGCGCGCTCCATCGTCCACAATGCCTGCATCGCCGCCAGCGCTTCCTCGGCTCGGCGCCCCTTGTGGTCAAACGGCATCCCGACCGCCTCGAACTCGAATTCCAGGTTGCCGATACCGATGCCGAAGATCAGCCGGCCGCCCGTCACCACATCGACCGACGCCAGTTGCTTGGCCAGAATCACCGGATTGCGCAGCGGCAGAATCATTATACCAGTGCCGAAGCGCAGCCTGCGCGTATGCGCCGCCGCGAACGCCATCGTGACGTTGAGATCCACGAAATCGATCTTCGGCGGCATCGGCGAGGCCGCCGTCTGCGGATCGGCGAGCGCGAGATGCTCGCCGCCCCAGAAGCTCTCGAAGCCCGCGCCTTCGGCAGCCCGCGCGACCGCCGCGATCGCCTCAGGCGTCACGCACGGCCGCATGTTCATCCCGAACAATCCGAACTTCATGCGTCGAGCACTATCACGAAGCGCGTCCGCAATTCACACCGCCCCGCTATCATCGCCGGCGCGCGCGTGCTTGGCTCTATGCGATGCACCCGATCGTTTTCGAGACGCTCCGTCAGGCCCGCCGCGCAATCATCGCCGTCGTTGGCTTCACCGTAGTCGCGCTCGGCGCTCTGATGATCGTGACGCCGGGCCCTGGTTGGCTCGTGATCTTCATCGGATTGAGCGTGCTGGCGGTCGAGTTCGTGTGGGCGCGCCGGCTGCTCAAACGCCTCAAGCGTAAGGGCGCGCAAGTTCGCGATGCTATCTTTGGCGCCGGAACCACCCCCGACGAAATCGCGCCTAAGCCACCAGCCGATGCGCCTCGCAGAGCGCCCTGAAGCGCCCGTCGCGCCGCTCGTTCAACTCGTCCCAGCCGCCCGACTCGACCACCCTGCCGTCCTCCAGCACGTAGATCAGATCGGCCCAGCGGATGGCCGAGAGGCGATGCGCGATCATCAGCACCGTGACCTCGCCGCGCAGCGCCTCGATCGCGCCGAGCACGCGCGCCTCGTTGTCGTAGTCGAGGCTGTTGGTGGCCTCGTCGAGAATCAGTAGCGCGGGGCGGCGCAGGATTGCGCGCGCGAGCGCGATCCGTTGACGCTCGCCCTGCGAGAGCGTCGCCCCGCGTTCACCCAGCACCGTGTCCAGTCCCCGCGGCAGTGCGCGCACGAAATCGTCGGCCGCCGCCAGCCGCAAGGCTTCCTGCAGGTCAGCCTCGCTGGCGCCCGGATGCGCCCACAGCAGATTCTCGCGCACCGACAGATGAAAGAGCGCGGTCTCGGCGGCAACATAGCCGATCCGTTCGCGCCACCCGCGCGCGATCCCGGGCGTGAGCGGCGTACCGTCGATCGCGATCCGCCCCGCGTCGGGCGGAAACAGTCCCATGACGAGGTCCGCGACGGTGCTCTTGCCCGCGCCCGACGGTCCGACGATCGCCGTGAAGCGTCCGGCAGGAATCGCGAGGCTGACTTCGCGCAGCGCCGGCGTGGCCTCGCTGTTGTATTTGAACGACAGGTCCTCGAGCCGAATCTCGTGGCGAAAATCGGGCGGTGCGATTGCCGCCGGGGGCGGCTCGGCCGCCGCCCGGCAGCGCGCTTCGAGCGCGACCACATTGTGATACGACGGCAGCGCATTGATGAAGTTGCGATAGTACGAATGTACCGATTGAATCCGGGGCATCACCCGCATGTACATCAGGAGCAATAGCAGCAATTCGGCGGGCGGCACCTTCACGATGCGCACCGAGACGTACAGCAGCGGCACCAGAATCAGCGCCGCGCCGATCTCAAACCATCCGCCCACCGCGACCTGCTCGCGCGCGGTGGCGACATTGGTGGCCGCGATGCGCCGGCTGATGTCGGAGAAGATCGCGTCGTTGCGATCGATCGCGCCATAGGCGCGTGCGGTCTTGAGGCTTTGCAGGTGCTCGTCGGTCGCCACGTACAGCAGGTTGGTGACGCGCGCGAGTTCCGCGCCGTGGCGTTCGATGCGCTGGGTCTTGCCCCGCATCGCGACCGCCAGCAGCATGCCGGCCATCAGCACCATCAGCGTGATCGGCGGCGACAGCACCAGCGCCACCACGAGATAGATCGATCCCAACACGAGGTCGCCCGCGATCATGTTCCACGAAGAGACGCACTCGGCGACCCGGCTGAGTTCCGCCGTCAAGGCGTGGGTGAAGTCGGCCAGACGGCTGCGCGTGATAAAGAGCCAATTGGCCCCGGCGATCGCGCGATAGAGCCGCTGGCGCATTTCGTCCTCGAAGTTCTGCTGCACGATCCAGACCGAAACGCTGCGGTTGCGTTCCACGATCGTGCGCAGGCCGATTACCAGCACGTAAAGCACCAACAACGCGAGAAACCCGGGATGTGCGCCGACCACCGCAAACCCGCGCCAGATGAGCCGCGCCAGATGACCCGCCTGCCCCTGGTCGCGCAGGTCGAGTCCTGCGGTCTCGAGCGTCGGCAGCAGCAACGCAAGGCCCGCGCCCTCGGTCAGCGGAAGCATCACGATCAACGCAAGCGTCCACCAGAAACGCCAACGCGCCGAACGCATCAGCGCGCGCACGAACGCGGTCATGCGACCGTTCACCGCGGAGTGCCGCGCAGGCGCTTGAGCGGATGCGGAACGTCAACGAAGAGCCGCCGTCCCTGCTGCCACGCCAGCCGTACCGGACGCATCGCGTAGTACAGCGGATAGAGCATCCGCGGCAGCGGCACGAAATCGAAGTCATCAACGTTGGGCGTGAGCGCACGGCTCGCCAGGTAGCGCAGTCGGCCGCCAAGCCCGGGGATCGTCCGCAGTGGCACGATCCATTCCGAATAGAGCCGCGCCTGCATGCCGATGCTCGCGAAGAGCCGGCGCTCGATACCCGCGACCAGCGACGCCACCGAGCGATCGCCGCCGAGTGCGTCGGCGCAGGCCGATGGAGTCGGCGCGTCGAGCAGAGCGCTTGAAAGGGCCACACCCAGCAGGAACATCCGCGAACATCCGGAGCGGCGTGCGGCCTCCAGTATCCCCGGCAGGTCCGCGTCCGCGATCGCGCGCAGCGTCTCGTCGAAATCGCAGATCCATCCGAGATTGATCCATCCGTGCTTGGTCGCATGCACCGCCAGAAAAAGTATCAGGTCGGCGGGCGCGAGCGTCAGCACCTCGCAACCCTCGACGCTCATCGATTCGGCGCGCTCCCAGACCGCCGCCGCGTCCGGCCCGTAGTTGAAATAGGCCGGATTGAGTTCCCAGTGCAGATCGATCATCCAGGGACTGCCGGGCCGCATGAACTCGTCCTCGCAGCGCCGCGCTATCGATCGCGCGGGATGATCGCGATCGAAGGTGCGCGGCCAGTAACCAGCCCCAATCAGCACCTCGGTCGCGACCGCCGCGTTGGCCGGATGCACCAGTAGATCGAGATCGTTGAACTGCCGCAAGCCGACCTCGCCCCACGCCTTGAGCGCCAGCGTAGGCCCCTTGAAGGCGAGCGCGCGGATGCCTTTGGCTTGCAGCAGCCCGATCAGCCGCACGAGTTCGCGTGCGAGGTGCAGGTTGTTGAGTGAGTTGCCGTAAAACTCGGCGCGCATCCGCGTGAGCGCCTCGGGCGGCAGGTCGCGGACCCCTTTGAGCCGGCGATAGACCAGCGGCAAGACCCCGTGCGTGGCCGCGGCGAGGGTCAGCCGCTCCCAATCGATGTGATCACGATCGCGCGCGAAATCAAGGTGGGCGACCGCGGAATCCGCGGCGTCATTCGCGACCGAACTCTGCGCGCGCCGCAAACAGCGCAGAATCAGCCGCGCCTCGAGGTCGAAGCCCGCCCCAATCGTGCCGCCACCGGTGTTCACGTCGATTTCGAGGATACCCGCGAGCCCACGCCGCTCCAACGGCTCGTCACGACCCCTCGAGGTCGGCCATCACCGCCGCGCGAACGGCCGCCAGCGCCGAAAAATCATTCGGGATCGTCAGGCGGCGAATCGGCACCGCCGCGGCCACGCGAACAATGAAACGAAAGTGACGCGTGAGCATCGTGTAGTCGGTGAGATCGAGCGGGAAACTCGCGCCGACCAACACCGGGAATGCCTCGGCTGACGACACCCGAACGATTGCCGGCGACGCGCCCATGACCTTATCCGCCGTCGGCGACGGCGATCGCCGCTCCAACAGATAGATGCGCGCCAGCGGCAGGCGTTCGGCGCGAAAGGCCGAGGCGTCACCGAGCAGCCGGGTCTTGCTGGTATATTGCGCAACCGGCGGACCCGGCGGCGCGTCGCTCATCAGCGCCGTGAATGAATCCTGCCACAGCCGCACGCCCGGATAACCGGGCGTCGCCACAATCCCGCTGCCGCCGACGCCCTCGTCGTGCAACACCAGGCAGTCGTCGCAAAAGGTCGCCAACCCGTTCAGATGAAAGCTCGCTGCCAGGGTCGATTTGCCGGTGCCCGCATCGCCGATAAACGCCACCGCGCCATTCGTTGCGGCCACCGCGGTCGCGTGCAGCGACTCGATGCCGAGCAGATTGAGCACGCGCGGCATTACATGGTCGATCGCCAGATGGCGCAGCGTCACCGCGGTCACGCCGTCAGCGGCAGCGACGCAAGTAACCTCGTGACCGGCGGCCTCGATGACGAAATCGGCGAGCTTGGGTAGGCGCAACAGATAGCCGCCCTCGATTTTCGCCGTCGAGAGCCATGGCGTGCCGTCGGCGTAGGCTGAAGCGTTCAACCAGCGGGAAGGCTCCTCGATCGCGCGACGGGGCCCGAGGATGCCCAGGCGCACTCGATTGTGTGCGCTGTCGCGCAGGTCATGCAGCGGCGGAAGCTCCGGGATCTCGACGTCGGAAATGATCGCGAGGCCGAACGCGCGGTATGCTAGCCGCCGTGTGCGATTCGCCCGATGCGGCCCCGCCCCCGATCTCAACGGCCTGACACTCACGTCCCTGACACCCCTGATAGTTCGCCTCTCGGCGCCCCTCGGCCGGTCGCGCCGCCGGTCTCAGCAGTGCGCGGCGACGCCCGCGGCGGCCCCTGTGATTGTGGATCGCGCACCACCAGCCGGTACCACAGCTCCAGCCCGAACGTGGTCCACAGCGGCCAGATATTCGTATCGAGATAATTTTCGCTCCGCTCGCGGTACATGCGCTGGAATTCGGCGCGATCGACCCAGCCGGCGGTTTCGAGCGCCATCGTATCGAAGAAATGCTCGCCGCCGATGCGCTCCAGCGCCTCAATGAACAGCACCGAGAAATCCGCCTTGTCGCGCCGCGCCAGCACCGAATCCGGAACCAGCCCGCGCATCGCATTGCGCAGGATATACTTGCGCCGGACGTCGCGCGCGCGCTGATCGTCCGGTATCGCCATCAGGAATTCGTACAGCCGCCGATCGTGAAACGGATGACGCTCCTCGACTCCGAAACTGGCGGTCGATCGATCGAAGATGTCAACGCCATGCGCAACCCATCCACTGGTGAAGCTTTCTAGCAGGGTGAACTGGCCGAAGCTCATGCCCGCCGGGCGGCGCGGGTCCGCTTGCAGGCGATTCGAGAGCCCGACACGCCGCGCCAGCGCGGGGCTGATGAAGCCGGGAACGATCGGCTGCCGGCGCAAGCGGCGGCCAAATTTTCGCACGGCCGGCGGCAACAGCGGCCACAAGGCGTTGCGCAAAAAGAAATCGTACGCACTGCGGTTCTTCAGATTTGGCAGGGTCCGCGAGTCGTCGCGGACCCGCTGCCAGAGCGTGCGCCACTGACCCGCGCGCAGCAGGTCGGCATAGACGTACACGCTTCCGCTCATCCATTCGTCGGAGCCGATACCCGTTAGCAGCACGCGGATGCCCTTGTCGCGCGCGGCCGGCCATACGCCGTTCCACATGCCGCCGTTGGGATATTCGGTGAAGTCGCGATACCGGCGCACCGTCTCCGCGCACATCGCGAGGTCCACCGGCACCGGCGGGGGATAGTTAGCGCTGAGCCCGAGCATCTCGACCGTTTCAAAGATGTAGCCGCGCTCGTCCAGATCGGGATGCTCGAAAAGGAGCGAGAAGGTCTCGATCGGCGTAGCGCCGACCTTGCCCTCGCGCCGCAAAAGATCGGCCATGCCGACCACCGCGGTCGAATCCAGGCCACCGCTCAGATGCGCACCGACACCACCGATCGCCCGCATCCGGCAGCGCACCGCCTCAGCGAAGATTTCGCGGAAATGATCGGCGTATTCACGATCATCGCGATAGCGAATCCGCATCTGCGGATCGAGCTCGAAGTAGGCGCGCGGCGTCACTTTCCCGCCGCCAGCGATGGTCATCCGATGCGCTGCGGGCAGGCGCTTGATGTGGCGATAGAGGGTGTCCTCGCGTCCCTTCAAATTGCCCGACAGGTACTCGGCCACGGTGCCTTCGTCCGGTTCCGACGGCACCGACGGATCCGCAAAAATCTGTTGCAGTTCGGTCGCCGCGATGAAGGTCCGGCCGTCGCAAAAATAATGAAACGGCCGGATGCCGATCGGGTCGCGCGCGCAAAACAGCTCGCGCTTCGCGGCGTCCCACAGCACCAGGGCAAAGTCCCCGATAATCCGGTTGGGGGCCTCGGCGCCGAAACATTCGCAGGCGCGCAACACCAGTTCGGCGTCGGTGTCGTCACGCACGATCGCACCGCGAGCGCGGAGATTCGCGGCGAGCTCGGCGCGATTGTCCACCCGGCCGTCGAACACCAGCCGATAGCGGCCGGCGGGATCCGCCAGCGGCTGCACCTCGCGCACGGCTTCGGGCGTGGTATGGAACCGTTGGTAGCCCATCGCCAGCGGGCCTCCGATCCATTGACCGCTACCGTCGGGACCGCGATGGGCGATCGCGGCGAGCATCCGCTCCAGGACCGCGCGATCGGCCGGACGCCCGTCGAGATTGTAAATTACCGCGAAGCCACCCATTTGTATGAATTTGTTACTGTAAGACGGTGAAGCTGGAGCCGCTCGAATCCGCCGGCGTCAGCGGCACGAAATGGTCGAGCTCGAATTCGCCGATGACCACGGCGCCCCCGCTCTCGAGCCAGGCGTGCGCGGCCAGTCCGCCGTCGGCGGCCTTGCGTACGCCGATGCGCAGGTCCGATCGATAGCCGAAGCGTCCGAGCAGCGATTGCGTCGCCAGCGCGCGCACCAGGCAGTTCGACGCGCCGGGAACGAAGCGGCTGGCCGCGCGCACCGCCCACGAGATGCGCTCGACGGTCGGCCGCGAGACCGACCAACGCGGGGGCGGTCCGCACCACGCATGGGAGCGCGGGTCAGGTGCCGCGACCCGCGACGCCCGGCGCTTGAGGGCGTTGAAACCCGCGCTGCGCAGACCGATCCACGTCAAGGCCAGCCTCCGCGCGGCCACCGTTACTAGCGCACGGTCCCGGCGGTCGAGCCGGACGAATTTAGCGACCGGCCCCATCGCCGATGCGTATCAGGCCGCGCTCGTCGAGCTTGCCGAGCAGCGCCAGCACGTCGCGCTCGCAACGCGCGCGGTCAACGTCGAATTGAGCCACCATCGCGTCCACCATCGCGTCCACCGAGGTCGGACTCGCAATCAGGTTCCAGACCGCGGCGCCAACCGGATCGAGACCGTGGTACGCGCCGCTCTTGAGGTTAAGTATCGCCGCCTCGCCGTCAAGCTCGCACGAAACCTGGTCGGGTGCCACTGAAATTATTGAATCGAGGGAGATTTTTGCGGGCTTAGCCAAGGTTCACTGGCGTTCCTACCGGGGCCAACCATTGCTGGATAATTCGTCTTAGAAGCATATAGCGCGGGCGCCAGTACAGCAACCAACCCCGCCCCCGCACGGCGTGAAAGCGCGTCGCGAGTGTGGATCCACGATGAAGTTTTAACCGTGCGAAGCCCGCATCCGACACGAGAAGTCTGAAACCTCGATGAGATTTCAGTTAACTATCGGTTTTGCCTTCCTCAGGAAATTGATTGCGGGCGTGTCGCGCCGCGCCGCCTGCTCAGCTCGCCGCCGCGTTCGCGGCGCTGACCGGCGTCCGTTCGTAGCGCGTGATGAAGTACGGCCGCCGCCATGCGATGTACGCCGGCAGGATCAGCACGCCCGCGACCATGTTCGTCGCCATCAGGAAAATGAGCAGCACACTCATCTCGTTGTGGAACAGCAGCGGCGAAAACGCCCACGGCAGGATGCCGCCGATCATCACCGCGAAGGTGCTGAAGACCGACGCTCCCGTACTGCGCAAGGCGGTCGTGACCGCCTCGTTCACCGACGCCCCGCCCTTCACTTCGTCGCGAATGCGCGCCACCGTATAGATGCCGTAATCAACGCCCAGCCCGATGCCCAGTGAAATCACCGGGATCGTATCGATGGTCAGTCCGATATTGCGGGCGTTCATGTAGATGAACGCGCCAAAGTTCGCCATCACGCACGAGATGATAAACAGCGTGCCCGCGGTCAGCGACTGGAAGCTCAACGCGCAGCAGAGAAATATCACCAGCAGCACAAAGGTCAGGTTGATGATGTCGAGCCGGTACAGCACGTCATTGGCCGCCAGATAAAGTCCGGCGACACCACCCAGATATGCGAGGCTCACTTTCGACAGCGCCGGATCCGGCGTAATCCGGAGATCGACGAAACGCTTGAGGTCGGCGCGCACCTGATTCAGACGCGTGTATGTGTGATCGGGAAGTAGCACACGGATGCATGAACTGGTCATGTGCGGCGAGTGTGCGAAAAATCGCTCCATCTCACCCGGCGCCGTACCCGCATAGAACATGTACCACAGATTGCCGCCCAACTCGGTGCCAACCGGGATGCTCCGATACTTCGGGAACCCGTTGTGGAACATCATGTTGAGCGGCTTGATCGCGACGTTGGTGAACGACGCCACGCCCACCGCGTCGCCCCGGCTGACCAGGTAAGCGCCCAGGTCGTCCGTCATGCGCATCACGTCTGGACCGATGCCCGATTGCGGATCGGGATAGTCCGGGCTCGACAGCACGACCCATCCGATGTCGGTGGGAAAAAACTTCCCAATCTCCGCAATGTCGCGATTGACCTTCGAGTCCTGCCGATAAAGCGGGGTGCCCGGAGTCTGATAGCCGATGTGCGCGCGCTGTCCTGAAATCACGCCGAACACGATGAACAGCGCGCCGCCGGCCAGCAGCGACGTCCGCACGACGCCGGGCGTCACCGGAACCTTCACCAGCCATTCCACGAAGGCGTGGAACGCACCACGCCGCTCGCCGGTGGCCCGCCGGCTGAGCCAACTGCGCTCGCGGATTCGCGGGCGCGGCAGGTAGCTCATGAAGATCGGTTGGAAAACGAACACCATCAGGATGCTCGCGGCGAGCCACATCGTGCCGCCCACTCCGATTTCCTTCAGCACCGGAATGCCGCCGAGCGAAATGAAAATGATTCCCGCGATGTCCGCGAAGATCGACAGCAGTCCCGGCGGCAACATCACGTCGGTCGTGGTCGCGCACGCGAGCAATTTGTCGTCCAGCCGATCGAGTTCGTCGTAGTAACGGCCCTGCCACTGGATTCCGTGGCTCAAATCGCGCGCCGTCAGGATGAACGGGATCACCAGCATCACGGGGTCGAAGTTGTAGCCCATCAGGCTGACGAACCCCAGTCCCCAGATGGCGGAAAACGTACCCGTCAGAATCGGCGCCCACCAACTGCTCCGCTCGCCGATACTGAGGTACAGGATGATCAGCATCAGCCCGATCGCCGTCAGGAATATCACCTTGATCTGCGTGAGGTAGTAATAACCCCAGCCCGAAATCACCGGCTCCCCGGCCACCGAAATTACGGTGTTGTCGTCCTGGTACTTATCGACGATCGCCTGGATGCCATCGAAGAGCGCCTTGTAGTCGAAGGCCTGCTCGTTGAAGCTCGCCGTGATCATCGCGCCCTTGTTGTCGTATGTGATCAGGCCCTGCACCGGCTCCCGATGCGTCATCACGTTGCGGCGCAGTTCGTCCAGCCCGGCCTGCGTCGCGGGCACCCGCGGATACATGTAGTTGACCGCGATCAGCGCGCCCGGCACCGCCCGCGTAAAGGCGACGCGATACGATGCGAGCGAAAATATCTCGTTGTGATCGACCCCCGGAAGAATGTTGACGTCGCGCGTCGCGTCCTGAATTTTGGTCAGCGTTTTGACGTTGTAGATGTCGCCGTGCTTCACCCGCAGCATCATGTAGAGGGTCTGCGCACCGCCGTACTGGTTCTGGTATTGCCGGTAAAGCCGCGTGTTCGGATGATCCGAGGGAAAGAAGTTCTCGAAGCTCGTCGCGATGCGAACGTTGGCCGCCCAATAACCCATGAACGCGGTGATCGCGATCAGCGCGAGTCCAATCGGGGCGCGGAACTGAAGAATGTACTTACCAAGCCCCCAAGGCTCGCTGGTACTCGCACCGGCCATTGTTCGATTCTCCGCGTGGTTCCCAAGTGTAGGGCGGGCTCAAGCGGTCCCCCAAGACTTCACGAGCCCTGCCCTCACCGGGACGAGATTGCGTACCATCCCCGAATCACCATAGCAAGGCCTCCCACTTGGCCGCTTCCTCGACGCCGCCTCAATGGGCGGCCGGCGCGCCACTGTGCGCAGCCTGTTTGCGCATCACGAAAGCCAGCGGGGTCAGAAAGAAAAAGATATACGCGATGAGCCGGAAATCATCGACGAACGCCAGCACCACCGCTTGTCGCTGCACCTCCTGGTACACCATCCCGAGAAACGACGCCGATCCGTGCCGCGTCAATTCGCGGATTTCACCGGCCGCCGCCGGATATGATCTGCTCCAGGTGTGCAGGCGAAACGCGTCCACGTTCTGCGACAGATACGTCTGATGCATCTGCGAATGGCTGCTGACCATCGCGACCAGGATCGCGATCCCGATGCTCCCGCCGATCGTCCGCACCATGTTGAACAAGCCCGACGCCGTCGCCATCTCTTCTTTCGATACCGCCGAAAGGCTCAGCGTCGTCATTGGTATGAAGATCAGCCCCGATCCGATGCCGCGATAAAGGCCCGGAAGCGCGATGTTCCAGAAATCGATCTGCGCGTTGAAGTGCGCCATGCTCCAGGTGCCGAAACCCGCGATCAGGCATCCCACCGCGACCATGATGCGCGCGTCGATCAGGTTGAACAGGCGCCCCGCCACCATGATCGATGCGAGCGTGCCGAAACTCTGGATCGAAAGTACGAAGCCCGCGATCAGCGGCGTGTAGCCCGCGATCTGCTGGCAATACAGCGGGATCAGCACGTAGGTCCCGTACATCGCGAACATCACGATCGTGGTGAAGACCGTGCCCACCGCGAACGTGCGATTGTTCAGCACGCGCAAGTCCACCACCGGCTCGGCCGTCCGCAACTCCTGGATGATGAACAGCATCACGCCGACCGTGCCGACCGCCGTCAGCAGGTTGATCGTCTCCGAGTTGAACCAGTCCAGACGTTCGCCCTTGTCGAGCATGATCTGAATGCAACTCACGCCAATCACCAGGTAGCCCAGCCCCCACCAGTCGATCCGCTTGATGCCACGCCGCACGTACGCCGGGTCGTGCACGAACATCGTCACCATCGTCGCCGCCAGCAGCCCGATCGGCACGTTGATATAGAAAATCCAGCGCCAACTGTAGTTGTCCGTGATCCAGCCGCCCAGCATCGGGCCCATCACCGGCCCCAGCATCATGCCCAGACCCCACACCGACATCGCCACCGCCTGCTCCTGCGGCGGAAAGGTCTCCATCAGGATCGCCTGCGACATCGGCATCATCGCGCCGCCGCCAAGCCCCTGCAGCACGCGAAATACGATCAGCGTCGGCAGGTTCGGCGCCGCACCCGCCGCGAAGGAACTGCCGACGAATAGCAGAATCGAAAAGGTGAAAAAGCGCTTGCGGCCGAAATACGCACCCGCCCATCCGGTCAGCGGAATCACGATCGCGTTCGCGATGATGTACGACGTGAGCACCCACGCCGCCTCGTCAACGCCGGCCGAAAGGCTGCCTCGGATATGCAGCAGCGCGACGTTCGCGATGGTGGTGTCGAGCACCTCCATGATCGTCGCCAGCATCACGGCGACCGCGATTATCCATTTGTTCGACGCGGCCGCGCTCTGCTGCGGGGGCGAAGAACTTTCTGATGGAGCGGCGGCCATTGCCGGTTACACCCGCGCGACGCCGCGGCCTGCCCGGCGCCGGCCTCGCGCATTAAACTTGTCGCTGTGGTTCATGATTTGGGCGTCGCCTGCATGAGCTTGCCGAACATGCCCGCGCCGATGCAAGCCGCACCGAAAATCAGAGGGGGCACCGGCGCTGTGGCATTGGGGGGACCAGACCCTCGAGACTCGGGGACCACTTCGAGATGTCCAGTTGCCACGGCGTCCCGGTGCCCCCGCAAACGCGAGTCCGGTCGTCTTAAGAGGAGCGCGCTCCGCCCACGGCTGTATGTTGTCACGCGGCTTCGGATTACGTCGGGCCCGTCGCGATGCCCGTATAAGCCGGGCCGTTCCGACGGTACGCACTTATTGCATTTCGTACCGTCTGTCAAACGAAAGCTCGCACCCCGGCGCTTTTGCTCGATCGCCGGACGCGCTACAAGTAGTGCCGCTCAATGAGTCGCGCTATGGGAAAGGCCAAATCCAAGCCCCTGTCAGTTCGCCTCCGTCGCGTGCTGGATGAGGCCGAGGAGCTTTTCGCCCACGAAGGCTTTCTCCATTTCAGCACCGACCAACTCGCCCGCCGGCTCCGATGCTCCAAGCGCGCCATCTATGCGATTGCTCCGGGCCGCGAAAAATTCTTTGAAACGGTGATCTTGCTCCGGGTCAATAAGGCCGAAGACGCCACCATCGCACCGATCAGAAATGCCCCCAGCGTGCGCGCCGCGGTCCAGGGCTGTATGCAGGCGAGCGTCGATCAGGCCAAGGGCGTCTCTCCGCTCTGGATGCGCGACGTATTGCTGTTTCCCGCCGGACGACGCGCCGTTGACAAATGGCGCGCGGACATCGCCGATGAATTGGAACATCTTATCCAGCGCGGCATCGATGAAGGGTTGCTGCGAAAAATCGACCCGCGCGTCGCCGCCGAGGCCTTGCTGACCTCCGCGCTGCGCGTATGCGAGCCCGATTTTCTGGCCAATTCCCGCACCACGATGGCGGAGGCGGTCCGCCAGGTTTACGAGATTTTCTGGTCGGGCCTTTTTCGCGGGCGCCGCAACGGCAAGCCAACCCCGCGAATTGCGCAGGCGCGCGACCTGGCGGCGGTCTAACCGATCGCCCAACCCGCCCTTTCCTCAATTCGTCATCGCCGACGCGCGCACGAAGACGATGCCCTCCATCAGGCGGCGCGCGGTCCGATAGACCGTCGCTCGCTCCGCCATCCATTCGCCGGCCGACTCGCGCACCCCCGCGCCCACCACCGTTAGCCCCGACGGCTGCGCGATGCGTACCGGCGCCTCGCGCGATTCAGCCGAACGCGTCACCCGATGCGCGACGCTGCCCGGCAATCGCGACGCCACCGCCAGGCACATCGCTCCCGTCAGCGGCACCGCGCGATGCGGCTGCCCGATCGAGATCATCCGCACCGTCAGGTCGGCGGCCTCCGCCGCGATTCGTTCGCCCGCCAGCGTTTGCGCCTCGCGCGGACCGGTCACCAGCGCAATCTTGGGGATGCTCGGCTTGCTCGCCGCCTCCGCCGCGGTCCGCGCGATTCCCATTCGCAGACTGGCGGTCACGCGAATCGCTTCGAGCTTTCCGATCAAATCCCGATTGGCCTCGAGTATCTCGGGCATTTCGATCCCGCTCATCCCGAGCGCCTCGGCCGCGACAAAAACACACGGATTGGCCGCATCGACCATCGAAGCCTCGACCGTGCCGAGGCCGGCCACTTCGAGTTGCTCCACCACCTTGCCAGTCGGCAGCAGACGGCCCGTTCCCGCACCGCCCGGATCGAGAAAATCCAGCCGCACCGGGGCGCCGGTTCCCGCGACTCCCGGCAAAACGAAATCGCCATCGACCGCCGCACGCCCTTCGTCAATCGCAAAGCGCGCGACGATAATCTTTTTCGTGTTGGTGTTGTGGATGCGCACGACGGCCTCGCCGCCCGTGGCCTTCACCAGTCCCTCATCGACGGCGAACGGCCCCACCGCGGACGACATGTTGCCGCAATTCCCGCTGTAATCGACCGTCGCACCGATGATCGAAACCTGCGCGAAGGTATAATCGACGTCAGCGTCAGCCCGCGTCGGAGCACCGATCACGCACACCTTCGATAGCGACGAGAGGCCCCCGCCCATCCCGTCGAGTTGACGGCCATTGGCGTCGGGACTGCCGATCACGCCCAGAAAGATCGGCGTCCATCGTGCCCGATCGCGCGGCAAATCCTCGGCGCGAAACATCACCGCCTTGCTGGTGCCGCCGCGCATGAATACCGCGCGCAGGCCAATCTGCTTCATCGCGTCACCCCATCTCCGTTCGACCCGTCGCCTCAGGCCCCCTCGCGCGCGGCATTCGCACCCGCGATTCGGCCGAAGACCGCCCCCGACATCAATCCTGAACCTCCCGGATAATTATGATGAAACAGACCGCCCACCATCTCGCCGCAGGTGTACAGCCCCGGGATCGGATTCCAGTCCGTGCCGACCACCTGCGCGCGATCGTTGACCTTCAAGCCGCCGAACGAAAACGTGATTCCGCCGGTTACCGGCCACGCCGTGAACGGCGCCGTCTCGAGTTTCTGCGCCCAGTTCGATTTGGGCAGTGCCAGCCCGCGCGTCGTCAGGCCGTCCCGATCGCCCGGATTGAAGCTGCCGTTCCCGGCCGTCGCGTTGTATTCGTCGATCGTCCGCATTGCGGTCTCGCGATCGATCTCGAGCATCCCCACCAGTTCGTCCAGCCGCGCGGCCGTCACCGGCTCGCTGGTCGCGTATCGCGGCTCCAGCAGATGCCTCACCTTCGCGTCGAAGATCTGATACGCCACGCCGCCCGGCTGGTTCAAAATGATTCCGCCGAACTTGGCGTATGTGAAAAACGCCTGGTCCTCGCCCTCATCGACAAACCGCAGGCCCAGCCGGTTGATCATCAGGCCGTACGGATACGAAAGCCGGTTGGTTTTGTCGGTCAACTCCCGATCGCCGAACGCCGGCGCCGCGGCGTTGATCGGCGTCGCGTGACAGCCGCTCCACTGACCCCACGGCATCGCGCCGATCTCCAACGCCATCCGCAGCCCGTCGGCCTGGTTATGCGGCGTGCCGCGCACCTTCGCATGGTCCCACGGGCGCCCCAGGTATTGCGCCCGCCACGCCGCATTGGCCTCGAAGCCCCCGCATCCGAGCACCACCGCATCCGCGCTCAATTCATGCACACCGCCCGAATCGCGCACGACCACCCCGGCCACCCGCCCGCGACTGTCCGTCACCAGGCGAATCGCCGGAGTGCTGTAGCGAACCTCGACGCCCTTGCGCTGCGCCGCCGCGAACCACATCCGCGAAAGCCCCACGCCCTCGTGCACGGCGCGCACGATTGCGCCCTTGGGCCACTTGATCGCGTTGCCCACGCGGACCGCGCCGAGCGAGATCGCCGGTTCGAAGCGAATCCCCTGTTCGACCATCCACGCCGCCGTATCGAACGAATTCCCGATCAGGATTCCGGCCAGCTCCGGGTCGGTCCGGTTGCTCGTCATCCGGCGCAAATCCGACCAGAAGGCGTCGCGCGGATACGCTTCGATCCCCTCGACGAAACCCGCCAACTCCCGCGCCTTCGGCACCAGCCGCAGGATTTGCTCGGCACTGTCGAACGCGATGCGCAGCAGCCCGCCACTGTAATGCGTGTTGCCGCCGCGCATCTCCTCCGGCGCCTTCTCCAGCACCAGCACCCGGCCTGCCCCCGCGTTGCGCGCCGCGACGCTTGCCGCCAGCGCCGCATTTCCCGCCCCCACCACGATTACGTCGTATTTCGCCATCGCCTTCGCTCAACTCTCCGTCGCCGCCGTCCGCCCAACGTGCGTCCACGCCCATTCGGATAGATAATCTCGCGGCGCAGCCGTCCCTTCCACCTGCCTCGCCTCGCGCGCCTGCCGAGTAGTCATACCATTCGCCGTCGCCAATTTGACTATCGCTTTATCGGTATCGAATAATCGCACATCTCGCGGCGCCGCCGATAACCTTTTCTTCGACGCCGCGCCCGCGATTTCCTGTTTCCGGTGCATAAGTGCGATCATAAGGATTTTTCCCCGCGCCAGGGGTGGTAGAATACTTCGTGCGCTGCTTGGGCGATTTAATCCACCGATAGGTGCCGCTTAACTCAAAAATAAAAAGTTACAAAAATCGCCTCCAATAGCCATAACTCGCCATGCCTTCTACAATCGTACCGCCCGGCACTGTCACGGACTCCCAGGGACGGATCCAAAACTAGTCATGAACTGGCTAAACGACACCTCCGAAACCGCGCCCCCCGGCGATCGCCTCGCGCAACTGTGGCGCGGCCCCGCCATCCTCAAAATCCCCGGCGCGCACAACGCGCTCGCCGGCCTCTTGGCCAAACGCGCCGGCTTCCGCGCCCTCTACCTCTCGGGCGCCGCGCTCTCCGCCAGCCTCGGCCTCGCCGACCTCGGCATCCTCGGCCTCGATGAACTCTGCCTCTTCACCCGGATGATTTCGCGCGCCACCGCGTTGCCACTCATCGTCGATGGCGACACCGGCTTCGGCGGCATCCTCAACGTGATGCGCACCGTGCGCGAGGTCGAAGACGCAGGCGCCGCGGCAATTCAAATCGAAGACCAGCAACTGCCGAAAAAATGCGGACATCTCAACGACAAACGCCTGGTCCCGCCCGGCGAAATGGCGGCCAGGATCGCCGCTGCCGTCCGCGCCCGCCGCCACCTCCGCATTATCGCCCGCACCGACGCGGCCGGCGTCGAGGGACTCGAAGCCGCCGTCGCCCGTGCGCGAATTTATCGCGAGGCCGGCGCCGACGCGATCTTCCCCGAAGCGCTCACCACCGCCGAGATGTTCACCACTTTTGCCCGCGCCATCGACGCGCCGCTCCTCGCCAACATGACCGAGTTCGGCCGCACCCCCTACTTCACCGCCGCGCAGTTCCAGAGTTTCGGCTTCAACATGGTCATCTGGCCGGTCTCCTCCCTGCGCATCGCCGCCCAGGCGATCGGCGATCTCTACGACTCCCTGATGCGCGACGGCACCGTCGAACCGCTCCTCCATCGCATGCAAACCCGCGCCCAACTCTACGAAACCATCGGCTACCAGGATTACGAGGCGCTCGACCAGTCGATCGCGCGTAGCCTGGTGCCGCCCGACGTGCGCCGCAAATAGTGACTAATCCAATAATAGTGTATTGCCGCAACTCGCATCGGCCGTGAGTGACTATCGATGGCTTCAACCTATGACGTGATCGTGATCGGCGGCGGTAATGCCGCCTTCTGCGCCGCGCTCGCCGCCCGCGAAAGTGGCGCCACCGTCCTCGTCCTCGAATGCGCCCCGCTCGCCGAGCGCGGCGGCAATAGCCGCTTCACCGCCGGCGCGATGCGCGTCGCTTACAATGGTGTCGAAGACCTCGCGCGCCTGATGCCCGACCTCACCGACGAGGATAAACTCAATACCGATTTCGGCGCCTATACCACCGATCAGTTCTATGACGACCTCTGCCGCGTTACTCAGTACCGCACCGATACTCAGTTGGCCGAAACCCTCGTCGGCCGCAGTTTTGACACCATGCTCTGGATGCGCACCAGGGGCATTCGCTTCGCCCCCATTTACGGACGCCAGGCCTTCAAGGTTGACGGCAAATTCAAGTTCTGGGGCGGCCTCACCGTCGAAGCCTGGGGCGGCGGCCCCGGCCTCATCGACGCCCTTTACGCCGCCGCCGATCGCAACGGAATCGAAGTGCGTTACGAATGCCGCGCGCTCGAATTGATTCATGATGACGACGGCGTCCACGGCGTCGCGGTCCGCGAACATGGCCGCACCGCGATCATCGCCGCGAAATCCGTCGTCCTCGCGACCGGCGGCTTCGAGGCCAACGCCGAATGGCGCACGCGCTACCTCGGCCCCGGCTGGGACCTCGCCAAAGTCCGCGGCACCCGCTTCAATACCGGCGACGGCATCCGCATGGCCCTCGAGATCGGCGCGATGCCCTGCGGCAACTGGTCGGGATGCCACGCCGTCGGATGGGATCGCAACGCCCCCGAGTTCGGCGATTTGAGCGTCGGCGACGGCTTCCAGAAACACAGCTACCCGTTCGGTATAATAGTCAATGCACGCGGTCGGCGCTTCGTCGACGAGGGTGCCGACTTTCGCAACTATACTTACGCCAAGTACGGCCGCGCGGTGCTCGAGCAACCCGGTCAATTCGCCTGGCAGATCTTCGATCGCAAGGTCGCTCATCTCCTGCGTGACGAATATCGAATCAAGCGCGTTACCAAGGTCAGTGCCGATACGCTCGAGGAACTCGCGCGCAAACTCGAGGACGTCGACGCGAACGGCTTCCTCGATGAAGTCCGCAACTATAACGCGGCGGTGCGCACCGACGTGCCCTTCAATCCCAATCTCAAGGACGGCCGTGCAACCCGTGGCCTGACCATCGCCAAGTCCAACTGGGCCAATACCATCGACACTCCACCCTTCGAGGGCTACGCGATCACCTGCGGCATCACCTTTACCTTCGGCGGCCTGCGCATCGACGCGGATTGCGCCGTCGTCAACACCGACGGGACACCGATTCGCGGCCTTTACGCCGCCGGCGAGCTGGTCGGCGGCCTCTTCTACTTCAACTACCCCGGCGGCACCGGCCTGATGTCGGGTTCGGTCTTCGGCCGCATCGCGGGAACCTCCGCCGCCCGCACCGCGCGCCAATAGCTATATGCGAATAGCTATATGCTCAATTCCGATCGCGCTTCAGAATCCGATCCACCATCGCCTTGAATTCGATCGTGACCGGCGAGCGATAAAAGCGCGTCCGCGTGAAATAGGGGTCACCCGAATAAAACCATTCGTATTGCAGTTGCCGGCTGCCAAACGGCTCCCCGACCATGTCCCACGCCAGTTTGAACAGTTGTACCCGGTCACGCGCCGAGACGTTCTTGCCGCACAGATACTTTTCCAGGTAGCCGGCGATCTCCGGATTGGCGAAATCATTTTCCGACGGCGTCATGATCAGCCCGCTCCCACTGAGCTGCCGGATCACTTCGGCCGCCCGCATCTGCGCCTGCGGTATCAATACCCACAGCGTCGCCGCGAGCGATCGATGTGGCGTGCCGCGCGTGGTGCCCCACGTCACCTCCTGCGTCGCCGCGCGCACCAGACCGCTGACCAGCTCCGCGTTCGCGACCAGCTCGCCGATCTGCGCCTGCACGTGCAGCAGATCACCGCGTCCAATCGCCTCCGCGATATGCAGCGCGAGGCCCGCCAGGAAACGCAGCTTCACCATCCCGCGAATCGTCCCTTGCAGCATCGCGTACCCCGGCGTGCGCGCCAGTACGCGATTGAATATCTCTATGTCGCCGTTGATAAACACGCGTTCCCACGGCACCAGCACATCATCGAACACCGCCAGCGCGTCCTCCTCGTCGTACCGCGAGCTGAGCGGACGGTCGAACGTGCTGCGCCCATGATCATAGGCTTCGCGGCAGATAAACTTCAGTCCCGGCGTATCCATCGGCAACGCGAAACACAGCGCGTACGGCTCCTCCCCCGCGCGCCGCGGATAAAACGGCCCCACCCACAATTCGTTCGCGAACGGCGCCAGCGTCGAGAGCATCTTGGCCCCGCGCACGACCAGGCCCGCGTCGGTTTCCCGCACCAGCCGCAGCGCCGCGAACGGATCCGGCTGCTCGGCCGGTCCCTTCGATCGATCGATTTGCGGATCGACCAGCGTGTGCGTCAGGCACCAGTCCCGGTCCCGGCACTCCTCGTAATAGCGCGCCAGATTTTCCGCGTAACGCGCTTCGCGAACGCCCAGCACCGCCCGCGCCGCCATGAAGTCAGTCAACATCGCGTTGCAAAAATCTGGCAGCCGCCCCATCAGCCCCAGCGTATGGTCCGCGCGGATCTCCTCGGCGCGCGCGCGAAATTCGGCGGCTTCGATAGTCTCGGCCAGCATGAACGAGGCGCTTACCGGCACGCCGGTCTTCGGCGACGGATAGGTCAGTTCGCCGCGCCGCTCGTGCTGCAAATCATACAACGACGCCAGCGTCGCGACCGTCCCGCGAAACGGCGGATACTCAGTCACGTCATTGAGCCGCTCGCCGTTGACGAAGACCGTGCGCCCGTCGCGCAGGCTCTCGACGAATTCCTTGCCCGTCCGAATACTCATAGTCACCAGTGTGTAGGTTAAATTCTCGACGCCCCTCCGCGCCGCCGCCGCCCAAGATGATCCAGTAGTGCGGGTCGTACCATCATCTTCGTTCGCCTCCGGTCGGAGATATCGCGAACCTGCTTTAGCCAGTCGCGATTCGTCACTGACTATTCGCCCGGACTATCAATATAGTCGCGGCCCGATAAAAATCCCGTCCACAAAATGCTTGGTCCTGGTCGCCGCCTTCCGCGGCAGCTTCATCAATTCGTCGGCCAGCGTGCGCGCCGCCGCCATCAGATCGCCCGGCTTGACCACCCGATTGACCATGCCCAGATCGTATAGTTCGCGGGCCTTGAAATGACGACACAGAATCATCGCCTCTTTGGCCCGCCACGGACCCAGCCGCGCCGCCATCGCCAGCGCCGGTCCGCCGGTGAAGGCCGCCCCGAGCTCCACCTCGGGCACCCAGAACTCGGCTTCCTCGACGGCCACGATGAAATCGAAGGCGGCCGCCAGCGCCCAGCCGCCGCCCACCGCATACCCATTCACGGCGGCAATCGTCAGGCAATCCAGCCGCGTAATCTGATCGAAGCAGCGTCCCACCATGCGCGCGCCGCCGCCGTTGTTCGCCGCGAACGCGCGTATGCGCTCCTGCGGATCGCTGATCCCCTTCGCCGCCGCCATATCGGCGCCCGCCGAAAACGCCTTGCCCGTCCCGGTCATGACCATGATCCGCGTCTCGCGATCGTTGCGCACCTCGCGCAGCAAGTCTTCGAGCTCGGCCATCACCTGCCGGTTCATACAGTTGCGCCGCTCGGGCCGGTTGAACGTGATCGTCGTCACCGGACCGTCTTTTTCAAAGAGAAAATCTTCGGGCATTGCGACCTCGTGGCGGCTCATCGACGGCGGGCGCGGCGACCTCCCGCATTACTCACATATCGGGGCGTGTCCAACTGACTAATCGAGCGTATATCCATTAAGCTGCGCCTTGGCCTGGACCATCGCCGGGCGCTTGCGCGAGGCCAGGTAGCGCGCCAGTTCCAGCGCCGCTGGCATCAGCTCGGATTTCTTCACGACGCGGTTCAGCAGGCCCCATTGATAAAGCTCTTCCGACTTGAAATGGCGGCACGTCAGAATGATCTCTTTCGCGCGTGCCAAACCGACCTCTTCGCGCAGCCGCCGCTCGGGCTCGCGCGGACCCGGTACCCCCAGGTCGATTTCGGGCATCCAGAATTCCGCGCCCTCAACCGCGATGCGGAAATCGCAGGAGAGCGCCAGGAACCATCCGCCGCCGACCGCATAGCCATTGACCGCCGCTACTGTCGGCAGTTCTAGGTTGACCAGCAACTCCATCGTGCGGCGCACCAACTGCCGCCGGCGCGTGGGCACCGCGCTGAACAGCCGCACCCGTTCCGCCTCGTCGGTCACGCCCTTCATATGCGACATATCGGCGCCCGCCGAAAACGCCGCGCCCGATCCCGTAAGCACCAGCGCGCGCACCTCGGCGTCATCGCGCAGCGCCATCAGATGGTCGTACAGTTCCGCCAGGCTTTCTTCGTTGAGTGGATTGCGCTTTTCCGGACGATCGAAGCTGAGCACCGCGACGCCGTCTTCTTTTACCAGTTTGAACTGAGTACCCATGCTGATTCCTCGCATCCGCTCGATTAGTCACTGGGAACCTGTAACGCCGATCCGGCTCCCGCGTCTCACCGCCGATTCAACGCACTAGTATTTCGCGATCACCTCGCGGCCGAACTCCTCGATCATCTCGCGACCGTTGTTCACCACCTGGATTGCGACCTGCTTCAGGCCCTCGGCTTCGAGCGCCTTGATCCGCGCGATAATCTCCTCGCCGCGCCCGGTCAGCGTCATCCGCACCAGGTTCTCGTCCACGTACTTGTCCTCGCCCGGCCGCAGGTAGATCAGATGCCCCTCGTGCATCTCGAGGTAGCGCCGATCCGCCGGCGTCTTCATCTTGGCCGCGTATTCGTCGCGATAGCGCTCCCATAATTTCAGCATCGGCCCCTGTAGGCCCGCGCTCACCGCCGACTGCTCCCACAGCGCGTGCAGCATCACGATCGCGAAGGGCCCCACCCGTTCGACCACCCGCGGCGACGTGATCGATTCGCCGTCGCGCAGCACGCAACCGGTCGTCAGCACCGCCGTCGGCAGTTTCGCCACCGAGCGTCCCGCGCGCTCCGCCCCTTTCTTCACCAGGTTGAACTTTTCGCGAAATCGCGGCGCGTCCGCCATCACCGTCAGCCACCCGTCGGCAATCTCACCGGCCAGTTCCAACGCTTTGGTGCCGTCGGCCGCCATGTGAATCGGAATCGGGTCTTTCAGGTTGATATAGCCGTTGTCCTGATGCAGGAATCGAATCCAGCGCTCGCGCTTGCCCTCGCGATAGAGCACCTCTTCGCCGCGCAGTAGCTTGCGCACCATCTCCACATATTCGCGCAGCCGCTCGAGCGGCACTGGCGGCAGGCCCATCGTATTGCGCCCGGTAAACCCGGTTCCGATACCCAGTACGGTGCGGCCCGGAGCGAGCAAATTGATAGTGGCGATCGAATGCGCGGTAACCGGTTCGATCCGGTTCGACGGTATCGCGACGCCGGTCGCCAACTTGATCCGCTTCGTGCGCTCGGCCGCCAGCGCCATGCACACGTACACGTCGCTGTAGAGCATCTGCGAATCGTAGAACCAGCACTGCGTAAAGCCGTGATCCTCGGCGACCACCAGGTCCTTCCAGGCATCCGGTCGCGCCGGATATGAAAGCGCAAATTCCATCTTCGATGCACCTCGTTCGATTTACTCTTAATCCCTGTCCGCGGGCCCGAAAGTCAAGCGCGGGCGCGCACGTCCCCCCCGTGACCTTCGCGCCCGTTCACAGATCGGTACTTTCGCGAATCGATCTGGCCGCCCGCCTTACCACATCGGCACGGCGGACGGCCGCGCCCGACTAATGCAGGTTGTAGTAGCGCTTCGCACCGCCCGCCAGCACGTTGCTCAAGGTCTTCGGCGGCATGCCCATGGCCTTGATCATGTTGGCGGCCCCCGGAAATCCGTCCAGATGCGGATAGTCAGTCGCCCACAGTATATTGTCAGAGCCGATATAGTCAGCCAGCAGCACCAGCGACTTCTCCACCGGCTCGAACGAGATGAAGCATTGCCGATGGAACAACTCGCTCGGCCGCATCGTGAGGCGCGTGTCGTTCATCCCCTTGTCGTCGAAATGGCGATCCATGCGATCGAGCCACCCCGCCATCCAGCCCCCGCCCGATTCCAGGAACGCGAATTTGAGCCGCGGATGACGATCGCAGACGCCGCACATGATCAGGCTGGTCGCCGCCGCCATCATCTCGAACGTATGCGCCACGCAATGCCGCACCGCGCCGCCCGACGTGAAGCGATCCATCCCGAGCGTCACCTGCCCGCTCTCGGAACCGCCGTGGATACCCATCGAAAAGCCCATCTCCTCGGCCGCGTTCCACAGCGGCTCGTATGCGGGATCGTGCAGCGACCGGCCGTTGTACGGATTCGGCCGGATGAAGCCCGCGCGAAAGCCCAGGTCCTTCGCCGCAAACTGCATCTCCTTCACCGCCGCTTCCACCGATTGCATCGGCAGCATCGCGGCGCCGAACAGCCGCTCGGGATACGGTCGGCAGTAGTCGGCAAGCCAGCGGTTATAGGCGCGACACGCCGCCGCCGCGAACTCCGGGTCCTTCATCGAACCCAGGAACAGCCCCAGGCTCGGATAGAGAAACGCCGCGTCGATTCCCTCCGCATCCATGTCGGGAATTCGCGCATGCGGATCGAAGCCGCCCTTGCGCCCCTGGGTGTACGGAATCTTCGCCGAGACCGTGCCGTCGCGCGCCCCAAACGCGCCCACCGCGCCAAAGCTCACGCGCTTCTTGCCGCGTCCGAGATCGATCGCGTCGTCGTGCTCCACGCGAAATATCTCCAGTCCGTCGGCCGCCGTTACCAGCTTCGGACAACCCTCGCGGAACTTCGGATCGATATACTGCTCCCACAAATCGGGAGGTTCGAGAATATGACCATCCGCGTCGATGACGTTGTATTCCATGACGTTCACCTCGCCTGCTCCAGAATCTATCGCCATCTAAGCACGCTCTATTTTTGTATTACAAGTTCACCTCCCGCGACGGCTCGCCGACGAGTTCGTTTGCGCCGTTCGCGCGCGACGCGATAGTTGAATCAGGCGGCTAAGCGCCTCAGTCGAAGTGAGATCATTCATTCTAAGCGGGACCGGGCCCGGCGCCGGCCGAACCACCGTCGGATGCGCCCTCGCGTTCGCCTTCAAGGTGCGCGGCCTGCGCGTCGGCGTGATGAAGCCCGCCGCGACCGGCTGCGTCTCGAGCGACCGCGGGCTTGCCGACGACGACGCCACGGCCCTTATCGCCGCGGCGTCGTCGGACCTGCCGCTTCAGTTGGTCGCGCCTTATCGCTATCGCTCGCCGCTGACGCCGCTGACGCCGCTCGAGGCCGCGCGGGCCGACGGCGTCATCCCGCCGGAATTTGCGGCGATCGATCGGTCCCTCGCCGAGATCGAAAGCCGCCGCGACGTCGTGCTCGTCGAGGATACGCATGGGCTGGCGGCGCGACTCGACGCGACGCACGATTTCGCCGACCTCGCGCTCGCCCATCACCTCGAACTGATTCTGGTAGTCGGGGTCGCCGCGCGCCGACCGGACTTTGCCGACGCGGCCAGCCGAGCGCTTCAATTCGCGACGGCACGCGGGGTCTCTCTATGCGGCGCGATTCTCAACGCGCTCGATCGCGAGGCCAACGACCTCGTCGGCGGCGCCTCGGAGGATCTTGCGCGCGCGACCGGCGCACCCATGCTCGGCACCGTGCGCTTCAAGGAACCGCTCAGCCTCGCGATCGTCGAAAAGCTGCTGTGAGTTCTCGCGCGGACGCGCCTGCATGTTTGACAGGCGCCGCCCAACCGGATTATCGACCGTTATCGCTGCCGTCGCCGCACGTGTGGGCGATTCCCGCGGCAGCACGGGAGTCCATCGATGGCCGAATCAACCGCCTCGCGGATAATCGAAGTTAGCGAGATCGAATGGCAGCCGATGCATCCGGGTATCCTCGCCAAGCCGCTGTGGAACGACGGGGCGACCAAGCGGCGCGTGCAACTGACGCGCTTCGAGGCCGGTTCGAAGCTCAATCTCCATCGTCACGACGGCGACGAAATTCTCTATGTAATCGAGGGCGCCATCGCCGATGAATTCGGCACGGTGACCGCCGGCAACCTCGGCTATCGGCCCAACGGCTGCGTCCATTCGGTGGTCAGCAAACACGGTGCGACCGTGTTCGCCTTGATCACCGGCGGCGTGGCGGCGGCCAGGGACGGCGATCGCGGACCCGCGTCGCAGGTCATCAAGCTCAATGAAATCGCGTGGGTCGATGCGCTCCCCGGCATCCGCCAGAAACCTGTTTTCAGCGACAAGGAAACCCGTCGGCGGGTCGTGCTGGCCCGCTTCGAGCCGGGGGCGAAGCTCGCCCGTCATCGTCATGTCGGTGACGAGATTGTCTTCGTAATCGAAGGCTCCAACGCGGACGAATCGGGCGAACTGGTCGCCGGCAACATGAACTACCGGCCCAACGGTTGCGTCCACAGCGTCTGGAGCACCAACGGGGCGACCGCCCTCGCGTTCGTCACGGGAACGGTCGAGCCCGCGTAAGGCGCGAGGCTTGCGGCACCGGTGGCAGGAGAATTGTAATGAGTGAGATCGCGTTCGGGATCTTCGATCACGTGGAGCGGCGCGACGAGCCGCTCGATCGGATTTACGAAGAGCGCTTGCAGATGGTCGCGGCGGCCGAGGCCGCCGGATTTTTCTGCTACCACGTGGCGGAACATCATGCGACGCCGCTCGGCCTCGCGCCCTCGCCCGGCCTCTTGCTCTCCGCGGTCGCGGCGCGCACGCAGCGAATCCACATGGGGCCGTTGGTCTTTCTGCTCCCGCTATATAATCCGCTGCGGCTCGTGCAGGAAATCTGCATGCTCGATCAGATCAGCGGCGGCCGCTTCGAACTCGGCGTCGGCCGCGGCGTCTCGCCCTTCGAACTCGCCTACCATCGCGTGCCGTTCATGGAGGCGCGCGAGATGTTCGAGGAGGCGCTCACCGCCGTGATGAGCGGACTGCGCAATGAGCACCTGAACCATCGCGGACACTATTACCGGTTCGATTCGGTGCCGGTCGTGCTGACGCCCAAGCAGCGGCCAAATCCACCGGTGTGGTACGGCACGGCGACCCCCGACAGCGTCCTCTTCGCGGCGCGCCATGGGATGAACATGGTGGGCAACGGCCCGATTCCGGCGCTGAAGAAATTTACCGAGCTCTACCGCGAGGAATTGAAAAAGCACAAAGGCGGTCCCAACGATCTGAATCCGCATATCGCCGCACCGCGCCGCGGCGCGATCCGCCACGCCTACGTCGCGGCCGATGACCGCGAACTCAACGAGGTCGCCCGCCCGGCCTATCGCGCCTACTACCACAACATCACCAAGTTGTGGCTCGATTTCCGCACGATTCCCGCCTACGGCTTTACCGACGACCTCGACCTCGCGCGCAAGAACGACGTCGCGATCGCCGGCACGGTCAACGAAGTGCAGGACCAGGTCGCACGCTTTTTCGATCACAGCGGATGTGACTACCTGGTGCTCTCGTTCGCCTGGGGCGATATGTCCAACGCGCATTCGCGGGCGTCGCTGGAACGGTTCGCGACCCACGTGATGCCGGCTTTCGCGTCACGCACCGGCGGTGGAGTTAACGCCGCCGCCCGCTAACGGGAAGAGTCACAGAGGTTTCCGGGCGCTGAAATCTCACTGAGGTTTCAGACTTCCCTTTTTATCACCGATTGACGCTCGCGACGCTCGAGTCCGTAGTGTCGGTTGCGAACCAATACGCGGCGAGAAATCCGACCAGCAGCGCGACCGACGATCCTTCGGCAAAATACTTGACCCCGCGCGCCCACCATATCGCACTGACGAGATTCACTCTTACGTGGCTCGTAACCGCGATCAGCAGATAGCTGGCGACGGCCGCATAGAATGCGCGCCGACTGCATTGATGGCGATCCGCGGCCGCAGCGATCGCAACCAGTGGGATCAGCAGGAGAATCATGTAGTGAATCCACGACAACGGAGATAGTACGACCGTGGCGGCGATCCACAGTCCATAGGAGCGTGGATCGAAAACCGCTTGCTGCGGATTATACAGAGCCGGCCTTACGGTAAGCGTTAAAATAGTTAATTGCGCACACACTATGGTAACGCGCTGAAGCATCTCCATGCGGCTGTCCAATCGATCGCCGAACACCTTCGCAAGGCTTCTGATGATTAAACCACGAATAGCCACATCCGCCGGGTCGGACGTGGCTATCAAGGCCAGGTGCACTCCACGCAGGAAATTAGCGCACAAAGGCAAGCCCATCGCAACTACTGTCACCGCACCGACCAGCGCGAGGCCGAGTGCAATAAACATCAGCGGACGCCACTGGCGGCGAACGACGAAATAGCCCACCATGAGAATGGGAAAGACGCGGTAGGCGGCGGCTAAAGCCAAGAGCAATCCGGCCCGCGCTTCCCGACCACTTTCCAGCGACCGCATGACCAGCACGAGCAGCAACAGGATTAGCGCTTGGCGCTGACTGAAGAGGAAGTTTTCCGTCACCGGCGCATAGAGTAGTGCGAGCGCCGCGATCGCGAGCGCCATCCTGAGATCCAAGCCGCTATACTTCGGGCGAATGAGTAATATCAATGCGCCAGCCATCGCAATGCCGTTCAGAGCGATCCAGATCGTGTGGGCGGTCGCCGGTGCGACCAGTGAGAAAGGCATAAACAAGAGCAAGGCGAAGGGAGTATCAGTGGTGTGAACGAGAGGCCAGATTTTCATACCCATGCGCTGGCCGATCGGGACGAGGTCAACGGTATAGGGGTCAAGGTGCTCGCGCAGAGCGATCGCGGCCGAATAAAATACACTGAAGTCGTGGTGGTAAGCGCGCGGGCGCAGGTTCACCGCGAGAATCACGGTGTGCAGAATTGCCAGCCACCAGAGGATCAAGAGTACCGGCGTCCGCGTGATCCCGTGCGCCCAGCCCTGACCGAAGATCGTCCCGAAAGCGCCGCCCTCGCGATTGCTCGCGAACTTCCCGGTCGATTGCGCCCGTCCCATACCTGCCCCACCGGTCCGCCAGATAGTACGGTGAGAGCCTATATCCGAGGTGGGCGAAGCGGAAGGGACCTCCCGGACGTAGGTCGAGGCATTGGAGACTCATCGAGTAGCAATGTATGACTAGAGTGCATTGCCCTCGGGCGTTAGCGGAGCAGACATGAATTTGAAGAAACCTGGAATTCTCGGCTATTTCGACACGATGTCCGGCGCCGAGAGCGTCGCGTTCGCGCGCACCGTCGAGCGACTCGGCTACTCGGTCTTGTGGGTGCCCGAGACCTTCGGCCGCGATCCGTTCGTGATGGCGACCCATCTGCTGAATGCGACCGATCACATCGTCGTCGGCACCGCGATCGCCAACGTCTGGAAGCGCGAAGCGATGGCGGCGGGCGCCGCGGCGCGTACCCTCGCCGAACTCTTCGACGATCGCTTCATCCTGGGACTCGGCGTCAGCGCGGGCCCGTTCATGATTCGCAACGGCCTGAAATACGCCAAGCCGGTGACCTACATGCGCGACTACCTGGCGGGCATCAAGACCGGCCCGTTCAAGGCGCCGTTGCCGCGTCATGAGCCGCCCGTCGTTATCGCGGGTCTGCTGCCGAGGATGCTGCGCCTGGGAGCCGAGGCCAGCGACGGCATCATCACCGCGCTGATGCCGCCCGCGCAGACCGCGCGCTTGCGCGCGGAACTCGGCCCGCACCGGCTACTGCTCGCGCAACAAATGGTGATGCTTGAGGACGACGCAAACAAGGCGCGCGCGGGCGTGCGCGCGTTCATGCGCTTTTACCTCAACGCGCCGCCCTATCAGCGCAATTTCAAAGCGATGGGTTTCAGCGACGACGACCTGCGCGCCGGCGGCAGCGACCATCTGATCGACAGCATCATCGCGTGGGGCGGCGAGCGCCATCTGAATGAGCGGATCGCGCAGCATTACGCGGCCGGCGCGAATCACGTTTACGTGATTCCGCTGACTGCCGCCGGCGATCGCCTCCCCGATATGCGCGTCGTCGAAGCCCTCGCCCCGCACTAGAGCGAAGCACTCGCCTCAATCATCCTTGTATGGCCGCGACGCGTCAGCCGGCCGCCGTGTGCGCCGCCTTCGGATACGACGAGCCGCCGTCGATCGTCAGCACCGCTCCGGTGGTGTAGCTCGACGCCGTACTCGCGAGGTAGAGCGCCGCGCCAACCACTTCATGCGGCTCGCCCGCGCGCTGCAACGGAAACCCCTCGCGCGCCGCCTTGGTGAAACCCTCGGTGCGCGACCAGCTCTTGCTGATATCGGTGTGGAACGGGCCCGCCATGATGCAATTCACGCGCACCTTGGGCCCGTACTCCTGCGCGAACGCCACTGTCAGAATATTGAGCCCCGCCTTCGCCGCGGAATATGGCGCGGTATCGGGCGCCGGACGAATCGACGACGTTGACGAGATGTTGATCACCGTTCCGCCGTTGCCCGCCACCATCCGCGGTCCGATCAGCGAGGTCAGCCGAAAGGGCCCCTTCAGGTTCACGCCGATCACCTTGTCGAACAGCTCTTCGGTGGTTTCCAGCGACGACGGCACCACCGGCGAGAGCCCGGCATTGTTGATCAGCACATCGACGCGGCCCCAACGCGCATAGACCTCCTCGACCAGGCGATTGCAATCGTCCCACTTGCCGACGTGTGCCGCATGCGCCGAGCCGTCGCGGCCGATCGCGCGAATTTCCGCGACCGTCGCCTCGCACGAGTCGATCTTGCGGCTCGCGATCGCGAGATTCGCGCCGGCCGCGGCGAAGCCCAGCGCCATCGCATGGCCCAGGCCGCGGCTGCCCCCGGTAATCAGCACGACCTTGCCGCTGAAATCGTATTGCTGAGCCAGCGTGCTCATTGCGCGCCCACCTCCAACTCGATCTGCGCGCCGTACTTTTTGATCGCCGCCTCGCGCAGCGCCGGGATATGCGCGCTCGGGAAAAGACCCTCGGTGCCCTTGTAATCGCGCAATATCTGCTTCGCCAGCGTAATCTTGTGGACCTCGGTGGGACCGTCCGCGAGCCCCATCACGAAGCTCTCCAGCACCTGATCGACAAACGGCATCTCAGTCGTCACGCCGAGCGATCCGTGGATTTGCAGCGCGCGGATCGCGACGTCGTGGAACACCTTCGGCATCTGCGCCTTCACCGCCGAGATGTCCTTGCGCACCTTCAGATAGTCCTTGTACTTGTCGATCCGCCACGCGGTGCGCAGCACCAGTAGCCGGAACTGCTCGAGGTCGATCCACGAATCCGCGATCTTCTCCTGCACCATCTGCTTGTCGGCCAGCCGCGATCCCTGCGTCGTGCGCGAAAGCACCCGCTCGCACATCAGGTCGAAGGCCCGCCGCACCTGCCCGATCGTGCGCATCGCATGATGGATGCGGCCGCCGCCGAGCCGCGTCTGCGCCACCACGAATCCGCCCCCACGCTCGCCCAGCAGATGGTCCTTCGGCACCTGCACGTCCTGGTAGCGGATGTAGGCGTGGCCGCGCATGCTCTCCTCTTCGTGACCGACGCCGACGTTGCGCACCACGTTGATTCCCGGCGCGTCCATCGGCACCACGAAGGTCGATAGGCGCTTGTACGGCGGCGCGTCCGGATCGGTCACCGCCATCGTGATCAGAAACGACGACCACCGCGCGTTGGACGAAAACCACTTCTCGCCGTTAATCACCCAGTTGTCGCCCTTCAACTCCGCGCGCGTCTCGAAGACTTTCGGGTCGGCGCCGCCCTGCGGCTCGGTCATCGAAAAACACGAGACGATCTCGTTGCGCAACAGCGGTTCGAGATACTTCTTTTTCTGATCGGCCGTGCCGTACTTCGCCAGGATTTCACTGTTGCCGGTATCGGGTGCCTGGCAGCCAAAGACCGTCGGCGCGAACCGCGAAGGCCCCAGAATCTCGTTCATCAGCGCGAGCTTCACCTGGCCATAGCCCTGACCGCCCAGTTCCGGCTCCAGATGGCAGGCCCACAGCTTGTGCTTGCGCACTTCCGCCTGCAGCGGCCGCACCAGCTTGTTGCGATTCGCGTCGCGCACGTCGTACGGCGACCCCAATACATAGTCGAGCGGCTCGACCTCGTCGTGTACGAACTTCTCGATCCAGTCGAGTTGCTTTTGAAATTCCGGTTCGGTTTCAAAGTCCCAGCTCACGGCGGTTCCTCCACAAATACGATTGAGCGCCAGGGGCGTGTCGCGCGGCGCAACACGTCCTTCGAGGCGCGCTCCGGATTGTCGCGAAACCCCGCCGAGATTGCCAGCGCACCAGCCGCTCGACGCGATGTAAGTCGTTTTACCTTGCCGCCCCGACGCGGAGTTTCGCCGTGAAGTTGGGTAGTGGGCGGTTTTGAATTTTAGGGAGAAGTCTCGATAATTGTTGCTTCGCAGTTGGTGCAGAATGAGACTGTTACTCCGTCGTTGAAAACTTCATACACCGTTTGGCCTTCGCACGACCTGCACGTTTTGCCTTTTCCTCCACCTTTCGGGGCTAATACCCGCCACCAACCGATCGCATTACAATTCGAGCATTGTATGGATCGCTTTCTTTGGACCTTTACTTGGCTGAAATGTAAGCTCTCCGCAGAGCGGGCATCTGAATCCCTTGGCCATGTTTTTCTCCCTGCTTGACTTGTTTGTCAGGATTGCAATACTACACTCATGCTTAGTCGAGCAAGCAGAGGCGGCAAGCGTGCCGATCCCATACAGAACGCTCTCCGAGTAGTAGAAGAGTCCACTGGCGAAATTCTAAAGCCCGCAGAGGGCAAGAATCTCCATGCGCAAGCACTGTCCGCGCTAGGAGCGTCTAAGGGCGGGAAGGCGCGCGCCGCAAAACTTTCCGAAAAGAGACGGAAAGAGATCGCAAGGAAAGCAGCGACTAAGCGTTGGGGAAAGCGCTAGTCCTCATCATCATCCTCTGCGCCATCTGGCGGAGCAATCGGATACTCGGTTGGCAAGCTGCGCTCCTGTAATTCCACATCGAAATTGAAACTCATCTGTAAGGTCGCGCCGAAAGTATTATTGTCATTATAGGAATCAAGATCGGTCTTAAGCTGATATACATCGGCGAATGCAGCTTCTTTGCGGACTGCGCACCGCTCGCCAATCGCCGTATAAACCGCCCATCATCCGCAACCCGTCAACGGAGGCCCATCATGATTCCGCTGCTCCCGCCCGCGGAGGCGCTCAAGCGCTTCAACGATTCCCGCATCGCCGACGCCGTCAAGGATCCCGCGCTGGCCAAATCGATGTCTCAGCTCAACGTCTTTCGCGCGTTGCTCAATAATCCCGCCATCACGCTCGCGCAAAGCGGTCTCGCCGGCGCCCTGATGGGCAGCCAGACCCTCGACCATCGCATCCGCGAACTGGTCATCCTGCGCACCGGATGGCGCACCAAATCCGAGTACGAGTTCGTCCAGCACGTCGCGGTCTCCAAACGACTCAAGATGTCCGATGAGGAAATCCTCGGCGTCCGCGAGCCCGCCGCATGCAAGGCCTATAGCGACACCGATCGCGCCGTGCTCGCGATGGCCGACGAGCTCCACGACCACTCCCAGGTCTCGCCGAAAACCTGGGCCACGCTGGAAAAATCGTTCTCGGCCGCCGAGCTGGTCGAATTGATTCTCGTCGCGGGCTTCTGGCACATGATGGCGGGATTCTTGAAAACCGCCGCGATTCCGCTCGATCCGATCGACCCGACCGTCACCGGATGGCCCGAAGGCAAGGCCCCCGCCTGACACGCCCTGCGCTGCGGGTTGGTCTCTTGAGGTGCTCGCGCGCTCTTTCCCACTGGACTTGGCCGTCCACCCGATCAGCGCGATCAGTCCGAAAAGTCAGGTCAAGACTGTTGGGATGCTCGTCAGTCGCTGATACACCTACACTGGCCCTCGCGCAGCCGCTAGACTGCGCGAGGATTCGCCCGCTCGCGCGGCCCTTATCGAATGCTGAAGGCGTTGAAACATTTGAAATCTATTCGCCGTTGCTTGAAAAATTACGCGCTTCCCCGATTCCCGCGGGACTTGGCCACGTACCCAAGCGGCGCGAGCATCGAACACTGAAAAAGATGAGAACTGCCTGGGAAACCTTCGAGCGCGAGACCATCGACCATCTGCGGGCGCTGGTCCGGCTCGACACCACCAATCCGCCCGGCAACGAGCGTATTGCGGCCCATTACCTCGGCGCCGCGTTCGCGCGCGAGTCCATCGAATGCGCGACGATCGAGCCCCTACCGACCCGCGCCAACCTGGTCGCGCGCGTCGCCGGCACCGACCGCTCGCGTCCGCCCCTGATGCTCTCCTCGCATACCGACGTCGTCGGCGTCGAGGCGGCCCGCTGGACCCGCGATCCGTTCGGCGCCGAACTCGCCGAAGGATGCGTCTGGGGCCGCGGCTCGATCGACATGAAGTCCAAGTGCGCGATGGACCTCGGACTCGCCCTCGCCATCAAGCGCGCCGGCCTACTCCCCGCCCGCGACCTGATTATCGCGGCCGTCGCCGACGAAGAGGCCGGCTCTGAACTCGGCGCCCGCTACCTCGTCGAACATCACCCGGATCTCATCCGCGCCGGCTTCGTCCTCAACGAGACCGGCGGCTTCACGCTCCATCTCGGCGCGCGCCGCTTCTATCCAATTCAAGTCGCGGAAAAGGGCTTCGTCACCGTCAAGATGACCGTCAGCGGCACTCCCGGCCACGGCTCGATGCCCCGTGCGGATACCGCCATCGCCTGGATCGCCGACCTCATCGGGCGCATCACGCGCACCCCGATGCCGCGCCGGGTGACGCCCCTGATGCGCCGGATGCTCGCCGGCCTCGGCATCTCGCCCGACCAGGCGCCGCCGCTGTTTCGCCCGATGCTCGCGAATACCGTCACGCCGACCATCGTGCGCGCCGGTTACAAGGACAACGTCATTCCCGGCGAGGCTTGGGTGATTCTCGACGGTCGCACGCTGCCGGGCGAGGACGAACGCGGCTTCCTGCGCGAATTGCGCGATATCGTCGGCCCCGAACCGACCCTCGAAGTGATCAAGACCGCGCCGCCGGTCGAGGCAAGTCCCGACACTCCCCTCTTCGACCTGATCAAAACGCGCACCGAGGCCGCCGACCCCGGCGCGCGCGCCATCCCCTGGATGCTGCCGGGTGCCACCGACAGCAAGTTCTACGCCCAGCTCGGCGCCATCTGCTACGGCTTCGCGCCCGTGCGACTCGACCCGCGGATGCCCTTCGGCGCGCTCTATCACGGCAACGACGAACGCATGCCGGTCGAGGGCTTCCTCTGGGGCCTGCGCCTCTATACCGGTGTGGTGCTGAATTTCCTCGGGATACGCACCGAAGACGTTTTCGCCTGAAGTCCGCCGCGGTCAGGTGCCGCCGGCGAATTTCCTCTGGAAGATCCGCGCGGCTTTTTCGCCGCACCGCTTTCCCGCTGAATTTAACCGACGGCCTTTTCTATGGCTGAGGCGAACCCGATGAATCGAGCAAACTCGGCCCCGCCGACCCACCCGCTGCGCTACCCGCCGAAGGATCCAACGAACCCGGCGGCATTGACGCATCCGCCGCACTACCCGCCGTAGGATCAAGCGAATTCGGTGGCGGTGCCGCCGCATCCGCCCCGACGCCCGCCGCACTCGCCGTCGCCGTGCGCCCCGCCCGCGGCGTAAACGTCACCAGCAGCCGCGACGGCGACGTGAGCGGCACCACCGCGTAGCGCGTGACCGGCGTCGTGTTCACCACGATCTTCGTGCCGGTCGCGTCCTGATCGATCTCGCAATCGCGAAAGATCGAGGTATCGAACACCACGTGCCGTGACAGGCCCGCGGCCGGCGTCACCTGCTTCAGGTTGAGCGTCAGCGTCGCCGAGCTGTCGCCGCTGTCCAGATGCTGGTCGAAGCTGACCGGCCCGCTCAAATCGAAAATCACCGACAGCGGCGGATCGGACGACGACAGCCGAACGGTCCGCAGCGTGGCGGGGCCGGGATTGCTCTGCGTCCCCTCGGGCCCCAGGCCGCCGGTTTTCTTTACCCCCGGCTCCATCGACGCCGGCATAATCGGCACACCCCCGCCGCCCAGCGCGCTCGCCCCGCTGTCGGCCGCCGCCAGATTATCCAGACTCTCGTGCACCGAAACCTGCTGCGCATTCTGATCGTCGCTGTAACCGCTCTCGGCCAGCACCAGTTTCAACGGATCCTCTTCGGTATCGATCGGCTGATGGAGCTTTTTCAGTTGGGTGCTCGCCACCGTCGCGTACCAGGTGTTCGGGAAATGCATCTCGAGCGCGGTAAAGGCCTGCGCCGCCGAATATCGCTTGCCTTGCCGCTCGAGCGTCAGCGCAAGCTGGTAAAGATCGTCAGGCGCGATCGGGGTGTCGGGATAGAGCGCCAGCACTTCGGCCAGCCGCGATTCGGCCGCGCGGAAATTCGCGCGCCGTTCGTAGAACTCTCCGATCAGATAATCATGCCGCGCGAGGAGTTCACGGCAAATGCCGATCTGATCGTGCGACAACGCCGCGAAATCGCTCTCCGGAAATCGCTGCGCGATGATCTCGAACTGCTCCAGCGCAAGCTCCGTATGCGTCTGATCCTGATCCGGCCGTCCGATCTGATCGTAATGCGACATCGCCAGATAATACGACGCGATATCCAGGTGCTTGCTGGTCGGATGCATCCGCAGGAAATCATTGAACGCCCCGATCGCCTCGGCGTAGTCATGCGATTTGTAATACGCCAGCCCGATGTTCAGCTCCGCCTCTTCGGCGAACGGGCTAAACGGATATTCGTCGATCAGCTTCTGATAGTCGTCGATCGCCGGCGTGTAGAAGTGCTGCGAATACTCCTCGGTGGCCTTGACGTAATAGTTCTCCCCCGTGGGGAGCTTGCGCGTGCTGCATCCGACCAATGTCAGCAATGCGCACGCTACCGTTACCGTCGCGCCGCGCTTATACATGGATGCTGAAAAGGTTAGACATTGCCCGCCGCCAACGCAAGCCACCCTCGCCCAAATCGATACGCCTGTTCATCGGCGCGCGACGAAGGCCCCCGCATGAATCGGTTTGCCCGCCGCGCGAAAGCGCTGCGCGAAGCCGGTACTTTCCGCCCCCGGCACCGCCAGTTCCGTGCGCACGAAGCCGCCCTCGCCCAGCATCGCGAAGATCTCCTCCGCGTAGCCCGCGACGTCAGTCGCTACGAACAGCGGCGCCTGCGGCCGCAGCCGAACCTTCAAGCTCGCCGCGAACCACTCGGTGAACAGCCGATGTTTGAGATGGCGCTCCTTCGGCCACGGATCGGGAAAATAGATGTGGAACGCGTCCACGCTCGCCTCCGGCAACATCAGGTTGACCAGCGTGCGCGCGTCCATCCGCACCACTTTCAAATTGGTCAGTCCGCTGCGCCCCGCCCGCACCGCCATCAGTTGCGCGATTGTCGCCGCCAGTTCCACCGCGAGGAAATTCCGCTCCGGCGCCTTGGCCGCCCGCTCCAAAATGAAGTCGCCGCGCCCCGCGCCGATTTCGATCTCCAGCGGCGCCGCCCGTTCGAACAGCGTGCGCGGCTCGATCGTAAAATACGGCCCCGCGCACGCCACCAGCACCCGCGATGCCGCGCTAACTTCCTCGTCGCGCCATACGCGCGATCCCTTGCGCAATCGTGACATCAGGATGCAATCGGCCGGCCTGCTCGTAATGCCGCAACGCGCCGCCGCACGCTTCGTTCAAGTCGTCTATACGCTCCGGGCATCGATGTATTCTACACCAACGCGCGCCGCGTCCTATTCGCGCACCGCGCTCACACGGCATTCAATCGATACGTTTGAGGAAATCGTCAACCCGCCGCATCAGCGGCCGCAAATCGGTATTGTCCACCAGCGTGCTCGCCATCCGCACCGGATCGCCGAAAAAGAATCGCTCATAGAGCGTCTGCCGCCCGCCGAACGCACTGCCCGCTACGTCCCACGCTAATCGATATAACGCCACGCGCTCGCGCGCCGGGGCGCCCGCCGCCGCCAGGTAACGCTCGATCTCGGGCAGCAGCGCGCTCGCGAAATCGGCCTCCGACGGCGCCGTCATCAGGCTCGACGACGAATTGAGCTGGATGATCTCGACCAGCCGCGGATAGAGCCGCGGAAACAGATTGCGCGCGGTGTCCAGCGGCGCGCGCGCCGGCACCAACTCGCCCCAGCGGTCCGGCGCCGCGTCCGCCTCCCCCGCCCGCAGACACGCGCGCATCACTTCAGTCGTCATGATCATCTCGGCCAGCCGCTCCCGCACATGGGGCAGGCCCGTCGCGTCGCTCACCTCCGCGATCTTCGCCGCCAGCCCGAGCATGAACTCGCTCTTGACCACGTCCCTCACCGCCACCTGATGCATCATGTTGACGACCGCGTTGGTCTCGCCGTATAGCCGGTTGCAGCGCGCGACATCGCCGCACAGAAACACCCGCTCCCACGGCACCGCGACGTTATCGAAGATCACTACGCAGTCCATCTCGTCGAAACGCGAAGCGAGCGGCGCGTCGAAATGCGATCGGCCCGCGTCGAACGCGTCGCGGCAGATAAACTTGAGCCCCTTGGCGTTGCAATTGATCGCGAACGCCAGCGCGTACGGCTCGTCCGCCGCCTCCTCCTTCAGCAGCGTTGACGGAAACACCAGCAACTCCTCGGACAACGGCCCGAGCGTCGCCAGCATCCGGCAACCGTTGACCACCATACCCTCGCCGGTCCGGTCCACCAGCCTCAGCGCGAGATCGGCGTCGCTATGTCCCGCCCATCCCGCCGCGCGACTCGCATGCGGATTGAGCAGCGTATGCGTCGCGCACCAATCGTGCTTGCGCGCCTCGCCATAGTAATTCGCGATATTGGCGCCGAAGCGCGTGTCGCTCGCCGCAAAGAACTCATGCGCCGCCGCCATCGCCGCCAGACTCGTGTTCAGGTAGTCGGGCGTCCGCCCCAGCATGCCGTGGCTGTACTCCGCCCAGCGCCGGAACATCGCCGTGCGCTTGCGCACCTCCTCGAGACTCTTCGGCTGGATAAACGACATCCCCGCGCGATCGCCGTCCGCCGTGCGAAAGGTCATCGCCTCCGGATGTTCCCCCTGCATGTCGTAGAGCGACGCGATCGATCGCGCGCAATGCACCAGCGCCGGATGGATCGTGACGTCCTCGACGCGCGCGCCGCCAATCCATACCTCGGCCTTCAGCTTGCGCATCGCGCTCAGATAATTATTGCCCGACCGCGCCCCCATCAGTGTCCTTCCTTTTTTGCAGTGAGCTAACTGGTCTGCATCATGACAGCCTGCGCCGTCACCCCGCACGCATCTCTGTCACCCTGAGTGCGGCGGCGCTGCGCCTTCCGCCCCCCCCTTCCGTCATCCTGAGCGGCTGCCGCGAAGGATCTCGCGCGGTCCTCCGCGCGTAATCCACCATTTCCGGATTTTGGTCGTGAATCAGCTCTAGCTTCCGGCTCCTCCTCCAGCCCTTAAGCTGCCGCTCACGCGCGACCATCTCCGCCGGGCGATCGAACTGCTCGACGTAAACCAGTCGCGTCACTCTATACTTTTTGGTGAAGCCTTCGATTAGCCCCTGCTTGTGCTCGAACACGCGGCGGTCGAGATCGCTGGTCGCGCCGATGTAAAGCACTCCCGACTTGCTGCTCATGATGTAGATATAATAGCTCACCGCCCTGGGCGCGCGGAGGACCGCGCGAGATCCTTCACTTCGTTCAGGATGACGATGCATGCGGGTGCTGAATGTTCAAAAACCAATTTTTAACTCAGGGCACTAGCTAGTGTATTGAGTCTCAAGTTCGTGAGATTAAATTTCTCCGTCGGTTCGTCCTTTAGCCCCCTCCATGTCCTTTGGTTCCTCCCGTCATCCTGAGCGCCGAGGCTGCCCCCCTTCTGTCATCCTGAGCGGCTGCCGCGAAGGATCTCGCGCGGTCCTCCGCGCGTCAAAAAATTAGCGCCGCTCGATCCGTCACCCGCGAATATAGTCAACCCGACCCCCGCTACCCAACCCGACTCGCCGCAAACGGCCCTATGCAACGAGGTTTCAGTGTCCCAAAAAGCCTCAGTTCTGAGCTCCTCGACAACTGATATCGCCACGGTCTTTGTCCCCGCGTTTTGGAATGAAGGCAAAACAGCGCAAACATCGACGTGACGCGCGTCGCAGCAGCTTGACGCGTTTTGTCCATGTCCCTAGTCTGAAGTTGTCGTGGCCGATTTTCCTGACATCATCCCGGTCTTCCCGCTGCCCAACTTTGTCCTCTTCCCCGGCGTGCAGGTCCCCCTCCACATCTTCGAGCCGCGCTACCGCGAGATGGTCGCCGATGTCGCCGCCGGCCATCGCATCATCGGCATGATGATGCTCAAGGGCGAATGGGAACGCGACTATCACGCCTTCCCCGACCTCTACGAAATCGGCTGCGCCGGCCGCATCAGCGACTTGACCAGGCTGCCCGACGGTCGCTTCAACCTGGTACTCGACGGCCTCGCGGAATTTCGCGTGGTGCGCGAAGTCCGCGACCGCGCATACCGCCAGGCTGAAATCCAATGGTGTCCGGCGCCCGCCGAAAAGCTCGCCCTCGACGACGCCGCGATGACCGCGCTGCGCGACCTCCTGATCACTTACCTGGGCGAGCCCGCCCGCGAAGTATGGCGCTCCCTGGTCGAACAGCGCGGCCTGCGCGACGCCGACCTCATCAATTTCATCTGCTTCCATCTCGACGTCACGGCAATCGAAAAGCAGACCCTGCTCGAAGCCTGCGGCGCGCGCCCCGGATGTCTCATCGATGTCCTCACTTTCCGGCTCGAAGAGCGCAAGCTCGGCCCCGGCGGCCCTCCCGGTTCCTCCGGTCGCGTCCAGTAACCCCCCCTCGCCGAGGGTTCAGGCACCTCTGTCGGCAATCCACCCCCGTCCATTCCGGGCGTCGCTAAGAATCTCGATCTCCTCACGTTCGAAATCCGGAATCTATGTAGTTTTGGCTTCACAAGTGTCGGCACGCCGCTCTTCGCAAAATGCGCAACGTGCCGGGAAATGCGACCTGAGCACCAACTGCATAAGTAAATGTTGAATTCATCGTGTGGTAACATGCACCACTTATAATCCATTAACGCAAGGGAGTGCAGGCACAGAGCTTGCTTCCTTTTCGGGGCAACTTGAGAGGAACCGGATTCGACGGGGCTAATCCCCTCGATTCCTGGTTCCCCACCTGAGCAAGGGAGTTATTCGACGATCATGGAATGGGAAAACGGCGTACTTGGATCTATTTTCGTGCCCGATGTTCTAACGCCCGAGCAATACTACGATTCGCGGCGCGACGACAGCCGCATCGCTCCGGTCAAACGCCTGATGACGGCGGTACTTGAGGACGCATTACGATGTTTTCAGAACAACGCCGACGCCAAGAGTGGCCCACGTAAGCGGCTTTTCGCCGAAGCCGAGCAATGGCTCTGCGGCGAAGAGGGCGACGGCCCATTCTCCTTCGAAACCGTCTGCGAGACCCTCGGCATCGAGCCTAGCTTCCTGCGCGCCGGCCTCAAGAACTGGCGCGAGCAGCAGCTCGCCGGTATTGCCACCCGCCGCCTCGCACGCCGCTCCCCGGTCGTGCGCAGCGGACGTATCAGCACACCCACCCGCCGCGGCAAGCGTACCTCGCAGACTGCTTAGCACCCCTGCAAGTTAGGCAGCCTGTTGCCGGTTTTTTGTGCACCATTCAGGGCGGTGGATAACTTACCTAAGTCATCCACCGCCCTGCGCGTTCCGCTCGGTACCGGGCGTTTCTCACCGCCATACTGTTACGAGATCGTTACGCGCATCGCTCCGTTCGCATTACGCGTAAGGCCGTCTCGCATTTAACGAGACCAGATGCGTAGCCGGTCTCCGCATCCCCGACCTTCTCAGACCCGGCGGCTTGGTTTCGGACTTCGACCGGTGTATCTATCGAAGCTCGAAAATGTCCTTCCGTACCTTCAAGCGCAGATTAAAGCGGCGCCTCGGACTCCTGCCGCCCAAGTACAAATCATTCGTGCTCGGCAGCGCCGAGAATTACGACCTCATGGGCCGCGACCAGTTCGAGATGCTCAAGTTCTGGGGTCTGCGCGAAGATCGCTACCTGCTCGATATCGGCTGCGGATCGCTCAGCGGTGGCCGGTTCGCGATCAGGTTCCTCGCGCCTGGACACTACTTCGGCATCGAGCCTCAGCAATGGCTGATTGACGAGGGCCTCCGCCGCGAAGTCGGCCCCGGCGTAATCGCCGCGAAGCGACCGCAATTCAGCAACGATACCGCCTTTAATCTCTCAGTCTTCGGCCGCCAGTTCGATTTCATGGTCGCCCATTCGATCCTGACCCACACCTCGCAAACGCAGATGCGCCAGCTTTTCAGCGCCGCCGCCAATGCGATGTCGCCGCGCGCAGTCTTCCTCGCTACCTACCTTCAAGGCGATAGCGACTATACCGGCGCCGACTGGATTTACCCCGGCGTCTCCCTCTACACCTTCGCTACGATCGAGGCGTTCGCCCGCGAGCACGGGCTCCGATGCGCTCCGTCCAACTGGCGGCATCCGGGACGCCAAATCTGGCTGGTCTTCTATCGCGATAGCAATGAGGACTTCGTCGCCGACCGCCGTCGCGCATCCGCTATGCAGAGCGCGACCGCGGTGCAGCCCGGCGCACTCGCTCCCGCCTGACCGCAAGGCAGTCCCCGGCGCCCCTCGGCGCAAGCGCGCCTCAGACAGTCTGGAACAGCGTGCGACCGCTATCGTTCACCGATTTGCGCGCGCGCCCTTCTATACAGGCGAGTTCCAGATGCGCGAGCGTCTCGAACGTCGCCGCCATCACATGGAACATCGGACGCTCCTCGCTGCCGAATATCTCGTCCGCCACCTCAAACGCGCAATGCGGTCGGCGCTTGATGATGTCCAGCATCTCCGCCTCGCGATACCGATGATGCTCGATTAGCTGGTTGGCGCGATGCCGATGGTCGCTGTACACCCCGCCGTGCGCCGGCAGCACCAGCTCGACGTCGAACTTCTGCACCTTTAGCTGCGACGCGATAAAATCGCCCAGCGGATTGGCCGGGCTGCTCGGATAAATCCCGACATGCGGCGTGATCTTCGGCAGCAGATGGTCGCCGACGATCAGCACCTTCTCCTCGCGCAGATAAATCACGCAATGCCCCGGCGCATGCCCCGGCGTCCAGATCACTTCGAGCTTCCGATCGCCGACCGGAATGATGTCACCGTCCGCCAAATATTTGTCGGGCACCGGCAACGGATTGTACTGGTTCGTCCCCATCCACACCGGCCGCATCCCTTCGATCGGATACTTGTCCACCGGAAAGCCATGCGTGACGAAAAACGCCATCGCGTCCGGATTCGCCGACGGCGGCCCCAGCGTCAGCATCCGGTTGACCCGCTCCTGCTCCAGCTTGTGCAGCATCGTCGTCGCGTTACTATGCTGCTTGATGGTCGCCGACGTGCCGAAATGGTCCACGTGATGATGCGTGCCGATCACCACGTCGAGATCCTTTATGTTCAGTCCGATCTCCTCGAACGCCTCGTTCAGCGTCGCGAAGCTGTCGGCCGTGTTCATGCCCGTGTCGATCAGCGCCCACGCCCCATGACAATCGATCAGGTAAACGTTGACGATCGTTGGCCGCATCGGCAGCGGCAAAAAGAGTTCGTAAATTCCGGGAGCGACCTCAGCGACTTTTGCAGCCATAATTGTGGACTCTCTGGACCGGCTAATGCGGTGTGATCGCGAGACTCGTCGATCCGCCGCCCTGCGGTCCCGGCCTTGGATCCAATCACCTACCGGCCGACTGCGCCGCCGCGCGGCATCGCCTGGTCCGGGGCAACTGGATTCGCGTTACTCGTGCAATTGATCCTTAACTTGGAACGAAACCTTGATCGCCACCCGCCACTTCGCGACTTGATTGTTCTCGACAATCGCCGATACGTCCTCGATATGGGCGTAATGGATGCCCTTGATGGTCACACCGGCACGCGCCAACGCGATCTGGACCGCGTCTTCGATTGAATTGGCGGAAATCCCTACCAGATCAATGATTTTCTCAACCATAGCAGCCGCTCCTAAGCCAGGAAACTGGCAACCCCAACGCGTTTGACGTTATCGCGCGCCCGGCGTTAGGTTGTACCCAATTAGCGCACAGGGCAGGCTCAAACTCAAGGCAACCGGGCGTCTGTTAACATCGCGCGTCCCGCTATTGCCAAGCATCCGGCAGACGATTTCGCCGCCGCGGGCACCTGCCGGATCGCCAGAGAGCCGTTGAGCCGCATCCCACGTGCGAAGTTGGCGGAGGAAAGCATGAGTTACGATCGGGCATCAGTGCGTCAGGTCCTCGACCGGGTGAAGGCGGATAAGCGTGCGGCGCTGACTCCCGCCGAAAGCAAAGTCCTCTGCGACGCCTACGGTATTCCGCTGCCCCGCGAAGCCCTCGCCGCCTCCGCCCAAGACGCCGCCCGGATGGCCGCCGAGATCGGCTTTCCCGTCGTCATGAAAATCGTCTCGCCCGACATCCTCCACAAAACCGATGCCGGCGGCGTCATCGTCGGCGTGAAAACCGCCGCCGAGGCCGAGCAGGCCTACCAGACCGTCGTGCGCAGCGCCGCCGCCTATAAGCCCGGCGCCAAAATCGCCGGCGTCCAGATTCAGCAGATGCTCACCGGCGGCCAGGAAGTGATCGTCGGCGCCCTCACCGACCCGAGCTTCGGCAAAGTCGTCGCCTTCGGCCTCGGCGGCGTCCTGGTCGAAGTCCTCAAGGACGTGACCTTTCGCCTCGCCCCCGCCACCGAAGCCGACGCGCTCTCGATGATCGACGGCATCGCCGCCGCCGAGATCCTCCGCGGCGTGCGCGGCGCCCCGCCCGCCGACCGCAACGCGATCGCCCGCATCATCGTCGCGGTCTCCAACCTCGCCGCCGATTTCCCCGAGATTACGGAACTCGATCTCAATCCGGTCTTCGCCCGCCCCGACGGCGCTATCGCCGCCGACGTGCGCATCCTGATCGACTTCGCGCCGCCCAAAGAGCGCTATCGCCCGTCCCAGGAAGAAATCCTGCGCGCGATGAACCGCATCATGCAGCCCGACGCCGTCGCCGTCATCGGCGCGTCGCCCGAAGACGGCAAGATCGGCAACTCCGTGATGAAGAACCTCATCAACGGCGGTTACCAGGGCGCCATCTATCCCATCCATCCCAAAGTCGCCGAGGTCCTCGGCCAGCGCGCCTACAAAAGCGTCAAGGACATTCCCGGCCCGGTTGACGTCGCCGTCTTCGCGATCCCCGCGCCGCTGGTCGCCGGCGCGCTCAAGGAATGCGGCGAAAAGCAGATTCCCGGCGCCGTCCTCATCCCCTCAGGCTTCGCCGAAACCGGCAACGTCGAATTGCAGGACCAGATCGTCGCCGTCGCCCGCGAGTACAACGTCCGCCTGATGGGCCCCAACATCTACGGCTTCTACTACACCCCCAAAAACCTCTGCGCGACCTTCTGCACCCCCTATGACGTCAAGGGCAAGGCCGCGCTCTCCTCCCAAAGCGGCGGCGTCGGGATGGCGATAATCGGCTTCAGCCGCTCCGCCAAGATGGGCGTCTCCGCCATCGTTGGCTTGGGCAACAAGTCCGACATCGACGAGGACGACCTGCTCACGTTCTTCGAGCAGGACCCCAATACGCAGGTCGTCGCGATGCATGTCGAGGACCTCAAAGACGGCCGCTCGTTCGCCGAGGTCGCCAGGCGCGTCTCGAAGAAAAAGCCGGTCATCGTGCTCAAGGCGGGTCGCACCGCGATGGGTGCGCGCGCCGCCCAGTCCCATACCGCCGCGCTCGCCGGCAACGATCGCATCTACGACGACGTGCTGCGCCAGAGCGGCGTCGTCCGCGCGATGAGTCTCAACGACATGCTCGAGTTCGCGCGATGCCTCCCCATCCTCCCTACGCCCAAGGGCGAGAACGTCCTGATCATCACCGGCGCGGGCGGCTCCGGCGTGCTGCTGTCCGACGCGTGCGTCGATAACGGGCTCAAGCTGATGGCGATGCCGCCCGACCTCGACGCCGCCTTTCGCAAGTTCATCCCGCCCTTCGGCGCCGCCGGCAATCCGGTGGACATCACCGGCGGCGAGCCGCCCACGACTTACCAGAACACTATAAAATTAGGCCTCGAGGACCCGCGTATCCACGCCCTGATCCTCGGCTACTGGCACACCATCATCACGCCCCCGATGGTCTTTGCGCGCTTGGCGAGCGAGGCCATCGAAGAAGCCCGCGCGCGTGGTATCGACAAGCCGGTGGTCGCCTCCCTGGTCGGCGACGTCGAGGTCGAGCAGGCCTGCGCGTACCTCTTCGATCACGGCATCCCGGCCTACGCGTACACCACCGAAAAGCCCGTCGCCGTACTCGGCGCTAAATACCGCTGGGCCCGCTCCGCCACCTTGATCTAGTACTCCCGTTCGCCCCACCCGATTAGCGGGAGGCCCCACGTCGGCAATTACGATCGTTTGCTGACCTCCCCGCGCGGCCCGCTCGCCCTCGAAAATCTCTGCGAAACTCCGAAGCCGAGCATCGCAACTAGATCGTCGCTGTCGTGGCTGCTAATAGAGCAGGCGGCAACCTAACAATGTGTAGCCCCCTATAAATCGTGTCGATATATCGTACCCTCCTGATGCGGGGATATTTCCCCAAAGAGCTACCGCCCGCTTTCTCGTCCGAGCAGTTTGCTCAGTACGCTACCAGCAAAACCGGTCGTTTGGCCCTATCACAGTACAAGGCGGCGGACAGCTTTACAGAATGCATAAAATATTATCTAGCACTGCCGGGGGGAACTCCGCGGGAGTTAGGCATTCCCCATCCTTATTCATTCGCACAACTCGCTGCGCTGACTGCTAAGCACTTTAGTCGCCTCTTGACGAAAGCTGCCCGTTCACCATTTTCACGGAGCCGCCCTGTCTACGCGTCGAATCGTCAACGCGCCATCTATCCGATGGCGAAGCCATCGAACCTTTCAAAAGAGCGAGCAGCCAGCCGGGCAAGCGGATCCTTCCTACTAAAAGCCGATGTCAGTCAATTCTATCCGTCGCTTTACACACACGCGGTCGGCTGGGCAATCGATCCAAAACTCCGACTCAGACAGCATTGGCAAAATAAAAAGCTTCTCGGCAAAAAGTTAGATCAAGCATTAATGGATGCGAACGGAAAGATCAGTCAAGGTATTCCGATTGGTAATGATATATCCTTTCTTCTAGCAGAGAGCGTGCTCGCACAGGTGGACAGATCCCTGTCCGTTCAACGAGCGTATCGCTGGTTTGATGATTACGAGATTGTGTTCGATACGCGAGAGCAAGCCGAGGCTGTTATGGCCCAATTGCGAATCGAGCTCGACCGATTTCAACTTCGTCTCAATCCGGTCAAAACAAAGATCCTTCAATTACCAGAGCCGACTCAAGACGAGTGGCACGAGGGGCTATTTCAAGCTTCTCGGATTAAGTTCACCAATCCGTATCAAATGGTAAATTATTTCGATGTTGCGTTTCGTTATCGTCAACAATTTCCTGAAACAGCGGTTCTTTTGTATGCACTCGGGATCTTGTTCAAGGTAAAGTGCCCTAAGGATGAGGTTGGCCAGATTGCTCAAAGTTGCATAACACAGGCGCTTTTGTGTGAGGCGGGTGCCGCACAGAAGGCATTCGCGCTGCTCTCGTTTTGGAGATTGAATGGGTTTTCTCTTAACAAAGAACTGCTGAAGACCGCGATCGGCCTAATGATCACACGTCACCGAGCACGAGGAGCCAGCAGCGACGTAGCTTGGGCTCTCAGCTTCTGCCTGCAAGAGAAGATTAGCCTCGATAAGCGAGTGGGACGGGTATTATCTGATTTCGACGATGACTGTATTCTACTCCAAGCTCTGCATATGCGGGCTGAGGGCTTATTGCCCTCCGGATTCAATACGAAGCGCATCTCTAAAATGTTAAATGCTGCCGATCTCGATCGAGAGCACTGGCTTATCGCGTACGAAACTGTCCGATACGGGTTTCTTAAAGAGAGCGAGGTAGCAGTTAAAGCCAACCCCCTCTTTAGCGATCTGTTAGCAAGCAACGTCAGCTTCTATCGTACGCAGTTGCCTGATTATGCATTAGTCCTACATCCGGGAGGAGCTCCCGAATGGCTCAAAGGGGATTGGTTGGACTTGCTACGTAATCCCAAACGAGCGACCGAGCGAGGTGAGAAAAAAGCAGAATTGCCAGTTCTGCTCGAAGCAATGGAGAAAGCTTTAGCACGGCTAAAACCCGATTTGGGTCGTGATGAAGCGCTGGAAGGCCTCATGACGGTTCCGACCGAAGCGCCTGAGATGGAAATGGATCAAAGCTATCCAATCTGAGATGGGAGGACGGCAGCACGGCATCTCCGCACCATCTGCGAAGCCAGGTTGTGATGCGCTGGTAGATTCCCACCGGATCCGTCGCTGGGAGCGCGAAGCCCGCATCTTTAACCAACGGGAAGTATGAAACGTCTGTTTCTCTAATCGCTCGCTATGCAGACATCGCGGCCTCCTTTGCTCGACTCCTCTGCACTCCGTCTAGTGGGAGGTTTCAGTAAACTATGAGTTTTGTGTTCTTAGACAACTCTCCCCCCTTCTGCTGCGAGGGCCTCACCATGCTCTCCGCGCCGCGTCTGTCAACGATGAAATCCTTCGCCCATTTTGGGTGAAGGATTTCCTGCAAAACGGTCCGTGCAAGGCTGAATTGTTTCACCCATTTTGGCTGAACCATTTCACGGCAAACAGACCGCGAAAATGTTTCACGTGAAACATCTTCGCCTCTCCTTCGTGTTTCTATTTCCTACTCCGATCCGCTCGCAACCCTTGCCGCCCTTGAGGAAACCCCGATCCCGGCCTCCCGTCGGTCGCGCCGCCGCCCTGCCGACGGCTCTCCGCACCGCCTCCCCGGCCGTTCTTCGGCGCCCTGACCGCCTGATCCGCGCTCAGATGAAATCCTTCTTTACAAACGGGAAGCCTGAAACCTCACTGAGGTTTCAGGCTTCCTGAAAGGCTATAGTTTCGGGTTCTTCGACGACTGGACTGCAGGCGCGGGAAGTGCAAGAGGGTCTGCCATTGGCGCGCGGGGGACCGCGCGAGATCCTTCGCGAGGCTCAGGATGACGGAGTGGAGATCTCACCCGCCGAAGGGCCAAATGAATATCCGGGTCATTCGATGCGCAGGCGGTCGGCGAGGCGGCTGAAGCGGCGGCGCTCGTCCTCGTTGCGCACCGACTGCACCAATGCGCTGCGCGTGCCGACCAGCACGCAGACCCGCTCGGCGCGGGTGATCGCGGTATAGATCAGGTTGCGCCGCAACATCAGGAAGTGGCTCTGATGCATCGGGATGACGACGGCCGGATACTGGCTGCCCTGGCTCTTGTGAATTGAAATCGCATAGGCGAGTCCGAGTTCGTCGAGGTCCGAATAATCGTACTCGGCGCTGCCCTCGTCGAAGACCGCGCCGAGCCGCCCGCGCGCGGGATCGACCGACACCACGCGTCCGATGGCGCCGTTGAAGATCAGCTTGTCGTAGTTGTTGCGCAACTGGATAACGCGGTCGCCCTCGCGGAAGCGGCGGTCGCCGGCGCGCAGTTCGCGGCCGCGCGGATTGAGCAGGTCCTGCAGTTCGCGATTGAGCGCCTGGGTCCCGAGCGGCCCGCGGTTCATCGGGGTGAGCACCTGGATTTCGCGCGGGTCGGCGATCCCGAAGCGGCCCACCAGCCGGTTTTGCACGAGCTGCTTGATCGTCCCCAGCACGTCTTCGGGCGCGGCGCGCTCGAAGAAGAAGAAGTCGCCGTCGGCGTCGTTTTGCGTGAGCGGCATCTCGCCGCGATTGAGCCGATGGGCGTTGGAGACGATCAGGCTTTCGCGCGCCTGCCGATAGACCTCCCGCAACTCGACCACCGGCACCAGGCCCGAGCCGATGACGTCTTTCAGCACGCTGCCGGGGCCGACCGACGGCAACTGGTCGCGATCGCCGACCAGCAGCAGCGACGCGCCCGGCGTCAGCGCGCGCACCAGGCTGGCCGCCAGCTCGACATCCATCATCGAGGCTTCGTCCACGATGAGAAAGTTGGTGCGCAGGGGAAAGCGCTCGGAGCGGAGGAATTCGTCGGTCTCGGGCGAGTATTCGAGCAGCCGGTGAATGGTCTTGGCCTCGCGTCCGCTGGCCTCAGCGAGGCGCCGTGCGGCGCGCCCGGTGGGCGCCGCGAGGGTTGGCTTGAGCCCCGCCGAATCGAGCGCCAGCAGCAGCGATCGCAGCAGCGTGGTCTTGCCCGTACCGGGCCCCCCCGTGATGACGGTGACCTTGGCCTGCAGCGCGGTCTTGAGCGCGCGCATCTGCTCGGACGACAGCGCGATACCGCCGGGCTTCGACGCGGCTTGCATCGCGCGTTCGACCACCGCCGCGCCCATCGGGCGGCCCGCCACCAGCATCCGGATGCGATCGGCAACGACCGACTCGGCCTCGTGCAGACGCTTGAGATAAACGGCGGGCGCGCCGTCAACGTCTTCGGCGACGATATCGCCGCTGGCGACCAGCTCGTCCATCGCGGCGGGCGCGAGTTGGGGGTCCATTTCCAGCGCGCTCTGGAACTGATGTTCGAGGTAACCGAACGGCGCGAAGACGTGACCCTCGTCGGCCATCCGCTCGAGCAGGTAGAGCATCGCGGCGCGCGCGCGCTGAATCGAGTTGCGCGGGATGCCGAGTTTCTCGGCGACGGCGTCGGCGGTGCGAAAGCCGATGCCGCTGATGGTGCGGGCGAGCACGTAGGGATCGGCACGCACGGTTTCGAGCGACTCGCGCCCATAGACCTTGTGGATGCGGCGCGCGTGCGCCGCCGCGATTCCGTGGCCACGGAGGAACACGGTCAACTCGCGCATTCCGGAAGAATCGCGCCACGCGATCGCGATGCGCTGGGCGACCACACGGGGCAATCCGTGGATCTCGTGCAGGCGCTCCGGCGCCGTGTCGAGCAGGGCCGGCAGTTCCTCGCCGAAGCGATCGACGATACGCCGCGCGAGCGCCGGGCCAACGCCCTTGATCTCGGACGCCAGGTAGCGCTCGAGCGCGTTGACGCCGGCGGGCCGAATCGTCTCGAAATCCTCGACGCGAAACTGCTCGCCGAAGCGCGGATGTTTCTCGAAGTGGCCGCTCAGGCGCAGGCCCGCGCCAATCTCGATCGCGCCGAGTTCGCCGACCACCGTGATGCGCTTGCGGGCGCCGGCTTCATCGGCGAGTTCGACCACCGCGACGACGTAGCCGCTCGCCTCGTTGATGAAAAGAATCTGGTCGAGGGTGCCTTCGATGTGTTCGAGCGGGGATGCGGGCGCGTTCACTGGTATTCAGGATGGTGCAAAGCCGGGAGTTTGTGAAGGTGAGGCGGGCTGCGCCCTCAGAAAACCTCGTCATAATTGGCGTGCTTCACCGACTGACGCTCACGATGCTCGGGTGAGCGAATCAGCATAAGTGTTTAGGGTTCCCGTTTCGCCCACAATTCGCAAATTGAAAATGGTTTCATCATGAAACGGCGAAATATCCTTTTTAACTTGGGCACTTATTGATGGCACATATCATGCTTATCTTCCTGTCCAAGAGCAGGGAGGCTCAAGCAAATGATTTTCCCAACTATGTCGGTTCTGAGTTTCAGCGCGATCCTGATGACGGTTCTTTTGGCGGCGGACTGGTACGTGTGGGGCATGAGCTACGCTCGCAACTTCCGCCAGCCAGTCAAGCCGTGCGGTGAGATTGAAGGCACGCTTTCGACCGTCGCGGATCATGACGGACACGGCTTCAAGAAAGTCGCCTGAAGAGTGAAAGGGGTGTCCGTTCACGAAATTCGTCGCAACGATGGTGGTGCTGATACGACCCGCTCCGGGATAACCCAAGTCAACCCGGTACCCGATAGCCTGATGTACGCTTCATCACGTCAGACTGTCGGGCATCCCGGTAATTAGACCACAAGGCGCGTCGCCGGCAACGGGCGGTCTCGCGGCGCCGTTCACTCGCCAATTCAGCTCCCGTTCTCGCAAGATTTCATTGCCAGCCCGGCTGCATAATCCGGATGCACAGTTGCGTATCGCCGACCGCCGACGACCAGACCGGGCGGGTGCGTAAAGCCACATTTGGCTCTAACAACCTTGGGCGCAAAATGGTAAAGGGAAGTGGCATCACGCGCGTGGCGGCGCGGCAGGACGCGAACCGGCAGACCGGGAGCGTCGCGCGACGCCGATGAATCGTGCGCAATCGCGAGGAGCGTAAAACCATGAGTTCCGCAAAAAGCCATTTTGACCAGCCCAGACTGAACGAGCTTTTCGACGACCTCAACGCCACGCTGAAAGATTTTATCCGCAGCCATCAGGTGACCTACAAGGAATTCCATCAGGCGCTGGCGTTTCTCGGCGAAGTCGGCGAAAAGGGCGAGACCCCGCTGCTCTTCGACGTCTTCCTGGAGTCCACCGTCGATCTCGTCAACAACAGCGAACGCGGCGGCACCGCGACCGCCGTCGAAGGCCCGTTTTACCTGCCGGGCATGCCGGAGCTGAAGTCGCCGTGCGTCGTGCCCCATCGCGCGAACGAGCCGGGCGACGTGCTGTTTTTTTCGGGCACGGTGCGCGCGACCGACGGCAAAGCGCTACCGGGGGCGATGGTGGATTTCTGGCAGGCGGACGCCGAGGGCGCCTATTCGCATTTTAATATCCCGCAGGAAAAGGCGCCTTTCAATTTGCGCGCGCGGGTCAAGGCCGACGATCACGGCCGCTTCGAGATTCAGACCTGGGTGCCGTCGTCCTACGAGATACCGAAGGGCGGACCGACCGGCGCGCTGCTCAAGGCGCTCGGGCGTCATGCATGGCGGCCGGCTCATCTGCACGCCCTGGTGCAGCATCCCGGATGCGAAGATTTGATGACGCAGATCTTTCTGCAGGGCGACCAATGGATCGATTCCGACGTGGTCGGCGCGGTCAAGGAATCGCTGGTGGCCGGGATGCAAAAGCATGAGGACGCGGCCGAGATCAGCAAGCGCGGCTTGAAGGGGCCGTTTTATACGCTGGAGTTCGATTTCGTGCTGCCGCGGGGGATGCAGAAAGCCGCGTGAGATTGGCGATTGAGGAGGGCGCGGCTGGGTGCGCACCGCAGGTCGGCGGTTAAGACCCGATCGGCGCGATTGGTGTGGCGGCCGTGCGTGAGCAGTTGAGCGTCCTGAGCGTATGTTATTCCGCATCAAACACGTCACGCGCTACATTTACGAACAGCCGGCCTTTGATTCGCGCAATATCGTCCGCCTCGCGCCGATCGATGCGCCCGATCAACGGCGTCTCGCCTTCAATCTCGAGGTCACGCCGGCGGCGGCCGTCGTGGAATTTAGCGACGCCTTCGGCAACCTCGCGCACTCGATCGATATTCATCCGCCGCATACCGAACTGGTGATCAGCTCGACCTCGGTGGTTGACCGGATCGTACCGCCGGCACCGCCGCCGGCGCCGATCGCGATTCGCGATTATCTGACCGGCGATACCGTGCGCACGAAGGAATACGCCGAGTTTCTGAACCCGAGCCGGTACGTTCCCTTCAGCGAACGCTTGCGGAAGTTTTTCTGGTCGGTGCGACCCGAGTTGTCCGAAGACGTGGCCACATACACCGAGCGCATGATCCATTACGTGCGCAATCAATTTGCCTACGACGGCGGCACCACGCACGTGCACTCGACGGTTGACGACATCCTCACGCTGGGCGGCGGCGTGTGTCAGGATTTCGCGCACTTGAGTATCGGCCTGCTGCGCCTGGCGGGAATCCCGGCCCGCTATGTTTCCGGCTATCTCGCGCCCGCTCCGGCCAAGGACGCGAACGCCGCGCCGCCCGAGCTCGCGAGCCATGCGTGGATCGAGGCGATGCTGCCGGGCACCGGGTGGACGGGCTTCGACCCGACCCATCGCATCCGCACGATCGTCCGCCATATACGGATCGCGGTGGGCCGGGACTACAACGATTTGCCGCCGGTGTCGGGAGTCTATGAGAGTAAGGGTGGCACGCGGCTGATGGCCTATGAGTTGGAGGTCAGTCAGACCAGCCACGATGCCGTTGACTGACGCCCGTCGCGCCTGAGTTCGATCGATCGGGACTACTTCGCCGGGGCCACTTTGCCGCGGCGCGCCAACGAAACCGCCGGCCTCCGATCAATCGCGATCAATCTTTGTGATAATCGACATCGAAGTTGGTGCCGCGCGCGGAGGCGACCGCGTTGGGCGTATGCACTTCGAAATTCGGCGGCGTGCCAGCCGTCGAGCGGACCAGCGACCGCACCATTCCACTGAGTAGTGACACTTTCGTGCTCGCACGCGTGCCGTCGGCGTTTAGCGTGTTCTCGTCGATGGCCAGGTTGCTCGAATCGGTGACCTCGATCTGACTGCCGTCAGTGAGCGTGACGGTGAGGTTGCTGCCGGCCGCGGTGACGATGCGATCGCCGACGTCAACCGCAACGCCGTCGGCGGCCGGAATCGTCGCGGCGCCGCGCGTGATCGTGGCCGTTCCGCTGAGCGCCGAGATCGAACCCGCGACGGTGGCCGCCCGCGCCTGCGGCGGCGCGCAAACGGTCGTCAACGAAAATACCAGCGAGACAATCGTTAGCGTGACCGGCGAAATTATTTTGCGAATAGTCACGATGACCTCAAGACGCTTTAGCTACGTTTAGGAGTACTATGCACAACGCAGTTGCGTCAATCGGAACTGACAGCAACCGACAACCCTTGCGAACCCGAGGGACTAGGCCCTGATTTGCTCGACGCCGTCGAGTCGTTTCGACAGATCGATTGGATCGCCCACCGTGACCTGGTTGGGATCGACCTGGTAAGCCCATACTTCAAAGTTGGTCAGGCGCGCGGGCCCATAGACGGTCGCGAAGGCGCATTCGACGGCGTCGAGGCCGTGCGCGATTTTAATGCGACCGATGCGGGGCTCATTGTAGCGCGCATCGAAGACATGCCACTGGCCGCCGAGAAACACTTCGCTGTAGGCGTGGAAATCCATCGGCGAACCCGGATCGATATGACCGATGTCGGGCAGATGACCGGTGACGTAGCGGGCCGGCAGATTGAGCGCCCGGCAGATCGCGATGGTGCAATGCGCGAAGTCGCGGCATACGCCATAGCCGCGCTCGATGACCTGCGCGGCGGAAATATCCGGGCGGCCCGAGCCGAAGCGATACTCGATGTTGTTATGCACCCAGTCGGAAATCGCCCGCACGCGCTCGCCGGCGTCGAAGATATGGCCGAACTTCCGCTGGGCGAAATTGAAGAGCTTGTCGGAATCGCAGTAGCGGCTGGGCAACAGGTAACGCAGGAGGGCCGGCTCGATGGTCGCGACGGACGGCGCGTCACCGAATTTTTCGCTCTGGTCGGAAGCGGTGGTCACCTCGACCAGCGCGTCGTGCCGGATATCGTTCAGCCCGGTTTCCAGGATCACCCGGTACGCCGTATTGCCGTCAGCGTCGGCGAAATATTCGGACTTCGCGGCGCGGCCGAAGTCAAGATTTTCGCGGCGGATCGGACGCCCGCTGTCGCCTCGCGGGTTAATCAGCAAGACCGCCGTAGCCATCGATTCGCATTCGAAATGGATATTGCAACCGACGCGAACCGTAAGCATCTGTCACCTTCCAAACGTCATGCTAATGACTATCCGGCGCTGCGCACCCGATCGAAGAAATCGGCGAACAAGGGCAGATACAGCGGGTGCCGCTCAGGATGATATTGCACACCGATCGCGAAGTCGTATGACCGCAGCCGCGCCTGCTCCACGATCTCGTCGCTCGCCGACCACGCCTCGACCTCGATACCGCCGGCCAGCCTTTCGAGCGCCTGGTGATGCGAACTGTTCACCTTGGCGAAGCGATGGACGGCCTGGGCGCTGTGCCTGAGCGGCTGCACGTTGGCGGTTTCGAGATTGTCATGGTCGGGAATGTCGATATGCAGGGTCCCGCCCAAGGCAACGTTCAGCACTTGCAGTCCCCGGCAGATCGCGAGGATCGGCTTGCCCACCGCGAGCATCCCGGCGACCGCCCGAAACTCCCATTCGTCACGCGCGAGATCGGTATCGACAATCAGCGACGGCTGCGCGACTGGCTGGCGCAAAAAGTCGGCTGAGATGTCGCCGCCACCGGTCAATAGCAGCGCATCCATCCGATCCAGATCGACCGGATGCGATCGCGCATTATGCACCGTAATATCCGGGTAACGACTGAATATATGCGTAAACCAATGTTCGTCGCACTGGCGTATCCACGTCGCGATAGTCGGCATTGCTAGGCTGTTTGGAAAATCTCACTCATGCAAACTGGCGCGTCGATGATGACAACTCATTGCCGATGCTTCGGTGAGGCCGCGGCGCAATTCGAGCATTACTTACTGTAAACTCCAAACGTGAAGTAAAGATTAGCATCCGGGGGATCGGCGTCATAGCGGAGCCGGCGCGGGCGCGGCTCGCGTAAATTTTGTCTTGACCGCGCGGACCGCCGCTCCTAGATTCGCACCTACGTCCGCATCCGTCTCGGGGAACGCCGATGCAGGACCGTCGAAGAGCGACCGGAGTCCTTGCGTACGCGTCGCGCGGGATCGCGCGAAGACTGCTCGCGGCAGTATTGGCGATCGCGATCTGCGGATGCGCGACGAACGTCTCGCGCGACTCCGCGGTAACGCCCGGCGGTAATCCCGCCGCGGTCGTCCGAGCGGGTGACGCGCATTCCGCGCAAATCGGTGCCGGCGCGGATCGCGGAGTCAGCGGCGTATGGCAGGGCACCAGCCTGTCAGACTGCGTGGGCGAGCCGTCCGACCCGGGCCGCTGCTCCGCGATGCAACAAATCACGCGGACGATGTTTCAGCGGGGCGACGAGGTGACCGGCTATTACGCCTGCGCATTCGGCAACCAGGTATGCCGCCACCTCAACGAAACCGGGGTGATTCGGCGGGGCTCAGTCAACCGCACGCGCCTGACCATGCGGGTGATGCACGAGGACGGCTCGATGTGCTTCTTCACCGGCTGGCGCAAGGACGACCGCTTCGACGGCGGCTACGAATGCCTGCAAGGCGGCGGTATCATAGAGCAGGGAACCTTCAGGACGCGGCGCACTTATTGAGGCGTCAGCGCGAGGCAGCGGGGTAAGCGGGGTAAAATGATCGACTTGAATGCATCGCGTCGGACCGTATCGGAACAAACGAGAGCGGACCGTGTTTCAACTGGACATAAATGCGTGCGTGCGGGGGCCGCGATGGTGATCGCGATCGCGAGTCTCGCGCTCGCCGGATGTGCTACCGGCGGCGCCGGCGAGGTCGGTTACGTGGCGCCGCCCACCGCGACCGCGCAGTCAAACACCGACGCCTCGCCGGCAACCAGCGCCCCGGCATCACCATCGGCGAGCAAGACCGGCAGCGTGGTCGGCGTATGGGAGGGTGAGACCCAGGCGGATTGCAACACCTCGGCGGCCAACCGTTGCAACGCGCGTCAGAATATCAGGATCACGATGATCGAGGGAGAATCGGGACTGACCGGCTACTATCGATGCGCCTATGGGACGATGAATTGCTACAACATGAATGAGACCGGGAAAATCGTCCGCGCCACGCTCAACGGCAACCAGATGACCGCGCGAGTTCAGATGCCTGACGGCACCTCGTGCATTTACACCGGACGCACGGTGGCCGGTCACGGGGTCAACGGCGGCTACTCATGCTACGGCGGCGGCGCGCTGATCGAGAGCGGGTCATGGAAGGGGCGGCGATCGTATTGAGCGGGTGACAGGAGAGCTGATGAGGAGCGCAAAACTTTAGCTGAGGGAAGTCTGAAACCTCTATGAGGTTTCGTGTCCGGAAAGCTAAAGTTCCGGGTTCTGAACAACTTTCCCCGCTCTGCGCTAAGCGCGCGGCGGGCGGCGCCGCGGACCCCGCCGGGGCGCCAGCGTGCGCACCTCGTCGAGGACCGCGGCGGCGGCGGCGCGAATCGTATCGGCGTCGCTACCGCGCGCGGCGGCCTGCGCGAGGACGTCCTCGATCGTGCGATCGTAATCGTTGCGATAGCGCGTGTTGAGTTCCTTCCATGCGACACCGGTCAGCGCACGCATCACTGTTTCGTTGGGGCGGCGGATGAGGCCACGCGCGATCATCACGGCGATCGCGGGATAGCCGAGATAGCCCTGCCAGTACGAAGCGTTATCGTTGGAAGAAATTTCGCGGCCGTCCTCGCTGATTTCGACTTCGTAGGTTTTGGTGCCTTCTGACGAGGTCACGAACGCGCGCCGGGCGTCCTCGACCCGCAACCTGCCGTCGCCGATCGCGCCGATCGCCTCGTACACCTTCGCGATGGGCGGCATCTTCCATAACGCATCGGGCATTATCGGGTTAAAGCCCGATCCTGCGCACGACGCAAGGCGGTCGGGAGACGCGCTGGTGAAATCTTCCCGCCGCCACGGCGCTGGGATAAATTTCGTTTCGCCGTGCCGCGCGACTGGCAAGCGCGGACGCGAGGGGATTCGGATGGCCAACAAACCGATCGGCAAACTCGACCATATCGGCGTCGCCGTAAAGAGCCTCGCCGAGGCGCGCAAGTTCTTCGAGGACGTACTCGGCGCGCGCTTTCTCTACGAGCATGAGAATCGCGAGGCGGGCTTCAAACTGATCGAACTCGACTTGAACGGCGTTACGTTCGAACTGCTCGAGCCGCTCGGCGACAACTCGTTCGTGCGCGCGTTTCTGGAAAAGCGCGGCGAAGGGCTGCATCATCTGACCTTCGACGTGCCGAACTCGAAGGAGAAAATCGCGGAGTTGAAGGAGCAAGGCGTGCGGGTGGTTGATGAGCGCGAATTCGCGCCGGACTCCTACGAGGCCTTCATCTCGCCGCGCACCAGCCATGGCGTGCTGATCCAGATTGGCTCGGGCTATCCGACGCTCGCGCGCTCCGCCGAATGGTTCAAGAAGTAGGAGACCTTAACGGAGATTTGTCAGGGAACGCGCACGACTTCGCGCTGCGAGATCACCCCATCAGGCCCTGCGTGTAGCCGCCGTCGATCGTGATATTCGCGCCGTGGATAAAGGCCGCGCGATCCGACACCAGAAACATGATCAGGTCCGCGACCTCTTCGGGCGTGCCGACGCGTCCGAGCGGCGTCATCTTGCGGAACGCCTCGGCGGCGGACTCCGCCGACGGGGTCAGACCGGTGCGCATCTTGAGAAGGCGTTCGGTGAGAATCGGCCCCGGATTGATTCCGACTACACGCACATGCGACTTCGACCCTTCGTCGGCGAGCGCCTTGGTGAAGTGATTGAGGGCGGCGTTGGCGGCGCCGCCGATCATGTACGAGCGCCGCGGATTGGTCGCCGCCGCACCGATTACGTTGAGGATCACGCCGCCGCCCTGCCGCTCCATCCGCGGCAACACTTCGCGCGCCATCCGCACGTAGCCGAAGAACTTGAGTTGCCAATCGTCGATCCAGGCCTGATCGTCGAGCTTGAGAAATTCGCCGGTGCGCGCGCTGCCCGCGTTGTTGATCAGGATATCGACGCGGCCAAACTGTTCGACCGCGCGCGCCACGACGCGTTTGATCGCGACGCCATCGGTCAGGTCCGCCGCGATCGTCGCGATTCGGGCGCGCGCGTCGCCGGCAGCCGCGGCCACTTCGTTGAGTGCGTCGATGCCCCGCGCGCAGAGCATCACCGACGCGCCCTCCGCGAGCAATCCGAGCGCGGTCGCACGGCCGATGCCCTTGCTGCCGCCGGTGACGATCGCGATCTTGCCGTCGAGTCCCAGTTTCATCGTGTGCTCCTTGGCCGGGATTTGGATATCAAACAATCGGTCGGGGAGCGCAAAACTTTTGATTTCTTTCTGAAACCTCACAAGGTCTCAGACTTCCCATCTGTAAGATGCGGGCGGCGCCCTGAGAAAACCCCATCATCATCGATTTGACGCTCGCGATGCCCGGGTAACCAAGTCCCGCCGGTAGTTTTGCATTCCTCAACAACTCTCCCCCGCTCTTTTACTCCTTCCCTTGTAGTTTCCTCGCCCCCTATCTGACACGATTAACCGTTAAATCTCCAATGAAGGACCTAATCAACTCAATTTCCAACGCAGCAATCGCGCGAGCCCACGCGGCGGGCGAGCTGAAGTCGCCGACCGCCGCGGGCACGATCGAAGCCCCGAAAAACCCTGCGCATGGCGACGCCGCGAACAACGTCGCACTCGTGCTGGCACGCGCCGAAGGCAAGTCACCGAGGGTAATCGCGGAGATCATCAAGCGCCACGCGGACGCGCAAAGGCCCGCGGAAATTATCGAGATAAGCGTCGCGGGCCCGGGGTTTATCAACTTTCGCATGGCGGCCAGCTACTGGCATGGAGAATTGCGGCGCGCGGCGGCACAAGGCACCGCCTTCGTGCGTCCGCAAATCGGCAACGGACGCACCGTCCAGGTCGAATTTCTCTCGGCCAATCCGACCGGGCCGTTGACCGTTGGGCACGGACGCAACGCGGTGCTGGGCGACACGCTGGCGCGCCTCTTCGCGGCGACCGGCTTTCGGGTGACGCGCGAATACTACTTCAACGACGGCGGGCGGCAGATGAAGCTGCTCGGCGAGTCGGTGCGCGTGCGCTACCTGCAGGAACTTGGGCGCGAGGCAACGCTGCCAGAGGACGGCTACCAGGGCGAGTATATCCGGGAGATCGCGCGCAAACTGGTCGAGCAGCATCGCGACGGGCTCGCGGATACGACCGACCTCGAAGTTTTTCGCAGCGCCGCGGTTGACGCGATCATGACCGAAATCCGCGCGACCTGCGCCGGCCTCGGCGTCACCTTCGACCAGTTCACCAACGAACGCGACCTGATGACACCGCAGGCGCCGGCGCCAATGAGTCGAGTGGACGCGGTGCTCGACGCGTTGCGGGCGCGCGGACTGATCGCGGACTACGACGGCGCGACCTGGCTGCGCGGCGAGCCGCTGGGATTGCCGAAGGACGCGGTGCTGGTGCGCTCGGGGCCCGATCGCGAGCCGACCTATCGCACGCCCGACATCGCCTATCATATCGAAAAGCTCAAGCGCGGCTTCGACCTCGTGATCGACGTTTTCGGCGCCGACCATATCGCGGAGCATCAGCAGGTGATCGCGGCAGTCAAGGCGCTCGGCTATGACGTGACGCCGATTCGCGCGATCATCTACCAGTTCGTGACGCTCACGCGCGCCGGCGAGAAGGTCAAGATGTCCACCCGCAAGGCGACCTACGTGACGCTCGACGAGCTGGTCGAGGAGGTCGGCAAGGACGTCGTGCGTTTCTTTTTTCTGTTCCGCAAACACGACAGCCATCTGGACTTCGATCTCGATCTGGCCAAGCGGCAGGCGCCGGAAAATCCGGTCTTCTATGTGCAATACGCGCACGCGCGGCTCGCGAGCGTATTTCGCGAGGCCGACAAGGCGGGGCTCGCCCTGCCGACTCCCGCGGTTGACCTGACGGCGCTCTCGGATGAGGAAATTGAATTGGCCAAGCGCGCCGTGGGCTTTCCGGAAATCGTCGCGGCGGCGGTGGAAGCCCTCGAACCCCATCGGATTCCGTTCTACCTGCTGGAGCTTGCGGGCGAGTTCCATCGCTATTACAACAAGCCCGCCAATCGTATAATCAACCGGGACGATCCGAAGCTGAGTGAGGCGCGAATGTTCCTGGCGGCGGTGCTGAGGGACGCGATCGCCGGCGGGCTCGAACTGCTCGGGGTGAGTGCGCCGGTACGGATGTAAGCGCGAGGCGGAATGCGATTCGAAATCAAGTCGGGCGGCGTGGCCGCAATACTGGTCGGTATCGCGGCGCTTTCGGGCGCCGTCTTCATGCTGGGGTTGCTGGCGGGCTACGACGTGGGGCGCGAGAGCCAATCGAGCGCGGCGCAAGTGGCGACGGCGTATCCGGTGGCAGCTCCGCCGGTGGAGCCGGCGGGCACCGGCACGGCGGCGGTAACGCCGACGCCGGCCGCGCCGGTGGCGGCGGCGGCTCCGGTATCGCCGGCGCCGCACGTCGCTCCGCTCACGACCGCCAACGCGGTCGCGCCGCGGCGGCCGAAGCCCATCGCGCACGCAACGGCTTCGGCCGCCGCGGCGCCTTCGGATCG
>JAJXYF010000015.1 GCA_021780755.1 Deltaproteobacteria bacterium | reverse complement strand
TCAGAGTTTCCTCCATTGCGCAATATTCCTGACTGCTGCATCCCGTAGGACTCTGGGCCGTGTCTCAGTCCCAGTGTGGCTGACCATCCTCTCAGACCAGCTACCCGTCTTCGCCTTGGTGAGCCGTCACCTCACCAACTAGCTGATAGGACGCGGACCCTTCCTGAAGTATTAGCTTGCAAAAGCAGAGGCCACCTTTTACCCCAAGGGGCGAACCCCTCGTGGTCTTATCCGGTATTAGTCCGTCTTTCGACGGGTTATCCCAGTCTCCAGGGCAGGTTGTCCACGTGTTACTCACCCGTGCGCCGGTTTACTCGCCGGGTTGCCCCGACTTTCTCCCACGACTTGCATGTCTCAGGCACGCCGCCAGCGTTCGTTCTGAGCCAGGATCAAACTCTCCATTATAGCTCATATTTCACATCAGTTGGGACGCGGCTAAAGCGTCTGCCAACGATGGACTGACCGCTAACAAAAAACCAAGGAATCGGACGGGCTTTGGATCTATTCCGATCCCCCGCCGCCCGATTAAAGGCTTGCACTACTATTCAGTTTTCAAAGACCAGCGCCCTTTAGGGGCAAACGTTAAGGTTACTGTGCGTCATCCGCGCTGTCAACTGGCAGCCGCTGGCTGCGTGGATTTTTTCTCCACAGGCTTTAGCGGCGCCTCAGCGTCTTGCGGATTTTTCGGTCTGGTATTTTCTGGAAGAACCGACCGTGCGCGCAGACTCAACAGTGAGCAAGCAATCTGCCCGAACCCTGTAGCGAGCGCAAGTACCCCGCCAAAATATTTTCCCAATCGAGCGAGTTCATCTCGTGTTCAAAGCGCGCAACCCCTACGCGCGCAAGGGTTATCTTGCGCCCAGCAAAAATCTTGCGGCGCGCCGCGAGGCCCGAAAGCTCACCAGGTTTCGGGTTTCACAGGGCGAAGCCCAATCCTGACAACCACCGCTAACCGCTTTTGTGCTGGGGAATCTCCGGGCGCGCAGGCGTTTGCGCGACCGCGCCGCGCAGCACGATTTCCCCCGATGGTCTGGCGCACGACGGCTCCGCATCCGTCGTCATCATCGCTCCCTCGATCGTTTCATCGAGGGGCGGCATCGCAACCATCAGGGCGGCCTTGTCGGTGGCGCCGACGACGATACGAGCAGCCTTGAGCGGTTCGTGTTTGCCGCCCGTCCACCACAGCGTGTACACGCGGCCGCCGGGTATCACGGGCAGACCGGTTAATTCCACTGCCGCGCGGCGCATCCCGGGGCTGAACGCGATTACTCCGCTGGGCGTGGTCGCACGAGCGGATGCCTGGAGCCTGATCAGGCGCGAGTCAGGCTCGGCGATAATCCGGGTGAGGCCGTCGCGCACCTCGGCGGCGTTGCGCATGCCGGCGAGTTCGCGGTCGGCGCTGGCGATCTCGTCACGCATCGCGATCAGATTCGACGAGAGCTGATGGAGGCGTTTGTGGTAATGGCGGGTGCGGGCAAGCAGCGTGGAGGAAAACTCGGCGGCGACCATCGCGCACGCGATCGCGAGCGCCAATGCCATCCCGGCCACCGCGCGCCAGAAGGCGACGCGCCGGTACCACGGCGGCACGCTGGCGGCCGCGGGCACCGATTCACCAGCGGCGGCAGGCGGCGCTTCACCGCGCCGCCCAGCATTCCCGGCTTCCATCGCTCAACTCTTCGCACGTCCCTCGCGCGTAATCCAGTTGTTGGGAGCGCGGAACTATTATTTTTTACCTGAAACCTCACCGGGTTTCGGAAGACTATAAGTTTTGCGTTCCTCAACAACTCGGCTAAACTCATCAGGTTGTGGCGACTCGACAAATTCAGGATTTACACGTTGTTACGACCAGGGAACTCGTCGCTCCGCGCGTGCTCAAGGAAGAATTGCGCGTCGATGAGGCGATCGCACAAACGGTTGTCGAGGCGCGTCGCACCGTCCGCGAGATCCTGGGCGGCGCCGACCGGCGGATGCTCTGCCTGATCGGACCGTGTTCGATTCACGATCCGGCCGCGGCACTCGATTACGCCGAGCGCCTCGCCAAACTGCGGCCGGCGGTCGAGCACCGGCTGTTCCTCGTGATGCGCGTGTATTTCGAAAAGCCGCGCACCACCGTCGGATGGAAGGGGCTGATCAACGACCCGCACATGGACGACAGTTGCGATATGGAAGCGGGCTTGCGCATCGCGCGCCGGTTGTTGATCGACATCAATCGGCTCGGGCTGCCGGCGGGCACCGAGATGCTCGATCCGATCACGCCGCAATATATCGCCGATCTCGTTTCGTGGGCCGCGATCGGCGCGCGCACCACCGAATCGCAAACCCATCGTGAGATGGCGAGTGGGCTCTCGATGCCTGTGGGGTTCAAGAACACCACCGAGGGCAACCTGCAAGTCGCGGTCAACGCGATCGAATCGGCGCGCCGGCCGCATTCTTTCCTCGGCATCAACCAGGACGGCGTCACCGCGATCATCCGCACCTCCGGCAACCCCGATACGCACGTGGTGCTGCGCGGCGGCAAGACCTCGAACTACGACGCGAGCAGTATCGAGGAGTGTCAGCGCCTGCTGGCCAAGGTCGGACTCGAGCCACGCGTGATGGTCGATTGTTCGCACGCGCAGACTTCCAAGGACTATACGCGCCAGCCGGCCGTGCTGGCGGCGCTGGTCGATCAGGTGCGCGCGGGCAATCGCGCGATCATGGGCATGATGCTCGAGAGCAATATCGGCGCTGGCAATCAACCGCTCTCGAAGGATCGCGCGGCGCTCAAGTACGGCGTCTCGGTAACCGATCCGTGCATCGATTGGCCGGCGACCGAGCAATGCCTCATCGCCGCCGCCCGCACTTTGGAATAGTCAGTCGGCGTCGCGCGGTTCAATGGGCTAGTACATCAGTTCTGCGCTCCGCAAAACCCCTTTGGCGCCAATCTTCAGCGGCGTGAACAGCCTGGTCAGGCGGCTTTGCTCGACGGCTCGCTAGTGAGCGGACGCGGGACCATCCGTCCGCCCTCTTCGTCGCCGGCCGCGCCAGCCTCGAGATAAAGCGCGTCGCCGTTGACCCGCCACAGATCGTACGATCCGCCCATGATGTTCCACGCCGCCATCAGGCCGGTCATCATCGCGTGGTCCTGATTGTTGTACTTATGCATCCCGTTGCGGCCGGCGAGCTGGAGATTCGGCAATTCCCGCTCCATGAAGCCGCGCACCACCTCGACCGCGTCGCGATAATGGCCGTCATAGACTGGATACGCGGCGCGCTGGCGCACCACCGTGCCGTCAACGACCTTGGCCGCGTCACCGAGTCCGAGTTGCGCAAGCTCCCGCGCACCCATCGCGACCAGCTCCGCGTCCGGCGTCGCCCACATCGAATCCGAGTCGAAGCAGAAGTACTCGAGGCCGAGCACGGTGTAGCGCTGATCGGGCACCATCGCGGGACTCCAGTTCTTGAAGTTCTGGATGCGCCCGACCTTGACGCCCGGCTCGTGGATGTAAATCCAGTTGTCGGGGAACATGTCGGGCTGGTCAATGATCAAGGCGACCGTGATGAAATCGCGATACTTGAGGCGATTGGCCGCCGCGACGACCGCGGACGGCGCCGCCGGATCGAGCGCGCCGACCAGCTCGCGGATAGGCATGGTCGAGATAAAAGTTCCGCCCGCATAGCCGCGCGGTCCGTTGGCGCCGGTCGTAACGACGGAAACTACGCCTGCCGCTGCGCGCTTGATCGACGTCACGCTCTCGCCCATCCGCACGACGGCCCCGCGCTCCTCGATCTTTTTCGTCAGGGTCTCCCACATCTCGCCCGGGCCGTGCGCCGGATAGCGGAAGCGGTCGATGAGCGTTTTGATCACGGGCCCGCCGGCCTTCTTACGAAACGTAAGCGCCCGCTTGACCAGCGCGCCGACCGAGAGGTCCTTGATCCGCTGCGCTGCCCAGTCAGCGCTGATCTCGCTGCACGGGATGCCCCAGACTTTTTCGGTGTAGCTGCGGAAAAAAATCTCGTAGAGCCGGCGGCCGAACGCATCGACCACCCAGTCCTCAAAACTCTTGATTTCGCGCTTCGGCTTCAGCCGCGCCGCCGCGTAGCTGAACATGCACGTGATTGATTCCGCGACGCCCAGGTTTTCGAGCACGTTGAGCGTTTCGAGCGGGTACTTGAAGAAGCGTCCGCGATAGTAGATGCGTGACAAGCGATCGCGCTCGATCATCCGATCGCCGAGGATTTCCGCCCAGAGCTTCTCGATGTCGGCGTTCTTGGAAAAGAAACGATGGCCCCCGATGTCGAAGCGGAAGCCCTTGTAGGTCACCGTCCGCGCGATGCCCCCGACGTGTGTGGGGTCTTGCTCGAGCACCACAGCGCCGCGCCCGTTGCGCGTCAACTCCCACGCAGCCGTCAGTCCCGCCGGTCCGGCACCGATGATTACGGTCCGCTTCGAGTCATCATCCGCGGCACGGCCAACCCGTTCGACTTTCTGGAATTCCTGCCCCATCTCGTCCCGCCTCCGACGCTACATATCGTATAATATAATCTTTAGCGCTTAGGAGGGGCAACACGTCACTTCACCCGCTAATGCTGCCATTGACCGCGCGATTCGCGGGCTGACCAAGCGGATCCAGCGCCTACGGTGACACGACCGACCTTCGCTGACGCCTAGTTCTGTCGCTTCTCGGCCCGGATCTTTTCGCCCGTGAGCATCGCATTGAGCGCGGCGGTATTGCGCACCGGATAGACCTGCGGACGCTCCAAATCCTTATGGCGCTGCTCCAGCCGCGCGAGCGCCTGCAGCAGATGTTCGCGCGACTCCGCCAGCGTCGGTCGCGGCTCCACGCGATGGCCGGCCACCATCTGGCGGGTTAGCATGGTCGAGACCTCGGCCGGCACCGGCTTGAACTCGCGCGCGACAGTGGTCGTGCCCTCATCGTCGAGTCCGATCAGGTCGGCATAGAAGCCGCCACTCGCATTGGTCGCGCGAAAAATCTGCTTGCGCCCGGGCAGACTGAGCTTGCCCTGCGAGGTCTTGAGCCGCGGAGCGCCCGCGTACTCGGCGAGCTTGTAGCCGACATCGAGCGCCGGCGTGTCACCGCCGGTGACCATCGCGGTTCCAACGCCAAACGCGTCGATCGGCGCGCCGGCGCGCAACAGTTCGTTGATACGATATTCGTCGAGATTTCCGCTGGCGAAGATCGCAACGTCCTTCAGGCCGTTCTGATCCAGGATGCGCCGCGCGCTAATGCTCAGGTCCACGAGGTTGCCGCTATCGAGTCGCACGGCCTGCAGTTTCTGTCCCTTCTCCTTGAGGAGACTCGCAACGCGCGCCGCGTTCTCGACCCCGCGCACGGTGTCGTAGGTATCGACCAGCAGCGTGCTCATCTGCGGAAATAGCGCGACAAAATTCTCGAAGGCTTCGCTCTCACGGCTATGCGCCATCACATAGCTGTGCGCCATCGTACCGTTCAGCGGGATTCCGTAGCGGCGGCCGGCAAGGACGTTAGAGGTGCCGACGAAGCCCGCCAGGTAGCTCGAACGCGCCGCGATCAGGCCCGCATCAGCGCCCTGGCTGCGCCGCAATCCGAAGTCGATTAGCCGCCGTCCACGCGCCGCGATCACGGAGCGCGCAGCCTTGCTCGCGACCATCGACGCCATGCCGACCTGGTTGAGCACCAGCGTCTCGATTAGCTGTGCCTCGATCAGCGGCGCCCGCACTTCGAGGATCGGCTCCTGCTCAAAAAAGATCGTTCCCTCGGGCAGCGCGTGGACGTCGCCCGTAAAGCGCAGCTTGCCAAGCGAGGTGAGGAACTCCGGGCCGAAGATCTTGAGCGAGTCGAGATATTCGATCGCGGCCGGTCCAAAGCGGAACTGCTCCAGCGTCTCCAGGACGCGGTCGATGCCGGCGGCGACCAGAAACCCACGCTTCGCCGGCATCCGCCGCACGCTCAGGTAAAAGCATGACGGCTGATTGAAGCCGAGCGCGAAGTAGCTCGCCGCCATGGTCAGCTCGTACAGGTCGATCATCAGCGGTGCCTCGTCGGCATCGAGGCGCAGATCAATCGGCATCAGGGTTGAACCTCACTCGCCATCGTAGCCGCGCGAAGGTCTGCGGTCACGAGCCGGATACGCGAATAAAAGAGAGCGTGAAACCTTTGAAAGGTTTCAAACTTCCGGTGAATAGACCTAAGCCGGTCTTGCGGATCGCGTCGATGAGACCTTTCGCGGGCGCGTAAGCAAGGAGCTTGGTGGGGGCATGCGGGCGGGCGGCGGGAGCGCCGTGGGTGGACGATGCGGCGGGAATGACGTGTCACAGGATCGCACGGATCGGGACCGCTTTCAGCGCGGCGGTTCGGGTGGGGTGGGCGGCTTCGGAGGCGCCGGCGGGGTAGCCGCATCCTCATGGATTATGCGGGTCTCACCCGACGGGTGCGCGCGAATCTTGTCGCCCATCTCGCGCAGGCGATTGGCGACCAGAAAATTTATCGTACCGGGTTCGTCAACCGTGCCAGCGCGCACGCCGGTCAAAATCTCGACACCCTCGTCGATAGTCTCGACCGCGTAGATATGGAAGACGCCCCGCTCGACCGCTTCGATCGTCTCGAAGTCGAGCATCAGGTTGCGCAGGTTCGATCGCGGGACCATCACGCCCTGGCGCCCGGTCAGACCGCCCGCTTTGCATACCCGGTAGAAGCCCTCGATCTTGTCGTTGACGCCGCCGATCGCCTGGACGTGCCCAAATTGATCGACCGACCCGGTGACGGCCAGGTCCTGGCGAATCGGCACGCCGCTCAGGGCGGAGAGCAGGGCGTAGAGTTCGGTCGAGCTGGCGCTGTCGCCGTCGATGCCCGAGTAGGACTGTTCGAAGCAGATACTCGCGGTCATCGCGATCGCGTTTTTCTGACCGAAGCGCGCGCGCATGAACCCGCTCAAAATCATGATGCCCTTGTCGTGGGTCGCGCCCGACAGATGGGCCTCGCGCTCGATATTGATCACGCCAGCCTGTCCGAGGGCGACCGTGACCGTCACCCGCGAGGGGCGCCCGAAGCTGTAGCCGCCGACGTCGAGCACCGCCAGGCCGTTGATCTGGCCGACCGCCGCACCGTCGCGATTCACGATGATGGTGCCGTTGGCAATCAGCCGGCGAATCTCTTCCTCGATGAAGTTGAGCCGTAGCACGCGTTCGCCGAGCGCCCGATCGACGTCGGCGGCGGCAACCGCGGCACCGTTATGGGAGCGCGCGAAGTACGCCGATTCGCGCGCCAGATCGTCGATCGGCTCCATCATGCTGAGCACGCGGTCGCGATCGCCCGCGAGACGCATCCCATGCTCGACGATTCGCTGCAGCGCGGCGCCGTCGAAGGCGGGCAGGTTCTCGCGGCGCGCGAGCGCCCCGACGTGCGTCGCATAATGGCCCGCGGCCGCCTGATCGGCGGTGATCACCGGGCGAATCTCGGCCTTGACCTTGAACAGGGTCGAAAACTCCTGATCGTAGAAATAGAGCAAATTGTAGAGTTGCGCACCGCCGAGCACTATCACCTTGTTGCGAATCTCGATCGGCTCGGGCTTCAACCCGCCGGTCGCGAAAAAGGGAAACGGCTCGAACGTCTCGGGGGTCATGCGGCCAGTCTTGAGCGTGCGCTTGAGCGTCTTCCACACCCCGGGCTCGACCGCCGCGTCCTCCAGGTCGAAGAGCAGGAAACCGCCGTGCGCCTTCATGAAGGAGCCGGGGATGATGCGGGTGAAGTTGGTTCCGGAGCGCCCCGTCGGATCGATCCAGCGCTCGATGGTGCCGAACAGATTGCGATAGGTCGGCGCGTCCTCGCAAATGACCGGGGCGCCGGTGCGACCCGCATTATCGACGAAGACATTGACCTGGTACTCGAAGAAGCGCGTTTTCTCGTCAGGCGACGGTACCGGCGCGGCCCCGTCGCCGCCGGCGGCGGGCGCCTCTGGCGACGCCTCGCGGAAGCGATCCAGGTTGCTCAACATGTGTTCGGCGGCTTCCTCGAGATAAGCGCTGATCGCGGAGTTGTCGAAGTGCTGCTTGATCGCCGCGATCGACGGCGTAATCAGGCGCGCCGCGAAGGCCCGCTCGATGTGGCGAATATCGCCGATCAGTTCATGCATCAGTTCCTGCTGACGCATCATCAGGGTCGCGAGTTCGTTTTGCAGTTCGCCCTGCACGCGCCCGAGCCGCTCCTTTTCCGTTTCGGGCAACGCGGCCATCTCGCGCTGCAGATCTTCGGGCGACTCCGGCATCTTGCCGCCGATCAGGGGGATGAAAATTACGCGGCCACCCGGCCCGCTCTGAATCGCGAACCCGCGCTCCTTCGCGCGCGCCTCGAAATTTCCGTAGAGCTCCTGCGCACGGGTGTTGTACTTGTCGCGCAGCGCGGATCGCTCCTGGTCAAAGTCCTCCTGGCGAAACGCTTTGGGCAATTGCTCGAGGATGAAGTTGACCAGTTCCTCCATCCGCGCCCTCAACTCACCGCCCTGCCCCGCCCGCAGCTTGATCGCGAGCGGCGCCTCGGGCGTGCGAAAATTATTGACGTACACCCAGTCATCAGGCGTCGGCATCGTGGACGCCCGCTCCTGGAGCAGGCGCAGGATCGAATCGCGCTCGGCACGCGTGCGCAGTCCACTGACAAAAACATTGTAGCCGGGCGCGTCAACCCCGATCCCCAGCCGAATCGCGTCGAGCGCGCGGCTTTGTCCCAAAAGTTGATCGCTCTCACCGTCGCGCGAAAGCCGCATCAGCTCCGCCGAGGTGACGGGCGAGGCGCCGCGCAGGTCATCGGGTTTCAGTTCGATTGGTGCGATCGCGGGCTGCAGTGCGCGCCCGTCGGGCGATTCGTCATGGTCGGTCATTGGTACCATCGCGAAACTTTCGGCAAATGCCGGTTGGGGCGGCGGCTATTCAACGATGACGCGGCGGCCGCGCTTTTTCGGCAGGACGATCACGAGCAGGCCAGCATTCCATTTGGCGCTGACCGCCTCGCTTTCGACCGGATGCGCAAGGTCAACGGTATGTTCAACCGGTCCGACCGGACCGGCAAAGCGCACCACCAGCCGCAGATCGCTGACTTCGACTTCCATCGCGCGCGCATCGGCAGTGGCGGTCACGACCGTCACCTCGTAATGTGCTCCGCGATCGCTCACCAGCGGCCGCTCAAAGGTCGGCCGGCGGTTCTCACGCCAGCGCGTGATCAGCAAGTCGTCGAAGAGTTCGTCAACCGCGCGCGCGAAGTCGCCGAACCGGATCGGACCGCCGCCCTCGGGTTTTCTTGAGGCCACGCGTCAATTCTAATCCACCGGTGGTGCCGCCGTCGAGATTACGCCGAATCGGTCGCCAAGGGTCCAATCGATGCCATCCGCAAGACCGCATCTCGTCAATTCACCGTGGGAAGTGCGCGCGTGAGGTGCCGTCACTTGCCCGGATGCCGCGCCCGGCGTATCGTTCGCTTTGTGGCCACATTCACCAAGATTCTCGCTGCTACGGACTTCTCCGACGACTCCAACTACGCCCTTGAATACGCCGAGGAACTGTCCCGCAGGTTCTCCGCCGAAATCCTCGTGGTGCATGTCGATCAGCCGCTCGCGCCCGTGATGGTCAGCGAGTTGAGCCCCGGCCTTGACGTTGGCGCGATGAATCGGATTGCGGAGGAGCAACGCCTGCTGGCGCTGCGGGAACTCGACAAGATCACGGCGCGCTTGCGCGACGCCGGTCTCAAATCGCGCGGGGTGCTCAAGGTGGGCGCGCCGTTCCTGGAGATTATCAACGCGGCGCAGAGCGACGGCGCCGACCTGATCGTGCTCGGCACCCACGGCCGCAGCGGCTTGGCGCATGTCCTGATGGGCAGTGTGGCCGAAAGGGTCGTCCGCAAGGCGCACTGTCCGGTGCTGACGATTCGGCATCCCGACCGCAAGTTCAGGCACCCGCTCGATAAACCGGACAAGCCGGAAAAATCCGACAAGAACGGCAAATAGCTTTTCGCCAATTGACGCTCACGGGAAGCACGAAAAACTTTCAAAGGTTCCAGATCTGCCCTTGATTGACTTCGATCGAGGTCATTTGCCGGTGAAACGCGGCGCGCGCTTTTCGGTAAACGCCTTGATGCCCTCCTTGAAGTCGTCCGAGCGCGTCATCAGGATCGCGGTTTCGTCCTCATCGACACAGGCTGTGGTGAGATCGGTAAACAGATGCTCATAGACCATCCGCTTGGCGTGGCCGACGCCGAGCGGCGAGCATTGGGTGGCGATTTCGCTGGCGAGGGCGCGCGCGGCGGGCATCAATTCTTCGTGCGTAACGACCTTGCTCACGAGTCCGATGCGATGGGCCTCGTGCCCGTCGATAAGCTTGCCGGTGACGGCCAGTTCGACCGCGTTGGCGAGGCCGACGATGCGCGGCAGCAGCCAACTCGCGCCAAGTTCGAGCGCCAGCCCGCGGCGCGGAAAGATAGTGCCCATGCGCGCGCGATCGGAAGCGATGCGGATGTCGTAATGCAGCGCGTTGGCGAAGCCCATGCCGACGCAGGCGCCGTTGATCGCGCCAATGATCGGGGTCTTCATCGAAAGCAGCCAGGCGAAGCGACCGCGGAAGTTCGGATGCAGCTCGTCGCCGCCGCGGGTCTCGGCGAGATTTTCGGTGATGCCCGAGTCGGACGCGATTTTGCTCAGCGCACCCATGTCGAGCCCGGCGCAAAACGCCTTGCCGGCGCCAGTGACGATAATCGCGCCGACACCGGGGTCGGCCTCCGCGTCACCCATCGCGGCGCGCAACTCGTGTTCGAGTTGGCCGCGCCACGCGTTCATCCGTTCGGGCCGGTTGAGCGTGACGGTCGCGACGCGTTCCGACTTCTCATAGATGATATCGGTGAAATTCATGCTGGATCCTCCGGCGCGGCTGAGCGAACGCAGCGACGCCCATGGCATGACGCAAATTTAACATCGCGAGGGGCCATGCGGAAACGGCGCTTTTCTCAGGCGGCCTCGGCTGTTAGTAACACCGTCATGCCATCGTTTTGGATCGAACGGATTACCGCTTGCGCGCGCCGCTTCGCGATCATCGGCGCAATCACGACGCTGCTGCTCGCGCCACTGCCACATCTGCTGAATGCGGCCCAGGCGATGCACGAAATGGTGGTGGCGGAAAGTGAACCGGCCGCGCGGGCCGGCCTCGAAATCCTCCAGCACGGCGGCAATGCGATCGACGCCGCGGTCGCGACTTCGCTCGTGCTCGGGGTCACCAACGCGGGTTCGTGCGGCATCGGCGGCGGCGGCTTCATGCTGATCTACCTGGCCAAGACCCGGCAACTCTACGCGCTGGATTATCGCGAGGTAGCGCCCAAGGCCGCCACCGCCGCCATGTACCTGCGCAACGGCAGGCCCGACGAGGACCTGGCGCGCACGGGAGCGCTGGCGATCGCGGTGCCGGGTGAATTGGCGGGACTCGACGCGGCGCTGAGGCGCTTCGGCACGAAGAAATTCTCGGAAGACGCGGCACCCGCGATCAAGCTGGCGCGCGAGGGCTTCGCGCTGAGTCCGCACATGGCCAAAGAGGTCGCGATGACGGCGCCGGCCTTTATGGCGGACCCGGCCTTTCGCACGGTGTACTTCACCCCCGACGGCAAACCGCAAACGGCCGACGCGACGATTTACAATCGCGACCTGGCGGCGCTGATCGAACGCCTGGGCGACGACCCGGCGGCGAACTTTTATCGCGGACCGGTGGCCGCCACGATCGCCGCCTTCGTCAAGGAGCATGGGGGGATCGTGACTGCCGACGATCTCGCCAGCTACCACCCGGTGTGGCGCGATCCGATCCATCTCACCTATCGCAACTACGACGTCTATACGATGCCGCCGCCGTCGTCGGGGGGCGTCGTGCTGGAGATTCTCGGGATGCTGTCGTCGGGGCGCGTGGCGGGACTCGGCGTGGATTCGCCGCCCTACCTCGCGCGTCTGATCGAGGTGATGCGCCAGGGTTTTATCGACCGCGAGCAGTACGCCGATCCGGCCTTCGTCAAGGTCCCGATCGAGGAACTGCTGTCAGCGAAACATATCGCCGACGCGCGCGACCGCGCGCTCCATCACTCGAGCCTGCCGCCGATCGGGGCAGCGCACGATCACGGCACCTCGAACTTCGCGATTGTTGACAAGGACGGCGACGTGGTGGACGTGACGACGACGGTCAATACCGTCTTCGGGGCCAAGCTGATGGTGCCATCGCTCGGACTCATCCTGAACGACGAGATGGACGATTTCGCGGTCGCGCCGGGAGTGCCCAACGCGTTCAAGCTGGTCGGCGAGAAGAACAACGAGGTGGCGCCGGGCAAGCGCCCGCTCTCGAGCATGTCGCCGGTCATCGCGCTTGAAAATGGACGGCCGGCGCTGGTGGACGGCGGTTCCGGCGGACCGACGATAATCAGCGGCGTAACTCAGGTGACGCTCAACGTGCTCGATTTCAAACTTCGTCCGGCAGCCGCGCTGGCCGCGCCGCGCATCCATGAACAGGGTGAACCCGATCTGGTCTTCGTCGAAGAGAGCATGCCGGTGAAGACCAAGAGCGAGTTGACGGCGATGGGCTACCGACTCAAGGTGGTGCCGGAACTGGGTGCGGTCAACGCGATTCGGATCAAACCCGGCATCCTGCGCGGCGCCTACGATCAGCGCAAGGGCGGCGGCGCCGTCGGCGATTAACACCAGGCGCCTCGCCAACCCGTCAGTTCGGCTCTCAGACTCGCTGGCTGTTGCGATGCGGCGTGCGCCAGTTAGACTTGGGCGCCGTGCGATTCCGACTCAATACCACCACCGCGAGTGCATCCGCGATTTCGCCGCGCGCTGAGCACGCGACCAGCGGAGGCCCCGCGCTCGTCGCCGCGGGCTTCGCCGGCGTGATCGGTCTGGCCGCGTTTCTGTTCTTCTTCCATCTCGGCACCTACGGCCTTTGGGAACCCGACGAAGCGCGCTACGCCGAGATCGCGCGCGAGATGCTCGCATCGCGCAACTTCATCGTCCCGCATCTGAACTACGTTCCGTATATCGAAAAGCCGCCGCTGCTCTATTGGCTGACGACGATTTCGATGGGCCTGATGGGCGTCAACGAATTCGCGGCGCGCTTCGTCAACGCCTTCGCGGCGCTGTTCGGCGTCGCGGCGACCTGTTTCTTTGCGGCCAGGACCTTCGACGCGCGGCGTGCGATCGTCGCGGGTGCGGTGCTCACGACCAGCGCAATCTACGCGCTGATGGCGCAGGTGCTCACCACCGACATGCTGCTCACCGCCCTGATGACGGTGGCACTGTACGCCTTCTTTCTTCATTGGCGCGACGGTGGCCGCTGGTGCTGGCTGGCGTACGTCGCGATGGGACTGGCGGCGCTGACCAAGGGTCCCGTCGGTGTCGCGATACCACTTTTCGTCACGGCGATCTTCCTGTGGCGCGAGGGCGAACTGCGCGGCGCGATCCACCGCTTCCATGCGATCCCCGGCCTCCTCCTGACCGCCGCGATCGCCGCGCCGTGGTTCGCCGCGATCACGATTCGCGAGCCCGGCTTCTTCGATTTCTACTTTATCGGTGAACATCTCCGGCGCTTCTTCGACGCCAATTACAGCCACGATCAGCCGATCTACTATTACGTCCCGATCATTATCGGGGGCCTCGTGCCCTGGACCTTTGCGGTGCCGTTCATCCCGTGGCGGCGGCTGACGCCGAACCCGGCGCGACGCTTTTGCCTCATCGCGGGCGGCACGGTCTTCGCCCTGTTCTCGCTCTCGAGCGCCAAGCTGGTGCCGTACATCCTGCCGGCGATACCACCGCTGGCGATCGTGATTGCGGACGGGCTCGTGACCTTGATCGATGGCCGCACGACAACTGGTTCGCGACGTTTGGCGGCACTCGGCCCGCTGCTCGGAATCGCCGGCGCGGTCGCGATCGGCATCGCGATGTACGCGGCCGAATTTCGCGCGCCGTACCCCATGATGGTGCGCCCCGCGCTCGACGCCGCCGGCGCGATTTTCGTCATCGGCGGCATCGGATGCTTCGTTACCTTCTGGACGCGCCGCGGCGCGACGGGCCTCGCCGTCTTCATTCTGACCGCGGCCGCGGCATTGATCACCGTCAGCTACGGCCGTCTGATGGCTGAGCCGATCAGATCTTACGCGAAACTCGCGCGAACCATCGAACGACTCCAGCCGGATGCGCGTCTGGTCTGCTATCCGCGTTACGTACAATCGCTGCCGTTTTATGCTGGTCGCCGCGTGATCATCGTGGGCGCCAGGACCGAGCTCACCTTCGGCTCTGAGCACGACCCGGACGCCGCGCAGTATTTCTTCATCCGCCGCGCCGATCTCCTGAAGCTCTGGAACGACCCGCGCCCGACCGTTTTTGTCGTCGATCGCTTCATACTCAATCAGCTGAGCCGACTGATTGGGCCGTATAAGGTGATCGCGTCCGATCCTAAAAAAGTCGCCATCATGCGCGCCGATGCGGCGGGATCCGGTACTCGACCGCTTGAAACTCGGCCATCGGATCGCAAGTAATCGCGCAGCGGTGTGAGGATATTTGATGAATGAAACGTCGAGTCCCGAACCGGCCGATAGCGGCCTGGTCGAAGCCGCGGCGCCGCGCGGAAATCCCTACGGCGCGTTCGCGATTCGCGCCGCACTGGGTATCGCGGTGGTTGCGCTCCTGCTCAGCCATTACGATGCGCGGCCAGTGTTTCACGCCCTGGCGCGCGAGCGGCTCAGCTATTTCTCCGCCGCGATCGCGCTGTACGTCGCGAGCCAGGTGATGTCGGCGTGGCGATGGCAATTGCTCGCGCGCATCAATTCGATTCCCGGTCCCTTTCGCGAATACCTCGCGTACTACTTCGTCGGTGTGTTCACCAATTTGTTCGTCCCCGGACTGGTCGGTGGCGACGCGGCGCGTGCGCTGTATCTCGGCCGGCGCCAAAATCGACTCGCCGACGCGATCGCGTCAGTCGTTGCCGACCGCGGAATCGGTTTGCTCGCGCTGTTCTGGTTCGCCGCCGGATGCGCCCTGGCAATGCGCACGGTCACGCTGCCGCCGAGCGTACTGCGCGTCACCGTGAGCATCGGCGCCGCTGCCCTGGCGGGATGGCTCACGGCACCGTTACTCGCCCGCCTCGCGTCGCGTCTCGGCGGAAGGTTGGGCCGCCTGGTCGAGCCATTTCTGCCGTACATGTACCGCCCCGCCGCACTGATACCGGCGATCGTCCTTTCGCTCTTGCTCCAGGCAGCTCTCGCCGTGTGTCAATATTTGCTGGCGCGTGGCCTCGGGCTGAACACTTCACTCGCCACCTTTATGCTATGCGTGCCAATCGCCAACGTCTTCGCCAGTCTGCCGATCACCCTTAACGGCCTCGGCGTGCGCGAAGCCGCTTATCTGGTCTTGTTCGGATACGCGGGCCTCGCCCGTCCCGACACTATCGCGCTCGGCCTGTTGTGGTTCGCGAGCACGCTCTTGGGCGGCTTGACCGGTATCTTCGCGTTCGTCACCACCAAGCTTCCAGCCTCGTCCGCCGACGAGACTTGAATCGATTCGTGTGTAAGTCGGCGCATGCGGCGGTGACTGTCCGAATGAAGACGGTGGGTGACTCCCGGATCCTGTGGAGCGATTAGCGATTACTGATTCAGCTTCCCCTCACCACGGATCGGTGCCGGTCGTTTCAAAGAAGCCGCCGGTGGGGCCGCCCGGCGACAAAAGTGCTAGCCGCACAGTCTCGGCCGCGCCCTGCTCCACCGTCTGATGCCCTCGATGGCCATTAAGGTCGGTCGCGGTGTAGCCGGGGTTGGCGGAGTTCACCTTGATCGCGGTGTCGCGCAACTCGTAGGCGAGTTGAACGGTCAACATGTTCATCGCGGCCTTGGAGGTGTTGTAGCCGAGCAGCTTGACTGGGGCATATACCCAGTTCGGATCGGCGTTCCAGGTGAGCGAGCCGAGTCCGCTGGAGACGTTGACGATGCGCCCCGCCGGCCCCTTGCGCAGCAGCGGAAGCATCGCCTGAGTGACCGCAAGCGTGCCAAAGAAGTTGGTCTCCATCACATGGCGGACGGTGTCGAGTTCCACCACGCCAGGCTGACCATCGGCGGGGTCGTTGATGCCGGCGTTGTTGACCAGCACGTCGAGTCGTCCGAAATCGGCCAAGATGGTCGCGGCCGCCGACTCGATTGTCGCGCGCCGCACGACGTCCAGTTCAATGAAGCGAACGTCGAGGTTCTCGGCCCGCAGCCGGATGGCGGCGGCCTCGCCCAAACCGGCATTGCGAGCGCCAAGCACTACGGTCATCCCCGCCATTGCGAGACGCCGCGTCACCTCGAAGCCGATACCCTTGTTCGCGCCGGTGACCAACGCTATCCGTTTTGCCGAGTCGTGCATGGAATTTCCCCTCTGAGCCGTCTAATTGAACCTAAGCGGAGCCAGAACGGCCCTGTTTGTGCCTCCGATCACATCTGATCACGCTCATCCCGGCCCGCGCCGGCCAACAACTTTCGCGCCATTATTGCCTTCATGTAATCGCGTGAATATAGTCTCACTAACCAATCGGACAGGCTTTCCGGAGTGACTTGCGCATGGATGTGATGAAGACGCTTTTCCTCAATCCCCCCTCCTACGACGACTTCGACGGAGGCGCGGGATCGCGCTACCAGGCGACGCGCGAAGTCTGGTCGTTCTGGTACCCGACGTGGCTCGCCTATCCGGCTGGTATGATCCCGGGCGCGCGCCTGCTCGACGCTCCGCCACATAATTACACTCCCGAAATGACGGTTGAGGAAGCCAAACACTACGACTTCGTCGTGATTCATACGTCAACGCCGTCGCTGCGGATGGATGCGCGAACGGCCGAGGCGATCAAGGCAGCCAATCCGAATTGCATCATCGCGTTCGTCGGCGGCCATCCCACGGCGCGCGCCGAGGAGACGCTCAAGCTCAGCCGATCGATTGATATCGCCGCCCGCAAAGAGTTCGACTTTTCAATGCTCGAAGTTGCGCAGGGCATGGATTGGTCGAAGATCGGCGGCATCAGCTACCAGAAAAACGGCATCATCAGCCATAATCCTGATCGTCCGATTCTTTCCAATGAGGAACTCGACAAGCTGCCGTTCGTAACGGAAGTTTATGCGAAGAACCTCGATTACCTGCGCTACAACAGCCCTTACTGTCAGTATCCCTACGTCTCGATGTACACCGGCCGCGGATGTCCGGCACGCTGCACCTTCTGCCTGTGGCCACAGGTCACGCAGGGGCATAAGTATCGCGTGCGCAGCCCCGAAAACGTCTATGAAGAAGTCGCCGCGATGAAGGCGAAGTTCCCCAAGATGAAGGAACTTTTCTTCGACGACGATACCTTTACGGCCGATCCCATGCGCGCGCGGAAAATCGCCCAACTGATCAAGCCGCTCGGCATCACCTGGTCAACCAACTCGCGCGCCAACGTCGATTACGAGACCCTCAAAATCCTGAAGGACGGCGGGCTGCGACTGTTCGTAGTTGGCTACGAAAGCGGCAACGCCAAGATCCTGGAGAACATCAAGAAAGGCGTGCGCATCGATCGCGCGCGACGCTTCACGAAAGATTGCCACGATCTCGGCATCCTGATTCACGGCACGTTCATCCTGGGGCTGCCGGGCGAGACCAAAGAGACGATTGAGGAGTCGATGCGCTTCGCGCGCGAGATGAACTGCGAGACTATCCAGGTGTCGCTGGCGTCGCCCTATCCCGGCACCGAACTGTATGACTACGTGACGAAAAACGGCTACCTGGCGGTCGATCCCCTGCTGGACGAATCCGGCTATCAGAAGTGCACGGTGCAGTACCCGGGCCTGAGCAACGACGAGATCTACCAGGCGGTGGAGCGATTCTATCGCAGCTTCTATTTCCGCCCGCGCTACATTTTGAAGGCGTTGCGCAAGATGGTGACCTCGCGCGAGGAATGCAAGCGGCTGCTCGGGGAAGGGAAGCAATTCCTTTCGACCATGCGGGCCCGCCGCGCACAGTCACGCGCCGCCGTGAATTCGGCGCAAGCGGCCTGACGCGCGCGCTATTCAAAACCTCGCCCGTGCGGCGTGCATGATAGTGGCGCCAAGGCGTTGAATCATCCGTCGGCCTTGGCGCCGTGCACCTGCTTATGAAGATCATTGCGGACTTCGCGACTGCATGCGTCGCAATCTCGCTCACCTACTACGTCGCGGCTGCGCTGGCCGCGATACGGTTTACGCTCCGCGCAGCGTTACCGGCACCGCCACTTCCGGAAACTGTGCCGCGCGTCGCCGTCCTGAAGCCATTGCACGGCCTGACGCAAAGTTTGCGCGATCAGATCATCAGCTATTTCAAACTGGACTACCCGCGCGTCGATTACTACTTCGGGGTTTCCGACGGCACCGATCGCGCCGCGCAAGTCCCGCTTGAACTTCACCAGCTCTATCCGCAGCGGCCGATGGAGATGGTCGTCGGCGGCGAACCCGGCTGCGCCAATCGAAAGGTCGCCAAGCTCATAAAAATGTCGGACCTCGCCAAGCATGCGGACCTGTTCGTGATGAGCGATGCGGATATCGCCGTCGATCGCGACCATCTGCGGCGGCTGGTCGGCGAACTCGCGGCGGACAATAAACTGGGCGTCATTTCATGCATCTATCGCGCACTACCGAGCGGGCCGATCGCGTCGCGACTCGAGGCGCTCGCGGTCAATACCGACTTCGCGCCCATGGTGATGCTCTCGGCGGCGATCGAACCGGTGCGCTTTGCGCTCGGCGCGACCGTCGCGATCAAGCGTGCGACACTCGATGCGATTGGTGGCTTCCGCGCGATCAGGGATATGCTCGCCGACGATTACTACATCGGCAAGCTCGCCGCCGATCGTGGATGGGATGTGGCGCTCTCCAGTTCAATCGTCACCACGATCACTCATGAACGGACCTTCGCGGATTTCTGGAATCATCAACTGCGATGGGCCCGCACTTACCGCACGACCCGCCCGCTCAGCCTCGCTACCATCCTGATTCACGGGCTCTTCTGGGCGCTGGTCCTGCTGGTCGCGTCAGGTGCGAGCGCATTCTCGATCAAGGCCCTGGTTCTGGTTTTGGTCGCGCGACTGACGATGTCGGCGCTGATGCTGCGCTACGTTCTGGGCGCGCCTGAATTAACTCGTGACATCTGTCTGATCCCACTGAAGGACCTCTGCATGACCGGCATCTGGTTCGCGAGCCTGCTCAGCAATGAAGTCCAATGGGCCGGACGGCGGCTCGAAATCCTGGGCGACGGGACGCTGCGGGAAGTCGATGGTTAAGACACCCGGGCTGGCGCTGTACCTCAGCTTCGGGCTCGTTGCCAGCGTGCTGCTGGCCGCCGGTCTGCTCATGATGAAAAGCCGCTCCGCGACGCTGCCGCCGGCGCGAGCCGGCAATGTGGTGCGCTCCGTACTCAGATGGATTCGCGACCCGATTTGGATCGGCGGCCTGGGCGTCCAGGCGATCGGATACGCTCTCTACGTGGTTTCGCTCAGCGACGCGCCGGTGTCGCTGGTGGCGGTCATGATGCAGGCCGGGATCGGATTGTTCGTGGTGTTCTCGGTGCTGTTTCTGCACGAGCGGGCGAACCGCCGTGAATGGATTGGCATCGGTGGGATCGCCGTCGCGGCCGTCCTGCTGTCCCAATCGCTCACGGGCGGCGCCGCGCATGATCATGCGACTGATCTCGCGCTGTTCAATCTCACGGCAATCGCGGTAGCGCTCTGCGCAGCACCCTATGCGTTCGCACGACTGCGCCGCGGCGGCGTGGCGACCGCGATCGCGTCGGGTGTCGCCTTCGGACTCGCCAGCCTCTATACCAAGGCGCTGACCGACAGCTTCATCGCACAAACCGGCAGCGCCATGATACTCCGGGTGTTCGCCAATCCGTGGCTCTACTATACCAGCGCGGCCAATATCGCGGGCCTGATACTTTTGCAGAACTCATTTCATTCGGCGCGCGGAATCGTCGCGATGCCACTCTCGTCCGCGATCTCGAACGTCGTGCCGATCCTTGGTGGCATGGCCGCGTTCGGCGAAACACTCCCCACCGAACCGACCGCGGCGCTGCTTCGCGTGGCGTCCTTCGCGTTGACGATCGTCTCCAGCGGCCTGCTCGCAACGGGCGAGGCGTGAGAGATTTTCGAGGGCGGGTGCGAGTATTCAGTTTGTGACTTTTTCCGCGCGAAGCGCCACGATCTCGTCGGCGGAATAACCGGCGGCGGTAAGTACCTCCTCGGTATGCTCGCCGAGGCGTGGCGGCATCAGGCGCTTGACCGATCGTTCGCCGTCGATGCTGACCGGTATATCGACAAACTTCATCTCAGGGATGCGAAAGTCCGGCGGCACCGACGCAAACATCCCGAGCGTGTTCACCTGCTCATCGGCAAAGACCTGGTCCAGAGTGTTGATCGGACTGACCGGCACGCCCATCTTTTGCAGTTCCTCGATCAATTTCGCGGTCGTGAAGAGCCGCGTCTCGCGCTCCAGAATTTCGTGTAATTCGAGCCGATGCGGCACGCGTACACTGTTGCTGACGAAGCGCGGGTCGAGTGGAACTTCGCCGAGTCCGAGCACCTCGCAAAATCTCCCGAACAGCCGATCGTTGCCGGCCGCCACCAGCACCCACGCGTCCGCAGTCTGAAATGCTTCGTACGGCGCTGCCGCGGGCGAAGTCGATCCGGCCGGTCCCTGGACGTCGCCGGTGGCCATGTAGTTGGTCATCATTAGCGTGGTCCATGCCACGCCGGTTTCGAGCAGGCTGGTGCGAACGCGCGAGCCCTTGCCGGTCTTGGCGCGTTCGATGATCGCGGCGAGCACTCCACTGAACAGCCACAGCCCCGATCCCTGGTCGATGATCGGCACGACCACGCGTGCGGGCGGCGCACCCGGGTGGCCGTTCATGCTGATGATTCCCGAGTAGGCCTGCCCGAGCGGATCATAGCCCGGCAGATTTCTCATCGGACCGATATCGCCGAAGGCGCTGATCGACGCATAGATAAGTCGCGGATTTTCCGGTGCGAGATCCTCGTAGCCAAGCCCGCGCGATTCGGTGCTGCCGGGCTTCATCGAATGCGCGAATACGTCGGCGGTGCGCGCCAGGCGCCGCACGATCTCACGACCGCGTGGATGGTCGAGGTCGGCGCAGATGCTTTTCTTGTTGCGGTTGTTGGCCAGATGAACGGTGGACTCGCCGTGCCAGATGGGCGCGAAGCGGCGACCGTCGTCGCCGCCCGCGGGGCGTTCGACCTTGATTACGGTCGCGCCAAAGTCACCGAGCAGTTGCGTACAGTACGGTCCCGCGATGTTCTGCGTGAGATCAACGACCGTCAGTCCGTCGAGTATTGCCGGCATCCAGGTACCACCGTCGAATCGAGCTTGCGTTGGGAAGGAGGCCGCGCGTGACAACCTGGTCGCGCGCGACCGATTGGAACCGTCAGTTGAATTTTGCCTTGGGCACCGCCAGCCCGGGTATCTCGGATCGGGTCCTGAAAATCGTCCCCTTCTTGTCCTTGTCGTCGGTGTTGTCCGCGGTGACGATGTAGAGGTCCCGCAGATCCTTGCCGCCGAAGGTCAGGCTGGTGACGAACTTGGCCGGTATCTTGTGGCGATAATCGATGGTGCCGTTGGGCTTGAAGCGCACGACCTCGCCCGACTTCACCGTCGCGACGACGACGCCACCCTCCGCATCGACCGCCAACCCGTCGGGCCAGCCCTCGGGAATCTTGGCAAATACCCGGCGATCCTTAACCGTGCGATCGGGCTGCACGTCGTACGCCCACACCGCTTGCGTGGTCGAATCGGCGTGGTAGAGCAGCTTGCGATCGGGGCTGAAGCCGAGTCCATTGGTGACCTCGATACCCTCCCACAGCTTGGTGACGATGCCGTCGGGATCGACGCGAAACAGATTACCGGGCACCGGCTTCTGATCGGAAAGCGCGTCGAATTCCAACGAGCCGACGAAGACGCTGCCGTGGTCGTCGGGCTGCAAGTCGTTGAGCCCCTTGAGCGGGCGCCCTTCCCATTCGGTAAAAAGGTTGCGGCTGGTGCGCGTCGCCTCGTTCCAGTAGATGAGTCCGCGTCCCGAGCAGACGAAACCGCCACCCTGGTTGATCGCGATTCCGCCGACGCCCTTACGCCCGGGTATCAGCGTTTCGATTTCGCCGTTGGGACTGCGCCGATAGACTCCGCCGTTCGGGACATCGCTGAAATAGAGACGGTTGTGATCGTCGACGCGCGGTCCTTCGAGCAAGCCGTAGCCGCTCGCGAGAACTTCCAATGTCGTCGCCATCGTGGATTTCCTCCAACGCCGGATTTACCACGAATTCGCGATGCGCGGGAACAGCCGCGCGCCCGGAACTAGAGATGAGCGTCGTCCGGCATCGGCGAAATCGGCGCCATCGGAGAAGTCTTGCGCGTCTCCAGATGGCGCAGGCGGCGATGGCACAGGTAGATCAAAACCGGCTGGAGCAACCGCGTTACCAGCATGATCGCGAGCGCCCCGCCGATCACGACGATGGCGAGCGGACGCTGCGTCTGCGCTCCGATACGCGTGGAAAGCGCCGCCGGCAGCAGGCCAAGCGCGTCCACCAGATCGGTCATCATGGTCGCGCGCAGACGCCGATCGGATCCCATGATGATCGATTCGACGAATGGATGGCCCTCGTTCCAGAGCTGGCGGATGTAAAAGCTCAGCAGGATTCCATCCATGGTGGCGATGCCGAAAATCGAGATGAAACCGACTGCCGCGGAAACGCTGAACGGCGTTCCGGTGAGGAACAGCCCCAGGATACCGCCGACGCAGGCGACCGGAATCTGCGCCATGATCACGAAGGTGTCGATCAGCGAGGTGGTCGCTGCGTAGAGGACGCCCGCGATCAGAATCAGGGCGAAGGGCACCACGACCATCAGCCGGCGATTGGCCTGCTGCAGCTCGCCGTACTCGCCCGCCCATTCGAGATGGACGCCCTCGGGCAGTTTGACCTGTTCGGCGACGGCATTTTTTGCGCCAATGACGGCACTCTGCAGATCGCGGCCGCGCACCGCGAAGCGCACCGGGACATAGCGTTCGAGTCCCTCGCGATAGATGAACGACGCGCCCTCGGCGGTATTGATCCGCGCCACCTGGCCGAGCGGAATTTCGCTGCCGCCCGGCAGCGGGACCCGGATATCGCGAATCGCGCCCAGGCTCGTGCGATATTGCCGCTTCCAGCGAACGACCAGATCGAAGCGGCGATCGCCCTCGAGCACCTGGGTCACCGCCTGCCCGCCGATCGCCGCCTGCACCACCGCCGCGACGTCGCCGACGTTGAGCCCGTAACGCGCGCATTGCACGCGGTCCGGTGTGATCACCAGGTTCGGTTGGCCGAGCGAACGATACACCGCGAGATCGACGACGCCCGGCACGCCACCCATCACCTCAACCACCTGGTTGGCGATGCGCTCGTCAACCTCGAGGTCGGGGCCGAAGACCTTGACCGAGTTCGATCCCTTTACGCCCGACAGCGCCTCGTTGATGTTGTCCTCGATATTCTGCGAGTAGCCGAAGTTAACCCCTGGGAATTTCCGTATGAGCGTGCCGTCGATTTCCTTGACCAGCTCCGTCTTGGTCATTCCAGCGGGCCACTTGTCCTGCGGCTTGAGATCCACGGAGAACTCACAGTTGAAAAATCCGGTCGTCTCGGTTCCATCGTCAGGCCGGCCCAATTGCGAAACTACCGTCGTCACTTCCGGAAACGACATAAAGACCGCGCGCATGCGGTTTACCAACACCGCACCGTGGTCCAGTGAAATCGTCAGCGGCATCGTCGCGCGCGCCCAGATGTTGCCCTCTTCGAGCTTGGGCAGGAACTCGCCGCCGAGGCGCGGGAAGAGCGTGAACACCGCCAACGCTCCGATTGAGATCAGCGTCAGCGTCAGCCCGGGCCATTTCAGAATGCGCACGAACAGCCCGTGATAGAAGCGGCTGATGAGGCCCCACACGCGCTCGCGGCGACGCTTGATCCCGCGGGCGAACGCGAACGAACTGAGCACCGGCGAAAGCGTGACCGCCAGCAAAATCGCCGCGCCGAGCGCATAGGCGTAGGTATGCGACATCGGCGAAAAAATCGCGCCTTCGACGCCGTGCATCGTGAACAGCGGCAGGAACGCAATCATGAAGATCAGCGTCGAGAACAGAATCGGGCCGCCAACTTCCTGGGCCGCCGCCAGTATCCTCAAGCGCGCCGGCCGATCCCGAACGAGCGGCTCGCTGGTGAAATGATGATGGATGTTTTCCATCACTACGACAGTCGAATCGATGATGATGCCGAAGTCGATGGCCCCGAGCGAAATCAGATTGGCCGGCGTATTACCGAGCCACATCAGCAGGAACGCGCCACACAGCGCGAGCGGAATATTGATTGCGGCGATTGAGGCGCTGCGGAAATCACCGAGAAAGAAGATCAGCACGAGGAAGACCAGCACGATGCCCATCGTCAGGTTCTCGAAGACGGTACGCAGCGTCGTCCTGACCAGCCCGCGACGATCATAGTAGGGCACGACCTTGTAGCCGCGCGGCATGATGCCCGAGTTGTTGAGCCAACTGACCTTTTGCTCCACGCCGTCGAGCGTCTTGAGCGTGTCCCCGTATTTGCGCATCAGCACGATGCCAGTGACGACCTCGTCGCGCTGGTTCATGCCGACGATACCGAGCCGCGGCGCATAGCCGACGCTCACGTCGGCGACGTTGGCGACCGTGATCGGAGTGCCCTTGCTCGCCGAGAGCACGATGTTGCGAATGTCATCGAGCGAATGGATGAAGCCGATGCCGCGAACGTCGAAGGCCTGCTCGCCAACGGTCAGATAATTACCGCCGGCGTTGGTGTTCGAGTTCGCAATCGCGCTGGTCAGGGCCGTGAGCGGGACCTGGTAATAGGTCAACTTTTGCGGATCGACGTCAACATGGTATTGCTTGGTCAACCCGCCGAAACCGCTGACGTCGATCACCCCCGGAACGGTCTTGAGCTGCTTCTCGAGGATCCAGTCCTCGACCTCCTTTTGCTTGAGCAAGTCATGATCGGGACTCTCGACAGTGTAGCGATAAATTTCGCCGACCGGATTTTCTGGCGAGAGCCCAGGCGTGATGCCCTGCGGCAGAGAGACGAAGGCGAGCTGATTGATGGTTTGCGTGCGGTCGAAGTTATAGTCGCTGTCCCAGGCGAAGTAGCAGCGAATGTCGGAGAGTCCGTAGAGCGAGATCGACCGCGTCGCCTCGAGCCCGAGCATCCCGGACAGGCCGAATTCCAGCGGCACCGTCACCAGCCGCTCGACCTCCTCGGCGCCGAGCCCGTTGGGCAGCGTCAGTAGTTCGACCATCGGCTGCACCGGATCGGGATAAGCCTCGATGTCGAGCTGAGAGAAGGCGAAGATTCCGACGACGAGCAGGATCAGCGCGGCGCCGATTACCACCACCCGCTGGCTGAGCGCCAGACGTATCAACGCGTTAATCATCGCCGCGCCGCCGCCATCCTAGGAGCTTTCGCCGTTGGCCTGATGCCATAGCGCGTTGACCTGGATCGACTCACCGACGACCACCCGCTCGCCCGCCTTGAGGCCCGACAGCACGCGCGCCGAGCCCTGCTCCTTCCACGATCCGACCTCAACCTTGCGCCGCGCGAATTTTCCGCCACCGAGATCGACGTACACATAGTAGTCGTCGGTATCGAAAACCAAAGACTCCATCGGCACCACCAGCGCATCGCCGGGGTTGGTGACGATGCGCACGCGTGCGAGCATTTCGGGTTTGAGTTGGCCGCCCGAATTCTTCACCTCGCAGCGGATTTGCAGCGTATGCGTATTGGGATCGACGCCGGGGCTGATGCGCGAGATGAAGCCGCTGAAGGTCTGATCGGGGTATGCGGTCGTCACTGCCTCGAGCGCCTGCCCAACGTGAATCCGGGCCAGATCGTCCTCGTAGATGTTGGCGACGATCCAGACGTCGCTCAGCGTGCCGAGCGAATACAGCACGTCGCCCGGATTTACCGCGGCGCCGCGCACGGCCTTGTTTTCGACCACCGTCCCGCTGATCGGTGCGCGCATCCACACGGTGGGAGTGGGCGCGCTAAGCGCCGCGATATCCGCCTCCTCCATACCCAGCAATTCCAGTTTGCGGCGCGCCGCCGCAACCATTGATGCGCCGAGGTTTTCACCGCCGGCCGTGGCCGCCGAAGTCGCGAAGGCAGGCGCGGAACTCAGCTTCGCGGTGGTTTGCGCCTGCAGATATTCCGCCTCGGCGGTCATGAAGTCGGGGCTGTAGAGCGCGACGATCCGCTCGCCGCGGCGCACGTTGTCCCATTGCGATACGCGCGTCGCGTCGATCCGGCCGGCAACGCGCGACACAATCGTCGAGACGCGCTGATCGTCAAAGGCGACCTGCCCGCTTGCTTCGAGCACGCCAGGTAGCTCAATTTGCGTGACTTCGGCGGTGGTCAAGCCGGGCACTTGCGCCGGCGTCATCTGGAGAATTTTCTCACCGTCCGCCTGGGTCACGATTTGCGGGACCACCACCGGCGTATCGACCGCTGCGTGCCCAGGTGCCGGACCTCCGCATCCCACGGTGGCCATTGCCAGTACGATCATCGCACCGCGGAGCGAACGCAGATTCGCGCGCGCAAAGCGCCAATTTTTGTGCGGCCGTTGTGTCATTTTTCCAACGGTCCCCCAATGGCTTGCTCCAGCGCGATGCGCGTGGCCAGGAATTGATTCACCGCCTGCAGATAGGCAACGCGCGAATCTGAGCTGCGCCGGATCGCGCTCGCGAGCGTCACAAAATCGATCTTGCCGGATTGGTAGGCCACCAGGGCGACCCGGAAATCCTGCTGCGCCAGCGGAACCAGCGAATCGCGATACAACCTCGCCGTTTGCTCCGCGACCTGCGCATTGCGATACAGCGTAGTCACGATCGCCGCGGTCTGATTCCTGATCGAGTTCAGATCCTCGCGCGCCGCGTCCAGGTTGTAGTTCGCGCGCTTGACGTCCTCGTTTTGCTTGATCCAGAAAAACAGCGGCAGGTTAAACGAAATCGTAAAGCCGTAATCCTGCAGCCGATTTGGCGACGGCGCCGCGCTCGCGAGCAGATAGTTGTCGAATACGAAGCCGAGCGTGTAGTCGGGCGCGTATTCGAGACGGGCGAGCCGCAACGCGGTTTGGGAGCTGGTCTGTGCCAGCGCCGCTTCCAGAATTTCCTGCCGCACCGCGATCGCGCGATCGATCAGACTGTCGAGCGATACCGTGAGCGGCCGGAAGTCGAGTTTGCGATCGAGATTCAGCGGCTCCTGCGGGCGCCGGTCGAGCAACTGATCAATCGTCGTCTCGTCGTTGGTCTCGGCCGTGCGCAATTGTTGCTGCTGCTGGCGCGCGACCGCCAGATCGTACTCCGCGCTGATAAAGTCGGTCTGCGTCACCTGGTTGGCCGAGTACGCGACTTGCGTGACGTTCAGCACCTGGCGCAGGTTATCGACAATAGTCCCCTGCAGATCACCCAGCGCCCCGTCGAGCAGCGCCTGATAGTACGCGGTCTCGGTCTGCGCACGGACGTCGCGAATCATCGCCTCGTACGTCAGCCGCGCAACTTCCGCCGCCTGCTTTGCCTGGTCCGCCTGGAGCAGCGCCTTGCCGGGAAATTGAAGCGCTTGCGAGAGTTGCAGCGAATGGAGCGAGGCCTCGCTGAAGCCGTTGGTCGGACTGTCGATATTCTGGTAGCTGAAGGTCGGGTCGGCCGGCGCGTAGTTCTGCCGAATGGAATGGACCGCGGCAGCCCAACGAGCGCGGGCCGATTTGATCTGCGGATTGACCTCGACCGCAACTTCGACCAGTTGCGCCGCGTTGAGAACCGGTTCAGCAGCGACCAAGTTCGTCCGCGGCATGGCAGCGAGAATCAAAGCCGCGCCCAGAGCGATCTTCATCGCTTTCATCACCATACCCATGCCTCGCCGCCGCCGATTTCGGAGCCGCAAAACGATCGCAACATTTTCCACGATTCGCGCGCACACTCCAACCCATCGCCACGCCGAGCGCGGTTAACGAATCGTTACGACACGGGCGAGGCCCCGCGAATATAAACGATCGTAACTGCGATCCGTTCCATTCGCGTTGGCCCGAAATGAAACCGGCGCCACGTTTTACACGGTGCGCCGGTGGGTACACTCACTGATGCGGTCGGCTAGTGCGACATATTCATGCCCGGCATGCTGCCGGAGCCCGAGGAGGAGCCGCTGCCCGATCCGGAATCCGGTGCCGGTGCAGTCGCGTCGCCCGACGCATTCGGAGCGCTGGGCGTCGTCGTATCGGCGCTTGCCTCGGTGGCCTGATAATGAGCCTGCAGGTCGCGCAGATACACCACCACCTGCCACCGCTCCGTCGAGCTCATCGCATCATCATACGAGGGCATCCAGATGCCACCGTTGCGGATGTAGCCGTAGATATAACCGTCCGGCAGGTTCTTGCTCACACCGGTCATCAGATTGGCCGGCTTGTGCGCGAGCAGATGAACGACCGTTCCATTGCCCGCCCCGCCCACTCCGTGACACGGCGAACAGGTCGCCAAAAACAGTTGCTCGCCGTGCTTGAGGTTTTCCGGCGTGGACTGCAGCGGATTGTGCATCTTGACGGTCATCGCTTCGAGCTTCATCTGCGGCACCGCCTGTTCGTCGGCGCCGGGCAGACCGTCGGGCTGGCCGGGATGGTTATTATAATGAATACCATCAACCGGCAGGACGCCGTCCGGCATCACGCGCGGCGCGACCTCGAGCGGCTGTATCGCGGCGCCGCGGAACATGTCGATACTCCACGGAAAGGCCTGCGCGGACGGCACGCGCGCGGCGAAAACCGTCGCCATCGCCAATGCGCCCACCGCAATCCGGGCGCCCTTCACCGATCCGGTTCGGCCTGCCTTGTCGTTCGAGTGATTCCGGCTCCAGTTCATTTATTCAGAGCTTCCTTCATTTTTCGGTTCCACCACCGTGCGTGTGACTCATCCGCCGCGCGTCCGACCCACCGCTTCCTGCTTTACGGACAGGCAAACATACTCTTTGATACGCGCCGCGATCAAATACCGTCACGCGAGTCCCGTCAAGTCCGCCAGCTATCCGTTTCGCGCCCCGCTCGACTCACCCGCCCACGATTCTTACTTGCTCACCACCACATAGCCAATCATGCCGTCCTTCTCGTGCGGCAGACACAGGTACTTATAGGTACCGGGCACGGTGAATTTGTAATCGAAGGTCATCCCCGGCTTCATGAAGCCCGAATCGAACGGCTGCGCACCGGGCGGACTCGACACGTCGCCGGGCTTTTGCGCGCTGTCCGGATCGGTCGTAACCGAATGGAGCGTTTCGGCATTGTTGACCCATTCGACCGTCTGGCCAACCTTGATTGTGACCTTCATCGGCTTGAACATCGGCGGCTTGTCGGTCATTTTGACCACGGCTGCCGCTCCCGCGTTCGCCGTCGTGGGCGTGACCATCGCGATTACGCCAGTCAGCGCCAGGAGCCCAATCAAGACCGGTGCGGTCATGTGTCCGCGTCCAATTTTTGTTCGATTCATCTTATTCCGCATGCTTCAAGTGTCCGCGCAGTCCGAAAATAGATTTAGCAATTGTAATTTGTCAACCATCTCCATTTTAGCGTTACTTCTATTGGAATTCCAAGCGCCCGGTCCGCGACACGCCAAAAAAAGGGACGCGGGAACCTCAATGTCCCACGCCCCATTGCGACTTAGCTTTTGAGACTTGGCCGCTTACGCCGCGGCGTTCTGATTTTCCTTCTGCTTGATTTCGAGCCCATGCGGCCCCCGGTCAACAATTACATGCGAGCCGTCGCGAACCTCGCCCAGCAGCAGCTTGCGCCCGAGCGTGGTTTCGAGTTCGCGCTGAATCGTCCGCCGCAACGGCCGCGCTCCATAGACCGGATCGTAACCCTGCTCGGCAAAATAGTCGCGCGCCTTGTCGGTCAGCTCCAGTTCGATCTTGCGCTCGGCCAAACGCTTGCGCAGCCGTTCGAGCTGGATATCAACGATCAGCCGCAACTGCTCGCGCGTCAACGGATGGAACACGACGATCTCATCGACGCGGTTGAGGAACTCGGGCCGGAAGCTCTGGCGCAGCACTTCCAGACACTGCTCCTTCATCTTCTCGTAGTTCTGCCCCTTGAACGTCAGGATCAACTGGCTCGCGAGGTTCGACGTCATGATGACGACGGTGTTCTTGAAATCCACCGTTCGGCCATGCCCGTCCGTCAGCCGTCCGTCGTCGAGCAGTTGCAGCAGTACGTTGAAGACGTCGGCGTGCGCCTTTTCGATCTCGTCGAACAGGATCACCGAGTAGGGACGCCGCCGTACCGCTTCGGTCAATTGGCCGCCCTCGTCATAGCCGACGTAGCCGGGTGGTGCGCCCACCAGCCGCGAAACCGTGTGCTTTTCCATGTACTCCGACATGTCGATGCGGATCATCGCCGCTTCATCGTCGAATAGAAACGCCGCCAGCGCCCGCGCCAGTTCGGTCTTGCCGACGCCGGTCGGCCCGAGAAAGATGAACGAACCAATCGGACGATTGGGATCCTGCAACCCGGCGCGCGCGCGCACCACCGCGTCGGCCACCGCCGTCACTGCCTCGTCCTGTCCGATCACGCGCTTGTGCAGATGCTCCTCGAGATGGGCCAGCTTCTGCACCTCGCCTTCCATCAACCGCGACACCGGCACGCCGGTCCACCGCGCGACGATCTCGGCGATGTCCTCCTCGTCAACCTCTTCCTTGATCAACCGCGAGCCGCCGGCCTGGTCGGCGATTTTTTCGGCTTCGGCCAATTCCTTTTCCATGCTCGCGAGTTTGCCGTATTGCAGCTCGGCGACCTTGTTGAGGTCGTACTCGCGCTTCGCTTTTTCGATATCGCGGCGCGTCTGCTCGATCTCGCTCTTGATCTTCGAGAGCTTCTCGAGGCCGCCCTTCTCGCTCTGCCATTGCGCCTGCACCGCCGAACGCCGCTCCTGCGCCTCGGCCAACTCCTTCTCCAGCTTGACCAGACGATCTTTGGACGCCGTGTCGGTCTCGCGCTTGAGCGCCTCGCGCTCGATTTCGAGCTGCATCACGCGCCGATTCGCCTCGTCGAGTTCAACCGGCATCGATTCCTTTTCCGTGCGCAGCTTGGCCGCCGCTTCATCCACCAGATCGATCGCCTTGTCGGGCAGGAAACGGTCGGTGATGTAGCGCTTCGAGAGTATCGCCGCGGTCACCAGCGCGGAGTCCTTGATGCGGATCCCGTGATGGACCTCGTAACGCTCCTTCAGTCCGCGCAGGATCGAGATGGTGTCCTCGACGCTCGGCTCGTCAACCATCACCGGCTGAAAACGCCGCTCCAGCGCCGCGTCCTTCTCGATATACTTGCGATACTCGTTGAGCGTAGTCGCGCCGATACAATGCAACTCGCCACGCGCGAGCATCGGCTTCAACAAATTGGACGCATCCATCGCGCCCTCGGCGGCGCCCGCTCCAACCACCGTGTGCAATTCGTCGATAAACAGGATTACGTCGCCCTCAGCCTCCTGCACTTCCTTCAATACCGCCTTCAGGCGCTCTTCGAACTCACCGCGGAACTTGGCGCCCGCTATCAACGCACCCATGTCGAGCGCGACCAGTTTGCGATTCTTGAGCCCGTCGGGCACGTCTCCCGAAACGATTCGCTGCGCCAGCCCCTCGGCGATCGCGGTCTTGCCGACGCCCGGCTCTCCCACCAGCACCGGATTGTTCTTCGTGCGGCGCGAAAGAATCTGCATCACGCGGCGGATTTCCTCGTCGCGTCCGATCACCGGATCGACCTTGCCGGCCGCCGCGAGCTGGGTCAGATCGCGCCCATAGCGCTCCAGCGCCTGGTAGGTCGTTTCGGGATTCGCGGAGGTCACGCGCTGGCTCCCACGCACCTTCTGCAGCACCGACATTATCTTGTCGAGCGTGATACCCGACTCGCGCAGAATCTTCGCGGTCGCACCCTGATCGTCGAGCATCGCGATTATCACGTGCTCGATTGAGACGTATTCGTCCTTGAGCTTGCCGGCCTCCTGCTCGGCGCGCGCCAGCACCCGGTTGAGGCGCTGCGTGATATAGGTCTGGCCGGCGTCATAGCCGCTGCCACTGATCGAAGGGATCTTGCGCAGTTCGTCGCTCAGCTTCGAACGCACCGTCGAAAGGTTCGCGCCCGCCAGTTTCAGAATCGAAGCGGCAAGGCCCTCCTCGTCCTCCAGCAGCGCCGACGCCAGATGCTCCACGTCAACCGCCTGATGATGGGCGGTGACAGCGGCATTCTGGGCACGGCCCAGCGCTTCCTGAAGTTTCTCGGTTAAACGATTGGCGTTAACTGCCATTTTTCGATTTCCTCAGCTTTTAACCTAACCATTGCTGAGGCATCGGCAACCGCCCTGCAGAACCCGGAAACCAGAGATTCCCCGCGTCGCCCCCGTCCGTCGCATTCCCGCGGCGAGTCCACCTTGGAATGTAACTCAAAGTAGCTTTATCGTATCGTTGAGTCCGGACGTCAGGCCCCCGCGATCATCATCTCGGCGATCTTGAGGGTCGGCGAGACCACCGACGAACGCCAGAGCAGATCGTTGCCGATCATTTCGATCGACTGGAACATCTCCTTCAGGTTCCCCGCGATGGTCACTTCCTGCACCGGATAGGTCAGCTCGCCGTTCTCGATCCACAGACCGCCGGCGCCGCGCGAATAATCGCCCGTCACGCCGTTGACGCCGAAGCCAATCAGTTCGGTAACGTAAAGCCCTTGCCTGACCGTGGCGATGATCTCCTGCGGCGAATGGCTACCCGGTTCCAGATAAAGATTCGTGGGGCTGACGGTCGGCGAGTCGCCCACCGAGCGGGCCGCGTTGCCGGTCGGCTGCAGCTTCAATTTGCGCGCGGAGTACGAGTCCAGCAGATAGGTCTTGAGCACGCCCTGCTCGACCAGGCTCTTGCGATTTGTCGCGAGGCCTTCGCCGTCGAACGGCTTCGAGCCCATCGCGCCAACCATGATGCCATCGTCGCGAATGGTCACCAGCGGCGATGCGATCCGCTCTCCCAACTTGCCCACCAGGAACGACGCGCCTTTGTAGAGCGACGGCCCCGATGCTGCGCCCGCCAACGCGCGCAGCAGTCCCGCCGCCATGTCGGGATCGAACACTATCGGTACGCGAGTGGTTTTGATCTTGCGCGAACCCAGCCGCCGCAACGCGCGCTTCGCCGCCATCGCGCCGACCGCTTCCGCATCTTCCAGCTTCGCGAAATGGCGGTTGGCCGTGTACCAGTAGCCTTGCTGCATCGCACCGTTATCGCTCTGCGCGATCGGCGCGACCCCGATGTGGAACGACGTGCCCTCGTACTCGCCGGCGAAGCCCTGGCTGTTCGCGAACATCACGCGGTAGCGGCCGGAATCGAACTCCGCCCCCTCTGAATTCTTGATCCGCGGGTCGGCCGAGAGTGCGGCGCGCTCGGCCCTGCGCGCAATCGCCAACGCGGTATCGGCGTCCACTATCCCCTGATCGTTATCGGCCAGTTCCAGCTCGGGAAAGCTCCTTGGATGCAATGTAGCGTCGGGCAGACCGGCGCTGGGATCGGCCGCCGTCAGCCGTGCGAGACCGACCGTATGTGCGACAAAATCTTCGAGGCCGTCGCGCTCCAACTCCGCGGTTGAAGCGTTGGCCGACGATTGCCCCATAAATACGCGAATGCCCAGGCGCCGCTCGCGCGAACTCTTGAGCTTCTCGACCTCACCCAGCCGCACGCCTGCGGCGAGCGATTCCGCACTCACGCACAGCACTTCCGCCGCGGTCGCGCCATTGCGGCGCGCCACGCCAAGCACCCATTCAGCCAGGGCCGCATCAACCTGTGCCATCAATCTTTCCTTTAGACCTTACGCGCGTGTGCCGCCGACCGTGATCCCATCGATACGAATTGTCGGCAGGCCCACTCCCACCGGCACCGACTGGCCGTCCTTGCCGCAGGTGCCGATACCCGAATCGAGCGCCAGATCGTTGCCCACCATCGAGACCCGCGTGAGCACGTCGGGCCCGTTGCCGATTAGGGTCGCGCCCTTGACCGGCCGCGTCGCCCTGCCGTCCTCGATCAGATAGGCCTCGCTCGCCGAAAACACGAACTTGCCGTTGGTGATATCGACCTGGCCGCCGCCGAAGCTGACCGCGTAGAGACCCTTCTTCACCGAGCCGATAATTTCTTCGGGCGTCGATTCTCCGGGCAGCATGAAGGTGTTCGTCATGCGCGGCATCGGCACGTGCGCGAAGCTCTCGCGCCGCCCGTTACCGGTGGGCTCGGTCTTCATCAGGCGCGCGTTGAGACGATCCTGAAGGTAACCGCGCAGAATTCCTTTTTCGATCAACACGGTGCGCGAGGTCGGCGTGCCTTCGTCATCGACGTTAAGACTGCCGCGCCGATTTGGAATAGTGCCGTCGTCGATTACCGTGCACAGCGGACTCGCCACCGATTGCCCGATACGGTTGGAGAAGGCCGACACGCCCTTGCGATTGAAGTCGCCCTCGAGTCCGTGGCCGATCGCCTCGTGCAGCAAAATCCCGGGCCAGCCGTTGCCGAGCACGACGACCATCTCGCCGGCCGGCGCATCGACCGCGTCAAGATTGACGATCGCCTGGCGCGCCGCTTCGCGCGTGTAAAGCTTCCAGCGCTCCTGCTCGAGGAAGTAGCTCCACTCGACCCGTCCGCCGCCGCCGAAACTGCCGACCTGCCGCCCCTTCTCGTCCTCCGCGATTACCGTCACATTGAGCCGGCAGAGCGGTTGCACGTCGGCCGCTACGCGCCCTTCGCTGTTTACGATCATCACAATTTTGCGCTCGGCCGCGAACGACGCCATCACGTTGCGGACGCGCGGATCGTACGCGCGCGCGAGTTCATCAATCTGCCGCAGCAGCTTCGCCCGTTCCTCGATCGGCACGTCGAGTGGCGTGCTTTCGAGTTCATACAGTTGATGCCGCGTCACCGCACCACCCACCTGCACCGCGGCATGCGGTTCGGCGCGGCTGTCGGCGATCGCGCGTGCGGCCTCGGCCGCAATTCGCATCCGGTCGAAGGTCACTTCGTCGGAGTACGCGTAGCCGGTGCGATCCTCGGCGCACACCCGCACGCCCACGCCATGCGAAACGGATTTGCTGGTATGGTTGACCATCGACTCTTCGAGCGCGAGTCCTTCGGCGCTGCGGTACTCGAAAAAGAGGTCGGCATAATCGGCCTTGCGCTCGAGTGCGTTGCCGAGAATCCGCTCGAGACCGCTCTCGTTCATACCGAATCGATTGAGGAAGAATTGCTCAGGCCGGACCAGATCGTTCGCCATCAGTTTCACCCGTCCTTGAAGTTCATTGTAGCAGACGGTCCTGCTCGCCATCACCCCGTCGAAGCACTCCAGTCCGACCACCAATGAAAAACGCGCTCCCACGAGGCGGAAGCGCGTTTCCCTAATCTCTTATCCAGGCCCGGTGGTTGGTGTCCTTCCGAACCTCGCCCCCCAGCGCTAGCCGGCGGCGGCCACGCGCTGTGACTCGACGGTGCCGTCGCGGCGCGCCACCTTCTTCTTGCGCGGCTTCTTCGCATCGGCCTTTTCCGAGGTGCCGGTGAATTCGATGATCGAGAGCGGCGCGGCGTCGCCGCGGCGCACCCCGAACTTCACCACGCGGGTGTAGCCACCCGCGCGATCCTTGAAACGCGGCGCGATCTCGTCAAAGAGTTTCTTGACCGCGGTGCGCGATTGCATAAAGGCAAACGCCAGCCGGCGCGCCGAGAGATCGCCGCGCTTGCCCAGCGTCACCATGCGATCCGCGTAGCGCCGCAATTCCTTGGCCTTGGCGTCGGTCGTTTTGATCCGCTCATGCTCGATCAGGCTCAGCACCAGATTGCGGAAAAGCGCCTTGCGATGAGACGAAGTGCGATTGAGCTTGCGGCCCTGGTTAAGATGACGCATCGGTAAAACTCCACGCGCTACACGAACCGGCTTACGCCGATTCGCGCCGCTCCTGCTCCTCCCACATCCGGTCGAGTTCGCCGCGCGAGGGCAGGTTTTCCAACCGCATCCCGAGCGACAAGCCCATGTCGGTCAACACTTCCTTGATCTCGTTGAGCGACTTGCGGCCGAAATTTTTGATCTTCAGCATGTCTTGCTCGGTGCGCTGCACCAGCTCGCCGATATATTTGATATCGGCGTTCTGCAGCCCGTTGAACGCGCGCACCGAAATCGGCAGTCCCTCAACCGGTCGGTAAAGGTATTCGTTGAACGCCGGACGAATCTCCGCGCGCTCGCCCTCGGCCGGCACCTCGGCCTCTTCCTCGACGCCCGCGAAAATCGACATCTGATCGCGCAGCACGCGTGACGCATAAGTCAGCGCCTCGCGCGGCGAAATCGATCCGTCGGTCCAGATTTCAAGCGCCAGCCGATCGTAGTCGGTGCGCTGGCCGACGCGCGCGTTGGTAACCACGAAGTTGACCTTCTTGATCGGCGCGAAGATCGCATCCAGGCGAATCGTGCCGATCGGCTCGTCGTCATCGTCGGAGCGCTCGCCTGGCACGTAGCCGCGGCCGCGCTTGATCACCAGCTCCATGTCGAGGTCGGCGCCCTTATCGAGCGACGCCAGATGGCGCTCGGGGGTCAGGATTTCAAGGCTCGGACCGCCCGTGATATCGCGCGCGGAAACCACCGCCTCGCCCTTGGCCTTGAGCGACGCCGTAAGCTGATCGCCCTCATGGAGTTTCAGGCGAACCTCCTTGAGGTTAAGCACGATATCGGTCACGTCCTCTTTGACGCCTGGGATGGTCGAGAATTCGTGGAGCACACCCTTGATGCGCACCGCCGTTATCGCGAAACCCGGCAGCGAGGAGAGCAGGATCCTGCGCAAAGCGTTGCCGATCGTGATTCCGTAGCCGCGCTCGAGCGGCTCGGCGATGAAGCGCCCGTAGGTCGGGGTCAGCTCCTTGTCATCGAATTCGACCGCCTTCGGTTTGATCAGGTCACGCCAATCATTCTGCATAGTTGTGTTCTTTAACCGCGGAAAAATTTTTGCCCGGCGAATTATGCGTAGCGCAAACGCCTAACGTGAATAATGCTCGACGATGAGCTTCTCGCTGATCGGCATCGTCAGGTCGGAGCGCGCCGGCAGCGACCTGAGCGCGCCGCGAAACTGCTCGCGTTCGAGCGACATCCACGACGGCACCCCGCGGCGCTGCGCCAGTTCGATCGCCTCGACGATGACCTTCTTCTGCCGGCTCTTCTCGTTGATACTCACGACCTGACCGACTTCGAGCAGGTACGACGGGATCGTCACGACCTTGCCGCCGACTTCAATATGGCCATGCAGCACGAGTTGCCGGGCTTGTGCGAGCGAACTCGAAAAGCCGAGCCGATAAACCACGTTATCGAGCCGCCGCTCAAGCAGCACCAGCAGGTTCTCGCCGGTAATTCCGGCCATCCGCTCCGCCATCTCGAAATATTGCGAGAACTGCTTTTCGAGCAGCCCGTAGATGCGCTTGAGCTTCTGCTTCTCACGCAACCGCAGCGCAAACTCCGAAAAGCGCGTGCGCGCCTGTCCGTGAGCACCCGGCGGATAATTGCGCCGCTCGATCGCGCATTTGTCGGTGTAGCACCGCTCACCCTTCAGAAAGAGCTTCAAGCCCTCGCGCCGGCACATCCGGCATACTGGTCCAAGATTTCTAGCCACCGTATTCCTCTGCTTGCGCCCGCATCAGACCCGGCGCCGTTTCGGCGGACGGCATCCGTTGTGCGGTATCGGCGTCACGTCCTTGATCGAGATCACCGCGAGCCCGGTCGCCTGCAGCGCGCGTACTGCCGACTCACGGCCGCCGCCCGGCCCCTTGACGTGCACGATTACGCTGCGCATCCCGTATTCCGAGCATTTGCGCGCTGCCGCTTCGGCCGCCATCTGCGCCGCGAACGGCGTGCCCTTACGCGACCCCTTGAAACCCACCGAACCCGCACTCGACCACGCGACCACCAGTCCGAGCGGATCGGTAATCGTCACGATCGTGTTGTTGAACGTCGCATGCACATGCGCGACGCCCTCGGGCACGGCGCGGCGCGTGCGGCGTTTGCGCGGAGCGGCTGCCGGTGCTGCCCCGGCTGCCACCGGCGTCGCGCCTGTGGCCGGGGTTCCCGCCGCTGCGGGCGCTCCGCCGCTCGCCGCTTTTTGCGGCGCGGCCTTGGTCTCTTTCGTTTCTTCTGCCATCGGTCCTTAAATTCCTGCCCTAAGTTCCTGCTTTAAATTCCCGCTCGGATACCAGTCCGCGCCATCACTGCGCGCTCGCGACGCCAACAAAACCCCTCTACGCCGCACTTACTTGGGCGGCGCCTGCTTCTTGCCCGCGACAAGTTTGCGCGGACCCTTGCGGGTGCGCGCATTGGTATGCGTGCGCTGGCCACGCACCGGCAATCCACGCCGATGCCGTATTCCGCGATAACATCCGAGATCCATCAGGCGCTTAATCGACTGCTGCTGCTCACGCCGCAGGTCGCCTTCGACCTTATGATCCTGGTCGATTACCTGGCGAATCCGCACCTGCTCGTCGGGCGTCAAGTCGTCGCTGTTACGCGCCGCATCGACGTTGGCCTTGGCCAGGATCTTGTTCGCGGTGGTCCGCCCAATCCCATAAATGTAGGTAAGCGCTATCTCGATGCGCTTATTTCTCGGCAGCTCGATTCCGGCTACACGTGCCATCGAACGATCCTCCCGCTATCCCTGGCGCTGCTTATGGCGCGGATTCGCACACAAAATCCGAATCACGCCCTGGCGGCGCACTACCTTGCAGTTCTTGCAAATCTTCTTTACCGACGCGCGAACCTTCATTGTACCAACCTGTTCTCCCGCTCCACTCCCTAGCGCATCCGATAGGTAATCCGGCCGCGCGTCAAATCGTAGGGCGACAACTCCACCGTCACCTTGTCGCCCGGGAGAATCTTGATGTAATGCATTCTCATTTTGCCCGATATATGGGCGAGCACTCGATGCCCGTTTTCCAGCGTCACCCTGAACACCGCGTTGGGTAGCGCTTCGAGCACCGTACCGCTCACTTCAATTGCGTCACCCTTAGACATTGCCCAACTCGCTCAAGATCTCCGGTCCGGCCGCGGTTATCGCGATCGAATGTTCAAAATGCGCCGACAGCTTGCCGTCCGCGGTGACCGCCGTCCAACCGTCATCGAGAATTTCCAACTCCGCCGTACCTTCATTGATCATCGGCTCGATCGCGAGCACCATCCCTTCCTGCAACCGCGGATTCGGCATCCCGGGCCTGAAGTAATTCGGCACCTGCGGATCCTCGTGGAGCTTGCGGCCGATTCCGTGGCCCGCAAAATCCGTTACCACCGCAAACCCCGCATCCTCGGCCGTGCGCTGTACCGCGCGCGCGATATCGCTAATCCGATTACCCACCCGCGCCTGCTCGATACCGGCGTACAACGACTTCCGCGTGACCGCCATCAGGCGCTCAGCACCCTCCGAAACCTTGCCGATCGCCACCGTCCGCGCCGCGTCCCCATAGTAGCCGTGGTAAACCACCCCGAAGTCCAGGCCCACGATATCGCCTGCCTTCAGTTTGCGCCCGGCCTTCGGAATCCCGTGGACGATCTCATCGTTGATCGATACGCACAGGCTATGACGGTAAATCACCGCTCCCGGCTGATAACCCTTGAACGCCGGCCGCGCGCCCTTTTTCAGCGTCAATTCCTCGGCCAGCCGATCCAGTTCCAACGTCGTCACGCCCGCCTTCGCCGCCGCCACCAACTGATCGAGCACCTCGGCAACGATTCGGCTCGCCATGCGCATCACGGCGATCTCCTCGCGGCTTTTCAGCGTGATCAAGCCGTTCCCTTCGCCGCCGCCGCTTTCAGGCCCCGGCCCAGCGCGCTCAGGATACGGCCGCTGACCTCTTCGGTCCGCCCGATTCCGTCAACCGCCGACAGCAGGCCGAGGCGCTCATAATGTTCCAGCAGCGGCCGCGTCGATGCGGCATAAACTTGCAGGCGCATCCGCACGGTGTCCTCGGCGTCGTCGTCGCGCTGATACAGTTCGCCATTACACGAATTACACAAATTCAAATTCCGCGGCGGATCGTAAATCACATGGTACATCGCGCCGCATTCGCGGCACGTCCGCCGCCCTGAAATCCGTTTGATAATCTCCTCATCGGGCACGCTTATCGCGATCACCCGGTCGAGCTTCTCGCTGCGCGCATCGAGCATCTTCGCCAGCGTCTCGGCCTGCGAGACCGTGCGCGGAAACCCGTCCAGGATAAAGCCCTTCTGCGCGTCGCGCTCCCGCAACCGCGCATCTATTAATTTAAGCACCAACTCGTCGGGCACCAGCGCGCCCTTGTCCATAAACCCTTTGGCCTCGATCCCCAGCGCTGACTTTTCACGCACCGCATTGCGCAGCAGATCGCCACTCGCAACTTGCGGAGCGCCCAATTGCGTCTCCAGCATCCTTGCCTGGGTGCCCTTGCCGGCGCCCGGCGGGCCCAGAAGCACTAACCGCACGGCCTACCCTTTCCCTTTTGCCTTGACCCGCCCGCGCCGCATGAAGCCTTCATAGTTGCGCGATAGCAGATGGGTCTCGATCTGCGCCACCGTGTCGAGTGCCACGCCAACCACGATCAACAATGCCGTACCGCCGAAATAGAACGGTACGTTGAAGCGCTGAATCAGGATCGTCGGCAGCACGCATACCGCACTCACGTAAATCGCGCCACCCAGCGTGATTCGCGAAAGCACCCGATCGATGTATTCCGCCGTGGATCGGCCCGGCCGGATGCCCGGGATGAATCCACCATACTTCTTCAGGTTGTCAGCAACATCAACTGGATTGAAAGTGACTGCCGTGTAGAAGTAGCAAAAGAATATTATAAGCGCGACGTACGCAATATTATATACCGTACCGCCGGGTGTAACATAGGCCGAAAGCCATTTGAGCGAAGGTACGAAAGTCGCCAGCGTCGCCGGAAAAACCAGGATCGACGAGGCGAAAATCGGCGGAATAACGCCTGACGTATTCACCTTCAGCGGCAGATGCGACGCCTGCCCTCCATAGACCCGGCGTCCGACCACGCGCCGCGCGTATTGCACTGGAATCCGCCGCTGTCCGCTCTCGACGTAAACGATCCCCGCCGTCACTCCGAACGCCACGACCAAAATCAGGATGAGCAGGAAGATGCTCATCTCGCCCTCGCGCACGAACTGCACGGTGGTGCCAATTGCACTCGGCAAGCGCGCGATAATCCCCGACATGATAATCAGCGAAATTCCGTTGCCGACGCCGCGCTCGGTAATCTGCTCGCCGATCCACATCACGAACATGGTGCCGGCCGTCACCGTGATGACCGTCATCGCGATGAACCGGAAGCCCGGGTTATAGACCACGGTGCCGCCGCCGGGCGCCTGAATCTTTTCCAACGAGAACGCGATCATCGAGCCCTGTACCAGCGCCAGACCGACCGTGCCATAGCGGGTGTATTGGGCAATCTTACGCCGTCCCGCCTCACCCTCTTTGTAGAGTTCGTCGAGATACGGCCAGCCGATTTTCAGCAGATCGAGGATAATCGCCACCGAAATATACGGCATGATGCCCAAGGCGAAGATCGAAAAGCGCTCCAACGCCCCGCCTGAGAACAAATTGACCCAGCCGAACAGGGTGCTCGACGCAGCGTCGAAAAATGACGATAGCGCCTGCCCATCGATTCCCGGTGTCGGAATCGCGACGCCAACCCGATACACCACCAGCATCGCGGCGGTGAATAACAGCCGACGGCGCAGTTCGGGGATGCGCGAGGCGTTGGAAAACCCTTCAAGCATTCAGCGTGTCTCAGCCCTCAATCACATCCGTGCTGCCGCCGGCCGCCGCGATCTTCTCGCGAGCGCTGCCCGAAAACGCATGCGCGTGCACCGCCAGCTTGACTTTCAATTCGCCACCGCCCAGCACTTTGATCTTGCGCCCGGCCCGCGCCAGGCCGCGATCCACCAGTACCGTCGGATCGACCGTTTCACCCTCGGCAAAGCCGGTCAGCTTGCCGATATTAACCTCGACAAAGCGCTCCCGCGCCTGCTCATTTTTCTGCAACCGCCGAAAACCCCGTTTCGGAATTCGCCGCGACAGCGGCATCTGACCGCCCTCGTAGCGCGCCGGCGTATTGCCGCCCGCACGTGACCCGCGCCCCTTATGGCCGCGGCCCGCGGTCTTGCCATGGCCCGATCCGATACCCCGTCCGACACGCTTCTTCTTATGCGTCGAACCGACGGCCGGCTTGATATCCTTGAGGTTCATTTTTACAGTCGTCCGCCTATTCCTTAACTTCGTCCACTAGATGCGCCACGCGCCGCAGCATGCCGAGCACCTCGGGCGTCACCTTGAGCACTTTCGAGCTGCCAACCTTGCGCAGGCCGAGCCCTCGGAGCGTCTCGCGCACCCGTACCTTGGTCCCAATCGGACTCCGCACCAGCTTCACATGAATCGTCGTGTCGGCCATCGTATCCTCTGCCGGTCGTCAGGCCGCCGGCGGCTGTTCGGCCACCGCGCGCAGTCGCATAACGTCCTCGCGACTGCGCAATTCAAGCAGCGCTTCGAGCGTCGCGCGCACCAGGTTATGCGGATTCGACGAGCCCAACCGCTTGGTCAGGATATTGCGAATTCCCGCTAACTCGACCACCGCGCGCACGCCGCCGGCCGCGATCACTCCGGTGCCCTCCGCTGCCGGCCGCAGCACCACTTTGCCCGCGCCGAAATGCCCCAGCACCTGATGCGGTATCGTTCCGTCGTGCAACGGTATTCGAATCAGGCTTTTTTTGGCCCGCTCGACGCCCTTGCGAATCGCTTCGGGCACCTCGTTGGCCTTACCCAGTCCGTAGCCTACCAGGCCGTTTTGATCGCCGGCCACGACCAGCGCACTGAAACTGAAGCGCCGGCCGCCCTTGACGACCTTGGCCACACGGTTGATGTGGACCACCTTCTCTTTGATATCCATCCCTTGCGGGTCTATGCGTTGTGCCACGGCGTCCTTCCTGCCGGTTGTCGGATACTAGAACCTGAGTCCGGCTTCACGCGCCGCGTCGGCCAGCGCCTTCACTCGTCCGTGATAAAGAAAGCCATTGCGGTCGAATACCACCTGGCTTATCCCATGCTCCCGGCATCGCTCGGCGATCGCCTTGCCCACCGCCTTGGCTGCGGCGACGTTGCGACGGCTCGCGCTGCCCTCGCGCAACTCCTTGACCGCGGTTGACGCCGAAGCGAGCGTCTGTCCCGACTCGTCCGAAATCACCTGGACGTAAATATGATGCAGCGAGCGGAAGACCGACAGCCGCGGACATTGGTTGGTCCCGCGCACCTTGCGTCTCACGCGCCCCTGGCGCAGTTTCCGTTTTTCTGATCGTTCGACAGCCATCGTTACTCCGATCCGCTCCTCAGCCGGAGCTCGAACCCGCCGCCGCCTTTCCGGCCTTGCGGCGAATCTTCTCAGTCGCGTACTTGATTCCCTTGCCCTTGTACGGCTCCGGCGGTCGCAAGCCCCGGATTTCCGCCGCCACCGACCCGAGTAATTGCCGGTCGGCGCTCTCCAGCGTCAACAGCACCTGCCGCTCGACCTTGGCCGTCACGTCGGGTGGCAGCTGATAGACAATCGGATGCGAGTAGCCGAGCGTGAGATTGATCAGGTTTCCCTTCACGTCGGCGCGATAGCCGACGCCATTGATCTCGAGCACCGTCTTGAAGCCCTTGCTCACGCCCTCGGCCATGTTGGCCACCAGCTTGCGCATCAGGCCGTGCACCGCACGATCATTGGCGCTGTCGCCCGGCCGCTTCACGATCATCTTCGAGTCGTCAATCTCGATTACGAAACCCGGGTGCACCCGGGTCTCGAGCCTGCCCTTGGGCCCCTCAAGTTTGAGCATGCTGTCGGCGAGCGTCGCCTTGACGCCCTTGTCCAGCACGATCGGTAATTTTCCTATGCGCGACATGATTACAGTTACCAAATCCTCAGCAGTATCTCGCCGCCGATCTTGCGCCGCCGTGCCTCGCGATCGGTCATCATGCCGAGCGGCGTCGAGACCACATGCATGCCCATCGCACCTTTCACCCGCGGCATCTCCTTGGCGCCCGCATAGCGCCGCAGACTCGGCTTGCTCACCCGCTGCAAGCCGCGAATAACCGGCTCGCGCGTCGGCGAATAGCGCAGCCCGAGGATCAGCTTCTTCTTGTAGCCCTCGCCCGCGGTCTCGATACCGGCGAGGAATCCCTCCGCCAGCAGCACCCGGCAAATCGCCTCGCGCACGCGCGCATGCGGCAATTCAACCTGGTTGTACCGCGCATGCATCGCGTTGCGAATCCGGGTCAACAATTCCGCGATCGGATCAGTCTGCGACATTAATTATTCCCCGAATCTTCCTGATAAACCGTTCCTGAACCTGCCCGGATTCTCGCACCGCCATTGCCGTACTAGCGCCCGCACGGGTCTCAGCTCTTTTCATCAGCCCCGCGGCCCCGCCTACCAACTGGCCTTGACCACGCCGGGCAGCGCACCCTTGAGTGCATTCTTGCGCAGGCACAGCCGGCACATTTTGAAGCGCCGATAAAACGCGCGCGCCCGTCCGCACAGCGGGCATCGATTATACGCGCGCACCTTGAACTTGGGCGTGCGCGTCGCTTTGACACGCAGGCTGGTCTTCGCCATCTGATCCGTCCCCTACGCCGCGCGCACGGCCGCGCCGTCGCGATCGGCTGCGCTGCGAAACGGCATCCCGAGCGCCTTCAGCAGGGTCATCCCCTCGAAGTCACTGGCCGCCGTGGTTGTAATTGAAATCGTCATCCCCTTCGCCTTCTCGACCTTGTCGAGGTTGAGTTCGGGGAAAATCGTATGCTCGCGCAGGCCGAGCGAATAATTTCCGCGGCCATCGAAGGCCTTGTCGCTCACGCCGCGAAAATCGCGCACGCGCGGCAGCGCGATATTCACCAGCCGATCGAGAAACTCCCACATCCGCTCGCGCCGCAGCGTGACCATCACGCCGATCGGCATGCCCTCACGCAGCTTGAAGTTCGATATTGCCTTGCGTGCACGCGTGGTCACGGTTTTTTGCCCAGTGATCAGCTGCAACTCCTCGGCCGCCGAGTCCAGAATCTTGACGTTCTCGCGGGCCTCGCTGAGCGACATATTGATCACGATCTTGTCGGGCGCGGGCACTCGCATCCGATTGGTAATCTTCAAGTCGCGCATCAGGGCCGGGACAATTTCCTGCTCGTAGCGCAGGCGCAAGCGCGCGGCCAGCGGCGGCTCGGGCGGCGCAGCCGACTCTTCGGCAGCGGCGGCAGCCTGCGCGGCAGCCGCGGACGCCTGTGCGCGAGCCTTGCGTCCGCCGGCAGGCTTGTCGGCCCGGCCTTCGCCCGCCGTGGTCCCGCCCTCGGCGTCCTTGTCGCGCTTTTTCTTGGCCTTCTGTTCGCTCTTTTCTTCGTCAGCCATTAGTCGTTACCCAGCGATTCGCCGCAGCGGCGGCAGACCCGCGTCTTGGTGCCGTCGGTCGCCGGCTTGATTCCGCTTCTCACCGGCGCGTTGCAGCGATCGCAGAAGATCATCACGTTGGAAATCTGGATCGGTGCCTCTTTTTCGATTATTCCGCCGGGGCTCTGCGCGCCGCGCGGCTTGGAATGGCGCTTGACCATGTTGAGGCGTTCGACCAAGAGCTTTCCTGTGCTGGGCACCACGCGCATGACTTTGCCAGTCTTGCCGCGGTCGCGACCGGTCACCACCATGACGTGGTCGCCCTTGCGAATCGGGAATTTGCCAACATGCCTGTGCGCGGCCATCAGAGCACCTCAGGGGCGAGCGAAATAATCTTGAGGAAGCGCTTGGCCCGCAGCTCGCGCGCCACCGGTCCGAAGATCCGCGTGCCGACCGGCTCGCCCTGCCCGTCGAGCAGCACCGCCGAGTTGTCGTCGAAGCGGATATAGCTGCCGTCGTCGCGGCTGACTTCCTTATGGGTGCGGACGATCACCGCCTTGCTCACGTCGCCCTTTTTGACCTTGCCGTTCGGGATCGCTTCCTTGACCGACACCACGATCACGTCACCGACGGTGGCATAGCGCCGACGTGAACCGCCGAGCACCTTGATACACATGACCTTGCGGGCGCCGGAATTGTCCGCCACTGTTAATACTGTTTGCGTCTGCACCATGGCGTTGCCTTAAGCCTCCTAGCGCGCCGCCTGTTGCAGGACCTGGCTTACGCGCCAGCGCTTCAGCTTCGAGAGCGGGCGCGATTCGATAATCAGCACCCGATCGCCCTCATGACATTGGGCCTGCTCGTCATGCGCCATCAGGCGCGTGCGCTGTTTCAGGCGCTTGCCGTACAGGCGATGCTCGACGAGACGCTCGACCTGCACCACCACGGTCTTATTCATTTTGGCCGAGACGACAGTGCCCTCGCGCCGCTTAGTCCGCTGCCGCATCGCTATCTTTTCCCCGCTCTCACTACTTTTTTCGCGCCGGCTACCTTACCCGTGCTCGCCGCACCGATCGCCTGCTCCTGGATCAGCGTCAGGATTCGCGCCAGCTCGCGCCGCGCGTTGTAGTAATTGGTCCGGCTCTCGAGCTGATTGGTGCGCAACTTCAGGCGCAGCTTGAAAACTTCCTCGCGCGTCTCCCGCTCCTTGATCCGCAGGTCGGCCGCGCTCATCTGGCGCATTTCACTAAGCTCCAAAGGCCTCGGCCTCCCGTTCCACGACGACCGTTTTGACCGGCAGCTTATGCGACGCCAGCCGCATCGCCTCAAGCGCCGTCACCCGGTCAACCCCTTCCATCTCGAATAGAATCCGTCCCGGCCGCACGCATGCGACCCAACCCTCGGGTGCGCCCTTGCCCTTGCCCATCCGGGTTTCGGCCGGCTTCTTGGTGAACGGCTTGTCCGGAAAGACGCGAATCCAGACGCGTCCGCCGCGCTTGATATGACGCGTCAGCGCGATTCGGGCGGCTTCCAGCGCCCGCGTATCGATCCGGCAGATTTCGACGCTCTTCAGCCCGAAGTCGCCGAACGCGAGTTCCACCCCGCGATTTTCGGCACCGCGGACGCGACCCTTCATGATCTTGCGATATTTAACTTTTTTTGGCGAAAGCATCTTTTTTCTGTGTTTCGGTGTTCAGATTCAGTTATCGCCGATCCCTTCGTACCGCGCGCACTCGCAAACTTCCCTGGCAACCGCCGCTCAATTAACAGGCCTGAAAACTCGCAACCCCTATTGCTGTTGGGCGGCCGCGCCCGCACGCTTGGCCGCTTCGGCCTGCCGGGTCAAAATCTCGCCGCGGAAAATCCACACTTTCACACCGATCACGCCGTAGGTCGTGCGCGCTTCGGCAAAGCCGTACGCAACGTCCGCGCGCAGCGTTTGCAAGGGCACGCGCCCCTCGCGATACCATTCCGAGCGCGCGATTTCGGTGCCGCCGAGGCGTCCCGCGACGTGCACTTTGACACCCAGCGCACCCATCCGCATCGCGCGCAGGACGGCCTCTTTCATCGCCCGCCGAAAGGCCACCCGCCGCTCCAATTGGAGGGCGATATTCTCAGCCACCAGTTGCGGATCGAGGTCGGGCCGGCGCACTTCATGAATATTGATGAAGGCGTCCTTGCCCTTCATCATCTTCTGGATATCGGTCTTGAGCTTGTCGATCTCGACGCCCTTTTTACCGATCACGATCCCGGGCCGCGCGGTAAAAATATTGATCTTGGCCTTATTCGCCATCCGCTCGATTTCGATGCGCGAAATACCCGCGTGATAGAGCCGCTTCTTGATAAAGTCGCGCAGCTTCAAATCTTCATGCAGCAGCGCCGCATAGTCGTGGCTCGCGTACCACTTGGAATCCCAGCCCTCGATAATGCCCAGGCGCATGCCGCGCGGATGTGACTTCTGACCCATAGAATCCTTTAGGACGGCTGCTCGTCCACGATCACCGTCAAATGACTGGTGCGCTTCAATATCGGCGTTGAATGCATGTGCGCCCGCATCATCGAACGCTTCCAGGTCGGCCCCGTATCGGCCAGCGCGCGCTTGACGAAGAGCTTGTCCTCGTCAACATTTTGCTGATCGCGCGCATTGGCGATCGCCGCGAGCAGCACCTTGGAAACAATCTTCGCGCCCTTTTTGGGCGTGAACTCGAGAATCGACAGGGCCTGATCGACCCGTTTGCCGGCGACCAGCTCGCAGATCAGCCGAAGCTTCTGCGGTGAAATTCTGACAAAGCGATTGCGCGCGACTGCTTCCATTGCGAATTACTGTCCTCTTCCCTTCAGGCGCCGAACGCTCAACCGCGGGCCCCGCCGCCCGCGCGCACCTCGCCTTTGCGGTCGCCCGCGTGGCCGTGATAGGTGCGCGTCGGCGAAAATTCGCCGAGCTTGTGCCCGACCATATTCTCGGTGCAATACACCGGGATAAACTTGTGGCCGTTATGCACCGCGAAGGTCAGCCCGATCATGTCCGGCGTGATCATCGAGCGCCGCGACCAGGTCCGGATAATCCGCTTGTCGCCCGCCGCCGTGGCCACATCCACCTTTTTCTGCAGATGGGTATCGACGAAGGGACCTTTTTTGAGCGATCTCATCTAATTCACAACCCGCCAGTTGATACCGTCAGTCAATTTTCAGGACCTGCCAGCTAACTCATCCGCTCCGCGCAAACCATCTAATCCCGGCCCCGCTCAGCCCCGCTTGCCGCGCGGACGTTTGCTTACGATAAACCGATCCGAGATCTTCTTGCCGCGGGTCTTGTAGCCCTTGGCCGGCTGACCCCACGGCGATTGCGGATGATTTCCCTTCGAGCGGCCTTCGCCGCCGCCATGCGGATGGTCCACCGGATTCATCGCGACGCCGCGCACATGCGGCCGTTTGCCCGCCCAGCGGCTGCGCCCGGCCTTGCCGATCGAGATATTTTCGTGGTCGATATTGCCGACCTGACCGACCGTCGCGCGGCATTGCGCCTGCACCATCCGCTGCTCCCCGGAGGGCAGTTTAAGCAGGGCGAACTTGCCCTCTTTGGCCATCAACTGCGCCTGCGTACCGGCCCCGCGCGCCAACTGCGCACCCGCCCCCGGCTTCATCTCGATCGCATGAACGAAGGTGCCGAGCGGAATGTTTTTCAGCGCGAGCGCGTTGCCCGGCTTGATATCGGCGGTCTCGCCGCATTCGACCTTGTCGCCGACCTTGAGCCCGTTAGGCGCCAGAATGTAACTCTTGGCGCCGTCGGCATAATGCAACAGGGCTATATTGGCCGAGCGATTTGGATCGTATTCGAGCGCCGCGACCACCGCCGGAATTCCGTCGCGGATACGCTTGAAATCGATCACGCGCAGACGCCGCTTATGACCGCCGCCGCGATGGCGCATCGTCATGCGGCCGCGATTGTTGCGCCCGCCGGATTTCTTGACCGGCTTCAGCAACGCTTTTTCCGGCGCCTTCTTGGTCAATTCCGAGAAGTCCGCAATCTGCATGAAGCGCTGGCCCGGCGTGCGCGGATTAAGTTGAATTACTGCCATCTAACTTTCCCGTCGATCAAACTATCCCGTCGATCCCGATATCTATCCCGTGCCGACCGCTGTCCCTGCTTTCCGAATGACCGTCCTGATCCAAAAACTGCCCAGCCGAAAACTATCCCCTAGAGACCTTCGAAAAATTCGATCTTGTCGCCTTCTTTCAGCGTAACGTAGGCCTTCTTCCAATCCGGCTTGCGTCCGACCACGCGGCCACGGCGACGTTCCTTGCCGAGAAAATTCGAGGTCCGCACGGTGAGCACAGTGACCTTGAACATCTCCTCGACGATCAGCCGAATCTTGTCCTTGGTCGCCTCGGGGCGCACCTTGAAGATGACCTGATTGGCCTTTTCGTTCGCGATCGTGCCCTTCTCAGTGATCAGCGGCGCGATAATCAATGCTTCCGTGCTCATTTCCCGACGCTCCCCAACCGCTCCTCGATCGCCTTGGCGGTTTTGGTCGTCATCAGCAACTCGTCGTAATTCAGCACGTCATAGACGTTGAGCCCCGCGACCGGCAGCAGCTTATGCGCCGCCAGGTTGCGCGCCGCACGAAAGAAATTGCCGTCCTCGTCGCCAAATATAATGAGGGCATGTTTCAGTCCAAGCGCCGTCAGCGCCGCCTGCGCCTGCTTGGTCTTGGCCTCGGACAGGTCGAGCGATTCCACCACGACGAGCTTGCCGTTAAGCGCGCGGTCGGAAATCGCCAGCGTCAGCGCTTGCCGCCACGCCTTCTTCGGCATCTTGTACGAATAGTCGCGCGGCTGCGGTCCGAAGATCGTCCCGCCATGGCGCCACAGCGGAGAGCGGGTCGATCCGGAACGTGCGCGCCCCGTGCCCTTTTGCCGCCACGGCTTTTTGCCGCCGCCCGCCACCAGACCCTTGGTCTTGGTCGCCGCAGTGCCGGCGCGCCGCTTCGCCAGCTGCATCCGGACCGCCTCATGCAAAAGCGAATTATGGCCAGTGCGGCCGAACACCGCCGCCGACAATTCCAGCTCGCCGGTGCGCTCGCGCCCCGCCGAGAACAGCGGCACTTTTATCGACGTCGCCACTGACGCCACACCCTGCTGCGCTTCATCCATTGGCGACCGCCTCCTGCGCAACCCGCCGCGTCTTGGCCGCGTGCCGCACGATCACCAGACTGCCATCGGCGCCCGGGACGCATCCCGAGACTATAATCGCGTTGTCCTCGGGCAGGATTTCGACCACTTTCAAGTTGACGGTGGTGGCCTTTTCGTTGCCCATCTGGCCAGCCATTCTAAGGCCCTTGCGCACGCGCCCGGGATACGACCGATTACCGATCGAACCGCCGTGGCGGAAGTATTCGTGAGTGCCATGAGATCCCGGGAAGCCGGCAAAGTGATGGCGTTTGATGACGCCGGCGTAGCCGTGCCCCTTCGAGACGCCCGAGACGTCAACCGTATCGCCCACCTTGAAGACGTCGCTCGCCGCAATCGCTTGCCCGAGCTTCAACTCGCCGTCGCCGCGCTTGTCGAACTCGCGCGTGGCGATACCCGGGGCGACCTCGGCCTTTTGGAAATGACCGCGGTCGGCCGACGTCGTGCGCGAGAGCTTGCGCTTGCCGAAGGTCACTTGCACCGCTTCGTAACCGTCGGTGGGCGCGCTTTTAAGTTGTGTCACGGCACACGGCCCGAGCTGGATCACGGTGACGGCCTGCACCCGTCCCGACGTGTCTCCAACCTGGGTCATGCCCAGTTTTTTGCCAATCAATCCAGTTAACACGGCACTACTCGAGCTTGATTTCAACGTCGACGCCGGCGGCGAGGTCGAGCTTGCCGAGTGCGTCGATCGTCTGCTGCGTCGGTTCGAGTACGTCGAGCAGACGCTTGTGGGTGCGAATCTCAAAATGCTCGCGCGACTTCTTATCGACGTGCGGCGAGCGATTCACGGTGAAGCGCTCGATCCGGGTCGGCAGCGGAATCGGCCCCGCTACCCTTCCGCCCGTGCGCCGTATCGTATCGACGATTTCGCGCACCGACTGATCGAGCAGCCGATGGTCGTACGCCTTGAGGCGTATCCGAATTTTCTCGTTCATCCTGTCAGCCACGTCCCGGACTCTCGCTCAGGTCCCTTCGATTCGATCCTGTTACCGGACATCCTGGTTGGCGGACGCCCGGCACTCTTCATGATCGAGGCCCCTGACGGGGCCCCGAACGCGAACATTACTTGTTCAGTCCTACTTCAACACCTTCGACACCACGCCCGCGCCGACTGTGCGGCCGCCTTCGCGGATAGCGAAGCGCAGCCCCTGCTCGAGCGCGACCGGCGTGATCAGTTCGCCGACGATATTGATGTTATCGCCGGGCATAACCATCTCGGTGCCTTCGGGGAGCGTGACGATGCCGGTCACGTCGGTCGTGCGCAGATAAAACTGCGGACGATAGTTGCTAAAGAACGGCGTATGGCGCCCACCCTCTTCCTTGGTCAGGACGTACACCGAACCCTCGAAGCGCGTATGCGGCGTAATCGAGCCGGGCAGCGCCAGGACCTGTCCGCGCTCGACGTCCTCGCGCTTGAGGCCGCGCAGCAGCACCCCGATATTGTCGCCCGCCTGCCCCTCGTCGAGCAGCTTGCGAAACATCTCGACGCCGGTGACGACGGTCTTGGCGGTGTCCTTGAAGCCGACAATTTCCACTTCCTCGCCAACCTTCACCTTACCGCGCTCGACGCGTCCGGTGACCACGGTGCCGCGGCCCGAGATCGAAAACACGTCTTCGATCGGCATCAGGAACGGCTTGTCGGTCTCGCGCGTGGGCTGCGGCACGTAGCTGTCAACCGCCTCCATCAGGTCGAGGATCGGCTTGCAGTTCGGGCAATCGTCCTTGCCGCAACCGCATCCGAGGGCCTTCAGCGCGCTGCCGCGAATCACCGGTACGTCGTCGCCGGGAAAATCGTATTTCTTCAGGAGGTCGCGTACTTCGAGTTCGACCAGGTCGAGCAGTTCGGGATCATCGACCATATCGACTTTGTTCATGAACACCACCACCGAGGGCACACCGACCTGGCGGGCGAGCAGAATATGCTCGCGCGTCTGCGGCATCGGACCGTCGTTGGCACCGACCACCAGGATCGCGCCGTCCATCTGGGCCGCGCCCGTGATCATGTTCTTGATATAGTCCGCATGGCCCGGGCAATCGACGTGCGCATAATGGCGCTTGGGCGTTTCGTACTCGACGTGCGCGATCGCGATCGTGATACCGCGCTCGCGCTCTTCCGGCGCCTTGTCGATCTGATCGAAAGCCGTGAACTGGGCAAGCTTCTTCGACGACAGGACCTTGGTGATGGCCGCGGTCAGGGTCGTTTTGCCGTGATCGATATGACCGATCGTGCCTACATTCAGATGCGGCTTGGTGCGTTCAAATTTCGCCTTGCCCATGATGGCTTTCCCTCCGACTCCTTAACTTGCCCTGATCATGCACGCGCGCGAGCTTCGGTTTCGCCCGAATTGCGCGCGGTCAGTTCTTCGAAAATCGCCTGCGGGACCGGTTCGTACACCGCAAACTGCATCGTATAGTTCGCACGACCCTGCGTGATCGAACGCAGTTTGGTCGCGTACCCGAACATCGTGGCGAGCGGCACGCGCGCGGCGATCACCTGCGCACCGGCGCGATTCTCCATCTCCTGGATTTTGCCGCGGCGCGAGTTCAAATCGCCGATCACCTCGCCCATGAAATCCTGCGGCGTCACCACCTCCACGTCCATCACCGGCTCCAGCAGCACTGGCTTGGCCTTTTCGACCGCTTCCTTGAAGGCCATCGAGCCCGCAATCTTGAACGCCAGTTCCGAGGAATCGACTTCGTGGTATTTGCCGTCAACCACGATGGCCTTGATATCGACCATCGGATAGCCGGCCAGCACCCCGGTCTCCATCGCTTCCTTGATCCCGTTTTCGATCGACGGGATAAAGTTGCGCGGAATCGAACCGCCCTTGGTGCCGTCCTCGAACTCGAAGCCGGCGCCCTTGGCCAGCGGCTCGATCTTCAATTCGACTACGCCGAACTGGCCGTGACCGCCGGTTTGGCGGACGAAGCGGCCTTCGGCTTCCGACGGGCGGCGAATGGTTTCGCGATACGCCACCTGCGGCTTGCCGATATTGGCGTCAACCTTGAACTCGCGCAGCATCCGATCGACGATAATCTCCAGATGCAACTCGCCCATGCCCGCAATCAGGGTCTGCGCGGTCTCCTTGTTCACGCTCACGCGAAACGAAGGATCTTCCTTGGCGAGCTTCTGCAGCGCCTCGCCGAGCTTTTCCTGATCGGCCTTGGTCTTGGGCTCGATCGCGATCTGGATCACCGGATCGGGAAACTCGATCGCCTCCAGGATAATCGGATGAGCCGGGTCGCATAGAGTGTCACCCGTGGTCGTGTCGCGCAAGCCCACCGCGCAAATATCGCCGGCGAAGACCTCGGTAATCTCCTCGCGCTTGTTCGCGTGCATCTTGACCAGCCGTCCGATCCGCTCGCGCCGGCCCTTGGTCGAATTGAGCACCGAGCTGCCGCTCTCGAGCTTGCCCGAATAGACCCGCAGAAAGGTCAACGTGCCGATATACGGGTCAGTCATGATCTTGAACGCGAGCGCGGAAAAAGGCGCGTCATCGTGCGGCCAGCGCTCGGCCATCTTGCCGTCGTCAACCTTGCCAACCACCGGCGGCAGATCGAGCGGCGACGGCAGATACTCGACCACCGCGTCGAGCATCGGCTGCACGCCTTTGTTGCGAAAGGCCGAGCCCATCACGACCGGAATCACTTCAATTTTGAGCGCCGCCGAGCGAATCGCCGCGCGCAGCTGCGCCGGTGCGGGTGCCTTGCCCTCGAGGTACAGTTCCATGATCGAATCGTCATGGTCGGCGAGCGTCTCGATCAGCTTGTCGTGCGCGGCCTTGACGAGCTCCGCCATGTCGGCGGGAATCGGCTCCTCGCGATAGTTCGCGCCGAGGCGATCGTCGTCCCAAATCAGTGCGCGCATCTCGACCAGATCGATCACGCCGGTAAATTTCTCCTCGGCGCCAATCGGAATCTGCAGCAGCAACGGCTTGGCCTTGAGCTTGTCGCGAATTTCGTTGGTCACCCGCTCGTACTCGGCGCCAACGCGATCCATCTTGTTGATAAACGCGATCCGCGGAACGCGATACTTGTCGGCTTGCCGCCACACCGTTTCGGATTGCGGCTCGACCCCGCCCACCGCGCAAAAGACCGCAACCGCGCCGTCGAGCACGCGCAACGAGCGTTCGACTTCGATCGTGAAATCGACATGGCCCGGCGTATCGATAATGTTGATCCGATGGTCGCGCCAGAAACAGGTCGTCGCGGCGGACGTGATCGTGATCCCGCGCTCCTGCTCCTGCACCATCCAGTCCATCGTCGCCGTGCCCTCGTGCACCTCGCCAATCTTGTAATTGATCCCGGTGTAATAGAGCACGCGCTCGGTGGTGGTGGTCTTACCGGCATCGATATGCGCCATGATGCCGATGTTGCGCACCCGTTCTATTGGTGTTTCACGAGCCATAAAAAAGAGTTCTTTTTACTTACCAGCGGTAATGAGCGAAGGCGCGATTGGCCTCCGCCATCCGATGTGTATCCTCGCGTTTTTTGACCGCACCACCCCGGTTCGCCGCCGCTTCCAGAATTTCACTCGCGAGGCGCTCGCGCATCGACTTCTCGGCGCGCGCCCGCGCCGCCGTCGCCAACCAGCGCATCGCGAGCGAGGATCGCCGCAATGGACGCACCTCGACCGGCACCTGGTAGTTCGCGCCGCCGACGCGCCGCGATCGCACTTCGACCGCCGGACGCACGTTGTCGAGCGCGCGCTTGAAGACCACCAACCCATCCTCCTTGGTCCGCTCGGCCACCAGGTCGAGCGCGCCATAGAGAATCTGCTCAGCCACCGCCTTCTTGCCCCGCTCCATCACCACGTTGACGAACTTGGTGACGGTACGGTCGTGAAACTTCGGGTCCGGAGCGATGTCCCGGATACGGGCCTGTCCTTTACGCGACATAGGTTTTCTACTTCGGCTTCTTCGAGCCGTACTTCGAACGGCTCTTGCGGCGGTCCTGCACGCCGATCGAATCCAGCGTGCCGCGAATCACGTGGTAGCGCACTCCGGGCAGGTCCTTCACGCGGCCGCCGCGAATCAGCACCACCGAATGCTCCTGCAGGTTATGCCCCACGCCCGGTATATAGGTGTTGACCTCGTAGCCGTTGGACAGCCGCACGCGCGCGACCTTGCGCAACGCCGAGTTCGGCTTCTTGGGCGTAGTGGTCTTGACCTGCGTGCAGACGCCGCGCTTTTGCGGCGATCCTTGCAACGCCGGAGCGCTCATCTTGTAGCGTTTCTTAACGCGCGCTGCGCGTATTAATTGATTTATCGTCGGCACGGTATCGAACTTCATTCTCCCGGCAGCGCGCCCCTGCGCGTCTTGCGCCGGAATTAGCGGGGTCGGCCCCACCTTCTGGCCGCATCCTAAATCGCCCTGCGATGCGGTTGTTCAAATAAACCCCCAAGAGCGCCCATCGCTCTTGGGGGAAACAGTATCTTTTACAGGAACGACCCCGGCGCGTCAATCTGCCGCCGGCACCGCCACCTCCGCCAACTCGGCCTTTTCGGCTTCCTCGCCGATCGGCGTCCCTTCCACCTTCACTTCCTTGCGGTTGTATTGCGCAAGCCCGGTGCCGGCCGGAATCAGGCGTCCCATGATGACGTTTTCCTTGAGCCCCACCAAGCGATCGACCTTGCCGTTGATCGCAGCCTCGGTCAGCACCCGCGTGGTCTCCTGGAACGACGCCGCCGAGATAAAGCTCTCGGTCGAGAGCGACGCCTTGGTGATCCCGAGCAACAGCGGCTCCGCGATCGCCGGCTCGCCGCCCTTGGTCAGGACGCGGCCGTTTTCCTCGTCGAAACGCCACTTTTCGGTCTGGTCGCCGACCAGGAAATCGGTATCGCCGACCTCCTTGATCCGCACGCGCCGCAACATCTGGCGCACGATCACCTCAATATGCTTGTCGTTGATCCGCACGCCCTGCAGCCGGTAAATCTCCTGGATTTCATCGACCAGGTATTTCGCCAGCGCCTTCTCGCCAAGGATGGTCAGGATATCATGCGGATTCGACGAGCCCTCCATCAACGGCTCGCCGGCCTTGACCATATCGCCTTCGTGTACCGAGATATGCTTGCCCTTGGCGATCAGATATTCGCGCTTCTCGCCGATCTCGGGCGTGACCTCGACCTTGCGCTTGCCCTTGGTGTCCTTGCCGAAGGAGACCTGCCCGTCAATTTCCGAGATGACCGCGAACTCCTTGGGCTTGCGCGCCTCGAACAATTCCGCCACCCGCGGCAAGCCGCCGGTGATGTCCTTGGTCTTGGTGGTCTCGCGCGGAATCTTGGCGATTACCTCGCCCGCATCGACATGCGCGCCTTCGGCGACGTTGATATACGAGCTCACCGGCAGAAAGTAGCGCGCGTACTGATCGGTGCCCGCCGGACGCCCCTCGGTAACCGTCGCGGCAATCCGCACGGTCTTGCCCGAATCGTCCTTGATCGAAATCCGCGGGCGCACGTCCAGTTCCTTGGACTCGACGATCACGTTGGAGCGCGCGCCGGTGCGCTCGTCCACCCGCTCCTCCATCGTCTTGCCTTCCAGAATGTCGCCGTACTTAATCTTGCCGGCGACCTCCGTGATAATCGGCGTGGTGTACGGATCCCACTCCGCGACCAGCTCTCCCGCCTTGACCCTGGCGCCCTCGGGCTTGCGCAGCTTGGCGCCATAGACCAGCGGATAGCGTTCGCGCTCGCGCTCACGCGCCGGCGCGTTGGGGGCCGCGCCCTCGGTATGCACCGGAGCCACGATCGCGACCTCGCCGTGACGCGACATCACGATCAGGCTGCCGTCCTTGCTGCTGGGCACGGTCTTGACGTTGTGCAGCCGCACGAGACCGTCGTTGCGCGCCTCCAGCGTGGTCTGCTCGGCCCGCCGGCTCGCCGTGCCACCGATATGGAACGTGCGCATCGTGAGCTGCGTGCCGGGCTCGCCGATCGATTGCGCCGCCATGATCCCGATCGCCTCGCCCATGTTGACCTGATGGCCGCGGCCAAGATCGCGTCCGTAGCATTTGACGCAAACGCCCTGGCGCGACTGGCACGTCAGCACCGACCGGATCTTGACCTTTTCGAGGCCCGCCTCTTCGATTCGCGCGACCAGGTCCTCGTCGATCATATCGTTGGCGCGAATCAGCACCTCGCTGGTGAACGGGTCGCGGATGTCCTCCAGCGCCACCCGTCCGAGCACCCGGTCGCCCAGGCCCTCGATCACCTCGCCGCCTTCGACCAGCGGCGTCATCTCGATTCCGTCGAGCGTGCCGCAATCGCTTTCGGTGATAATCGAATCCTGCGCCACATCGACCAGCCGGCGCGTCAGGTAGCCCGAATTCGCCGTCTTGAGGGCGGTGTCGGCCAGGCCCTTGCGCGCGCCGTGGGTCGAGATGAAGTACTGCAGCACCGTCAGACCTTCGCGGAAATTGGCGGTGATCGGAGTTTCGATAATCTCGCCCGACGGCTTCGCCATCAGGCCGCGAAGTCCGGCGAGCTGGCGAATCTGCTGCTCCGAACCGCGCGCACCCGAATCCGCCATGATAAAAATCGGATTGAACGACGGCCCCGTCTCTTCCTTCTGCTTGCCGGCTTTGTCCTTGCCGTGGAAGACCTGGGTCGAGAGTCCCTTGAGCACCGCGCTGCCGATTTCGTCCTGCACTTCGGCCCAGATATCGACCACCTTGTTGTAGCGTTCGCCGTCGGTGATCACGCCGTTGTTGTATTGCTGCTGGATGTCGCCGACTTCCTTTTGCGCCTTTTCCAGCAACTCGGCCTTTTTGGCCGGAATCGTCATGTCCTTGATCGAAATCGAAATGCCCGCGCGGGTGGCGAACTCGAAGCCGACATCCTTTAGCCGGTCGGCGAAAATGACCGTCGCCTTGTTGCCCGCCCGGCGATACACGAGATCGATCAGGTTGCCGAGCTCCTTCTTCTTCATGGTGCGGTTGACTTCGGAAAACGGCACCGCCGCCGGCACGATTTCGTAGAGCAGCACGCGCCCGACCGTCGCCTCGATACGCTCGGCCTTGCGCTCGCCGTTATGCGTCGCGATGGCGCCGCCCGGCGTCGCCGGCCGGCCGTCCTCGTCCTCGAGCGTGGCATCCGAGGCGGTACGCACCGGCATCCGCACCGTGATCCGCGCATGCAGATCGACTTCGCCATGGTCATACGCGATCCGCACTTCCGACGGCGACGAAAAGAACTTGCCCTCGCCCCGCGCCAGCGGCTTCTCGCGCGTCATGTAGTACAGCCCGAGCACCATGTCCTGCGTCGGCACAATAATCGGCTTGCCGCTCGCCGGCGACAGGATGTTATTGGTGGACATCATCAGCGCGCGCGATTCGACCTGCGCCTCGATCGACAGCGGCACGTGCACCGCCATCTGGTCGCCGTCGAAGTCCGCGTTGTAAGCCACGCAGACCAGCGGGTGGAGCTGAATCGCTTTGCCCTCGATCAGCACCGGTTCGAACGCCTGGATCCCCAGCCGATGGAGCGTCGGCGCGCGGTTGAGCAGCACCGGATGCTCGCGGATGACCTCGTCGAGGATGTCCCAGACATCCTTGCCCTCTTTCTCAACCATCTTCTTGGCGCTCTTGATGGTCGTGACGTAGCCCTTTTCCTCGAGCTTGCTGTAAATAAACGGCTTGAACAGCTCGAGCGCCATCTTCTTCGGCAGGCCGCACTGATGCAGCCGCAGCTCGGGGCCGACCACGATCACCGAACGACCCGAGTAATCGACGCGCTTGCCGAGCAGGTTCTGGCGAAAGCGCCCGGACTTGCCCTTGAGCATGTCGGACAGCGACTTCAGTGGCCGCTTGGCCGGCCCCGTGATCGCCCGGCCGCGGCGGCCGTTATCGAACAGCGCGTCAACCGCCTCCTGCAGCATGCGCTTTTCGTTGCGCACGATAATGTCGGGGGCGCTGAGTTCAATCAGCCGCTTTAACCGGTTGTTACGATTTATTACGCGCCGGTAGAGATCGTTCAGATCGGAAGTGGCGAAGCGTCCGCCGTCGAGCGGCACCAGCGGCCGCAGGTCGGGCGGAATCACCGGCAGGATCGTCAGGATCATCCATTCGGGGCGATTGCCCGATTCGCGAAACGCGGTGACTACCTTCAGGCGCTTGGCCACCTTCTTGCGCCGCGCCTCGCTCGCCGTCGCCTTCATCTCGACCCGCAGGGTCTCCGACAACTGGTCGAGTTCGAGGTTCGACAGCAGCGTGCGAATCGCCTCGGCGCCCATCTCGGCCTTGAAGCCGTCGCCGAACTGATCGCGCGCCTCGCGATACTTGCGCTCGGTCAAAAGCTCGCGCGCCTGCAGCGTGGTCTCGCCCGGATCGGTCACGACGTAGCACTCGAAATAGAGCACCTTTTCGAGTTCCTTCAACGTCATGTCAACCAGCGTGCCGATCCGCGACGGCAGCGAGCGCAAAAACCAGATATGCGCGACCGGCGCCGCCAGATCGATATGGCCCATGCGTTCGCGCCGCACCTTCGACTGAATCACCTCAACGCCGCACTTCTCGCAGACTACCCCGCGATGGCGCATGCGCTTGTACTTGCCGCAGTTACATTCGTAGTCCTTGGTCGGACCGAAAATCTTGGCGCAAAAGAGCCCGTCGCGCTCCGGCTTGAAGGTGCGGTAGTTGATCGTCTCCGGCTTTTTGACCTCGCCGTGCGACCACGAACGGATCATCTCGGGCGACGCAATCGAGATGCGGATCGCGTTGAACGCGATCGGATTCTTGGGCTTTTCGAACAGCCCGAACAGATCTTCCATACTGCTATGCTCCCTGGCGCGGCGCGGCGGCTTGTGCCGCCTCAACGCACCCGATCGCGATCCTCTTCCTTCACTCGGGAAGAAGTTTCATCGTCACACTCAAACCCGCACACTCAACCCCGCACCCTACAAGCCGCACCTTCAAACCCGTACTCACAAACCTGGCTTATCTATCCAACCGTCCTCGCCTAACCATCCTCGCCCAACCAACCCGCGCCCCGACACTCCCAACCCCGGCCCCCTCAAGCCCCGCGCTGCGGCTGTTCGAGCAACTCAATATTGAGGCAGAGCGATTGCAACTCCTTGACCATCACGTTGAACGACTCCGGCAGCCCCGGCTCGAGTGTGTTCTCGCCCTTGACGATCGCCTCGTACATGCGCGTGCGTCCGGCCACGTCGTCGGACTTGACGGTCAACATTTCCTGCAACGTGTAGGCCGCGCCGTATGCTTCCAGCGCCCACACTTCCATCTCGCCGAGGCGCTGGCCGCCGAACTGGGCCTTGCCGCCGAGCGGCTGCTGCGTGACCAGGCTGTAGGGTCCGGTCGAGCGCGCGTGAATCTTGTCCTCGACCAGATGATGCAGTTTCATCATGTACATCACGCCGACCGTCACCGGCTGCTCGAAGGCGAGTCCCGTGCGTCCGTCGTGCAACGTGCACTGGCCGCTCTCCGGCAGCTCGGCGCGCTTGAGCAGCGCGAAGATTTCTTCCTCGCGCGCGCCGTCGAAGACCGGCGACGCCGTATGGACGCCCTTGGCCGCCTTGACCGCGAGCTTCATCAGCTCGCCGTCGGGCAGGTTCTCGATAAATTCCTGGCTTTCCTTTTCCGGATAGTACTCGCGCAACCGCCGGCGAATCGCCGCCGGGGTCGCACCATTGGCGAGTTCCTGTCCGAGCCGGCGGCCCAGTTCCAATGCCGCCCAGCCCAGATGGGTCTCGAGTATTTGTCCGACGTTCATGCGCGACGGCACGCCCAGCGGATTAAGCACGATATCGACCGGAGTACCGTCTTCCGTCCGCGGCATGTCTTCTTCGGGCAGGATCCGCGAGAGCACGCCCTTGTTGCCATGGCGTCCGGCCATCTTGTCACCGACTTGCAGCCGGCGCTTGATCGCGACGAACACCTTGATCATCTTGATTACGCCCGGCGCCAGCTCGTCGCCAGCTTTCAGACGTTCGACCTTGGCCCCGTAATGCTGTCCGACGGCCTCGACATTGGCGTTCATCGCGGCCAGCGCCTGCGCGATATCGGCCGCGGCGCCTTCGTGCTCGACCTTGAGCTGGCCCCATAGCGGCGGCGGCAGATCGTCGAGTTCCTCCGAGGAAATCGCGTCGCCCTTTTGAAACAGCACGCGGCGCTCGTCGGACATCACGCGCCCCGCGAGCTTCTTGCCCGCCAGCGCGCGCTTGAGCTTGCGCAAGGTCTCCTGCCGGATGATCCGAATCTCCTCGCCCTCGTCCTGCTTGAGGCGCTCGGCTTCGAGACTCTGGATTTCCTGCGTGCGATCGTCCTTGGCCACGCCGCGGCGCGCGAACACGCGCGCATCGATAACCGCACCCTCGACCCCCGGCGGCACACGCAGGCTGGTGTCGCGCACCTCGCCCGCCTTCTCGCCGAAAATCGCGCGCAGCAATTTCTCCTCGGGACTCAGCTGGGTCTCGCCCTTGGGCGTGATCTTGCCGACCAGGATATCGCCCGGACGAACTTCCGCGCCGATCCGGATAATGCCGCTCGCGTCGAGGTTCTTCAGCGCGTCCTCACCGACGTTCGGAATATCGCGGGTAATCTCCTCGGGGCCGAGCTTGGTGTCGCGCGCGATACACTCGAATTCCTCGATATGCACCGAGGTGAAGAGGTCTTCCTTGACCACGCGCTCGGAAATCAGGATTGAATCCTCGAAGTTGTAGCCGCCCCACGGCATGAACGCAACCACCACGTTGCGCCCGAGCGCGAGCTCGCCCATATCGGTCGAGGGGCCGTCGGCGATCACGTCGCCGGACCTGACGCGGTCGCCCTTCAGCACGATCGGGCGCTGGTTGATACAGGTATTCTGATTCGAGCGCTGGTACTTGACCAGGTTGTAAATATCGACGCCCGCGTCGCGCAGATCCTTGCTCTGCCGATCGGCGCGCACCACGATCCGCTCGGCGTCAACGCTCTCGATCACGCCGTCGCGCTTGGCGATCCGCGTCACCCCAGAATCGCGGCCGACCGTCATCTCAAGTCCGGTGCCGACCAACGGCGCCTCGGTCTTCAGGAGCGGCACCGCCTGGCGCTGCATGTTCGATCCCATCAGCGCGCGATTCGCGTCGTCATTTTCCAGAAACGGAATCAGTGAAGCGGCCACCGACACCAGCTGATTGGGCGACACGTCCATGTACTGGACTTCTTCGGCGCGCACGACCGTGAACTCGCCGCCGATTCGTGCCGAGACCAGCTCGGCCGAGAACTTGCCGTGCGCGTCGAGCACCGCGTTGGCCTGCGCGATTACGACGTCCTCTTCCTCGAGCGCCGACAGGTACTTGATCCGATCGGAAACCTTCTGGTCATCGACCACCCGGTAGGGCGTCTCGATAAAGCCGTATTCGTTGACGCGCGCGTAGGTCGAGAGCGCCGCGATCAGGCCGATATTCGGACCCTCCGGCGTTTCGATCGGGCAGACGCGCCCATAATGCGTCGGATGGACGTCGCGGACCTCGAAGCCGGCGCGCTCACGCGTCAGCCCCCCGGGTCCGAGCGCCGACAGGCGCCGCTTATGCGCGATCTCGCTCAGCGGATTGGTCTGATCCATGAACTGCGAGAGCTGCGAGGATCCGAAAAACTCCTTGATCACCGCGGACGCCGGTTTGTAGTTCACCAACTCCTGCGGCATCAGGGTCTCGATATCCTGCAAGGACATCCGCTCCTTGATCGCGCGCTCCATCCGCACCAGTCCGATCCGGAACTGGTTCTCGACCAGCTCGCCAACCGCGCGCACGCGCCGGTTCCCCAGATGGTCGATATCGTCCACCGTGCGATCGTCGTCGCCGTTCTTGAGTTCGATCAGGTAGCGCACGACTTCGAGGATGTCCTCGCGGCGCAGCGTCCCCTGCTCAAGTGGCACCGCCAGCGGGTCCTTGAACAGCTTATGATTGAGCTTCAGGCGGCCGACCTTCGACAGATCGTAGCGCTCCGGATTGAAGAACAGATTGTTGAAAAAGGTGTTCGCCGTCTGCAGCGTCGGCGGATCGCCCGGCCGCAGGCGCCGATAAATCTCCAGGATCGCGTCGTCGGGCTTTTCGAGCTTGTCCTGCGCGAGCGTGAGGCGCAGCGGCCCGCCGCCCGGCTGGTCCTCGGTGTAGAGCACCTCGATTTTGCGCACGCCGTGCGCCTTAAGCTTTTCGACGATCTCCTCGCTCAGCTCGTCGTTGCACTGCACCAGCACTTCGCCGGTGGTCGAATCGACCACGTCATGCGCCGAGACGCGTCCGACCACGTCTTCCGGCGCGATCGGAATCTCGGAGATTTTTGCCGCTTCGAGCTGGCGCACGATCGCCTTGTTGAACTTGCGCCCTTCGCGCGCGATCACCTCGCCGCTCTTGGGATCCTTGATATCGCGCGTCACCCGCGACCCCAGCAGTTGGGTCGGAATAAACTGGCGCGCGAGCTGTTTGGAATCCAGGATGATGACGTCTTTCTTGTAGTAGTAGTTGAGCAGGTCCTCGGTGGTCATGCCGAGCGCGCGCAGCGGCACCGTCGCCGGAAACTTGCGCCGCCGGTCGATCCGGACATAGAGCACGTCGCGCGGATCAAATTCGAAATCGATCCAGCTCCCGCGATACGGAATCACCCGCGCCGAATAGAGCAGCTTGCCGGTCGAATGGGTGCGGCCCTTGTCGTGCTCGAAAAACACTCCGGGCGACCGATGGAGCTGCGAGACGATCACGCGCTCGGTGCCGTTGACCATGAAGGTGCCGTTCGGCGTCATCAGCGGAATCTCGCCGAAGTAAACCTCCTGCTCCTTGACGTTCTTGATCGAGCGCCGCCCGCTCTCGACGTCCCAGATGACCAGCTGGATCTTGACCTTCAGTGGGGCCGCGTAGGTCATGCCGCGCTGATGGCACTCCTCGACGTCGTATTTGGGCTGTCCGAGTTCGTAGCTGACGAACTCGAGCGACGCGGTCTCGTTGAAATCCTTGATCGGAAAGACCGACTTGAAGACCGCTTGCAGCCCTTCGTCCTTGCGCTCGTCAGAAGTAACGTCGGCTTGCAGAAAGTCCTGGTACGAGCGCTTCTGAATCTCGATCAGATTCGGAATATCGATAATCTTCTTGATCTTGCCGAAGGAGCGGCGAAGGCGAAGGTTACTAGTGACCTGCGACTGCTGGGCCATTTCTACCTCATCCGGCATGCGACGCCGCTGCGCGGCGCCCTGCGACGAACTGAATCAAGGGGCGCGCCGCCGCTAATGGCCGCGCGCCCCCGGTAATTACCGTCTCTTTGAAAACGCACGCACGTGGGCCATCGCGGTATTCCCACGCTTTCGCCGCCCACTCTGTTTCGCCGGTAGATGTGTGCCAAATACCCGCCGGGACCTACTTCAGTTCGACCGATCCACCGACCTCTTCGAGCTTCTTCTTCACGTCTTCCGCCTCGGCCTTGTTGACCCCTTCCTTGACCGCCTTGGGCGCGCCATCGACCAGATCCTTGGCCTCCTTGAGGCCGAGTCCCGTGAGCTCGCGCACCACTTTGATCACCTGGATCTTCTTGTCGCCCGCCGCCGTCAGGATAACGCTGAACTCGTCCTTTTCGACCGGCGCCGCCGCCGCCGCACCTGCCGCCGGAGCGGCAGCAACCGCCATCGGAGCCGCCGCCGATACGCCGAGCTCCTCTTCCAGTTCCTTTACGAGCGCCGCCGCGTCCAGCAGACTCAGGTTCTTCAGATAATCCTTGACCTGGTCGCGGCTGAGCTGTGCTGCTTCTGACATCTTGATTTCTCTCCTTCGTACTTGCGGCCGCGGGTCGTTTTGTGGGAGCGCCCCGACCGGCCGAATATTTTTTCGTCTTCCTGCTAATTCCTGACCAACGCTTTGAAGCGAACGGCACCCACGCGCCTTACGATTGCGGGGCCTCCGCCGTCGATGGTTCCGCCACCGCAGGTTCCGCCACGGCCGCGGGCGCCGGGGCGTTTTCGCCGGCCTTGCGGCCGATCGCATCGATCAGCCGCGCCAGCGACGAACCCGGCTCGTTGAGCAGGCGCACCAGATGAGTCGCCGGCGCCTGGATCAATCCGAGCAACTGCGCCAGGATCACTTCGCGCGGCGGCAGACTCGCGAGGTCGTTGATTTCGGCCGGCGTCAGCGGCTTGCCGTCCAGCACCCCGCCGCGAATCTTGAACTTCTCGCCCAAGTCCTTGAACGAGCTGACGGTCTTGGCCAACTCGACCGGGTCGTCGTAGCTGAGAATCAACCCGACCGATCCGCCCAGCTGGCCTTCGAGCAGGGCGAACTTGGTGCCGACTACCGCCCGGCGCAGGAGCGTGTTCTTGGCCACGCGGAATTCGCCGCGCGCCGCCCGGATTCGCCGGCGCATATCGTCGGACTCGCCCGCGCTCATGCCCTTATATTCCGACAGCAACGCGATACTCGCGCGGCCGAAATTCTCGGCCAGTTCCGCGACCAGCGTGCTTTTTTCAGTCTTGTTCATGCCAATCTTCCAGTCTATTCGCGTCTTTTGCTCGCCTTCCGTACAGGCCTTCAATCCTCGCCCGCTCCGCCCACACGGGATCCCTAGGCCGCTGCGGCGACACGAGTGGCCGCCGCCGTATCGACCCGCACGCCCGGTCCCATGGTGGACGAAACCGCGACGCTCTTGACGTAGTTACCTTTGGCGCTGGCCGGCTTGGCGCGCACGATCGCGTCGATCAGCGCGTGCGCGTTTTCGCCAAGCTTGGCTTCACCGAAGCTCAGCTTGCCGATTCGTGCATGGATCACCCCGGCCTTATCGACCCGGTAGTCAACCTTGCCCGCCTTGACCTCCGCCACCGCCTTAGCGACGTCGAAGGTCACGGTGCCGACACGCGGATTCGGCATCAGGCCGCGAGGGCCGAGAATCTTGCCGATCCGGCCGACCGAGCCCATGATATCGGGGGTCGCGATCACGCGATCGAAGTCGAGCCAGTTCTCTTCCTGGATCCGTTTGATGAGATCGTCGCCGCCGACAAAATCGGCGCCCGCTTCGCGCGCTTCGCGTTCCTTCTCGCCCTTGGCCAGCACCAGCACACGGGCCACCCGGCCGGTGCCGTTGGGCAGCACCACCGTGCCGCGCACGTTCTGATCGGCCTGGCGCGGATCGACGTTGAGCCGCACGGCCAACTCAACGGTTTCATCGAACTTCGCTATCTTATTGGCGACCACAAGGCTAAGCGCCTCTTCGAGCGAGTAGCGCTTGTCCTGGTCGATATGTTTCGCCGCCTCGCGGTATTTCTTGCCTGCCATCTGATCCCGTCCTGAATTCCTGCCGACCGAATTGTTTGCCCGCCGAATTGTTCGCCGGCTAATTACCCGGCCCCGACTAAATCACCGGCCCCGCTAGTCGATTACTTCGATTCCCATCGAACGCGCGGTGCCCGCCACCGAGCGCATCGCGGCGTCGAGGTCGCGCGCCGTCAGGTCCTTCAGCTTGGTCTGCGCGATCTCCTCGATCTGCTTTTTTGAGACCTTGCCGACCTTGTTTTTGTGCGGCGTCGCCGATCCCTTTTCGATTCCGGCCGCGCGCTTGAGCAGCACCGGCGCCGGCGGACTCTTGGTCACAAAGGTGAACGAGCGGTCCGCATAGACCGTGATAATCACCGGCACCACGAGTCCCTGCATGTTCTGCGTCTGGGCGTTGAAGGCCTTGCAGAACTCCATGATATTGACGCCGCGCTGACCCAGCGCGGGGCCTACCGGCGGCGACGGATTTGCCGCGCCCGCCGGAATCTGCAACTTGATCTGCCCGGTAACTTTTTTCGCCATCTACCTGGTTCTTTCCCGGTCGCTATATAGTGAGCAGTTCTCGGTCGCTTAAGCTCGAAATACTGAGCGGACCGGCCGCGATACGCTCGCGCGATCGCCACCTCCCGCCCCACTGACCCCCGCCGCTAGGACTTCTCCACCTGGACGAAATCGAGCTCGACCGGCGTCGCGCGCCCGAAAATCGAGATCAGCACGCGAACCTTGCCCTTTTCCGGCCGCACTTCCTCGACCGTCCCGTTGAAATCCTGAAACGGCCCGTCAACCACCTTCACTGCCTCGCCGACTTCAAACAGCACCTTGGGCTTCGGACGCAGCGCCCCTTCTTCCATCTGCTGCTTGATCGCTTCGACTTCGGAGGCCGGCACTTCCGGCGGCGACGTCGAATGCCCTACGAAGCCGGTCACCTTGGGCGTGTCTTTCACGACATGCCAGGTCTCGTCGTCGAGCTCCATATTCACAAAGATGTAGCCCGGGAAGAACTTGCGATTCGAGACCTTGCGCTGGCCGCCCTTGCCGAGTTCCTGGACGCGCTCCAGCGGCACCACCACGTCGCCGAACTTGTCCCCGATCGCCTGCGTATCCGGATGTTGCCGCAACGAACGCACTCGTTCCTCGAGCGCGGCTTTGGCCTTTTGCTCGAAGCCCGAATAGGTATGGACGACATACCATTTCTTGCCCGCGCTGCCGGTGGTAGGCTGGACTGTCTGTGCGTCTGGCATCGTCGTCACTTAAGGTTGCGGCACACATCGGCGGGCTTGCGCGTCGGCTTCTACCCGGTTCAAAATCATCTGATAATCTGGCGAACGAAGCCCTTGGCGCCCATATCAATTAGCCCGAGCCACAACGCCAGCACCAACACCAGAGCCACCACCACCAAGGTCGCCTGCAGCGTTTCCTTGGGCGTGGGAAAGTGAACCTTTCCAAGTTCGGTCCACGATTCCTTGACAAAACTCGTGCCCTGAGTGAGGTAACTTTTTAGACTATCCATTTATTCCGGCTTTTACAAGCTAGTTAACGTCTTAATGGCGGGTCAGGCAGGATTCGAACCTGCAACCTACGGATTTGGAGTCCGCCGCTCTGCCAATTAGAGCTACTGACCCTCCGCCTGTCTCTCCCACACTCTGCCGTCACCGAAGGGCCGACGCCCACACCGGTCGCGCCCCATCCGCGCTTGCCATCGAATCAGACCCCCGGCCGCGGGATTCAGACCTTGGTTTCCTTATGCATCGTATGGCCCCGGCAGCTCGGACAAAATTTCTTGATCGCGAACTTCTCGGTCTGCCGCTTCTTGTTCCGGCTCGAGGTATAGTTGCGCCGCTTACAGGTGTCGCATGCCAATCCGATTAAATCTCTCATCTTGATACTCTCGTCTCAACCGATTCTCTTACGCCCGCCCCGAAACTCGCCGACCGTCGCCCCGAAGCCCTGACGTTGAAAGCCCACGACGGGATTCGAACCCGTGACCTCTTCCTTACCAAGGAAGTGCTCTACCGACTGAGCTACATGGGCATCGTCCACGCTCATGGGCGTCGTTTGCGTATGCTCCGCCCGCAACACCATCATCCCGGATCCTGGTACGCCTTGCTCACCGTCCCTGAAACTGGAGCGGGAAACGGGATTCGAACCCGCGACCCCGAGCTTGGAAGGCTCGCGCTCTACCAACTGAGCTATTCCCGCTCCCCTCGGGCAAAGGTCGTAAATTGGTGGAGAGGGGAGGATTCGAACCTCCGAAGGCATAAGCCGTCAGATTTACAGTCTGATCCCTTTGGCCACTCGGGAACCTCTCCGCACGTCCATCTCCCATCGGGCCAAAGCCGATGGCGAGAATCGAACTCGCAACCTACTGATTACAAATCAGTTGCTCTACCGTTGAGCTACATCGGCGCCGAGTTTTTAATAAGAAACGTCCTCTTTATAATGCCGGTTGGCGCAAGTCAAGAAAAGAGCGCGCGAGCGCATCCCCATGGACGCCCTCCGCGCGGCCTCCAACAGGGTAAGCGAATCCCGCACCCTCCGCAACTCAGGCCCCCCTCCCCCGTGGCCAAGCAGCCTTTTCAGGTAATTGTTGCGGAACGCAAAACTTTAGCTTGCTGAAACCTCACATTGCGGCGGGACTTGGCCGCCCACCTGAGCATCGCGAGCGTCAGCCATGTACCGTCCGCCCTTGCATTTCCGGCCGGCTTTTGGTGTTGTCCACCAAATTTCGCGTGAAGTTTCTTTGGATGACGGGCTTCGCGGAGGCGGTGCGCATGGATTCGTTTTTTTTCCCGGATTGGTACGCTCGGTTCTTTCGAATGGCGTTTCGTACACTTGTACTCATCGGGATACTCGCCCCAAGCGCCCTCGCCGCCGACAACCCGGCGACGGCGCCCTCCCCCGCTGCCGCCGTCGCAACGCCAGCCGCCGCGCCCGGCGCGAGCGGCAATCCTGCTCCCGCGGCGGCGAGCGACAGCGCCGCCGCGACGATCCCGCCCGGCACCAAGATCACGATGCAGAACTGGCAGCAATACACCCAGTTCATGCCCGACGGGATGGTCGATCTGTTCGCCGGCAAGTACTTCTGGAAGATGCCCGCCGACGTCGAGATGGACATCGGCCCGACCGTGATTAACCCGCTGCCCAAGGGTTATCTCGAGGCGACCGAAAAATATCGCGGCCAGACCCAAATCGTCCAACTCCCCGACGGAGGCCTGACCCTCGCCAACTACAACGGCGGCCTGCCCTTTCCCGATCCCGTCGAACCGCACCAAGGATGGAAGATTCTGGCCGATTTCTGGTTTCGCTACTTCCCCCATATCGTCGTCAATGACAACGATAATCTGGGCTTCATGTGTACGCTGAATTCCTTCGGCGCTGTCAGTTGCGTGAAGGGCCTGTGGGAATACCGCCAGCACTCCTACAATACCGACCCGGGCGTCCCCGCCACGCTTCCCAACAGCGAGGGCAAATTCTACACCACCTGGTTCATGACCATGGAACCCGAGCAGGCCCGCTATGCCGCCAATCTGCTCATCGCCTATACCGACCTGACCAAACCGCAGACGACCTACATCTTTAAGCCCGCCCTGCGCCGCGCCGAGGAACTGTCGGCGGCGGCGCGCTGCGCGTCGGAGGGTTCCGACACCACGCCGGACGATAGTTTCTTCGGCTTCGACGGCGACATCCCGAATTTCGACTCCAACCTGGTCGCCACCCGGCGCATCATCGATCAGTTGGACATCGGCACCGCCGGCGCCAATCTGCCCGAGGACTACGATATGCCACTCGGATGGCCCAAGCCGTCGTGGGGCAAGTGGGAAGTGCGCGACGCCTACGAGTTGGACATCCGCAGGATTCCCGCAAAATCGCGAAGCTACTGTTACGGCAAGCGCATCATGTATCTCGACCGGCAATTCTATGGCGCGCTCTGGGAAGATCTGTACGACAGCGAAATGAAGCTCTGGAAGATCGCGCTGCTGCAGCCGATCGTGATGAAAGTGCCGCAGCTCGGCCCGCAGAATTCGGCTGGCGCGCAGATTTCTCATTTCTGGAATATCCAGAGCAACCACGCGACCTTCAGCGGCCCCAACGACGGTCACGGCTACAACGTACTAATCAATGATGAGGTGCCCAAGCAGTACCTGGACATCGAGAAATACACCACGCCGGGCGGCCTCAACCAAATCATGCGCTAATGGGTCTGAAACCTCCATGAGGTTTCAGTGAAACTATAGTTTTGGGCTCCGCTACAACTTTATTAGTGTTGCGAGATTACTGACTATCGGCGCGCATCCAATCCGCGGCGCGCTCGCCCAGCATGATGCAGGTCAGGTTGGTGTTGGCGCGCACGATATTCGGCATCACGGAGGCGTCAACGACGCGCAGACCGTCGATTCCGTGGACGCGGAAATGCTGATCCACGACGGCTGCGGGATCGGATTTCGGACCCATCTTGGCGGTCGTCGTCGGATGATAGATGGTGCCGCAGTTGTTGCGCACGAAGTCGGCGGTCGCGCTGTCGGACGCGACGATTTCGGGCGTGATATTGACGAAGTCCTTGATATACGGGGCGAAGCGCGCGCTGTTCATCAGGCGCCACGCGATGCGTACGCCTTCGACCATCCGGCGGAGATCTTCAGGGTCGTCGAAGTAGTTGAGGTCGATGATTGCGGGCACGTTCGGATCGGCGCTGCGCAGGCTGACGCGGCCACGCGCGCGGGGGCGCTGGAGACCGGGCGTGACGGCGACGCTCGGTACCGGCATGTCGAGTTCGGAGCCGACCCACAGCGATTTATCGAAATAGGTAAAGACATACATCTGCATGTCGTTGAATTCGTTCGAGCCGGACGCGGTGTAGCGGATGCCGATCGGGTTGGTGACCTGCGGATCGTGGGGCACGCCCGCCGTCGGATTGGCGACGACCGGGACCAGTACGTGATCGATCAGGTTGCGGCCGACGCCGGGGAGATCGAGCACCGACTTGATGCCGAGAGTCGCGAGGTCGTCGCGCGGGCCGATGCCGGAGCGCATCAGGATGGCGGGGGAATTGATGGCCCCGGCCGAGAGTGTGACGCGCCGTGCGCGAAGGGTCTGGACAACGCCGCCACATTCGACCTCGACGCCGGCGGCGCGTCCGCCCTCGACGATCACGCGATGAGTATTGCAGAAGGGGCGAATCGTCAGGTTGACGCGATGGCGCGCGGGATTGAGATAGCCGATCGCCGTCGAGATGCGGATGCCGTCGCGGCGATTGCGCGGCCACGGGCCGACGCCGGTCGAACGCGGATCGTTGTGGTCGGCGACGTCGGCGTAGCCGAGTTCGCGGCAGGCGTCGTGGAAGGCGCGATTGATGGGCTGCCAGTCGTCGGCGCGCGGGCGTTCGATCCAGATGGGGCCGTTGGCGTTGTGGAAATCGCCCTGGAAGTCGCGATCGTTTTCGAGCTTGCGATAAAACGGCAGGACCTTGGCGAAACTCCATTCGTAGTTGCCCCACGCGGCCCATTCGTCGAAATCCTCGGGCGTGCCGCGCAGGGCGATATGGCCGTTGACGGCGGAAGAGCCGCCAGTGACCTTGCCGCGCGGGTAGGCGATTTCGCGATTGGCGCTGACCCTGGCGACGAGGCCCCAATCGTGGGGGCCGGCGGAGATCCAGGTGCGCAAGAGATCGCCGGGGCTCTGATCGACGGCGGGATAATCGGGGCCCGCCTCGAGCAGGAGCACGCTGCGGTTGGGGTCTTCGCTGAGCCGCGCGGCGAGCGCCGCGCCGGAGGAACCCGCGCCCACTACGATGTCATCGTAATTGATGATCGCCTCATCCGCTGAGCATCGGATTGGCGATTGTTAGTCCGGTCGCGAACCGGCTGCAAACGCTTTCAACCGGCGGCCGGCGCGCGCGCCAAATCGCGGCGGCGCGCGACCTCGAACAGCGCGACGGCAGCAGCGACCGACACGTTGAGCGAATCGACGCGCCCGCGCATCGGGATACTCGCGATGAAGTCGGCGGACTTGCGCACGATATCGCGCACGCCGCGGCCCTCGGAGCCGAGCACGAAGGCGAGCCGGCGCGAGGTATCAACCTCATAAATTGAAATGTCGCCGGCGGGGGCGAGCGCAACGACCCAGTAGCCGGCCTCCTTGAGCGCGTCGAGCGCCTGCGCGACGTTGCCACAGCGTGCGATGCGCAGATGCGCCCACGCGCCGGCAGAGGCCTTGACCGCGATCGGCGTGATGCCGACGGTGCGGTCGCGCGCGATGACGATCGCGTGCACACCGGCACATTCGGCGGAGCGCATGATGGCGCCCAGGTTGCGCGGGTCGGTCACGCCATCGATCACAAGCAGCGGATCCGGGGCGTCGGCGACCAGTTCCTCGAAGGGGGCGTATTGGTACTCGCGCATGATGGCGACGAGGCCTTGGTGCCGAGCCTCGGACCCGGCCATCCGGGCCAACGCGGCGTCCTCGGTGGCGAGCACGGTAGCGCCCTGGATGCGGGCGGCGTCGATTTCATCGGCGAAGCGCGCTTGCGCGGCGGCCTTGACGTAAAGGACGCGAATGGCACCGGGGGCGGCGGCAAGCAATTCGCGAACGGGCTCGACGCCGAAGATAAGGTCGCGGCCGGCAGAGTCGGCGGGGTGGACGGCGCCGGTGCCGCCCGGGCCGCCCGCGCGGACCTCGGGTCCGCGCGACGGGCCTGGGTGGCCGGGGTGGCGCCGACGGCGGCGGCGGCGATCGCGGTCGCGATCGGTGCCGCCGCCATCGGCAGTGCGCGGCGCTTCCCCGCCGCGCGGAGCGGAATCGTAGGGCGCGCGCTGCGGCTCCGGCGGCCCTTGCGGGCCGCCGCCGCGGCCATGCAGAGGGCGCCGCGGACCATGCGGGAAATCGGCGCGCGGACCGCCGGGGTAATCGGGGCCGTTGGGGCTATGCGGACGGTGCGGGTTATGCGGCGGCTTCTTCATCGCGAGCGATCATAGCGCGAGCGGGGCCGATGCGCAGCGGGCGCGACCACGGAAATGATCGAACGCTAGACGCCCTCAGCAGGGGCACGCAAAGTTTCATTCCGATGACGCACAATCTAAACTGAAACCGCGGCGCAGGCGCGCCGTCTGTATGTGCGAATGCCCCGGATAACAATTATCGATCGTTATATCGTCGGCGAGATCGTCGCGCCGTTCGCACTCGGCGTGGCGCTGCTGACGTTCGCGCTGGTGACCGGGCGGCTGCTGAAGCTGACCGAGATGGTGGTGAACCGCGGGGTCTCGCTGGCGGACGTGGCGAGCCTGATCGGCTACATCATGCCGGCGTTCCTCGAATTGACGTTTCCGATGGCGGTGCTGTTGGGCGTGCTGATGGGCTTTGGGCGGATGTCGGGCGACCGCGAACTGATCGCGGCGCGGGCGTGCGGCATAAGTCTCTATCGGCTGGCGATGCCGGTGCTGGGTTTCGCGCTCGCGATGTGGGCGATCTCGAGTTGGCTCGCGTTTTCGGTACGGCCGTGGGCCAACAGCCATCTGCGCCAGCGGCTGTTCGAGCTCACGCAGACCCAATCGTCGGCGGGGCTGAAGGACAAGGTGTTCAACCGGAATTTTCCGGGGCTGGTGGTTTACGTCGATCACATTGCGGCCAAGGACGAGGTGCTGCACGGGGTGATGATCTCGGATGCGCGCAATCCGTCGCAGCAGAACACCATAATCGCGAAGGAAGGGGTGATTGTACCCGACCGGGCCAGCCAGACGATTACCTTGCGACTCTATGACGGCTCGGTGTTCGGCTTGGAGGCGGGCAACGACACCACGCACGTCACGAGTTTCCGCATCTACGATCTCAACCTACAGCCCGACGCCGAACTCGGGGCCGGCGAGCGCGACCCCGAGGAGATGAGCTACGGTGCTCTGCGAGCGGCGGCGGCGACCGCGCGGGCGGCGGGCAAACCGGATTACAACGTGGAGACCGAGCTCGCGGGCAAGTTCACGCTGCCGTTTACGACCGTGCTGTTCGCCCTGCTCGGAATACCGCTCGGGCTGAAGCCGGCGCGCGGCGGCCAGTCGGAGCGCTTTGGCGTCGCGATAGCGTTGTTCTTCACGTACTACTCGCTGATGCGCGCGGGCGAGGCGCTGGCGCTGCGTGGGCGGCTGGATTCGTATATCGCGATGAGTATCCCCGACATCTTTTTCGCGGTGCTCGCGGTGGGCCTGTTCCTGCGCAGCGCGGCGGACCGCGGCGACCAGGGACGCGGACCGGGCGACGTGTTGTGGGAAATGGTGGAGCGTTACGGACGCTGGAAGGAGGCGGCATGAAGGGACGACCGCGGCTGTCGCCGACGATGGACCGTTTTCTCGCGGGCCAATTCTTCGGACCATTTTTGATCTGCCTCGGCGCCTTCACGGTCGCCTATCTGCTCGGCGACGTCTTCGATCGCTTCAGCGACCTGATTCATTATGGCGGCTTCGGGCTGCTCGGGCTCGAATACTTCGCGCTCAAAATCCCCTTGATCGTCTCGCAACTGCTGCCGGTGGCGTGTCTGGCCGGCGTCCTGCTCGGCTTCGCGCTGTTGAATCGATCGGGCGAGGTCCTGGCCTGTCAGCAATTAGGGATCAGCCGACTCGAGATGGCGGTGCCGGTACTGGCGGTCGCGATCGGGATCTCGCTGTTCAACTTCGCGCTGAGCGAAACGGTGGTGCCGTTGTCCACGCGCCAGGCGCGCTACCTGTACGAAGTCGAATTAAAGAAGCGCCAGATTCGCGGCGTCTTCTTCGCGCAGCGGACGTGGGTACGGATGCGCAACGGCTTCCTGTCGGCGGACCGCTACGACGCGGCGGCGCAGACCCTGCACGGCGTGACCATGTACACCCTGGGGCCGGACTACGCGCTGCGCGATATCGTGTACGCCGACACCGCCCATTGGAACGGCAGCGGGTGGATCCCGATCCATCCGCGACAGTACCGGCTGGATAAAAACGGCACGGTCGAGACGCCGACGACGGAGTTGGTGCTGGGCCAATCGATCAAGCCGGCCGATCTGAACCTGGTGCTGCTCGATCCCGAGGAATTCAGCCTGTGGGACCTCGACCATTATATCGAGGACCTGCGCGACAAGGGGCTCGACCCCGGCGGCTATATAGTGGACCGCGATTTGAAGTACGCGATGCCGCTGTCGTGCCTGATCATGGTCGCGCTCGGAATGGCGCTCAGTCTCGACCCGATGCCGCGCAGCCTGAGCCTTGGGCGAAGCTTCGGGCTCGCGATCGGAATTGGCTTCGGCTACTGGCTCGCGTTCGGGCTCACGTCGTCGCTGGGACGGTCGGGGATTATACCGGCGGCGGTCGCGGCGTGGACGCCGAACGCAATCTTCGTGATGTTGGCGTTGTCGATCTTCCTGTTCGGCGAAGAGCGCTAGAGGCCAGTCAATTACGCACTGGGCCGGTACTTGAGTGATCGGCCGCCGCGCGACATCCTTTACAGGTCGGGTCGGCGCGCGTGAACCGTGGCGGGCCGGGGTGTCGCGATGGTTGAAACGTCATTGAAACCTTTGCACGACGAACGGGTGCGCGAATTCCTGAAGCTGGCGCGCGTGGCCCATCTGGCGACCGCCGACGCCGGCGGCATGCCGCACAACGTGCCGCTATGCTTCTGGTACGACGACGCGTCGCACTTTTATTTCGTGATCGACCTGAAGCCCAAGCGGATGACGGGGACGGGCCTCAAACGGATGCGCAATCTCGCGGAAAATCCGCAGGTGGCATTGATCGTGGACCATTACGAAGAGGAATGGTCGTACCTGGCCTACGTCTTGGTGCACGGCACCGCGCATATAGTGGAAGACGCCAACGAGTACATGCTGGCGCTGCGCAATCTGCGCGACAAATATCCGCAGTATCGGACGATGGCGCTGGGCTTCGACAAAAACCCGATGGTCCGAATCGACGCGCAACGCTTGCACGTGTGGGGAGAGCGGTTCAAGCCGGTGGCGGCGGAGGGCTGATCCCGCACCGGAGCGCGGCGCACGCAGGAGGCGCGGATGTCACGAATCGCGGAAATTTCGACGGCCCTGGCGGAGGCGTCGCTCGACGGCTGGCTGTTTTACGATTTTCGGATGAGCGATCCGCTGGCGTATCGAATCCTGGGAATTCCCGCAAAGGGAATCACCTCGCGGCGCTGGTTTTACTTTATTCCGGCCGAGGGCGAGCCGTGCGCGATCGTGTCGGCGGTGGAGGCCCATCGGCTCGATGCGCTGGCGGGGACGCAGCGGATCGTTTACCGCTCGGAGCGCGAGATGAGCGCGGCGCTGGCCGGACTGCTGCGAGGGCGGCAGGTGATCGCGATGAACTATTCGCCCGAATGCGCGATTCCGTACGTCTCGCGGGTGGATGCGGGCACGGTCGAGCTGGTGCGCTCGATGGGAGTCGAGGTGGTCACGGCGGCCGACCTGATCCAACGCTTCGAGGCGGTGCTGACACCGGCGCAGATCGCGGGCCACCGGCGGGCGGCGGCGGCGCTGCGCGATATCGTAAACCAGAGCTTCGCCGAGATTTCGCGGCGCGTCCGCGGGCATCTGCCGTGCACCGAGTTCACTATGCAAAATTTCGTACTGGGGCGGATCGCCGCGCACAATCTGCATACCGACGAGGCGCCGATCGTGGCGGTAAACGCCAACGCGGCCAATCCGCATTTCAGCCCGCTCGAGGAGAAGGACACGCCGATTCGCCACGGCGACCTGGTGCTGATCGATCTGTTCGCGAAGGAGTGCGACGCCGATTCGATTTACGGCGATCTGACGTGGATGGGCTTCGTCGGCGAGAACGTGCCGGAGGCGCAGGCGACGGTCTTCCGGATCGTGGCGGAGGCGCGCGACGCGGCGGTGGCGTTGATCCAGAGCCGGGTCAGCGCGGGGCGGCCGGTGAGCGGTGAGGAGGCCGACCGGGCGGCGCGGATGGTGATCGAGGCGGCGGGCTTCGGCGACGAGTTCGTGCATCGCACGGGCCATTCGATTGGCCGCGAAGTACATGGCACCGGCTGCAACCTGGATTCGCTGGAGACCCGCGACCATCGGATGCTGATCGAGCGCACCTGCTTTTCGGTCGAACCCGGGATTTATCTGCCGGGGAAATTTGGGGTGCGCAGCGAACTTGACATGACGATCGAGGACGGGCGCGCGGAAGTCAGCGCGGCGCCGGCGCAGCACGAAATTATCCCGATCATGACGCGCTATGCGTGAGCGCGGGCGGGTTAGATGCCGAAGGGGTGCGCAACGCGCGGTGGTTTCATTGCGCGGCCGGAGCGGGCAGACTGCCATTCGCCATGACGATTCGCGCGATCGCATTTGATTTGGACGGCACGCTGTCGGACACCGAACCGCTGCATTACGAGGCGTTCGCCGAAGTGATGCGTCCGGCGGGAATCGAAATTCCGCACGAGGAATATTTCACGCGGCTGATCGGGCTGAACGATCACGATTGCTTCGCGACGCTGCTGCGCGAGCACGGTCAGGACGCCGACGAGGCGCGCGTGGCGGATTTGATCGCGCGCAAGGCGGTCGTTTATGGCGCGATGATCGCGAACCGCGACGTGTTCTATCCGGGGGCGGACGCGTTCGTGCGACGATGCGCCGAGCGCTTTCCGCTGATCGTGGTAACCGGCACGCTGCACGCGGAGGCCGAAGCGATTTTGCGCCGTGCCAGCGTGCGCGAACTGTTCGTCGATATAATCGCGGCGGAGGACACCGCGCGCGGCAAGCCGGAGCCCGACGGATTTCTGACGGCGCTCGGGCGGCTGGGATTTATTCTGCGGCCGCATCCGGGGATCGTCGCCGGCGAATGTCTGGCGGTCGAGGACACGGCGGCGGGCGTGGAGGCGGCGCGGCGCGCGGGCATGCGGGTGCTGGCGCTGTGCCAGACGACCACGGAGGGCGAGTTGCGCGCGGCCGACATCATCCGCCCGACGATCGGCGAGACCGACCTCGACGACGTGCTGCGACGCCTCGCGATGACCCCGCGCGATCCTTCACTTCGTTCAGGATGACGGAGCGGACTCTCCACTTCAGCGGAGCGCGGCGACGACGCGTTGCGGCAGTCCGTCAAACGGGCCGTTGGACATGCAGACAATGACATCGCCGGGGCGGGCGTCGGCGACGATCGCGTCGAGGATGGCATCGGTGGACGGAAAGGCCGCGGCGACCGGGCCGCGCAAGCCGATCGCGCGGGCGAGCGCGTCGGTATCGAGGCGCGCGCCGGCGGGAATCGGATCGTTTTCCTTGAAATAGACCGCGCCGAGATAGACGCGGGCGGCGCGATCGAAGGCGCGGGCGAAGCCGTCCTGGAAGACGCCGCGGCGCGCGGTGTTCGAGCGCGGCTCGAACGCGGCGAGCAGGCGGCGGCCGGCGTAACGCTCGGCGATCGCCTCGAGCGTGACGCCAATCGCGGTGGGGTGATGCGCGAAGTCGTCGATGACGACGATGCCGTGCGCGTCGCCAACGATCTCCTGGCGGCGTTTGACGCCACCGAAGGTGCGCAAACCGCGCGCGAGTTCGGGCTCGGCAAGGCCGAATTCGCGCAGCAGGAGCCAGACCCCGAGGGCATTGGCGACATTCATGCGTCCGCCGATGGGCAATTCGAGATCGCGCGCGACGGTCTGGCCGTCGCGCGTGATGGAAAAACGCGCGCCGGCAGGGCCGATGGCGATATCGGTCGCGCGGAACTCGCCGGCGCGCAGCCCGAAGGTCACGCGGCGCGCGCGCGCGCCGGCGCTGACCTCGAGGGCGGCGGGGAAATCGGCGCAGACCGTGAGCACCCGCGATTCGTCCATTTGCGCGACCAGCGCGCGGAAGGACGATTTCACGTGATCGAGATCGCGATAGATGTCGGCGTGGTCAAATTCGACCGCGGTGATGATCGCGCCATGCGCGCGGTAGTGCAGAAACTTGGGCCCCTTGTCGAAAAAAGCAGTGTCGTATTCGTCGCCCTCGATGACGAAGTCGGGGCCCGCGCCGAGCCGGTAATTGGTGGCGAAGTCGCGGGCGACGCCGCCGACCAGCATCGAGGGGTCGCGGCCGGCGGCGGTGAGCACGTGCGCCATCATCGCGGTGGAAGTTGTTTTGCCATGCGTACCGGTGACCATCAGGACGCGGCGATCGCGCAGGAACAGATGCCATAGCGCCTCGGGCATCGAGAGGTACGGGATGGACGAGGCGAGCAGCGCCTGCGCCTCGGGATTTGCGCGGGGAACGACGTTGCCGACGACCACCAGGTCGGGCGGTGGCGTGAGATTGGACGCGTCGTACGCGGTACGCACTTCGATGGCAAGGCCCTTGAGCAGCGAAGCGGTCGGCTCGTAGAGCTGGTTGTCGGAACCGGTGACGCGAAAGCCGCGCATCGAGAGCATCCCGGCGAGCGCAGCCATCGCGGAGCCGGCGACGCCGATCAGATGGATGTGGCGGATGGCGGCGGGCACGCGCGCCAGGCGTGCGCTGGATTCGGCGGAGACTTCGCGAATTACCTCATCAGCGCGAACGGATGACATCGACTACCACCTCACAGCCTCGGCCGCTTCATCCACGATCATCACGCGAACCAGCCAGCGAGCTAACCGCGCTCACAGTTCGACTTTGCGCAACCTGAGCGAATTCATGACGACGGAAATCGAACTCGCACTCATCGCGGCGCTCGCGATCATCGGATTGAGCAGCAAGCCGAAAAACGGATAGAGCACGCCGGCCGCGATGGGAACACCGAGGACATTATAGATGAAAGCGAAGAAGAGGTTCTGGCGGATGTTGCGCATGGTCGCGCGGCTCAGGTGGCGGGCGCGGACGATGCCCATCAGGTCGCCCTTGACGAGCGTGATGCCGGCGGTGCTCATCGCGACGTCGGTACCGGTCCCCATCGCGATACCGACGGTGGCGAGCGCGAGAGCGGGCGCGTCGTTGATGCCGTCGCCGGCCATCGCGACGACGCGGCCCTCGGCGAGGAGGCGCTTGACGACGTTGGCCTTGTCGGCGGGCATCACTTCGGCTTCGACCTCCTCGATGCCGAGGTGATGGGCAACGGCAGTGGCGGTGGCGCGGCTGTCGCCGGTGAGCATCACGACGCGAATGCCGTTGGCGCGAAGCTCTGCGAGGGCTGCGGGGGTGGAGCGTTTGATCGGGTCGGCGACGCCCATGAGACCGGCGGGGCGGCCGTCGATCGTGACGAAGACGACGGTCTGCGCATCGCGACGCAGCGCGTCGGCGCGGGCGATGAGGTTCTCCGCAGCCGGATTCGCGCGTGGCGCAGGCGCGTCGGAAAGAGGCACGTCATGCGCCGATGCCGCCGCGGCGGGCGCTGCTACGCGATCGATCAAGACGCGTTCGCTGCCGACGCCGACGACGCGGCCATCGACGTTGGCGCTGACGCCGACGCCGGTGGTCGAAGTGAAGTCGGCGGCGCCGGCGAGGGCGATACCGCGATCAGCCGCGCCGGCAACGATCGCCGCGGCGAGCGGATGTTCGCTGGCACGCTCGACGCTGGCGGCGAGCCGCAGCATTTCGGACTCCTCGAAGCCGTGGACGGCGACCACGGCGGTCAGCTTGGGTTTGCCTTCGGTGAGGGTGCCGGTCTTGTCGATCACGATGGTGTCGATACGCTCCATCAGCTCGAGCGCTTCGGCGTCGCGGATGAGGACGCCGGCTGAGGCGCCGCGGCCGGTCCCGACCATCACCGCCATCGGGGTGGCGAGTCCAAGGGCGCACGGGCACGCGATGATGAGCACGGCGACGGCGGCGACGATGGCGTGGGCGAACGCGGGCGCGGGACCCGCGAAGTACCAGGCGACAAAGGCGATGCCGGCAGCGCCGATCACCATCGGAACGAAGTATCCCGAGACCAGATCGGCAAGGTGCTGAATAGGCGCGCGGCTGCGCTGCGCCGCGGCGACCATGGATACAATTTGTGCGAGCACGGTCGCCGCGCCGACCCGATCGGCGCGCATGATAAAGGAGCCGGTACCGTTGACGGTCGCGCCGATGACGCCGTCGCCAGCGTGTTTTTCGGAGGGCAGCGGCTCGCCGGTGATCATCGATTCGTCAACGGAACTCGCACCTTCGACGATGACGCCATCAACCGGGATTTTCTCGCCGGGCCGCACGCGCAGGGTGTCTCCGGGTTTCACCGAGTCCAGCGCGAGGTCTTCCTCCGTGCCGTCGGGGCGCACGATGCGCGCGGTGGGCGGGGCCAGACCGAGCAACGCCTTGATGGCGCCGGCGGTGCGTTGGCGCGCGCGGAGCTCGAGCACCTGGCCGAGCAGGACGAGCGCGATAATGACCGCGGCGGACTCGAAATAGACCGGCGGCGCGGCGCCTGAATCGTTGGCGACGCTGGTCAAAATCGCGGGGAAGAGCGTCACGAAGAGGCTGTAGGCGTAGGCGATACCGACGCCCAGCGATATCAGCGTGAACATGTTGAGGTGACGGTTGACGACGGAGCGCGCGCCGCGCTCGAAGAAGGGTTTGGCGCACCAGAGGACGACCGGCGTGGAGAGAATCAATTCGATCCAGGTGAGCGGCCGCGCGCCAAGAGCGTGCCGCATCGGCATCGCGGGAAGCATGTCGGCCATCGAGAGCACAAGCAGCGGGAGCGAGAGAATCGCGCTGACCCAGAAGCGACGCGTCATATCGACGAGTTCAGGATTCGGCGCATCGCCGCCCGGCATAGCGATCGCGTTGATGCGCGGCTCCAGCGCCATGCCGCATTTCGGACAACTCCCCGGATGGTCCTGCACGACCTCGGGATCCATCGGGCAGATGTACTCGGTGTTGGGCGCGGCGGTCGGCGCGGCTTCGAGCGGTTCCAGTGCCATCCCGCAAATGGGACACGCGCCGGGCGCGGAGCGGCGGACCTCGGGATGCATCGGGCAGGTGTAGATGACGCCCAACGAGGCCGGTGCCGAATCGGTTACAGACGCGGGCGGCGCGTCACGGGATGCGAAATATTTTTGCGAGTCGGCGACGAATTTGGTCATGCAGCCCTTGCCGCAGAAATAGTAGGTGTGGCCGGCGTGCGGATAACTCCATTTGGCGGTGGCGGCATCAACCGTCATCCCGCATACCGGGTCTTTCACTGCTGTATCGCCCGCCTGTTCCATGCCGATTAGAAGAAGTTAGAGGAGCCTTGTTGAGGAGCGCAAAGTTTTTTTCAGGTGACTGAAACCTCACGAGGTTTCAGACTTCCCTTTTGTTTGATTTTTCTTACCGATTGACGCGCGCGTTGCTCGGGCGGTCAGGCGGCGACGCCGAGCGCCTCCATGATGAGGTCGTGGATTTTGGGGCGGAAGTCGCGGATCGCCTGATTGTCACGCCGCGGATGGACGCGGTTGGTGAGCAGTGAAATGGCGATGCCGCGCGACGGTTCGATCCAGATAGAGGTGCCGGTGAAGCCGAGATGGCCGACGGCGGCGGGCGAAAAGCGATGGCCGGAGCTGGAGTACTCGGCCGACGGCGAATCCCATCCGAGCGCCCAGGTGGAGCCGCGTACGGCGCCGTCGCGGGACCAGAACTGATGGACGATTTTCTGCGGGATGAAGTCGGAGCGGCCGGCGTAGCAGGCGAGGAGTTCGGCGGCGATGCGATCGACTTCCCGGACCGGGGCGAAGAGCCCGGCATGGCCGGAGACGCCGCCCATCGCATAGGCGTTTTCGTCGTCAACCTCGCCGACCAGCAGGCGTTTGCGCAGCGGGCATACTGCCGTGGGCGCAAACATTTCGGGGACCGGCTCGAGGCGGCGGGTGCGAACGAGCGAGATATCGATGAAGTCGGTGGCACGCAATTCGAGCGGGCGGAAAATCTTGTCGCGGCAAAAGCGATTGAGGCCGACGCCGCTGACCTGTTCGACGGCCTCGCCCAGCAGCATGAAGTTCAAGTCGGAGTAGATGGTTTTGGTGGCGGTGGGGGCCTCGGGCTTTTCGCGATGGATTTCTTCGTAAACGAATTCCTTGGCGCCACGGCTGGCCATGAAGTTGACCTTGCCGCCGCGTTCGACCTCAGCGATCTGCTGGTAGAAGGGACGCCAGGCGGCAAGCCCCGAGCTATGCGCGAGCAGATGGCGGAAGGTGACGTGGCCTTTGCCGTGCACGCCAAAGTTATGGAAGAAGCGGGTGAGGCGATCGTCGAGGCGCATCTTGGCGTCGCGCGTGAGCATCATGACGGCGACGGTGGTGGCGAGCGGCTTGGTCAGCGAGGAGAGGTCGAAGACGGTCTCGAGACGCATCGGGGAGCGCTCGGGCACAATCGAGCGAAAGCCGAAGGCGCCCTCGTAGGCGATATCGGCGCCGCTGCGGACGACCAGCGTGGCGCCGGGAATGGCGCCCTTTTCGACGGCCTCCGCGAAGGCTGCTTCGACCTCATGCCATCCCAAGCGGCTGCCACTCCTTTCGGGTCATCGTGAATGCACTTTGGCGCAATCGATTCGCAATCATCATGCGATGCCGCAGGTTGACGCACACGTTCATCGAGGTCAACTGACTGCCGGCTCGGAGAATATCAGGCGGCAGCGCGTATCGATCTTAGCACGCAGGCCGAGCGGTAGCGTCAGATTCTCGGTGCCATGCCCGGCCTCGATACCAAAGAGCACCGGACAACTCAGCCCGGCGGTCTGCTCGGCGACGAACTCGGCGATGCGGACGCGTTCCTGCGCGCTGCCTTCGACCGGACGAATCGCGCCGAAGACGATGCCGGCGACGCGATCGAAGACGCCCGCCTGCTTGAGCTGTACGAGCATCCGATCGATTCGATAGGCCTTTTCGCCGGTATCTTCCAAAAACAGAATGCGCCCGTCGAAGCGCGGGGCGAACGGAGTCGCGAGGGTGGCGACGAGCACGGAGAGGCAACCGCCGACGAGTTCGCCCTCGGCGCTGCCGGGCCGCAACGCCTCGCGGGCCTCGAGTTCGAAGTGGAGGGCTTCGCCGCTGAGCAGGCGCGTCAGGTGGTCGAGCGCGCGCGCGGTGAGGCCGCCCGCGAAATCCATCGCGACCATCGGACCGTGGAAAGCGACCGTCGCGGCGCGATCGACGAGGGCATTGAGGAGGAAGGTCGCATCGGAGAAGCCGAGGAAGATTTTGGGCGCGCGGGCGATGGCGGCGAAATCGATCAGCGGGAGCATCCGGCCGCATCCGTAACCGCCGCGAGCGCCGAAGATCGCCTTCACGCCGGGGTCGGCGAAGAAGGCGTTGAGTTCGCGTGCGCGATCATGGTCGGCACCGGCGAAGATACCGGTGCGGTCGAGCGCGTGGGCGGAGACCTTGACGCGAAAGCCGAGCGAGGCGAGGACGCCGACGCCGCGTTCGAGGAATTCCCGTTCGACCGCAGCCGAGGTGGCGACGACGCCGACGGTATCGCCGGGCCTCAACGCGGGCGGTTTATTAGGCTTGTAGCTCACCGTAATGACGGAGGGAGAATATCACGGACGAGAGCGGGAATCGCGTTTTTCACCGATTGACGAGCAGCCCAACAGTCTTGACTTGACTTTTCGGACTGCGCGCCAGGCTCGGGGGTAGGCTCGCTCATGCGAGAAGGGCAAGCGCGAACGATTGCATAGACCTTCGCGGTCCCTTCCGAGGAAGTCATTCAAAAGGGAAGTCTGAAACCTCGGTGAGGTTCCATAAAGCTAACCGTTTTGAGTTCCGTGACAACTCTCCCCTATCCTTCTACAGGGTGCGGCCGACGGCGAGCGCGACCGGCTTGAGCGCGGCCATCAACGCGGCGAAGCGTTTGGGCTTGAGCTGCTGAGGGCCGTCGGAGAGCGCTTTGAGCGGGTCGGGATGGACTTCGATCAGCAGGCCGTCGGCGCCGGCCGCGATCGACGCCAACGCCATCGGAGTGACCAGCGACCATACGCCGGTGCCGTGACTGGGATCGACGAGCACGGGTAGGTGAGTCCACTCCTTGAGCAGTGGCACGGCGTTCAAATCGAGCGTGTTGCGGGTCGCGGTTTCAAAGGTGCGGATGCCGCGCTCGCACAGCACGACGTTGGGATTACCGGCCGACAGGATGTATTCGGCGGCCATCAGGAATTCCTCGATCTTGGTGGCCATGCCGCGTTTCAGCAGCACCGGCTTTTTGATCTTGCCAAGGCGGCGCAGCAGCGAGAAATTCTGGGCGTTGCGCGCGCCGACCTGCAGCATGTCGGCGTGCTCGGCGACCAGTTCGATATCATGCGCGTCCATGATTTCGGTGACGACCGGCAGGCCGACGCGGCGCCCGGCGTTTTCGAGCAGAACGAGGCCTTCGTCCTCCATGCCCTGAAAGGTGTAGGGAGAGGTGCGCGGCTTGTAGGCGCCGCCGCGCAGCAGATGGGCGCCGGCGCTTTTTACACCGTCGGCAGCGCCGTTGACTTGTGTATCGCTTTCGACCGCGCAGGGACCGGCGATCACCGTGATCCGCGGACCGCCGATCTCGACGCCGCCGACTATGATGCGCGAGCCCTCGGGACGAACCTCGCGGCTGGCGAGCTTGAACGAGCGCAGCACCGGCATCACCCGCTCGACCCCGGAGACCGACTCGAGATGCTGCAAGGAATGCGCCTCGCCGCGCTCCTCGCCAACGCATGCGACCACGGTGCGCTCGACGCCGCGGATCACATGGGCGCTGTATTCGAGATCCTCGACCATGCGAATGACGGCCTGGATATCGGCTTCCGAGGCATGCGATTTCATTACGACGATCACGCGGGTAACCCTCTCGAAAAAAATTCCGGCCTGAAACCGCGGTGGAGCGAAGCGCGAAGTAGATGCGCACGCTGGCCGTTAGAAGTGACCGCTACTCGCGCCGATTGTACGGGGCGGGCCCAAGCCCTAGTATAGCGGAGATCGTATAGAGGCGTTGGACGATTTCGACGCCCCACGGCCCTGCGCATACGCGCGAGCGGCATCTACCCGCGACGGAGATGACTGTGGCCCGCAAGCCGCAAAGAACATTACGCCTGGTCCATACTTCGGACGTCCATCTGGAGAGCGATACGTTCGGCACGGGTGCGCGCGGCGACGAATTTCGCGAACGGGTGCGGCGCGCGTTCAGCGGCGTGATCGATCTCGCCAACGGGCGCGAGAGCGACCTGTTGCTGATCGTGGGCGATCTGTTCGATTCGAGCCGGGTGCCGAACGACGCCTTGAAGTTCGCGTTGAGCGAAATCGGGCGCGCGCGGATGCCGGTGGTGATGATCCCCGGAAATCACGACGCGCATGACGAGCGATCGATCTACGCGCCGCTGCCGGCGGACGCGTTGCCGCGCAATCTCCATCTGATTCTCGAGCCGGAGGGGCGGATGATCGACTTTCCGGATCTGGCGACGCGGATTTGGGGCAAGGCACTGGTGGAGCATTCACCGGACTATCGGCCGCTGATGGGGATGCCGGAGCCGGCGCACGATCGGTGGAATATCGCGCTGGCGCATGGGCTTTATACGGAAGAGAACGACACCGGCCGTTCGTCGCCGATAACGCCGCGGGAGATCGAGGCGAGCGCCTACGACTATATCGCGTTGGGACACGTCCACGTATTCGGCGAGATGTCGCACGGCACCACCAAGGCGGCGTATTGCGGGACGCCGGCGCCGCTGTATTCGAGTGCGGAAGCGGGATGGGTGGCGTGCGTGAGTTGCGTGCCGGGCGAGCCGATAACGATCGATCGGGTGATCGTGGATCGCTAGTCGCCACGCGATCCTTGATAGTCTATCCGTAGATAACACCCTGCCACTACCGGACTCCGTCAGCCCTTCAGCACCCAATCGCTTTCCCACTGCCCCACTGCCCCACTGCCCCACTGCCCCACTGCTTCACCGCCCTTCAGCCCTTTACCCCGTCCTCGCTCTCCCCTCCGCCTTTCAGTTGTTCGTCCAGTCCCATTCGTCTTTCAGCTCTACACCCGCCCCGCTCGCCTTTCAGCTCTACACCCGCGTCCGTTCCCCTCACTGGCCCCCTTGGCGATTGAGGGAGGCGGGCCACGGCGGCCGATGAGCAACGACGACCAGCTCGGGGAACATTTCGACGAGGCGATTACAGACCAGCTCGAAGCTGGTGGAATCGAACGGCTTGATCACGTAATCGAGGGCGCCTTCGCGCAAGAAGGCTTTGCGGATTTCGGGGTAAGCGCTGGCGCTGACGACGAGGATCGGAACGGCGGGATTTTCGCTGCGCATGATGCGGAAGAGCGCGAGTGCGCCGATGCCACCGGTATGAGGGACGGCGACATCGAGCGTGACCAGGGTCGGCGCGACGGTGCGAAAGAGGTCGAGAGCCTGGAGGGTATTTTCGGCCTCGGCGACGACCTCGCAACCGATACATTCGAGGTGATGACGCAGAACGTCGCGCACGAACATGGAATCATCGACCATCAGGACACGCACCGCCATCGTCGCACCACCCTTGCGTCGCCGGCGCGGAAGAGACCGTGCCGCGGGCTCCGATAGGAGCTTGAGATGATTCTTAAGATGAGCAAAAAAGGGGCCAGTGGGACGTCGGTCATGGGTAGCGACAACGCGCGATTGTCGGGCAAATCGAGAGGAAGTCTGAATCAAAATGGGTCACTTGCGGGGGCGGCCTTGTTCAAATTGAAGCGGGCGACGCGCGACGGGGAGCTACACGTCGCGAACCGCGACACGGGCGAACGGTCTCCGGTTCGGGCGATGCAATAATTTCAGTCGGCGCGGGTATATACATATAATCAGTTGCTCGGGTGTGCGGATCGATAAAGTTCGGGCGGCACACGTCACGGCCGGCCTCGGTCGAAGGGTGGCATCGCGATGAAGCATATAGCAACAGCGGTTGCGGTTTCGCTGCTCACGATTTTTGCGCTCGCGCCGCGAGCGCCGCTCTCGCAGGCGGCGAACGGGCCGAACGGGCGCATCGCGATGAATTCGGAGACATCGGATTCGAGCAAAGAGGCCACCGGCGCGGCGTGGCCGATCGAGGTTAGCGAGTTCAGCGCGCATCCGACGCTGGCGCAGGATGACACCGGGCAGGCGCAGGGCGATACGGACAACTCGGATGACGACGCCAATACGGGTGACCCCGACGATCAGAGCAACGCCGACGCGAATCAGAACGGCGCGGACGCCGATCAAAACGCGCAGGCCGGCGACAGCGGGGACGAAAGCGCTCAGGAACCCGGCGGGGGCGATGCGCAATCGGACAACGGCGACGCGGCCGATTCGCAATCCGATAGCGGTGACGATTCAACCGATCAGACCCCCGACGGCTCGATGTCGAATTGAGCGCCGCTTCATGTTTGTCATCCGGAGCATGCGCTCTGCGACGATTGATTGAAAAAGCGGCGGCCGCTGATGCGACCGCCGCTTTCGTTCATCCGTGATACGGCTTAGAGCAAGCCGTAGTTACATCATGCCGCCGGGAGGCATTCCGCCGCCGGCGCCCGCACCTTTACCCTCGTCGGGCTTGTCGGCCACCATGCATTCGGTGGTCAACAGCAGGCTCGCGACTGACGCCGCGTTCTGCAGGGCGGAGCGCACGACCTTGGTCGGGTCGATGATGCCGGCCTTCATCAGGTCCTCGAATTCCTCGGTCGCCGCGTTGAAGCCGAAGGGGCCCTTGTTGTTGCGGATCTTGTCAACGACGACGGAGCCTTCCCAGCCGGCGTTGGTGGCGATCCAGCGGGCCGGATCTTCGACCGCCTTCTTGATGATGGCGATACCGACCTTTTCTTCTTCGCCGCCGCGCAGGTTATCGAGCGCCGCGGAGGCCCGGATCAGCGCAACGCCGCCGCCGGGGACCACGCCTTCCTCGACTGCCGCACGCGTTGCGTGCAGGGCATCCTCGACGCGTGCCTTCTTTTCCTTCATCTCCATCTCGGTCGCCGCGCCGACGCGAATGACCGCGACGCCGCCGACCAGCTTGGCCAGGCGCTCTTGCAGCTTCTCGCGATCGTAATCCGAGGTGGTCTCGTCGATCTGCGCGCGAATCTGCTTGATGCGGCCTTCGATATCGACCTTCTTGCCGGCACCGTCGATGATGGTGGTGTTGTCCTTGTCCACCACGATGCGCTTGGCGCGGCCGAGGTCTTGCAGGGTCAGGTTTTCGAGCTTAAGCCCGAGTTCCTCGGCGATGACCTTGCCGCCGGTCAGGATCGCGATATCTTCGAGCATCGCCTTGCGCCGATCGCCGAAGCCCGGGGCCTTGACCGCGGTGCAGGCGAGCGTGCCGCGAATCTTGTTGACGACCAGGGTCGCCAGGGCCTCGCCCTCGACTTCCTCGGCGACGATCAGGAACGGCTTGCCGGTCTTCGCAATTGCTTCGAGGATCGGGAGCAGGTCCTTCATCGAAGAGATCTTCTTCTCGTGAATCAGGACATAGGCGTCCTCGAGCTTGGCTTCCATCCGCTCGGGATCGGTCACGAAGTACGGCGAGAGGTAGCCGCGGTCAAACTGCATGCCCTCAACGACTTCGAGCGTGGTCTCGAGGCCCTTGGCCTCCTCGACCGTGATGACGCCTTCCTTGCCGACCTTCTCCATCGCCTCGGCGATGATCTCGCCGATGGTGGAGTCGTTGTTGGCCGAGATGGTGCCGACCTGCGCGATTTCGCGGCGGTCCTTGGTCGGCTTGGAGAGGTTCTTGAGCTCGGCAGTGATGGCCTCGACGGCACGGCCGATGCCGCGCTTGAGGGACATCGGATCGTGGCCGGCGGCGACCATCTTGATGCCCTCGGTGTAGATCGAGCGGGCGAGCACGGTGGCGGTGGTGGTGCCGTCGCCAGCGACGTCGGAAGTCTTGGAGGCGACTTCCTTGACCATCTGCGCGCCCATGTTTTCAAACTTGTCTTCGAGCTCGATTTCCTTGGCGACGGTGACGCCGTCCTTGGTGACGGTCGGCGCGCCGAAGCTCTTTTCGAGCACGACGTTGCGGCCCTTGGGGCCGAGCGTCACGGTCACGGCGTCGGCGAGCACATTGACGCCGCGCAGGATCTTTTCGCGTGCTTCCTGCGAAAAACGTACTAATTTTGCACCCATAGCTATCTCCTAATTCAGTGGAATTTGAACGGCGCGGCGGCAGGTCAGCCTTCGAGCACGCCCAGAATGTCGTCTTCGCGCAGAATCAGGTGATCTTCGCCCTCGAGCTTCACCTCGCTGCCGGAATACTTACCGAACAGAATACGGTCGCCCGCCTTCACATCCGGCGCGATTAGATCGCCCTTTTCGGACCGACGGCCCTTGCCGACCGCGATGACTTTGCCTTCCTGGGGCTTTTCCTTCGCGGTGTCGGGAATGATAATCCCGCCCTTGGTCTTGTCCTCTTCCTTGATACGCTTCACCAGAATCCGATCGCCTAACGGCCTGATTCCTTTCATGGGGTGACCAGCAGCCTCCTTATGACGTTTATTGAAAATCCCCTGAATCAGGGGTCCCGGTCGCAAAGTAATCACGACTGCGGATTTGTCAATTAGCACTCCCCCAACGAGAGTGCTAATCCGCCAGTTTATCGCGTCGTGACATTATTGCAAGGGTTCGGTGCGCATTTTCAGGGATCGACGGGTGCAACCGTATCGACCTGACTTTTGGGACCTTGCGCCCAAGCGTCTCGACCTGACGTTTTAGAACTGTCCCGTCGAGTCCCAGGCGAAATCAGTTGATACTCGGCGCCTTGGCATGTTTGAGGCCAGTCCCGTCTGTTGATATCGCAAAAAAATATTTTCAACTGTGCCTCACCCTGGCGGCCTGCGGTCGCGGCTCCGCAGCCCGATTTCCTACTAATTGTACTCTTCGGCGACTGAGACTTCACGAGGTTTCACGGATTTCTTCCGCAATGATGCGGGCTTACCGTTGTCATTCTGAGCGTAGAGAATCCCCGAGGAAATCCTTAACGGGAACACTGAGAGCCGGGGATTCTAAGCTCAGAATGACGAGAGACGGCCCGCAGACCGAGGGCCGGGGCCATTTTCACGTTCAGGCGTTGAATTCGACGGGGTGGCCGACGCGTTCGGAGATTACTTCGGCGAGGCGGCCGTAGAGGTCATGGCCGTCGCGATCGTCGATCCAGCGCGCGGCATCGGCAGAGCGATTGTAATGCCAGGCGCGGGCGCCGGCGGCGAGCCAGATCTGGCTGGTGGCGGCCTGCCGGCTCAGGATGAACTTGCCGCCATCGGGAAACTCAATCGTGATGACGCCGTCGCCGGTGACGTAATCGACTTCGTCGGGGTCGAGCGTCTCGAGCCATTTGGCGACAACACGCATACATTCGTCGGCCGCCTTCAGGAATTCGTTCGCGTCCATGGTTTGAGTCTAGCAGAGTGCCCGCTGACGGATCGGGATTGTTCGCGAAGCTCAGATGACAGAGGCGAGAACCTAGCGCCGTGGGCCTTTTTTGCGGAGTTCCTCTTCGCGGTAGCGGCGGAACAGGATGTTCCATTCGGGAGTGCCCTCGACCACGCCGCGCTTGAGCGAGGCTATTTTGCGCCGCACGATCGCATCGACCGCGTCGCCCTGCTCGCCCACCTCGGCGAGGATCTCGCGCCCGTGGCGCAAGGCGACGGCGAAATTGGGGATTTCGACCAGCCCCTCATCGCGCATCCGGGCGATTGATTCGCGGGCGAGAAAGAGAATGCGGGCTTCGCTCAGTTTCATTTTTTTCGATGTTTCAACGCAGGCCTGGCAGTCGAATCGGGCCGCAGCGCTAGAGCGTAAAGCCTTTCTTCTCCGCGAGGCGTTGGCGGATCTTTCCGCGCAGAAGGGTGACGTCGAGCCGCGGATCCTGGCGCGCATACTCGGCGACCATGCGGTCGGTTTCGTCGTCAATTTTCGCTTCGGTCTCGAAATTCAACGACATCAATTCGACCACGCAGGCAATGAGATCCTTCTCGCTCACCTTGGGCTTGATCGAGCCGCGAGCGATCAGACCCTGGACCAGGTGGGTGGCGAGGGCGTCGATTTGCGCGTCGGTAATCATCGTCAATGCGAACCAGTATAGCGCAAGTGGCGTGCCGGATGACAAAGCGATGGTCGAAGAAGAGAGATATTTGGTGAGGAATTCAAAACTATGGTTTTTTACTGAAACCTCACTGAGGTTTCAGACTTCCAGTTGATAAAGATGCGGGCTTCGCCCGGTAAAAAGGGGCGGGGAACAATAAGACGATCGGTCATGCGGATCGCATAGATGAGCCGGGCGTGGACGCGTATGAAGCGTTCTGAAAGACCGGGACCACGCGTTTCACCGAATGACGAGCAGGGGCTGCTGGACCAAAGCGCGCTGGCGCGCGGGATTCGCCGCGAGCAGGCCAACCGTCATGACGCGATTTTTCGGACGGCCCAGGATGACACAAAAAGCGGCGGGCCAGACAAAACCGGCGCGGAATTTCTTCCACGCCGGTTGGAGGTGGTCATCTCGATCGATACCCGGTTGATTCAGCCCCTGACCCGCTCAGGCGGGGGCGGCGGCGAAACCGTCGCCTTCGCCGCGCAGAATCGCGTCGAAGCGGAGACCGCTGAGGTACTGGCGGCGCGCCTCTTCGTCGGTAACGCCGGCGCGGCGCACGTCGCGGCGCTTGATCTGCCATACGCCGCCGACCATCGGATGCCGACCCTGGCGATAGCTGAAGAAGTAGTACACGAACTGGCGCACGGTACCCATCCGCGACTCCGCCGACATGCCGCGACCGCCCGCGACGGTGAAGATGGTGTGCATCAGGCGACCGAAGGAATAGAAGCCGGTGAAGGCCTCGCGATAGGCCTGGTACCACGACTGGCGATCGAGCTTGGCGTGGCGAAGGGTCACATGCTGCGAGTCGAGCTGGTTGAAATCCCAGTCGATGATGTCGCCTCCCTTGGCATAGCGGACCTGGTCCTCGGTGCCGGGCAGCGGCGTCATGATGAAGAACGAAACGATATCGAAGCCGATTTTGCGCAGCGTCTTGGCCGCGATGCGTCCGCAATCGGGGCCGTCGAAGGGGAAGCCGAGCATGTAGCCGGCGTGCACGGAGACGCCGACCTTGTGCCAGTTGTCAACGACGCGCCGGTACTTGTCGAGGACGTGCCTGCGCGCCTCTTCGATCTTGCTGCGATGCTGGCGGTCGTCGGTGTTTTGATACTTGGTGGCGAAGTTGAGGTTGTCGGGGTTGAGCGACTCGATACCGACGAAGGCCTGGTAGCATCCGGCCTTGGCCGCGAGTTCGGTGAAGCGGCGGCTGCGGCGGTGTTTGGCGGTTTCGCTCTCGCCCTCGGCAACGTTGGCGTAGCACGACGCGTCAACGTCAACCTGCATCATGAATTCGAGCTTGGGGAACTCCTGCTTGACCTCGACCAGGCCGGTGAGAATTTCTTCCCAGCGGGGGCTGCGGAAGAAGTCGTCGTCAACCAGGAAGAGCGCCGTGATCCCGTGATTGCGGGCGGCATCGCGCACCCAGCTGACGACGGCGTTAGGCTCACGCGAGCGCATCGTGCGGCCCATCACGTTCTTCACGCTGCAATAGGAGCAGGTGAAGGGGCATCCGCGCGAGGTGTCGATGGTGGTCATGGTCGGGTCGAAGAAGCGTGTGAGATAGCGATCGTCGAGCGTCGGCAATTGCGAGTCGGTGATGACCGGCACGATGATGTCGTCCTGGCCGGTCTTGGCGCGGATGCCGTCGGTGACCGAGTAGTTGGGCTGGAGCTGGCCGGCGAGCAGGTCCTCGACGATATGGGGCCAGAGGTTCTCGGCCTCGCCGACGATGGTCGTGATGCCGCAGCTATGCAGGAAGTCGCGCGATTCGGGATAGCCACTGACGTGGAATCCACCCATCATCACGCGCACGCCGTGGGCGACGAATTGCAGCGCGATGTCGCGTCCGCGCGGATACTGATTGGACTGCACGCCGGACATGCCGATGAGCAATTCGACGCCGTCTTCCTGCGCTTTTTCCTTGATCGCCGTAATAGTTTCGGGGCTGACGATACCGTCGCAGATTTCGTCCCAGATGACGGTTTCGAGATGGACGTTGCGCTTCGCGCCGTAGTTGCGGTTGTAGTTCTCGTTGAGCGCCTTGAGCACCGTCAAGGTGTTGTTGGGCTGGACGCCGTAGCGAAAATACTGGACGTAGCCCTCCTCGTCGTAGCGCGACGGCTTGATGAAATAGACCCGGATCGTGCGGCACGGTTCGGGCTTGAGGGCATTGGTACGGATGGCACCCGTGGAGGTCCCAATCTGGAGCAGTTCGGCAGGCCGATCGCCGCCGTAACGGTTGCGGCCGATCAGGTAATACAGGATGAGCGACGCGCCGATTAAGAAGCCGATAACACTGAGCAAAACCACCATCGATTACTCCTCTACCGCCACATCATACAGCACCCGGCGATATGATTCTAACCGAACGGTCAGAGTTAACTAAGCCCGACCGATGAAGTCAACAATCGAGCGGCAAGAAAAAGCCCGAAAGGTGCCGCGCGAAACCAATTTTCTGTGGAAAAGGGGGCAGATCGTGGCCATTCAACGGTACATTTCCAGCATGTGGATAAGTCCAAGGTCGCGGTAGCGCTCGATGAGGTAGCCCTTGATTTCCTGCACCGAGACCATCTGCAGGATGTCGCGGGCGACCTGGCGCGCGGTCTCGAAGCTGCTGTCGCGGATAATTTTGCGGACGACCGGGATAAAGAGCGGGCTTAAGGAGAGCTGGTCGAGGCCCATCCCGAGCAGCAGCAGGGTCGCCAGCGGGTCGCTCGCCATCTCACCGCAGAGGCAGACCTGCTTGCCCGCCCCGCGGGCCACGTTGACGACCTCGTTGATGGCGCCGAGGACGGCCGGATGCAAAGGCTCATAGAGATGCGCGACGCGCGGGTTATTACGGTCGGCGGCGAGCAGGTACTGAATCAGGTCGTTGGTGCCGATGGAAAAGAAGTCAACCTCCTCGATCAGGCGGGGCGCGAGCCATACGGCGGAGGGCACCTCGACCATGATGCCGACTTCGATTTTGGGATTATGTTCGAGGCCTTCGTTGAAGAGTTCGGCTTGCGCCTCGGAGAGCAAATCGCGGGCACGGCGCAGCTCCTCCATGCTGGAGATCATGGGGAACATGATCTTGACGTCGCGGCGGGCCGCCGCGCGCAAAATCGCCCGCAACTGAACCTTGAAGATGCTCGCAAGTTCGAGCGAGATACGAATCGAACGCCATCCGAGGAACGGATTGTCCTCGCGCGGGACGCGCAGGTACGGCGGATATTTGTCGGCGCCGATATCGAGCGTGCGAATGGTCACGGGGCGATTGCCGGTGGCGTCGAGGATGCGGTTGTAGAGCGTCAACTGCTGCTCTTCGTCAGGAAAATCCTCGTAGGTGAGGAAGGAAAATTCCGATCGCAGCAGCCCGATCCCTTCCGCCCCATAGCGAATCGCGAGCTGGATGTCGGCGGGCAGCGCGATATTCGCGAGCATCTGCACGCGATGGCCGTCGCGGGTGACGGTCGGCTCGTCGAGGCCGACGAGCAGCTCCTTGCGAAAGGCGTCGTAACGCTTCATCAGGATCTGATATTCGCGTTCGACCTCGCTCGACGGGTTGACGTACACGATGCCCGAGTTGCCGTCGAGGACCAGCGCGTCGCCCTCGATTACGGCTTCCATCAGATGTTCGACGCCGACCACGGTGGGGATCTCGAAGGCGCGGGCGAGGATGGCGGCATGGGAGGTGACGCCGCCGGACTGCAGCGCGATGCCGACGAGGTTTTCGTGGGAGACCAGCGTCATCTGCGAGAGCGTCAGCTCTTCGGCGACGAGGATGGTGGCCTTCGCAAAGGCGCTTTTCTTGTCTTCCTGGCGCAGATGGCGCAGCACGCGATGGCCGACGTCGCGAAAATCGGTGGCGCGTTCGCGCAGGTAGCCGTCGGCGACGGCGAGCATCTGGGCGCTGAGATCGTCGATCACGCGAAAGAGCGAACTTTCGGCGGCATAGCCGGAGTTGATCGCGTCGCGGATCCGGCCGACAAATTCGTCATCTTCGAGAATCTGGCGATGGCCGTCGAAGATTTTGAGTTCCGCCGGCGGCATCAGCGGTTCCATCCGGATCTTGAGGGCGGCCAGTTCGCCGCGGGAGCGCACGAGCGCTTCCTCGAGGCGCCGGATCTCGGCCTTGACGTCGCGCGTGCGCAGATTGCGATCGATCGAGCTTAAAAAAGTGCCGACCACGTGGGCGACGCCGCGCGCGAAACCCGGTGCGGCGGCGAGGCCGACGAGGCGGGGGCGGCGAACCTTGACCGGCGCGGCGAGACGGGTGGCGCCGCCGACTTTTTCGTAGCCCTTGAGCTGGCGGTTGGCCTCGATCATGCGCCGGCGATACTCGTCGCGTTCCTTTTCCTTGGTCGCCAGGGTTTCGCGCAACTGGAAGTGCGAAAGGATTTGCGCGACCTGGGTCGCCGCGGTGCGGAGCAGCCGGATTTCTTCCTTGCTGACCTTGCGGCGGCGCAGCGTCTGCACCACCAGCACGCCGATCGGCTGCTGACGCCCCTCGGCGACGGGGACCGCGAGAAACGTGTGATAGCGCTCCTCGCCGGTCTCGGGAAAATATTTGTAGCGTGGGTGGCTCATCGCGTCCTCGACCACCACCGGACCGGAGGATTCGATGGCGAGGCCGACGAGACCTTCGCCGACGCGCATCGAAACCCGGCCGACCGAATCGCGATCCAGCCCGATCGTCGCGCGCAGCACGAGGCGCTCGCGCTGCGGGTCGAAGAGGTAGAGCGAACAGACCTCGACCTCCATGCTACGGGCGATCGCGCCGACGATCTGGTCGAGGGTTTCGCGCAGATTGCCGGGCGATTCGCTGCCGATCGAGGAGATACTTTCGATCAGCGCGAATCGGTCTTGATTAGTAGCCATGGTCAAACGGAAGTGCAGATTATTTTATCCCACACGGTCATAGGCAGACAACCGCGATGGCGAAAAAAGTCCGAATTTATTATCGAAAATCGCGCGCCGGACACTGACGAGGCTTTTACAGGGCGAAGCCCGCATCTTTACCAAAGGGAATACTGAAACCTCTATGAGGTTTCAGTATTCGGAAAGAAACCCAAAGTTTTGCGCTCCTCATCACTTCTTGAGGAAACGACGCGTGCAGCGGCGTGACGAGACGCGGGCGTCAGGCTGGGATCTCGAACGGGGCCACGGTGCCGGCGATAAGGCCGCGGCCCGCGCGCGTTTTACGCGCCTTGATCGCCTCGATCAACTCGCGCTCGTTGCGCACGGGCGCGCTGAGCAGGGTGGTGACGCAGCCGATCGAATTTGCGGAATGGGAATCGGAGCCGGCGACTTCGGCGAGGCCGAGATGGCGGGCGACCTTGAGCGCGAAGAGGTTTTCTTCTTCGGAGCAGGCGCCGTTGAGCGCCTCTACAGCATCGCAGACCTCGAAGATTTCGAGCCTGGCGGCGGTTTCGGGACGCTCGGGATCGATCGGCTCGTGATCTTCGTTGATGAAGGAAAAGCGCGGGTCGAGCTTGTAGCGAAAGGGATGGTTGGCGACCATGATACCGCCGAGCTTATCGACGACCTTGCGCAGTTCGCGCAGTTTGTAGATCCCGCCGACGTACTCGGTCAGGCCGAAGACGCCGATATGGCCCATCTCGGTGGTGACTTCCATGCCGCGCAGAAAGATCACGCCAGAATCGGCGGCGAGGGTCGCGATTTCGCGAAGGTCCCAGGCGTTATCGTGCTCGGTGATACAGACCGCGCCGATCCCGATCGCCTGGGCGCGCGCGATCATGTCCCTGGGCGCAAGATTGGAGTCCGCACTGCCCCGGTTGGTGTGCAGATGGAGATCGACGGTGAACCAGGGTTGCTCGATCATTTTTTCAGTGATTGACGCTCGCGTTGCTCGATCGCACTATCATCGCCCGCTTCCTATACGGCGCGTCTGTCGGTTCCTCGACAACTTCTTTCAGGGCTCGCGCCTGACCGGGCACCACCGAGCATTGCGAACAGTCCGAAAAGTCAGGTCAAGACTGTTGGGCTGCTCGTCAATCATTGAAAGATCTACTTCGGGAGTTTGTCGGTCAGCGTGACCTTTTTGATATGGTCGCCGACCTTGATCTGATCGACCACGTTCATGCCCTCGACGACGCCGCCGAAGATGGTGTACTGGCCGTCGAGAAACGGCGCGGGTGCGAGACAGATATAGAACTGGCTGCCGCTGGACTTGCGATCGGGATTGACCTGATCGCCCTTGCGCGCCATCGCGAGCGTGCCGCGCAGATGCTTTTCGGTGGCGCTGATTTCGGCCGGGACGTCATAGCCGGGGCCGCCCATGCCGTTGCCTTGCGGGTCGCCGCCCTGGACGACGAAGCCGGGCTCGACGCGATGGAAGGTAAGGTTGTTGTAGAAGCCGTCCTTCGAGAGCTTCTCGAAGTTGGTAACGGTCTTGGGGGCGACCGCGGGATAGAGTTCGACCACGATGGTGCCGCGGTCGGTGTCGAGAATCGCGTAATGGTCTGTGTTGCGCACGGGTAAGCCGTCCATGTTTGAATTTTCCGTTTTGGCGCACGCCACGGCGCCGCCGAGAATGAGCGCCAGTGTGAAGGCGCAGGCCAAGTGGAGGATTCGATTCATCATAGCGTGATCGTATTGTTGGTCATTCATTCGCCATCCGGGCTCGAAACGAGTTGCCCAGTCGCCTGCGAAACAACCTCTCTTTGTTATTCGAGCGGCGGCACTTGCGCAACCCTAATCGGGTCGCGGCGGCCGGTTGAAAATGGTCCGCCGGCGCGGCCGTAAAGTGCGCTCAGGAGCGCCCGATAGCGGGCTTAGGGTTTCGACCAGCGCGCCCAATCCTTGGCGAAGTCCTGCACGGTGATCGCCTTGCGCAGGGTGAAATCGGTATTCAGCAAATCATAGACATGGTCGTCGGTGCCGCGCATGCTGAAGTACACCACGACGCCCTCGTCGCCGCCGCCTTCGATATGGATTTCGTTTTCGGCCCCGCTCGAGAACGAACCGGCCGGCTTGATCTTTTCGACGACGCCGTTGGCGGTCTGATCGAAAACGTGGAGCGTGCCTTCGAGCACCAGCGTGGTGGTTGCGGCGACGTGGCGATGGAACAGGCAGCGGGCGCCGGGATCGAATTTAACGATGATGTCGGCGGTGTGCGCGGCGAGGTTAACGTCGAGAATCTTGTAGTAACAGCCTTCGGTAAGGAAGTCTTTCCAGTCGATGTTCGCGGTAGCGAAGCGGAAGCCGCCGGCGGGAGTGAGGTGCTGGGGCAACGCGGGCGTGGTCTCGTTCATGTGGTTCCCTCGCGATCAAAAAAAGCTCGCGCGCCGCGATGGCGCGCGGAAGTTGCGTGCGCAGCTTATAGCACAGCGAGCGTGCGGACGAACCCTCCGGCGCTAGTGCTTGAGGAATTCGCGCAGGAGTTTGGCGACCACGGCGGGCTGTTCGAGCGGCGTCATGTGGGCGGCGTTATCGACCATCGCGATGCGCGCGTTGGGAATCAGCGACTTGAACTCGTCTGCATAGATCGGCTTGGTCAGGCCGTCCTGCTTGCCCCAGATGATCAGCGTGGGTGCCGCGATACGATGGGCGCGTTTGCGCAGGCCCTTGTCGGGAATCGGCCAGATGAACTTGCCGGTACATCCGAGCGCCCAGGTGATGCGGATGATCGAGTCGGGGTCCTCGAGATTCATCGCGACGTGCTTGCGTGCCGGATTGTGGGGGTCGGCGAACGTCAGCTTATCGAGGTCGGCCTGCGGTGTGACCATGTAGTTTTTGATCGGCGTGTCGTCGCGCCACAGCCCGAGCGGATTGATGAGGGCGAGACGGCTGACGCGGCGCGGATTGTTGGCGGCGATCTCGGCCGCGACCATCCCGCCGAAGGAATGGCCGACGACGGCCGGCGCTTCGAGGCCGAGCTTGTCGAATAGCTCGTAGTAGTAGAGGACGAGGTCCCAGACGTCGTCGAGCGGCTTGATCGAATCGGGATCGCCCGCGCTGGTGCCCGGATGCTCGGGGGCATAGACGGTAAAATCCTTGGCGAGGAGGTCGAGCGAATCGTCCCACACCAGGCCGTACCCGCTATGCAGATAAACCAGCGCGGGCCCGTCGCCGGCGACTTTGACCTTCGCGGTAACCTTGTTTTCCCAGAGTTTCAGCGTCTGTTCTGATGTGGCAGCCATGGCAGTTATATCTTCTCTATCCCGATTTAGATTGTTTCGGCGGCGCGGCGCGCCACCGGTTTAATCAATACCTATTCAATAGTCAGTGTCATCCCAGGCCTTGGCGCAGGGAACGTGTCCCGGAGACCTAACCCCCTTCCCTGAAAAGGAAGGGGGGAAAAGGGATCCGGGGTTCTTCGCCGAGCTCAGAACGACGATCGGCCGGCTATTTGCCGGCATGCATCTCAGGACGTGGTGCGCGACCGATGTTCTCGGCGTTGGTCTTGCCGCGCAGCGCGGTCGGCCACCATTTGTTGTCCCAGCCGTCCTCGTCCCACACGTTGCGGAAATGCGGCAGGACCTCGCGCGAGAACAGGTCGATATTCTTGAGCGTGAGCTCATGCGGCATCGATCCGATATGCAGCAGCACCATCAGATTGCCGACGCGCAGCTTCTTGACCGCTTCCATCAACTGGTCGCGCACGGTAGCCGGGCTGCCCGCGATGACGAACTGATTATCGACGAAATCCTTGTACTTCCAGTTCTTGACCGAGTTCATCAGATCGAGCTGCATCGGCAGCAGGTTCTTAACGCTGTTGCTCAAGCTGCGATAGTCCTGGTTGCCGGGAATCATCTGGTACTCGTTCAGGATGTGCAGCGACTTGTCGTAGAAGTACCGGATATGCGGGTAGTAATCGCGCTCGGCCTGGGCGTCGGAATCGGCGACGACGACGAGTTGCAGGAAGCCCGCGCGATACGGGTTAGGGTCGAGTTTGCTCTTGTCCACGAACTCCCAGAAGCCGTCCATCACGCGCTTGCCGAGCTTGTTGCCGTAGTAGCTCAGGAAGCAGTAGCAATGGTCGTGCTTGGCGGCGAAGTCCCAGGTGCTGAGGCTGCCGGCGCCGGGAACCCATACGGGCGGATGCGGCTGCTGGATCGGGCGCGGCCACAGATTGACCATCGGGAGCTTGAAGTACTTGCCGTTCCAGGCAAACGTCTCGCGCGACTGCCACGCCTTGAGAATCAGATCGTGGGCCTCGTAGTAGCGCTCGCGATGTTCGATCGGGGTGACGCCGTAGCAGAGGTTCGCGTCCATCGGAGTACCCAGCGGCATCCCGGCGACGAGGCGGCCGCCGCTGATGGTATCGAGCATCGCGTATTCCTCGGCGACGCGAATGGGAGGATTGGTGGTCGGCAGCGTCGCGCCCATCTGGACCACCGCGCAGTTCATCCCGTTGGTCGCACGCGCGAGCACCGAGCCCATCAGGTTGGGGCTGGGCATGAAGCCGTAGGCATTTTGATGATGTTCGTTGACGCAGATGCCGTCCATGCCGGACTTGGCGGCATAGATGAGTTCGTCGAGGGTCCAGTTGTAGTACTGGCCGACCTTGGCCGGATCAGCGAGTTCCCAGAACGGGGGATCAACCCATACGGACTGGTATTTCTGCTCGAAGTCCGCCGGCAGGTCGCGGTAAGGCATCAGGTGGAACATCGATATTTTCATGGTGGTTATTCCTCCTCGGAACTAGCACAGTTCGTGCTCCAGCGCGGTCCCGGAACCTTCGGAATATCACGGGCGGCGCATCAGCGACAACGCCCCGCAGTCGGAAAGAGGGATAAAGAATTTTTGAGGAGCGCAAAACTTTTATTTCTCAGGAAACTGAAATCTTTAAAAGGTTTCAAGCAGCCCAACAGTCTTGACCTGATTTTTAGGACTAGACTTCCCACAATAATAGACGAAAGCAGGTCATACGAATCGTGTGGATGAGACCTTTGGTGGGCGCGTAAGCGAGGTGCTCGATAGGGAGAAAGCGCCTGTCTCACCGATTGGCTAGCCGAGTCGCTCGTCAATCGTGATGAGATGTTCACAGGACGAAGGCCGCATCTTTACCGAAGGGAAGTCTGAAATCTCGCGAGGTTTCAGTGAAGCTATAAGTTTTGAGTTCCCTCAATTTCTTTAAGGTGATTGGCCCCTCATGAGAACCGCCAGAACTCGTCGTGGAAGTACTGCGCGCGTTCGATGACGGGGATGACGCGGACGCCATTTTCAGCGGGCGCGATGGGCTCGTCGTCGGCACGGCCCAATTCCTCGATCACTTCGCGGCCGGAGTCGGCGAGCGCCCGCAAGTCGTAGCCGCCTTCGAGGGCGGCGACCAGGCGTCCGCCGCAGGACTCGGCGGCGAGGCGTTTCATTCGGCGCGCCATCGCGAGGAAGCCATGCTCGGTGACGCGCATCCCGCCGAGCGGATCGCGGAAATGGCAGTCGAAGCCCGACGAGATCAGGACAAATTCGGGCTTGAACTGGCGCGCGATCGGCATCAGCAGCGAGTCGAAGGCGCGCAGATATTCGTCGTCGCCGAAGCTCGCCGGCATCGGAACGTTGACGGTGTAGCCCGCACCCGCGCCGGCGCCAACCTCCTCGAACAGGCCGGTGCCGGGATAGAACGGGTACTGATGGAGCGACATGTAGAGCACCTGCGGCGAGGCGTAAAAGAGTTCCTGGGTGCCATTGCCGTGGTGGACGTCCCAATCAAGGATGAGGACGCGCCGGAGGCCGTGGTTGGCGATGAGGGCGGCGGCGGCGATCGCGACATTGTTGAAAAAGCAAAAACCCATCGCGCGATTGGCGAGCGCGTGATGGCCGGGGGGGCGGACGATCGCGAAGGCGTTATGCGCCTCGCCAGCAAGCACCGCTTCGACCGCGGTCAGGACGCCGCCAGCGGCCAGCGTCGCGGTTGCGAAGGTGGCCGCCGAGGTATGGGTATCGGGGTCGAAGTTGGCGCGCTCGAGGGTCGCGGTATGCGCGATGGCGGCGATGTAGTCGTCGCGATGGCACAGTTCGAGTTCGGCAAGTGAGGCGGCGCGGGGCGCGTAGAGCTTCAAATCGGGGCGCTGGAGGCGCTCGGCCATCTCGATCATCGCGACGACGCGCTCGGGACGCTCGGGATGGACGCGGCCGGCGAAATGGTCGAGGTAACGGCGGTCGGCGATGAGCGCGGTGCGATTCATGGTTTGACACCTCCGCCCGCGTTCACGATCATTGGGGGCTGAATCGGGGCCACCATCAGGGCATGGCGCCGAGAGCATCCGGAATTTTCCCGCTGGGCGTCAACTTTGGGCATAGTCGAAATCATAGTAATCCTGGCGGTCGCGCTAATCGTAATCCCGCCGGAGAATCTGCCCGACGTAATGCGTGCGACGGGCAAGGTCCTGCGCGAGTTGCGGCTTGCGAGCAACATGGTCATGCGCGAACTGGGTGGCGCGCTCGACCAGCCGGAGAACCGACCGCCCCCGATTAATACGATGAAGCCGGCGGCGACCGCCACGGGCGCTAATATCGCACAAACGGCAGCGTCAGCCGATTCCGTCGCGCCGGCGGAGGTAAAGAGCTCCACTGAGACAACGGCCGGCGCCGATGTCGCGCCGCCAACCCAATCGGCGGCGGCGCCCGACGGGCCCAAGGCGATCGTCTAGTTCGCGCGACCGACGTGAGTATCCGCGACGATGATGTCACTCCGCCCGGTCCGCCGCCGGGCACTTCCGAAGGCGCCGCGCCGGGAGCCTCCGAAGGCACGCCGACGGCGCCCCTCGCGACGACCGCGCCAGCGCCGCCGCCGATCGTGACCGGCACGGAGCCGCCGCTGATCGGCGCGCCGAGTGAAGCGCCGGCGGCCGACGACCAGCGGATGCCGCTGCTGGAGCATTTGAAGGAACTGCGCGGGCGCCTGATCCGATGCGTAATCGCGATTGGGTTGGGCTTTTTGATCGCGTATTCGACGGCCGACTGGCTGTTCGCGGCGCTGACCTGGCCGCTGCGCGCGGCGGCGCACGGCCGCAACGTACTGCTGATCGGGACGGGAGTCGGCGAGGCGTTTTTCACCAAGATCAAGGTCGCGCTGATCGCGGGACTGTTCCTTGCCAGCCCGGCGGTGTTTTACGAAATCTGGAAGTTTATCGCGCCGGGACTTTACGAGACCGAACGGCGGATGGCGAAGCCGTTCGTCTTTTTCGCGACGATCTTTTTTATCGCGGGCGGCTACTTCTGCTGGGCGGTGGTCTTCAAAATCGGCTACGCGTTTTTCCTCAGCCAGTACGAGAGTATCGGGGTGACGCCGACGATCCGGATCAGCGAGTACCTGGCGTTTTCGGCAAAGCTGCTGATCGCGTTCGCGATCACCTTCGAGATGCCGATCTTCGCGTTTTTCCTGACGCGCCTGGGGGTGATCGATTACCGCATGATGATTCGCTACATCCGCTACGCGGTGCTGGCGATCTTCGTGGTCGCGGTGGCGCTGACGCCGCCCGACATGGTGTCGCCGTTTCTGCTCGCGATACCGCTGCTGCTGCTCTACGGACTGAGCATCGGCGTTTCATATTTTTTCCGCGCGGAGCCGGCGGCGGGATCGGCGCCGACCTGAGTCGCGGCCGGAAACCGCACGGTAAAGGGTTGGAGTTATGGCACGGCTCGAATACACACCGGCCGCAACCGGAGGGCCCGGAATCGAACCGCGCTGGACGCACAGCGCCAAGGACATTATCGGGACGGCGTACTCGACCTCGAGCCGCATCTGGTACACGGTCTCGCGCGGGGTGCTGAGCGAGATCTATTTCCCGACGCTGGACCGGCCGCAGATTCGCGACTTGCAGTACCTGGTGACGGACGGCGAGAGTTTTTTCCACGACGCCCATCGCAACCTGGAAACCAAGACCGAATACCTGGGCGAGCACGGGCTCGGCGTGCGCATCACGAACTCCGACCCGGCCGGCCGTTACCAGATCGTCGCCGAGGTCATCGCGGACCCCCATCAACCGTGCGTGCTGATCGACACGACGCTCGAAGGCGACGCGGATTTTCTGCGCAAGCTGCACGTCTATGTGCTGGTGGCGCCTCATCTGGAGGTGGGCGGCTGGGGCAATAACGGCAATGTGGCCGCGATCGCGGGGCGCGAGTTTTTGACCGCGAACAAGGGCGGAACGTGGCTGGCTTTGGCGGCGACGGCGCCGTTCGTCGCGCGCTCATGCGGCTACGTGGGGACGACCGACGGCTGGCAGGATCTGTCACGCAACTTCAAGCTGGACTTCAACTTTGCGGCGGCCACCGACGGCAATATCGCGCTGACCGGCGAAATCGACCTGAGCGGCGGCTACCATTTCACGCTGGGACTGGCCTTCGGCCGCACGCTCCATCGCGCGGTGACCAGTTTGTTTCAGGCGATCGCGCTGCCGTTCGTCGAACATCGCACGCGGTTTCTCGAGCAATGGGAGCGGGCGGTGCGCCGGCTGCATCCGCTGGAGGCGGAGACCGGCGACGGGGGGATGCTCTATCGGCGCAGCCGCGAACTGATCATGGCGCACGAGGACAAGAGCTATCCGGGCGCGCTGATCGCGTCGCTCAGTATCCCGTGGGGCGAAGCCAAGGGCGACGAGGACCTGGGCGGATATCACCTGGTGTGGACGCGCGACATGGTCAACAGCGCGACCGGACTGCTGGCGGCCGGCGACCGATCGACGCCCCTGCGCGCGCTGATCTATCTCGCTTGCTCGCAGCACGAGGACGGCGGCTTCGCGCAGAATTTCTGGGTTGACGGCGAGCCCTATTGGAGTGGCATCCAGCTCGACGAAGTGGCGTTTCCGATCATGCTGGCGTGGCGGCTGCATCTGGCGGGAGCGCTGGCGGACTTCGATCCTTATCCAATGGTGCGGCGGGCGGCGCGCTATCTGATCAGTCACGGCCCGGCCACGCCGCAGGAGCGCTGGGAGGAGAACTGCGGCTATTCGCCGTCAACGCTGGCGAGCAATATCGCGGCGCTGATTTGCGCGGCCAACTTTGCGCGTATTCACGATGACGAGGCGACCGCGGGCTATCTGACCGACTACGCCGATTTTCTCGAGGCGCATATCGAGCAGTGGACGGTGACCAACGCCGGCACGCTGGTCGCGGACATCCGGCGCCATTACATCCGCATCACGCCGGAGGACCTGAGCAATCCGATTCCGGACGGGGATCCCGACCGCAGCGTGATTTCGATCCGCAATCGGGCGCCGGGTGCGCCGACCGATTTTCCGGCGCGCGAAATCGTCGATGGCGGCTTTCTCGAGCTGGTCCGCTACGGCATCCGCAAGGGCGGCGATCCGTTGTTCGAGGATTCGCTGCGCGTGATCGACGCGGTGCTCAAGACCGACTTTGCGGCGGGGCCGTGCTGGCGGCGCTACAACCATGACGGCTACGGCCAGCGCGACGATGGCGGTCCGTTCGTCGGCTGGGGGGTGGGTCGTCCATGGCCGCTGCTGACCGGCGAACGCGGGCATTACGAACTGGCGGCCGGCCGCGACGCGCGGCCCTATCTGCGCGCGATGGAAAACTTCGCGACCGCCACGCGCCTGCTGCCCGAGCAAATCTGGGACGGCCGCGATATTCCGCGTGCAAACCTGGCGTTCGGGGGTCCGACCGGCGCCGCGATGCCCCTGATGTGGGCGCATGCCGAGTACATCAAGCTGTTGCGATCGGTCGCCGACGGCGGTGTCTTCGACCTGATTCCCGAAGTGGCTGAGCGCTATCTCAATCATCGAGGCCGCCAGGACCTCAGAGTCTGGAAGCGCAATCGTCAGGTGCGGACGGTGCCGGCCGGCCACGTGCTGCGCGTCCAGGCGGGCGATCCGTTCACGCTCCATTGGAGCAACGACGATTGGAAAAAGCCGGTCGATACGGCATCGCAAACCACCGCCATCGGCATTCATTTCGTCGATATCGCGATCGCGCCCGGCGATCGCGCGCCGATTCTCTTCACGTTTTTATGGCGCAACGATGCGCGCTGGGAGGGCCGCGACTATAAGGTTGAAGTGCGTGCGCGATGAAATCATGCGATCGCAGGAGCAGGCCGGCGCCGTGCCATCATGCGAGGCGGCGAATCGAGAACTGCGCGGTGAGCGCGTCGATCAGCGCGGCAACGTCGCTCGCCGACTCGGGCGCGAAGTATAGCCTTAGATGATGCACCGCGGGGTCCTCGGTGCGCAGCGTCGCGAGGTTATCGTAGGATTCGATCAACGCCTTGAACAGGGCGATCAGATTGGGCGGAATCCAGATGAGCATTGAGTCCATCGCGGCGGGCGGCCCGGCCACCGGCGCAGGGTTGCGGGGGTCGCGCGATCGATCACGAGGTTCCATCGGTCATCCTGGGTTCTACCGTTTGATACGCAGGGTTGAGATGCGTCGTGTATGGACTATGCAGTCCGGTGCGCGCGGATACTAGCCGATGACGCTGCCGCGTTTGATTTTCGTCACCGGCAAGGGCGGCACGGGCAAGAGCACCGTGTCGGCGGCGTTGGCGACGGCGCTGGCAACGCGGCGGCCGACGACGCTGGCGGACCTCGACGGACGCCAGGCGGCGATCCGGCTGATCGGCGTCGAGGCGAGCGCGGCGGGCGCAGCGTGGAAAGATTCCCACGGGGAAAATTCCACGCAAAATGACCACGCGCTCGACGTCGTGACAATCACGCCGCACGGTGAACTCGAGACCTTCATCGAGCGGATCGTGCCGCTGCGCGCGGTCTCGCGCCGGATGCTCCAGAGCCGGACGTTCGGCTACGTTACGGCGGCGCTGCCGGGGCTGGAGGCGTTTTTGATGCTGGAGCGGATGCGCCAAATCGCGGGTCACGCCGCGCTGAAGGATCGCTTCGCGGTGATCGACGCGCCAGCCACCGGCCACGCGCTGGAACTGCTCGCGGTCGCCAAAGGAATCCGCAAGCTGGCGCCCACCGGCACGCTCAACCGGCTGTCGAGCGCGGTCGAGGAATTTCTGATCGATCGCAATCGCTTCGGCGTGATGTTGACGGTGACGCCCGAGGAACTCGCGCTGCGCGAGGCGCTGGAAGCGGCGGGCGAATTACGCGACCGCCTCGGTATCGAATGCATCGGCGCGGTGCTCAACTGCGTGCCGCCGGCGCTGTACACCGCGGCGGAAATCGCGCGACTGCGTCCGCTGGAAGCGCATGCGCGGCTGGCCGATCGACGACACGAATTGGCGGAGTTCGCGCGACACGCGCGGCGCGAACTCGAACGCGCGGAAATCGCGGTCGCGGAGCTGCCGATACTCTATGCGGCGACGCTCGCCGCACGCGAAGTGGAAGCCCTCAGCCGGCGGCTCGCAACGGAAATGTTCACTCCATGAAGCGCGCGCTCGAACTCGGCGACCGGCGGCTGCTGATCTGCCTCGGCCCCGGCGGCGTCGGCAAGACTACGCTCAGTGCGGCGCTCGCGCTCAACGCCGCCATCGGCGGGCGGGCGGTCGATGTGATGACGGTGGATCCGGCGCCGCGCCTGCTCGACGCGCTCGGGCTGACGGCCGGTGATTCGACGATCCAGACGGTGGCGCTAACAGGACTCGGTGCGGCGCGCGGCGCGCGATTGCGCGCGCTCAAGCTCGACCCCAAGGCGACCTTCGACTTGCTGATCGAGCGCCATGCGCCGTCGGTATCGGCGCGCGACGCGATCCTCGCCAACCGCATTTACCGCAATCTCTCGAGCGCGCTCGCCGGCGTCGCCGATTACATGGCGATGGAGCAGTTGCTCGAATTACATCGCGATACCTCGACCGGGCTGGTCGTGCTCGACACGCCACCGGCGCGCGAGGCGCTCGACTTTCTCGACGCACCGCGCCGTATGCTCGAGTTGCTGGGCTCACGCGCGGTGACTCTGCTCAGCGCGGGCCGATCGGTATTGCGCGGCGGCTTTTCGATGCTTGATCTGGCGGCGCGCGCCGTGCTGACCGCGTTCGACCGCCTGACCGGGCTGCATCTGCTGGGCGACGTGCAGGCGTTCGTCGGCAGCTTCGACGGCATGTACGCGGGCTTTGCCGATCGCGCCGCGCAGGCGCAGGCGTTGATTCGCGACGAGCGCACCCTGGTGGTGCTGGTGACGACGGCCGAGGCCGAGCGGGTCGATCAGGCGATCGAATTTATCGAAGCGCTGACCAAGCTGGGACTGAAGCTGGGCGCGGTCGCGGTAAATCGCATGATGGCGCCGCTGCCCGACGAGGCGGCGATCGGACGCGCCGACCTACCGGCCGCATTGAAGCGCAAGCTCAAGCGCAATCTCGACGACTTCGCGGCGCTCGAACGGCGCGAGGCCGCGGCGCTCAAACGCTTGCGCGCGAGTATCCCGGCGGGCACGCGCCTGATCGCCGCACCCGATCTGGGCCGCGAGCCGCGCACGCTGAAGGACCTCGCGGAACTCGCGCGCAGCCTGTACGTAGCCGATAGCTGAAGGAGAAAAAGAGAGTTGTTGAGGAGCACAAAATTGTGATTTTTTCTGAAACCTCACCAGGTTTCAGGCTTCCCTTTGGTAAGGACGCGGGCTTCGCCCTGTAAAAAAACTCTACGAGGTTTCAGCAGTTATTTTTTGCGCGCGGGCTTGCGCGCGGTGCGCGGCTTCGCCGGGTGCTCCGCGGTGGGCGCCGATTTCGAGTGGGTCTCCGCCAGCATGCGATCGATCTTGATGCTAAGATTAACCAGTTGCCCGTTCATATGGTCGAGGCGGGCCTTGAGTTCGCGCAAGTCGCGCTTGGACGGGATGTTGACGAAATCGAGTACCGTTTCGATGTTGCGATCGAAGCTCTGCTTGTTGGAAAAGAAACTCTCGCCGGCGCGCCCGAGCGTGCGGCGCAGGCTGTCGTTGGCCATCACTTCGCTGAAAAAACTCGCCACGCCATCTTCGCTCATCTGGCGCAGCTTCGACATCAGGCTTTCGGCGTCTCGGCGTCCCATCGTGGTCAACTATATCCAGTAAGGGGCGAGCGGCAAACCGATGGAGATAATCGCGAAAATAGTCGGGCTGGCGTCGGGCTTCGCGCTGATGCGATCGCATAAGGCGCCGCTCGATATGATCGCGACGTCGCTGATGGTCGATGCGGCGCTGGCGCCGTTGACGGCGGTAATCGCCGTGCGCCGCGGCCGCTCGGCGATGCGCTGGGTGCTGGCGGGATTCGCGCTCGGGATGTGGGCGCTCGCCTATGTGTTGATCGTGATGCCGCGCCAACCGGTCGAACCGGCCCATCCGGAGAGCCCCCCGCGCCCGCCTACTTCGGACGCCGCCTGAGAAACAACAACGCCGGCATATACACCTTGACCTCGGCATGGGTGCCGCAAATGACGTCCAGATGACCCCATCCGGTGAGTGTCTTCACGGTCACGTCAGGGCTGCCGGTCGCCGATGCCGATTGCGCGACGCGCGACGGCCATTGCGCGCCGATATTGGTGCTGCTGAACGCGATCACCGGAATTTTCGAGGCGGCCAGCCGGGCGCGATCGGCGGGAGTGAATGGATTTTCATAATCCTGAATCGTCGGCCAGTAGCGATCGTAATCGGCCAGCATCCGCGCGAGCACGACCGCGTCAGAGTACCCGCCGGCCGGATTGGCCAGCCCGCCATGACCGCCGAAGACGCCGCCCGCACCGTACACCACCGCCTCCAGATTTTCGCGGGCGGTTTTGTATTTCGGGATCGGCGCCGGCCCGTCGGGATTGGCGATCACCGCTGCCATCAGGGCCTGCCGCTTGTCGTAAGTGAGATGCGCCCCTCCGAGGTCGTCAGCGTAATGGTTTGACAGCAGCGTCACGGCTGGACGGCCGGCCGGAATCCAGCCATCGAAGATCACCAACCCCTGGACCTTCTCGGGATTTCGCGCCGCGAACAGATAGGCAAAGCTCGCGCCGCGGCTGAAGCCGGCGACGTAGATTCGCGTATGCCCCGTCGTCGCCATCACGAAGCGCGCCGCCGCCTCGATATCCGACTCGAACAAATCGTTGGTCCAATGCTTGAGTTCCTTGAGATCGGTTGTGGGCGTCGCGGGCGCGATGAAGTGCGTGCGATAGTCCATCGCCCAGAAGTCGACGCCGTGCCCGGCCATAAAGAGCGGCATCGAATAATGCGGGTCATCGACGGCGACCGCGCCGTTCATGTTGGTGCCGGGAAGATAGAGCATCACGATGTTCGGATGCGCCGGGGGGCGGGCGCCGCGCGTCACGCGGTGGAGCGCGATACGATCGAAGGGCGACGGACCGCGCACCATCGTGTAGGTCCATTCGTGGACCCCGAGCGGCCTGGTAAAGGAGCGCGGGTTGGCGGCGACGGCGAAATTGGACGCGGGGACCGCGGCTGCGGCGGTAACGGAGTCGGCCGCGGTCGCGCGGGAAATCGCACCGCCGATGCCGATCGTCAACATCCATATCGCCGCGGCGAATAGCCTCACGCATCGCCGACGGTGATTCCGGGAAGCCTGTGCGCTGGATTTCAAATTCATCATTCTTTACAGAACCTGCTTTACAGAACCTGACCGTTCGATTTCAGGCGCATGCTCCGCGCCGCATGCCCGTGCGACGGCTCCGCAGGCTGGCATTATAGTTTTGCAAGTGCTCTGATTTGTAGCGAAAACATCTGACCACGGGAGCCCCTGATGAGCGAGCAAGCCCAGTTTGGAATCTTCTCACCGCAAGCCGGCATGTCCTTCAAGGCGCTGGCCGACCGCGCCGCGCAGGCCGAAAAACTCGGCTACCATTCGCTGTGGCTGGTCGATCATTTCTGGAACCGCGGCATCCCCGACGCCGATTGCCTGGAGTCAACGGCGGTGATGAGCGCGCTGGCGGCGCGCACCGAAAAGTTGCGCATCGGCACGCTGGTATTGTGCAACTCGTTTCGCAATCCGGCGCTGCTCGCCAAATCGCTGACGACGATCGACAACGTCAGCAACGGGCGGCTGGAAGTCGGGCTGGGAGCGGGGTGGATGGACGAGGAATATCGCGGCTACGGCTACGAGTTCCCGACCATGGGCACGCGCCTGCGCCAGCTCGAAGAGGGGTTGACGGTGATGAAGCTGTTGTTTACCGAAAAGCGCGCGACCTTCAAGGGCCGCTACTATGCGCTCGACGAGGCTTACAACAATCCCAAGCCGGTGCAGACGCCGCATCCACCGATCACGATTGGCGGCAGCGGCGAGAAAGTGATGCTCAAGATCGTCGCGAAGCACGCCGACCGCTGGAACTGTCCGGCGGGCTACAAGAGCTTCGAGGCGAAGTTCAACGTGCTGAAGGAGCATTGCAAGACGGTGGGCCGCGATATCAAGTCGATCAACATCTCGGAGCAGTTGCTGGTGTGTATCGGGGCGACCGAGGCGGAGGTCGAGGAGAAATGGAAGGTGGCGTCGCGGCTGAAACCTTTTTCGCTGACTGGAATCAAGGGCACGCCGTCGCAGGTGACCGAACAGTTGCGCGATCGGGTGCGCCAGGGGATCACGTTTTTCACCGTGATGTTCGGGGATTTCGGACCGCCGCAGACCATCGATCTGTTCGCGCGCGAGGTGATGCCGGCGTTCGCGTGAGCGCGCGGCGCGGATTCGCCGTACCGGATCGATCGATAATCGGGATGATCGCGCGGGTGCGCGGACTGGGCGCTCGGGCGCCGCAGGCGATCGCGTTGCCGGCGATGCGCGCGTTGGCCGGTGCGTCGGGGCCGGGCGGCACGCTCGAGATTTCGCCCGCGCGATGAACCTCGCGCGAGCGTCGCGAGAATCGCGCACGCCAGGGGCTTGCGGTTTCGCGCTAACAGCCGCGCCGCGAATTTGTGTATAAGGACAAAAGTTCCATCATCAATTCGCCACGGAGGAAAGCTTCGATGCCGCTCTATCTCGACGAGATTTCCTTTAAGATTGAGTCCAGGGACGACACCAAGAAAGTCTATGACCTGATCAACGGCGCGCTCACCCGCGGCTTCCCGCCGGGCGTCACACTCAAGGCCGGCCCGTGGGTGTCGAACGAGGAACCAAAGGTCGTGCTGGTGCTCGACATCCAGGATCATGCGCTGACGTTTTCGGCCTTCACCGGGGCGGTCGCGCAGGGCGTCGTCACGCGTCGGCGGCTGCAGCCGATCGTGGACTGGAGCGCTTTCGAGAAATTCGTCAAGGACGCCTGACGGGCGCGGGATTTTATACACATGAATGGTGCGGAAAGCCTGATTCGGACCGCGCTCGCGGCGGGTGTCAATGTATGTTTCGCCAATCCCGGCACCACCGAGATGCCGCTGGTGGCGGCGCTCGATTCGATTGACGGGATGCGTGCGGTGCTGGGCCTGTTCGAGGGCGTTTGCAGCGGTGCGGCGGACGGTTACGCGCGGATGGCGGATCGGCCGGCGCTGACGCTGACGCACCTCGGGCCGGGCTTCGCCAACAGTATAGCCAACCTGCACAACGCGCGGCGCGCGCGATCGCCGGTGGTCAATATTATCGGCGACCAGGCCACTTGGCACCTGGCGTCCGACGCCCCGCTGACTTCCGACATCGAGTCGCTCGCGCGGCCGGTCTCGGCATGGGTGCGCAAGTCCGCGTCGCCCGACGCGATTGCGGGCGATACCGCCGACGCGATCGCCGCGGCGGGCCACTTTCCCGGCCACGTGGCGACGTTGATCGTGCCGTCGGATTGCCAATGGAGTCCGGCGGCCGGCGCTCTCGCATCACCGCAAATCGCCGCGCTGCCGACGGCCGGCGACGACGCGATTCGCAAGTCCGCCGAGTTGCTGCGCAAGCATGGCGCGAAGGCGGCGCTGTTCATGGGGGCCAACGCGTTGCGCGCGCGCGGCCTCACAGCGGCCGCTCGAATAGCAGGCAAAATCGGATGCCGCCTGATGTGCGAGACCTTTCCCGCGCGGGTCGAGCGCGGCGGTGCGATGCCGGCGATCGAGAAGCTGCCGTACTTTCCTGAGCAGGCGCTCGAGGCGCTCGGAAAGTCCGACGCGGTGGTGCTGGCGGGCGCGCTCGCGCCGGTGGCGTTTTTCGGCTACCCCAAGGTGCCGAGCCTGATGATTCCCGCCGGTCGCGAATGTGAAACGCTGGCCGCTCCGTATGACGACGCGGCCGTCGCGCTCGAAGCGTTGGCCGCAGCGCTCGGTGCGTCGCACGGCGCTGCCGCGACACCGGCGGTGAAACGGCCGGCCCTACCGACCGGGGAGCTCAACGCGGTGTCGATTGGCGCCGCGATCGCCGCGACGATGCCCGAGCGGGCGATCGTGATGGACGAGGCGGCGACCACCGGCCTGCCCTTCTTCGGCGCGTCGGCGGGCGCACCGGCACATACCTACCTGGCGCTCACGGGCGGCGCGATCGGGCAGGGTCTGCCGTGCGCGACCGGTGCGGCGGTCGCCTGTCCCGATCGCAAAGTGATCGCGTTTCAGGCCGACGGCAGCGGCATGTACACGCTGCAGGCGCTATGGACGCAGGCGCGCGAACGGCTCAACGTCACCACGCTCATCTGCAACAACCGCCGCTACCGGATTCTGCAGGTGGAGCTCGCGCGCGCGGGCGTCACGGAGCCCGGCGCCAAGGCGCGTTCGCTGACGAGCCTCGGTAATCCCGAAATCAACTGGTCGCAGATGGCGGCCGGGATGGGCGTGCCGGCGGTGCGCGTGGAACGCGCCGAAGATCTGGCGACGCAGTTGAAGCGCGCGCTGGCGGAGCCGGGCCCGAACCTGATCGAAATGCTGATCTAGCGGACGGCGCCGAAGATCACTTCGAGCCGGTCGGGCAATTCGCTCAAGTGATCGATCCGATGATCGTGATCGACGCGATCGCCAACGCCGATGAAATGGGTTCCCGCGGCCTCGGCCGCGACGCGATCGGTCTGGCTGTCGCCGACGTAAACCGCGCGCGGCGCCGCGACCCCGGCCCGCGCGAGGCACAGCTCGACGATGTCGGGCGCCGGCTTCGGCCGCACCTTGTCGCGCGCACTGGCGACGGCGTCGAAGATACCGTCGAGTCCGAGATGATCGATCAGCGCTGGAATCGTGGCCGAACGGTTGGTCGCGAGAGCGAGGCGATAGCGCAGTTTCAACGCGGTAAGAAACGGGCGTAATTCGACCGGCGGCCGCATCAGGTTGAAAAACGGCGTGGCGTCCATGGTGCGCGCAATCTCGCGCATCCGATCGAACTTCGCGCGGTCGCCGCGCGCGCGCAACTCGAAGACCTGTGGCGCCGCCATGAAAACGCCCGCCTTCTCCTCCTCGGGACTCATCGGCGGCTCGCCCATCCGCGCGTAGATCGCGTTGTAGTAGGCGGTATTCGATTCGGTGGAGTCGAAGAGCACGCCGTCGGCGTCGAACATCACAAGCTCAAGCATCATGATGTAATAGCACGTTTGAAGGGCCGGCGCGCCGCGCCGAGTCGCGATCGAAGCCGCGCAACCGCTTTGGCCACGCGGCGGGATTTGCTAGTTGCGATGGTGTCTCAAAAGAAATTTGCACGGCGGCACGCATCGCGAACGTCATCGCGATAAACGAGACGCTGATAGTTGCGGACGGCCGCGCCAACGGAGGATGCGATCAGTGAAAGCGATTCAGTTCAAAGAGGTCGGCGGTCCCGACGTGATGCAACTCGTCGAGGTGCCCAAGCCCGAGCCGCGGCCTGGGATGATCCGGATGCGCGTGCGTGCGGCGGGAATCAATTTCGCCGACACGTTCTTTCGCCAGGGCACCTACCTGATCAAGCCCAAGCTGCCCGACACCCCCGGCATGGAAGCGGCCGGCGTGATCGACGAAGTGGGCCCCGGCGTCGAGGGCCTCAAACCCGGCATGCGCATCGCGGCGGTGGGCCTCAAGGCATACGCCGAGTATGCGCTGTTCTATGCTAACCAGGTCATCCCGCTGCCCGATTTCATCAGCTTCGAGGAAGGCGCCGCGTTTCCGATTCAGACGCTGACAGCGTGGTTCATGATCCATACTTGCCATCAGATGACGCCGGGGCAGATCGTGTTGGTGCATTCGGCGGCGGGCGGCGTCGGGATCGTCGCGATGCAGATCGCGAAGGCGGCGGGCGCGCGTGTGATCGGTACGGTTTCGAGCGACAGCAAAATTGAAATCGCAAAAAAGTACGGCGCCGACGAAGTAATCAATTATGAAACTCACGACTTCGCCGAAGAGGTCAAGCGAATCACCGGCGGCCAGGGCGTCAATCTGATTCTCGACGCGGTCGGCAAGCCGACTTTTGAAAAGGGGCTCGCCTGCGCGGCGCCCTTTGGCCATACGATTCTGTACGGACGCGCCGGCGGCCCCCCGGACAAGCTCGACGTCTTTCGACTGTTCGAGAAATCGCTCAAGGTCAGCGGCTTCGTCCTTTATACGGCGTCGTCGAATCACGACTTGATGCGCCGTGGGATCGAGCACAGCTTCAACCTGATTCGGGAAGGGAAGCTCAAGATTCTGGTTGGCAAGAGCTTCCCGCTGGCCGAAGCGCCTGCCGCGCACCGGTTTATCGAATCGCGCGGATCGGTCGGCAAGTTGGTGCTGGTGCCGTAACGGTTCGCGCCGTCGCCCAATCATCGATATATACGGCGGGGACGGCGCGTACCGCTTCGCATCGGCGGAGCGCACGCGCGGCGGCTTCATCCACAGGTAAAATCCGCCGCCGCGTTGACACGAGCGCGACGGCGGCCAACACTTAGGTGGCGCCGGCGGCAATTTTGCCGTCACGCTCGCAGCATTCGGCCGGTGGTCCGCACCGACAGGCGGTGCGGATCTCGCGCCGGATGAAAGGTGTGGTTGCGCGCATGAGAGCCTTATCGGCCAGCGGTCGCAGAAATCCGCGGAACGTGCGCCATCTCAAGGTAGTTCGGATAAGCACCGCTGAGATGGCGCGCCGCCATCGGCTCTTGCGCTTCTCGGTTGCGATCGGTGTGGTCTTGTTCGTCGCCTCGATCGCGACGCGCGTCAGGCACGTCGCTCCGCCGCAGCCCGACCCGGCGGTGCCGCAAGCGCAGCTCAATCCGATCGAAGCGCGCATCGTCGAACTCATCAATACCGCGCGGATGCAGGCCGGCGCTGCCCCGTTGGCGCTCTCCGATCGCCTGACCCTGGCCGCACGCGCCCATGCGCAGGACATGGCTGAGCACGGCTATGTCGCCCACGATAGCGCCGACGGCGACACCCCGGTGGATCGTGCCCGCGCCGCCGGACTCGATTACGATGAAATCGCCGAGAACCTTCTGAGCGATCCGGGCCACGACCTCGATTCGCTGCCGCAGCGCGCGCTGACGACCTGGCTCGCGAGTCCGACTTCGCGGATCAATCTGCTCGCGCCGCAGTTTCGCACCACCGCGGTCGCGATCGCGCATGCCGCCGACGGGTCTTATTACGTCACGCTCGACCTAATGCGTTAGTTGAAATTTGACGGCAGCAAAGACCGCGATCCCGCACGCGCCATGGCGCGGATCAAGGTTGAACTACAGCGGCAAAGCGCGGATGCTGCATGTTCGGATGGTGCGGTGTCGAAGTTCGCTCGCGGCCGGAAGTTGCGGCCGGGCCGCGGGCGTGCGGGGGGCGCATGGACTTTTCCACGATTGCGGGGATGGCGGGCGGTCATGCCGAGGCGCGCGCGATCCAAATCGCCCTGAAACTCGGAATCTTTGAACGGCTGGGCGCACGACCGCTCGAAGCCAGCGAACTCGCGTCGGCGATCGGCACCGAGTCGCGCGCAACCGCCATCCTCGCCAACGCGATGGTCGCCATCGGACTGCTGCAAAAGATCGACGGCCGCTACCATCTGGAACAATCCGCGCAGCGATTTCTGGTCGAAGCCTCGCCCGAATATCTCGGCGGGATGATCCTGTTTGACGCGGAGCTGTGGAACGCATGGGGCCGGCTGGAAGATTCTCTGCGCAGCGGTGCTCCAGCCCGCACCCCCGACATGTTCCAATCGTCGCCGGCCGCCACCGCGCGCTTCATCGCCGCGATGGACAGCCTGGTGCGCGCACGCGGCGACGATCGCTGGACGGCGGAACATCTCGACCTAACCGGCGTCCGCACGCTCGCGGACGTCGGCGGCGGCCCCGGGACCTACCTGGTCGAGTTTTTGCGGCGCTATCCCGATCTGCACGGCGCGCTGTGGGACCTTCCAGCAACACTTGAAGTTGCGCGCCGGATGCTCGCTCAGCGAACGCCAGCGTTACTCTCGCGAATCGATCTGCGCGCGGTCGATTATCTGGCCGGCGAACTGCCGGGGCCGGTTGACGCCATCTTCATGTCGAACATTATCCATAGCGAAAATGAGCCCGTGAACGAGGCGTTGATGGCGAAATGCTTTCGCGCACTCGCACCCGGCGGACTCATCGCCGTCAAGGACCACATCATGAATCGCGATCTGACCGAACCTGCGGCGGGAGCGGTCTTTTCGCTGTACCTGCTGCTCACCACCCGCGGCCGCGACTACAGCTTCGATGAGACCGCCGGATGGATGCGGGCGGCGGGTTTCGCCGATATTCGGATGACGACGCTGCCGAGTCCGCCGTTCACATCATCGATCGTCAGTGCGCGCAAGCCATGACTCTGGACGCCAACAACTTGAAGCAACGCTTGAATTATGTCGTGATGGTGGGCGCGCTCTGGGCCGGGGTCGCCGCGCTCGTACTGTTTTCCACCGGATGCTTCGCGCCCTTTATACCGCTCGCCGTGGACGGCGCCGAAATGCTCGGGAAGGCGATCGGCATCGGCGCGCAGGCCGGCACCATGGTCAAGCATGGCGACGATCAGAATCCCGAAGAAACCGAGGTCATGAACGAAACCAAGTTCGACGACAGCGACTTCGACAGCACCAGTTCCAAGAACCCGGCAAATACCGCCAAGTGCAACGAACTGATCATGATCACGCCGGCGATCATCGAGTTCCACACCGACCACACTGGCGTTACCCAATGGCGGGAGCTCGGCCTCGGCGGGTCGGCGGATTCGCCGCACTGGACGGTATTGGCCGAAATGCCGGGGGCCTCCGCGAAAGCCCAGGACGTCGCGGCGGGCGGCTGGGCGCCGGCGAACAATCTCGACCACATGGAGTTCAAGCCGCCGCTCAAGACCTCCTCGATGCCCGGCTACACTACCTTCCTGGCGTATGCGCCTGACGTTCCGCTGGCCGGGGTGGAGCGCGATGAACTGGCGTCATTGACGCTCGATTTCGGGCCTGTGGTCGGCACCTTCAAGTACAACGGACGGGCGTTTCGCTATTCGCTGCGGAAGCGTCTGCCCTGCTTTCCCGTTCCCGAATGAAGCGCAATGGTCCGCTGAAAATTCACGTCCGAGTGCTCGGTTGAAGCGCTTTGCCGCAGGAGTAATGAGGTTGATTGCGGCGCTCGCGGTGCTGGTTCTGATTGCGGCGGGCGCGGTCTATCTCCACTTTCGCGACGCCGCCGCGACGGCCTCCGATACGCCGGCGCATACGCGACTCGATCCGGCCGCGTGGCCCGACGGCGATCTCACGATCGCGAATCTCGGACACGCGACGCTCCTATTGAATTACTATGGCGTCCGCGTGATCAGCGATCCGACGCTCTTCGATCGCGTCGGCCTCACCCTCGATTCGATGGTGACCTTCGGTCCGCATCGTTACGTCGCACCGCCGCTCAAGCTCGACGCGCTCGGGCCGCTCGACGTTATTCTGGTCCCTCACGCCCACATGGACCACCTCGATCTCCCGTCGCTCGAGGCGCTGCCAAAAAGCGCGACGGTCATCGCCTGCGCCAAATGCGCCGCGTTGATTCGCCCGCTCGGTTTCAACGATGTGCGCGAGCTCAAATGGGGCGAGTCCACCACCGTGAAGGGGCTGACGGTCACCGCGATGGCCGCGCGCCATTGGGGCAAGCGCTGGCCGCCCTTCGGCATCGAATATGGTTTCAACAGCTATGTGCTCGATCGCGGCAGCCATCGGATGCTGCTCGCGTGCGACAGCGCCTACACCAACGTCTTCGATGCGCTGGCCAACCGGCCGCCGGAGGTCGCCGCGTTTTCAATCGGCGCTTACGATCCGTGGATCCACAACCACGCCAACCCCGAGCAGGTGTGGGCGATGTTTCGGCAAACCGGCGCGCGCTACCTGGTCCCCATTCATTGGGGTACCTTTCGCCTCTCGAAGGAACCGATGGACGAGCCGTTGGGACGCCTGATCAACGATGCCGGTGAGCACTCGGAGGCGATCGTGCTGCGCGAAATCGGGGCGTCGTGGACAATGCCCGCGACGCGCACCTTCGCGTCCCGCGTGGGTTCGTCGCAGCCGCACATCGGAGGCGCGGCGCATTAGCGGTCGCCGTCCAATTTCGCGAGAACGGCGGACCGGCGCTTGACACTCGCGCGCTATTTCGATGGCTTACTAGCGTGGGCGCTGCGATGGAGCGCGGCGCGAAAAATATGCCGACTGGAAAACCAGCACTAAAGGCTTCGAGAGTGGCGGCGCTCGCGGTGCTCGCGCTCACCGTCATCGCGACAACGCCGGCGCGCGCGCGCGCCGACGACGACTGGGAAGCCGTACCGGATTCGTCGTCAGCCGGCACGGCTGCACCCGCTCCAGCGTCGGCGGCCGCCCTCAATCGGTCCGTCCATTCGTCGCATCGCAGGGCGGCGTCCTCCGCACCGGCGAATGCGGCTGGCGCTTCCAACGTAACGATCGCATGTGGTGAGCGGGCGGTGGCGCCTTCGCCAAAAATTAAGAGGATCGTCTCAGAGATCAACGGGGCGTGGGGTTCCAACGTCCGGGTCTATCAATCAGTCGCGCCCGAAGGCCCGCACGCGATTGGCGGCGGCTGCATCTTCTACAATCCGGCCGCGCTCGCGATGCTGCTCGGCTTGCGCCTCAATCTCAACGATCCCAACGTGCTCACCCCGATGCTCTATGCGATCTTCGCGCACGAAGTCGGCCACGAGGTTCATCAGGACTTCGCCGCGTCGCGCACCGCGGTGCCGAACCAGATCAAGGAACTCGAGGCCGACCGCTTCGCCGGCTACACCATGCAGAAGCTCGACGTCCCGGCCACCGGACTCGCGCCGTACTGGAGCATGACCGGCGATGAATTCGGGATCGGCGCCTCGCACGGGACCAGCGAGCAGCGCGTCGCGGCGTTCAAAGAGGGATGGCACGAAGCCGAATGGAACCGCGCGGAAAATTCCATGTCGGTGACTTCCGCGACCCAGGAATCGATCGCGCCTGAGGACTCCAGCGCCGCCCCATGACTCCATCACCCCTCCCCTAGGGGGCAGGTCTTCAGACGTGTTTGCGCTTCTTCGACAGGTAATCGACCAGCATGTACTCGCCCAGATGGTCGGGGCGGGTATAGAGCGCGCGACCACGATTGATCTGCGTCATCTTCTCGACGAAGGCGCGCAGGCTCGGCGCGTCGTCGAGCATGAAGGTGTTGATCGTGATTCCGCGTCGCGTCACCCGCTCGACCTCTTTGAGCGTCTCCTGCGCCGCGCGCATGCTGATGCCGCCGAATGACAGCGGCCATTCGCAGTAGAGCCGCTTGTTGAGGAAGTAGGCGGTCGGCTGGCCGTCGGTGATTACGATGATGTGCTGGTTGCGCGACGGATGGCGTCCGAGCAGGTCGCTCGCCAACCGCAGGCCGTCCTGCAGATTGGTGAACGGGTCCCCCATGTTCCACGAGGCTTCCGGCAGGTCTTTAAGTTTCAACTCAACGGCGCGCGTGAAAAAACCGACGATTGAAAAATAGTCGCGCGGAAATTTCGAGCGGATCAGCGTCTCTAATGCGAGCGCGACTTTCTTCGCCGCGGCGAAGCGGCCCTCCCAGCTCATCGACCATGACATGTCGAGGCAGAGCACGGTTGATGACGAGCTGCCGTAATCGTTCTCGTAAATTTCGAAGTCATCGGGTTTGAGAGCGAGCGGCACCCCGGGCCGTCGCGCGAGCGCGTGTTTGAGCGTCGCCACCAGGTTCAGGTTGAGCGGATCGCCGAACTCGTACGGCCGCGTCTGGTCGGGGCGCATCTCGGTGATTCCGCGATGGTCCGTGGTATGCGATCCCGCGCGGTCCTTGAGCAGGCCCTGGTAGATGTCGCGCAGCGCGAGCTGCCCGATTCGCCGCACGCCCTTGGGCGAGAGCTGCATGTGATCGCCCTTGTGCACTATGTAGCCCGACTGATTGAGCAGCATCATGACCTGGCGCAGGCTCTGAAAATCCTGCTGCGCCTGCTGGCCCATCAGGTCCTTCAGGTCCTCCATCGAGATCGACTCGAAGTTACCCGACATCAGGTCCTGCTCGAGCTGGCGCATCCGCTCCATCTCACGCATCAGATCGAGCGCGGGCTCGTACTCGAGGCTCTTGGGCCCGTGGAACATGTGGTTGTAGCGTTCGCGGAAATTCTCGAGGTCGCGGACGTTCTCATACTCGTTGAGCAGCTGGTCGAAATCGGCCTTGGCTTGCGCGTCCTCGAATTCGTAGTTTTCGAGCTTGCGCAGCGCCTCCGATAGCCGCCGCGGCATCTGCCGGAGTTGCCCTTGCTTGTCCTCGACGCCGGGCTTTTGCCCGCGCATCGATTCGAGCGTCTGCCGTTCCTGGTTGAGGATCTCCTCGAGTCGCCGCTCGAGTTCCGACAATGAATTCTTGAGATTGAAATCGCGATAGCGCTGGCGCATCTCCTGGCGCAACTGTTCGAGAAACTCCTCCAGCCCCTGCACCTTCACGCCGTCGAAATCCATGCCCTGGCGCATCATCCAGTCCATCGCCTGCCGGATGTCGTCGGTGTAGGAAAGCATCTCGGCCAGCTTCTCGAAGACCTTGTCGGCGTCGAGCTTGAGTTTCTGCGAGCCGTCCCACTGGGTATAGCGCGTGGTGACCATCGTCGATGCCAATCCTCAGGCGTGATAGGAGTAGCGACCGCCCTGGCGTTCCTTGTTGAGCTTCTGATGCAGATGCAGGCCCTCGAAGATAAACTCGCTTGCCGTCGCCATCAGGCCGGGCGTTTCGAACACGCCGATCTGGTCGATCGCCTCGCGCAGGCCCGGCACCTCGCGCAGTGCGTCCAGGTAGTCGGAGGCCGGCGCCCGGTCGGACACCTCGACGCCCCAACCCTGCTCGAAGTAGGCCGCCACGCGTTTCAGATCGTCGAGCTTGACGCAGCGGTCGAAGACCTTCAGCACCGCGCGATTCACCAGCCGCTCGATCAGGTCGTCGTCCTTCTTGTCCTCGCCCACGTATTCGAGTTCGATCTTGCCGGCGGTCGAAGCGTAGAGCGAATGCAGGTCGGAGAGCCGCGGCACGATCTCGCTGTCGTCGTTGATAATCGCGCGCTTCTCCGCGTTGGAGATTACCGACTCGAGATTGTTGATCGTCACCCGCACCGAGACCCCCGAGGTCTGGTTGATCTCGTTGGAGGCGCGCGCCTCGAAAGTGATTTGCGCGAGGATGTCCTTCAAAAACTGCGGCATCCGCAGCGGCATCTCGGAGCGCAGCGGATAGCTGCATTCCTGCTCCATGATCGCGACTTCATGCTCGAGCGTCTTCGGATAATGGGTCCGAATCTGGATATCGAAGCGGTCTTTCAGCGGCGTGATGATCCGCCCGCGCGAGGTGTAGTCCTCGGGATTCGCGCTGGCGACGAAAATCACGTCAACCGGCAGCCGAATCTTGTAGCCCTTGATCTGGACGTCCTTCTCTTCCATCAGGTTGAACAGGCCGACCTGCACCTTCTCGGTCAGATCGGGCAGCTCGTTGATCGCGAAGATGCCCCGGTTGGTGCGCGGAATCAGCCCGTAATGAATCGTCTCGGCGTCGGCCAGGTAGCGTCCTTCGGCGACTTTGATCGGATCGATCTCGCCGATCAAGTCCGCCACTGAGACGTCTGGCGTCGCGAGCTTTTCGGCGTAGCGATGTTCGCGGGTGAGCCACGCGATCGGCATTTCGTCGCCTTGCTCGGCGGCCAGCGCGCGGCATCGCCCACAGATCGGCGCGAACGGATCGTCGTTGATCTCGCAGCCCTCGATCGCCGCCACGTGTTCGTCGAGCAGCGAAGCGAGCGACCGGATAATCCGCGACTTGGCCTGCCCCCGCTCGCCCAGCAGGATCATGTGATGGCCCGCGAGAATGCCGTTTTCGATCTCCGGCAACACCGTGTCGTCGTAGCCGACGATCCCGGGCAGCACCTTTTCCTTGCGCCGCAGGCGTCCGAGCAGGTTGTCGCGCATTTCGATACGCACCGGCTTGGTCACATAACCGGCGCGCTTCAGGTCCCCGATCGTCCGCAATTCAAGCAGGCTTTGATCCATGATTAGTAATGCCCAGGCAAAATCCTTGCGTTCAGGATAAATCAGTATCGATAGTCTTGAACAGCGGCTCGAGCAGCGCGTAAGTCTCCGCCAGCGACTGCGGCAGCACCCGCGTTGAACCTATCACCGGCATGAAATTGTTGTCGCCCTCCCAGCGCGGCACCAGATGCCAATGCATATGATCGGCGATTCCGGCGCCCGCCGCGCGTCCCAGGTTCGCGCCCACGTTAAGTCCGGCCGGCCGGTAGGCCGCGCGCAACCGCTGCACCGCGCGCGCGATGAAATCCCCAAGCTCGATGCGCTCCTCGCGCGTGAGTAGTTCGGGCGAGGCGACGTGGCGGCGCGGCGCGACCATCAGATGTCCGTTGTTGTAGGGATAGCGATTTAACATCACGAGCGCGAGCCGGCCGGCGTTCAGCACCAGTCGTCGGCGGCGGGCCGCTTCGCCGATCCGGCCGAAACAGAAGATACAACCAGCACCGCGTGGCGGCGGCTTGCCGACATACGCCGAGCGCCACGGCGCCCACAGCAGCGCCGGCGCACCCCGCTCAGGCCGAGTGCTTGCGCGCGGTGTCCGCCGCGCCATTAACCTCGACTCGCAGGTCCTTGCCGGCGCGAAAAAAGGGAATCCGCTTGGCCGCGACTTCGACCACCCCACCGGTCCGCGGATTGCGTCCCTGGCGGGCGCCGCGCTCCTTCACGCCGAAGCTGCCGAAGCCGCGAATCTCGATTCGTTCGCCGCGCGCAAGCACCCCCGCCATCGCCTCGAACATCGCGTTCACGATGGTCTCGGAGTCGCGATGCGAGACGCCTTGGCGGCGCGCCAGCAATTCCTCGATTATGCCCCGCTTGGTCATCTGATCCGATTCGCGCGTTCCAACTCGAACGGTCCGGCCGCGCACTGATCGCCTCCGCGAGCCCCCATACGCCGACCGGTGCCTCTTACACGGCCCATCGGACTAGCCGCTGCGGCCCCGTCCTGTACGCGGCGTCCGATCGTCGCGATCGAGCCGCAACTCCTCTTTGAGAATATCTTCGAGCGAGAACCGCGACGCCTCATGCTCGCGCTTGAGATAGGCCTGCATCTCCTCACGTTCCTCATGCGCCCGCAAGCCCTTGATCGAAAGCCCGATACGCCGTTCCTTGCTATCGACCTGAACCACCAGCGCCTCGATCTCGTCGCCCACCTTGAACAGCGACGAAGGCTTATCCACGCGCTCGTTGCTCAACTGCGAGATATGAATCAGGCCCTCGATGCCCTCTTCCAGTTCGACGAACACGCCGAAGTCCGCGACCGAGCTGACCTTGCCGTTGACCCGGTGGTTCAACGGGTAGCGCTGCGCCACGGTGTCCCACGGATCGGGCGTCAATTGCTTCACGCCGAGACTCACGCGCTCATGCTCGATCTCGATTCCGAGCACCACCGCCTCGACCTCGTCGCCCTTCTTATAGACTTCCGACGGATGACGCACCTTCTTGGTCCACGACAAATCAGAAATATGCACCAGCCCGTCGATCCCCGGCTCGATTTCGACAAACACCCCGAAGTCGGTAATCGACTTGACCTTGCCGCGAATCGTGCTGCCAATCGGATGGATCTCGGCGAGCGCCTCCCACGGATTCGGTTCGGTCTGCTTCAGTCCGAGCGAAATCCGCCGATTGCCCTCGTCAACCCCGAGCACCTGCACCTCGACCATGTCGCCGACGTTGACGACTTTCGACGGATGCACCGCGCGCTTGCTCCAGGTCATCTCGCTGACGTGAATCAGCCCCTCGACCCCCTTTTCCAACTCGACGAACGCGCCGTAGTCGGTGACGCTGACGACTTTGCCGCGCAGCCTCGCACCGACCGGATAGCTCTCGGTCGCCTTGGTCCACGGGTCGGGCATGATCTGCTTCATGCCGAGCGAGACGCGCTCGCGGCCCTGGTCGTACTTGAGCACGACCACCTTGACCTTGTCGCCGACTTTCAGCACTTCCGACGGATGCTGCAAACGGCCCCACGCCATGTCGGTAATATGCAGCAGGCCGTCGATGCCGCCGAGATCGACGAACGCGCCGTAGTCGGTGATATTCTTGACCGTGCCCTCGAGGATGACCCCCTCTTCGAGCACCTTCAGGGTCTGTTCCTTGAGCGAAGTGCGCTCGCGCTCGATCACGCTGCGGCGCGAGACCACCACGTTACCGCGCGCGCGATTGAACTTGAGGATCTGGAACCGGCCGCGCTGGCCGACGTAACGATCGAGATTGCGCGCGGGCCTCAGCTCGACATGCGATCCCGGCAGAAACGCCGGCACTCCGATATCGACCTGCAAGCCGCCCTTGACCTTGCCGAGGATCACGCCTTCGACCGGAGTCTCGTTCTGGAACGCCTGTTCGAGTTCACGCCAGACCTTGAACTTCTCGGCCTTCGCGTGCGACAGCATCACCGTGCCGTTCTCGGTCTCGGTGCCCTCGAAAAAAACATCGACCTCGTCGCCTTCCTTGACCGCGACGTTGCCGTCGTGATCCAGGAACTCGGCGAGCGGCACCTGGCCTTCGCACTTGTAATTGATATCGATGATGACGTTGTCGCGCGTGATCAGCAGGACCGTGCCGGTTAGTACGTCGCCTGTACGCGGGGCGCGCAGGCTCTGTTCCATCAGCGACTCGAAATCATTCGTTCCTCCGTTCGCTTTCTCAGACAAATCTTTCTCCATTTAAAGGGACCTTCTACCTAAGGGACATCGAGGCTACTGCAATCCATACAAGGCCGCTAGGCTCGTTTCAAGCCCTATATGGCGCGTGAAATTGCTTCCACGCGTGATTTCATTTCATTTACGACCGCGTCCACGCCGCGTCCGGTCGAGTCGATCACGATCGCGTCGGCGGCGGGCTTGAGCGGCGCCAGCGCGCGCCCGGCGTCGCGGCGATCGCGCTTGGCGAGTTGCGCCGCCACTTCCGCGAGCGTGGTCGCGACACCCTTGGCCGCCAATTCCGCGTAGCGCCGCGCCGCGCGCACCGCGGCGTCGGCGATCAGAAAAAATTTGATTTCCGCATCCGGAAAAATCGCCGTGCCGATATCGCGCCCTTCCATCACCACCCCGCCCCGCTCGCCGGCCGCGCGCTGCACGCCGCGCAGGCTGTCGCGCACCAGCGCGATCGCCGAAAAACGCGAAGCGAGATCGCCAATTTCAGGTTGTGTGATGATGTCGGTTATATCGCGGCCGTTGAGCAATATGCGCTCGCCGTCGAACGCAATCGACATTGTATCAAATAATTTACGCAAATGCTCCTCGGCGGCTTTCGCTTCCGCCGGATCGTCCCCGTCCGCGCCGAACGGTGAAATTCCCGCCGCCCGCGCCGCCACCGCCACCGCGCGATACATCGCGCCGGTGTTCAGGTAGCTGAAGCCGAGCGCACGGGCGAGCGCGCGCGCCACGGTTGACTTGCCGGCCCCGACCGGCCCGTCGATCGCGACGATTGGGCGTGCGCGCGCGACGATTGGACGTTCGCGTTTCACTTTAACCGCTCGCGCATCTTGCGCCCGCGCTCGAACAGCGCCGTCAGCTCATCCGCGTCGCCGCGCTCCACCGCGCCGGTAAATTTATCCAACGACCCGCGAAACAGTTCGAGCGCCGCCCGGATCGCGTCGCGATTCGTCAGGCAGATGTCGCGCCACATCTCGGCCGACGACGCCGCAATCCGCGTGGTGTCACGCAGCCCCCCGGCCCCATACTCAATGACAAGTTTTCCGTCAATCTGTTCACCTTCGAGCGCCGCCGCGAGTGCGCTCGCGACGATCTGTGGCAGATGGCTCGCGCGGGCGAGCAGCGCGTCATGCGCCGCCGGCGCCAGCTCCTCGACGTTGGCGCCGGTCGCGCGCCAGAGCGCCGTGACCTTCGCCACCGCCGCCGGATTACTGCGGCGCGACGGCGTCACGATCACGCGCCGGTTCACGAACAGCCCTTCCTCCGCCGCGCCCGCGCCGACGGTCTCCTTGCCGGCCACCGGATGGACGCCGACCAGCGCCATCCCCGGGCCGAGCAGCGGTTCGAGCGCGCGCACCACCCATTCCTTCACGCTGCCGACATCCGTAATCACCGCGTCGTGCGGCAGATACGGAATCATCGCCGCCAAGGTTTCGGGAAACGTCATCACGGGGGTTGCGAGCACCAGCAAGTCCGCGCCGCGGGCCGCCTCGGCCGGGTCGCGCGTGGCGAAATCGATCAGCCCGCGCGCCAGCGCCACGTCGAGATTGGCCTGCGTGCGGCCAAGCCCGACAATCCGCTCGACCAACCCCTGCGCGCGCGCCGTCATCGCGAGCGAGCCGCCAATCAGGCCCACTCCGCAGAGCGTCATCTGCCGAAACACTTTTTTCACCGTTTGACGCTCGCGATACTCGGGTGTGCGGCCAAGCCATGCGGGAACGGGTCATAATTGATTAAGCGTCCCGGCTGCCTCGCAGCGGCGGTCCGTCCTATCACCCGTGTGCCCGTTCTAAAGGGAAGTCTGACACCTCGTGAGGTTTCAGAAAAAATATCAGACATTCTCGAGCGCCGCGACCAGCTTGCGATTCTCCGCCGGCAGTCCCACGCTGATCCGCACATGATGAGGCCAGCCGTACGCGCCCATCGGCCGCACGATCACGCCGAGCTTGAGCAGCCGGTCGAAGACCGCCTGGCCGTCACCGACTTCGGTCAGAATAAAATTCGCGTGGCTCGGCACATACGCGAGTCCGAGGCGTTTGAACTCGCCCTCGAGGTACTCGATTCCCGCGGCGTTGTTCTCAAGCGTCGCCCGCACATGCGCGTCGTCGTCGAGCCCGGCGAGCACGGCGGCCTGGGCCAAGGACGTTACGTTGAAGGGCTGGCGCACCTTGTGCAACAGCTGCACGAGGTCGGGCCGCGCCACCGCGTAGCCGACGCGCACTCCGGCCAGCCCGAAAATTTTGGAAAAGGTGCGCATCGTCACGATCATCCGGCGCGGGTCATGATACTCGAGCGAGTCCGGATAATCGCCGTCGCGGACGAACTCGAAGTAGGCCTCGTCGGCGACGATCACCACGTGCTCCGGCACTCGCGCCAAAAAGCGCTCCCACGCGGCGCGCTTGACGATCGTGCCGGCCGGATTGGTCGGATTATCGAGAAATACGATTCGCGTGTTGGCGTCGATCGCATTCGCCATCGCGTCCAGATCGAAATAAAAGCCGTCCTGCATCGGCACGGTCTTCGACTGGCCGCCGGCCGCCGCCGTCGCCAGCGCGTAGATCGCGAACGAATGTTCGGAAAAGACCGCGTTAAGTCCCGGCCGGATAAACAGGAACGCGAGCAGATTCAGCACCTCGACCGATCCGCCCGCCATGAAAATCCGGTCCGGCGCGACGCCGTGGCGCGCCGCGATTTTCTGGCACACCGCCCAGCACGCGCCGTCGGGATAGCGATTCACCTCGCCAAGCGCCGCGCGCATCGCGGCGACCGCTTTGGGCGACGGCCCCAATGGATTCTCGTTGGAGGCGAGCTTCACCGGATCGCCGATTCCGAGTTCGCGCTGCAGCTCCTCGATCGGCTTGCCGGGCTCGTAGGGACGAAGCGCGGCCACCGTGGGCATTACCAGGGATTCGGGCTTGATCAAGCTGTGCGACCCGCGCCGGCTTAAGCGCCCGCCGGCGGACCTTTTTCTAGACTCGTCGGGACTTCTCCGGAGTTGCTTTCCGGTCAGGTCCTGCCCTCAGGATACGATCCCAGCACTTTGAGAAAAAGTGCCCGCTGCTCGAGCGCGGAGAGCGCCCGGCGCACCTTGGCGTCTTCGCGATGGCCCTGCAGGTCAACGAAGAAAACATACGCCCACGGCCGCTCGCGCTGGGGCCGCGATTGGATCATGGTCAGGTTGATGCGATTGCGCGCGAACAGCGTCAGCGCCCCATGCAGCGCGCCGGCGCGCTCGGGCAGCGCGAACACCAGGCTGGTTTTGTCGGCGCCGCTGCGCGCCATCGCCTCGCGTCCCAGCACCAGAAAGCGCGTGGTGTTCTGCGCCACGTCCTGGATATTTTCCGCGATCACGTTCAGATCATTGGCACGCGCCGCCGCCACCGACGCGATCGCCGCCGCGCCGGCGTCGGCCGCCGCCAGCTTGGCCGCCAGACTGTTCGACGCCACTGCCTCCAGTTCGCAATTCGGATAGTTGGCGGCGAGATAGTTGCGGCACTGCCCGAGCGATTGCTGATGCGACACGATCCGGCTGAACGCGCCGGCGTCGGCCCGCGCCATCAGCGCATGGCGAATCGGCAGCAGGATCTCGCCCAGGATATGCAGCGGAGTATCGATCAAGAGGTCGAGCGTGAGGCTGACCGAGCCCTCGGTCGAATTCTCGACCGGCACCACGCCGTAGTCCGCCCGATCGTTTTCCAGCGCCTGGAACACCGCCGCGATCGAACTCTGCGGCGCAAACGCCGCGCTCGCGCCGAATCGGTTGCGCGCCGCCTCGTGCGAGTAGGTATGTTCGGGACCGAGGTAGGCGACGCGAATCACGTGCTCGAGCGCCGTGCAGGCCGAGATCAGCTCCTGGAAAATCCGCCGCAGATGGTCGGCGCTGAGCGGCCCCGGATTGTGCTCGACCACCCGCTCCAGCACTTGGCGCTCGCGCACCGGCTGGTAAATCGGCGCGCCGTCGGCGTGCTTCAGCCGGCCGATTTCCTGCGCGAGGCGCGCGCGCCGGTTGAAGAGTTCGACCAGGTGCAGGTTGATCGCGTCGATCCGCCCGCGCAGCCCCTCGAGCGTGGCGCCAGTGCGCGCACGGCCGGGTTTGGCTTTGCCGGAGCGGGCGCGGCGGGGTGTTTCCTTAAGGGGCTTTTCTTTCAAGGACGTGGCTTGGGAAGTCGCGGCTTTTTTGACAGTCATCGCGGCGGCAAGGCCTATCCCATTCCGCCGCCGTTTTCAACGCGTCCGCGCGCGATATACGCACTGCCCATCGCGGCGAACTTTCGCGCACGGTCCTGGACCAGCGCCTCCGGAGTCATGCCCATCAGCCGCTTGAGATGGCGTTCGATCGCCGTCCCGAGCGCCGCGATCGCGTCGGCGGGCTCCCGATGGGCCCCGCCGGGCGGCTCCGGCACGATCTCGTCGATCACGCCCAGGCGCAGCAGATCCTCGGCGGTCAGTTTCAGCGCGCGGGCCGCCTCCGCGACCTTTTCGGGACCGCCTTCGCGCCACAGGATCGCCGCGCAGCCCTCCGGCGTGATCACTGAGTAGCAGGCGTACTCCTGCATCAGCACGACGTTGCCGACGCCGAGCGCCAGCGCCCCGCCCGAGCCGCCCTCGCCGATCACGCACGCGATCACCGGCGCCTCGATCTTCGCCATTAATTCAAGGTTGGCGGCGATCGCCTCGGACTGTCCGCGCTCCTCCGCGCCGACCCCGGGCTCGGCCCCCTGGGTATCGATAAAGGTGATCACCGGGAGCGCAAAGCGGCTCGCCAGCTCGAACACCCGCGCCGCCTTGCGATAGCCCTCTGGATAGGGCTTGCCGAAATTGCGCCGAATCCGCTCGGCCGTCGAGCGGCCCCGCTGATGGCCCGCGATCGCGACCGGGACGCGCCCGCAGTAGCCGATTCCCGCGACGATCGCGCCGTCGTCGGCGAAGCGCCGGTCGCCATGAATTTCGAGGAACTCGCCGATCAGCGCCGCGACGTAATCGAGCGTCTGCGGCCGCGCGGGATTGCGCGCCACGCGGACCCGATCGATCGCGTCGAGCCGCGACTTGAGCTCGGCTTCGAGCGCGCTCCGCTCGGCCGCGAGTTTCACCCGCGCGCGCGGCGCCGCGGCGTCGTAGCGGCGCGCCAGCTCAGCCATCCGCGCCTCAAGTTCGGCCGCCGGCCGCGCCGCGCCCGCGACCACCGACGCGCCCGGTTTGTTATCGATATTCATTACTCACTCGCCGCCTGCCTCACTGTGCGATTAGTCACTGACGATCCCGACTGACTACTCCCCCGGTCCGCCGCCGGGCGCGCAACGGGCCCCTGCCGAATGCGCGGCGCCGAAAAATTCCCGCAGCCGCGCCAGCGCCTCCGCGCCGCCGCTCGCGGGGTCGAGCCAGACCACCCCGGTCTCGCGCCGAAACCAGGTCAGCTGGCGCTTGGCCAAACGGCGGCTCTCGCGCTTGGCGATCGCGATCGCCGCCGGCAGGTCGCATTTGCCCGCCAGATAGTCCCCAATCTCACGATACCCGATGGTCTGCAATATCACACCGCCGGGGCGCGCGCCCGCCGCCCGCAGTCCGCGCACCTCGGCGACCAGCCCGGCCGCGATCATCGCATCGAAGCGCCGATCAATGCGCGCATAGAGCCGCGCGCGTTCGAGCGTCAGTCCGATCGCGAGGTGCTCGTAACCGCCGGCCGTGGCGGCGCCGCGATGGCGCCGATGGTGTTCGCTGATGGTGATGCCGCTCACCGCGAAGACCTCCAGCGCGCGGACGATCCGCGCCACGTCGTTGACCGCAATCCGCCGCGCCGCCTCGGCGTCGGCCTCCTTCAGGCGATCGTGCAGGTAGGCCGCACCGCGCGCGGCGGCGAGCGCGCCGAGTTCCGCGCGATACTCCGGCGCCGCCGGCGGCCCGGCGAAGAGCCCGCCGCGCAGCACCCGCAGGTAGAGTCCGCTGCCGCCGACCACCAGCACCGGCCGCCCGCGCGCCGCGATCTCGGCGATCGCGGAATCGGCCAGCGCCGCGAACCCGGCCACGTCAATTGGATCGTCGGGATCGCGGACGTCGATTAGATGATGCGGTACGCGAGCGCGATCGGCCGCGTCGGGCTTGGCCGTCCCGAGGTCCATCCCGCGGTAGAGCTGGCGCGAATCGGCGTTGACGATCTCGGCGCCGAGCCGCTCGGCGAGGTCGATCGAAAAGGCGGTCTTGCCGGCGCCGGTCGGACCCACAATCATCCCGATACGCACCGCCGCGCGCCCGCCCGCGCCGGCGTCCGCAACTTGCGCCGGCGGGCCGCCGTCCTCCGCCGCGGAATTTTCCGCCATTTGATTCATCCGATCGGATTGTAACGCAGCGCGCGGCGCGCCGGAACTTCAGCCGCGCGGCTAGCGCCGGAAGAGCCGCTCGATTTGACCGCGCGCGAAGCGGATATGCACTGGGCGCCCGTGCGGGCAGTTGCTCTTGAACGGGGTCGCGTCGAGCGCCGCGAGCAGCGCGGAAATCTCGTCGGGCTTAAGCATCCGGCCGACCCGCACCGAGCCGTGGCAGGCGAGCCGCTTAAGCAGGTCCTCGAACGCGCCCGCCCCGCGCGCGCCGAGGCCATGCTCGCCGAGGCCGTCGAGCAGATCGGTCAGCAACGCCATCCCGTCGCCGCCACCGAAGACCGCCGGCACGCCCTTGAGCAGCAGCGTCGCCGGGCCGAACGGTTCGAGCTCGAAGCCGATCGCGCGGAGCTCCGCGAGTCCCGCCGCCACCTGCGCCGCTCGCGCGGGCGCGAGCTCGAGCGTGGCCGGGACCAGCAACGCCTGCGAGCGCACGCCGCCCGCCCGCAGCTCGGCCGCGAGCCGCTCGAAGGTCACCCGTTCGTGGGCCGCGTGCTGATCGACCAGCAGCAGGCCGTCGTCCGAGCTACCGGGGGAGTCTTCCAGCACGATATAGCCGGCGAAGAGCTGCCCGAGTATCCGCAGCTCCGAGTAGCGCGGCACCGGTGCCACGCGCGCCGCGGTGGTTTCGGCCGGCTCGACCGCGCCCGCATCGCCGCTCGCGCCGCCGCCGTAGCCGAGGCCGAGCGCGCGCTGATGGATTCCGGCCGCCGCCGCGTCGGCGATCAGCCGCAGCGGCCGTTCACCGTGATCGATCGATTGCGGGGATTGGCCGGCTTGGATCGATTGAACGGGCCGCGCGAGACGCGCGATTCCGCCGTCGGCGCCCGCCGTACTCACGATACTCTGGTCAGGGCCGCCGCCGCTCGGGAAATCCGCGCCGGCGGGGCCGGCGGTCTGGTTGCTTCCGCCGGCGGAGCCGGCGGTCTGGTCGGAAAGCCGCACGCGCAGCGCATGATAGACCAGCTCGAACAGCGCGCCCGGACTGCGAAAGCGAACTTCGGTCTTCATCGGATGAACATTGACGTCGACCTCCGCCGGGCGCAGATCCAGAAACAGCGCGACCGCCGGATGCCGTCCGCGCGGAATCAGCGTCGCGTAGGCCTGCGCGATCGCGCGCGCCAGCAGGCGATCGCGCACCGCCCGCCGGTTAACGAAGGTCAACACCATCCGCGGGGTCGGATAAGACTCCTGGCTGGTAGCGGCGAGCCCCCACGCGCGGCCCGCCGCGCCGCGATGGTCGAAGGCGAGCATGCGCTCGGCGAGCTTCGCGCCGAAGAGTTGGCGCAGCCGCTCGAGCGGCGACCCGGCGCGCGGCGCCGCGAGCAGGACGCGGCCGTCGGCGGCGAGATTGAAGGCGACCGCCCAGTTGGCCAGCGCGAGCCGCTGCATCGCGATGGCCGCGGCGCCCTGCTCGGTCGCGACGGTTTTCAGAAACTTGAGCCGCGCCGGGGTGTTGAAAAAGAGTTCGCGCACCTCGATCCGGGTTCCGGGCGCGATCGCGCACGCCGCCACGCGCTCGATCTCGCCGCCGGTCGCGGCGATCTCGACCCCATGGTCGTCGCCCGGCCGCCGCGTCCGCAAGACCATCCGCGAGACGCTCGCGATCGCGGCCAGCGCCTCGCCGCGAAAGCCCAGCGTGCGGATCGCGAGGAGGTCGGCGGCGTCGCGAATCTTGGAGGTCGCATGGCGGCGCAGCGCGAGCACCGCATCCTCGCGGCCCATCCCGGCGCCGTCGTCGGTCACGGCCATCAGCGCGCCGCCGCCGCGCTCAAGTTCGACCGTCACCGAGCGCGCGCCGGCATCGAGCGAATTTTCGACCAGTTCCTTCAGCGCCGAGGCCGGCCGCTCGACCACCTCGCCGGCGGCAATCTGGCTCGCGACCTGCTCGGGCAGTATGTGGATTATTCGCGACACCTGAATATTTGCGCGAGGCCTCCGGGGGCGCCGGCCTTCATGCCACGCAACTCCTCCACCTCAACAATGGGGGCTGCGACGGCCCGACTCAAGTTCGCGGGCCGCCTTTGCGCCACCGGCGTCAAAGTTTACCAACAGGGGCCGTCGCCGCCTGTTAATACGCGGCTTGACCGCAGGCTTTCCACGTTCGGCGGCCGATCATGAATCGATTCGGGCGCGCCGCTGATCGCGCGGCCCCTCTTTTCTTCACCCGGCGGTCAGGTTAGGCTGGGTCGCTTGTGGCGCGCGCGGGAACATCCCTCACGCGCGGCGAGAGCCGACTGGCTCGATCAGGTTTGAGCGTTCGGGAATTCGACGGAGTAACGCGCGATGAGACACTGCTCGGTATGCGGCAAGCGCCCCTCGGTGGGCAACAACGTGAGCCACGCCAACAACAAGACCAAGCGGCGATGGAACCCCAACCTGCAGGAGGTCCGCGCGCTGATCGGCGGCGGCGTCCAGCGGGTGCTGGTCTGCACGCGCTGCATCCGCAGCGGCAAAATCAAGAAAAGCGCGTGACCCGCCCGCGCCGCGCGCGGCCCCGTCGAGTGCCTCTCAGAAGAGCGCGTCGAGCTTTTCCGGCGGACGCGCGATCACCGCGCGTCCCGCCCGCATCACGATCGGCCGCTGCATCAGCTCCGGATGTTCCTCCAGCAGCGCAACCACCGCCGCGGTCGTCGTGTAGTCCGCGCTGTTCAACTTGAGCTCGGCGAAGCGCTTGTCCTTGCGCACCAGATCTTCGACCGGACTTCCTCCGGGCCCTGCCAGCATTTTGATAATCCGCTCGAGCTCCGCGCGCGGCGGCGGATTTTTCAGGTATTCGATGGTGTCGAACTCGACACCGCGGGCCTTGAGCAGGTCAAGCGCGCCGCGCGAATTACCTCAGCCGGGGTTGTGATAAAGCGTTACTCGCTCCATAATTCGGAGGCTCCTTCGACGGCGGTCGTCAGCGGCCGTGGGCACCGCGGTTGAAGCGGCGCGACTAAATTACACAATAATGGATGCCGCGCGGGATCGCGAGCCGCGGTCAATCCGCGCGCGGAATTGCGGCCGCGCTTAACCGGAACAGCCAACGAGACCAGCATGAGCGAGCGTAAGATTCAATCGATTCGACCCTCGAGGCTCTCGCCAATCCGCCTCGCCACCGCGACCTGCGCGCTGAGCGCTGCGCTCGCCACCCTTCCGGGGGTCGCGGCGGCCGCCCGCGTGAGCGGCACCTTCACCACCTATCAGGGGCAGCCGACCGCCAGCCGCGATCTCCATTTCGACAACTGCGTCACCCACGATAGCTACCTCGCGCCGACCCACAACGACGGCTCGTTTGCCCAAACGCTGCCCCCCGGATGCTACGATCTGCGCGCCGAGCGCGGCGCGATCGTGCGCCACGCGATCATGGTCGGCGACGCCGACGTGGCGGTCGGCCGGGTCAGCGACCTCGCGCCTTTCGCGCCAGCCCGCCTCTGCCAGCTCCAGACGCTCTTCCCGACCCTGCTGACCAGCCCCGCGCCGTCCACCGCCTACATCTTCACCCACGACGCGACCGTGGTCCCGGCGAGCGCCACGGTGGTCCCGATGCCGAGTTCACAAAGCGAATGGCTGAGGCTTAAGAAGCAGACCGAGGCGGCCGAGGCGGCCAACAGTAATTCGGGTAGCCGCGGCACCGGCCCCGCGCCGGCCTTCAACGAACCGATGGATTTCGGCGCCCAGCCGCCGCCCAACGCACCGCTTAGCCCCACGATGCCGCCCAGGTCCGCGCCCTGAGCCTTTTCGGCGGCAAGCCTTATTCGCGGTGCCCGCGGCGCGGCACGTGAGCGATCGTGCACCGTGCGCTCGGCGCCGCTCGTTATCGAATAGTCAAATCAAATAGTCGGCGACGAAATTGCGCACGCCGCGAATCATCACGATGATTTCCGCGCCTTCCGGCACCGCCGCCGCACCGGCCTCGCCGAGACTCAGCCAGCGATCGATCTTCTGCTTCATCGCGGTCGCGTAAACCCCCGCCTGCCACAGTTGAGCGTTGAGCGTCGCGGGACTATCGACGCGCTCGCGGACCGCGAGCTTGCGACTGCGCGCGTTGCGCCACAAGACGTCCTCCAGGATCGCCGCGGCTACCGCCGCCCCCGCCCCGGTGCGCCCCGCCACGCAATGGCGCTCCGCAATCGCCAGCAGATCATTGAAGACCTCCGCCGCCGCCAGCTCCTCGACCCGCGCGACCGGCCCGAAGTCGATATACTCGCGCGCCGCGCGCAGCACCGCCTGGCCGCGCGCCGCCGCGTTCAGGTACGGGCTGTCGCAGGAAAACTCGAACTCCCTCAGGTAATGGCTCTCCGGGCCGAAGGCCTCCTTTAGAAAGGTCAGGCACCCCACCCGCCATTCGCGAAAGCACGCCGCCTCGACGAAATCCTGCAGCGACAATTCGCTGCGGTAATGGCTCCGGATAACCTCGGCCGCCTGCTCCAGCAGCCGCGCGAGCCGGTCCCTCACCGTGTCGAGATCGATCGCTCTTGAACTCTCTGACTTCATGCCTTCCGCGCCCCGATTTCCGCCCAAGTCTAGGGACGCGCGCTGCGCGCGGCAACCGTTGCGCCGGGGCGCAATGCTCACAGCTATCGAGGCGTGAAGGAATTTATGAATTGAAAGTTGAATCAATCAGCGCTGATACTGGCGCGACGACACGCCGGTTACCGGTCGCGATCGTGACCGGCAGGCGCGCCCGGGGTGATCGCATCCCGGCGGTGGAATCCGTCGCCCGCTCAGCGGCGGCGTGGAGCGTCCCAGAGCTTCATCGGACGTGACCTGAAGGTCTCCAGGCTCTGCGCGATTTCGCCGTTGTCCACGCAATGCCATCCCTCGGGCTGCAGCGTCCATCGCCGATGGAGCCGGTCCATACCGCCACCCCAGTTGTCGAGTACCACCTTCACTGTTTCGCCGCTGGCGGTCTTGAGCTGGATGACTTTTTTCATGGTATCCCTGAGAGATATTCGTGATGCCTCGGGGTCAACGCCCAAAGAAAGTTAATCAAATCCAAAATAGACCGTCAATGATGAATAAGAGTGAAAGTCGGGTCTGGACGAAAAAATGCCTTCAAAGTGCGCGACGAGCGAAGAGATCTGACGCGATTACGAGCGTCCGGCGCGACTTAGCGACGCCCGACGCCCAGCGGCCGGAACGTCCGCTTAAAGAGCAGGCCCGACTGATGCGCGAACTCGCCGCTATCGACACACCGCCAGCCTTCGGCCTCGCGCGTCCAGCGCCGATGCTTCCGGTCGGTTCCCGCACCCCAGCCGTCGAGCGACACGAACACCCGATTGCCCTCGTCGGTGCGCAGCGTGATGAACTTCCTCATCGCAGCCACCCCCTGCTTAAAGAAGCGTATTTATTTAACGAATCGGTTGCGGGTTCGGCCGGCCCCCCTTTGGACTGGCGTCACTTGAACTCCCGCATCTGCTTGATAAAACACCGATCATCGCTATCAAGTCAACCAGAATCGGCCACCCCTCGTGGCGGCATCGCGGAGCGTTTGAAAAGCCCCCCCAACGCATCCGCGCAAAACGAAACGGCCGGCCCCCTTTCGGGGACCGGCCGATTTCAATTATCAGTGACGCGCCGATTTGCGCCGAGATGCCTTCGCGCTCAGCCGACCTGGCTACCGACCACCGACACGAAGCTCACGCAGCGGCCCGGCTGTCCGCCGAGATTGTGCGTGAGTCCGACCTTCGGATGGTTCAGTTGGCGTTTGCCCGCCTCGCCGCGCATCTGCAGCCACATCTCGTACATCATACGCAGGCCCGACGCGCCAATCGGATGGCCAAACGATTTCAGCCCGCCGTCGGGATTCACCGGGAGCTTGCCGTCGAGGTCGAAAAACCCTTCCATCACGTCGTTCCACGCGGTGCCGCGCGGCGAAAATCCGAGATCCTCCATCAGCACCAGCTCGGTCGGCGTGAAGCAATCGTGCACTTCCGCCATGCTGATCTGCTCGCGCGGATTCGTGATCCCGGCCTGCGCGTACGCGTCGCGAGCCGAGGCGACCACCTCGGGAAAGCTGGTGAAGTCATACTCGGGCGAGAGCGGCCCCTCGGCTGGTCCGGCTACGAACGACAGCGCCTTGATATAGATCGGGTTCTTGCAGTACTTGTGCGCGTCCTCGGCGCGCACCACGATCGCGGCCGCGGCGCCGTCCGACACCCCCGAGCAATCCATGATGCCGAGCGGGTCGGCAATCTTCGGCGAATTCTTGATCGCCTCCATCGGCACTTCCTTCTGGAACTGCGCCTTGGGGTTTTTGGCGCCGTTGCGATGGTTCTTCCAGGCAATCCGCGAGAGCACGTCCTTGCCCTTGTCGGCGTCGAGCCCGTACTTCTTGAAGTAGGCCGGCGCGAGCAGCGAAAAGAGCGCCGGCGGAGTCATCGAGGCGGGCGTGCCGTCGTTCGGCGGATTGGTCATCACCAGCCCCGAAAAGCCCGAATCCTTGAGCTTCTCGACCCCGATCGCCATCGCGATATCGTAGGCGCCCGACGCCACCGCATAGCAGGCCTGGCGCAAGGATTCCGATCCGGTCGCGCACATGTTCTCGACCCGCGTAACCGGCTTGTAGTTGATTTTGAGCGGCTCCGAAAGCGTCAGCCCCGACACCCCCGAGCCCATCGTGCCGAGCCAGTAGGCGTCGATATCGTCGGGCTGCACGCCGGCCGACGCATAGGCTTCGTAGGCCGCTTCGACCAGCAGGTCGTCGGCGCCCTTGTCCCAATGTTCACCGAACTTGGTGCAGCCCATCCCGATGATCGCGATCCGATCCTTGATTCCCTTGCTCGCCATGAATTCGTCCCTCCTGGCCGTCTCCGGCCGGTCGTGTCTGGTCCCGGCTTCGAGTCCCCGGGCGCCTAGCGCTTGGGGCGCGCCTTCCAGAAATAGTTATGGACCCCGTCGGCGGTAAACAGCCGGCGAAAGGTCATCTCGACTTCATCTCCAATCGCGACCTTGTCGGGCTCGCAATCGGTCATTTCACATAGAAAGCGCCCGCCGCCCTCGTAATCGACCACCACGTTGACGGTCGGCGGATTGAGCGAAAACGCCAGCCGGTCGATCGCGTAGGTCGCCACCCGTCCGGTGCGATCGGCAAACGCGTACGGCTCCATCTTATCGAACGCACGGCATTTGACGCAGACCCGCTGCGGCGGCAATTGCGGGGTACCGCACGCCGTACAGCGCGAACCGATCAGTCCGAACTTCCACTTCTCCGATCGCATCATCGGCGGCGCTGCCGGACGCTCCGGATCGGGCCGGCGCGGCGGCTCGGTCGGCAGGATTTCGCGCCACTTCAGATAATTCCCGTAGGTCACGTCGCCCTTCGACTCGACCATCCGGCCCACCGAATGCACCGGTTTGAAGGCGGCGCCCGCCGGCGTCACCTTGAGCACCATCGCGTCGGCGCCGTCGCCTACCGTCGCGACCAGGATATGGTCGCCCGCCTTCGCCCCGGGCAGCACCGCCGTCAGCATTAGCGCCGCATGCGCCGCGCCGGTCTGCCCGACCATCAGCGAGAGTGAATCGGCGACCTTCGCCGGATCGAGTTTGAGCTCGCGGAGCATCTCATCGGCGGCGCGCTGATTCGGCGCGTCAAGCACGATCTTGGCCAGATCGCCGGGCGCCACTTTGGCCTTCTCAAGGACGTCGTGGATGATCTTCTTGAACAGCGGACTGTAAGCCTGCGTCAGCGCGAAACGCTCTTCCCACGAATGCGCGAAGCGCTCGCCCGGCGCACGCCACGAATCCAGATACTCGCGGGTGAGCGAGGCGCTCGCCACGATCTCCGCGATCACGTTTTCGTTGCCGAACACAAAGGCCGCGGCGCCATCGCCGTTGGACTGTTCGGCCTTGCCCTCGGGCGCGCCGAGCCGGCTGTCGGAAATCGCGACCGCCGCCTGTCCGCCGGTGGCCGCCACGGCGTCGGCCGCCTGCAACATCGCGGAGAGCCCGGCGCGAATCGAGCCGGTCGAATCACTCGCGCGAATCTCGGCCGGCAGCAGCGCCGCCGCGCCGACCAGCGCCGCGTTGAGCTTTTCGGCGTAGGGCGCCGTGGTGGTCGCGAAGACCAGCGATCGCACGTCGGGCGACCGCGTTGCCTTCAGCGCGTCGCGCAAGGCCGCCACCGCCATCGAAACGCTGTCCTCGTCGAAACTTGCGACCGAGCGCTCACCGCGCGTCGCCGGCACTCCAAGCACCGCCGCGATCGCGGCGCGCTTCAGCCGCCGGTAAGGGATGTACGATCCGTAAGAGACAATTCCAGCCATGCTCGCATTAAAGGCTTTCGACGCGCCTTTCGTCAACTCGCCACCGCCCCTGAGCAACGCGAGCGTCAATCACTTGGAGAAGTTGTCGCGGAGCGCTAAACCTTGCTTGTTTCCGGACACTACAGGCTCATGAGGTTTCGTCCTTCACGTCGGGGACGTGCGGGACGTGTCGGCGACGCCCTCAACTGAGTAGGCGCGCACCGACTCAGTGCGGCCTTTGACCGACACCTCGCCCAGCGGCCGCCATTGAAACTGCGGCCGCACCGCGCTCTGGGTCTGCTCGCTGACCACGATATCGGCGCTGAGTTCCTTGCTCGCGGTTTCCAGCCGCGCGGCGAGATTTACCGTGTCGCCGATCGCGGTGTACTCCATGTGCTCCTGCGATCCGATATTGCCGACCACCGCGGGCCCCGAATTAATCCCGATACCCATCCGAAACGAGCGCCGCCCCTGCCCTTCCCACACCGCCGCAAGGCGCGCGAGCTCGCTTTGCATCTCGAGCGCGGTGCGCACCGCATGCTCTTCCTGATTCAGATCGTCAACCGGCGCGCCGAAGATCACCATCATGCCGTCGCCGAGAAACTTGTCGATCGTCCCGCCGTTGCGGAGGATCACGTCAACCATGTGGCCGAAGAACTCGCTCAGCAATTCGACCACTTCCTCCGGGCGCATCCCTTCGGCCATCGGGGTGAAGCCGCGAATGTCGCAAAAGAGCACCGTGATCCGGCGGCGCTCGCCCTTGAGCGCGGGCAACTCGCCCTTGCTTGTGATCAGGTCGAGCACCTGGCGCGAAATATAGCCGGAGAACGCGCGCTTGACCGTCTCGCGCTCGCGCAGTCCCGCCGCCATCGCGTTGATCGCCGCTGCCATTTCGGTGAATTCGACCGAGCCGTTGGCCGTCGCCGCGGTGGTGAAGTCGCCCTTGCCGATTCGATCGATACTGGCGCGCAGGCTGTAGAGCGGCCGCGTGACCGCGCGCGCGAGTAACAACGCCATCGCGATCGCGAGCGTGGCCGTAAACGCGAAGGGCACAAAGATCTGCCCGCCGAGCTCCCGCAGCGTGCTCACGGGGGCGGGGGTCAGCGTCACTCCGACTTCCGCGACCAGCCGCCCGGTGCGGTCGTACAGCGGAGCGAACGCATTGTTATAGCCGGCTTGAAAACCGCTGAGGTTGCGCGCCAGCCGATCGATTCCGTCGATCCCGATCTCGACCGGACGGCCGCCGCGAAAATAGACGTCGCCCGGATGTTTGGCGAATTCAAAATGCTCCTCGGTGTCGAGACCGTACTCGACCACGCGCGGATTCCCGGGCGCCCCGACCAGCGTGTAAATCCGATCGATCCAGACATCCTTGCGCCGGTTCGCGTCGCGCACGGCACGCAGCGACGCCAGCAGTTGCGCGTATTCGGGACGCACTTGGGCGCCGCGCGAAGCGATCGCCGCGACCGCCGCCGGATCAACCAGCGCGGCAGTGGTGCTGGCGATCGCGCGCGCCTTGCGATGGATCTCGGCACGCAACAGCCGGTCGCAGCGGCGGTAGTTCCCCGCCGCGATCGCGCCGGTGGAGATCATCACCAGCGCACCCAGCGCGACGAACAGCTTCATCCGATATGTCATCGGCCCGCAACCTCCCGCGGCTGGCGCCGCGCGATCCCTTCATCCTGCGATCGATTACTCCGCGGGCAGCCTTAAATCCACGCGTTTACGAGCCACCGCGGAAGGCCGCGGGCCGCCGCGCGAAGCGTGAGGAGAATGATCTTGTGAACAGAGGGGCCGGACGAATGCCTAACGACAGCGCGCGATCAGCGGCGGCGAAAGACGCTGGTATGGTTGCCGGCCATGGAGAACGTGCGCGGCGCATTCTTGCTCAGATAGGTCTGGAAGGTCTCGACGCCTTTACCTTGGGCCAGCACCTGGGTTGCGCCGTTGGTGCCACGCAGCACCCGCCAGTCGCCGGTGTCCAGGCGAATCAGCGCCTGCGTGTCGCGATTGATCGATACGCTCCCACGCTTGCCGAAATGCCCCAGCTCGAGGCCGTGCTCGGCAGCCAGATGGTCCCAGTAAACCCAGCTCATTCGGGTGAAGCGGTCATCGCCGGCTGGACGAACCTCTTCGGGCTTGACCGCAAATCGCTCCATCAGGGTGCGAATCAGGATGGCGGCGTTCTCAGCTTCGGCCTCGCTGGAGCCGTTTTCGGCTTTAACTTGCCGCAGCAATCGAATTTTTCTCAAAGCATCTTCGATTTTCATCGTGTCCGTCTGCTGCGCTTTTGTTCAGTAATATGCCAGAGCATCGGGCCGCATCAGCAACCGCACCATATGATGCCATACTCGTCACAATAGAGACAAGTAAAAGTTAGTAGGAGGGAAATAAGTTCTATCCACAGGAGACATCAAACTGTCACCCATCGTCGTCACCGCATGATAAATTGGCACTTTGGCGTTGTGGTTTGAGCAATAACAATGCCGTATCGAAGGTGCTGCCCTCCATAGACAATTTGACATCGCTGCCAACTTTGACTGGCACCGACTGCTAATTCGTCACTTTAATGACACAAGCAGGGAGCGATCGCGCCCAGCAGGGGGCGCCCCGTCCTCGACGACGCCGACCCACACCGAAACGCGCCTTAGTTCGAGCGCGCCGACGCAGCCGTCAGCCGCCGATCTGGTACATCGAGCGGTCCTGCGTCGAGCGGCCCTCGAGCAGGTGATGGCCGGTAGGCTTTTCGGCAACCGCGCGCTCAAGAATCTTCGCAATCGCCTCGCGCTCGCCATCGCCGTTGCTCGCGCGCAACGCCTTGCGCACGTCGAGTTCGTTGTCGTTGAGCAGGCACAGATGGAATTTGCCGTCGGCCGTAAGGCGCATCCGGTTGCAGGTGCCGCAATATGGCTCGCTGACCGGGCTGATGAAGCCGATCACGCCGCGCGCGCCGGCGATCGAATAGTTGCGCGCCTCGTCGGAGACGTTGCTGGCCGCGATTTCGGTCATCGGACCGAGCACCGCTTCGATACGGCGGCGGGTCTCGATATTTGAGACGTAGCGCCTGATTGATAGCGAGGCGCATTCGCCGCCTCCCAGCGGCATCAGCTCGATAAAGCGCACGTGCCAGTCGCGCTCGAGCGTGAGCCGGGCGAGATCGACGACGTCGCCTTCGTTGTAGCCGGCCGCCACGACGGCGTTGAGTTTGATCGGTGTGAGGCCGGCCGCCTCCGACGCCATCACGCCTTCCCATATTCGATTGAAGGTGCCCCAGCGCATCTGGCGCTCGACGGTCTCCGGGTTGAGGCTGTCGAGATGGACGTTGATGCGCGAGAGGCCGGCCGCTTTCAGCGGGCGCGCGAGCTTGGTCATCAGCAGCGCGTTGGTGGTGAGCGCGAGGTCTCCGACGCCGTCGATCGCGGCGATGCGCTCGACAATTTCGAGCAAATCCATGCGCAGAGTCGGCTCGCCGCCGGTCAGCCGGAACTTGCGAAAGCCGACGCTGACGGCGGCCCGCACGACGCGCTCGATTTCCTCGGCCGTCAGCAGTTCGGGGTTGGGCAGGAAGCGCAGCCCCTCGAGCGGCATGCAGTACACGCAGCGCAGATTGCAGCGATCGGTAATGGAAATCCTGAGATAGTTAATCTCGCGGTTAAATGAATCCCTCGGCATCTTGGCTCTTCGATACCACGTTCGCCGCCGCAATTATGCACCGGCAATGGCGCGTTACGCGAGCGTGGCGAACAGCGGTTCTGGATCGATTCTAGTCGTCCGATGCGCGCGGTTACAACCGCGCGTCACGCTCGCGCAGGTCTCTTCGCACAGCCCCCCCAAACTGTTAGGTTAAAAGGTACTCGGCGCCATCGGGGCCGGGAATTTTTTTATGCCGCCCGCGGCCGCGCTAGCGAAGGCTCCGGCCTCTTCGATGCGACTCGGCGCAGGGCTTGGGGATCGACGGAGAATGCTCTTCAAAGTTGCGTTGGTGGTGGCCTTGGGATCGATCGGGCTGATAGCGGTGCGGCAACTGACGGAGCCATCAATAGCCGATACCGTCGATGAGGAACAGGCGCGCCTCGAACAAGCCGTCGCCGCGCAACTGCAGAGCTTGCGCGACCATCTGTTCAAGCGTTGACCCGCACTCGCCGTCAGGCAAAAAGCTCGTGACGATTCATTCGACCGTAGCGCGCCACGTGGGCACCGACCTTTGCGGCGTGCGCGAGCGTAATCAGCCGCGCCGAATCGATTTTCCTCCGTCACCTGGAGAATCCCCCGAATGACCCGGCCGAACCTGCGCTATCGCATTTTCAGCGCGCTCGCGCGCCTCGACGTGCGCCGCCCGTGGCTGGTGATTGCGCTTTCGATGGCGCTGGCGGCGGCGTGCGTGCTCTACACGCGAGCCAAACTGGAGTTTCGCACCGGGCAGGACGATCTGATCTCGGCCAACAATCGCGACAGTCGCAACTACCTGCGTTACACCGCGGAATTTCCCGATCTCGACGGCCTGATCGTGGTCGTCGAAGCAGGGAAGGACCCGGCTCGCGCCGAGCGTTTCGCCGATACGCTGGCGCACCGGCTCCTCCCGGACAAGGTCAACGTCAAGAGTGTTTTCTACCGTATCGACGCGAGGGTAATGGGCAACAGCGCCCTGCTCTTTCTGAGCGATAACGAACTGCGGCAGTTAAGCGCGCGTATCGCCGCGAGCCTGCCGATGCTCCAGGCCTATGGCGCCAATCCAACCCTGGCGACGCTGTTCGGCATCGTCAACGCGCAACTCGACCACGCGACTTCCTCGCTCGCCACCGGGGGTGGTGCGAGCGGCGCGGGCAGTGCGGAAAACAATTCGGGCATGGATTTGACGCTGATCGACACGATCCTCAGCTCAATGATCGCGAGCCCGGCAGCCCCGGCGGCGGCGACCTCCTCGCCATGGAACGCGCTCAATCCGATCGGCCGGCAAAGCGGCGTGAGAGGTGACGGCTACCTCTCCTCCGACAATGGCAAGTACCTGCTGATGCAGATCGCGCCGGGCGATGGCGCCCAGGACGGCCCCGACCCGGTCGAAGTGATCCAGGCCGAACTCGACGCGGTGCGCGCGCAATTTCCCAGCCTCGACGCCGGCATGACCGGCGGTCCCGCACTCGCCTACGCCGAGCAATCGACCACCCAGCACGACATGATGCTCGGCTCGGTCCTGGCCATCACCGGTCTGATAGCGCTGATCGTGATCCCGTTTCGCGGCGTGGTCGAACCGCTGTTCGCGATCCTCGCGCTGCTGACCGGCGTCGCCTGGTCGTTCGGTTTCACCACGCTCGTCGTCGGCCATCTGAACCTGCTGTCGGCGGTCTTCACCAGCGTGCTCGCCGGCATCGGGATCAATTTCCCGATCCATCTGATGGCGCGATATGACGAGGCACGGCGCAAGGGCATGGCGATGCCCGAGGCGGTCGAACTCGCTGTGGTCAATACCGGCACCGGGGTCTTCGCCTCCGCCTGCATCATGGCGCTCGCCTTCCTGATGCCCATGTTTACCGACTTCAAGGGTATCGCGGAACTCGGCCTGATCTCGGCGGCCGGTCTGTTCATGTGCCTGATCTCGGCGCTGCTGGTGTTCCCCGCGATGGTCGCGCTGCGCGATCGCCGGCGCCCGGATAACGTGCGGCCGGTGCTGTCGCTGGCGCCGCGGCGCCCGCTGCTCGAAAAGCTCTTCGCGCGTCCGGGCCTGATCGTCGGCGTCACCACCATCGCGACGGTCGGCGCGCTCTTCCTGATCCGCAGGGTCAGCTTCGATCAAAACGTGCTCAAGCTCCAGGCGAGCGACGCCGAGGCGGTGCGTTTCGAGAACACGCTCTTGCACGACTCGGGCCGCTCATCATGGTTCGCGGTCGCGCTGGCGCGGACGCGTGCGGGCGCCGATCGCAAAGCCGCCGCCTTTCGCAAGCTGCCCGAAGTCACCGATATTGAGACCATTTCCACCTATATCCCCAATCATCAGGAGCAAAAGCGCGCACTGCTGACCGCACTCGCCCACGACCTCGCCCCGATCGCGATTCGCTCCGGCGCGCATCGCGATACCGCCCTGCTGATGCGCCAGTTGAGCGGGCTTGCCGGACGGCTCGAAGCGATGGCCCAGTTCGACCCGTCGGGCGGCGTGCTCAAGACCGCGGGCCTCGCCGAAGACGCGATCGCGCGCCTGAAGAATAACCCCAATGCCTTCTCCGCGTATGAACAGGGCCTGGCGGCAGGGCTCGCGACCGAACTCGCGGCACTCAAACCCCAACTCAACCCGGTCGCGGTCACCGAGCAGACCCTCCCGCCGATCCTGCGCCAACGCTTCATCGGCAAGGGCGGCCTTTACCTCGTACAGATTTATCCGAAAGGCGATATCTGGGAGGACGCGCGGCTCGAGCGCTTTGTGGGCGCGCTCCACGCCGTCGATCCCAACGTCACCGGACCGCCGGTGCAGACCTACAATCTGGCCACCGTGATGCGCCAGGGTTACGAACGCGCCGCCCTGCTCGCGCTGATCGCCGTGTTCATCTTCGTGTTCCTCGATTTCCGCAATCTGCGCGACACCCTGCTCGCGACCGTCCCGCTGATTTTCGGCGGCGCGTGGCTGCTCGAGGCGATGCCGCTGCTCGGCTGGGAATTCAATCTGGCCAATCTCTTCGCCGTTCCGATTATCATCGGGATGGGCGTGGATAACGGCGTCAACATGCTCTACCGATGGCGCGAGGAACGCGACAAGTCGTCGTTGATCCTGACCAAAGCGGTCGGCAAATCAGTGACCATCTGCTCGCTCACCACCATCGCCGCCTTCGCCGCGCTGATTCCCGCGAGCCATCGCGGCATTTCGAGCCTCGGCTCGGTCCTGACCGTGGGCGTGTCGCTGATTCTGCTGGCGACGCTGGTCGTGCTGCCCGCGCTGTTCGAACTGCTCGGATCGCGCATCAACGCCGAGCCCGCGACGATCTCTTCAGTTACCGGCACGGCGCTGGTTCCCGAAGTCGTTGATCCGGTTGCGGTCGATCCACCGGCCGCGGCAAGCCGTTCCAAATCCACCGGCACCCACGACCTCTGACCGCGGGTCATCCTCCGCACGGTCACCCTCCGCACGGTCACCCTGAGGCGGCTGAGAGGGTGCGCCTCGCGCTGGCGGGATCACTCCTCGGGCGAGAAGCACTCGCGATCGCGTCCGTAGCGCTCCGCATGCACCGGCAGGCCGTCGGGGCCGACCGGACGCTGCGCGCGACGCTAGCACATGGCCCGCGACCGCCAAAAGATGGCTTTTAGGCCCTTCAGACCGTCGTCTCGGCATCATTCAGCATAATTAGCGTTCAGATACGGTAAATTTTGAATGAAAACGGCGCTAAAGTGCTTTTATTGCCTCTAATGGAATGGTATGTTTTTGGCGTTTCAATGGTGCATCGAACAGTTACAGAGAGGGGGAGCGTAATATGAGGCTACGAGGTTCGCAGGTTGCCGCAATTGTCGCGGTTGTCGTGTCCGTCTTTGCCATTGGCGCTAGCGCGGCCATGGCGCAAGGATTGGGCGCTTCGCTTTCACAGGCCGACCGCACCGCGGGAGCGGAAGCCTTAGCCGCCGGCCGTTACGGCATTGAGGTGACGCCGACACAAAGTGGTGCCACCGCCGGGGCCTCCGCCTTCGCGCGCTTCGGGGAGGCCGCGAATCTACCCACTCCCAGCGATTCCATCAACCCGCTGGTGACCATTCCCTCACCGTCGTGGGGCCCGATCGACTTGTACAATTCTGGCGGCGGCTCGCTCACCACTACTACGCAATGGCCGGTCTATCTCGGATGCCCGGCTAGCAATCAAACGTGCTGGGGCAATCCGCAACAGTTCATCACGGATCTGAATGCCAGCAAGTTTATTCACGTGGTTGATCAATACGTCGGTTCAACCAAGCCCAAGCGCTACCCGCTCGCGGGCACCTATATATACAATACTTCATCCGTGGGAACTTTTCTCAGTGAAAGCGATACCTTCGCATGGTTGCATGCGGCGGTGGGCTCCGCAGGGGGAGCGAATGGTCCCGGCAATATTTATCATCTCTTCATCAATCAGGGGATCGACGTTTGCGCGGACCCCTATAACAGTCAGTGTTATGCTCCGGACTCTGCCTACAATTTCACATTCTGCGGCTACCACTCCTACGTGACTTTTAATGATTACGGCACGGTCTATTTCACGGTCGAACCCTACCAGGCAGTGGATCACTGTTTTGGGCCGACCGCGGACGTAACCAGCGCCACCGCCAACGTCCTCTCGCACGAAATCTTCGAGGCGATCACCGATCCTAATCTGAATACCTGGTACGGTTACGGTTACCCGATTGACAATTACGGCGAGGAAATTGGCGACCAGTGCGTATGGCTGCACCTCTATCCGCAAAAACTCAATTTCCTGCACCAGGCCTATGTGACTCAGAATGAGTATTCAAACAAATACCATTCGTGCGTTGACAAACCCTAGTCGAATCATAGCCAGTTAGTTCGGCGCCTCGGCCAACTAACTAATATCAGGCCGGTACCGCGATCAGCGGTCCGGCCTGATACTTTTTTGGGATTGCGATTAGAGCTCGCGGCGGTAGGTCACGAAGTTCCCGGTCACTCGCGCACCCAGGCTCTCCGCCGTCCGCCGCGACGGCCAGTTGTCGTCGAGCACCAGCGTGTAGCCGGCAAACCGCATCTGCTGCCGCGCCATCACCAAAAACGATTGCGCCGCCATCGCGCGCGCCAGCCCGCGTGAACGCGCCGCCTCCAGCACGCCGATATTCACCAGCGCACCGCGCGTCCCGCCGCCGCGCTCGGGCGCCAGCCGCACGCCGCTGCGCACTTTGGCCAATTGTGCGCTCAAATCCGGCACCGAAAACACCGCACCCACCGGATTGCCGTCAACCACCGCCACCATCGAGAGGTCGGCCACCGGCGTCGGCTGCAGCGGCAACAGCATCGGACGCACCTCCGTGCGCGTGATCGGGTTCCATCCCCAATGGCGGTCGAAGGCCGCGTTGGTCACATCTGTCCAGACATCGATCGCCGCCAGAAAGCCGTAGTCGCGCCAGCTCTTGATCGTTACGCCGGCCGCCTGCGCCGCCTCGATCATCCGCCGGTAGCGTTCCAGGATTTCCGGCGTCAGCGGCGCCGTATAATCCACCTGCCCCTTTTCCGTGAAAAAGCGCGCGTTTTTGAAATACCGATGGTAACAGTCGGGATTGCCGCGCAGCAGAAACGACGGCAGTGCCCCGTAATTGTCGATCGCGTAGGGATAATCCAGGAACGCGGCAAATCCGCTGCGCACTGCCGTCATCCCGTGCCGCTCGAGCCAGGTCAGACCCTCCTCCAGCATCGCCCCAACGGCGTCCTCCTCGTTCGGCAGCGCCTCGAAATGAATCAACTGGCCGAGCTTCTCGTTCCAATGCTGGTTGTAGCGGTAGTTCACCACCGCGCTCACCCGCGCGACCAAACGGCCGTCGCTGAAGGCGGCGAACGGGCACAAGTTCAGATGCGCCGTGATCAGCGCGCGTCCGGCCAGCAGATCGACTTCGTTGTGCACGTCGGGCGGCCACCAGGCGTCGCGATCGCCGTAAATCTGGTAGGGCAGGCGCGCGAACTGCTCGAAGCCGTCGCGGGTATTTACCTGCTCGATTCGTATCTTGCGCAGCGCCACTTGCGATTACCCGCGAACCCTCCGCTCCTCACAATCGAAGCGAGCTCAGCTTAGCATCGACGGGCCTGCGTCCAAACGTGCCGGCGCGGCAGGTAATCCGCGCCGCAACACATGATCGCTCGCGTCGCCTAATGCTCGATGCCCGTCAGGAGACCGTCCGCGAGCCAACGCGCGAGCATGCGATTGATCAACGCCGGCAGGTCGTCGGCGGGATCGACCCTGGCCGCGATTGCTTCGCAAATCGCGGCCAGGGTCGATCCCGCCGACGCTCCTCCCGCGGCGAGGACGAGCCGCAACGCCTCGTCCTCGCCGCGCTCGGCGGCGCGATACGCGACCCGCGTATCGCGCCGCCACACCACGATCGCGACGCTCGCGCCAGCCGGCGCGGGCGTCGCGATCGTGGCTCCCGCCCGCGCGCCGTCGGCGACGGCGCGCGCCACCTCATCCACGCGCCATCCGCTCTCGACCAGCCGCGTCGCAGGATGCGCCCGCAGCGCCAGCGTCGGCCATCGGGCCGGCGCCATCGCGCGCAGCGCACCCGCGTCGAGCGCCGGCGCGTCCGCTGCATGAAACGACTCCAGCGTCGCCCGCTCCAGCCGCGCCAAATCGGCCACATACGGCCAGCGCGCACGCAGCGGATGGGTCCCGAGGTAGTCGGCGAACTTGCTCCCGGCGTGATAAATCGACGGCGCCGTCGGCGGATATTCGATCAGGTATCCGGTTGCCAGGTTGTGAAAGGCGTCGGCGCCCACCACCGCGAGCGTCGCCGGATAGTCCTCCTTGAGGACGTCCAGCAGCCGAAAGAAATATCCGTTCGCGTAGATTTCGACACGCTCGGCCGCCGTCATCCGGTCGTCGCCCGCGATCAGAGCCGCGAGACCGCCCGCCGGCATCGTAACCTCCTGCTGCGCGAGTCCCTTGGCAACGCCGTCCGGCGCTACGATCAGCCGGTAGAGGATCTCCTGGATTCGCCTCAGCCCGACGCCGTCGTCTTGCTCTTTGTCCATCGGCCGTTAGCGCACAGGTTCGATTCGCGATGCCGCTCCGATGGCCCCCGCAGCGGCGAGCGTCGTCCCCAGCACGCGAGCGGCGCGCTCACGCGCTTCGCCCGCCGTCGCCGCCAGCACCGCGAATTCCGGTATATCGTCGTCCCATTCGATCAGCGTCGAGACCGCGCCGAGCCGCCCCACCGCGTACTCATATAGCTCCCACACCTCCGGGCGCACCGGATGGTCATGGGTATCGAGCAGGTAGCTGCCGTGGTCGGCATGCCCCGCGAGATGGAACTGCGCCACCCGCTGCGCCGGCACCGCGTCGATATAGCGATGCGCGTCGAACCGATGGTTGAAGGCGTTGACATAAATATTGTTGATATCGAGCAGGATCGCGCAGTCCGCCTCGTCCGCGACCGCCGTCAGAAACTCCCATTCGGTGAGCCGCGAATCCGCGTAGGTCAGGTAGCTTGAAATGTTCTCGATCAATATTCGCCGCCCGAGGAGATCCTGCACCTCGCGGATTCGCCGCGCGACGTGATGTATCGCTTCCTCCGTATGCGGCAGCGGCAGCAGGTCATGCAGATTGCGCCCGCCGACTCCCGTCCAGCACAGATGGTCTGAAATCCACGCCGGCTCCAGGCGCCGCGCCAGCGCGGCCAGGTCGCGCAGATACACGCGATTGAGCGGGTCGGTCGATCCAATCGACAGCGACACCCCATGCATCACGACCGGGTAATGTTCGCGAACTCCGTCGATCACCTCAAGCGGACGGCCGCCCGCCACCATGAAGTTCTCCGCGATCGCCTCGAACCAGTCCATCGCCGGCCTGGTCTCGAGAATCTCGCCGTAATGCGGCCGGCGCAGTCCCACGCCGAACCCGAGCGAGGGGAATTCGGATCGCTTCATCGGTATTGATCGACGCGGCCGCTGCGCTCGCCACGCCCCCCTAGTTGCTCGCCGTATGCCCACCCTTCTGCGTGCATTCCTGCGCGCTGGCCGTTGTGATCCAGCCCTTGCCCTTGCACGAGTTCTGCCCTTTGCAGCTATTTTGCGCACTCTGACACGCGCTCTGCCCCTTGCAACTGTTACCTCCGATACACTTCACGTTGGCCTGACTGCTCTGGCTGCTGCTGTCCTGCGCCAACACCGGCTGCGCGGCAAACATCAAGCCCACCACTGTCGCCAGCACGGCTCCGCTCGTCTTGATCCTGTTCATCGGCGTCCCTCCAATCCTTGATTCTCGCCAAACTCAACCATCACTCAAAATACGCGTCGCGCAATCTTTTGGACCTCTCTTAAGGCCCTTCGAGTTCCGATTTTACCCCTTCCGATTTCCAAACACCATTTCCGGCTCCTCGGTTCCGTAGCGCACCGGCGGGAACCTTTACGCTCCCGTTAGAATTTAGATTGACGTGGGTGCTATGTTCATCTCTTCCGCATATGGCCGTCAAACGCGTCATCCCGGGAGACCTGCGGCTCGCGTTCGAGCAGGCGGCGTTGCCGCATCTCGACGCCGTTTATACAGCGGCGCTGCGCCTGGCGCGCAACCCCGACGACGCCGAGGACCTGCTGCAGGAGACCATCCTGCGCGCCTTTCGCTTCTTCCATCAGTTCACCGAGGGCACCAATTGCCGCGCGTGGCTGCTCACGATTCTCTACAACAATTTCCGCAACTCCTATCGCCGGCGCTCCCGCGAACAACCCGCCGCCACCAACGAGGATTTCGATCGCGAAGTCGAAACCGACAGCCTTCGGCGCGATCAGGCCCGCATCAATCCCGAGGATCTGCTCGGCAATCGGATGCTTGGGCATCGCATCGAAACCGCCCTCGACACACTGCCCGCCGATTTTCGCGAGGCGCTGTTGCTGGTCGATGTGCAGGAGTTGAATTACCAGGAAGTGGCGATGGTTCTCGGAGTGCCGCTCGGCACCATCAAGTCGCGCGTCTCACGCGGGCGCGCCCTGATGCGCGAGGCGTTGCGCGGCTTCGACCGTGCGCATGGAAAAACAGGCTCTTGACAGCTATGTCGCCCGGCAATACTGCACGACAAGGGCATTCACGGGCGTCGGCCCTTCAACGAAATGGCGCGTAGGAGTTCAACTTGGATTGCCGCGAGTACATAGATAGGTATCTCGCCGCTCAGGCGGACGACGAACTCGACGCCCGCGAGCGCCGACTCGCCGACGATCATCTGGCGAAATGCACCAGTTGTCGCACCGCGCTCGCCGAAGAACGCTCGCTCAAGGCCCTCCTGCGCCGCAACGCTGGCATCATCCGCACTCCGCCTGATGTGCGCCTGCGCATCCGCGCCGCCCTCGGTGAAATTGCCGATAGCAATCCCGATCGCCGCGCCAATCGTCCGCTTCGCACCGCCGTCGCCCGTCGCGATAACGCTTCGCACCAGGGCCTCGATCGTGCGGGAATCTTCCGGCGCACCGCGGCACGTCTCTCTCGCCATCGCACGATGGCTTCCGCCGGCACCGCGGCCGCCCTGATTCTGATCGTCACGCTCGCGATCTTCGCCGGACGCGCCTCCCATCCGCATGATAGCGGCGCGATGCCCCCGGTGCCGGCCTTCGACCTCGCGATCGACAAGTACCTATCGTTCCAGAGCGACTTCGCGCCCAACCTTCCGCCCGAGGCCTATGCCAACTCAGACGGCCCGGTTTACGCCTGGGTGCAGGACCGCGATCCGGTTCAACGCGTCGCCAACCAGGCCACCGACACGTATGACGATGTCGCGCGTGCCTACCGCGAAATGAGCATGCCCGACGATCTCCTCGATCTGTCGCCCGCCGGATACTCGCTCTCCGGCGCCCGCGCCGATCGTCTGTCCGACGGACGCCCAATCACCTACACGCTCTATACCGGGACCAACGGCACCATTCTCAGCATCTGCTATCCGGACGCTTCGATGGCGGCGCCGATCGGCGCCATCAACTGGCTCGGGATGCGCTCGTTCTATGAATACAAGGGCTTCAGCATCTGCATGTCGTTTTATCCCACCGGCCATTTCGTCTCGATTCTGCTCTCACGTATGCCCGTCCGGCAGTTGCTCGACGACGTCGCGCGGGCCGACGCCAACGTCGCCGGCAAATAGGCTGTCGAGGAACGCGGCGACCGGGCGGCCTATCCGACCAACGCGCGCGTCAATCGATGAAACTCGTCAATCGTGATGAGGTTTTCTCAGGGCGAAACCCGTGTCTCAACAAATGGAAAGTCTGAAACCTCCATGAGGCTCCAGTTTCTTTGAAAACTATCGTTCCGTGTTCTTCATCAACCGGACTAACAGCTCTGGCCCGCGTGCCTCAGCGGCGCATCGCGGCGCCGTTGGCATGCTCCGCCGCTTCGAACAGATGTAACTGCGCGGGGCCTTTGCTCTTCGGTATCTCCACCGGATAGTTCCCCGTGAAACACGCGTCGCAGTAGCCTTCGCGCGCGCCCCCATTGAACGAGTAAAGCCCGTCCCAGCTTAGATAGCCGAGCGAGTCCGCCGTGATATACCGCCGGATTTCCTCGATCGTCTGATGGGACGCGAGCAACTCCTCGCGCGTCGGCGTATCGATTCCGTAGAAGCATGAGTTCGTCGTCGGCGGCGCCGCGATTCGCATATGGACTTCGCGCGCGCCCGCCTGCCGCAGCATCGGAATCACCTTGCGCAGCGTCGTCCCGCGTACCAGCGAATCCTCGACCAGCACGATCCGCTTGTCCTTCAGCAGCTCGGCCACCGGATTGAATTTTATCTTGACCCCGAAATGGCGAATCGACGCGCGCGGCTCGATAAACGTCCGGCCGATATAATGGCTGCGTACCAGCGCCATCTCGAACGGCATGCCGGCCTCCTCGGCATAGCCGAGCGCCGCGGCGTTACCCGAGTCCGGCACTGGCACCACGATATCGGCCTCCGCCGGACATTCGCGCGCGAGCGCCCGCCCCTGCTGCTTGCGCACCGAATAGACATTGCGCCCGTAAAGCAGACTATCGGGCCGCGCGAAATATACGTACTCGAAAATGCAGCGGCGCGTGGTCGCCGGCGCAAACGGATGGAGCGACCGCATGCCCTCGTCCGTGATCACCAGCATCTCGCCCGGCTCGACCTCACGCACGTATTCGGCCCGCACCAGGTCGAGCGCGCAGGTCTCCGACGCCACGATCGTCGCGTCGTTGAGCTTGCCGATCACCAGCGGGCGAAAGCCATGGGGATCGCGCACCGCAATCAGGCAGTTCTCGGTGAGCAATACCAATGAGTACGCACCGCGCACCTGCGCCAGCGCATCGACCACCCGGCCCGGCAGATCCGCCGCATGCGATCCCGCAATCAGATGGATCACCAGCTCGCTGTCCGACGACGATTGAAAGAGCGAACCGCTCGCCTCCAGCCGCGCGCGCAATTCCTCGAAATTCACCAGGTTGCCGTTGTGGGCGAGCGCGAGCCCGCCGCGTGCATACTCCACCACCAGCGGTTGACAATTCTTGAGCGTGGTCGAGCCCGTCGTCGAATAGCGGTTGTGCCCGATCGCCGCCGTTCCCTCCAGCCGCCCCAGCACTTCACTGTTGAAGATGTCGGCGACCAGCCCCATCCCGCGATGGGAGATCAGGGACTTGCCGTTGGACGATACGATCCCGGCCGATTCCTGCCCCCGATGTTGCAGCGCGTAAAGCCCCAGGTAAACCAGGTTCGCGGCCTCCGGATGTCCATACACGCCGAAAACGCCGCACTCCTCGTGGAACCCGTCAACCTTCGCCTCCTCGGCGTCCAACTCGACCGACAACTCCGCGCTATCCGTCATGGCCGGTCGAGCCTCCCCGGCAGCGCCTCTTCATAGAGGCTCCGCAGCGCGGCCACGTCCTCGTCGATCGCGGTGCCGATTTTAAGCCGCGAGGCCCGTGTCACCAGGCCGATCGCGACCACTTCGAGCGGAGCAAATACCTGATGTAGCACTTTAATATTTTCCACGGGTGCCGAGACTATGACCGTTGACGACCCTTCCCCAAAAAGCACTTCCGCGCCGTGGCTGCTGCCACCGATTTCGACTTCCACTCCCAGCACTCCGCCGGGATTGAAACACGATTCGGCCAGCGCCACCGCGAGCCCGCCCTCACTCACGTCGTGTGCCGATCTTATCAACCGCCGTTCCGCACATTCAACCAGCCCGTCGATAAGCTTGCGCTCGCGTCCCAAATCGATCGGCGCCAGCTTCTGTCCGGCCGCGCCAAACAGCGCCGCGTACTCGCTCGCCGCCAGCGACGGCGCCGCCGTCCGCACCATCAGCACCGCGTCACCGGGTGACTTAAAGTATTGCTTTAGATGCAGCACGACGTTGGCGAAGGTCCCGACCACCGCGATCGTCGGCGTCGGCGGTATCGCGCGCCCCGCCGTCTCGTTGTACAGACTTACGTTGCCGCTGATCACCGGCACGTCGAACGCGATCGCCGCGTCGCGCAGCCCCTCGATTCCCCGGATCAGCTGCCACATGATTTCGGGCCGCTCCGGATTCCCGTAGTTCAGGCAATTGGTGATTCCCGCCGGCCGCGCCCCCGCACATGCCACGTTGCGCGCCGCCTCGCAGACCGTCGCGACCGCCCCGATATAAGGGTCGAGCATGCACGCCCGCGGATTGGAATCCACCTTCAGCGCCAGCCCCCGGCGCGAATCCTTGATCCGCAGTACCGCCGCGTCGCTCCCCGGCCCCGCCACCGTATTGCCCTGCACGATCGAGTCGTACTGCCGAAAGACCATCCGCCGCGAGGCGACGTTCGGACTCGCGATTATCGCGCGCAGCGCCGCCGCCGGCGACGGCGCATTCGCCTGCGCGGAGACCGCACCGTTCGCGACGCCGTCGTTATTCGACGCGGCCGGCGCGCGCGCCGGACGGTCGTAAACCGGCGCCTCGTCGCTGATCGCCGCGGCCGGAACGTCGGCCACCACCTGCCCCTTCCACCGTGCGCGCCAGCGCCCGTCGTCGGTGATTCGTCCGATCACCACCGCGTGCAGATCCCACTTCTCGAAGACCGCCGCCAGCTCGCCCTCGCGGCCGCGCTCGGCCACGATCAGCATCCGCTCCTGCGATTCCGACAGCAGTATTTCGTAGGGTGTCAGGTTCGCTTCGCGCAGCGGCACCCGATCGAGTTCGAGTTCTATTCCCAGTCCGCCGCGCCCCGCCATTTCGCTCGACGACGACGTGAGACCCGCCGCGCCCATGTCCTGGATCGCCACGATCGCGCCGGTCTTGATCGCCTCCAGGCACGCCTCGATCAACAATTTCTCCGTGAATGGATCGCCCACCTGCACCGTCGGCCGTTTCGATTCGCTCTCGGCGTCGAACTCCGCCGACGCCAGCAGGCTCGCCCCATGAATCCCGTCACGGCCGGTCGCCGATCCCACATACAGCACCGGATTTCCCGTGCCGCGCGCCCGCGCACTCTGCAAGTCCTCACGCCGCGCGAGCCCCAGCGCAAACGCGTTCACCAGGATATTGCCGTCGTAGCCCGCGTCGAACATCACCTCGCCAGCCACCGTCGGCACGCCCACGCAATTTCCGTAACCGCCGATTCCGCCGACCACGCCGCCCACCAGGTAGCGGGTCCGCGGATGCTCGAGGGAACCGAACTTCAGCGAGTCCATGCTCGCGATCGGCCGCGCGCCCATCGTGAAAATATCGCGCAGGATTCCGCCCACCCCGGTCGCCGCGCCCTGGTACGGCTCGACGTACGATGGATGGTTATGGCTTTCGATTTTGAACACCGCCACCCAGCCGTCGCCGACGTCGATCGCGCCCGCGTTCTCACCCGGACCGCCGACCACGTTGCGCCCCTTCATCGGCAACATCCGCAGATGTTTGCGCGACGACTTGTACGAGCAATGCTCCGACCACATCACCGAGAACACGCCCAGTTCGGTAAATGTCGGCGTCCGCCCGAGAATCCGTTCGATACTCGCGTACTCGTCAGTCGTCAGTCCGTGCGCGCGCGCCTGCGTCGCATCGATTACGGGCTCGCCCGCCAGCGCCACCGGCGCCGCACTCATCGCGCACCCTCTGCGATCGATTGAAAAATCTTGAGTCCGTCCTCGCCGCCCAGCAGTTTTTCGACCGCGTGCTCCGGATGGGGCATCAGGCCGAAGACGTTGAAACGATCATTGGCGACGCCCGCGATCGACCGCATCGACCCGTTCGGGTTCGCCGCCTCGCTCTCGACCCCCGCCGCATCGACGTAGCGCAGCACCACCTGCCCGCGCTCTTCCATCCGCGCGAGATCCTCCGCCGGCGCGACGTAGCAGCCTTCGCCATGCTTGATCGGCAGCCGCAGGACCTCGCCCGCGCGCGCGGCGCGCGTAAACGGCGTGTGCGCGTTGTCCACCCGCACATGCACGACGTCGCAGATAAACGAGAGCGACCGGTTGCGCATCAGCGCGCCCGGCAGCAGATGGGCCTCGCACAAAATCTGAAAGCCATTGCAGATTCCGATCACGAGTCCGCCGTCGGCGGCGAACCGCGCGACGCTCTTCATGATCGGCGAGAACCGCGCGATCGCCCCGCAGCGCAGGTAGTCGCCGTAGCTGAACCCCCCCGGCAGCACCACACATTGCGCGCCCCCGAGTGATTCATCCTTATGCCACAGCAACGCGGCGTCCTGGCCCATCACGTCACGCAACGCATAGAGCGCATCGCCGTCATCGAGCGAGCCGGGAAACCGTACGACGCCCCACCTCATTCGAATGCCCTAGTCATCGAACTTACGGCTGGAACCGGATGGCAGGATGGCAGGCTTTTCCTCCGCAGGTGCGCCCACCTCAACCTCGCAGCGATAGTCCTCGATATTCGGATTGGCGAGCAGTTGATCGCACATCTGTTTGACCGCCGCCTCCGCCGCGGCCGCCGACGGCGCATCGATATCGATCGTGATATACCGCCCGACGCGAACGCTCGCGACGCCCGCGAAGCCGAGACTCTTCAGCGAGCCTTCCACCGCGCGCCCCTGCGGATCCAGAATTCCCTTGCGCGGCGTGATAAACACCTGCACCCGCAAGGTCTATTTCTCCACCCGCCGCAGCATCTCCTGATAGGCTTCCTCGACGTCGCCCAAATCGCGCCGAAAGCGATCCTTGTCGAGCTTCTTGCGCGTCGCCTTGTCCCAGAACCGGCAGGTGTCCGGACAAATCTCGTCGCCCAGCAGGATCTCGCCGTGATAGCGCCCGAACTCGAGCTTGAAATCGACCAGCAGGATGCCGCGTTCGTCCAGGAAGAGCCCGAGGATCTCGTTGACCCGCAGCGCCAGCCGGTCGATCGTTTTCAGCTCCTCGGCGGTCGCCCAGCCAAACGCAATCGCATGCTCACCGAGGATCAGCGGGTCGTCGAGCGCGTCGTTCTTGTAGTAGTACTCGACCACCGGACGCGGCAGTTGCTCGCCTTCCTCGCGCCCCAGCCGTTTCGCCATCGAACCGGCGACGAGATTGCGCACCACCGTCTCCACCGGCACGATCTGCAGCCGCTTGCACAGCATCTCGCGATCGTTGATACGCCGCACGAAATGCGTCTTCACGCCGCTGCGCTCCAGCAGCGTGAAAAACAACTCCGACATCCGGTTGTTGATCACGCCCTTGTCTTCAATCGTCCCGCGCTTCTTGGCGTTGAACGCGGTCGCGTCGTCCTTGAAGTAGGCGATTACCAAATCAGGGTCCGGCGTCGAATAGAGCTTCTTCGCCTTGCCCTCATAGAACATTTCGAGCTTTTCCGGGGTCGTCTCCACGATTCCCTCCAAATCGTCGTTTGCGGCGCTGTCCCTATCCTACTGGTGCGGGCCGCGCGGGAAAACCACGCCTATCCGCGACCGCTCACGAGACCGCGCGCGATTATCCACAAAGGATCGATCTATTCACAGTTTTTCAGTGATTGATGCTCGCGTTGCTCGATCGTGTGCGATCATCGTTTGTCTCCTCGTATCGCGGCTTTCACTGACACGGCCTCGTCATCTGATTCACCCCTTTTTTCAAAGGGCGAAGCCCGCATCTTTACCAAAGGGAAGTCCGAAATCTCGGTGCGGTTTCAGTTTCTTGAAAGCTATAAATTCTTCGTTCCTCAACAAATCTCCGACGCGCGAGCTTTACCGGCCGCCGCGCGGCGTAAATCGCTCGACCAACTCCGCCGCCAGCCCCAGGTATCCGCGCGGCTCCAGCCGCAGCAGCGCCGCCTTCGCCTCCGCGTCGAGCGGCAGCCCCGCCACGAATTCCCCGATCGTCTTGCGATTCACCGCCCGCCCGCGCGTCAATTCCTTCAGCCGCTCGTATGGCCGCTCCAGCGCGTGCCGGCGCATCATGGTCTGAATCGCCTCCGCCAGCACTTCCCACGCCCGCTCGTCGTCGATATCCGCCGCGATTCGTGCGGTATTGATCTGCAGCTTGCCGAGTCCGCGCTCGAGCGAACTCAACGCCACCATCACGTGCCCGAACGCCGTCCCCATTCCGCGAATCGCCGTGCTGTCGCTCAAATCCCGCTGCCAGCGCGAGACCGGCAGCTTGGTCGCCAGATGCTGAAGCATCGCGGTCGCCAGCCCCAGATTGCCCTCGCAGTTCTCGAAATCGATCGGGTTCACCTTGTGCGGCATCACCGACGATCCGACTTCCCCCGCGACGGTCTTCTGCGTGAAGTAGCCGATCGAGATATACGCCCAGAGGTCGCGCGCGAAGCCCAGCAGGATCGTGTCGATCCGCTCGACCGTGTCGAACAGCTCGGCGAGAAAATCATGGCTCTCGATCTGCGTCGTCAGCGGATTCCATACGAGCCCCAGCCCCTCGACGAAGCGCCGCGAATGCTCGAGCCAATCGACCTCCGGATAGACCATCCGATGGGCGTTGAAATTGCCTACCGCGCCGTTCGCCTTGCCGAGAAATTCCTGGCGCCGCAGATGCCCCAACTGGCGCTCCAGCCGCCATGCGAAAATCGCGAACTCCTTGCCCGCCGTGGTCGGCGACGCCTCCTGCCCATGGGTGCGCGCGATCATCGCGACGTCCTTGTGGCGCCGCGCGAGCTCGCCGATCGTGTCCCGGATTCGCTCGAGCGCCGGCGCCAGCACGCGTTCCGTGAACTCCTTCAGGATCAGCGCGTAGGCCAGATTGCTGATGTCCTCTGAGGTGCACGCGAAATGCACCATCTCGAGCGGCAAGCCAAGTCCCAGCGCGCCAATCTTTTCCTTCAGAAAATACTCCAGCGCCTTCACGTCGTGATTGGTCTCGGCCTCCAGCGCCTTCACCCGCCGCGCGTCCTCAACGCCGAAGTCCTCGTACAGCGCCCGCAACCGCTTGGCCGCCGCCGCTCCGATCGGTCCAAGCGCGTCGATCGCCGGATTTGCCGCCAGCGCCAGGTACCATTCGATTTCCACCCGCACCCGGTAGCGGATCAGCGCGTACTCGCTGAAATATTCCGCGAGCGCACGGGTCCGCGACCGATAGCGCCCGTCGATCGGACTGACGGCCATCAGCGCTTCATCGTGCTCGGATTTCCCGGCCTCGCGGTCTTTACTCATATGCTGCGCGACTCATATTTGCGTGCGGTACTCACTATCCGGATGCGCCTCATGATGCGTGCGCGAATTTCGCCGCGTCATCTTCCCGTATGGCCGAAGCCGCCGTCGCCGCGCGAACTCTCGCCCAGCCGATCGGCCTCGACGATTTCCGCCCGCACCACCGGCGCGAAGACCATCTGCGCGATTCGGTCGCCATGGCGAATCGTAATCGGCTCCGCGCCCAGATTGATCACGATCACCTGGATCTCGCCGCGATAGTCGGCGTCGATCGTGCCCGGCGAGTTCACCAGCGCGAGCCCCTCGCGGAGCGCACGTCCGCTGCGCGCGCGCACCTGCCCCTCGAACCCCGGCGGTATCTCCAGCGCGATTCCGGTCGGTATCGCCGCCCGTTCCAGCGGCCGGAGCACCCGTTCCATTTCGAGGTCCGCCATCAGATCGACTCCCGCCGCCTGCTCGCTATGGTAGCGCGGCAGCGGCATCGCGCTCGCCCGAAGACGCTGAACCTTGACCTGCGGCATAATTTCTAAAATGCGCCCGTTGACCGCCGCCCTCATCGCAACTTTTCCGCGATACGAGCGCATGCGATTCCTGAGCTGACAGTTTGTCCAAATTCGATCGCGCGGCGCAACTCGCGCCCTCCCCGTCACCTCACCGCTGCCGCCCGCAATCCGATCGTGCCGCAAGGCCTCGCGAGAGATGACCGCGCAAGACCTGACAAGCCGCCTTCTGGCGCTACTCCCGTCGCAACAGTTACACTGGGCGCGCAATCCCGCCGACGGAGGGCGCGGGCCATTCGGCCGCCATCCAAAATGTGTCGCGGGCAAAGCGGAGGGCGCGATGATCAATCGTGGACGTCTCGCGAATCTGTTGGGTGGCCTCTTTCTTACCATCCTGCTGCTCGGCCTCGGCCAGGGCGCCGCCCATGCCCAGACCAAGCTGATCAAACCGCTCAACGGCGGCACCCTCCGGATAACCAAATCGGGCAGCTACTTCCTCGGCGCCAACTACGTCACCCTGGTGGGCGCCTCGCCGGTCATCACGGTAGCGGTCAGCAACGTGACGATTAACCTCAACGGCTTCTCGATTATTAGCAATGCGACCGCGGGCACCACCGGCGCCACCGGCATCAATGTCCTTCCGGGCGTCTCCGGGGTCACCGTCGTCAACGGCGGCATCATCGGTATTCGCGGCACCGCGCTCATCCTCGGTAGCAACGGTATCGCCAGCGGTCTCCAGTTGATCGGCAACAAAGGCGACGGCGTCCAATGCACATCATCCTGTCTGGTCACCAACAACGTCATCACCGGCAATCTCGGCACCGGCCTGAATTTCAGCGACGCCACCACTGGTTATCAAAACAATATTCTTAACGGCAACGGCACCAATGTCACGGGCGGCACCACCCTCGGCCATAACCTCTGCAGCGGCACACCCTGCTGAAAATGCCGAGGGGCGCGCGACACCATCGGTTTCGCACGCCCCTCGCACTACATTAGTTATGAGCAATCGCTAACCCAGCGCCGACCACACTTGCGAACCCAGTTCGCGTCCCTTCAAATCACCCAGCAGCACCAGCCCCATCCGGCTCGGATTGAAGCAATGCTCCGACAACTCGACCACCTGGTCGTTGGTCACGCTGTCGATCGCGTTCGCAATCTCTTCCAGCGGAATGTCCCGCCGAAAATAAATCTCGTTGCGCGCCAGCCGGTTCATCCGGCTGTCCGATGACTCCATCCCGAGCAACATATTGCCCTTGAGCTGGCTCTTCGCGCGCGCCAGTTCCGCCGGCTTCAGCCCCTCGCGCGAGACCTTGCCGATCTCGCCAAGCGTGACCTCGATCACTTCGTCCACCCAGTCCGGATTGGTCCCCGCGTAAATCCCGAAGTACCCGCAATCGAGAAACGACGAGATAAACGAGTAGATGCTATAGACGCGGCCGCGCTTCTCGCGCACTTCCTGGAACAGCCGCGACGACATCCCGCCGCCCACCGCCGTGTTCATCACATAGGCCGCGAAGCGCAGCGGATCGATCTGGCTGATGCCGGGACCGCCGATACAGATATGCGCCTGCTCGAGTTCCTTGGGCTGATTGAGCACCATCACGGTTTCGCTCGGTGGAGTAATCAGTTCGCCGCGGCCGTCGCCCTGGATCCCGCCGAAGTAGCGCTCGCAGTCCGCCACCAGCCCGTCGTGATTGACCGCCCCCGCCGCCGCGATAAACACGCGGCCCGCGCGGTAACGGTCGGCCATGAAGCTCACCAGTAATTCGCGATCGATCGCGTTGACGCTCTCCACCGATCCGAAAATCGGCAGCGACAGCGGATGACCCCGCCAGAAATTCAAGTTGAACAGGTCGTGGATAAAATCGTCGGGCGTGTCCTCGGCTTGCGAGATCTCCTGCAGCACCACTTGCCGCTCGCGATCGATTTCCGCCGGGTCGAACACCGACTCCAGGAAAAGGTCGGACAACAGCTCTGTCGCCATCTTCAGATCGGCGCCCAGCACCTTGGCGTAATAGCAGGTGTATTCCTTGCCCGTGAATGCGTTGAGCACGCCGCCCACCGCGTCGAATTCCTCCGCGATTTGCGCCGCCGTCCGCTTCTTGGTGCCCTTGAACAGCAGATGCTCGATGAAGTGCGACACCCCGTTCTGCCGCTCATGCTCGTAGCGCGATCCGTTCTCCACCCAGATCCCGATCGTCGCCGAGACCATCTGCGGCATCGGCTCGGTCAGTACCCGCACGCCATTGTGCAGCACGCTTTTGCGCACCATCGCGGCCCCTATTTCCCCTTCTGCTGTTCGAGGTCGGCCTGCGCTTCCCGCAACGAAAGCCGGATTTTGCCGCTGCGATCGACGTCGAGCACCTTCACCTTGATCTCGTCGCCTTCGTGCAGCACGTCCTCGACCCGCCGCACCCGCTCGTTTGAGATCTGCGAAATATGCAGCAGGCCGTCGGTCCCCGGCATGATCTCGACAAACGCCCCGAACTCCACGATCTTGCGCACGATCCCGTCGTAAATCCGCCCGACTTCCGGCTCCGCCGTGATCGCCTCGATCCGGCTGATCGCCAGCTCCATCGCCGCGTTGTCGGCCGACGCGATCAGCACCGTGCCGTCGTCCTCGATATCGATCTTGCAGCCGGTCTCCTCGACCAGTCCGCGAATCACCTTGCCGCCGGGTCCGATCACGTCGCGAATCTTGTCTGGCTTGATATGCAGCGTCACGATCCGCGGCGCGAACGTCGAGACTTCATGACGCGGCTTCGCGATCGCCTTTTCCATCACGCCCAGGATAAACAGCCGCGCGTCGCGCGCCTGATGCAGCGCCTGGCGCATCACCTCGCGCGTCACCCCGCCGACCTTGTTGTCCATCTGGATCGCGGTCACGCCTTCCGACGTGCCGGCGACCTTGAAATCCATGTCGCCCAGATGGTCCTCGTCGCCGAGAATATCGGTCAGCACGCGGACCTTGTCGCCTTCCTTCACCAGGCCCATCGCGATTCCCGCGACCGGCGCCTTGATCGGCACGCCCGCATCCATCAACGCCAGCGTCCCGCCGCACACCGTCGCCATCGACGAGCTGCCGTTGGATTCGAGCACCTCGCCCACCACGCGAATCGTGTACGGAAAGTCCTCTTCCGACGGCAGCACCGCCGCCAGCGCCCGCTCAGCCAGCGCCCCGTGGCCGATTTCGCGCCGCCCCGGCCCGCGCAGAAACTTCACCTCGCCGGTCGAAAACGGCGGGAAGTTGTAATGCAACATGAACTTCTTGTAGCGCTCGCCCAGCAGCGCATCCACCCGCTGCTCGTCCGACGACGTGCCCAGCGTCACCGTCCCCAGCACCTGCGTCTCGCCGCGTGTAAACAGCGCCGACCCATGCGTGCGCGGCAGCACGTGCACTTCCGCGCTGATCTGCCGGATTTCGGTGGACGAGCGATCGTCGATCCGCTTGTCCTGATCCAGGATCACGCCGCGCACCTGGTCGCGCAGCACCTTCTCGCACGCCTCTTCGATCTCGTGCTGGCGGTCCGCGTAGCGCGTCGCCAGCTCCTCGGTAACCTTGTCCTGCAACGCGTAAGTCGCGGCGCCGCGCTCCTTCTTGCCGCCGATCTTCAGCACTTCCGTCAGCTCGGCCGTCATCCGCTCGCGCACTTCCGCGATCAGCTTCTGATCGAATTCCTTCTTTTTGTAATCGCGCTTGGGCTTGCCCGCCAGCCGCCGCAATTCCTGCTGCAGATCGAACACCGGACGCAGCTCTTCGTGCGCCGTGAACAGCGCCTCCAGGATCGCCTCTTCATCGACGATCTGCGCGCCACCCTCGAGCATCACGATCGAATCCGGCTTGGCCGCCACCACCAGCGAGATGTCGCTCTGCTCCAACTCGCTGAACATCGGATTGACCACCAGCTTGCCGTCGATCCGCCCCATCCGCACCGCCGCCACCGGCCCCTCGTACGGGATGTCCGAGACTTCCAGCGCCGCCGACGTCGCGATCAGCGCCAGCGTGTCGGCGTCGTTCTCGCGATCGATCGACAGCACGTTGACGACGATCTGCGTCTCCTTGTCGTAGCCCTTGGGAAACAGCGGTCGCATCGCGCGATCGATCAGCCGCGACGTTAAAATCTCTTTTTCCGAGGGGCGGCCCTCGCGCTTGAAAAAACCGCCCGGGATCTTGCCCGCCGCAAAGGTCTTTTCCTGGTAGTCCACCGTCAACGGCAAAAAGTCGATCTTGTCGCGACTCTGATACGCCGACACCACCGTCGCCAGCACCACGGTCTCGCCATATTGCGCGAGCACCGCCCCATGCGACTGTTTGGCGAGGCGCCCCGTCTCCAGCGACAACGGCCGTCCGGCAAAGAGAATCTCTAGCTTTCTGTACATCCGATCACACTTCAGGGAGAGGGGGGAGGTTCCTTTGATATTGCGGACGTCCCCGCAGAACCTCTTTTCCTGACGCGCCCTGTGGGGGGCTGATCGCTGCCCATGCGTTTGACAGCACGGGGCGGCGTGAGCTGACGAAATACCGCCCTAGCGGCGAATTCCGAGCTTTTCGATCAGTCCTTTGTACCGCGCGAAGTCTTGCGAATGCAGATAATCGAGCAGCCGCCGGCGCTTGCCGACCAGGCGCAACAAGCCGCGCCGCGAATGATGGTCTTTCGCGTGCGACTTCAAATGCCCGGTCAGTTGTTCGATTCGCGCCGTAAATAGCGCGATCTGTACTTCCGACGAACCGCTGTCGTTCTGGGTGCGCGCGTTGGCGCCGATTATTTCCCGCTTGCGGGCGGCCTCGAGAGGCATCAGGTTTACTTGCTTTCCCTTTTTCCTTTATTTATCCGGCAAGCCTATCAGACCCCCTACCCCTCGTAAAGATACCTGCGCCCCAAGCTCTTGCCCTATCGTTCACCCCCGTTTTTAAGGGCGAAGCCCGCATCTTTAACATGGGAAGCCTGAACCCTCCACTAGACTTCCACTCGCCTGAAAACCTATGAGCGCACCTCAACACTTGACTCCTCCTTGCGGCCTGATGCGTTTGGTCATTTTCGCGGCGCTGCGCTAAACCATTGGAACATTGCCGGCGGCGGGCGAGCGCGGCAGCCTCACCCGCGTTTGCTGCGAGAATCTGCCCGCTCCCTGGACAAGTCGAGGGCGCAGGCGGCGATCGGCCCCGACGAATTTGCGAACTGGTGGGAGGACTGGCGACGTGAAAGACGTATTCAGCGTTGAAGGCAAGGTGACGGTGGTGACCGGCGGCGGCACCGGAATCGGAATTTCGATCGCCCATGAATTCGCCCGGCGCGGCGCGCCGGTGCTGATCGCGAGCCGCAACGCCGGCCATCTCGAACCGGTGCGCGACGATATCCGCAAAGCCGGCGGCAAGTGCGAAATGTTCGTGGTGGACGTGCGCGACGCCGCCAAATGCGACGAGATGATCGCGGAAGCCGTCAAACATTTCGGCCGGCTCGACGTGATGATCAACAACCATGGCGGCAGTATCACCACCCCGAGCATGAACCTCTCGCCCAACGGATGGCGCGCGGTGATTTCGATCAATCTCGACGGCACGTTTTTCTGCTCGAAGGCGGCGGCCCGCCAGTTTATCGCGCAAGGGAGCGGCGGTTGCATCATCAACCTGTCGTCCACCGCCGGAGTCCATGGCTCGTCAACGATGCTGCCCTACGCGGCGTCGAAGGCGGGCGTGATCAAGTTGACCGAATCGCAAGCCGGCGAATGGGGCCGCCACGGAATCCGCGTGAACTGTATCGCGCCCGGCCCCGTTACCACCGAGGGCGCCGCCGAACGCATCTGGCCCAACGAGGAGGTCAAGAACATGATGCTGCGGTCGCGCGCACTCGGGCGCTTCGGACGGGTCGAGGACGTCGCGTATCCATGTATTTTCCTGGCGTCGGAGGCGGCGAGTTGGATGAGCGGGGCGACCATGGTGATCGATGGCGGCAATATCCGCGCGGCGGAGATCGTGCAGATGGGGCTATAAGAGAGACGAGGAGATCTTGTCGCTTCGGCAGCCGCCGCTCAGAATGAAGGTGGCCGGGTTTTTACAGGATGCAGCCCGCGCGCGCATGCCGAGGATCGAGCATCGCCGATGCCAATCATCATAAGGTGTTTTCTGAGGGCGAAGCCCGCATCGGATTAAATGGGAAGTCTGAAACCTTGTGAGGTTTCAGGAAAACTATAAGTTTTAAGTTCCTCGACCGCTCTGCGCCTCGCCGCTTTTGGCCGCGGGGCGGGCTTGTCGATGGCGACTGCGGCGTGATATCCGAAAGCGCGGCGCGAGTGTCGGACGCGGTCGATCGGTCGCATTTTGAAATGAAGCGGGAAGGATAACCAATTTGGACTTTGGCTTCAGCGAAGAGCAGGAGATGCTGCGCGAAAGCGCGCGCGGGCTGCTCGAAAAGGAATGCCCCTCGACGGTCGTGCGCCGCCTGATCGAGGACGATCGCGGCTACGACGCCGGTTTGTGGCGCAAGCTGGCCGGACTCGGATGGACCGGGATGGTGGTTCCCGAAGCCTACGGCGGCGCGAGCCTTTCCTACGTCGATCTGGTGCTGGTGCTCGAGGAAATGGGGCGCGTGCTGCTGCCCTCGCCCTTTATCTGGACCACGATGGTCGCCGAGGCGATCAAGAACGCGGGCAGCGACGCGCAGAAAGATTCCCTGCTGCCCAAGATCGCGGCCGGTGACCTGATCGCGACGGTGGCATGGATGGAGCCGTCGGGGCTGTGGGGCGCCGACGGTATCGCGATGGCGGCGCGCAAGCGCGGCAACGGCTATACCCTCGACGGCGTTAAGCTATTCGTCAACGACGCCCATCTCGCCGACTACCTGTTGGTCGCGACGCGCACCGGCGGCAAGGGAATCACGCTGTTCGCGATCGAAGCGAAGCGCGCCGGTATCGGTATCGCGCCGCTCAAGACGATGGACTCGACACGGCGGCTCAGCGAGGTGAGGTTTACCGGCGTCAAGGCGGCCGCGGCCGATGTGGTCGGGACGGTCGGCGACGGGTGGAAGACGCTCGCCGATATTATCGACAAGGGCAAGGTGATGCTCGCGGCCGAGATGATGGGCGGGGCGCAGAAGGTCCTCGATATGACGGTCGAATACGCCAAGGTCCGCGTGCAGTTCGGACGCCCGATCGGCAGCTTTCAGGCCGTGCAGCATAAGTGCGCCAATATGATGATCGACGTCGAAGGCGCCAAGTCGGCGGTCTATTACGCGGCGTGGGCGGTCAGTAACGGCGTCGCCGAAGCCCCCCTCGCCGCGGCCCTGGCCAAGGCCGCCGCGTCCGACGCGTATCGGCGGGTCTCCGCCGACGGTATCCAGGTGCACGGCGGAATCGGCTTCACCTGGGACCACGATATGCATCTGTATTTCAAGCGCGCGAAGTCGTCCGAGTTCACCTTCGGCGACGCGACCTATAATCGCGAACTGGTCGCGCAGGGGATTAATTTATAGCGGCGCGGTCGATGTCGATCGTCAGGTGCTTCCAACGCTTCCAGCAGGACTTAACTACTTACCCGAGGATCGCGAGCGTCAAACCTGACCAGGTCATTACCGGGCGCTGCCCGCATCTTTAATGAAAGCCAAGCCTGAAACCTCCGTGAGGTTTCAGAAAACTAGAGGTTTTGGGTTGTTCAACCACTGGATTATGCGCGGAGGATTCGATGGCGATTGACAAGAGCATTATCGGACAGACCGGCAAGCCGTTTACGGTGCCGATCGAGTGGAGCAAGGTGCGCGAGTTCGCGCGTGCGATCCGCGATCCTAATCCGCTCTATTTCGATCCCGAACTGGCGAAAAAGGAGTGCGGCGGGATTCCCGTGCCGCCCACCTTTTTGCAGGTCGCCGCGTTCTGGATGGGCGAGGATTCGATGCCGACGGCGAACTTCGATATCCGGCGGATTCTGCATGGCGAGCAGGACTTCGAATTCCTGAAGCCGATTTTCGTCGGCGACGTGCTCACCGGCACCTCGCGCATCGCCGACGTGTACGAGAAAGCAGGCGGCCGCGGCGGTAAAATGACCTTTATGGTCACCGAGATCGAGTACAAGAACCAAAAAGGCGAGACCGTCGCGTTCGCGCGCGGGACCCTGGTCGAGACCGCTCAGGCCGTCAGCAGTTAAGGCCGGAAAGTCAGCGCAGGGCGAGTTGTTGAGTTCCGGCGCGCGGGAGCGCGCGAAATGTCTGAAATCGAGGACGAACATGGCAAGCAAGATCAAATACGACGCGGTAAAGGTCGGCGACGAAACCCCGACGGTGACGATCGCGAACGTCGCACGCCCGGATTTCGTGCGTTATGCGGGAGCCTCGGGCGACTTCGTCCCGCTCCATTACGATCAGACCTTCGTCGAGGCCGCCGGAATCCCGACGGTCTTCGCGCAGGGCATGTGGACGGCCGGCTGTCTGTCGCGCTGCCTGACCGATTACGCGGGTGCCGGACAGGTCCGCCGCTTCAAGGTGCGCTTCGCGCGGCAGGTGTGGCCGGGCGATACCCTCACCTGCCGGGGCAAGGTCACCGGCAAGAGCGAGAAACATGGCGAGCGGCTGATCGAGGGCGAAGTCGAGGTGATAAATCAGAAGGGCGAGGCGACCGTCAAGGGCACCTTCGCGGTCGCCGCTGGGTAGGAACAAAGAAGTCGTTGAGGGCGCAAAACTCCTGTTTCACCGATTGAACGTTCGCGAGGCCCAGGTAAGCGGACGCGAAAATCAAAATATCTAATCGAAGGAATCGACTATAAGTGACTAATGGATGAGCCGCGTTACATAATCGTGCATGGGCATTTCTATCAGCCCCCGCGGGAGAGTCCGTGGACCGGGCTGATCGCACCCGAGCCGGGTGCGGCGCCGTTCGCCAATTGGAACGAGCGGATTTTGAGCGAGTGCTACAACGCCAACGCGCACGCTCATATCATGGACGGCCGCGTCGTCCAGATCATCAACAATTACGAAGCGCTCAACTTCAATTTCGGGCCGACCCTGCTCGGCTGGATGGAGCGGCACGGGAAGGCGGCCTACCGCGCCATCCGCGTCGGCGACGAGACCAGCGCGAAAAATCGCGGCGGCCATGGCAATGCGATGGCGCAGGCCTACAGCCATTCGATATTGCCGCTGCTGAACGCGCGCGACAAGGAAATCCAGGTCCATTGGGGGATCGAGGATTTCCGTTATCGCTTCGGGCGGCGCCCCGAGGGCATGTGGCTGCCGGAGTGCGCGGTGGACGGCGATACGCTCGAGGCGCTCGCGCGCGCGGGAATCAAATACACGATACTGGCGTCCGACCAGGGGCGCTTTAGCGGCGACGAAATCGCGCCGGCCGAGGCGGGGCCCTTCGAGTGGCGCCGCGGCGATCTGAGTATCGCGGTCTTTCGCTTCGAGCGCGAGCTCTCGGGGCAGATCTCCTTCAGCGACCTGCTCGCCGATGGCGGGCGGCTCGCGGACCGGCTCGCCGAGGCCGCGTTTGCGCTGCCCCCCGGCGGGGCGCTGATGGTGGCGACCGACGGCGAGACCTTTGGCCATCATAAAAAAACCGGGGCGGCGGAACTCGCGCGCGCGTTCAAGATCCTGGGCGAGCGCGAGGGCCTCACGGTGACGAATTGCGCCGCGTACCTCGCCACCCGTCCGCTGCGCGGGAGCGTCGCGATCGACGGCGCCTCGGCGTGGAGCTGTGCGCATGGGGTGGAGCGCTGGCGGTCCAATTGCGGCTGTCGCCTCGACGGCCATACGAGCCAGGAATGGCGCGGGCCGCTGCGCGAGGCGATGGAGTTTATCGCCAATCATGCCGACGACGTTTACGATCGCTTCGCCAAACCGCTGGTCGCGGATCCGGCCGCGGCGTTGCGGGACGCGATACGGCTCTTTATCGACGAGAACCCCGCCGTCGAACAGGAGTTCTTCGAGCGCCATAAGGTCCCCGACGAGCACCGCCGCGCACAGTTGCTGCGGCTGCTCGAAATGGAGCGCGCGGCGCAGGCGACGATGACCAGTTGCGCCTGGTTCTTCGACGATTTCGGCGGTCCGGAGGGGCGGATCGTGCTGCGCTGGGCGGCCCGCACCGCCGAGCTGGCAGCCGAGTTCGCGCCCGACGTCGAACTCGATCTGCTCAGCCGGCTGCGCGCAATCCATTCTAACCGCCGCGAGATTGGCGACGCGGCGACGCTCTATCTAAGTCTCAAGACGCGCGAGGCACGCGGGAGGGTTTAGCTCCGATGGCTGGCAACGAAAGCACCCATATCGAATCGATCCTGGTCGAGCGGCGGAAGTTTGAGCCGCCGGCGAAATTCAGCGCGCAGGCCGCCGTCAAGAGCCTCGCCGAATACGAGGCGCTCTATCAGCGCGCGGCGGAGGACCCCGACAAGTTCTGGGGCGAATGCGCGCGTGAACTCGCCTGGTTCAAGCCCTTCGGGCAGGTGCTCGAATGGAAGTTTCCGTTCGCCAAGTGGTTTGTCGGCGGCGAGCTTAACGCGTCGTACAACTGCCTCGACCGCCATCTGACCGGTGCGCGGCGCAACAAGGTCGCGTTGATCTGGGAAGGCGAGCCGGGCGATACCCGCGTGCTGACCTACCAGATGCTCACCGACGAAGTCGGGCGCTGCGCCAACGCGCTCAAAAGCCTCGGCGTCAAGGACGGCGACCGCGTCGCGATTTACATGCCGATGGTGCCGGAGGCGGCGATCGCGATGCTCGCGTGCGCCCGGATCGGCGCGATCCATTCGGTGATCTTCGGCGGTTTTTCGTCGGAGGCGCTGATCGATCGAATCAACGACGCGCAAGCCAAGGTCGTAATCACTGCCGACGGAGGTTGGCGGCGCGGGCAGAAGGTCGCCCTGAAAAATAACGTTGACGAGGCCCTCAAGCGCACGCCCTCGGTCGAGAAATGTCTCGTCCTCAACCGGCTCGGCGACAAGATTGAAATGCGCGATGGACGCGACGTCTGGTGGAACGATCTGGTGCCGCGGCAGAGTCCGAACTGCGCAGCGCTGCACGTCGATTCCGAACATCCGCTGTTCACGCTCTACACCTCCGGCACCACCGGCAAGCCCAAGGGCGTGGTGCATACGACCGGCGGCTACCTGACCCATCTGCTGATGACCATGAAGTGGGTGTTCGACCTGAAGGAGGAAGACATCTACTGGTGCACCGCCGACATCGGATGGGTCACGGGGCATAGCTACGTGGTGTACGGGCCGCTCGCGGCGGGGGCGACGGTGGTGATGTACGAGGGCGCGCCGAATTTCCCCGAGAACGATCGCTTCTGGGAAATTATCGAAAAATACCGCGTCAATATCTTGTACACGGCGCCGACCGCGATTCGCACCTTTGTGAAGTGGGGCGAGTCGTGGGTGAAGAAGCACGACCTCTCAAGCCTGCGGCTGCTCGGCACGGTCGGCGAACCCATCAATCCCGAAGCCTGGATGTGGTACCACACGGTGATCGGCGGCGCGCGCTGTCCGATCGTCGATACCTGGTGGCAGACCGAGACCGGCGGGATTTTGATCGCGCCGATGCCAGGCGCGATCGCGACCAAGCCCGGTTCGGCGACCCGTCCGCTGCCCGGCGTGGCGGCGGAAGTGGTGACGCGCGAGGGCGCGACCGTCGCGGCCAACCAGGGCGGCTTATTGGTGGTCAAGCGGCCGTGGCCGGGGATGCTGCGGACGATCTTTCGCGATCCGGAACGCTACAAACAGCAATACTTCAGCCAGATCGATGGCATGTACTTTACCGGCGACGGCGCCCGCCGCGACGAGGACGGCTACTTCTGGATCATGGGGCGCGTCGATGACGTCATCAACGTCTCGGGCCATCGCTTGGGCACGATGGAAATCGAAAGCGCGCTGGTCTCTCATCCGTCGGTCGCGGAGGCCGCGGTGGTCGGGCGTCCCGACGAGATGAAGGGGCAGGCGGTGGTGGCGTTCGTGACCCTCGAGGGCGGACGGCATAGCGATGCGAAGCTGCGCGAGGAATTGCGCCAGCACGTCGTCAAGGAAATCGGCGCCCTCGCCCGGCCCGACGACTTGCGCTTCACCGACTCTCTGCCGAAGACCCGTAGCGGCAAGATTATGCGGCGGCTGCTCCGGCAAATCGCCGCCGGTGACGAAACGCTCGGCGATACCACTACGCTCGAGGACCTGTCGGTGCTGGCGAAGCTGCGCGAGGACGACGAGTAGAGCTGGCGTCATGCGGAGGTTCGCATGGCGGTGACGTTCGGTACCAATCGCTTCAGCTTTCTCGACCCGCCGCGGCTCGCGCGGTCGTGTATCGAGGCGGAGGCGGCGGGCTTCGATAATCTGTGGTTTCCCGACAGCCAATTACACGCCGGGGACGTTTTCGTAAATCTGCTGACCGCCCTGCGCGGCACCGAGCGGGCGCGGGCGGGGACGCTGGTGGTGAATCCCGTCACGCGCCATCCGAGTGTGCTCGCGTCGAGTATCGCGGCGATCGACACCTATGCGCCGGGGCGCGTGATGCTCGGGATGGCCAACGGCGACACCTCGGTCTGGCAAGTGGGGCTGCGCCCGGCGCGGCTCGACGCGCTGGAGAACGCCGTGCGGACGATTCGCGCGCTGCTCGGCGGCGCGGGCGTCGATCTCGGCTGGACGGCGCCGTCGCGGCTCGATCGGCCGCGCGCGGTGCCGGTGATAATCGCCTGCGGGGGGCCGAAAACCTTGCGGATGGCAGGGCGCTATGCCGACGGCGTCGTGATGCGCGTGGGCGCGGACGCGGCGCTGCTGCGCTGGGCTTATGACGAATTTTGCGCCGGCGCGGTCGAGCGCGGTCGCGATCCGGCTTCGCTGTTCGTCGCCTTGCACTTCCATACGGTGATTACCGATGACGCGGAACTGGCGCGGGCGCGGGGGCGCGTGATGGCGGCGGGCTACTACGAGGTTAATCCGCGGCTGTGGGAGCTGATCGGACTCAAATGGCCGTGCGCGCCGGTGCACGAAATCCTGAAAACCGTGCGCCCCGATTTCCATCATGCCGCCGACATGGATCTGGCGGCGCGGATGGTCGCCGAAATCCCCGACGACCTCTCCCGGCGCTTCTGCCTGATCGGCAACCCCGCTGAAGTGCGCGCGCAACTCGAGCGCCTGCTCGTCGCGGCGCCGTGGGCGCGTCACGTCGTCCTGCAGCCGAATCTGCCCGGGCGCGATTTTATCGCGGCGTGCGGCCGCGACATCATTCCCGCATTCAGGTAGCGCTTAACAGCTTGGGGAGAATGGCGATTGCCGAGATTCAGCGGAGGTCACCCTGAACGCGCAGTGAGTGGGTCCCGATCCTGAGCCTCTCCACGGGGCGCTCAATTTGCGCGTGCGGATTTGCGCATCACGAGCAGGATCGCATAGGAGGCGCGGCCGTAATCGATGCCAAGGTCCCATCCGATCGTGCGGTCGAGCGCGCGCAGGACCGGACTGCGATGGAGGTCGAGGCGATAGAAGGGCCACCGCAGCAGATCGCCGAGCGGAACCAGGAGCAGGCCGCCATAGCGTTCGTACTCGAGATCGAAGCCGGGGCCTATGATGTCGAGCAATTCGTCGCGGGAGAAATGATGGTGCCAGACCACGCCCTCGGAGTCGTCGCGGTAGCCGTCGTCGCGCCGGCCGCGCCGCACGATTGAGCGATAGAGACGCGGGAAGCGAAAGCGGAAGTTAGCGGCGTCGAGGCCCCGGAAGAGGCCCGCATGGGGACAGCGGACGATGAAGCGGCCGCCGGGTTTGAGCACGCGCCATACTTCGCGCACGGTCGCGCGCCGCGCCGCTTGCGCAACGTGTTCGAGGACCTCTATGCAGGTTACGTAGTCGAAGGCGTCGTCGGCGAAGGGCAGCGTCGGCCCGTCGCATTGGCGCAGATCGGCCTGCGCAAGATTGCGGCGGGCGGTCTCGATCGCGGCGCCGTTAACGTCAACTCCGGCGAGTTTTAGCTGGGGATAGAGCCGGGCGGCGGCGCCCAGCAGTTCGCCGACGTTGCATCCGAGGTCGAGCAGGCTGGTGGCGGTGCCCGCGCCAGGCTCGATCCATCCGAGGCCGTTTATTTGATTCAGGGACATCGGCGTGCGCGGGGCTTCCTTCCAAGGGTTCGATTGCGTTCGGGTTCATTCGGGGACATCGGAATCACCTGATTGAACAGGCCCCCGCCGGATGGTCGCGATGGCTCGTGCGAATGCGTTATTGCCGCCTTGATGGGAAGGTATCGGCGATGATATCATGCCGCCGTGGGCTGATGCCCACTTTTTTGTTGGTTCGCCGCTCGCTCCCGGGAACATTTCGGCTTGTATGACTCGGCCCTTGCTGGCGAACCGTCGGGGAAACGGCCAGTGATCGTGCTACAACTGCATCCGACCGCGAAGAAGCTGGTCGAATTGCTCGAACCGCATATCGAAAGGCAGGGGTTCGAGCTGGTCGGAATCGATTTTCGCAAGGGGACCCGAACGTCGCTCTTGCGGCTGCTGGTGGACCGTCCGGGCGGCGGCATCGCGATGAGCGATCTGGAAGTGCTGAGCCCGATAATCGGCGACCTGCTCGACGTTTACGATCCGGTGGACGGGCGCTACCTGCTGGAAGTCGCGTCGCCGGGCGTGAACCGGCCGCTGACCAAGCTTGCGCATTTCGAGGCCTTCGTCGGGCAGCGGGTACGGCTACGGACGCATCGGCCGCGCAACGGACGCAAGAATTTCGAGGGCGTGCTGGCCGCGGTCAGCGCGAGCGGAGTGGAACTTGACGACGACCAGAGCAAGGGCCGCGAGCGCTTTGGCTTCGACGAAATCAAGGGAGCGAACTACGAACATAAGTTTGACTAGGACGAGAGACGAGCAACGAGCGGCGCTGATCAGCACCGGCGCCGCAACCAAAATGGCGAATTTATCTGGTTCGCGTCGTGCGCGAATCAGCTTGCGCCCGTGGGAGGCGTTATGGCGGTCGATCTGAATCGCGTTATCGAACAAGTATCCAAGGAAAAAGGGATCGACAAAACGATCGTGGTCAACGCGGTCGAGGAGATGATGCATTCGGCGGCGCGCCGGACCTTTGGGCCCGACCGTAATATCGAGTCCCGCTACAACTCCGAGATCGGCGAGATCGAGTTGTTCGAAATCAAGACGGTGATGGCCACCGTCGCCAACCCGGGCTCGGAAGTCGAGCTCGAGGACGCGCGGACCAAGTACGATCCCGAGGCGCAGGTCGGCGACGAAATCCTGATCAAGCTCGACACCGCGACGATGGGCCGCATCGCCGCGCAGGCCGCCAAGCAGAACCTGATTCAGCATATCCGCGACGCCGAGCGCAAACAGATCTTCAACGAGTTCAAGGACCGCAAGGGCGAGATCGTTTCGGGGATCGTCCAGCGCTTCGAGCGCAAGAACATGATCGTAAACCTCGGACGGACCGAGGCGATCCTCCCCGAAAAGGAGCAGATCCCGCACGAGCGCTATCGCCAGGGCGATCGGATCCGCGCGCTGATCCTCGACGTCGATCTCTCCGAGAAGGGGCTTTCGATCGTGCTGTCGCGCACCTCCAACCTGTTCCTGATGAAGCTGTTCGAGCAGGAAGTGCCGGAGATTTACGAGGCGATCGTCGAGATTCGCCAGTGCGCGCGCGAACCCGGCGGGCGAGCGAAAGTCGCCGTCTATTCCAAGGACGGCGACGTCGATCCGGTGGGCGCCTGCGTCGGCATGAAGGGCACGCGGGTCCAGTCGGTGGTGCAGGAGCTGCGCGGCGAGAAGATCGATATCGTGCCGTGGACCGACGACCAGGCCGAACTGGTATGCCGCGCGCTCGCCCCCGCCAAGGTCTCCAAGGTCGTGATCGACGAGGACGAACATGCGATGGAAGTGATCGTCCCCGACGATCAGCTATCGCTCGCGATCGGCAAACGCGGCCAGAACGTGCGGTTGGCCCATCGGCTGTCCGGATGGAAGCTCGACGTGCGCAGCGATTCCGAAGCCGAAGAGGAGGCGCGGGCGGCGCGCGCGTCGCTCAATGCGATTCCGAGTATCGGCGACATCAACGCCGAGCTGCTCTACCAGTGGGGCTTCCGCTCAGCCGAGCAATTGTCGGAAGCCAACGAGGACAATTTCGAGGTCGAGGGAATCAGTCCGGAGCGTGCGCGGCAGGTGATCCTGGCGGCGCGCGACTGGGTGGCCAACAAGCGGCGGATCGAAGAGGAAAAGGCCGCGGCGGCGCAGGCGGCGGCCGATAGCGCGGGTACGGCGCAAGCCGAGGAAGTCGGCGCGGTCGATGGCGAAGTGGAAACCGACGGAGCAGCCGCGGGTGACCAGGTCGCGCATGAAGCGCAAGCGGCCGAGGCCGAGGTCAAATCATAACTGGACGCGTCAACCCATGATGAGGTTTTCATCGGGCGAAGCCCGCATCCTTACAGAAGGGAAGTCTGAAACCTCGATGAGGTTTCATTAAAATAGCGGTTTTGAGTTCCTCAACCACTGAATTACCCGCCTCCGGCGCGGCTCATCGGCCGGTGCGCACATGTATGGGCTGTATGCGGCGCGATTTGCAGGCCGCGATGATTCGGGTCGCGCTGGTCGGGAATGCGGTGCGGCCCGACCAGACGCGGCGGACTCCGGGGCGTGGTGGCTATCTCCATCGGAATGAGGAGTGTCTGCTGAAGTTCGAGCGGAGCAGGGTCAAGGAATTTCGTTCGCTGCGACGCAAGCTCGGCGCGGGCGAACGGGTCGAAATAACGGAATCGGTAAGGTCGCGGCTGGCGAGATCAGTCGAGTTGGAATAACATAGAAAAGATGCCCCGAAAGCGGATTAAAACCCTTGCCCATGAATGGAGCGTGCCGGTCGAAGAGGTGCTCGCCAGTGCGGGACGCCTGCGGCTCGGACACGCTCATTCGGATTCGAGCCTGCTCTCTCAGGAAGAGACCGATCGGGTCAAAGCCGATCTCGACGAGCAGGCCCAGCGCGCGGTGTTGTTGCGCCGCGAGACGGTCGTCGAGACCAGCGCCGGCAAGGTGCTGGAGAAGCGGCTGAACGCGACGGTGATGCGCCGGCGCCATGCCGAGCCTGAGCTTGGCGCGGTGCCGGAGGCGCCCGCGGAACCCTTTCATTTCGAGGTCGAGAGCGACACCGGAGAAGCGTTCGTCGCGCCGATTTTCGAGCAGCCGTTGCCGGCCGAGCCGGAACTGCCCGAACTCGCGCCCGAATTTCCGGTCGAGGTGGCCGCGCCGGAACTGCCACCCGCACCGACCGTAATCGGCGCCGAGCATGGACCTGCGCCGCTGGAATCGGCGCCGCCGCCGACCGTCGCGGCGGAGCAGTCGGCGGCCCCCTCGTCAATCACCGCGCCGCCGCCCGCCGCAGCGGAAGCCGCCGTCGAACGCCTCTCGACCACCGTCGTCAAGCGGACCCCGGCGCCCGCCACCGGAACGCTCGCGCGTGGAATTCCTACGGCCGGTGCGCCATCGCGGCCATCGCCGCCCCGCGGCACCCCGCCGCGCCCGACCCCGCCGGCACAGCGTCCCGCGCCTCCGCCCACGCCGCCTGCCGCTCCGGGTGCGATTCGTCATGGTGGGATGCCGCCGGGCGAGTTGCGCGAAAGTGGTGCGGTCAGAAATCTGTCCGCCGGTAGCTCCGCGCCGCGCCGCCCTGAGGTGCGATCGGGCGAGGCCGACCTGCCCGGGCGCACGATAAATTTTACCAGCTCGGCCCATTCGGCCGCGCCCTCGCTCGACGATGGACCGCGCGGACCCAAGGTGCTCGGCAAAATCGACTTGCGCAAACCGGCCGCGCCGCCAGCCCGTCCGACCACCACGCCGGGCGCTCGCCCGGGTGGACCGCCGGCCCGTCCGACTACCACTGGCCGCTTCAATCAGCCGTCGGCCCCCGCGATCCCGCCCGAGGGCTTTGGGCCGCCGTCGGAAAACGCCAAGCCCGGCGCCGCGCGCACCATCAAGAAAAAGCGCGTGGTCAAGAAAGGCCCCACCGATGTCGCCGCCGAGCGCGAGATGCGCGGCTTGCGCGTGCCCAAGAAGCGGCGCGCGATGCCGGGCAAGGAACAGCGCAAGACCGAGATCACCACGCCCAAAGCCTCCAAGCGCGTGGTCCGCATCGCCGAGGGTGTCAACGTCGCCGAACTGGCGCGCCAGATGGGCGTCAAGGCCGGCGAGATTATCCGCAAGCTCATGGACCTCGGCGTGATGTCAACGCTCAACCAGGTCCTCGACGTCGATACCGCCACCCTGGTCGCGAGCGAGTTCGGCTATAGCGTCGAGAACGTCGGCTTCGACGTCGAATCCGCCATCGAGGAGGGCGAGGAAGAGGTCGCCGGCGAAGCGATCACGCGGCCCCCGGTCGTCACCGTCATGGGCCATGTCGATCACGGCAAGACCTCCCTGCTCGACGCCATTCGCCATACCAATGTGACCGAGCGCGAGTTCGGCGGAATCACCCAGCATATCGGCGCCTACACGGTCGAAGTCCACGGACGCAAGATCAGCTTCGTCGATACGCCCGGCCATGAGGCCTTCACCGCCATGCGCTCGCGCGGCGCTAAGGTCACCGACATGGTGATCCTGGTCGTCGCCGCCGACGAGGGCGTGATGCCGCAGACGGTCGAGGCCCTCAATCACGCCAAAGCCGCCGGCGTCCCCATTATCGTCGCCATCAACAAGATCGATCGTCCCGAAGCCAATCTCGATCGGGTCAAGCAGCAGCTCACCGAGCACGGGTTGATCCCGGAAGATTACGGCGGCCAGACCATCACCGTGCCGGTCTCGGCACGGTCGGGCGAAGGAATCGAGCGCCTGCTCGAAATGATCCTCCTGCAGGCCGACCTGATGGAGCTCAAGGCCAACCCCGATCGGACGGCGCGCGGCACCGTCGTCGAATCGCAACTCGATCGCGGTCGCGGGCCCGTCGCCACCGTCCTCATCCAGGAGGGCACGCTCCGCCAGGGCGACCCGTTCGTATGCGGTACGACCTACGGCCGCGTGCGCGCCATGCAGGACCATCTGGGGCAGCGCGTCACCGAGGCCGGACCGTCCATGCCGGTCGAGATTTTCGGCCTGTCCAGCGTGCCCGAGCCGGGCACCGCGTTTACCGCGGTGATCGACGAGGCCAAGGCACGCCAGGTCGCCGAGTTCCGCCGCTCCAAGCAGCGCGAAGGCGTCCTGCAGAAGACCAGCCGCATTTCGCTCGAAGACCTGAGCTCCCGGATGGCCGGCGGCGAGGTCAAGGAACTGCGCGTAATCGTCAAGGGCGACGTCAACGGATCGGTCGAGGCCCTGGTCGAATCGCTCGCGCGGCTTTCGACCAGCGAAGTCAAGGTCGAGCTGATCCACAAGTCGGTCGGCGCGATCTCGGAGACCGACGTAACGCTGGCCTCGGCCTCAAAGGCGATCGTGATCGGATTCAACGTCCGGCCGGAGCCCAAGGCGGCTCAACTGGCGGAAAAAGAGGGTGTCGAAATCCGCCTCTACACGATTATTTACGAAGTAATCAACGACATGCGCGAGGCGATGGAAGGGTTGCTCGCGCCGACCTATCGCGAGAAGACCCTGGGTCGCGCCGAAGTGCGTCAGACCTTCGTCGTGCAGGGCACCACCGTCGCGGGCGTGATGGTAACCGAGGGCAAGCTGCTGCGCAGTGCGCGCGCCCGCCTGGTGCGTGACGGACGCGTCGTCTGGGAAGGCAAGATCGCCACCCTGCGGCGCTTCAAGGACGACGCGCGTGAAGTGCTCGCCGGTTACGAATGCGGTATCGGACTCGAGAATTTCAACGACCTGAAGCCCGGCGACGTGATCGAGGACTTCGAGATGGAGACGGTGCTCCGCAAGCTCGCGGTGCCGAAGCCGGAATCGGTGCGCGGCGCGGGCGGTTCGGCCGAAAAGCCGATGCAAACCTAGGGGCGCTGAGATAGCGCAAGGGCAACCCGTCTCTGCTCAAGCCGCTTTGTCATGCTGAACGAAATCTGCGCAGTGAAGAATCCCGGGAAAATATCAATTGCGACTTTGGCCGATCCGGGATTCTTCGCTGCACTCAGCCTGACACCATGAGCCTGGTGCGGAAGTCTGCGTGAACGGGCCCCTCATCCTGCAAGTTCTCGCTCAACTCAGCGGACACCCGGGCATCGCGGCGTCAAAGCCCAGTGGGAAGTCTGAAACCTCGTGAGGTTTCAGTAAATAATATAGTTCTTCGCTCCTCAACGGCTTCGCGCGGGATGCCGCGCGAGGCTCGATTGCGCGCGCTGCCGCGCGGAGGTTTCTGCGATGGTCGTCGGGGTCCTGCGGCTCACCCTCTACCTGCCCGAAAACCATTCGCTCAAGGGCAAGCGCCAGGTCTTGCGATCGATCAAGGCCCGCGTGCGCGACAAGTTCAACGTCTCGATCGCCGAATCCGACGATCATGATATGTGGCAGCGGGCCGAACTCGGGATCTGCCAGGTCGGCAACGATCGCGCCTTTGTCGATTCGGCGCTGCGCGAAGTCGTCAATTTTATCGAACGTCTCGGGTTGGCGCCGCTCGGCGAAGAACAGCTCGAAATAATCAGCTACTGAAGTGCCCTGTTGAACGATGAGGTCGGTGGCGTACCCTGGCGGTTTCGGCGGCGCGGCGTTTGCCTGTAGTATTCATATTATGGCATCGGGTGATGGCAGGCGGCCGGGACGGGTCGCCGAAATGGTCTTGCGGGAGTTGTCGCTGATGCTCTTGCGCGACTTGCGGGATCCGCGTTTGCGCGGAGTGACGCTGACTTCGGTCCGGATGAGCGATGATCTGCGGCAGGGCCGCGTCTTCTTCTCGCATTTCGAGGGCCGGTCGCACGCCGCCGACGCGGTCAAGGGCTTCGCCAGCGCCGAGGGCTTTATCCGTCGCAACATCGGCCGCGTGCTCGGCTTGCGCTATACGCCGCAACTCGACTTCGAGTTCGATCCGGGACTCGAAAACGCCGCGCGCGTCGAGGAGTTGCTGCGCGCGAGCCGTCCCCGCGAGTAACGGGATCTCTGTCGCGCCGGGCTTCCGGTAAATTCGAGGCAGGCGCTCTGCTCGGGCGATGAGTTTTTACTCGACTCAACTGCCTATCCGGGCATCGCGAGCATCAAGGCATTGTGGGAAGTCTGAAACCTTGAAAAGGTTTCAGAAAAAATCAAAGGTTTTGGGTTCCTCAACAACTCTCCCCCTATCTCCCTCATGGATGGAATAATACTTATCGACAAGCCGGCCGGGCCGACCTCCGCCGACGTGGTGCGCCAGCTCAAATGGCGCGTGAAGCCCGCGCGCGTGGGCCATCTGGGCACGCTCGATCCCTTCGCGACCGGAGTGCTGCCGATCCTGGTCGGCGAGGCGACCAAGCTCGCGCCCTTCCTTCACGATGGCGAGAAACATTATGCCGGTCTGATCGCGATGGGCACCGAGACCGACACCCTCGACCGAACGGGAGCGGTGGTGCGAACGGCGGCGGTCCCGCCGCTCGACGCGGCGCGGATGGCCGCGATTGCCGCGCGCTTTACCGGCACGATCACGCAGACCCCGCCGATCTTCTCGGCGATCAAGCGCGGCGGCGTGCCGCTCTACAAGCTCGCGCGCCGCGGCGAGGAAGTCGCGCCGCCGGAGCCGCGCCAGGTCGAGATCGCACGCCTCGAACTGGCCGCCGAGGGCGACGCCGCGATTCGCTTTACCCTGGTCTGCTCGCCCGGCACCTACGTGCGCTCGCTTGCGCGCGATATCGGGTTGGCGCTCGACACCGCCGCCCATCTCCAGGAATTGCGCCGCGTCCGCAACGGCGCCTTCGCCATCGAAAACGCGCGGCCGCTCGACGAAGTGCTCGCGGCGCTCGAAAACGGGGGCGACGGCTTGCGTCTAATCGGCTTGCGTGAGGCGGTGTCCGATCTGCCCGAGGCGGCAGTGGACGAGGCGACCGCGAAGCGCTTGCGCAACGGCGACTCGCGCGCGCTCGACGGGCTGGTGCCCGCGACGGCGGGATGGTTCAAGGTCATCGCCAACGGGCGCCTGCTGGCGATCGCGGAGGCCACCTCGCGGGTGACTGCGGTCATCGCGCGGATCTTCGGGGAGGGCCGCTAGTCCCCCGCCCCACCCTCGGCGCAACGAGCCCCCCCTCTGTCATCCTGGGCCGCGCGAACGGGTCCCGGTGCCCCGCTTCGCCCCTCTCCGTTATCCTGAGCCGCGCGAAGGATCTCGCGCGGTCCCCGCGCGCCCCAGCCGCCCCCTCGGTCAGTCCGGTGAATTACGCGCCAGAGATATTCAGGGCGGTGCCGCGCCAAATCCTCGCCTCTCAAAGCGCACGCGCGCGCAACTCCGCCAGCCCACCTACTCCCGGCTTCCCGCGCCCCGGCACGCTCGTCTCTCCCCGCCTGTCAACGATGAAATCATTCACCCAAAATGAGTGAAATCCTTCCCCAAAAACCTCTCTACAAGGATGAAATCCTTCACCCCTTTTGGGTGAACAATTTCACGGCAAACGGACCGCGAAAATGTTTCACGTGAAACATTTTCGCCTCTCCTTCGTGTAGCGATTTTATACTCGCCATCCGTCGAAGCCTTCTCGCACTGCGCAAAAGCCGATCTTGCGTCTCTTTTATCCTCGCTGCGCCGCGTGGACGGCACCCCTGGCCCATCCATCGCCGGGCGCCTGGGCCGCCAATCGCTCAAAACCGCGCGCGCGTGAAATCCTTCGTTAGACGCACCTCGTCCCCTATGCTCATCGCGGGCGAACCGTGACGCGCGCTTTCGCATAACGTCGGCGGCGCTCAGGTCGCCGCCGACGGCTCCACTTCCACTTCGAAACCCGCGCCCTCGATCAACTCGCGCGTCGCCCCGATCCCCCATCCCGCGGTCGTCAAATAGCCATTGACGAAGATCGAATTGACCGCGTTGAAAATGTCCGCCTGCCGCGTGCCCAGGTTCAACTCGCGCCCGCCCGCCGCGCGCACCTCGCTGCGCGGATTGAGCAGGCGAAACAGGCACGCCGCCTTCAGACACCGCTCCGGCGTCAAGCGCGCCGCATGTTCCAGCGGGGTTCCCGCGATCGGATGGAGAAAGTTCACCGGCACCGATTCCGCCCCCACCCGCCGCGTCGCGTAGGCCAGATCGATTACGTCGTCGTCGCTCTCGCCCATCCCGATAATCCCGCCCGAGCACACCGACAGGCCTGCCGCGCGTACGTTCTCGATCGTCCGCACGCGGTCGTCCCACGTATGGGTGGTGCAGATCTCCGGATAAAAGCGCCGGCTGGTATTGAGGTTATGATTGATCCATCCCGCCCCCGCCTGCTTCAAACGCCGCGCCTGCTCCTCGCTCATCAGTCCCAGCGACAGACACAGCTCGAGCGTCGGATACTCACTGCGGATTCGCTCGCACGCCGCCGCCAGATGCTCGATTTCGCGCGCGCCCGGCCCGCGCATGCTGCACACCATGCAGTAGCGCCGCGCCCCGCTCGCGACCGCCATGCGCGCCCCTTCGCACAACTCCTCAACGCTCTGCATCTTGTAAACGGGGATTTCCGCGCGCGAGATCCGCGACTGCGAGCAATAGCTACAATCCTCCGGACAGATACCGCTTTGCGCGTTGCGCAGGATACACACCTTGACCCGCCGCCCGAACGCCGCCTCGCGCACGCGCAGCGTCGCCGCGAGCAATTCCGCCAATCGTTGGTCCGGGCAATTCAGGATCGCATGCGCCTCCGCCCGCTCAAGCTCCGCGCCCGCCAGCACCCGCTCGACCACGTCCGCCAAATCCAAATCTTCAAACCTGATTGTTGCCACAGTTCTATCGTCACCCTGTCCCGGTCCCGCGATACTCACTCGATTACTCACTCACGCGCGTGCGATTGCCCGCTTAGCCAAACTCGCGTACTCCCATCGATCTCAAACGCTGTCGAGCAGGTCCCACACCGCTCGCAACGCCATGCGTCCCGCCTCCAACGCAACCGCGCGATCCTCCGCACCACCGCCGTGGCGCTCGATAAGCCCGGCGATCGCTCGTGCATGATCCGGATCGGCCGCGCGATGCACTTCAAAGAATTTCGTGCCGTCAGCCTTTGCGCCGCTCGTCTCGTTCGTGTCACCGCCGCTGTCCGCGCCGTCCGCAAATCCATAGAAGCGCCGCAGTCCGTCGATCTTTACGCCGGCCACCTCCGCTACTTGCGACTCGTAAACGTAGAGCGCGCTAAGCCCCGCCGTCAGCGGCAGTGCGCGGCTCAGATGATCGAACGTGGCCACCAGCGCGGTCGCCGCCGGCAACGCCTCCGCCGCCAGCACCGCTTCGCGCGTGACGCCCAGAGCGCCGGCAAACCTGAGCCACAGTTCCGGATGGTTCCCGGCGCCGCGCTCCTCTTCGATCAGGTTCTCCAGCAGCACCTGGCGCGTCTCCAGGACGTCGCATCGCGAATGCAGCGCGCTCAGGTAGCGCGGAAACGCCGCGACGTGCCGATAGTACTGAATCGCATAGTTGCGCAAGCGTTCCGCCGACAGCGTGCCCGCGCTCCATTGCTGGTAAAACGGATGCTTGAGCAGGCTCATCTCGGCCCCCAGCGCATCGAGCGCGGCAACCGTTTCGTTATCTCTCGTCATTCGCAATCCCCGTGTACGCTTCGATAAACATTGATCGCCCCGGGCGATTCGTCCGCCCGCGGGCCCGGTAATTGTGCGCATTCGGGCGCGGCCATTCAACCCGCTCGCATGCGGCCCGATGCCCGTCAATCCGGTATCGACGGATCAAGAGTGTGAATGACGTTTCGACTATGCGCGGAGTTGGCCGAGCGGAAATTCCCCCTGACTCGCGCGCGAATCCACGAATGGATTCGCGCGAGTCAGGGGGGTGGAGAAGTTCTATTTGACGGTGAGCGCGAGCGTCGTCTTATTAGTAACGGAGCCGCCAGTGCCCGAGATGGTCGAATTGGAAGTTCCTCTGGCTGCGTTTTTCGTTGCCGAGATGGTCAACGTCGAACTGCTGCCGGAGGGAACCGGGTTCGGCGAAAAGCTCGCCTTGACGCCCCTCGGCAGACCGGAAATGTTCAGGGTCACAGCAGTTGATTCGGTCACTTCTCCGACACTCACGGCGACGGTCTTACTCGAGCCGCGATTCACCGTAAGCGACAATGAGCTCGGCATGGTGAAGTTCACGTTCACGGTCGCCGTCAGGATGACCGAATGCGTCGAATTCGTGGTCGAATCGGTGCCCGTTACGGTAACGCTATACGTACCGCCCGGCGTCGATGAGCCCGTCGCGATAGTCAGTGTCGAGTTGCCACTCTGCTTCACCGAAGTGGGGCTGAGTGAACAGGTCGCGCCGGTGATGCAAGTCGTACTCAGGTTCACCGTATCGGTGAATCCGTTGATCGCGCCCACGCTGATGGTCGAAGTTGCCGAACTGCCGACCGTGACGGAGGTCGAAGTCGGATTCGCCGACAGGGAAAAATCCGGGCTGGTGCTGCCGCAGTTGGTGAACTTGAAGGAACCGATGCGGGTGTACCATCCGTAACTGGAAGTCACCGGATAATATTCGTTGACATACCACAGCGTGCAGTCGTCGACCGGATCGATCCGCATAGAACTGTAGTCGCCCCAGCGCGTGTAACCGGTCTGCGAACCTGCGCCGGCGACAATACTATCTTCAGCTTCCATAGTTCCGAGGGCATCGGATGGCGTCCTGCCAGTGTAGCGGACTGAAGGGTACACGCCGCTGCTGTCCGAAACGCTATAGCCAATCGCCACGTCGCCGGACTGATCCATCGCGGCACTCCCCATCCAGCGGTAACTCGAATCCGGGGCAAACGTACCTTGCTGATACAACGAGAAAGTACCCGTGCTCGAAACCGGCGATCGCAGCTCGTACCAGCGCACGCCCGAGTTGTTCGAGCTCGAGCCCACTACCGAATGGTTCACCACGATCGATTCGTGATCGGAAAACATCCGAAAGGCCAGACGGTACATGAGGCGGTCGGACAGGGAGTCGAGCGTCTCCGTAGTCCCCGGCTGCGGGCTGGATAAAGCAGCGCTGTAGCCGGCCACCGGGAGGCTCGAAAACGAACTCACCGTGGCGGTGTTGTTGGTAAAGTTTGGTGACAATTTGTAAACGCCCAGAGCAGAACCGTTGAGGTCCACGAAATAACCCGGAGTGCCGTCGAGGGGCGGCGTGGGACCGTCAAGGTCAACCGGCAGGAAGCTCGCGCCGGAAATACCGGTGAAACACAGGGCGGCGGGGCTCGACGCCCCATTTAGCATCGCCGTGCGATCGTAAGCGCAGATTTCCGGCCCGACGAATGATGAACCGCCGGAGAACAGGTTGTAGGTGGCCAAGTAGGCGCTATTGGTCGCCGTGGGCCACACGCCGAACTTCGGGTAATCGTTTAGATTGGTCCCGAAGGAGTAGGAATAAAGATTAAATGCCCCGGTCGGATCGTTGGTCTGCGAAACCGCGATACACTCGGAATAGGGACTGGATAGACTGCCCAACTGCGTAACCATCCAACGGTCGGCCGCGCGGTCGTACTGAACCACCGTGTCGCCGCCGTTGTTGGCCGCGCAGGAAGAGCCGGTGAGACTCTGCCATAGATTTTTGAGCGCGACCGGAGCCAGCAGCGTAGCTCCGCTCTTGCTGTACACCGCATAGGCCGCGTTAACCACCTCGACCACGTCATTGGGTCCGACCGCGATATTATTGTCCGACGGAATATATCCGCCGTTGTACACGCTCATCCCGTCGAAGCTGGTACCCACCGTCGTGCTGACCGAAGGACCGGAGCTGGTTTGCAGTGCGCCATCCGGTTGCTGCGAATTACCGCCCACGCGCGGCATCAGCGGACGATGGATCACGGTTGGACCACTCACCATCGGGCTGCCGTGGAGGTCTGACATCCGTGGCGACAGCCGCTGGTGAGTCGGGTAGGTCACCGTCAAGGTCTGCGCCAATACGGTCGTCGCCATTAAGAGGCCAAACACTGCGGCGGCGAATGCTCTGACAAGTCGGCTGGTGCGTAACACAGGCACGTAATTACTCTCCGTTGGGAGTGTCGGCATGCGAATTCATCGCTTAAAGTAACGCCGCACCAAAGATGCCGCAATAGGAATCTTTGTGAGCATCAACGTCGATTCGATGCTTTGAAGCAGATAAGCCGAAGCGGGAAGGCTGGAAATCGCAAACGAGTGCGGCTATGAATGCCCGAGGTTCAATTCGCCGGCATAGGGGCCGGACTTCGACGCGGTAGCCGCCCGCCGCGGCACCTCCAAGAGGGGAGCAGCAAAGTACCCGAAAGAACGAGAATTTCTGTTACCTGTGCATATCGAGATCGCGATCATTAAGTTAAGCTTAGAACAAGCGACGGTTTGGTAGGCTGTGGAAACGGAGTCTGCATGAGCAATAGCACGGGCGGAACCAGCCTCAACTTCATGGATCTCCTGCAGGAATTCCGTGTCGTCCGCGAGGTCGCACAATTTGCTCAACGCGCATGGACTTGGCCGATCGCCCAGCGGGCCGACCGCGCCCGGTCAATTCTGCTGATCCCCGGCTTTCTTGCCGCCGACGCCACACTCTATCCGTTCGCCAACTGGCTGCGCGCGCGCGGCCATCAGGTTCACTTTTCCGGCATCCTCGCCAACGTCGATTGTCCCCGGCGCGCGGTCGATCGGGTGGGGCGCATCCTGACCGAACTCAGCGGCAAGACGCAGGGCAAGATGGTCGTGATCGGACACAGCCTCGGCGGCATTTACGCGCGCGAACTCGGCCGCCGTTATCCGAAGCTGATCGACCAGGTCATCCTGCTCGGTTCGCCGATTCACGAACCGCACCGGCATTCCAATCCTTACGTGAAGATGCTCGCGACTTTGACCCAGCGCATCAACGGCGCCAACTGCGAATGTCCGGGCGACCTCGCCAACCTGTGCGGCGTAAATTCGGACATACCACCCCCGGGTGTCCGCGAAACCCTGATCTATTCAAAGAGCGACGGCGTCGTCGATTGGGAAAGCTGCATCGAATCCGGCCCCAAGGTGGAAGCGGTCGAGGTGCAATCGACCCATTGCGGCATCCCTTACAATCTGGACACGCTGCGCATCATTCGCGAGCGCATCGAGAACGACACGGCCTCGATGCGCGAGGCGCAGGCCCGCATGCAGCCCGGCTAGCCCTTGAACGTCTTCAGGTCGCGATCAGCCCGCCGTCCACCGGCAGTGGCAGGCCGGTCACATAGGACGCGCGGTCCGAGCACAGCCAAGCGACCGCCTCGCCGATCTCGGCCGGCTCGCCCATCCGTTTGAGCGGTTCGGCGCGCACGAAACTCTCCTCGACATCAGGACGGTCGAGCAGCAGACGGCCCATCATCGGGGTGCGAATCGGCCCCGGGCAAACCGCGTTGACCCTGATTCCCTGGCGCCCATATTCGATCGCCGCCGCCTTGGTCAGGCCTGCCACGCCATGCTTCGAGGCGACGTACGCGGGCATCCCCTTCACGCCGAGCAATCCCGCATCCGACGACGTATTGACGATCGAACCACCCCCGCCCTGCTTCAGCATCTGGGTAATTTCGGCTTTCATGCACAGCCATACGCCAGTCAGGTTGATCGAGATGACCCGCGCCCAATTCTCCTCCGTGCACTTATGGGTGACCGCGAGCGCCCCCTCGATTCCGGCGTTATTGAAGGCGCAATCGAGGCGCCCGTAGGTCTCGACCGTCTTGGCGACCAGCGCCTCGGCGTCGGCCGCTTTGGCGACGTCGGCACGCATGAAAACCGCGGCGGCACCCGCATCCTTCAGCATCTTGAGGGTCTCGGCGCCCGACGCTTCCACCAGGTCCGCGATCAACAGTCTCGCACCTTCGCGCGCGAATATTTGCGCGGTCGCCCGCCCGATTCCCGATCCGGCGCCGGTGATCAGCGCGACTTTGCCTTCCAGGATTCCAGCCATTTTCCAAAACCTCAGCGTGAAACATAGGCGAGTCCGCCCCGCCCCCACAAGCGCTCTTGCTCGGCCTCCACGGATCTGGGCGGCAGTTCAACGCATGATGAGGTTCAATCCATTTGGCGTAGTGTACCGTGTGAGGTCGGTGAAGTCCCTGGGCGTCTGCTCGTTGACGTAAAACGGTTGATCGTCGCCCGGCTCCGCGAAGACCGTAGCGTGATCGGTCTGCACGTCCCAGATTCCGTAAACCATCGAATTGGAAGAATCCTGCGGGCCAATGCCCGGTATATTCAGGGTGTGCAGGAACAGGGCGATCGATCGATTGGGCTGCATCTTTTTGTCGTAAAGATCCTCCCACAACGGCGCGTAGGTGGCGGCGTCCACATAGATCACCCGCTTCGCGAAGCAATACCCGGAACTGAGCGACGGCAGCTTACTCACACTGATCTGATAGACGTCGCGCAATTGCCATTTGCCCCAGGACGGCTGCGGCCATCCGAGCGGCATATCGTAGTTCTCGGGGAAACGGCCAGCCGGCATCGTATAGCCAATGAGACTGAGTATCTTCCTCCGCGCATTGAACTCCACGGTGAGTTGAGTGAGATTTGAGTCGAAGCCGTAACGGCGATCATCCGGGGTCTCATCGGTGCCGAGGTCCGGACTACAGCGCGCCGAGGGAGAAAGCGGCTGATAGCGTCTGAGCGACGGGATAAATACATAGACTTCTTCAGGATGGGTCAAGTCCGTATGCGATATCGCCAGAACCGCGGTGTAGCGTTCCTGCTCCGGTTCCTCGACCATCTCGAATTGGGTGAAGAACTTGTCTTCGGCCCCCGGAAAACCGGCGGGGACACCCGGATCGGTGTTGAATGACAACTGCCGATAGATTTTCATCCCGGCCTTGCAGCTCACGCTGCCACCGCTATCGACAAAGCATACCACGCCCTTGGTATTCACAGTCAGGTGAGGGGTATAGCGGTACCAGAGATTGGCGAGAACCTTCCAGCCTTGATGCGGTTCCTCCGGGTGTGGAAACGGTATTCCGCCACTATAGCCATTGAGGGTCAGGCCCCCATCCGGAAGTTCCACGATCTTGACCTGGGCGGCATACTTTTCGGTAGCTTCCATATAGCTAGTCGGCAGCGGATGAATAATGGTAGGGCCAACCGGCATCTGAACATCCGGCGGCATCTTCCAGAAGTAGCTACCGGCGAAAAATGCGGCCATCCCGTCCGGCATAAACTCGCGGTAGTCACGCCAATTCTGCATCGTGATGACGGCACCGGGAGGGATCGAAGCTTGCCCCCACGAGGCGCCGGCGTCGGTCGTAAGACTCGCCGAAGCGGAGGCAGCAGGCGCGGGTCCGTCGGCGCGCGCAACCGCGGGAAACACGAACATCGAGGAGATTATCGCGACCATAGTAAATCGACACACGAAGCCCATTGCAGACACTCCCTGATAAGATTCGGACAGACCTGTGCAACTCCGGCGCGGCACCGGACAGGTCACGCATGGCTATTTCCGCTAAGCGATCTTTCGGCGTCTGCCGACCCGGTACCGAAACCCGCCGGGTGTACTCATAAGCCGCGCTGAGAAATTTCAGGCTTTGGCACTCGGTCGCGCCGAAACTTCCGCGTGCCACCGGGCCAGGTTTTGCTGATCGGGCTTGATCGTGATTTTCGAGACGCGCCCAAAATCGATCGCCACCACCGCCGTGATGTCCGCGATCGAAAAACGCTCTCCCGCGATGAACTGTCGATTACCCAGTTCCCGATCCAGCCAATCGAGGCCGTCCTCGGCGTTCAAACGCTGAACTTCCGCGTATTCATGCAATTGCCGGATGCGCCCCTTGAAGAAATCGTGGCGCTGGCGAAACGCGTCGGCGATCGGCTGCAGGATGTTGAATTCCATCCGCCGGTTCCACATCTCGACCAGCGCGCGGTCTTTCGCGTCGGTCCCGAACAGCGGCGGTTGCGGGTGGAGCTCCTCGAAGTAGCGGCAGATCGCCACGCTCTCCGAAATAAAGGTGCCGTCGTCGAGTTCCAGCACCGGCACCGTGCTGAGCGGATTCTTCTGGCGAAATTCGTCGGCGCGATTCACCCGATTGACAATATCGACTTCCTCATATGGAACCTCGAGACCTTTTTCCGCAAGAAAAAACCTTACCCGACGCGGGTTCGGCGCATTATGGCTCTCGTGAATCTTCATTACTCACTCCGGTGTCGAATGTAGTATTGGCGACGCTCGAATTGCTTCGACCCGAACACTTTCGACCTTGTCTCTATGCCGTTTTCTTCGGTGCCGGCGGGATGCCCGCGTCAACCGTCAGCGGCAACTCGAATTTGACACTTTGCGGAGTCTCGCAAATATCGTCACCGCAAGCCTGAAACCGCAGGGTACCGGTAATCTGATAAAGCCCGGGTTCGATTCGATTACCCAACGGTTCCAGAAATTTCGCCGGCATCGGCGGGCTCCATTTGATGCCAACCTTTCCGTGGGCCTTAAATCCTCCCGCATAAACCGGCAGCGTTTCTCCCAGGGCCTTGAGCAGCAGCGGATGCGCCGCCGGCAGCTCCAGCGATTGCTCGCCGATAAGCGGGCTTTCGAGCCTTAGTTCGATCGCCTGATATTGCGCCGGCAGCGGCTGGCCATACACATGCCAGCCAGGTTCCAACCGCACCTCGAGTAGCAGTCCCAGTTCCTGCCCCGGGAAACATCGGTCGGTGGACAGGGTCACCGTCGCGTTCACCACTCCGGCCTCGATTCGCACCGAGTTCCCGCGGTCGCCATCGAAGTGCCGCAGCGCGGCTTCGGACGCGGACGGACGATGTTCATAACTCGGCAGGAACCATTTGTCGCGCACGGCGCCATCCGGCGCGATGAGGTAATCGCCGGGCCACGGAATCCCGTACATCATCTTGTGATCGGGCGGGATATTGGTATTGAAGATTCCGAACTCGCGAATCACCTTGCTGCCCGCGTCCGAGAGCAGCGGATAGCCAATCTTGTACGCCTCTCCGAAGTTCGCCAGAACTTCGCGTGAGTCGTAGGTGATCGCTGCCGCGTTGATTCCCTGCGCTTGCAATTTTCCCAATGAGTTTTGCAGCTCGACGAGCTGGTTGCGGCAATAGGGTCACCAATCCGCGCTGCGGCTGAACACCAGCAGCAGCCCGTTCGGCCCCATCAGGTCATGCAGCGGCCGGCTTCGCCCCGTTTGATCGGGGAGCGTGAATTCCGGAACCTTCGCACCGATTGCCGGTCCCGTTCGATAACCGTCATTCTGCGCCTCGACGAACTCGACCCACTCAGCCGTTTGGATGTCCGCCCCGCCGGCCGTCATCTTACCGATGACGCCGTGCAGGATAGTGGCCTTGCGTTGTGCGTCCATTTTTTCGTTAGCCTCCAGATCGCGCCGCCCAATCACGGGATCGTCGATCTCGAATGAGGCGAACGTTAATCAAGTTGGAACGATCAGTCAAGGACCGCCTTGATGCCTCCGACCTCTGCGTCACCGGCATTTGCCCGATTGATCTTGAGTGTCAACGACCTTCCGCTGTATAGTTGAACGCGCGTTCCATAGATGCAACGACAGATGGCTGGGGTAAAACAATTCGATCGGGGCGATGTGCTCGAACGCGCCATGGCGGTCTTCTGGCGAAACGGCTACCAAGCCACTTCTATTCAGGACCTGGTTGACGCAACCAGCGTTAACCGCGGCAGCCTCTACACCACCTTCGGTGACAAGCGCGGCCTCTTCCTCGCGGTACTCGAACACTATTCCCAGCGGTTCGGCGAGCCGATGATGGCGGAATTGAAAGATCCAGACCCGCGCCGGGCGATTGAGCGCATGCTCGAGGCGATCGTACGGCGCAGCCGCGATTCACGCTGGCCGCGCGGATGTCTCTATACCAATACTTCGCTCGAGTGTCCGGGCGCCGGCGATGATATCAGTCGCAAGATCGCGGAACTGATGGCTCAGCAGGAGTCCGCGATTTATCAGGTGTTGCGCCGAGCGCAGGCTGACGGCGCAATCGATCGCGTGCAGGATTCCCGGGCGTTGGCGCGCTTTTTCGTCGGGGTCGCGCATGGATTGAACGTTGTCAATAAAGCCTCACCCGACCCCGCGATGCTCAAGGACATGGTCAGCGTCGCGATGCGTGTATGGGACGCCGCGAAACCACAGTCAAAACGCCGGAGCGGCGGCCAAGGCAACACCCGCACCCGTGGTGTACCGTCCAGCGTCGAACCGCATTAGTCAGTGCCGCTAATAGTCAATCCAGGCTGCACGGTTTGAACGGGCCTCGGTTTGCGGGGCTGACGTAGCGCTTTTCGCGCATGGACTCTCTTGCGGATGCCTGCTGGCTCGGCCTTTCCGCGGAAGGCGGACGATATTTCGCGCTTGACACCGGCTCGATCAGCGTCCTTGGCTACGAACACGACCAGCAAGTTCTGGCGCAATGCAGCCTCACCCCCCGCGCGGCAAACTTGAAACTGAAGTCCGGCGCTGACTGCCGATCCCCGGCGCCGCGACCTCAGCCCTTGACCTGCCCGGTGTGGTTCACCTAATCGTGAGCTACGCGCGAGCGTGGCGACAAATGGAGAATGCGATATGCTTTATGAACTGAGGACTTATCATTGCGTACCCGGCCGGCTTCCCGCTCTGGTCAAGCGCTTCGAAACCACGACTATGCGGCTGTTCGAGAAACATGGCATCCGCCAACTTGGTTTTTGGACGGTCGCTATCGGCGAGTCGAACCAGGATCTGATCTATATATTGCAGTGGGAATCGCTGGCCCAACGGGAGAAATGCTTTGCCGCATTCCAAAGCGATCCCGAATGGATCGAAGCGCGGCGAAAGAGTGAGGCGGACGGCCCGCTGGTGGCATCGATCGCGAATTCGATACTGACGCCAACCGCATTCTCGGCGGCCAAATAGTCAGTAGGGTAGCGGCACCGGCCACCGGCTTCCAAATAAGGCGGCAAAGGCTATGAACGAGATGCTTCAGACCATGATTGTCGGCAGCCTGCCGCGCCCGGCCTGGCTTGCGGAACCCATCATGTACGCGCAATGGCGGCTGACCGGCGACATCCTGGCGGAGGGACAGGATGACGCCGTCCTTCTGGCTATTGCCGATCAGCATCGGGCGGGTCTCAAGATCGTTACCGACGGAGAACAGCGGCGGCGCCATTACATTTGGGGGTTTTGCGAAGAACTCGACGGAATTGACTATAGCCGACTGGTAAAGATTCAGACGCGCGGTAATCGCTACGGAATACTAGTCGATGCGGCGCGCGTTACCGGTCCTTTGCGCCGCGCCCGTCCCACCATGGTAAGTGCTCTGCGGTTCCTCAAGCGCCACACTGATAAGCCGGTAAAGGTCACCTTGCCGGGACCGATGACGACCGCGGACACGCTAGCCGATGAGTATTATGGCAGCCGGCAAGCGCTCGCCATGGATCTCGCGCGACTACTCAACGAGGAAGCCTGTGAATTGGCGGAGAACGGCTGCGACATCGTTCAGTTCGACGAACCCTGCTTCAATATCTATCTCGATGAAGTGGAGGAATGGGGTATCAGCACGCTGGAACGGGCGGCCCAGGGCGTGCGCGCCAAAACCGCGGTGCACATTTGCTACGGGTACGGAGTCGGACCGGTATTGCAATGGAAAAACAAAAACACCGACTGGACTCACTACAATCGCACGCTGCCTTTGTTGAGAACCAGCACGATTAGTCAGATCTCCGTGGAATGCGCCGCGTCTGGTGTGGATCCGTCGGTTTTGGCGCTGGCACGCGGGAAGGATCTGATGGTCGGTGTAATCGACGTCGGCACCGACGCGGTCGAAACGCCCGAAACCGTCGCGGCCCGTATTCGCACCGCCTTGCAATACGTGGCGCCGGAGAACCTCTATCCCTGCACCGACTGCGGAATGGCGCCGCGCTCGCGCGCCGCCGCGCGCGGCAAGATGAAGGCCCTGGAGGACGGCGCCGCGCTGGTGCGCGCCGAACTCGCGCGCACGTAACTCGCACGCCCAAGGTCACCGTCGATTACTACTTCTGCCCCGCTCCGGCGGGAAGCATAACTTCACCGGTACGATTTACCTTTAAATCGCGCCCTGCGCTGCGAGCGCCGCTATTTCAACCGCACTGAAACCGACTCCCGCCAGAACCTCCAGCGTATGCTCCCCGAGGCGCGGCGCCCCTCGCGTAAAGTCCGTCACGCGCTCCTTGCCGTCGGTCGCAACCGAGACCGGGTAGCTGAGAGCGCGGCCCAGTTCGGGATGATCGATCGCCTGAAAGGTGCCGCGCGCCTGAAAATGCGGATCGTCGATATTTTCCTCGGGGTACCTCACGCTCGCCCACAGCAACCCCTTGGCCTGTGCGCGATGGAACACTTCCTCCGCCGTCATCGACGCGACCAGTCGGTCGATCATCGCGCTGAAATGCGCCTGCGCCTCAGAGGGCGACCGCCGATGCAGTTCGCGGTAGCTCTCGCTTTCGAGATCGTGCTCGATTCCCGCCTCATTCAGCATCTCGGTGATTACTCGCACGTCGCGGCCACCCCAGAACAGGAACGCCTTCACGTACCGTCCGTCGCTGGTGCGGCGCAACCACGGCCGCGTGCGGCCCTCCGCCGCATGGCGTCCGGTCTGCCGCCGCACGACCGCGCCATTGTAAATATAAGTAGGTATCGCGACCTCAGTGCAGGTGCTTACCGCCTCATGGATCGACAGGTCGATGCAGTCGCCTTCGCCGGTGAGTTCGCGAAAGTTCAGTGCCGCGGTTATCGCGATTACCGCATACTCATTAGCTATATGGTAAGCCTGCCACATTTCGGGGGCGATCGGCGGCGTGTCGTAGGTGCCGTCCGCTTGCGGATCGTAGCCGCACGACGCCATCACACCGCCCAACGCCAGATGCGTCAGATCGGTCATCTTGAGATCCCGGTACGGGCCATCGAGGCCAAATGGAGTAATCGTGCAAACGATCAGCCGCGGATTCGCCCGCTGCATTTCGCGATAGAATTCGAGGCGCCGCGCTACGGTGGCCGCCTCACCGGAATCGACAATCACGTCAGCCTGCTTCGCCAGGCGGACCAGCGCCTCGCGCGCCGCGGGATGCTCGATTTCCAGGCTCACGCTCTTCTTGCCGAGGTTGTAGCGGCTGAAGCAGAGGCTGTGCTCCGGATTGCGATCGGGCGTGGTAAACGGGCCGAGGCGACGCGAGTTCGATCCGTGCTTACCTTCGAGCCTGATCACTTCGGCGCCGAATCCAGCGAGCAGAACCCCCGCGAACTCCCCGCGTTCGTCACCACATTCGAGGACGATCGTGCCGGCGAGCGCGGAACTCAGGAGCGCTTGCGTATTCAAATCACCCACTCCTCGCGCAGCGTCGCGATCTCTTGCGGCGTAAGCCCGAGCAGGTCGCGGTAGATGGCGTCGTTGTCCTCGCCCATCATCGGCGCGCCGCGATGCGGCAGGCCGCCGACGTCGATCGGCACCTTCCCGAACTTCGCGGGAAAGCCCTCGATATCCCAGGTCCCGATCTCGCTGTGCGGCAGCGGCACAAAGTAGTCGCGCGCCTTGAGTTGAAGATCGCGCTCGCAGCGATCGTCCGCTTTCTGCACCGCGGCGGCCGCTATCCCGCGCCTTTGCAGGCGATTCATCAGATCGTAGCGTTCCGCATTTTTCGTCGCCCCCGCCATCAGCCGATCAAGCTCGTCCTCATTCGCTTTGCGTCCCGCGGCACTGTTGAAGCGCGCGTCGCGCGTCCAGTCCGGTGCGCCGATCTCAGCCACCAGCGCCGCCCATTGTTCGTCGTTCTGAATAGCTATTGCGATCCATTCGTCGATGCCGCGGCATGGATACGCGCCGTGCGGCGCCCACACCGCGGCCTGCATGCGATTACCGTGGCGATCGGTCGGCTTGCCGGTCACCTGTGCTTCGAGCGTCGCGGTGCCCGACACCATGATACCGGTCTCGGTCTGCGATAGATCGATATAGCATCCACGGCCTGTGCGGCGTCGCCGCAGGAGGGCGGCCAGAACCAGGATCGCGCCGTAATAGCCAGTCGAATGGTCGAGATATGAATAGCCCCAACCCGCGGGCGGCATCGGCTCCGGGAACCCCGACATATGGGTAAGCCCCGACAGCGCCTGCGCCGTCGGTCCAACGCTCAAATACGCATTGTAAGTTCCCGATTTTCCCATGCCGCTTATCTGCAGATAGATCAGGCCGGGATTTATTTTGCTGAGCACGTCGTAGCCGAGCTCCCAACGCTCCATTTGGCGGGGACTATAGTTCTCGCACAGCACCGAGGCGTCCGCGATCAGCCGTTTGAACAGATCGCGGCCCTGCGGCAGGTTCATATTCAGCGTGATGCCATATTTTCCCGCGTTGATATTATTGAAAAGACCACTGCGATTGACGCTGTCCGCCTCACCCCCCGGAGCGAGCGGACGGACGCCGCGCAGCAGGTCCAATGCGCGATCGTCGTGCCATTCGACACGGATCACTTCCGCGCCCATGGTGGCGAGCATGCGGGTCGCGTTCGGTCCAGCGACGATCTTCGTCAGGTCGATCACGCGCACGCCCTCTAGCGGTCGTGGCCGTGCCGGTGCGGACTGTGCCATAGCAAATTCGCCTCCCGCGGATTCTCGAAGCAAGCGTAATCGCGGCAAACATACCCCGCGCAACTCCCGCCTACAATGAAAACCCGGCGTGATTCTTTCGGGGCATCACGCGGTACTCGAATTTTCCTTGATCGCGGCTCCGGATGGGCTAAAGTCGGCGGCATTACAATTGCCTATCAAGGTCGGGGTGGTGATTCCGAGAACCATCAAGGACCGACCTTAGTCGCGGGAGAGTCACCTATGAAATACACAAGAATTTACGCGGATGCGTCCGGAGAATCGCATCTGGAAGATGTCACACCGCGGATGGCGAAGTCAGATCATTCATCGATGATGTCGGAATTGATCGCCGCCAAAGGAGTAATCTTTCGCGAGACCAACGGCGCCCAATATTTCGTGGACTGGCATAACGCACCGCGCCGTCAGTTCGTCGTGAACCTTAGCGGCGAAGTGGAAATCACCGTGAGCGACGGCGAAAAGCGCCGCTTCGGGCCCGGCACGATCCTGTTGGCCGAGGATCTTACCGGCAAAGGGCATATATCGCGCGGGGTGGGAAATTCGGAGCGCCTCGTGATCTTCGTACCGCTGGCCGACTGAGCAATCAACGCGCCGCAGCGAACTGCGTATCTGTTGGCAATGAGTATTGTCCGCAGCGCTCGACTGGGGCCACTGCCGTATCGGATCGCGCAGCGAAACTTGACGGCGGGTTATCGAAGTGAAATGGATATCTGCGCGGGCGGCATCGACGACAAATTTCGCCGCTATCCGGCGAGCGGTTTCGATCTGGATCTTGCGGAGGCAGAGGCACCATGGCGACATTGCGGGGCGAAGAAATCATAGCGCACTGTTTCAAACGGGAAGGCGTTGATACCATTTTCTTCATGATGGGCGGCCCCACCGGCGGCACCGCGGGCGCGTGTCTTAATCTCGGCATGAAGGGTATCTACGTCCGCCATGAGCAGGCCGCCGCGATGATGGCGCACGCTTACGCGCGCATTACGGGCAAGCCCGGTATCTGCATTGCTCCGATGGGTCCCGGGGTCGCCAACCTGGTTACCGGTCTCGCCAACGCATGGGCAGACGCGACGCCGGTAATTGCGATCGGCGGGGCCTCGCCGATGCGCGGAACGACCCTCGACACCTTTCAGGAAATGGACCAGATACCGATGATGAAGCCGATCGTCAAAGCGGCCTACCACGTCGATCTCGGCTATCGCATCCCCGAATATATCAGTATTGCTTTCCGTGAGGCTCTGGATGGCAAGCGCGGCCCGGTTTACCTCGATCTGCCGGGCGATATCCTCTCGGGCAAAGTTGACGAGGAAAAAATTCATTGGGTCGATAACTATCGAGTGGATACTCGGCCGGCCGGTGATCCCGCGATGGTGCGCAAAGCCATCAACCTTCTGGCCGAGGCCCGCCAGCCCCTCGTGATTACCGGAAGTGGGGTAATCTGGTCGCGCGCCGAACGCGCATTGCGCGATTTCGTTGACGCGACTGGTATTCCCTTCTTTACTACTCCGCAAGGGCGCGGCGTAATTCCGGAAGATCACGCGCGCTCGTTCTCGGCCGCACGCTCGACCGCGTTTCGCGAAGCCGATGTAGTAATCGTGATCGGCGCGCGCGCCAACTCGATGCTCTCGTTCCTCCGCGCGCCGCGCTTCTCCCCTGACGCGAAATTCATCAACGTCAATCTCGACGGCAAGGAAATCGGGCACAACCGCGCGACCGAAGTCGGCATCATCGGCGACGCGCGGCTGGTGCTGGAACAACTCACCGCCGAGGCCCGCGGCCGCTTTAATCCCGCGGAGGAAAGCCCCTGGGTCGCGACGCTCGCCGCAAAACACCGCTCAAATCTCGAGCGTAACGCACCTTTGATGCATTCGAGCAAGGTCCCGATTCACCCGCTGCGCCTGTGCAATGAGGTCAAGGAGGTCATTACCCGCAACACCATTCTCGTCGTCGACGGACATGAGATTCTCAATTTCGCGCGCCAGTCAATTCCGATCTATGCGTCCGGCAGCAGCCTCAACGCGGGACCGCACGGATGCATGGGTGTTGGCATCCCCTTCGGCATCGGCGCCAAAGTCGCCGCGCCCGACAAACCCGTCGTAGTACTCAGTGGGGACGGCGCCTTCGGATGGAATGGGATGGAAATGGACACCGCAATCCGTCACAAACTGCCGATTGTCGTCGTCGTCTCGAACAACGGCGGCTTCACTTCGCGCCAGACCGGCGGAACCGTCGGCCGCGATCTCGGCTACCAGCGTTATGACAAGTTGGTCGAGGCGCTCGGCGGCTATGGCGAATTTGTCGATCAGCCCAACGACATCAGACCGGCGATCGAGCGCGCAATCAAGAGTGGGCAACCCGCGCTCGTCAATGTATGCACCGACCCCGACGCACAAGCCACCACCGATATGGGGTTTGCCGGCTACTGAGATTATGGAATAGCAGTCGGCGCCGCGGTCGGCTGCAGAGTTCCTTGCGGGGGCGTTATCGCCTTGACCGTCACCTGGTAGGTAACCTTTTCGCCGCTGGCGAGCGTCACATTGATTTTCCAGGTACCGGAATCCGCGCCGACCAGCTCGATACGGCCCGGTGCGCTTTGCATCACCAGCGCATTGGGATTCTTGACCACCTTCGAGCTCGGGTTAGTACCGGCCTTGACGCCGGATATCGTGTAGTTCTGGCCTTTATTTATCGTCACCGGAATCACGCGACGCTTGGTCTTGGGCTTGGCCTTTGACTGGGTCGCGAGGGCCAACGCGCCGGTGCTTGCGATCAGCACGAACATCACCAGGGCACTCACTAATCGGCGGCGCATACGCGCCTTTGTGTCAGTCGAATCGTTCTTCATTTGATCCTCCCCCGCTACCGAAACACAGCACCTATCAACCATAGCTGTCCGGTCCGGATAGGACTAGTCGCTACCGGTCGCACCAATTTATTCAATAGTCATCCACCGCCCAGTTCCGATTCTGGACCCGCGGCGCCCCGCTACACCTCGCGTAACCCTTCGACGACCGCTTTTCGAGCATCGATATTGCGCCAAACGCGGCCAATCGGCCTCAGTTTCATGAAGCGGGCTTGGGGAAGCTGCCTGTGCTAGATATACCTTCGCTAACCCTAATGTGAGGACGCGTCCATGAGCTACTTTCTCGCCAAGACCGATCCGGATACCTATTCGATTGACGACCTGGAGCGCGAACAACGCACCGCCTGGGACGGAGTGACTAATGCGCAGGCGGTTCGGGTCATCCGCGAAATGCGGCCGGGCGACCGCGTTTTCATCTATCACAGCGGCGGCCTTTCGAGCGTGGTCGGAATGGCCGTGGTAAAGTCGATGCCGCGCGACGATCCCAAAAACCCGAAATCAGCCGTCGTCGATCTGGAATTCGCCGGACGCCTCGAACCGCCGGTGACGCTGGCCGACATCAAACAGTCAAAGAAATTCGACGACTGGGCGCTGGTGCGGCAGGGACGCCTCTCGACCATGGCGGCACCAGAGAAGTTCGCGACCTGGATGCGCGCCCGCTATCCAACCGCTAAAATTTAGCAAGTTGGGCCGAGCCGTCTTCGACACCAGCGCGCTCCGCTGTCTCCGTGACGAAAGATTAGTCGCGCAAGAGGTTTTGATGATTTCCGCTGATGCCGCACCGCTCGGAATCGCACTGCTCGGGCTGCTGCTCGGAATGCGCCACGCGACCGATCCCGACCATGTCATTGCCGTCACTACGATCCTCAGCCGCGAACGCCGCCTCGGCGCCGCCGCACGCATCGGCGTTATATGGGGACTCGGCCACTCGCTTACCGTGCTCATGGTCGGCGCCGCTATCATCGTTTTCAAGGTCGCCATCCCAATCCGGCTGGGACTGGCGATGGAATTCGCCGTCGCGGTCGTGCTGATTCTGCTCGGCGTCGGCGCGGCGTCCAGCCTCCCGCGCCAAATCGCCCGCCGTTTCTTCGGCGATTCAGCGCGCGACTCGATGATCGTCCATTCGCATTCGCATACTCATTCGAACGCGACGCACGCGCATCCCCACGTTCATCATGCGCATTCTCACGCTCTCGCGGTCCCTTCGGATCCTCACGACCATCACGCTCACGCCGGTCCCGGCGTGGACGAACCGCAATCCACACCCGGCCTCGACGCGACGCCACGATCGTTCGTCGCGCGCCGCCCGTTGCTGCGCTCCTTTAGCGTAGGCCTGGTTCACGGACTCGCCGGCAGCGCCGCCATCGCCCTGCTGGTGCTCGCGGCGATTCCTCAACCCCTGTGGGCGACGTTGTACCTGGCGATTTTCTGCGTCGGCACAATTATCGGAATGGGCTTAATCACAACCGCGATCGCCGCGCCGTTTATCATCGCGTCGCATCGCCTCACCTGGCTCCATCAGGGCTTCGTCACCGGCGCGGGGGTGCTTAGCTTCGGGTTTGGTTTGTTGCTCGCTTACCGGATCGGAGTAGTGGATCGGCTATTCAGTTCCGCTCCGATCTGGATTGCGCACTGATGCCGAACGCGCGCGTGTAAGATTCGTCGCTCTCTCGAGCTAAAAAGGAAGACTGAAACCTCAGCGGTCTCAGTGTCTGAGAAACCAAAGATTATGCGTTCCTCAACAAATCCCTTTGCGCTCATCCGCTGCGAGGGGCGGGGCCAAGCCTACCGGCCGGACGTCAGGTCGTCGATGCGGACGATACTCAGTCGCGAACGAATTTCATTTCATCAACTGAGTAATCGCGATGCTTCAATATTTACCGAAGCGAGTCCAGCGGCAGAGTATATAATGCCGATTTCACCGCTAATTACCGAGGCTGCCGGGCGCCCGTCCCCGATGCGGACTGAACCGCGGGGCGGACGCGCGAGGCGCGTCGATGATTTCCTCACGCACCAGGTTGCGGCTGTAGCACCGGTTGCACCGCTTCACCCTCGCGGGCGGCCTGCCCGACGTTCATCGCGACCAGATCGCCGGGCCGAACGTCGCCGGTGACTTCGACTCGATAACCGTCGTCGCGGCCCAGGCTCACCTCAACGAGATGTAGATGATCGGCGCGCACCAGTGGCAGGTAGGTCTTGTTATCGCGAAAGAGGAGCGCGTCGTCGGGTACGAGGATGCGGCCCGCGGCCGAGTGCGCGGTGATGCGGACATCGGCGTACATCCCGGGCAGCAGCGACTGATCGTGGTTGGGGAGGTCAACCTCCACCAGCATCGTGCGCGTATTCGGATCGAGCGCCTCGGGATGACGGGTGACGGTGCCGGTGAACTGGCGACCGGGGGATTCGTTGACCGTCACGATCGCGGCGTCACCGTCGTTGACGTAAGGCGCTACGCTCTGCGGCACGTTGGCGTACACGCGCAGCGGCGTCAGCGTGGCCATCGCGATGATCGGATTGCCCGGGGCGGGCGTGGTGGATTGCGGAATGAGCGTGCCGGGATCGACGTAACGGGCGCTGACGATTCCGTCGAAGGGCGCCTTAACGATTTCGTACTGCTGCAGTGCAAGCTCCTGCTCATAGGTGGCCCGCGCCTGCAGCATCATCGCGTGCTGCGTATCGGCGTCCTGCTGGGCGATAACTTCGTTCTTGAGCAGGTACTGGTCGCGGCGGTCAGTCACCAGTTGCAGGCGATAGTTCGCGAGCGCGTCAGCCACTTGCTTGTCGGTCTCGGGTGACTCGATGATCGCGATTACCTCGCCCTTGCGTACATGATCGCCCTTATCGACGGGGATGCTCTTCATATAGCCGGCGACCTTGGCGTAAACAGGAGTCTCGATGTAGCCGTGAATGCTCGCCGGCAGTTGGAGTGTGCGCGCGGGGCTGCCGTTCGAGATTGGAACGACGAGCACGCGCGGTCCCTGGGCCATCGCGGCGCGGAGTTGATCGGTCTGATGAGCGAGGTGGGTCTGGTGCGCAAATACAAATCCGGCCGAGGCCACGAAGATGGCGATAACCGCGATAATCCAGCCGAGCAAAAAGAAGCGTCCGGGTTTGCTTTTCTGTGCGGTTTGCGAATCCACGATCGAAGCTCCTTGAATTACGCTCCGGGCATCGAGACCGCGTCGATCCGGGCGTCGCGCTGATGCTTGCCGATGAGTTTGCGGCTGAAAATCGAATAGACCGCCGGAACCGTGAACAACGTCATCACGGTCGCCGCGAGCAACCCGCCGATAACGGCACGGCCAAGCGGTGCGTTTTGCTCGGAACCTGAGCCGAGCGCGAGCGCCATCGGGAGCATGCCCAGGATCATCGCCAGGGCGGTCATGATGATCGGGCGAAAGCGGATCGAGCCGGCCTCAACCGCCGCTTCGACGGGTCCCATGCCTTCCTCGCGCATTTCGTTGGCAAAGGTGATGAGCAAGTTGCTGTTGGCGACGCCGACACCAACCGCCATGATCGCACCCATCAAGGACTCGACGTTGATCGTGGTGCGCGTCAACACCAGCATCCAGAGGACGCCCGCCAGCGCTCCCGGAATCGCCATCATGATAATAAAGGGCTCAAGCCACGACTGAAAATTCGCGACCATCAGGAGATAGACGAGCACGATCGCGAGGACCAGGCCGGCGCCCATGGTTTTAAACGACTCGCGCATCGCGGCGCTCTGGCCGCGGATGACGACCTTGGTACCCGGTGGCAATTGACCAAGCCCGTCGATCGCCTTCTGCACCGCGCCAGTCGTACCGCCAAGGTCGCGTCCATGCACGGCGCAGTCCACGTCCATCACGCGCTGCACGGTGTAGTGCGCAATGACGCCGGGATCGTTGGCATGGGTGATGGTCGCGACGTTGCCGAGAAACTGCGCCGGCTGTCCAGCGACGCCATTGGTCAACGGAATATTCGCAATCTGAGCGACTGACGCGGTGGTATGGATCGGCGCCTGCGTGACCACGTTGTAGTTGACGCCGTTCACCGGATCGAGCCAGTAATTCGGCGAAATCAGGCTATTACCGCTCAATGACGAGAGCAGGCCCGCGGCGACCTGCTGCTCGGTGATGCCGAGTTGGAGGGCCTTATTGCGATCAACCTCGATCTTGAAGGTAGGATAGTCCAGCGGTTCGGCGATGCGCAGGTCAACCACCCCGGGGATGAGCGCCATCATCGTTTGCAGGTGTTGCGCAATCCGGTAGTCGGAGTTCAGATTGTTTCCCGAAATCTGCACATCGATCGCCGCCGGAAGCCCGAAATTGAGCACCTGGTTGACGATATCCGCCGCCTGAAAGTAGCCGGTGACGGTGGGATAATCCATGCGCAACATCTGCCGGATGCGCTGCTCGTAAATGTCCGTCGGACGATGACCGGGGCTGAGCTGAATCAGGATTTCGGCGTCCTGCGCACCGATATTGTCGGTGGGATAAAACGCAAGGTCGTAGGAGACCGGTAAGCCGATGTTGTCGCTGATGCCCTCAAGGTCTTGGGCGGGAATGATCTGGCGGATCGAACGCTCGATGTTGTCGGCGATCAGTTCGGTGCGTTCGATGCGCGTTCCGGTTGGCGCGCGGACGTGGAGCTTCATCAGTCCAGCGTCAACGGTGGGGAAGAAATCTTCACCGACCACCAGGAGCAGCGGGAGTGTGCCGATGATGAGCAGCGCCACCGCGGCGAGGGAGAGCGTCCGGTGCGCGATGAAGCTCTCGAGCGCCGCGCCATAGCCCCGTCTCACGCGCTCGAACCCGGCCTCGAAGCGGCGCAAAAAGCGGCCCCACGGGCCGTCGCCGGGGTCTTCGAGATGTTGCTCCGGGAGCAGATAAGAAGCCATTGTCGGCACCAGCGTGCGCGAGAGCAGGTACGAAGTAAGCATCGCGAACACGACTGCCAGCGCGAGCGGGGTGAACAGAAAGCGCGCGACCCCGCTCAACAGCACAACCGGAAAGAACACGATGCAGATCGACAGAGTGCCGACGAAGGTGGGCGTCGCGATTTGAGAGGCCCCGTCGAGAATCGCGGCCAGCAATGGTTTATGCATCGCGTGGTTGCGATGGATGTTTTCAATCTCGACCGTAGCGTCGTCAACCAGCATGCCGACCGCCAGCGCGATTCCGCCGAGCGTCATGGTGTTGATCGATTGACCGGTGAGCTTGAGCGCGACGATCGCGGTGAGGATCGAGAGTGGGATCGAAGTGATCACGATGAACATGCTGCGGGGCGAACCGACAAACACCAGCACCATCAGCGCGACCAACGCCGCCGCGGTGAGCGCCTCGCGCACGACTTCCCACAACGAAGCGCGAACGAACGCGGACTGGTCGAAGGTCAGCGAAAGCTTCACCCCATGCGGCGCGACGGCCTGCAAATCCGGCAATCGCGCGCGCACCGCGTCAACCACGCTCAGGGTCGAAGCGGCCGCATGCTTGATTACCAGCAGGAAGGTTCCCGGCCGTCCGTCAACGCGCACCACATTGGTTTGCGGCTGATGGGTGTCGCTCACCGGGGCGACGTCACCGACAAAGATCGGCGCGCCGTTGACAAACCTGATTGGCAAGCGGTTGAAGTCCGCCACCTTCGACGGGCTCATGTTGAGATCGACGTTGTACTCGTAGTTCCCCATGCGCGCGGTGCCCGATGGAATCACGACGTTGGTGGTGGCGAGCGCGTTGCCCACATCAACCGGCGAAAGGTTGTCGGCATACAGCGCCTTCGGATCGAGGTTGACCACCACCGCTCGCTGCACGCCGCCGAGTGGCGCGGGCGAGGAAAATCCCGGGATCGTAAAGAGCTGCAGTCGGGCAAAGTTGAGCCCGTAATCGAACAACTGTTGGCCCGAAAGCGTGTCGCTGAAGATGTTCAGTTGCGCGACCGGAACATTGGCGGCGTTATACGAAATAATCTGCGGCGGCGTCGTTCCCAGCGGAGCCTGGCGCAGGATGGTTTCCGACACCGCGTTGATCTGGGCGATCGCGCTGGCGATGTCCGATCCGGGCTGGAAATAGACCTTCAGCAGCCCGATTCCGGTCAGCGATTCCGACTCGATGTGCTCGATACCATCGACCGTGGTCGAATAGGCGCGCTCGCTGATTAGGACCATCCGCCGCTCCATGTCGATCGCGGAGAGGCCCGGGTAACTCCAGACCACCATCACGACCGGGATGTCGATGGCGGGGAAAATATCGATGTTCATCAGGGCGAAAGAAAGGGTGCCGAGCACCAGCATCAGCAGCGCCATCACGGCCACCGAGAGTGGGCGGCGCAATGCCAATCGAACGAGACCCATCATGATGGTTTACTCTCCGATGCGGCGCTGCGGAGGTTTCGACCGCGCGAACACGCGGTCTTGCAAAGGATTTCTAGGCTGTCGGGCATTGTTCGTGCCTTCGCGGCTCCGTGATTTTCGGGAAGTTGGCGATGCGGATCTTTTCCTGTTGGGCGAATTGCTTATGCGGTGTAACGACAGGATCAATCCGCTTGACAATATTTTCGATTATCGATAATCGATTTTCTGGAGTCAAGCGGTGAAAGTGAAATCCGTCGATATCGCCCGCGAGTCGCTCGCCGACCGCGTCCGCCAGATCCTGACGGATCGCATCGTTGACGGCACCTATCCAGCGGGCACGCGGCTGGTCGAGATGCAGATCGCGCGTGAGCTTAATCTCAGCCAAGCCCCGGTGCGCGAAGCGCTCTGCGCGCTCGAAGCGGCGCGTTTTGTCGAAACTGAACCATACCGCGGCACCCGCGTGCGCCGGATTGGCGAACGTGAATGCCGGGAGGCCTACCAGGTGCGCGCGGTGCTTGAGGGGCTGGCGGCGGAGCTCGGCACCGCCAACTTGCGGGCACGCTTGCGCGAATTGCGCGCCGCCGCCGACGCCACGCTGGCCGCGGCCAAACGCGGCGAGGTCATGCGCTACCTTCATCACAACGTCCGCTTCCACCAAATGATTATCGAGGCGGCGAACAACGAGGTGCTGCGGCAAACCTGGGAATCCCTGGCTTTTACCGTGGGTGCCCGGATCCGCGCCTCACGTGCCACGGGCGATATGATCGCGGTCGCAAAAGAGCATCGAGAAATCGTCGAGGCAGTGGCGCACGGCGACGCCAGGGCCGTCGGGCGTCTGCTGCGCCGTCATGCCGAAGTGCTCGTCGAAGGCATGGCCGAGGTCTGAAAGGCGTTCGTCGCTTACCGGCCCGCGCCAGAACTACGGCACGTCGCGCATCGGGATCGATCGGCGTGGCCGTTCAATGTGGAAATCAGGCCCCTTCGGCGAGGCCTGATAGATCAGCCGCGCTAGGTGCGGCGATGCGGTGGCTTTTCGAGGGCGCTATAAGCTTTCAGCTTAGTGGCGTGCGCCGATGCCGCACTGCCGGATGTGGTTCGCGCAGGCGCGCGCGCCCGGGACCCATCAGCTTCTCGCGCAGCGTGCCGTCCTGATATTCCGTTTGCATCAATCCCCTGCGCTGCAAAACAGGGACGACCCCATCGACGAAGTCGGCGAACGAGCCGGGCGTCACCATGTAAGCCAGGTTGAAGCCGTCCACTCCCGCTTGTACCCATTGCTGAAAAGACTCCGCGAGTTGCTCCGGTGTGCCCTTTAGCAGCAGACCTCCGCCGCTCAGTCCCACCAGCTTGATCAGTTCGCGCAAGGTCCAGCGGTGTTCCAAATCCGACCGGATAAACCCCTGCACAAGCGTTCGCACGGCATTCGTCTCTACGTACTCGAGCGGCTTGTCCAGTTCGTACTGACTAAAGTCGATGCCGGCCCAGCCGCTCAGCAGCGCCAGCGCCCCTTCGTCTCGAACGCTGCTCAGGTACTCATCGTATTTGCGCTCGACGGCCGCTTCCGTATCGGCGGTAATCACCTTTGCGTAGAGGAAGAACAGGATGTCGTCCGGATTCCGGCCGGCACGGCGCGCCTGCTCGCGCGTATCTCGGATCGACTCACCGACCTTGACGGGATTGAGACCGGAGACAAATACACACTCCGCGTGACGTGCCGCGAACTCGCGTCCGCGTGGTGATCCGCCCGCCTGATACAGCACCGGCGTTCGCTGCGGCGACGGTTCCGACAGATGGCAGCCGTGAGTGCTGAAATACTTGCCGTCGTGATCGACGTCCCACACCTTGGCTGGATCCGCGTAGATTCCACGCTCCAAATCCTTGACGACCGCATCATCCTGCCAGCTTCCTTCCCACAGTTTGTAACAGATCTCGATATAGTCCTCCGCCGCATCGTAACGTTCATCGTGCGGCAGCAGGCCCGACTGCCCGATACTGCGCGCCCCGCTCTCCAGGTACGAAGTCACGATGTTCCACGCGACCCGCCCTTTGGTCAGGTGATCGAGCGTCGAGACCAGGCGCGCGAAGATAAACGGGTGATATTGCAGAATCGAACTGGTGAAGGCGAAACCGAGATGCCTGGTCGCATACGCCATGGCCGGAATCAGCAACGCCGGATCGTTCACCGGTACTTGCGCGGCCTGCGTCAGCGCCGCAACGCGATTCCCGCGATAAACATCGTACACACCCACCACATCCGCAAGAAAAAGCGAGTCGAACCGCCCGCGTTCCAGCAGTTTGGCCAATTCCACCCACGTGTCGAGATCGGTGTAATCGCTCATCCGATCATCGGCGCGAACCCACAGCCCAGGCGACTGATGAACCACGCAATTCATGTGGAACGCGTTGAAGTAGATGCGTTTGTTCACAGTTCCGCCTCTTCCCGAATACTCAGTTAAATATCAGTTGAAGGTTAGAACCGTACGCGTGACCTCGCCTGCTTCCATCGCGCGAAACGCTTCGTTGACGTCCTCGAGACGCCCGCGCCGGCTGATCATGTCGTCGAGATTGAGCCGGCCCTGCCGATAGAGATCGAGGTACTTAGGCATGTCGAGATGAAAACGGTTCGAGCCCATGTAGCAGCCCTGGATCCGCTTCTCGACGAACAAGTGACCTGATTTGAATTCCACTTTCTGGTCGGGCGGGATCGCACCGACCAGCGTGGCGAGTCCGCGCGGCGCAAGGCAATAGACACATTGCTCCAGAACCCGCGGATTGCCGATCGCGTCAAAAGAATACTCGACGCCACCGCCGCTCAGCCGCTTGATCTCGCGCACCGCATCGACCGCCGCGCCGTTGATGGCGTCGGTTGCGCCGAAATGTCTCGCAATCTCGAGCTTGCTCTCACGAATGTCCACCGCGATGATCTGCCGCGCCCCGGCGATCCGCGCCCCCTGAATCACTGAAATACCCACTCCACCCGCGCCGAATACCGCGACCGTCGATCCGGGCGCGACCTGCGCCGTGTTCAGCGCCGCCCCGACTCCGGTCGTTACCGCGCATCCGAGCAGCGCCGCGCGGTCGAGCGGGATATCGTCGGCGATCTTCAGGACCGCACGCTCGTGCAGCAGCATCTGCTCCGCGAACGCTCCGAGATCGGCAAATTGATTGAGCCGTACGCCCTTCTGCGACAGGCGCGGCCGTTCCTCGCGAGGCCGCTGACAGTCCGCCCGTCCGACGCATAGATGCGGACGCCCCAGCAGACACTGCGTACAGTTGCCGCAATAAATCGACGTGCATGCGATTACGTGGTCTCCCGCCTTGAGCCCGGCGACCTCGCTGCCGACCGCCTCGATAATCCCCGCTGGCTCATGCCCGAGGATCGCCGGCGTCTTCGTCGGCAGCGTGCCGTGCAGGCAATGCAGATCGCTATGACACACGCCGCTCGCCACCGTGCGGATCAGAACTTCGCGCGGACCGGGGCGGTCGATGTCCACCTCTTCGATGGTAAGTGGCTGTTCGAGTTCTCGAAAAATCGCGGCTTTCATTTTTCAGTATCTCCGGATTGCGGCGCTGGTTCCGACACAACTTACAAACTGGGAATTACCGATTCGCCGAAGGCGCGAATTGCGTTCAGCGCCTTGTCGTGCGGCGGTCCCCCGGGCTGACGGATTCTGAGTATCAGATAATCGGGACTCACCGCCTCTTTCCACATCCGCAGTTGATCGAGACAATCTTCTGGTGATCCGACGATCAGCCGATCCTTCGCCGCGATCTTGAACGTAAAGTCCTCCGGACGTTTCACGTCCTTCACGTAATCGTCAGGAACATACGCACCGTATTTGTAGTAAAAGCGATGCGTCACCATCGTCGGCCCGCTTTCGGCCTCGGCCGCCGCCATGCTGTCGGCGATCACCGCATCGCGCATCAGGCAGATAAAGGGTTTGCGACTGAGTTTTACGCGTTCGGCGCGGTAGCGCTCGGCGAAGCCTTTAATCACCGGGAGCGATTGCACCGGGTCCGCTATCCATCCGTCGGCAAGGCGGGCGGCGCGGCGCAATCCGGGCGGCGTCCATGAAGCCATCCAGACGGGTGGTCCGGACGATCGAAAAGGCGGCGGCGTAACCAGGGTGTCTTTGAGCTTGAAGTGGGTGCCATCAAAAGAGAAACGGTCACCCTTCCAGCTTCGCCGCAAGACTTCGAGTGCCTCTTCTGTGCGGCGCGCGCGGGATTCAATCGGCACTTCGAAGGCATCGAAGTCGTGCTGCTGATAACCGACTCCGACGCTTAGGATGAGGCGTCCTTTGGTGGCCTGATCGACGACCGCGCAATCCTCCGCGACCCGCACCGGATGGTACAGCGGGAGCAGCAGGACGCAGGTCCCGACCTTGATCCGTTGGGTCTTCATGCCGATCAGCCCAGCCATCAGCAGTGGGTTTGGCAAATAGCCGTCCTCCTGCTGGTGATGCTCGGTGATGAAGCATCCATCCCACCCACTCGCTTCGGCGGCTTGCGCCTCGGCAACCATTTCGTCGATCACGCGCGCCATGTTTTTTCCGGCGGGCGGGTCCTGAGTACAGGGCAGATATCCAACGGGAAGCATCGGCATCTCTCCGGAGTCGCTTCACTCATGAAGCGTGAACTTCTGGCAGTAGCCCTAGCGCAAAATGCGCAATGGCGTCCATCGCGGCAAATACATATGGAGCGACGACGACGCTTGATCGAGTCAGTCTCGACCCAGCATCGCCGCCGCTTAAAATCGCAAACTACGGCGCCGCCGGTTTACGCGAAGATTTCCTCGAAGAACGATTTCATCGCGTTCCACGAACGCTCATCGACCAACTTGTTATAACTGAGCGCGGGATTCCCAAGCTTGTCCGCCTCCGGATTGGTGAAGCTGTGCCTGGCGCCGCCATAGTTGATGATTTGCCAATCGGCTCCCGCCTTGGTGAATTCTTCGGCGGCGCCGTTGACCATGGCCGCGGGCACGAACGGATCGTCGGCGCCGTTGCAGATCAGAATCCTCGCCTTGACCTGACCGGCCGCCGCCGGAAGCTGCGTGCTGAGGCCACCATGAAACGAGACGATTCCGCGCAGCGGAGCGCCGTCGCGTGCGAGCTCGAGCGAAAACGTTCCGCCCATGCAATAGCCAATCATCGCGAGGCGGCTCGAATCGACCTGCGGCAACGCGGCGAGTGCGTCCAGTGCGACGCGTGCGCGGCGGCGGAAGTTAGCCGGTTTTTCCATCAGTGCGGTCGCCAGCTTGATCGCTTCCGGCAGTTCATTGAGCTCGATTCCATCGCCGTAAGGATCGCCTCCCAATGCTACGTAACCCAACTGCGCAAGCCGTTCCGCGCGGCTCCTGGCATTCTTGCCGAGGCCGAACGCCTCCGGCATCACGAGGATTCCGGGGCGTTTGCCGCCCTTTTGTTCGTCGTAGGCGAGATATCCGCGGAGGTTCACGTCGCCGTCTTTGTAGTTCAAAGTCTCAGTCTTCATCTCGAAACTCCTTTCTGGTTGCGCGTGCCACAGAGCATCGTCAGTCCAGCGGATTTGTCAATATCCGGCGCGCACTAGCCGACAACTTTGACCTTGCACGGGCGCAGCGACGGGTATTATATGAAGTCGGTTTTGACATTCACGGCAACTGCTAAGGGGAGTGCATCATGGCGGTCAATTGCGAAAAAGTGATTAGCGATCTCTTTGCAGCCTGGACGCGGCTGAACGTTGACGAAGTGATGACTCACTTCACCGAAGACGCGGTATGGGACAACGTGCCGATGAGTCCCGCCAAGGGCCACGCCGCCATCCGCGAAATGACGCACGGGTTCATGAAAGACGCGAGCGCCTTTAGCGCGAAAATCCTGAAATCCGCTCACGACGGCAATGTTGTATTCAACGAGCGGGTTGATACGATCGTCATGAAAAACGGCAAGAAGGCGGATATCCCGGTGGCTGGGATGTTCGAGCTTACCGATGGCGGCAAGATCAAAGTTTGGCGCGATTACTTCGACCTCGCGACGTTCACCAAGCAAATTTCGTAGCGAGCCGGGTGCGGACAGCTCAAGTTACCGATTGGCGCAGCTCGGACGTGGCAGCCATTCAACTGCGGATTATCGGGAACGGCAATGCTTCAAGAGGCCATTGATTTTCGAAGTGAATGCGACGGGCTCTTCGCTCTGCTCGATACCCTCGATGAACGGGATTGGGACCGCCAGACCCAGTTCAAGAAGTGGACGATCGATGACATCATCGCGCACTTGCATTTCGGGAACCACGCAGCGAGCCTCTCCCTACAGGGCAGCGACGCATTCAGAGAGTTCGTGCACGGAATCACGGCCGCCCGCGCCCGCGGAACGACTAACCTGGAGTACACAGCCGCATGGCTCGGCGGCGCGAAGAATCGCGCTCTGCTGGACCGCTGGAGTGATTTTTACGGGGAACTGGCGGACGCATTCGGGAGCGCCGATCCAAAGCAGCGAGTGGAATGGTTCGGTCCGTCGATGAGCGTTCGCTCAAGCGTCACCGCGCGCCTGATGGAAACGTGGGCGCACGGTCAGGCGATCTATGATTTGTGCGGCAAGACTCGCAGCGACACGGATCGGATCAAGAATATCGCCGTCATTGGGATAAACACGTTCGGCTGGACTTTTACCAATCGAGGCCTCGCCGTTCCCGCAAAGCGGCCGTATGTGCGTCTCGCAGCCCCCTCGGGAGCAGAATGGGAATGGCACGAACCGGCACAGGACAGTGTAATTGAGGGGAGCGCGGTGGAGTTTTGCCAGGTCGTGACGCAGGTGCGCAATATCGCCGATACTCATTTGAGAGTCGTTGGGGAAACCGCGATCCATTGGATGTCGATTGCGCAATGCTTTGCCGGCCCGCCAGAAAATCCTCCGGCCCCCGGAAGCCGATTCGTACAAACGCAATAGCTATCCGGGGAGGCACCGAGAAACAAACAGACGGCGAAGATGTTTCACGTGAAACATGTTTGCCGCCTGTTTGCCCTGAAATAGTTCACCCAAAATTGCTGAACTATTTCACCATTGGCTTTTTGCGTGAAGGATTTCAGCCTTGCGCGGCGGGGGGCAGTGCATGGCATCCCCATAGAGGAGCGTTGAGCGGAGCGCCTTAAGGGAGTCCCGGGGTTCCGCGCTTCCCGCGGAACCCCGGGGTGCTTACACGGTCGCAGGGTGGCAGATGTGATGTCCGGACCGGGTCATTGCTGATTGGTCGCGCATAGCCCCGCCGGAGTCGCGGCGGGTGATGGGACCGCGTGAGGAAAACCCGCGCCCGGGGTCTTTTCGACCTCTGTGCGACCAAAGGGCGTCGGCAACGGCGATGCGGTTGCCCAAGTCAACTGATTCTCGTTGGCCGGTACATCCATGGGGAGTGCGGATGAGCACGATCTCGAAATGTTCGGGGCCAAGGTCCGTCGCCCAGCGGCGAATGCCTCAACCCGACCCATCAAACCGGATGCACCGCAACTTGTTCCAACCCCAATACCTATCAGCGACCGGCGCCCGATTGTACTTGTCAGGTTGACAATCCATGTCCCGATTTTGCCGACGGCGAGACTTACTATTCATGTCCGCCCCCGGGGACGTTAGAGACGTTAGATCAGGGAGACGCAGCGGCTTGATTGCATCTCAAACAAGGGTGGTGACATTCTAGCTTATTAGGCTCGCCCAGCGATCGGCATTATGTGTTTCTCGGATAACAGAACCCTCTTATGCCGATGCCGCCGCACGTACAATCAATCTTTATCGAGAGAAGCATTGCGCCAGGAAATGCTGAACGTGGCGTCGGCTATTGCAACCGATTGATCCCATCGAAGGCTGCATTCTTGTAGCATTCCGCGAGCGTCGGATAGTTGAAAACGGTTTCGATGAAGTAATCCACCTTCCCCTTATGGGCGAGCACCGCTTGTCCGATATGCACAAGCTCGACCGCGCCTTCGCCGATAATGTGCACGCCCAGGAGGTCGCGCGTCGCACGATCGAAGAGCAGCTTGAGCATCCCGATCGAGTCGCCGATGATATTTCCGCGTGCAATCTCACGATACTGCGCCTTGCCTATTTCGTATGGTACTTTTTCGGCGGTCAACTCCTCCTCGTTGCGACCTACGAAAGAAATCTCGGGTATCGTGTAGATGCCATACGGAAAGAGCTCCGGTGACCATCGCGCAGTGACTCCGAAGGCATCACATGCGGCCAACCGTCCCTGCTCGGCGGAGGTGGACGCGAGGCTGGGGAAGCCAATAATGTCGCCGGCGGCGTAAATATGCGGCACTATCGTCCGGTATGCACTGTTGACCGGTATGCGCCCGCGCGGGTCCGGTTCAATTCCCGCCGCCGTCAGGTTGAGACTCGCGCTCGCGCCCATTCGGCCGACCGCGGACAGAACCTTGTCGGCAACAATCTGCTTGCCGCTGGCGAGTGATATACGCACGCGGCGCAAGCCGTGATCCTCGATGATCTCAGCAGCCGCCACTTTCTCGCCCAGGCGAAGCGTAACCCGATTCTCACCGAGGTGATAACCGAGCGCTCTGACGACTTCGGCATCGACGAATGGCAGCAGCCGGGGACGCATATCGATCAACGTCACGCGCACACCCAGCGCCGCAAACATGCTCGCGTACTCGCATCCGATCACGCCACCACCGATCACCGCGAGAGTGTGCGGCAGCTCGTCGAGTTGCATCACGTCGTCGCTCGAAAACACCAAATGCCCGTCCCGCGGCATCTGCGGGTCACGCGTCACGGCGGTGCCGACCGCGATCACAATGTAACGCGCGCTCACGGTGCGCTGCCTCGACTCATCTGGCAGTGCGAGGCGAAGCGTATGTGGCCCGGTGAAGGACGCTTCGGCGTTGACTATTTCGACTCCATTGCGAATCAGTTGATGGCGCGACACGTCGACCTCGTGACGCACAACCGGCTCGACCCTGGCGCGAAGATCGTCGAGCGTAATATGTTCTTTAAGCTGATAGGATTCGCCGTAAATCCGGCGCTCACGGTAACCAGACAGATAGAGCACCGATTCACGAATTGTCTTGCTCGGGATAGTCCCAAGGTTGACGCAGATTCCGCCGAGTATGGCTCTACGCTCCGCCACCATAACTCGCTTGCGCAATTTCGCGGCCTGGATCGCGGCGTGATGGCCGGCAGGGCCTGAACCGAGCACTACAAGATCGTAATCAAACTCTGCCATTGGGTGGCTCCGTCTCTGGACACCTTCGCTTCGGCAGCGTCAGGCAATTGCTTCGTCTCATCGCGGGCGCACTAAAGCTTGAAGCTAATATCGCCGGAGTTCACGACCGAGGGGAAATTTTCTGCCGACCGGGAGCAATGGCAATGAAGGACGCCCAGCCAATAGCATAACGCACGCGCTTATCCCCGCGACGATCAAAAAATAACCGAGCCTGCGACCGACTCTTCATCACTCCTTCACTCACCCTGACCGGGAAGCACGGGCTGAGGCTGTTTCGCTGGGCGAATGACGAGCACGGGGCACGTGGCATAGCGGATAACCTGCTCCGCGACACTCCCAAGTAAGAGATGACTGACCCCACCCCGGCCGTGGGTTCCCACTACGATCAAGTCGACCCCCAACTCATTTGCCTCGCGCACGATATCGACATCGGGCAAACCGCTCTTGACGCGAATTTCGCAGCGCACGCTCGTTTGCCCGTGTTGGCGAACAAGCTCTTCGAGCCGCAGCCGGGCATCACGCTCCCATTTGGGATTTGTAACGAAGGGCAACGGAACGTCCAGGACTCCCAAAGGCACAGGAGCCACATGGAGTAAATACAGCGTTGCACCATTCTCCTTAGCCAGCGCCGTAGCTAGAATAAATGTACTTGTTAGATGGTCATCAAAGTCGAGAGCGCAGAGTATCTTTGTGTACCCTAACATTGGGTCCTCGCCATTGTACATACATTCACGATTGGATATGCAACCAGTGAGTTCAATATTGCCTATTGCTGTCTGGTGCCGATCTTAAACAACATAATGATGAACCTGCATTCGATTCCCCGAACTACATGCCGATAAGGATCATTTGGCCGCATCCAGCCTGTAAGTCGCTGCGCCTCTCTGCCATTCGTCAGGGCTGTGCGGATGGTTCATTGCGACTCTGATCACTCGAATACCAACCTCTTCGGCTTTGTACTCGATCAAAGTCTCTAAATGTGCGCATGGCAGTTGCGCCGATCGCTCGATGCACAGCCGAAGTACGGTCGCTTCATGCTTCCGACTCCAATCGACTATCTGTCGTGACAGTTGGTGCAGTGGACCCTGAGCCCAGTCTTCGAAGCTGCCTGCCTTCAAAAGCGAGTTGCGTAGCGTGCGGCGCCGTCCGGACATGCCCAGATGCTTTCTAAGGCGAGCGTGAATCCCAGCGAAGTGCTCCTTCATAGTAGTGAGCCGGTGCACCGCGTCATTGAGCGCGAGCGTTCGATCTCCACTTCGGAGCCGGCAATCAGATTGCGAGCATTCGAGGACCGCCTCGCCACCACTGACTGCTGGTTCATCGATCGATTTGCTATAAGAGACAAAAGCAACAACCTTGCGTCCAGGCCGCTCAAAGACCAGTGCCAGCCTTGTCAGCCGATGACTCCCTGCTTCGAGTTTTGCAACCTCTTGCGAAAGCCAAACGTCACGATCAAGCGCCGGCATCCAAACCGGAAATGTCGTAGCGGATCTATCTCGCGCCGGAAGTAAGCGAACCCTTAGAACCAAGCCATTGCCTGGAAGGCGATCCAGAATAACTCCTTGACCTCGGACCAGGATTGCCCGATTCGCGGCAAAACGGGCCAGTGTCTGTTCGCCCATTAGAATCCGTTTTCCCAGTCTGCGCCATATACCAATGCATTCGCGACTGATAGCGTCGCGGACTGCCGACGATAGCATCGTGCGGTAGTCCGTATATGGATGGAGGCCGCGCAGGCCCTTTACTGTGGCGTAGGATTCGGTCAACAGGTGATTCCCAAAATTCGCGCACAAGAAAGAAATACGCCGTAATTCCATCCACTCTTCACTGGTCGGTATCTTGAGCGGCACCCGGCACGTGCGATGTACGATGCGCAGTTGCTCGTTCTCATTCATGCTGCGCTCTCAAAAATCTCCGCCCGACGCGATATGCGGCCAATGCAGTTGGCCTCGATCTGACCTAAGGTCAGATAAAATAGGGAATCGTTTCGCCAGGGCGAAGGCTCTATTTTAGTGCTCCACGCTCATCGTTAAATCAGTGGTGGATAAAACCCAGCACAGTTGCACATTACTGAATACCGGCATATATTTCAGCCGCTGTTAACTATCATCATAATAACCTCCCCACCTTGGCTATACGTGAGCTATTGAGCCGCTGCGTCGCTAATCCGACTTGCGCCGTCCCAGAGACAGTACTCTTTCAGGCGCTCATAGGGATCGGCCTGTGGCCTCTTCTACCGCGGCCTTCGCCACCGCAAATCCGTACAAGGAGCTAGCGTACTCAGCATCATCGTATGTGTAGTAACGTTGAGCGTCTTCTAACTCTACAATATTAGCCAGCCCAGTCTGGTAGCGCTTTTCGGCAAGCTCAAGTTCCGCTCGCGAGGCGGCCAACGCCTTCTGCGCCCGGTCGATACGCTGTAAGGAAGCCTGCGAATCCAGAAATGCCGTCTGTACCTGAAGGATAATTCGTTGTTGGAGATCTTCGATTGCATACTGAGCAGCGCGTTGTCGAGCTTTAGCTTCGGCGATTTGATCAGTGGTCAAAAAACTGTTGAAAATTGGCCATGTGATCACGACGCCAATGTTGAAATTGTTCGCGGCGGGCAGCCCGGTGCCTATGGCTGAGTAGCCGCCTAACGCGCTAACCGTGGGATAGTTATCACTTTTGTACTGGACGATTTGAGCTCCCAGAGCCTTCGCCTGGTTTTCGAGTTCATTCAGGTCCGGGCGCTGCCGCAGCGCGGTTGCGATCAGAGGCGCCACCGTCTCGGCCACGGGCGAATAAGTAAGAACATCAGCGAGATGGTACTCGGGCGCACGTTCACCCAAGCCTAAGGCATTATTGAGCGCTACTTTGGCGTCTCCGTAGGTATTATGGGCATCGACCAGGTGTAGTTGGGCGCGCTCGACCTCAGCCTGAGTCACATAGACATCCAGTTGAGGGCGAAGTCCGGCATTGGCCTTCACCTGGGCCTCGTGCAGATGATATTGCCGTTGCTCGACCGCTTTTTCGTAAACTTTGATTAGTTGTTTGGCTTGGAGCACTCCGAAGTAGCGCTGCGAAACCTCAAACACCAGATCGAGCTTCGCGAGTTGTTCGGCTGCGGAAACCGAGGCGGCTTCAAACCTGCGTTGAGATACAAAGCCGTGGCGGCGACCGAAGTCGAAAAGAAACTGCGAAACCGCGAGACCTCCCATATAGTTATTGTTGGCATTCCAACTCTGAGAGAAATCGTTGGGCGGCAGATCATGATTGCGTCCCGTCATGCGAGGAAAGGCCCCATCGGGATTGTAATAGCTGGCGTTGCCGATCCCATTATCCGTACTGCCTAGATCCTGACCGATCACTAGCGCCTGAGGCCCGAGGTACGAGCGGGCCTCGCCGACCCGAGCACTAGCGGCATTGAGGTTCTCCGCCGCTTCCTTGATTCTCGGATGGTACTCGAGCGCGACGGAAATCGCCTGTTTGAGCGTCAGCATGGTCCCCGCCGCGATCGGTACCGAAGCCGAGGTCGCGGCCCCTGGAACCTGCTGGACCGCCGCGGCTGAGCCCTGCGAAGCTCCGGCTGACAGCGGTGCTATTGGCGTCGGCATGCTGCCGATCTGACTCAAGTATGCGCTTCCGGCCTCGGTCGCGCCCAGAGACCCATAGGTAACGAACAGGATGCAGGCTAAAAGCGCGATGACACGCCAGTACTTCATGACTCTACTCCAAAGGACTCTATGTATTCGGGGTGGGTGACTTGTCCATAAGTCCCTTCGACCCGCCGCCATCAAACCCCGAGTTCGCTTCATGCGTGAGTTTGGACAAGCTGAAGCGCACCTTTTCCCCGGGGCTAAGTGCATTGCTATAGGTGCTGACGACCAGCGATTTATCGGTCAGTCCCGACGTGACTTCCACGCGACTCCCGTCACTGAGGCCCGTCGATACGGGAACTTCGGCAAGGCGGCCGGCCTTGACCACCAGGACGCGGGCCGAGTCTCCGCTGCCTTGAATGGCGGCGCTCGGAACATTCAGCGCGTCGTTATGGCGAATCAAGTCAAGCGTAACGTGAGCATAACTCCGTGGATAAATAATATGCTCCGGATTGTCGATATCGACTTCGGTCAACATCGTTCGCGTCGCGAGGTCGAGCGAGGTTGCAAATCGCGCCACCTCTCCTTTGAATACACGATTCGGATATTCATCGAAATGCAATACCGCTGGGGTACCTTTTCGGATGAGCGGATACGACCCTTCGGGCACATAGATATAGATGCGCAACTTGCTGATGTTTGCCAGCGTAAGGATCGGACCTCCTCCATTACGGTGACCGCCCGCCCCTTCAGTCGCACCGGGGGAAATCAGTCCAGACGTTTCGTCCACCCCAAAATCACCACCACCGGCTCGAATCAAGGCGCCTGGGTCCGCGAACCTTCCGGTGATCACGCCGTCAAATGGGGCGACAATCTTTGTATATGCCACCATTGTCTGGAGGGTCTGCATGGCAGCCTCGGTTTCCTGGTATTTGGCGAAAGACATGTCCACATCCTGCTGCGACACCAAGCGCGGATCAGACTGTTGAACATGCTTTAGTCGGTCATATGTAATCTTCGCAATCTCCAGACTTGCCTGTGCGCGAGCCAGATTTGAATGGAGCTCGGGCACTTCGATTTGCGCCAACACCTGGTCCTTCTTTACCCAGTCGCCTTTGTCAACGCTGATGGACTGCAAATAGCCAGTGACCTTCGCGTGCAAGGCCGCTTCAGAAAACCCGACTACGTCGCCCGGCAGATCGATGCTCTGCACCATCTCGCTCCGTTGAGGATGGATCACCTCAACCGTAGGGTCCGTCGGGACCGCGATCGGATCCGCCGGTTGCCCGCAGGCCCACCCTAGCGTCGCCATAACCACGACAATCGCCACTATGTTAACTTTTGGAAAGTTCACCGTCCGACCTCGATCCTTCTACGTGAATAGAGAAGTTCATACATACATGGAACCAACACGAGCGCTAGAATCGTGGAAGCGGCCAAACCGCCGATGGCCGCTCGTGCGAGAGGCGCGGAAGCCTCCGCACTTAAAGCTATAGGTAGCAACCCGACCACTGTAGCCAGTGCCGTAATGAGTATTGGCCGCATCCGGATTCGCGCTGAATCAACCACCGCCCTGCGCAGATCGTCGCCCTGCCGAATCCGTTCGTTGGCGAAGTCAACCAGGAGAATTGCGTTCGAGACCGCGATTCCAACCATATAGATGATGCCCATAAATGATTCGATGTTCAGCGTCGTGCCGGTCGCCCAGAGGATCCAGATCACGCCAATGAGGCCCATCGGTACGGCAAACATTACGATCAACGGATCGAGAAAGGAGCGAAACTGCGCCACCATCACGAGGTAAACCAGGACGACCGCGATGAACAAGCCGAAATCCATGCTGGCGAACGATGAACGCATCGCGGCAATCGACCCTCGATAGTTGATCACCACACCCTGCGGAAGGCTTAGATGGTGGAGCGCATTCTCAATTGCGGTTTGTGTGCCGCCAAGATTCTCACTGCTCGGGGACACCAGAAGATCAACTACGCGCTGAATGTTGTAATGGTCCGCCTCGGAAGGATGATATTCGGGAACGATCGACGCGACATCACGCAAGAGCAGGCTCTGAGCGTGGCCGGTTGCGCTCTGATTACTTTTCACCGGGATATTCTCGAGCGTTCCTAAGGAATCGAAGCCTTTGTCTGCTCCGGGGTACTGTACCGTCAAGAAGTAATCATTACTGTTTGCGCGATCGATCCAGATCGATGGCTTAATGTAAAGATTGGAATTGAGCGCAGTGATTACGTTAGCGATGACGTTCTTTTGATTGATACCGAGTCGCGCCGATCTGACCCGGTCAACGTTGATATTCAGCGTTGGGTACTGAGATTCCTGCTGGACAAAGGTTTGAGAAACCTGGGGGAGGCCTTGAATTACCTTTTGTGCATCACCGGCAGCTTTATAAATCGGATCAAATCGGCTACCCGCGAACTGCACGTCAATTGGCGCCATCATGCCGAAGTTGAGCACGGCGTCTACGATGCTACCTGAGGAAAACAGGGTGCGTGTTTCAGGAAGCTCAATCGGCAGTAGCTGCCGTAGCTTGGCTACATAGACACTGGTCGGTTGTTGGTGATTTTCCTTAAGCTCAACCTGGATAAATCCCGAATCCTCCGCGGCATTCGGAGAATAGATTGCCGAGATGCTGGGTGCGAGACCGATGTTGGACACCACCATGTCGAGATCGTGTGGTGGGATCGTACGATTGATAAGCGCTTCGATCTTGCGCGCGAGCTCGGTCGTCTGCTCGATGCGGGTACCGGCTGGAGCGCGAAAATTGATCGTGAACGCGCCCGCATCGGTTTGGGGGAAGAGTTCGGTCCCCAGCAGGGGGTACATCGCCAAGGAGGCAATGAACAGCAGGCTGACTCCGGTGATTACAGGCAATTTGTGATCGAGAGCGGCGCTAAGCCACTTTTCGTAGTGATGAGAGAATTTGTCGTAACCACGACGAAACCCAGCAAAGAGGCCGGCACCGGCTTCCACAGACCGGGCTTCTTCGGCGGTAAGAAAGCGTGCGCAATAGATCGGAATCACCGTCATAGCGATCAGGTACGAGGCCCCGATCGACAATACAACGGCCAGCGCCAGAGCGCTGAAGAGGTATTTCGCGACTCCGAACAGGAACATGACGGGAAAGAACACGATGCAGGTCGTCAGGGTGATTGCCAAAACCGATAGGGCGACTTCGTCGGCGCCTTGGCGAACCGCAATGGCAGGCTCTTCGCCCTCAGCTAAATGGCGGTTAATGTTTTCCAGGACGATGACTGAATTATCGACCAGACGGCCAATCGCCAGGGCAAAGCCGCCAAGGGTCATGATGTTGATGGTCGAGTCGTTGATATAAAGGCCGAAGGCGCCCGCCAGAATCGAGAGCGGAATCGAGAGAAAAATCGCCAGCGTCGAGCGAAAGCTGCCCAGGAATATCAAAATCATCAGCGAGGCCAGCACCGAGCCGGACACCGCCTCATGCTCCAGGCTTTTGATTGCCGCCATTATATAAGTGGACTGATCGAAGATGGTCCTAAGCTTCATTCCGGGCGGCAGGCCGAAGACCTTCGGGAGCAGGTTTCTGACTCCATCCACCACCGAGATGGTATTGGCCCCCACTTGACGCAGCACTGGGATATAAACCGAAGGCTGACCGTTGATCAGGACCTTGTTGTATTGAATCTGCGATGAGATCTGGACCTTGCCGACGTCGCTCATCAGCACCGGCGCCTGACCGCGGCCAATCTTGATTGGAACCTTATTAATATCGTCGGCGTTCTCGATCATGCTGTTGGAATAGATGTAGTAATCTTTCGCGCCGAGCTTTACGTCGCCGGCCGGCAGAATCAGATTGGACTGGTCGAGGGCATGGACCACGTCCGTCAGCGACAGCCCGCGCGCCTGCAGCGCCTGCGGGTTGACGTAAGCCATCACCTGCCGGAATTTGCCCCCGAACGGGATCGGCACCGAGGCTCCGGGCACCGTGGCGAGTTGATTGCGGATGTTGTAGCGGGCCTGATCCTCGAGCTGAGTCTCGCCGTAGCCCTTGCCCTCGACCGTCACCAACACTACCGGCAGCGATGACGCGTCGTACTGCAGAACCAATGGCGGCAGCGTTCCCGGCGGCATGATCCCCAGGTCGGCCATCGCCAGTGTGCCCATCTGGGCCGCCGCCGCTTCGATATCGGTGCCGGGCTGAAAGAACACCTTGATGATGCTCACCCCCGACAGCGAACGCGACTCCACGTGCTCGATATTGCTTCCAAGCGTAAAGAACCGCTCGTAGCGGAAGGTGATGTTGTCCTCCATATCGAGCGGCGGCATACCCTGATAAAAAGTCGCTACCACCACCGCCGGAATCTTGATGTTCGGGAAGACGTCGACCGGCATCCGCATGAACGCCGTCATTCCCAAAATGACGATTACCAGCGCTCCGACAATTATCGTGTATGGATTGCGCAGCGAAAAACTCGGCATTCTCTGCCTCTCTCACGCGCAACCAAGCTAATTTGCGCATTATATTTTGGGTTGCTCGATCCGTGCATAAAACAATTCGTAGATGCACGGCACTAAAATCAGAGTAAGTATTGTCGAAGCCGTCAGGCCGCCAACCGCGGCGCGGGCCAACGGGGCTGATGCCTCAGAGCCTTCGCCCAGCTTGAGTGCTATAGGCGCAAGCCCGGCCACGGTGGCCAAGGCCGTCATTAGAATAGGGCGCATACGAATCCGCGCCGATTCGATTACCGCTCGCCGGAGAGGTTGACCTTGTTTGCGGCGTTCGTTTGCAAAATCCACTAGCAGAATCGAATTTGACACCACGATGCCGACCATAACTATGATGCCCATAAACGATTCGATATTGAGCGTCGTATTGGTTCCCCACAGCGTCCAGATAACACCGATGAGACCCATTGGAACCGCGACCATGATGATTACGGGGTCCACAAACGATTTGAATTGCGCGACCATCACCAGATAGAGCAGCACCACCGCAAGCGATAAGCCGAAACCGAAACTGGAAAACGATGCATGCATCGCCGCGACCGAGCCGCGATAGTTGATCGCGACCCCCTTGGGCAGGTTGATCTTATCCAATGTCTTCTCGATTACAGCTTGGGTACCACCGAGGTCCTGGCCCCTGGGGGAGACCAGGAGATCGACCGCGCGCTGGATATTATAGTGATCAGCTTCTGAGGGATGGTATTCCGGAACAACCGACGCCACGTCGCGCAGCAGCAGGCTCTGCGCGTGCCCGGTCTCCTTTATATAGCTGTGAACCGGAATGTCGTTGAGAGTTTCAATGGATTTAAAGCCGGTGTCCGATCGTTGATATTGCACGGTAAGGAAGTAGTCATTGCTGTTCTGCCGATCGATCCAGATTGACGGCGCGATATACATATTCGAATTCAGGGCGGTGATTACGTCCGAGACCACATCCTTTTGCGTGAGTCCGAGCCTTGCTGCCTTGATTCGATCTACCTTGATGTCGAGCGTCGGATATTCGGCTTCCTGCAGCAGAAATGTTTGGGATACATCCGGAAGGCCATTTATAGTTTCGCGTGACTCATTAGCCACCCGGTAGAGGTCGCTGAAGCGGCTGCCGGTGAACTGCACGTCGATCGGCGCCATCATGCCGAAGTTGAGTACCGCGTCAATGATGCTGCCCGACGAAAACAGGGTCCGAACTTCGGGGAGCTGTTCGGGCACGAGTTGCTTGAGCCGTTTTACATAATAGGCGGTCGGCTTCTTGTGGCCTTCTTTGAGCTCGACTTCAAGGAAGCCGGAATCCTCAGCCGCGTTGGGCGAGTAGATTGCGGAGATGCTGGGGGCGAGGCCGATATTCGAGACAATCATGTTGAGGTCGCTCGGCGGAATCGTCTCGCGCACCAACGCCTCGATCTTTCGTGCCAACTCGGTCGTGAGTTCGATGCGAGTGCCCGCGGGAGCCCGGAAATTGATGGTGAATGTACCGGCATCAGTCTCGGGAAACAGTTCGCTCCCCAGCAACGGAAACATCGCCATGCTTGCGAAGAACAGTCCGCTCACGGCAGCGATAACTAGAAATTTGCGGTTCAGGGCGGCTTCGAGAAGGCGTTCGTACCTCGTTGCGAACCGCTCGTACGCTCGGTCGAACACGGCCAGCGGTCCGTGCCCTTCATGGTGTTCCGCTGCTGTCGCGTCCGCCGCCGTCAGAAAACGGGCGCAGAATATCGGAATCACGCTCATCGCCACCACGTACGAAGCCGTCATCGAGAGCACCACTGCCAGTGCCAAGGCGCTGAACAGATATTTGGCTACTCCAAAGAGGAACATGACGGGAAAGAACACGATGCAGGTGGTGACCGTCGAAGCAAGCACCGGCAGCGCGACTTCTTCGGCGCCATCGCGAGCCGCATCCCGGGGTGCCTGGCCCTCGGCCAGATGGCGATTGATGTTTTCCAGCACCACCACGGAGTCGTCAACCAAGCGGCCAATCGCCAGGGCAAAGCCGCCAAGGGTCATGATGTTGATGGTCGAACCATTCAAGTAAAGGCCAAACGCCCCGGCCAAAATCGAGAGCGGGATCGAGAGAAAAATCGCCAACGTCGAGCGGAAGCTGCCCAGGAATATCAAAATCATCAGCGAGGCCAGCACCGAGCCGGACACCGCCTCATGCTCCAGGCTTTCGACCGCCTGCCTGATGTAAGTCGACTGGTCGAAGATGGTCTTGAGCTTCATTCCGGCCGGCAGGCCGAAGACCTTTGGGAGCAGGTTCTTGACCCCGTCCACCACCGAGATGGTGTTGGCCCCCACCTGTCGCAGGACTGGGATATAGACCGACGGCTGACCGTTGATCAGGACCTTGTTGTATTGAATTTGCGCCGAGTCATCTACGTTAGCCACGTCTCGAATTAGTACGGGCGCCTGTCCGCGGCCAGTTTTCACCGGTACCGAGCTGATATCGCCGACCTTTCGGATCATGCTGTTGGAGTAGATGTAGAAATCCTTCGCGCCGAGCTTTACGTCGCCGGCCGGCAGAATCAGATTGGATTGGTCGAGGGCGTGAACCACGTCCATTAGCGACAGCCCGCGCGCCTGCAGCGCCTGCGGGTTGGCATAAGCCATCACCTGCCTGAATTTGCCCCCGAACGGGATCGGCACCGAGGCTCCGGGCACCGTGGCGAGTTGATTGCGGATGTTGTAGCGGGCCTGATCCTCGAGCTGAGTCTCGCTGTAGCCCTTGCCCTCGACCGTCACCAGCGCCACCGGCAGCGATGACGCGTCGTACTGCAGGACCAATGGCGGCAGCGTTCCCGGCGGCATGATCCCCAGGTCGGCCATCGCCAGTGTGCCCATCTGGGCCGCCGCCGCTTCGATATCGGTGCCGGGCTGAAAGAACACCTTGATGATGCTCACCCCCGACAGCGAACGCGACTCCACGTGCTCGATATTGCTTCCAAGCGTAAAGAACCGCTCGTAGCGGAAGGTGATGTTGTCTTCCATATCGAGCGGCGGCATACCCTGATAAAAAGTCGCTACCACCACCGCCGGAATCTTGATGTTCGGGAAGACGTCGACCGGCATCCGCATGAACGCCGTCACTCCCAGAATGACGATTACCAGTGCACCGACAATTACCGTAAATGGATTGCGGAGCGAAAAACTTGGCATTGAACAAACCCCAACCCTTCAGCGCAAACGCGACCTCTTAGCCATGCTAAGGACGCAGATTTCCCCGAGCATTTTGGAACGCTTTCGTCCAAAGTGCGCGGCTCAAACAAAGGGGATGTTCAGACGGTCGGGTCTTCGCTATCTGCGGATGAAGGTAGGCGTCTCAACGGCCGGAGAAGCCGTCTTTTCTGAGGAACTAGTGGTCTCGAATAGTCACCCGATTGGATGGGTCGAAGCGCAAATGGCAGCACGATTGCGACGAAAGCAGAATGCCCGTGCTGCTGGCGAAGCGGTGCGTCCTGGTCGACCTGAGCGTCAACTGCAAGCCAGCAGTTGTAGTTCAGATCTGTTCGCTGCACCGCTCTCCACTTTGGAGTGGTATGGGGAAGATGCAACCTCGGCCCAAACGTCGCAATGGCCACCAACGCAAGTATTGCGGCCGTCAGCCCAAGATGTCTTCGTGAACTCAACATGGAGTGCTGGATCAGGATCTATCTTCCAAGAACTCGAAATGCAAGATCAGGATTCGAACTCTCCCAATATCGCGACAACCGGCATTCATGCGAATATCCGCCGGGGTACCGCCACCGAGAGGCGCGAAGTTCCCAACCGAATCCGCGACTCTCACGAGTTAACCAGCCCCGCCTGGATGCGGGATTGAATTTGCGGTTCTTTATCCCGTCGTAAGCTTATGGAGGTAACGCCAATGAACCAGCGGATCGTATGGTGTGGTTGTCTGTGTGCCTTTCTCGCCGGCGCAGTCCCGGTCTTTGCGGCTTCCAACGCGGGTTCAACGCTCATCCGACCGCGGACTCCGGAAGCGGCACAGGCCATCTCGCGGCTGGAGCAGGCTCGAAACATCGACCGCATGAATGCCCAATCCTATACTGGCGGTGCGGATAGCGAGGCGGGAATCTCATATTACCGCAAGGGGCGAGAGGTCGATGCGTTGCTTAGCAGGTTGCGCGAGGGGCATGCGGTTTCCGTCGAGGATGTTCAAAGGGCGCTGGATAACAGCGATGCGGCTCGCTTCATAGGGAATTCCAGGTAGTCGTATCAGGTGCGGCCATACCGCTGACAGGCCATTGCGCGGGGGCGCACCAACCACGAATTCTGAGTGGACTAGCCTTGGCGAGGGACGCTCAAGACGGTCCGCACCCGGCCGAGCGCAACGGGCGATACGGCTTCGCTCCGTCGAAGATTTGGGTTGCGGTGGGTTTTGTGCACCACCTGCGCGAGGTTGCCGCCGATTAGTCGAAGAGCGGGCTGAAGACGGCCGCGCTGCGCTTGGCGTTATGGTCGAAGACGATGCGAATGAATTGGCCGCTATGGAACGCGTCGAAAACTGTGCACATGGCCGAATGTTTCCCCACGATCTCGATCTCGTGCGTTCACCCACCCGGGTCCTTCCGGGTCATTGGCGTTGAATATTGCCGAGACGGGTCTCGTCAATTCTCCATGTGCGGCGGCGCGGCTCATGTTCTTTGCTTGAGCTTTGATTCGACCTGAGCTATCTTCACCGATGTGCATGAGTAATCGTTTTTATTCCACCGTGCTTAAGGGAGCGAGTCTGATTAGCGCGGTGGCCTGTGTCGTGAGCCTGCTGATGCTGCTGGTGTTTCCGATGGGCCCGGAACATCAGTTCACAGGTCACTTCCGATCCCCCGAAGTGTGCCAATCGATCGAACGACACACTCCAATTGCCCAGCCCGAAGCCAGAACAACCGAGTGCATTGCACATCAAGCGGCGCTGCCAGCGCTCCTGATGCTTATCAACAACGGAGATGTTGTTGAGCCCGTCGCAAATATTGAATTCTCCCCTCAAGTTCCGCTCTCACGTCTGCTTTTGCGCCTGAAGCTTGGCCCCTCCCGCTCGGGTGGCCAAGACCCGCTGCTCTAGACCTCGAAAATAGCGACTGATTTCTCGCCGCCGTGGGCCAACGCGTCCACGCGCCGCCGGATTCAATGATCACCGGACTTACTCAGGCCCGGATCGCGCGAGGTCTTTTGATGGTGTGATGGTGCGTGGTTTCTCATTGTGTAATTCCCACGTCGTCATCACGGGGGCAATCCTGACGGTCATCTACTCCCGCCAGTCCAAGCGATTGTAGATGCCTGCTCGCACCCCCAGCGATCACCCGAGTTGCGGATCAGGCTGAGTAAAAGGAAGAAGTACCGTGTATAAGGAATCAAAATCCACGCTCCCTACGTATACCGCTTATCTGCGACCTTCAGAGCAATTTCACCTGTCCCGCAACATAGCTCGCCGGAATAAGCTTAAGGGCATCTTGACGGAGTTGCGAGACCAGGAAATCCAGACCATGAAGGAACTTGTGCGCAACGAGTTTGGAACTGGCAAGCGCCAGCCGCGTGCCGAGACGGCTCAGGCTTGCCACCGCGTCAATCTCGAATTCGATCTCAGTTTCATCAGCCTTTCGGAAAGCCGGCTTGCGGCTATATGGGACGCGTTTGATCGTTTGGAACAGGGGCTTTATGGGCTCTGCGAGCAATGCGGAAATGCAATTTCCATTGGGCAACTGCGCGCTCTTCCTATGGTTCGGAACTGTAGCGGGTGCGCGAAAGATGGCCCGACATTTGATGTGTGATAGTAGTACCCGGTGCCGGTTCAACCTACACCCGGCGATGTTGTGAGCAAGCGTCGGCATTGCCGATCTCGCGCTGCAGCGCCTTGAGAGCATCGGCTTGCGCCTTCGAGCGGCGTCTCCAATTCTTCGGATTGGAGATCAGGTCTCTTGCGACCACTGTTCTGGTCTCTGTGATGCGTTTGCGAATCTTCATAAATGTCGCCGTAGTATCCATAGAAATTGAGGAGGTCCCTGATGAGCAGGGCATTGACTGGCATCCAGACCAGACCGCGCCAGTTGGAGTTGCCGCCGAACATGCCGGTGTTCGACTTTGCCGGCAGGTAGTCAACCATATCAATATTCCCGTGCTTTCTCGGAACCGGTGTAGCTGCGGCCCTCTGGCCGACCTAATACCCGCGGGATTATGAGCACTCGATTGTTGCTGGCAGAAAAATAGGTTTCGCCGACGCGCTCCCAGCGGGGATCTGTGTAACCGGACCGTACAACCGCAGGAGCATCCTCCAATGATCCATGAGCGACTAAAGCTGATGCGCCTGAAATATTCGCTGGTACATACAGGAACCGCGAGTAGGGACTGGATTCAGAAGGCCACGAGTCGTTGACCGGCTCGATGTAGGACGAGCAGCCCCAACCAGAAGTCGCGGCTGCAATGATCGCGCTCACCAGGCATATGCGTGAAATGGATTTGACTTCGTGGTTTCTTCCAGAGCCAGGATGACTTTTCAGATTAATCACGGTCATCGCCATGTTTCGGTTTATAGAGATGGCTGAAGTCGCCTGTGCATTTTGGGATCAAAACATATGCCGATTAACGAGTTTGCACTTGGTTAGGCTGGAAAGCCTCGGACCTCGCGATCGTGTATTGTGCCGCTTGGAGGCTAATTTGCGACTCAGTTGCAACTATGAAGTCGTGATGAGGTTCGTGATCCGCTCTTTTATCGCGTTGTCCCGAGACGTTTGCGCCACTAGTGGCCTGTAACAGAGAAATTGGTATTAAGGCTGATGCGGTGTGAAGGGTCACGATAGGTCCACTTGATGGGCTTGGGAGCGCGGTTGTAGTGACGGATGTAGCGCATGAGCTTGCGGGCCA
>JAJXYF010000030.1 GCA_021780755.1 Deltaproteobacteria bacterium | reverse complement strand
GCGTGTGCAGATCGACGAAGCCCGGCGCCACGATCAGCCCGTCGGCGTCGATCGTCTTCTTCGCGAATCCGGGTGCGCGGCCGCCAATCTGGGCGACCCGGCCGTCGCGGATCCAGAGGTCGCCGCGGTAACGCGGGGCCCGCGTCCCGTCAACCACCGTGCCACCCTTGATGTGAATGTCGTAATCGGCCATTTAGAGTTCCCTCCTCGATGGTAAGGACTGCACGCAACAGCCCGGGTGAGGTGCGCGCTCGTGCGCTAACTCGTTCAAGATTAACTACACCACCAAAACTACAAAAGACAATCTAATGCAACGGCCAGGCGTGGCCAGCCGACTCGGCCCTTGCGCCGATACGAAACGATTCGACTGGTGGTCACGACCGCTGCCGACAAGCTATACGTGCTATGCACCTCGGACGGATACACGAGGATGCGGATCAGGAGAATCGAGATGGAACCGTACAAAAAGCTCAGCCGCTCCGTTCAGGACCGCGCCGTACTGGTCACCGGCGCCGCCAGCGGGATGGGCCGTGCGACCGCACACCTCTTCGCGCAGGAAGGCGCGATGGTCGCGGCCACCGACATCAACGAGACCGGCCTTCGCCAGGTGGTCGATGAAATCAGGGCCGCGGGCGGGACGGTCGAGGGTTGGCGCCTCGACGTCTTCGATGGCGACGGGATCAAACGCGTCGTTGCCGAAGTGGCTAATCGCTTCGGCCGGCTCGACATAGTCATTAACAATGCCGGCTTCATGGCTTTCCGCAAATTGGACCAGGATGGATTCGACGAGATCTGGGACAAGGCGCTGACCGGGATGCTGACCGCGCAGCAGCGCCTGGTGCGCGCCGCCTTGCCGCACCTGCGTAGATCCGATGCGGCGCGAATCGTCAACATCGCTTCGACCGAAGGCCTTGGCGCAACACCGGGGGATGCACCATACGTGGCCGCAAAAACCGGGGTCATTGGACTAACGCGCGCACTCGCCGTTGATCTCGGACCCGAAGGAATCACGGTGAACTGCATCTGCCCGGGCCCCATCCGCACCGGACTGACTGATTCAATCGCGGAGGACCACAAGTCGATCTTCGCCAAACGGCGGACGGCGATCAAACGCTATGGTTACCCGGAGGAGGTCGCGCACATTACTTTCAGCCTGTGTCTGCCCGCGGCTTCCTACATCACCGGCGCCGTGATTCCGGTCGACGGAGGACTGACTATTCGCAATGCGTAATCGATGGGCGCGAATAAATATTCGATAGGCAGTTATACGTCGGTCGCACGCCACGTCATGAGAAATAGCCGGGGAGCAGCTTGGCGAGCGATCGGATCGGTACTTCATCGGCTGCGTTAGGCTCTAGCCGGCCGAGTTGGAACGGCCCATAGCTGATGCGGATCAGGCGCGTCACCCGCAGGCCAATCTCTTCGAGCAGGCGTTTGATCTCGCGGTTCTTGCCCTCACTCAGCGTCATCGTCAACCAGCTATTGCTGCCCTGGCGGCGATCGAGTGTAGTCGTCACCGGACGATAGTTGATGCCGTCGATGGTGACGCCTTTCGCGAGTTGTTTGAGCGCCGCTTCGGTCGCGACGCCATGCGCCCTGATCCGGTAGGTGCGCGAAATCCCTTGCGCCGGATGCTCGAGATAACGTGAGAGTCCGCCGTCATTAGTCAGCAGTAAAATTCCCTCGGTATTGACGTCGAGGCGACCGACCGAAATCACCCGCGGCAGCGTTTTCGGCAGGACTGAGAACACCGTCGGACGCCCCTCCGGGTCGCGCGCCGTCGTCACCAGTCCGGCCGGTTTGTGATAACGCCAAAGCCTGGTCTGCTGCGGCGCCGCGATTGGCTTGCCATCGACCGCCAACGCGTCCGCCGCACTGACCAGGGTCGCCGGATGAGCGACGATGACGCCGTTGAGCGCGACGCGGCCGGCCTCGATTAGCCGCTCCGAGTCGCGGCGCGAGGCCACTCCGGCACGCGCCAGAAACTTCGCGATGCGCTCTTTTTCCACCATTGCGTCAGATTCCGTCCAATCTCGACTTCCGCCCTGACTATAGCCGACAAACTCCGCCATCCTGAACCTCGCCCCCGGTGACGACCGCACATTTTCCGCTTGCAGTTTGCCCCGCGTGCGATTCTACTTTACGGACGACAGCGCCTCGTCGCGAGTGGCGGGCGCATCGCTTGAATTCCATGCGTCTGGAGTTGGATCATGTTCGATGGATTTTCGCGCAAGCGAATACGAACCTCGGGTGCGGAAATCGCGCTGGTACAGGGTGGCAGCGGAGCGCCGCTGTTGTTGCTCCACGGCTATCCGCAGACGCACGCCATCTGGCATAAGGTCGCACCGCGGCTCGCCGAGCGTTTCACCCTCGTCATCCCCGACTTGCGCGGATACGGCGCCAGCAGCAAGCCGCCCACCGACGCACAGCATCTGCCCTATTCCAAGCGTGCGATGGCGCTCGATATGGCCGAGGTCATGAGCGCGTTGGGCTTTGATCGCTTCGACGTAGCCGGCCACGATCGCGGCGGCCGCGTTACTTACCGCCTCGCCCTCGACCATCCCGAACGCATACGCCGCGTTGCCGTTCTCGATATTATGCCGACGCTCGAGCAGTTCGAACGCATGGATCGCCACGCCGCGCGTCGCGCTTATCACTGGTATTTTCTGACGCAGCCAGCCCCCTTTCCGGAAAAGCTAATTAATAGCGATCCTGACTATTACCTCGATCATACACTGAGTAGTTGGTGTGGTACGCCGGGCGCATTTACGGCCGAGGCGCTGGCCGCATATCACGAGGCGTTTTGCGACCCGGCGATGATTCACGCCACTTGCGAAGATTATCGCGCCGGCATCGAATGTGACTGTGAGTTCGACGCCGCCGACCGCGCCGCCGGCCGCAAAATCACGGCGCCCCTGATGGTCCTATGGGGTGCGCCCGGCCGCCTCCATCGCGCCAGTCGGATGCTTGAAGTCTGGCAGCAATGGGCGGATGACGTGCGCGGCGAGCCGCTCGACTGCGGCCACTTCATCCCGGAGGAAGCCCCCGACGCGTTGTGCGATCGGCTGCTCGCCTTTTTCGCAGGCTGATTTAGAAGACCGCGCGCCGGCTGGCGTCGCCCGCAACTTTGTGAATGGAGATACGCCTCATGAGCGGAGTTAAAATCGGCATCGGTTTCGGCCAGTGGAAGCATGGACTGCCGGCGCCGGACTTGTTGTGCGAGTTTGCCGAAGCCTCAGAGGCCGTCGGCCTCGATTCCCTCTGGCTCTCCGACCATATCGTCACGCGTAACCCGACGCTCGATATTACCTGCCTCTTCGCGATGATCGCCGGGTGCACCCGCCATCTCAAAATGGGGCCGAGTGTGCTCACGCTGCCTGCGCGACATCCGGTGCACGTCGCCAAGACTTACGCGACGCTGGATTATCTTTCCGGCGGCCGTATGATCATGGCGGTCGGCAGCGGCAGCGATTTGCGCGACCTTGCGGCCAGCGGCGTGCCGTCAGAGGAGCGTGGCAAAAGACTCGACGAAGGAATTACTATTCTGCGCCGCCTGTGGACCGAGTCACACGTAACCCATCGCGGTCAGTTCTATCAGTTCGACGATGTGACTATTGAACCGAAGCCCCGTAAGGGCGCCCTCGATATCTGGATCGGCGGCAAAAGCGACGCCATCCTCAAACGTGTCGTGCGCCTCGGCGACGGATGGTTCCCCGCCCTCACCAGTCCCGAGGAATTCAAGCGCGACATGGCGAAGCTGATGGCCTTTGGCGATCAGGCCGGCCGCCCGATCAATCCGCGCGAGTCGGGCGTGCTGCTGCTGACCCATATTGACGAGGATCGCGACGCGGCATGGCGCATCGTCGCGCCCGCGCTGCGCGGCCTGCCGATGCCGCCGGAGGACATCGCCGCGCGCAGCGTGGTCGGCCCCGCGGCCGAGTGTGTCGAGAAACTTAAACGGTTCGTCGAGGCCGGATGTGTCAAGTTCGTCCTGCGGCCCGCGTGTCCGCCCGACCAGGTGATGGCGCAAATTGAACTATACGGCAAAGCTATCCTGCCGCACTTCAATTGAGGCGATCGGGTTTCTATAAAGAAGCAGAATCGCAACGCCGGTCATCCTATGAATTCCAGCATGACTTTAATGCCGAACATCTCCAGCTGCTTCTTCACTTCGTGCAGCGGCAAATATCCCTGATCGCAAAGCCACAGAAAGTATTCCGGATTCATCCGTTCCTGCACGGCGACCATTTTGCGGCGGATGTCATCCACCGTACCCACGAAGGCGCGAACTCGCTCGCGATTTATGAGGATCTGGTTTAACGAGGCTCCTCGCGAATCTGATCGCGCATAGTCATTGGTATTTCGACTATCGAGGAAAACCATTGACGCATCGCAGCCGCGTCCATCGTTGACCAATCCGGAATCTCTTTGACCAGCGCGCGGCCCAACTGATTACCGTAAGTGACTAGTTTATTGTTGGTCTCGGTGCGCGCGGCATCCCAGACGCTCAGCGCTTCGTCAAGCGAACCCTGCTGCTTAATCGCCTCGCCGAGCGCGATCGCGTCGTTGATGCTTTTGAGCGCACCGGCCGCGGTGTGCGGACGGGCGAAGGAGCCCGCATCTCCCGCCAGACAGATGCGCCCCTTCCGATACGCCGGGACATGGCAATCATAGATCGCATAGGCAAATGTATTCCGGCTGCGCTCGACGATTTCCCTGTAGTAATCGGGTAATCGTTCCGCAGCCTTGCGCTTGAGTTCGGATTCCGTCGCAAACGGCATTCCGGCGGGTGGCAGCGACCCTTCGTGCACTCTGCCTTCCTTATCCGTGAAGAATTTGGCCAGTGAGGTTTGGGCCACCGGAACGTACATGCCCCAATTGACTACTCGCGTACCGGGCGCCACTGACCCGTTCGGCCCGGGCACGAAGTAGAAGATGCCGTGTCCGCCCGGATAGCCCGGCGAATGAACGCCGCTCTGCAGCGGCGCGGTCTCGTCCATGTCAGCTTCGTTCAGGATGCCCCGCCACAGCACGTACCCGGCGTATTCAATGCCGACGTCGGGGAAAAGTAACCGGCGTCCGAGTGAGGAGTAGCCGTCGGCGCAGACCACCAAATCAAAAGCGCGCACGGTGCCATCCGCTAATTCGATGCCGACCGAGTCGTGCGCGATCACCCGCAGGCCGACCACTCGATGCTCCGCGCGATAGATGCGATCCGGCACGCGCTTGCGCAGATTTCGATAGAGCACACCCCAGTTCAGCAACGCCAGGTCCGCGGGCTGGTCCCAGGCGAGATACCCGTAGCGGGCTTCCTGCGGAGTGCGCCAAAGACGGGTGAACCCGCGGCCGGCAAAATAGGGCGTGTCGGAATCGACCAGGTCGCGGCGCACCAGGGTATCGAAGACCGCGGTGGGTACGCCGATTCCGGCGCCGCGATCTTTCAACTCATCGCCAGTGCGCTCGAACAGGGTCACGTCGCATCCCACGCGCGACAGTTCGATCGCGACCGTACATCCGGCGATCGAGCCGCCGACGATTCCAACTTTCAATCCCTGTGCGATCATTCGCTACTCCGTTTCCATAGCGCACACACCTAAGCGATCCAACTCGATCATCGCCAGTCAAACCGGGCCGGGGCTTCCAAGCTGCGTCCCGGCACCGTCCCCTACTAACATACGCGGCCGCCAATGTAGTAGTCGTTTCGGAATGGTGCTGGAGCCGTGAAATCTTCGTCGGGGTAAACCACGGTGCTTAATTGCTGTTGAGATATCCGTTTGACAGCTTTCGCGAGCCGCAGTATCTGTACCTGTTGACTAATTGCGTCTAGCGGAGGATTGAAAAAATGAATCGGGACTTCGAATTCAAACAGCTTTTACGCGCATATCGCGCCGGCATTATCACGGAAGAGACCTTCGAGTGCGAAATGGGTGCGATGGAAAGCGGTAATGGGAATGGCAACGGCAAGGGCGCTCGCCAGTTTACCGCGATGGGCAAGACTTTCGGTAGCGAACGCTCGGCGGTGGACGCGATGCTCGATCGTTTCCGTGCGGGCGAGGCGAACGGCGAGGTGGCGTTCACGGCGTGGGCCAAGCTGTGCACGACCGATTGTATCCGCAGTGGAATCCGAATGATCGCGGAACGCGAGGGCTATCACGCGCGAATTTTCGAGCGCCGGATGCGCGACCTCGGCCTCGAGTGCAAGGCGACGGTGACCGAAGCAAGCCGCAAGATCACCGAGTACTTGGGCGATAGCAACGTTACCGACAATCAGAAGCTGCTCTATCTGAACTCGCTAGCACCGGACATCGACGCGTTCTTCAAGCCGATCACCGATCTGGCCGAGAACATCAAGGACGATCTCGAGAGCAAGGAATTGTTCAAACTGTATGTTCAGGACGAGCTTTCGAGCGCGCGCTGGCTGCAGTATGCCTGCGAGGCGCTCAACGGCGCGGGGACCCCGGCGACGCAATCGATGCCGGCGCAATCGGGTGCGGCCGACTCGATAGTGTAAGCGGGACGCGGCACGTCGATTTCTGAGGTGGGGCGGCAACGCTCCGCCTTGTTTTTTGGTGGCCTTATTTTCCCGACGAAATGGATTCCCGCCCGCGCGAAACGAGGATGACGTGAGCCGAAATGAAACGGGCGCGCTGTGCGTCAAGTTCGCACACCGCGCCCGTCGGTTTGTATGCGTGCAGTTCGCCGCGCTTACTTTGCCAGTTCGGTCGCGCGGGTCTCGCGAATAACCGTCACGCGAATCTGTCCCGGATAGGTCATGTCGGTTTCGATTTTGCGCGCGACGTCGCGTGCGAGCATCGTCGCGTCCTCGTCGGAGACCTGGTTGGGCTCGACGATCACGCGCATTTCGCGCCCGGCCTGCACCGCGAAACATTTGTCCACGCCCTTGAAGGACTTCGCGATGGTTTCGAGATCCTCCAGCCGCTTGACGTAGCTCTCGAGCACTTCGCGCCGCGCCCCCGGCCGGGCGCCCGAGAGTGCGTCGGCGGCGTCCACCAGCGGCGCCAGGATAGTCTCGGCCTTGACCTCCTCATGATGCGCCGCGATCGCGTTGACGATCTTCGCCGACTCGCCGTACTTGCGCGCGAGTTCGCCGCCGATCAGCGCGTGCGAGCCCTCGACCTCGTGGGTGAGAGCCTTGCCGATGTCGTGGAGCAACGCTGCGCGGCGCGCTTGCTTTTCGTTGAGGCCGAGTTCCGCCGCCATCGCGCCGCAAATAAACGCGGCCTCGATGGAATGCATCAGGACATTCTGCGCGTATGAGTAGCGGTACTTCAGCATGCCGAGCAGCTTGGTCAGTTCGGGATGCACCCCGTGGACCCCGACTTCGATGAGCGCGCGCTGCCCGGCCTCCTTGATCGATTCCTCGACGTCTTGCTCGGCCTTGCGCACGACCTCTTCGATGCGCCCCGGATGGATGCGCCCGTCGGAGATCAGACGCTCCAGCGCGACCCGCGCGATCTCGCGACGGATCGGATTGTGGCACGAGATGACGACCGCCTCGGGCGTGTCGTCGATGATGATGTCAACGCCGGTCGCGGCCTCGATCGCGCGGATATTGCGGCCCTCGCGCCCGATGATGCGCCCCTTCATTTCGTCGGTGGGCAGCGCGATGACCGAGACCGTGCGCTCGGCGACGAACTCACCGGCGAGACGCTCGATCGCGATCGAGATGATGCGCTTGGCACGGCGGTCGGCCTCCTCGCGTGCCTCCTCCTCGACCACCCGGATGTGGCGGGCCGATTCGTGCCGCGCCTGCCCGACCATCTCCTCGATCAGCGTGCGTTTGGCCTCCTCGCGGGTGAGTCCGGCGACGGCCTCCAGACGGCCGCGGGCTTCGTCGATGAGCGCTTGATGTTCGGCCTCCTTGTCGCCAATCGCCTTTTCGCGATTGCGCACGGTCTGGTCGCGGCGATTGAGTTCGACCTCGCGCCGCTCAAACGCCTCCTGCCGTTTCTCGAAGGTTTCCTCGCGCGCCTGCAGTTTGCCTTCGAGGGCGGTCAGTTCGCGGCGCCGCTCGCGCAGTTCGCGTTCGGCGTCGGCGCGCGCACCGACCATCAGGTCCTTGGCTTTGAGTTCCGCCTCCTTGATCAGAAGTTCACTTCTGCTTTTGGCTTCGTCAACGATTCGCTGGGCATCGCCGGCGGCCGCTTGCGCCTCGACGGCTTCAATCTGCCGCCGCGACTGCATCGCGAAATAAAAAACCACGCCGCTGAGCGCAATGCCCAGGAGCACCAATCCAATGTCTAACAACACCTGGCTATGCCTCCTTGGTCCATCCGTGGGCCGGCCGCCGGGTAAGTACCGGCGCCCCGATGCACGGCGGACTCTGTAATGATTAGGCCGAGCCGCCGATCGAGCGGCGACTCGGGGAGCCGATCCAGCACCTGGAATGAATAGGCCAGACCGACCGTGACGGTCTCGGACCCGAGGGCGGTGATTAATCGATCATAATAACCACCGCCGCGGCCGAGACGCTGCCCCGCAGGGCCGAATGCCACACCGGGGACACAGATCAGCGCACGCTCTAAATCGGCGTAGCGCGTGATCTCTGCCCCCGTGGGTTCGAGGATGCCGAAGGTGCCCGGCTGCAATTGCGCGAGACGCTCGACGCGAACCAGGCTCAAGTCAGGACTTTTCGCGACGACCCGTGGGTAGAACACACGCTGTCCGTGAGCGATTGCGTGCGCGAAAATGATCTCGGTGGAGACTTCGTGGTCTTTGGCGGCGTATAGAATTACGCACTTTGAAGCGGCGTAGCATGACGCTTCGATCAGGTTGTGCTGAACGAGGTCGGAGAGCCGTGCGGCGCTGCGCGCCGGTAATTCGGCACGGCACTCCGCCAGGATTCGCCGCAGGATTTTCTTTTCTTCCGCCACGCCCGTCTCGCGATGGCGGGTGCGGGGTCTAAGTCGGCGACTCGCGCGTCGCCCGGAACCGCTCTGCGCGCCTCATCAGAATACTCACGCTATCAGCCTGCGCGAAAATTCCGCGCCGGTCCGCAAGGGGTAAAAAACCGCGATGCACAATCGAAATAAATTGCACGGGTCCTTGTATCCGCGAGCGCCGCAATGCGCCTTAAGTTTTGGTCCCACAAATCCCCGCCCCGCAAAATTCGGACCACCGTCTATCGTTAACGCGCCTGCTCCTCGCCGTGCGGGAATTCGCTGCCGTCGATCGCCGCCGAAAGCCGTTGGTTGAGCGCTTCCAGGTGGCTGATCAACGCCTGATGGTCCCGGCGCAGTCGCTCAAGTTCTTCAGCGAACGTGAGCGCCGCCAGAATCGCCAGGTTGATTGAATTCACGGACTGGCCGCTGGCGCGGATATGCCTGATCTTTTCGTCAACCGTCGCCGCGAGGCTACGCGCCCACTCGTCGCCGCCGTCGCTGGCAACGGTCAGGCTCTGCCCCATGATTTCGACGTTGACGCCCTTCATCGCAAACCGTCGATGCCGCGCTAACCGAGATCGATGCCGTCGAAGCGCGCGAGAATCTTCTCGATGCGCTCCTTGACCTCGTTGCGGGCGGTTTCATGTTCGCGCAACTGCGCCGCCACCTCGTGGTAGCGATGTTCACTTTCGGCGAGTTGCTTGGCCAATTGTTCGTTTTCGCGCTGTAACTGCTGAATCCGAGTGACCGAAGCCGCAATCCGTTCGTCCAGTTCCTTGAGGACGTCAATCGCCATGTCCACTAATTTCCACCTTCACTTTAATTTTCGATTAACAACGCTGTCAAGCAGCATAAGACCCGCTGGCACTTTCATCGGCATTTTCGGACTCGGAAAAGAGCGCCTCGACGAATTCGCGCGGGTCGAATGGACGCAGGTCCTCGAGATTTTCGCCCAATCCGACATAGCGAACCGGCAGTTTGAGACGCTCCGCGATCCCGACAATCACGCCGCCCTTGGCCGTGCTGTCCAGTTTGGCCAGCACCACGCCGGTCAGCGGCACCGCCTCGCCGAAGAGTTTGGCCTGGCTGAGCGCGTTCTGCCCGGTAGTGGCGTCGAGCACCAGCCAGGTCTCGTGCGGAGCACCCGGCAGCTCGCGTCCGATCACGCGCGAGATTTTCTTGAGCTCCTCCATCAGATTGACCTTGGTCTGGAGGCGCCCCGCGGTATCGATGAGGACCGCCTTGGCGTTACGCGCGACGGCGGCCTTGACCGCGTCGAAGGCGACCGCCGCGGGGTCGGATCCCTGCTTTTGCTTGATTAGATCGACGCCCACGCGATCGCACCATACCTGTAGTTGATCGATCGCGGCGGCGCGGAAGGTATCGGCGGCTGCGACCAGCACCGCTCCGCGATCGGCCTTGAGCAGGGCGGCCAGTTTCGCGACGGTGGTGGTTTTGCCGACGCCGTTGACGCCCGCCAGCATGATTACGAGCGGCGCGGCGCCACTGTCGGCCAGCGGCCGTTCGGCGGCGATCAGCACACGCTCGATCTCTTCCTTCAGGGCGTCGCGGATAATCTCGGGCCGCGCGTCGTTTTTGAGCTTGGCGCGCACCGCCTCGACCAGTTTGAGGCTGCCTTCGACGCCGACGTCGGCGCCGATCAGCGCCTCCTCGAGACCCTCGTAAATATCGTCGGCCTTGGCGCTGCCAGTAATCGCGGCGCGGATGCGGGCGAGAAAATTCTCGCGCGTCTTGCGCAAGCCGAGTCCGATTCGCACGGGCGCGCGGGGCGGCGCGGGAGTTGGCGCGATGGGGGCTATCTCAGCTTCGCGCGCCGGCTCGAGAACAGCGACCCGCGCCGGTTCCTGCGCTATGGCCGGTGCCGGGGCCGCTTCGATCGGCGCGGCTTCGGCCACCTGCGGTGGCGCAATCTCAGGCGCCGGCGCGGTGGCTTCTATTTCGCGCGCGGGAGCTTCACCTGCAAGTTCGGCCGGGACGGAGGTGGGCGGCGCAACTTCCTCAAGACTCGGCGCGGCTGGCTCGCCGCGTGAAACGTCAGCCGGAACTTTCTTGCGCAGGCTGAAAACCGTCAGGATCGCCAGAGCGACGACCGGTATCTGCGCCGCCAACGCGATCAAAACGGACAGTTGAATTGGATCCAGATGGAGCGTGGGCACCGCGTTAAGCCTCGATCAAGGAATCTCCCGTGAAGTGGCGCCGCGCGCTGACCTCGGCTCGCGGACTTCGCGCGAGCCCGGCGGCAATGAGCGCACAATCGCCGGATGCCCCCTCAGAATAACAGTCGCGGCGCGATTCTTAAACGACGGGCGCAAATTCTCCGCCGTCATTTTCGAGCGGCTTTTGACGACTGCCGGCGGCGCGTCGAACCGGTGGCTCCCGGGTTACGCGGCCTGCGGAATCTTGAGCGAAATGATCCGCGAAACGCCCGGCCGATCCATTGTCACGCCATGAATATTATCGGCGCTCTGCATCGTGCGCTGGTTGTGCGTGATGATGATGAACTGTGAGCTTTGCTTGAGTTCGCGGACCAGCCCGGTGAACGCCGCCAGGCTGAATTCGTCGAGCGGCGCGTCAACCTCGTCCATCACGCAGAACGGACTCGGGTTGAGCAGGAAGAGCGAAAAGATGAGCGCCATCGCGGAGAGCGCTTTTTCGCCACCCGAGAGCAGCCCGATCTCCTTGACCTTTTTGCCGGCCGGCTGAACCAGGATATTAACGCCAGCGTCCAGGACGTCGTCGGCCGCGGTCAGTTCGAGGCGGCCCTTGCCGCCGCGCAGGAGCTTGGGGAACAGCAGCTCGAAGTTTTTCGCCGCGCCCTCGAATGTTTCGGCGAAGCGTTTGCGCGCCTCGCGGTTGAGCTTGTGGATGGTCTGGGTCAAATCGTTGACGGCGGCCTGCAGATCGGCCCGCTCGGTGGTCAGGACGCCGGCGCGCTCTTCGAGTTCCTTGACCTCGCTCTCGGCGGCGAGGTTGACCTCGCCGATTTTTTCAGCGCGTGCGCGCAACTCATGCAAACGCGCGTCGTCGGCCGCCGCGTCGCGGCCGCTCAGGGCGAGATCGAGATCGTCGGAGACGGTGTTGAAGTCGGCAAGGAATTTCTCGGCGAAGCTGCGTTCGAGCTCCTCGATCAGCGTCCGCGCGCGTTCGCGCTTGAGGCTGCAATCAACCGCCGCGCTTTCGAGTGCGGCGAGTTGGTCGCGCGCCCCCTTGAGCGCTGCGCGTGCGGCGGTGAGTTCATTTTCGCGCTCGGCACAATGCGCGGTCAGCGTGCCGACAATCTCCTCGAGTTCATGGCGGCGCGCGGACCCGGCGTCGTCCTGCGCGGCAAGATTCGCGATTTCGCGCTGGAACTCGACGCGCTCGGAACGCGAACGTTCGATCTGCGCCCGATTCTGTTCGATCTGCGCTTCCAGTTCGGCGGTCATGCGCTGCAGATGGCCCAGTTCCTGCGCGAGTGCGGCCAGCTCACGCTTGCGCGCTTCAACCCCCGCACCGACGGTGACCATCGCATCGCCAAGCCGTTTGGCCTCCGCGCGGCGATCGGCCAGACCGGTGGACGCGGCGGCCAGGCGCGTGCGCGATGCCTGCTCGAGCATCGCCAGCTCTTCCATGCGGGCATTGGAGCTCGTCACGCTGTCCGCGAGCTCGCTCAGCCGGCGAGAGGTGTTGGCGCCGCTGGCCTCGGCGAGGGCGAGACGCTGTTCGGCTTTGGCGATCGCGGCGCGGGCGGCGGCTGCCATCCGGTCGGACTCGGCGACTCGGTTGCGCGCGGCGTCGAAGGATTCGCGGGTGGCCCGGCTCGCCGCGCGGTCCTCTTCAAGACGATGCACCAACTCATAGTGCGTGGCCTCGATCTCGGCGAGCGTGCGCTGCGCGGCCTCGACGGTTCGCGCGCCGCTATGCCAATCGAGAAAGGCGCCATCCTGAGCACGCGCGCCACTGCCGCCGGAAATCATCCGCTCGGGTGCGAGCAGGTCACCCTCGCGGGTGACGAAGACGGTGCCGATGCCATTTAGATTCGAGGCCGCGAGCGCCGAATGGAGATCGTCGGCGACCATCACATGGCCCATCACCGCTTCAGCCAGCGGAGTGAAGCGCGGCTCGACCTCGACCATGTCGAGCAACCGTCCGCTGATGCCCGGTGCCTCGATCGGCGCGTGAGCCACGGCCGGCCCGATCGCTTCGGGAATAAAGCTGAGACGGCCGGCGTTGGTCTGCTTCAAAATCTCGATCGCGCGCAGCGCGAACAGCGGTGACTCCACGATGACCGCGTCGAGTTGCTCGCCGAGGACGGCGCGCAAGGCGGGTTCGAGCGCGGGCGGCGCCTTGACCACTTCGAGCAGCAACGACGGATCGGAAAGTGGGCGGTCGCCGTTGAGCGATTCGAGCACAGTACGCAGGCGATCGCCGGTGCCGTCGGGCATGATGCGCTGGGCCCGCGCGGTCGCGCTGTCCAACTCCGCTCGCGCGGTGGAGAGCCGTCCCGCCTGATGCTCAACGGCCGAGCGCGTTTCGATTTCGCGGTCGGCCGTGTCGCGGCGCAGAGTTTCGAGGCGCGCAGCGTCATCGCGGGAGGAGCTGAGCGCCGCTTCAGCGGCGCTCAGCTCCTCCCGCGCGCGCTCAAGCGCGGCGGAAATCTCCGGCAGCTCGGCGGCGCTGGCCGCGAGCTTTGCCTCGAGATCGGCGCGCTCGCCGGAGACGTGCGCGAGGCGGCCGCGGATGACGGCGGCCTCGCGCACCAGCTCGGCGAGGTCATCCTTGAGTTCTTCGGTGCGGCGCTCCTCGTCGCGAAGCGCGCGCTCGGCCTCCCGATGGTCGGCGCGCAGCGTAGCGAGCGCCGCTTCACCGGCGCCGTCGTCGGCGCCGGTGAAGCGCGCCAGGCGTGCGCCGGTCTCAGCGCGCGCCGCGCGTCCCGCGATCGCGCGGAACTCGAGATCGGCGAGGCGTTCGCCCACCCCGGGTTCGAGTTCCGCGATCGCGCTGAGGCGGCGTTCGAGGAAGACGCGCGTACGCGCGCGTTCCGCGAACGCCGCCCGCAGATTATCGAGCTCGCGCCCCGACGCCGCGAGCTCGTCGCGCGCCGCCGCCAGCGCCGCGCTCGCCTGCTCGGCAGCGGCTTGCGCGGTGTCGATCGCGTCGCGTGCCGTCGCCGAGTTCTCGCGTAGTTCGAGTTCGCGCGCCGATTGTTCCGCGAGGTCCGCATGGAGCTCGATCAGCCGGCGACCGGCGCCGAGGCGCTCCAACTCTGAAAGTTCCGCGCGAATCAGTTTGAAGGCCTCGGCCTTTTTCGCCTGGCGCCGCGCGAAATTGAGCTGGCGCTCGATTTCGCTCAGTACGTCGTCAACGCGGGCGAGATTTTCCTTCACGCGCTCGAGCTTGCGCTCGCTCATTTCGCGCCGTCCCTTGAACAGTGACAGGCCCGCCGCCTCCTCGACCATCGTGCGCAATTCCTGCGGCTTAGCCTGGATTATCTCCTCGATTCGACCCTGTTCGATCAGCGCGTACCCGCGGCTGTGAATTTGCGCCGCCATGAAAAATTCGGTGATGTCTTTGAGGCGGCACGAAATCCGATTGAGCAGGTATTCGGAGTCGCCCGATCGATAGACGCGGCGCGTGACCGCCACCTCGCTCAGCGCCGCGTATGGCTCCGGCAGCGAACTGCCGTCCTCGGCTTCGAGCAGCAGGGTGACTTCGGCCATCCCGGCCGCCGCGTTGGAGTCGTTACCGGCGTAGATAAGATCGTCGGCGCTCTTGCCGCGCAGCCGGGTGGGGGCCTGCTCGCCGAGCACCCAGCGAATCGCGTCAACGACGTTCGACTTGCCGCAGCCGTTAGGCCCGACCACGGCCGTCGCACCTGGGCTGAAGCTGATTACGGTCGCGTCGAGGAAAGATTTGAAGCCGACTAATTCAAGGCTCTTGAGCCGCATACTGCGATCGCCTCCACCACCACACCGCCCCCACGAGCATATCCCATCAGCACCGAAGCGGGTCAATACTTACGCAACCAGTCGTGGGTCGCAACGATCCACAGGCACATCGTAATGTGGTTCGACTGCCTGTTGACTATTCTTCGCTAAAATTACGCCCCACCGTTCGAAAATTCTTCAAACGTGCGCGCAGGTGCGCCAGGACGCCGTCGTAGCTCGCCGCCTAATCCGGCAGCAGTTCGGTATTCCAGTAGGCGGTATCAACCGTGGTCAGAAACGGCATCCACTCGCGATAGCGCCGAAGACTGAACATCTCGGTGCTGAACGGGGTCCACTGCGGGCGCAGCGGGCGCTTGATCAACGGCATCGCGGCCTCGTCCGGCGTGCGACCGCCCTTGCGCCGGTTACAGCTATGGCACGAGCAGACGACGTTTTCCCAAGTGGACATGCCGCCGCGCGAGCGCGGGACGACGTGGTCGAGATTGAGTTCGGTGCGCGGCAGGCGGCGACCGCAATATTGGCACGTATTGCTGTCGCGGGCGTAGATATTGAATCGCGAAAAGCGCACGTGACGTTTGGGCACACGCTCGTAGGCGGTCAGCAGGAGCACGCGCGGCACCCGGATGAAGCCGCCGATGACGCCGACGCGCTCGTGATGAGTCTCGATCGCGAGCTCGCTCCAGGAGTCGAAATCGAAGATGCGGTATTGTTCGTCAACCGCACGGGCGACGCCTTGGTAAAGGAGCGCGAAGGCGCGCTTGACGGAAGTGACGTGAACTGGAAGGTACGAACGATTGAGAACCAGTACCTTGCTGTTGAGCAAAGCCGCCCCCATCGGGTGCGCCACCATGGTTTCGGCTGACGCTGCCATTGTAAAACAATCAACGGGAACCGGGCCTCGGAGTCAAGCCTGTAACAGGATTTTAATTCGTCGGGGCGAAAGTAGGGCGATCACGCTATCAACAGGTGATGCGCAATGGTCGCCTTGCGGAAATTGGCCTCGCTCCGTATCATCTGCAATGGACGAGTAAAGTTTCGACCGTCCCGGAGCATACTTTCCCTTGAGATCCTCTTATCCGCTACCACCTCCATTCACGACCATCCGCAGGTCGGAGCCGGCTGAATGCTGGGCTGGCTCGCGGTGTTGACGGTCGTTTCCGCACCGTCCGGAAAATCGTTCCCGTGAAGCGCGAAATTGTAATCAACGCATCCACGCTTGAAGTGCGCGTTGCCGTGCTCGAGGACGGCGTCCTGAGCGAATTCCATCTTGAGCGCAATGAGCGCCAGGGTCTGGTCGGCAATATCTACAAGGGCAAGGTAACGCGCGTGCTGCCCGGGATGCAGGCGGCGTTCGTCGAGATCGGACTCGAGAAAGCCGGCTTCCTGCACGTGTCCGACTTCCATACCGATGTCGAAGGCTTCGGCTCCGCCGCCGAGGTTATCGGTGAAGAGGACGTCGAAACCGAACCATTGCACGATAGTGATTCGGCCGGCCCGGCCGACGGTGAAGACAGTTTCGAGAGTGCGGGCGCCGAAGATCAATCGGCCGAGGGCGAGGACGGAGCGTCGCCCAATGGCGCGGCGCGTGGCGGGCGCGGTCGCGGCCGGCGTCGGCGCAGCGAGCGGCGCGTGCGGCTGCCGATCGAGCAGGTGCTCAAGCGCGGACAAGATATAATTGTGCAGGTGGCGAAGGAGCCGATGGGCACCAAGGGCGCACGCCTGACCTCGTTCGTGTCGCTGCCCGGACGCCATCTGGTGTACACGCCGACCAGCAATCACATCGGGATTTCGCGGCGCATCGAGAGCGCCCAGGAACGCCAGCGCCTGCGTGCGGCGGTCGGCGAATTGCGGCCCGATCAGGGCGGCTTTATCGTGCGCACCGTCTGCGAGGGCGTCAGCAAGCGCGAAATCCAGCGCGACGTTTCATTCCTCACCAAACTGTGGTCGTCAATCGTAAAACTCGCGGAGACTTCGCCGCCCGCTTCGGCGCTCTCGAGCGATCTCGACGTCGCGCTGCGCGTCGTGCGTGATCTTTTTTCGAGCGACGTCGATCGCCTGTGGTGCGACGATCCCGAAACCTACAGGCGGATCGGCGAGTTCGTGCAGAACTATATGCCCCGCCTGCGCTCGCGGATTTCGCTCTACGAGGCCGAAGAGCCGATTTTCGATCATTTCCATATCGAGGCCCAGATTGACCGCGCACTCGAACGCAAGGTCTGGCTCAAGTCGGGCGGCTACCTGGTCTTCGATCAGGCCGAAGCGCTGACCGCGGTTGACGTCAACACCGGCCGCTTCGTCGGCAAGCGCAACCAGGACGAGACCGTGCTGAAGACCAACCTGGAGGCGGCCGACGAGGTCGTTCGGCAATTGCGCCTGCGTAATATCGGCGGCATCATCATCGTTGACTTCATCGATATGACGCGCGAGGCGGACCGCAAACGCGTCACCGACGTGCTCGCGCAGGCGCTCAAGCGCGACAAGGCGCGCAGCTCGATGCTGCGAATCTCGGAACTCGGGCTGGTGCAGATGACGCGCAAGCGCACGCGCGAAAGTCTGGAGGAGATGCTGACCGAGCAATGCCCGAAATGTCACGGGCGGCGCGTGGTGAAATCGGTGGCGACGCTCGCCGCCGACGTTCTGCGCGGAATCCATCGCGCCGCCGGACGCCATCCGCGGAGTGACCTGCTGGTGGTCAAGATCAATCCCGCCGTCGCGCGCTACCTATATGACGTCGGCGCCAAGGATCTTGGCGTGCTCGAGCAGCGCCTCGGCATCAAGATCGTCCTGCGCTCGACCGAATCGATCGAGGCGGGCGCGTTCGAACTGGTGCAGACCACCGCCGCCGCCTGACGGCAGTCCCCCGCCTTAAGTCGGGAAGAGCGGGGGAAACGCCCGTATCGATCGCATTATAGACGCGCTACTCGCCGAGGTGCCGCACCGCGGGGATTACTTTCGTCGCAAACCGTTCCATCGCCGCCATCACGTCGCGATGCGCAATGCGTCCGCCCGGATTGAACCAGCATACGAGCTGATTAATTTTCGCGCCGTGATAGATGTCCTCGATGCGCGCGATGCATTGTTCGGGACTGCCGAAGATCGCCATGGTGTCGGCGACCATCTCCCACGACATCGTCGCGACGCGCTCGCGCACCTGCTTCAGATAGGCGTAGGACCCGTCGTACTGCGATCGATCGCCGCGCAACGCCTGCTCCCCGATAGTGCGGAAGTAATGCATCATCGAGGGCTCGTACTCGATGCGGCTGCGCGCCACGCTCTCGGAACTGTGCGTGAAGAAGAGCGCCGCGACATCGCGATACGCCGCCTGATGGCCCGCCTTGACCAGCGCCGTGCGGTAGCTTTCGACGTGGCCGAAGAATCCCGGCATCGGATTGATTGGCGAGGCGACCAGCACGTCGTAACCCTTGAGTCCGGCGAAGGCCGCGGTTTCGGGGCTGTTCGCCGCGATGCGCAGCGGCGGATGCGGTCTTTGCACCGGCTTCGGCACCACCGAGGTCTCCGGCACCTGGTAATGCTTTCCATTGTACGAGAACGACTCGGTCGTCCATGCCTGCTGAATAATTTCGAGCGACTCCTCGAAGCGCTCGCGGCTTTCCTCACGCGAGACGTTGAAGCCCTGGAAATGCACCGCGATCGTGCCGCGACCGACGCCAAGGTCGAGCCGTCCGCCGCTCAGGATGTCAACCGTCGCGGCTTCCGCGGCAAGGCGCAGCGGATGATGAAACGGGAGCAGCGAGACACCGGTGCCGAGCCGGATGCGCCGTGTGCGCTGCGCGATCGCCGTGGCCACGATCAGCGGCGCGGGCATGATCGAGAAGGGGCGGAAAAAATGCAGTTCGGCGAGCCACGCGGTATCGAAACCGATTTCGTCGGCGAGGATTACCTGCTCGACGGTCTCGTTGTAACGCACGGGTTCGGATTGATCCGGAGCGCAGGGAAGTTGGTAGAAAAGACCGAATTTCACGCTGGGCCCTCCTGACACATACCGTCGCGACGACGCGAAACGAATCGCTGAGCGATGATTATCGCATCGCGGGTGCGGCTGCCAACCGCATCGACGGCGCGCGGAATCATTGCGGCGCCGGTGTCGATGCGGGCGCGTCGGGCGCCACCGCAATCACGCGGAAATTGAGCTCGACTATCTTGCCTGCGCGCAGCGCGCCGAACAATTCGTGCGGCGGCGTGATCCCGAAATCGGTGCAATCGAATTGGAAGTCGCCGTCGGCGCTGAAGCGGCCGTCAGTCGAGAGCGTCGCGCTGATCGGCACCCGAATCTCGCGGGTTACGCCGTGGAGCGTGAGATTGCCGACGATCGTCGCGCTGCCGATCACGCTGGGCGCGTCCCATTTCAGGTCCTCGATACGCGTGCTCACGAACTTGATTACCTGGTAGAACCGCGTTTCGAGCGCGTCGTGCAGCACCGCCTTGTCGCGCCGCGCGCTGTCGGAGGTGTAGCTGGTGGCGTCGATCACGATATCGATGTGACCGGTGGCGACCGGGTCCGCCGGATCGCCTTCAATCTCACCCGTGATTACCTGGAAGCTGCCCGAGACGTTGCCGTTAATTCGAGCGAGCGGTTGATCGACGGTTGCGACGATCTGGGTCGCGGACGGATCGACGCGCAGATGAAGCACTTTTGCGGATGCGGGCGCGGCGAAAAGCAGAATCGCGGGCGAGAGGCACAGGGCACGAACCCAGCGGCGATATTTCATGCAACCGGTTTAGGCGAATCGGCAGCGTCGGACAATATCGGCGCGGCGGCTTTCACGAGGTCGATGGTTTGGCGCGGTAAGTGATCGCCTGCGCGGCGGCCTCAGCGATAACTCACGACCTCCAGCAGATTGCCGTCGGGATCGAGGAAGTAGAGGCAATCGTGATCGCCCCAGTCGATCGGCGTGGCGCATTCGACGCCGGCCGCATGCAGGCCGTCGCGAGCGGTATCGAAATCCATGCGGCTGACGCGAAAAGCATGATGGCTGCGGCCCAGCGGACGCTTGATGCGATCGCGGCGCTCGTCAGAACTCAGCGCTGCCCGCGCGACTTGAAACAGCGCCAGGTTCTGATCGCCGCACTCGAGCAGCGTCTGATCGCCGAGATGCGCGACCACTGCCAGCCCGAGCACTTCCGTGTAAAATCGCTCGGCGCGCGCGAGGTCGGCGACTTCGATTCCGAAATGGTCGAGACGCTCGAGTTTCATCGGCACATGCGCTCGACGACGCCGACGATGGTTGCGAGGCCGCGCTCGAATGCGCCGCGCGATATCGACTCGTTGGGCTGATGGGCTTGCTCGAATTCGCCGGGTCCGCAAATCAGAGTGACTATTCCTTCGCGGGCGAACCACGCGCCGTCGGTCGCGAAGGGCGCGCCGCGCGCGACGGTCTCGCCGGTGACCGCGAACAGCGCCCGCTCAAGCGCGGTGTCGCGCGGCGAGAGCAGCGGCGGTGCGACGGTCGGCTTGCCGAGTTCGATCGTGGCGACGTGGTGAGGCGAGCCGTAGTCGTGCATATCGAGTGCGCCGAGGCGGCGTTCGATTTCGCGATAGAGTTCGAGCGGGTCGGCGTCGGGCAGCGACCGATAGGTCATCCGCATCGCGCATTGTTCCGCGATGATGTTGGAGGCGACGCCGCCAGTGATGGTGCCGAAATTCATCACGTCGTAAGGCGCGTCGGGAAAGATCGCGGCGAATTGCTGATTGCGGGTATTGCGGCGCTCGGCCTGGAGACCGCCGATGGTTTCGATCGCCTTGCCCATTACGGCGATCGCGTTGACGCCGAGTTCGGGGTTGCCGCTGTGGCCGCCGCGGCCGCTAACCTTGACCTCAAAGGCGGTGACGCACTTGTGGGCGTGGAAGATGGAGAGCGAGGTCGGCTCGCCAATCCAGGCGAGGTTGGGACGCGGAACGTCGCCGAGCAGGTTTTGCAACGCGGGCGCGACGCTCGCAGCCCCGCGCATCCCGACTTCCTCATCGGCGGTGAACACGAAGACCAGCGGGCGGGTCAGACGGTCGAGATCGATAGTGCGCGCGGCCTCGGCACATTGCGCGAGAAATCCCTTCATGTCAGAAGTGCCGCGCCCGAAGACGCGGTCGCCGGTTATCTCGACGCGAAAAGGATCGCGATCCCATCCCGGTTGTCCCTCAACCGGAACGGTATCGAGATGGCCCGAGATAATGAGCCCGTCGGGGCGCGGCGGCCCCGCCCACGCGACCAGGTTGGCCTGAGGCTGGCCGCTTATGTTGAAGTGATGGAGAGCGGTCTCGAAACCCGCGCCGTCAAATTCACCGGCGAGATACTCCATCGCGGGAACGTCGGAGTGGATACTCACTGTATCGAAGGCGACCAGGCGCTCCAGAACTTCGTAAAGATGGGTACTCATTGCGGTGGCGTCTCCTCGATCAGGGATCGCGAGTGACTATTATGCCGCTGCCGCGGAGCATCGGGGAACCGTCGATGGCGCAGACCGCGGAGGCGTCCGGAATCTGCCGCCGTTCGGCGCGATCGGTCACCTGGCGCACGGCCTCGGCGATGTGCCCCATCCCGTGCATCCGGCCTTCGCTCAAACTGCCGCCGAAGGTGTTGACCGGCAGTTCCCCCTCGAGCGCGATGCGGCCGTCGCGCACAAACGCGGCGCCCTCGCCCTCGGCGCAGAAGCCGGCGGCCTCGAGCCAGTAGAGCGTCGAAGGATTGAAGCCGTCGTAGAGTTGGGCCGCGTCCATGTCGCGCGGGCCGAGTCCGGCCGACTGCCAGAGCTTGTTGGCGAGCGAGGTGCCGCAGGCCATGTAGTCGTCGAGTGTGTAGTAGAGCAGCGTGCGCCGGCGCGCGGTGTTCTGGCCGTAGCCCGCGATGTAGGCGGGCGGGTTGGACAAATCGCGCGCGCGCTCAGTGGTGGTAACGATCAGCGCGACGCATCCGTCCACCGGCACGTCGCAATCGAAGAGGCATAGTGGCTCGGCGATCCAGCGGGAATTGAAGTAGTCATCGCGCGACATCGGATCCTTGAAGAAGAAGGCGCGCGGATTGAGGTTGGCGTTGCGGCGGCTGTTGAGCGCGAGCGCGGCGAGTGCGTCGCGGGTCGCGCCGTAGCGATGCATATAGCGCTGCCAGGCGAGGGCATGGGTCTGCACGATCGAGCTGGCGCCATAGGGCGCGAGGAATTGCGCGTCACCGGCGGCGCGCGGCGGGCCGCCGTGGCCGGTGACGCCGCCGCTCGCGCGTGGACGCGGCCGATGAAGCGCGCGCCACACCATTACATAGTCGCAGGCGCCGGCGATCAGCGCGTTCACCGCTTCGATAATCGGACTCGCGATCATCCCGGTCTCGATCTGCGCATACCAGCGCAGGTCGGGTGCGAGCGCGAGATGGTTCATTATCCAGTTGACGCTGACGACGTCCTCGCCGTCGCGATTGCCGGCGCCGGCGAAGGGCGACTCGGGATAGGTCGCGAGTCCGTCGATGCGGGCGGGGTCGAGACCCGCATCGGCGATGGCGGCGCGGCAGGCGTCAACCGCCAGTAGTCCGAGCGGCTTCCCCGGCTTGCGCGTGATCTCCGAATAGCCAATCCCGGCGATCGCGGTTTTTCCTTTGCCCTGCCACATTGACTAATGCTCCAGCGGTGTCTGTATCGCGGTAAGCGTCAGACGAGGCGAAATTGCGGGATGACCACGCCGTCGCCGCGATCCTCGAAATAAACTTCGGCCGCCGTTCCGATACTCACTTTGGGGCGCTCGGCGATGGGCAGGTTGGAGACCATCAGGAGCCGCGGCTGCTCGGCGAGTTCCACCACGATATTGATGAACGGGGCGTCCTGTTCGAAGCCGGCGACGTCGCGCTGATGCATCACGGTGAACGAGTACACCGCGCCGCGGCCACTGACCGGCTCGAAGCGGAGATCCTGCGCGAGGCAGGCGTCGCAGAAAACACGCGGGGGATGATTATAGTAGCCGCACCCGGCACATCGCTGGACCACGAGGCGCCGCTCTTGCGCCGCCGCCCAGAACGGACGGCTGAGATCGTCGGGCACCGGGGTCGGCTTTTTCGAGATGTCGTTCACCTGTCACCTGCTGAGGCAGACCATCAGTTTTGTAGCAAGTCGCGGCGCGCGGCGACAAATGGCGGAGGATGTTAAGAATGTCGTTGAGGAACTCAAACTTTTAGTTTCATTGAAAATAACCGCTTTGCGCTCTTCAACAACTCTCCCGTTCCCCTTCACCCGGCCGCGTTAGCGTCAGGCGAGATCGGCGAGCAGCAGGCCGGTCAGGTATTCGCCCTCCGCATGACCGAGCAGCACCGGATGGTCGGGGCCGGGGCCGAGCCGCGCGATCATCTGGAGCCGGCGTCCGGATTTGGTCTGCGCGATCCGCACGGCGCGCACGAAGTCCTCGCCGCGAAAATGAATCGAACAACTGAAGGTCATGAGGTAGCCGCCTGGAGCCAGCGCGCGCATCGCGAATGCGTTGAGGTCGGTGTAGAGGCGCGCGGCGTGGGCGGCGTCCTTGAGGCTGCGCGCGAGCGGCGGCGGATCGAGCACGATCAGGTCGAAGCGATCGGGCCCCGCAAGATCGGCGAGATAACGCAGCACGTCGCCGCGGACGAACTCGACGCGGTCGGCGCGGTGGCCGTTGAGTTCGAGGTTGCGCCGCGCCATCGCGATCGCGCGATCCGACGAATCGACGGCGACCACTGCGCGCGCCTCGCCCGCCAGGGCCGCGAGCGTGAAGCCGCCGGCGTAGCAGTACGCGTCAAGCACGCGGGCGCCGCCGGCAAGCTCGCGCACCATCGCGCGATTCTCGCGCTGATCGAGGAAAGCGCCGGTCTTCTGGCCGTGATCGAAATCGATCGCCAGCCGGATGCCGTGTTCGGTCGCGATCGTCTCGGCGGGCGGCGCGCCTGCGAGCACTTCCGCATGATCCGCGAGCCCCTCCTGCTTGCGCACGGCGCCGTGGCTGCGTTCGACGATCGCTTGCGGCGCGACGGTCTCGCGCAGCGCGGCTACTATCTCCGCGCGCATGCGATCGGCGCCCGCCGTCAGCAGTTGCACCACCAGTACGCCGCCGTAGCGATCGACGACGATCCCCGAGAGACCGTCGCCGTCGCCATTGATGAGGCGGTAACAATCGGTGTCGCCGCGGACCGCGCGCTGGCGCAATGCGAGGGCGCGGCGCAGGCGATGGCGGATAAGGACGGCGGGTGCGAGCGCGGTGTCGAAGGAGAGCATCCGCACCGCGATCGTCGTTGCCGGATTGTAGTAGCCGAGACCCATCGTGTCGCCGCCGGCGTCGCGCACTTCGACCCAGTCACCGGCTTGCAGCGTCGCGGGTTCGATGCGCGCGATCGCTTGCGAAAAGATCCATGGGTTGCCGCCGCGCACGGGCCCGTCGCGGCCGGGCTTCAAAAAGATGAGTCCGCCGATCGCGATTGGCGACGTCGCCGCGAGCGCATGCGGAGCGGGCTTGGTCGTCAACGCCATTCGGGTTCACCCGCGCGCACGAAATCGCCGCTGCGGCCGCCGCTCTTGCGCACCAGCCGGATCGCGTCGATCGTCATCGCGCGATCGATCGCCTTGGCCATGTCGTAAATCGTGAGTGCGGCGGCGCTCGCCGCCACCAGTGCTTCCATCTCGACGCCGGTCCGGCCGCTGGTCACGGCGCGCGACTGAATCTGCAGGGCGGAGTTTGCGGGGTCGGGCTGGAAATCGACTTCGACCACTTCGAGCGGTATCTGATGGCACAGCGGGATCAGCTCGTGCGTGCGCTTGGCCGCCATGATGCCGGCGAGCCGCGCGGTCGCGAGCGCCTCGCCTTTCTTGAGCGTGCCGCCTACGATCGCATCGAGCGTCGCGGCGGCCATGTGCACGGCGCCGCGCGCGAGCGCCTCGCGCCGGGTGACCGGCTTCGCGCCGACGTCAACCATCCGCACGCGCCCCTGCCCGTCCAGATGGGTAAGTTGCGCGCCGCGCGGCGCCGCCTTCGAGTTGCGTTTTTTAACTGTCATGCTTGCGCTGGCCAGGGTAGTGGATGCCCCTTATGCTGACGCGCACGCGGTGTAAAATAAAGTGGTTGCGTATCTATCGCGATCAAATTGAAGCTGGTGAAGGGGAGACATGTCAGACGAATCGCATAATCTCGTTAACCGTCTCGTGATACTCGGGTCGGGGCCCGCGGGCCTTACGGCCGCCCTCTATTCGGCGCGCGCCAACCTGGCCCCGCTGTTGATCGAAGGCCACGAGCCCGGCGGCCAACTCACGATCACGACCGAGGTCGAGAATTATCCCGGGTTCGAGCACGGCATCCAGGGGCCCGAGATGATGGAGATCTTCCGGCGCCAGTCTGAGCGCTTCGGCACGCGGTTTATGACCGGTGCGGTCACGGCGGTCGATCTGCGTAAGTATCCATTCGAGATCGCGGTTGACGGCACCATGGTCATGGCCGAGGCGCTGATCGTCGCGACCGGCGCGTCGGCCAAGCTGCTCGGTATCGAATCCGAGAAGCGGCTGATGGGCTATGGGGTTAGCGCGTGCGCGACCTGCGACGGGGCATTCTTCAAAAACAAGGATGCGTTGGTGGTTGGCGGTGGCGACACCGCGATGGAAGAGGCGACCTTTCTCACCCGCTTTTGCGACAAGGTGACGATCGTGCATCGGCGCGAGACGCTGCGCGCCTCGAAGATCATGCAGGAGCGCGCGCGGAAGAATCCCAAGATCGGGTTCATCCTGGATTCCGCGATCGACGAAATTTTCGGCGAGCCGGCCACCGGCGTCAGCCATGTGCGTTTGAAGAACGTGGTGACCGGAGCCCTCAGCGATCATCCCACTGACGCGGTCTTCATGGCGATCGGCCATCAACCCAACACGGCGATTTTTCACGGACAGCTCGACATGGACGAGGTCGGCTACCTCCAGGTGCGCCCGGGATCCACCTACACCAACGTCGAAGGAGTATTTGCCGCCGGCGACGTTGCCGACCGCGTCTATCGGCAAGCGGTGACCGCCGCCGGCACCGGATGCATGGCGGCGCTCGATGCCGAGCGCTGGCTCGAAGCGCGCGAGGCGCATGAAGCTTGAAAGCGCCGCGAGTCCGGGGACGTGAAGATCGCGCCGCACCGGATCTTTGGATCGTCGTGGCCCTTTGGGCACCAATGGATTCATTGACGCGCTCGGTCGGGCCTTGCGGATGAATCCAGGTCGCAGAGTCGGCGTCGGTATCGCGATCGTCGTGTTGCTCACGTTGGCGGGCAGCGCCGGTTACATGGCGATCGAGGGGATGTCGTTCATCGACGCCTTCTACATGACGGTCATCACGATCACGACTGTCGGGTACGAGGAGGTGAAGCCGCTCGATACCGCGGGGCGACTCTTCACGATCGTGATTATTTTTACCGGTGTCGGCACCGCCTACTTCGTGTTCGCCGCGATCACCGAAGTCGTGGTGGGCGGCCAACTCAGGGAATTCGTGGGGAAGAGTGCGATGAACCGTAAGATCCAGCATCTCGAAGGCCACGTGATCCTGTGCGGCTACGGACGCTTCGGACGCATCGTGGCCGATGAGCTCAAGGCCGATCGGCATACGGTGGTGGTGATCGAAATCAACCCGGCGATCGAGCCCGAACTGGTGCGCGACGGCCTTTACTACATCATCGGATCGGCCCTTGACGAGGACGTACTGGAAAGCGCCGGCATCCGCAGCGCGAGCGATATCGTAGTAGCGACCGCGTCCGATCCCGACAACGTCTTCATCAGCCTGTCGGCGCGCGGCAAGAATGCCGCACTACGCATTCACGCGCGGGCCGAGACCGAGGCCGGCTTGCGGCATCTCAAACTGGCGGGCGCCGACGGTGCGATCTCCTCGTATCAGTTCAGCGCGTATCGCATCGCCGCGGCGATCGCGCGGCCGTCGGTGGTCGATTTTCTGACGCTCGTGATGCCGGGCCGCGGCGACGACGTGAGCCTCGAAGAGGTTGAGGCACTGCCGCGCAGCCCGCTGATCGGCCTGACGATTGACGCTATTGAAGCCGCCAACACGCGTCTGCGCATCGTCGGGCTCAAGCGCGGCAGCGATCCGATCGCGATAATTCCCGATGAGCAGACCGTTATCGAGGCGGGCGATCTGCTCGTGGTCATCGGGGCGCGCCAGAGCCTCGAGCGGCTGGCCGAATCCGCCACCCCGTGAAGTGCGAATTAACTGCCCTGCGCGCGCGTTTAATGCTTTCATGATCGATGCGAGACCTAGCGTAACCTGGAGAGTTTTGTATGTCCGACGAAGAAACCGCAGCATCCCCCACCCGATCGACCGGTTCCTTGAAGGCGGGCACTGGAGATCTGCACGCGGCGGATGCCGCCGCGGCGATCGATCTTGCGACAGCGGCGCCGCATACGCCGCTCGCGCGCCGCGACCTTTCTATGCGCATCGCGGAAACCGTGATTTATCTTTTGGCGGTCATCGGCGCGGTCGCGATCGGCCTCGGTATCAGCGACTACCTGCGGCAGCATCCCTATGTTTACGCCTACCTGATCGCATACGCGGCCTTTCGTATCGCGGATTTGCTGGTGCGCGAAGAATCGATGCTGGGGACCGATCGCGCGCACTTCGCCCGCCGCATCATGGGCGAGTTGCCGGTGCTCGTATTGTTCGCGGTGGCGCCGCTCGAGCGCTCGTTTCACGCCGGCGAAGCGCCCGGATGGCTGGCCGGCCTCGGCATCCTGATCGAGCTGATCGGGCTCTGGCTCGCCCTCGGCGCGCGCGTCCAACTGGGCTTTTTCTCGGCCGGCGAAGTCACCGGCACCGCGCGCCCGATTGTGCGCAATGGGCTTTACCGCTTTATCCGCCATCCGATTTATGCCGGAGAATTCCTCGTCCTGCTGGCATGGCCGTTTGAATACGGCGCGCCGCTCACGATGCTGGCGACGATCGCGGCGGGCGTCGTCATGCTGCGCCGCCGGATTGCCGAGGACGAGGCCGAGATGCTCGCGCATTATGGCGATGAATACGCCAGCTATATGCGCGTGACTGACGCGCTGATCCCGAACCTATGGTGACCCGGCCGGCCGCGATTGCCGGCGTGGCGGTCGCGCGGGGATTATGAAGCGCATCCTCCGACGCTTCGCGACGCTGATGGTTCTAGCCGGCGCGGCGTACGCCCTTTATTATCTCGGCGGCAAATATCTGTGGCCGCCCCCCGATCTCAATACGATTCAGACCGTCGGCATGATCGAGGCGCCGGAGGTCAACATCACCAGCCGCATCGCCGGCCGCATCACGCAACTCGATCTGCTCGAGGGTGATCACGTTGCGATCGGCCAGATCGTATGCCGGGTCGAAGACATCGACATACGCAATCAGTTGGCCAGGGCGCAGGGCAATCTCCAGAACGCGCTGGCTGACCTGCACGTTGCGGAGCTTACCGTCGCGCGCAATCGCGAACTGTTTCGCCGTGAGGTAATCTCCGCCCAGGCGCGCGACGACAGCGTTGCCCGGGTCGAACAGAGCCGCGCGACGGTGGCCGCCGACAAGGCCGACGTTCAACTGTACACTGACCAGCTTGCCGACACCGTCATCCGCGCGCCCATTTCGGGAATCGTCGTCAACAAGGCGCTCGAAGTAGGGGAGTGGGTGACGCCCGGCACGCCGATTCTCACGGTTGACGACATGTCAACGATTTGGGCGCGGGTTGACGTTCAGGAGACCGACCTCGGTTCGATTCGCCTCGGCGATACGGCGCAGGTGGCGCTGACCACGCGCCCGCCGCAAATATACAGCGGCCGTGTGATGGCGATTGGGCAGGAGGGGCAATTTGCCACCGAGACCGACGTTCGCCGCGGACGTCAGGACATTCGCACCTTCTATGTCAAAGTTCGCGTAGAGCAGGCCGGCAACGATCTCAAACCTGGGATGACCGCGGAGGTCTCGTTTTCAAGGCGCAATGGAACCCAACTCGGCAGCAATCCAGGCGCGCGCGCTGACTAAGCGGTTCGGTGCTTTCACCGCGGTTGACCACGTGAGTTTCGAGGTCCGCCGCGGCGAACTGTTCGGCCTGCTCGGCCCCAACGGCGCTGGCAAGACCACGCTCAGCCGGATGCTCACGACGCTCATCACACCGACCTCCGGCGAGGCAACCGTGGCCGGTGAGGATGTGACCCACGCGCCTGCCCGCGTGCGCGAGCGCATCGGCGTTATTCCGCAGGCGTTGACCTCCGACCTCGATCTCACCGGCTGGGAGAACGTCGATATCTACGGCGAGTTTTACGGGCTTGGCCGACGTATCCGCCACGAACGCGCCGCCCATCTCCTTGAACTGGTGGGGCTCAAGGAGCGCGCCAACGACCTCGTCGCGACCTACTCCGGCGGGATGCGCCGGCGGCTCGAAATCGCGCGCGGCCTCATCCATTCGCCCGAGGTCCTGTTCCTCGACGAGCCGACCATCGGGCTCGATCCGCAAAGCCGCCTGGTGGTCTGGGAGATGCTCGAGCGCCTGCGCGCCGAAACTCATCTCACTATTTCGCTCACCACTCATTACATGGAGGAGGCCGAGATTCTCTGCGACCGCATCGCGATCGTGGACGGCGGCAAGATAATCGCGATCGGCACGCCGGGTGAGCTCAAGGCGATGGTCAAGGGCGCCGACCGCATCGAACTCGAGATCAAGGGTGACGTCGAAACCGCGCTCGCGATGATTCGCGGGGAGCCCAACATCCACGGCGTCGAACTCGACGATCGCGGCGCGATCATCATCTCGCTCGACGACGGCGCGCATGCGATGCCTAAGCTGATCGGCAAGCTCGACGAGGCCGGCGCCCAGGTCTCTTCGATCAAGCTCGAGCGCATCTCGCTCGAAGACGTTTTCATCCGCTTCACTGGGAAACGCCTGCGCGACGAACCCGCGCGCAAGGGCGGCTTCTTCGATATGACCTTCGGGATGCCGCGGCCGCCGGGGCGCGGGTGACGCGGGAGGACCGCGATGAAAAAATCGTGGGCGATCATGCGGCGCGACCTGCTCAAGCTCTCGCGCAATCCCCTGACCATCTTCACCAGCGTCCTGTTGCCGATCATCTACCTCGTCATCTTCGGCAATTCCTTTCAGGGTGTCCTCAAAAATTTACCCGTCGTTATCGTCGGTCAGGACAGCGGCCCCTACGGCCTGCGCATGATGGAGAAGATGCAGGCGCTCGCCGCCGGCCCCCGCACCATCATCGTTACCTACGCGCATGACCCCGCCACCGCCATCCAGGCCGTGCGCGACGGCCGCTTCAAGGCCGCTCTCATTATCCCCGCCGACTTCAGCCACAACATCGCCGAAGGCCGCATTGGCGAACTCGGCCTCTTCACCGACAACGTCGATACCATCAGCGCCGCGACCCTCGAGGGCGTCATCGCCCAGGCGGTCGTCACCCTGCGCGACGGTTACGTCACCGCGCGCGAACCCAAGCTCAACCTCATCGTCCTGCGCCCGAGCAACCTCTTCGTCACCGTCGATTACGATCGCTCGCTGATTCCCGGCGTCATCGTGATGGCGCTCTTTATGGGCTCGCTTACCTCGGGCGTCTTCAACTGGGTGATGGATCGCTTCCTCGGCGTCACCGAGGCCTATCTGGTCACGCCCATCTCGCGATGGAACCTCGCCGCCGGCGTCCTCGGCAGTAGCGTGCTGGTCACCAGCGCCAGCGCGATCATCGTGCTGATCGCGGGCTTGCTCATTACCGGTGGCACCATCGTCGGTGGGTTCCCGGCCTTCCTGACCTTGATGGGAATAATCGTGCTTGGCGCCACCGGCATCCTCGCGATGACCTTTGCGCTGCTCGCGCGCGCCAGCAATCCACGCGTGGTCGGCGCGTCGGCGGGCTTTCTCAACGTGATCCTTTTCTTCCCCAGTGGAGCGGTTTACCCCATCGAGAGTTTTCCCAAATGGCTGCGCGTCTTCGCCGATTACAATCCCGAGACGCATGCGGTCCGCGCGCTCAAGTCCATCCTCTTCAAGGGCGCCGACTTCGCCGCGATTTCGAGCGACGTCGCGTTTCTCTTGATCTTTACGGCGCTGATGCTGGTGGTTGCAGGCTTCGCCCTCAAACGCACACTGTAAACGAGCAGAATCGCCCTCCGACGACTCATCATACCGTCGTAATACCCCCAGTTGACACTCACGTGGGCCTTGCGCGACGATCAGGTAATCAGGGGAGCAACTAGGAGCTCAAAAATGGTTTGGTGGGCTTGGGTTATTCTCGGAATCGTATGCGTGGCGATTGAAGTCCATTTCACGCACGATTTCTCGCTCTTCTGCGTCGGCGCCAGCGCCTTTATCGTTGCCGCGATGACGATGTTTTCCGACGGCGCCCCGCACTGGTCCCAATGGCTCCTGTTCGCCGGCCTCTCGGTGATCATTCTGCTCGCCCTGCGCAAGCCCCTGCTCGGACGCTTCCAGGCCCATCGCGGACGTGACGCCGATTTCCAATACCTGATCGGCGAAGTCGCGACGCCGGCCGACGACCTGCCCGCCAACGCCGTCGGCCGCGCTGAACTGCGCGGTTCAAGCTGGAGTGCGCGCAACGGCGACTCGACCGGCCTGCGCAAGGGCCAGCGCTGCCGCGTCGAACGGGTCGAAGGTCTGACCGTCTGGCTGAAAGCCGAGTAAGGGTGCGGATGTGGAGGTTGCTCAGATGATTGAACTTGCGGCCGGCGGCTTCGTCGCCCTGCTGATTGTGTACGTGCTGTTCTCGACCGTGCGCGTGGTCGGGCAGCAGACCGCCCTGATCATCGAGCGGCTCGGCCGCTTCGACCGCGCGGTCTTCGGCGGTTTGCAGATTCTCGTCCCGTTCGTTGATTCGGTGCGCGCGACGCTCGATCTGCGTGAGGCCGCCGTAACCATCGCGGAGCAGGACTGCATCACCAAGGACAACGTGATGGTCCATGTTGACGGCATCCTCTACTACAAAATCATCGACGCCGAGCGCGCCACCTACGGCATCTCGAACCTAAAGTTCGCGATCGAGCAACTCGCGCAGACCACGCTGCGCAGCGAGATCGGCAAGATCGAACTCGACCACACGTTTGAGGAGCGCGCGCATATCAACGCCAACATCGTCGAGGAAATCGACAAGGCCTCCGAGGCCTGGGGCGTCAAGGTGCTGCGCTACGAAATAAAGACGATTCGCCCGCCGACCGACATCCTCGAAGCGATGGAAAAGCAGATGCGCGCCGAGCGCGAAAAGCGCGCCGCCGTGCTGCAATCCGAAGGCGAGCGCTCCGCCGCGATCAACCAGTCCGAGGGCGTGCAACAGTCGCTCATCAACCGGGCCGAGGGCGAGAAGCAGCAGCTAATCAAGGAGGCCGAGGGCAAGGCCGCGGCGATTCGCGCGGTGGCGATCGCAACCGCCGAGGGTATTCGCGCGGTGGCCGAGGCGATCCAGAGTCCGGGCGGTTTCGAGGCGGTGCAATTCCGCGTTGCCAACGATTACATTGCGCAGTTCGGCAATCTCGCCAAGGAGACCAACACGCTCATCCTGCCGTCGAATATGTCGGACATCGCCGGGATGGTCGCGACCGCGATGAACGTCATCCGGCACGGCGACATCACCAACGGCGCGACGGGTCAGGGCGGGGCGCCCACCCGCAACGTCACTCCCGTCATGCCGCGGAAGCCGGAATAGCGCCTGTGTGCAGTAGAGTTGTTGAGGAACGCAAAACTTATATTCTTTCTGAAACCTCGTGAGGTTTCGGTTTCCGGAAAAACTATACTTCCGCGTTCCTCAACAGCTTCTTCAGCGCTCTTTTGTATGCGCCGCGCGCCGCGACTTTAACTGGCACGATGCCAGTGCGCAGTAGGGCGGGGCGTCGCCGACCGGGCCAACGTAGGCGCGGCCGCAGCCGACGCATCGGCGTATCGCTTCATCCGCGGCGAGCAGCGGACGCAGTTCACGCACCGAATTATTATCCGCGCCGTAATCCTCCGACGCGGGCGCCGTGCCCGCGCCACCCACGATCGACAAGCCGTGGTAATGCACCCGGCCGCCCTTCGCCGCGGTCATCGCGGCATTGCGCGCGTTGCGATCCGCCTCTTCGTTCAAGGGATCGCCCGCGTGCCCTTCGACCCACTCGAAGCGGACCTCGCGTTGCGCGGCCTCATGGTCGAGCTTCTCCCACAGGTCAATGTTCTGCTTGCGTTTCCAGCCGAGCGTCATGGTTTTGACGACGTACTGGCTATCGGTGCGCAGGACGACGCGGGTGCCGTTGGGAATGATCCGCAGGCCCTCGATCGCGGCCGTCAACTCCATGCGATTGTTGGTGGTCGCGGGGTCGCCGCCGAAGATCGTGTTGGAGACTCCGCCGGGCTTGACAATCACCGCCGCCCATCCGCCGGGGCCCGGATTCCCCAGGCACGAGCCGTCGGCGTAAACGTAATGAGTCTCTTTCGCCGCGGCCATCGTCCCCTTCACACGGTGGTGCGGTCGCCCCGCAGCCGTTCGAACCATTCCAGATACTCAGTCGCGGCGCGATCCCATGAAAATTCCGACTTGAAGCAATTGCCCATCAGCCGGCTCCATTTGTTGGGCCGCGCGTAAACCGCGATCGCGCGCCGCAGCGCGGCGATCAGCGCGGCCGCCGTGAAGGGCGCGAAGAGGAAGCCGTTGCCGGTCATCGTTTTCGGATCGAATTCGCTTACCGTATCGCGCAAGCCGCCGGTCGCGCGCACCACCGGCACGGTGCCGTACTTGAGCGCATACATCTGCGTCAGGCCGCACGGCTCGAATCGCGACGGCATCAGGAACATGTTCGAACCCGCCTGTATCCGATGGGCCATGGTGTCGTCGAAGCCCAGGATCACGCGCATGCGATCCGGGTAGCTGCGCTCGGCGTCCTGGAAAATGCGTTCCAGCGCCGGATCTCCGCTCGACAGCATCACCAACTGCAGATTCAGCGCCATCATATCGTCGAGCGCCTCGGCCAGCAGGTCAATCCCTTTCTGCGCGGTCATCCGCGTGACCATCCCGATCATCGGCACCGGTTCCGATTTCGGCGGATGTGGCAGATGCAAGTCGTCGCGCAAGACGTCGAGGCAGAGTTTCTTGTGTGCGCGGTTTTGCGGCGAGTAGGGCTTCGGGATATAGCGGTCGCGCGCGGGGTCCCACTCGGCGTAATCGGCGCCGTTGAGAATCCCGCAAAAGCGGTCGCCCTTGTCGCGCAACACGCCGTCGAGGCCAAAACCCAGCGCAATGTCGTGCGCGACTTCGTTGGCATAGGTCGGGCTGACGGTGGAGACGCCGTCGGCCAGCACGATCGCGCCCTTCATCAAATTGGCGTCGCCCCAGAACTCCAGGTATTCCACGCTGAACCACGACGACCCGATTCCGAGCAGCGGAAATTCGGCCGGCGTCAGCACTCCCTGGTACGCGAGGTTATGAATCGTGAAGACCGACAGGGTCGAAGAGAACCTGTCGCGCAAGCCGGGGTCGGCGCGCATCGCGATCGCGGCGGCCGCGGCGTGCCAGTCATGCGCATGCAGGACGTCGGGCCGAATCAGATCGGCGGCGGCCATCGCGGCGCGTCCGAAAAAAATGTACCGGCGATTGTTGTCGGGGTAGGCCTCTCCCCGATCGCCGTAAATCCCATCGCGATCGAAGAAGCCCGGATGTTCGATGAGGTAAATCGCGACGCCGCCCGTGCCGTCCGCGCGCAGAATCCGAAACGGTTCGCGCACCGCACCCATCACGATTCCGAGTCCGTCGGCGACGACCGTGGTCGCGAGCTTTTCGAGCAGTGCGCGATAGCCCGGCACGATCACGCTGGTCGCGACGCCTTGTCGCGCGAGTGCCTGCGGCAGCGCGCCGATCACGTCGGCGAGGCCGCCCGCCTTCGCCCAAGGTCCGATTTCCGCAGCGATAAGCGCGACGCTCGCGACCTTCATGTGCCCGCCATCCCGTCTTCGCGTCGATACCGATTCGGCGCCGCCGCCCGTGTCATTCCGCCTCCGCCAGGCTCATGCGTTATCCCTTGATGCGCAGTCGTTCAGGGCGTGGCCGCGATACGACCCCGCCGCGCGCGACTGCGAGTGCAACTGATTTATGGAGCGTGAGTGTGCCAGTCAACCGCCGCGCCGATTTGGGCGATGGTTAGCCGTCGCCGACGCGATCGCGAGATCGTTTCCGCGGATCCGCCGGACCCGCGCCTAGGCTGCGGCCGGCGCCTTGACGCTGGCTTCCGCCGCCACCGGTTGTACGCCGTCGCGCAGCGCGTACTTGAGCACTTCATCCACGGTATCGACGAAGATCGTCTTCATCTCGCTGCGAACTTCCGGCGGGATGTCCTCGAGGTCGCTCTCGTTGCGCCGCGGCAGGATCACGGTGGTGATTCCGGCGCGCCGCGCCGCGAGCACCTTCTCCTTGATACCACCGACCGGCAGCACCTTGCCGCGCAGCGTGATCTCACCCGTCATCGCGACGTCGTTGCGCACCGGCCGACCGGTCAGCAGCGACGACAGCGACGCCGCGATCGTCACGCCAGCCGACGGCCCGTCCTTGGGTATCGCACCCGCCGGCACATGCACGTGGATGTCGGATTTCTCGAAGAAGTCCGCCGCGATTCCCAGGCTCACCGCGCGCGAACGAATATACGACAGCGCCGCCTGCGCCGATTCCTTCATCACGTCGCCAAGCGAGCCGGTCAGCGTTAGCCCCTTCTGCCCGCTCATCCGCGTGCTTTCGATAAAGATGATGTCGCCGCCCGCCGCCGTCCACGCAAGCCCCGTGGCGACGCCGGTTTCATTGGTGCGCTCCGCCACCTCGGAAAAGAACTTTGGCGGTCCCAGGTACTTGCGCAGCATGTCGGGCGTGATTTTTTCCGGCGCGCTCTCGCCCTCGGTGATCGACCGCGCGATCTTGCGGAACACTCGCGAAATCTCGCGCTCCAGGTTGCGCAGGCCCGCCTCGCGCGTGTAACTGCGGATTACCTCGGCGACCGCCTCTTTGGTGAATTCGATCTTATGATCGCCGAGCCCGTTCTCGACCCGTTCTTTCTGGATCAGATGGCGCTCGACGATTTGCAGCTTTTCTTCTTCCGTGTAGCCCGGCAACTCCAGCACTTCCATCCGATCGCGCAGCGCCGGCGGAATCGTGTCGAGCATGTTGGCGGTGGTCAGAAACAGCACCTTCGAAAGGTCGAACGGCACGTCCAGGTAATGGTCCACGAAGGAATTGTTCTGCTCGGGATCGAGCACCTCGAGCAGCGCCGAGGCCGGGTCGCCGCGAAAATCCGCGCCCAGTTTGTCCACCTCATCGAGGATAAACAGCGGGTTGTTCGAGCCCGAATTGCGTAGACCCTGCACGATTCGCCCGGGTAGCGATCCGATATAGGTGCGCCGATGGCCGCGAATCTCCGCCTCGTCCCGGATGCCGCCGAGCGACAACCGCACGAACTTGCGCCCCAGTGCCCGCGCGATCGATCGCCCGAGCGAGGTCTTGCCGGTGCCCGGCGGTCCCACGAAACAAAGGATCGGCCCCTTGGTGTCGTGCTTGAGCTTGCGCACCGCCAGAAATTCCAGGATGCGCTCCTTCACCTTCTCCAGGTCGTAATGGTCCTCGTCGAGCACCCCGCGCGCATGCTTGATGTCGAGGTTGTCCTCGGTCGTCACGCTCCACGGCAGACTCACGAGCCAATCGAGATAAGTGCGCACTACCGTATGCTCCGCCGATTCCGGCGGTATCATACGCAGCCGCTCCAACTCCTTGTCGGCCGCCTTGCGCGCTTCCTCTGACATTTTCGCGGCTTCGATCTTCTTTTCCAGGTCCTCGATTTCCGACGACCGCGCGTCGCCCTCGCCGAGTTCCTTCTGAATCGCCTTGAGCTGTTGGCGCAGGTAATACTCGCGCTGGTTCTTGTTGAGCTCGGTCTGCACCTGCGACTGAATCTTGTGGCCGAGTTCGAGCAACTCGATCTCGCGGCTCAAAATTACAATCAATTTTTCCAGCCGCCCGCGCACGTCGAGCGTCGCCAGCAGGTCCTGCAGTTCCTCCACCGCGACCTTCAGATACGACGCCACCAGGTCGGTCAGCCGCGCCGGATCGCGCACCTGCATCGACATCACTTGCAACTCGTCGGGCAGGTACGGCACTAGCGAGACGAACTTCGAGAACTGGCTGACCAGGTTGGCTTGCAGCGCCTCCGCCTCGCGATCCGAGGTGAAATCCTCGGTCAGCCGAGTCACGTGCGCGGTGAAGTATGGATCGCGCTGGACGAACTCGCCCAACTCGATTCGCGCCAGCCCCTGCACCAGCACGCGCACGCTCTGGTCGGGATACTTGAGCATCTTGAGGATACGCACCGCCGTCCCGCGCGCGAACAGGCCCTCCGGATTCGGGGCCTCCTCTTCCGGATTTTTCTGCGCCGTCAGGCCGATTATTTTGGAGGTCCCGCCGACCTCTTCGATCAGCTTCAGCGACGACGCGCGCGAGACCAGGAAAGGATGAATCTGGCTTGGAAATATCACGATGCCGCGCAGCGGCAGCACCGGCAGAATATCGGGAATTTCGGCCTTGCTCAGGTCCTCTTCCGTCTCGAAGCGCTTTTCGCCTATCGATTTGTCAGCCATAGATATGCGCCACCCGCGTGCCTGGACGACGATCTGCCGTCCACACTTTCCCCACCGCCAGAATTCAACGTAATATAGGGCCGGGGTAAGGACAAGGCGGCTTTTTCCTACCTCGTCCAACAAACCTAATCACGCCCGGCGGCGCGCGCCATGCCAGCGCGGTGGAATTGTCCGCGCACCGGTTCAAGAATCTCTTCAGCACCAGTGACGCCGATGCGCTTATTCCGACTCTTGAAGTGCTGATTCGTGACCTACAGTCCCAAGCCGCCACCTTGTGAAGACGCTAGCCGATTTAGATAGCTGCAAGTTCAGGGCAGGCACCAGGGCGGCGTACGTCATCTTCCGGGATCTTTCTGTGCCGACAGGCCGATCTTTCCCCACCGCCAGAATTTAACGTAATATAAAGATCGGGTCAGAAGGCGGCTTTTTCTACCTCGTCCAACAGACCCAATCAGGCCGGCGGCGGCGCGCTATGCCAGTGAGGCGGAATTGTCCACGCACCAGTTCGAAAAACTATTCAGCAGCAGCGACGCCGACGCGCTTATTCCTACGCTTGAAGTGCTGATTCGCGACCTCCAGAGCCAAGCCGCCACCTTGCGCGATCGCATCCGGGAACTCGTCCGCGTCGACGAAAACGTGAACTCGATGCGCCTGTCGCAAATAATCGAAATCCACCCCGAATTGCGCCCGGTGACCACTCGCATGGCCGAAATCGCCAGCCAGATCGAATCATTGGGATGTCTCCTCAAGGACATCGACCTCGGCCTGGTTGACTTCCCCTCCGAACTCGGCGACGAGGTGGTCTTCCTCTGCTGGCAATTCGGTGAACCGCGCGTCACCACTTGGCATCGAATCGACAGCGGCTTCGGCGATCGGCAACCGCTGCCCGGCGCCCGCGGAACGTATCTCAATTGACCGCTCCTTCACCCGCACGCAGGCTCCCCCGGATCACCTCATGGTCATAGCAATCTTCGTCTATATGCTCGCCCTGGTCTGCTGGCTCGGCGGCATGATTTTCTTCACCGCCATCATCGCTCCGGTGGTGTTCACCCTGCTGCCGATATCCGAAGCCGGCAAACTCGTCGCCGGCGTCTTTCCGCGCTACTACGTACTTGGCTATGTCGCCGGCCTGATCGCCTTCGTACTGGCAATTTATTTCGCGGTCGAACGGCCCCCGCGCTTATGGTGGGGTCTGTCGGCGCTCGCGCTGACCGTGGCCCTCGGCTTCAGCATCTACGCTGGCATGATCGTCCGTCCCCAAGTGGACGCCGTGCGCACCGTCGTCGAGGATCAGAATCCCGATCCCGCACGTCGCGCCGAATTCGACCGCCTCCATCGCCTGTCCGTGATGCTCAACGTCGGCGTGATGGTGCTCAATCTGTCCGCTCTGTTCACGAGCGTGAAAGCGCTGACCCCCAATGGCTAAGGCTGATTTTAAGGCAGTCGTTTTCGACCTCTTCGACACCATCGTCAAGTGGGAGCCTGACCGGCTGCCGCTGATGGAGGTCGGCGGGCGCCAGATCCACACCACCATCCCGTGGGTCTTCCCAATCCTTGATCAGCGCCTGGGTGCGCGCTTCGACCGCGATCGCTTCGTCGAGGTCTATCATGGGGTGATCGACGAAATCATCGCGGAGCGTGAGCTTCACGGTATCGAGATCAGCTGTGCCGAGCGCTTCGTGCGCACGCTCGAACGTCTCTCGCCCGAACTCGACGGCGAAGCGCGCCTGACTTTCGCTGAGGAACTGACGCGCGTCCACATGGACGGGGTGCGTGGCGTTACCTGGGCGCCGGCGGCACGGGTCGCGGCGGTTGCGCACGTCGCCTCGCATTACCGGGTAGGCCTGCTCTCCAATTTCGACGACACCCGATGTGGCCGCGAGGTCCTCGACGACACCGGCGTCGCCCATCTCTTCGAGGCGGTCATCATCTCGGCCGAAGTCGGCCTGCGCAAACCAAATCCGCAAATCTACCGCCGGATGCTCGAGATGCTCCGCCTCGACGCGCCCGACGTGCTCTTCGTCGGCGATACCCCGCGTGAAGACGTCGAGGGCCCGCAACGCGTCGGGATGCGTACCGCATGGATCAGCAAGGGCGCCGCTACCGTCCCCGACGGCATCCCGCAGCCCCATTTCACTATCGCAGACCTCTCCGAACTTCCCGCCCTCCTCGGCCTCTAACCCCTAAAGTCCCGGCTACAGATTAGGCTAATCGCGCGGGCCTCCTTTTCCGATTCTCAGGGGTTTCCGCTCCGCATAGCGAGCGATTTTTCGCACGAGACCGTAACCTGCACCGGCGCTGATTCGTCATGCAAGGGAGCGCGCGTCCGTCGCCGCAAGGGTGACGGCGACCCGCACGACGTGTTAGCTAATGGGCAACGTGAAATCGATGACAGCGCAGGCGCGGCGGAGCCTGATAGCGATTCTGTTACTCGCGGCGGCCTGCGCGTCGCAGGTCGAACCGCCGCGCGCCGCCAATCCCAACCGCTATATCTACGTCACCAGCGAAAACCTGTCCGAGCAATGTTATCGCGACCTCGGTCCGATCAACGTGACCGAGCCATTTGCGCGGGCGACGGTCGACCAGGGCGATTCGACGATGGAGAACCGGCTCCGGGCGCTCGCGATGCAGCAGTATCCACGCGATGCCGACGCCGTCATCGGCGTGCACGCCGACGACAATGACGCCGGCACTGCCGTTACGGTCACCGGCGAGGCGGTCGAGGTCGAAGACCATACCACGCCGGCCTGCGTGCTGCGCGGGATGCCGCCGCTCGTCGATAGCGCCGCACGGACGGCGGCGGGCGGGATGCTGGGTGCGGTGGCCGGAGGCCTCGTCACCGGGACCACGCAGGGCGCCGAGGGTGCCGGCTACTTTGGCGCGGCCGGGGCCGCTACGTTGGAGTTCGCGGCCCATCGGCAGAAGGAAATGCAGCACGACCAGGCCGTCCGTGACGATCTCGTCGAGCAGCGCCAGACCATCGCGCGCCTGCAGGACGAGCGCGCTCAGCTCAACGAATGCAAGGAAGAGGAAACCCCGCTCGATCAATGCGGCGGCGCTCAACCCGCCTCGAATCACGCCGCCGCGCCCGACAATTCCGATGAGCCTGACTGGAATGTGACCCGCTTCGATCTCGAGAAACAGTCTCAGATGCAGCAGGATTACATAGCGAAACTGCGGGTCCAGATCGGTGACATCAAGCAGGAGATGCCGGCCAAGTGACGCGCGGTCCGATCACGCACGTAGGGCACTGCTGGCCGTCTGATTGCCGTCTGATTGATTCCGCTCTCCGTCAGCACCGCGCAATCGCAGGAGGAAATCCATGGCGGATGCGAATTCCGGCGGGACCGGCGGATGTCTGTGCGGCGCGGTGCGTTACCGTTATCAAGGCGCGCCGGCCTCGATCGGGCTATGCCAATGCCGCCGTTGTCAACGACAATCGGGCTCAGCTTTCCTGATTGGCGTGGTGTTCCCGAAAGACGCCGTCACCATCGAGGGCCAACTGGCAACCTACGAATTCGAGACCGACGGACAGCGGTTGCGGCGTCACTTTTGCCCGGTCTGCGGCTCCGCCGTGTCGATCACGCTCGACCGTTTTCCCGGGATTCGCTCGATGATGGGTGGAACGTTCGACGACCGCAACGCGGTCAGGCCGACCTTCAGCATCTGGTGCTCAGAGGGGCAGCCGTGGCTCAAGCTGCAGGAGGGGATTACCCGCTTTCCAGATTATCCCGATGGAACCTTCGCGTGACTTCGTTCGACTAGGCGACCGCGCCGTCCGACGGCCGGATACCCATCGCTGCCGGCGAAATCGCGCCGCGCCGGGCCGCGCTGCGGCGGTCGAGCAGCGCGGCGGTCAGCATGAGTATCGCGATGCCGAGGATGTTCACCGCCAGGTTCGCGACCATTCGCGCCCCGCTCTCCTGAATCACCACGTAGCCGATGCAGCTCAGCACCAGACCCATCCCATAGACCGTCAGCGAGTGTCGCCCGCATGAAATACACAGGGCGCCGATTCCCTTCTTGAGCCATTGGGCGCGCGGCGAAACGAGATACGCGAATACATACAGCAGCGCCAATACGTTGATCACGCGCAGCGGCGAAAGATAGGTCTTGTCGGCTGGCCAGATGTATGAAAACGGCCGCGTCTGGGTCAGCCCAAGTTGATTTAACGGCCACGCGATGATCGCGGTGACGATCAGAAACGCGACCGCCGCCCACAGCCATCGCCGTCCCCAGGGCAGCGCCTGCGGCTCGGTTCGGCTCAGATGGCACAGCGTGATCCCGATCGTATAGAGGAACTGCCAGGTAAACGGATTGAGATACCACTCGCGCCCATATTTATCGGCGCTCAAATTCCAGCCGTATGCCCATGCGAGCGCATAAACCGTCGCCGACGCCAGCAGCGCCATCCGGTAGTCGCGCTTGACCACGTAAATAATCGCCGGTGCGACCGTCAGCAGCAGGATGTAGAGCGGCAGGATATCCATCAGCCGCGGCAGGTACGCCAGCGTCATCGCGGCCACCACGGCGCGCCACGGATCTTCCACCAGCCATTGCAGTTTGACCGAATCGATATAGTCAGTTCCCGACGAGAATTGCCGCGCCGCCCACAGCATCAGGCCCGCGATTATCACGATCAGCAGCAGATGAGCCAGGTAGATTCTGACGCAATTTCGGCCCACCGCTTTCGCGCACGCGGCGAAGCCAAAGCGAACCAGCCGTGAGCCATAGGCCAGATACGCCGCGATTCCCGAGATCAGCACGAAGATTTCTGCCGCATCGCAAAATGAAAAGTTCCGCAGCGTCAAATTCGACAGCGGATTGCCCGGCACATGATCGATGAAGATGATTATCAGCGCGACGCCGCGACAAAAGTCCAGGCGCAAATCACGCTCGGAGTTATCGTTCATTCAGCCCCACGACGCCGAGCGCCCATTTATACTTCACCTGCATCGCGCTTGACGGAATATTGCACATTTAATGTGCGCGATCCCCCAAATTCATCAAACGTTTCGGAGGCAGCAATGCCTGTGCCATCTCGCCGATGTCGATGGGCCACCGCGCTAAAGATAAGACGGACGACCGGGTCTTTGGTTGCGAAGCGCGGTAACAAAAAACTACCGGCGTCAGAAGGATTGCGCAACGGTCCGCGGCGTCCTCCGCATAACCGCCTGCCCGAGCAACGCGAGCGTAGCGGCGCTGTCGATTGCGCCGCTCGCGCCGGCGTCGTTGGGCGTTGCTGGCGGCCCGGTCCCGCTCATCTTGGGACGGTGAAAAATCGCCGCGAACGTGTAGAATGCGAACGCAATGAAACCCGATGTCGCTCGTGCCTCGCGATGACATCAGCCCCCAGCGGAAACTGCAGGCCGCGCCAAGGAGTCCATCATGCCCGCAAAAGTGACTGTCAATGGTCAATTCGATCCGCGCTTCTCCCGCGTCCGCGACGCCTTCATCCAGAACTTCGATCAGCGCGATGAAGTCGGCGCCGCCGCCGCCGTCGTGATCGACGGCAAATGCGTCGTCGATCTCTGGGCCGGTCATGCCGACCCCGCGAAGACCCGGCCGTGGGACCGCGACACCATCGTCAACGTCTGGTCCACCACCAAGGGGCTTTGCGCCATGTGCGCGCATCGGCTCGCCGACCAGGGCAAGCTCGATCTCGACGCGCCGGTCGCGAAGTATTGGCCCGAGTTCGCCGCCGGTGGCAAAGGGTCGATTCCCGTCAGCGCGCTGCTCAACCATCGGGCGGGCCTCGCCGCGATTCGTGCGCCGCTCAAGCTCGACGACATCTACAGTTGGGAAAAGGTGACGACTGAACTCGCGCGCCAGGAGCCGTGGTGGACACCGGGCACGAAGCACGGTTACCACGCGATCACCTTCGGCTGGCTGGTCGGCGAGGTCGTGCGCCGCGTCAGCGGCAAGAGTTTGGGCACCTACTTTCGCGACGAGATCGCCAAGCCCCTCGGCGCCGAGGCCTTTATCGGCATCGGCCCCGAATTCGACCCGCGCGTCGCCGAGATTATCTACGCGCCGGCGCCCCAGCCGGGAGAACGCAACATCTTCGCCGAAATGATGAAAGACCCCGCGTCGGTGGGTGCGATGGCGCTCTTGAATCCCCCCATTTTCGCCCCCGAGATCACCAACGGACGCGGCTGGCGTGGTGCCGAAATCCCCGGCGCCAACGGCCACGCCAATGCCCGCGCGCTCGCCCGCATCTACGGCGCGCTCGCCCGCGGTGGCGAAGTTGATGGCGTCAAGCTCTTTGGCTCGCGCGAAATCACCCGCTGCTACACCGAGCAATCCAACGGCCCCGATGCCGTCTTGCCGCTCACCACGCGCTTCGGCCTCGGCTTCATGCTCTCACAACCCGGCGCGCAGATGGGTCCCAACGCTCATACCTTCGGCCATCCCGGCGCTGGCGGCTCACTCGGCTTTGCCGACCCCGACGCCAAGGTCGGCTTCGGCTATTCGATGAACCAGATGAGCAACGAACCCCTGCTCGACCCGCGGGCCGGCGCGTTGATCGACGCCATCTACCAATCGCTTTGATTCGATCACCCTCGATTCTCCGTCGCACCCGTTCTGAAGATCTCGGGGCGGGTGCGACGGGAACCCTGTCAGCTTCGCTTCACGTAGCGGACGCGGCACGACGCCCGGCGCGCCCGCGCCGCGTGATTAGTAAAGTGAGATAATGGCGCGCTTCTTAATCCGCCGAATCATCATCATGATCCCCCTGATGCTCGGGATCACCTTCATCTCGTTCATCGCCATGTCGCTGGTGCCCGGCAATTTCATCACCAACCTCGCGCTCGACCCGCACATCTCACCCCAGGTCATCAAGCAGATGGAGGCGGAGTTCGGCCTCGATCAGCCCCTGATGGTCCGCTACGCGCGATGGTTGTGGCAGGTCGTGCACCTGAACTTCGGCGTCTCGCTCGCCTACCGCGTCAACGTCACCAGCCTGATCGCATCGCGCGCCGTCAACACCGTGCTGCTCTCGCTTGCGAGCGTGATCTTCTCGTGGGCGCTGGCGATTCCGATCGGGGTCATCGTCGCGATGCGCCAGAACTCGGCGCTCGATCGCGGGCTGTCGTTCTTTTCCTTCCTCGGCATGTCGGTGCCCGCGTTCTTCCTCGCGTTCCTCGCGATGGACTTCGCCCTGTGGAGCGGCGTCTTTCCGGTCGGCGGCAGTTTCTCGCCCGACTATGCCGCGCTCGACGCCTGGAGCAAGGTCGCCGATCGCATCAACCATCTCATTCTGCCCACGCTGGTGCTCGGGGTTTCCGGAGTCGCCTCGCTGATGCGCCTGATGCGCTCGCAGATTCTCGAACTCAAAAATTCCGAATTCGTCCGCACCGCACGGGCCAAGGGCCTTCCCGAACGCACCGTCATCTACAAGCACGTGCTGCGCAACGCCCTCAATCCGTTCGTCACCATGGCCGGTTACGGCCTCGCCGATTTGCTCGGCGGCGCCGCCCTGGTCGAATCCGTGATGAATCTGCAGGGGCTCGGATTGCTCCTGCTCAACGCCGTCCGCTCGCTCGATGTGCCGCTTGTGATGGGCTCGGTGCTGATGGGCACGATCCTCCTCCTGCTCGGTAATCTGCTCGCCGATATCGCCCTCGTCGCGGTCGATCCGCGCGTCGATTTCTCCACGCTGGCGTCCCAATGAGCGCCCTGCCCAAACCCGTGGCGGAGCCGTCCGCGACGCCCCCACCGCAGCGTGGTGCGGCCGCGCGTCTGCGCCGCTTCGTCGCCGGCGCCCGACTCGAATGGCGTCGCGCGCCCTATACCGTTCGCCTCTCCGTCAGCGCGCTGCTGGTCTTCTATCTCTTCGCCGCCGCGTCGCCCATTATCGCGCCCTACGATCCGACCCAGCAGTACCGCAACCTGCCCGACTGTCCTCCCATGCGCCTGCACCTCGCGCCGCCCTCGCAATGGTCGCACGGGTTCTTCTTCGCCTATCCGATGACCATGACCGACGCGATGGCGCGTCGCTTCGCCGAAGATCGCACCCGCCGCACCTGGGTCCGCCTCTTCCATCGGGGCCATCTCTTCACTACCGATTTGCCCGCCGATCCGTATTTCATGCTCGGCAGCGAGAACCTCGGCCGCGATCTTTTTTCGCGCATCGTCTATGGCGCGCGCGTCAGTATGTGCATCGGACTGGTCGGCGTCTTCATCAGTTTCTCGCTCGGCATCCTGGTCGGCGCGTTCTCGGGCCTGATGGGCGGAATGACCGACAACCTCATCATGCGCTGGTGCGAAATCGAGATGTCGCTGCCGAGCTTCTACTTCCTGCTCGCGCTCGCCGCCGTCATTCCTTCCGGCATGAGTACCGTCGCGACCTTCTTCATGATCGTCGCGATCATGGCCTTCATCAGTTGGGCCGGTTTCGCGCGCGTCATCCGCGGCATGGCCGCCGCCGTGCGTTCAGCACCCTACGTCGAGGCCGGCCGCGCGCTCGGCGCTTCGCGCACCCGCCTGCTGATCCTCCACGTCATTCCGACCGTGCTCGGATTCGCCGCCGTCAACGCCTCGCTTTCGATTCCCGGCTACATCCTCGGCGAAAGCTCGCTCTCGCTGCTCGGCCTCGGCATCCAGGAGCCCGCCGCGAGTTGGGGCAACCTGCTGTCGCAGGCGATGGACCCGCAGAATATCGAGCACTATCCGTGGGTCCTGATCCCAGGTATTTTCATTTCGCTCGCCGTGATGGCCTTCAATTTTCTCGGCGACTACCTCCGCGACCGCCTCGACCCGTCCAATCTGAACTGACCGCACCCTGCGTTTGTCATTCTACGTGCGATTTCCCTGAGCCTGCTAAGCGACCGTATTGGAAATAACGGCTCGCGCGCCTTCCGCACCTCGCTAAGGACGGGCTCTCGCGCGGTCCTCCGCGCACCCCGGGGATTACACGCCGACTGACTATTGCACGCCCGCCTCAGTCAGGAACTCCGTCACCGCGCGATTGAAGTCGTCGGGCTTCTCGAAATACGCCGAATGGCCGGCGCCTGCCACCTTGACGAAACGCGCCTGCGGAATCCGATGCGCCATCAGCTCCATCACGGCGACGGGGATAATCGCGTCTTCCGCGCCGGCCAGCAGCATCGTCGGGATGCGCCAATCGACGATCGGCTCGTAGCGATTTTTCATCTTGGTGAGCACCGGCAGCAGGTTCGCGGGCACGTGCGTGTTGAGTCCCGAGATCTGCTGATAGAGAAAACAGCGCACCGGATCGCGCGTCGGAAAATCGGCGGCATACGCACGCGCGAGCACGTTGGCGAGACCGCCCTTGTTCAATTCGCGCAGCTTCGCCTGCTCGCGAGCGACTTCGGGATCGTCCATGCCCGCGTGGGTGTCGCACAGCGCCAGCGCACTGACGCGATCCGGACAGGCTGCGGCAAAGCCGAGCACGGTCCATCCACCCATCGATTGCCCGGCCAGCGCCGCCCGCTGGATTCCGAGATGGTCGAGCAACTGGCGCAGGTCCTCGACGAACGCGTTGGGCCCGGGTCCGTCGGTCAGATCGCGCGAGGCGCCGAAGCCGCGATGGTCGAAGGTCACGCAACGAAATTTGCGCGCGAGTACCGGCACGTTTTGCCACCACGACAGATGACTTCCGCCGCCGCCGTGCGCGAGCACCAGTGCCGGCCCCTCGCCGTGGACTTCGTAGTAGAGTTCGATACCATTGATGCGCGCTAGCGGCATTGGTCTCCTCCCGGTAGTTGATCTGCCGGATTACCGCCCCATTTCCCCAAAAAGATCAAGCATGCGATTCGCCGCCCGCAAGTCAGCGCGGCCTGTCATCGACCTCGCGAAGCGCGCAAAAAAGGCCGCACTATCGATAGTGCGGCCGGGCGAGCACGAATAGTCAATTCCCGCGACTGACTACTGCACCAGTATCGGCGCCGAGTAGCTGCCCCAGTCGGTTCCCGTCCCGCCAATCCCGTAATTGTCGACCAGCTTCACGAACTCTCCGGTCAGCGTGATCGACGCGCCCTGCCCACTGAGCGACGTCAGCCAGAAGGCCGCGAATCCTTTGACCTCCACCGTCGTGGACTTTCCGTTGTTGCTGTTCCAATCCACCAGCGGCACCACCACCAGTTGCCCATCGCTCACGCTGATCTGATTCTGATCGGTCGGCGGCGCGCCGCCGCTCCCGATTCGCGTAACGATCGCGGCCGCCGGCGGGTTGGAGTTGCCCTGCGCACCGGTCTCGGGCGTGATCGTATCGCCAACCGAGTAGCGGCAGGTCGATCCATAGGTGACGTTCGTAGTCAGGTTCGGCACGCCTCCCGCGTGATAGCTAGAGGGCGGGTCCGAACCCACCGGACTGCACTGCGGGAGATTCAGCCACCCCCAATTGCCCGGCCCGAACTGTCCCGACGACTTCTCCGACAGCGTGTACGGCGTGTTATAAGTCATCGTCGCCGGATACTGCACTCCCACCGGGAAAAGTCCCTGCGTCAGCGTCTGGATCGGCATCGGCCCAATCGCCGTCGCGTTGCCGATCGCCGTCAGGCTCGTCAGCCCGATCACTTTGCCGAAAAACACCGGGATGTCCGTGCGCTTGAGCTGCACCTGAACGCTCTGCGCCCCGCTCGGTACCGTCGTCACTCCCACCGCCGGCGAGTTGATACTCGTGATGTAGCCCTTCGCGATACCGTTGCTGAGCACATAGTCGCATGCCGCGTCCTGCGCGCCCGACGACTGCGAGTTCCAACTGCAAGTTGGCGTCTGCGGAGTGTTCGGCCCGAAAAAGCCCGCTCCCGCCAACGCCGCCGCGTCCGCCGCCTTCTGTAACTGAATCGACGTGTAGTAGAGCACCCCAACGTCGCTGCACAGCGCCATCGCCCCGAGCAGCGACGCGATTACCAGGGTGAACAATACCGCGGTTTGCCCTCTTTTATTTCGGAAACGCTGTTTCATAAACCTGCCTCTATGGATGCCACTCACTTGGTATTGGCTGTTTTTCTTAGCGGACACCTGACATGAGCATCCATGCACTTCTTTGACTATCGTTGGCATCTCTTGTTCATAATTTTCATCTGAAGCAGAGATATGTCAAGCATAAATCTGCATAGATATGCTTAATATAGAGAATCAAGGAAATATCATGCGGACTATAGAATGGATTAGTGTGCTAGCTACCAGTGTTCCTAAGAACACTCTTAGTTAGCTTCGGTGGTGGCTACTTCGCACTACGGTCGCAGTGCGAATGAAACAATGGACACGACCCCGCTTTGCGGTCTTGCTACGAGCGAGCGAGCGGAAATGCGTGGGGCTTGAGGCAGCCGTGAGGCGCGTGTCAGTGCGTCGGCCGCAAAAGCATACGGCCGTCAACCACGATTGCGCCTTGGCCAGGGGCAAGCAGCTTGACTGGATTGAGGTCGAGTTCGACCAGCTCAGGCACCGCCTCGACCAATGCCGACAGGCGCATCATCAGCGTGTTCATCGCCACGCGGTCGCCGGCGGGAGCGCCGCGATAGCCGTCAAGCATCGGGTTCGAGCGGAGCGATCGGATCATTTCGTCGGCGTCCAGATCGTTCACCGGATGCAGCCGGAAGGCGACATCCATGAACAGGTCGGCCATCGTACCGCCGAGTCCGCACGCCAGCAGCGGGCCGAACGTCGGATCGCTCGTGACCCCGGCCATCATCTCGATCCCTCCCGCTATCTGGCGCTGCAGCAGTACGCCTTGCAGATCCGATCCGATCGCCGCGGTTCGCCCCTGCAGCGTGCGCACCGCCTCGGCCACAGCCGCCCCCGAATCGAGATCCAGGATGACGCAGCCCACGTCGCTCTTATGTACCAGGCCGGGCACGATCGCTTTCGCCACCAGCGGATAGCCCAGACGCTCGGCCACCGCGGATGCGTCCGCTACCGCGGTGCGTTCGGCAAGCGCGACCTCGATCCCGGCGGCGCGCAGCACCATTGCCAGATCGATCGGCCCGAGCCAGCGCGGCGTCACCGCACCCTCGAGCGCTCGCTCAACCACGGTGCGCACGGTTTCGCGGGCAAAGCGGCTGAGCGTATGGAGCGTACCGCGCGGACGCGCGCGCCAGCGCCCGTAGCGCATTGCCGCCGCCAGTGCCATCGCCGCATTCTCCGGAAAATTGTATGACGGTATCGCTCCGCGAGCGCCCTGGTTCAGTTCCGCCGGCGTTCCCGCGGTCGAGAGAAAGACCGTCAGGATCGGCTTGTGCTCGGGCATCGCCGCCGCCCCCCGCGCGATTCCCGCCGCTGCCGCCTCCGGCCGCATCGCGATCGGCGGGATGTAGATCGCCACCACCGCATCGACGTTCGGGTCGTTGCCCACCGCCGCGATCGTCCGCTCGTAATCGAGTTCGCCGGCGTTGGCCGTCATGTCGATCGGATTCGTGAAGCCGCCGACCTGCGGCAGAAACCCGCGCAGCCGATCAATCGTCGCCGGTCCGAGCGGCGGCAGCGTCAGCCCGCGCGCCTCGCACGCGTCCGCCAGCAAAATCGCCGGGCCGCCCGCATTGGTCACCACCCCGACGCGCGGCCCCGCCGGTACCGGCTGCATCGAAAGCATCGCCGAGACGTCGAACAACTCCTCCAGCGTCGCGGTGCGGATTACGCCCGCCTGCTCGAACAGCGCATCGACCGCAACGTCCAGGCTCGCGAGCGATCCCGAATGACTCGCGGCCGCCCGCGACCCCGCCGTCGAATGCCCCGATTTCACCGCCACGATCGGCTTCTTCGACGCCACCTCCCGCGCCAGCCGCGCGAACTTCTTCGGATTACCGACGCTCTCCAGATACAGCACGATCACCGCCGTGTTCGGATCGTCCGCCCAATACGCCAGCAGGTCGTTGTTCGAGACGTCGGCGCGGTTCCCCGCCGAGATAAACGACGATAGTCCGAGGTTGCGCCGCCGCGCGTGATCCAGAATCGCGATACCCAGCGCGCCGCTCTGCGAGTACATCCCGATCTTGCCGTGGGGCGGATCGAAGGGTGCAAAGGTCGCGTTTAGCCGCACCGCCGGGTCGGTGTTGAACACCCCCATGCAGTTCGGCCCGACCATCCGCATACCCGATTGCCGCACCAGTTCGAAGATGCGCTGCTGGCGCGCGCGGCCGGCTTCCGACACCTCGGCGAAGCCCGCGCTGACCACCACCGCCGCATGCACCCCGGCGCGCACGCAATCGGCGAGTGCGGTCTCGACCGCCTCGGCCGGCACCGCGATCACCGCGAGATCGATCGGCTCGCCGACCGCGCTGATCGATTGGTAACCGCGCAGTCCCTGCACCTCGCCGGCGAACCGATTCACCGCATAGATCGGGCCATTGAAGCCGCCGCGCCGCAGGTTGGCGACGATCGCCCCGCCGATCTTCTGCTGGTCGCGCGACGCCCCGATCACCGCCACCGATCCCGGCTTCAGAATCCACGCCACGCTGTGCGCCGCCGCGTACCATTCGCGCGCACTGCTTGCCTCGATCGAGAGATCGGTCTCCGCCGTCGGAAACGCCACGTGGATCACACCCGACGCGTTCGACCGCCGCACCTTGAACCCGCTCTTGGCAAACACCTCGAGCATCCGGTTGTTGTCGCCCAGCACGTCGGCTTCCAGTTCGACGATCCCGCTCGCCCGCGCCACGCGGCTCAGATGGTCCAGCAGGACGCTGCCGATACCACGTCCCTGATGCTCATCGAGGACCGCGAACGAGACCTCGGCATGCGTCGGATCGTTGCCCCGGATATACCGGGCGACCCCGATAAAGCGCTCGCCGGTGGCGTCGCGCAAGGTCGCGACCAACCCGACGTGCGCGACGAAATCCAGTTGCGTCAGCCGCACCAGTTCCGCGTCGCTCATCGAGCGCTTGAGTCCGAAAAACCGGTAGTAGCGCGATTGCTGGCTGAGTCCCTTGAAATGTTCCAGCAGCCGTTCGCGATCGTCAGGCCGCAATGCCCGCACATGGATCGATCCGCCATCGCGCAAAACTTCCTCGGCGCTGTAATGCGCAGCATCGATGGAAGGCTGTTCGTTCATAACCGCGCGACGCCTCGTTCCTTCATACGCGCGCGGCGTCGGCAGTTCATTTTTGCTTTATCGCCGCCGCTCCGCACGCCGCCGCTATCTTAGCACGGGGTCGGTTGCGTGATGGTGCGCGTCTCACGGGCAAGCGTTTGACATTGAACCGGCACCTGCTTAATTCGTAACCCAATCGATCGCCGCCGCCGCTCAACGCATGCCGCGGCGGTTACTGCTTCCCCGCTCGCAGCGCATCGAAGAGGTAGTGATGGCAGCGCCCGCCCATATTCTCGACGGCTACAAAGTGCTCGACTTCACGCAGTACATCGCGGGACCGACCGCGACCCGCATGATGGCCGGGATGGGCGCCGAGATCGTCAAAATCGAAATCGCGCCGGCCGGCGACCGCACCCACGAGTTGCCGTACATCAAGAACGGGCGCAGCGGGTACTACATTCAGCAGAACATCGGCAAGAAGAGCATCTGCGTCGATATAAAGCAGCCGGCCGCGATCGCACTGATTAAGGAGTTGATCGCGCAAGTAGATGTACTGGTCGAGAACTTCGCGCCCGGAGTGATCGCGCGGATGGGCTTCGATTACTCGACGGTCAAGGCGCTCAACCCGAAGATAGTAATGTGTTCGATCTCCACCTTCGGGCAGCAGGGGCCGCTCGCCCATCTGCCGGGCTACGACTTCATCGCGCAGGCCTACTCGGGGATCACCTCGATGATCGGCGAGCCCGACGGGCCGCCGTTTTTTCCCACTGCCGCGATCGGCGACGTCAGCACCGGGGTCAACGCGGCGCTGGCGATCGTGTCGGCGCTGCTCTATCGCGAGCGCACCGGCGAGGGGCAGCTACTCGATATCGCGCTGCTCGATGCCTACTTCAACTGCCATCATACCGCCGTCCAGATGTATAGCCTGAGCGGCGGCCGCATCAAGTTGACGCGCGGCGGCAAGCACCTGTCGTACGGGGCGCCGTGCAGCATGTATCGCGGACGCGACCATTACATTGTGATTATCGGCGGCGTCGAACATCAATGGCGCCAGTTGTGCGACGCGATGGGCCGCGCGGACTTGAAGGAGGACGCGCGCTTTCGCACCAACGCCGATCGCGTCGCCCATACCGAGGAACTCTACGAAATCATCCAGGGATGGCTGACCGCTTTTCCGAGCGACGACGCGATCATGGCGCGGCTCAACGAGTTTCGCGTGCCCGCGGCGCCGGTGCTGTCGGCCGAGGAAGCGATCAACCATCCCCATCTGCGCGAGCGCGGCACGGTCACGCGAATGCACGATCAGTTGATCGGCGACATCGATCTGCCGGGCTTTCCGCTCAAGTTCTCGGCCTTCCCTGACGCCTTGAAGCTCGAGGCGCCGACCCTCGGCGAACATAACGGTGAGATTCTGAAGCGCTATCTCGGCTACAGCGGCGCGCGCGTCGAAGAGCTCGAGCGGAGCGGCGCACTCTACAGCAAGCGCGTCTGATCGCGCAGACGGAGTCAGACGAGGGGCAAATCGCGAAGGGTTTCATCCTGCGCCAACTTTCGCCCGCCAGCGGCCAGGGCGGTCGGGCGGGTGGTCCCCGAACGGGCTGCCGGGCGAGTGCGGATGGACCGATGCGGGAGCTGAGCCAGGCTTTTCCTCAGAAGCGCAGAGGTTTTGCGCGTGCGAGTAGGAAACATCTACACGAAGGAGAGGCGAAGATGTTTCACGTGAAACATCTTCGTGATCCGTTTGCCGTGAAATAGTTGGCGATTATGCCACATTTGACTAACATGGCGACCAAGTGTTACACCCTTCGCATGCGGTTGAATGCCGCGATGCGGGGGTGTGTCTCATGGATCGGAATCCGTCAACTGGCGCTGGCGCCAAGACTGATTTGCGCAAACAAATGCGGCGGCTACTCGCCTTTATATGGGCAGTCATGAAGCATGGTTGGACATTGTTAGCAACGCTTTTGGGTAGCGTTATCTTAACCGTTCCGGGTTGGATCGATCCGCTGCTGTCAGAGGCTCATGCGAAAGAGTTGACCAAGGCGCTGACAATATCGCCTCATTCTTATCGCTATTTGGCGATCACCTTTTTTATCAGTGGGCTGTTATTCGCGAGTTTCTTAGCATGGAACGAAGAGCGAGAATCGATCGAACTTCTGACGAAGGAGCTAGCTAGGACTAAAGACTCCCGACCGGGAATATTGACGAACTTTATTCGGGATTCTCCGCGTCTGCCTGGTCAAGATAGAAGCGCCCGCGCGACGGAAACGATGGCGCGCGAAATGCGGCGCCAAAATTTACCCGAAGTTCTGGTCATCCTCAGAGACAAGACAATCGGTATAGTCCATGAACGCCTAAGATTCGATTTTGCTTTTGAATTGAGAAACTTAGGTGCCGATACCTCGCTGCATGATTGGCGAGTAATCGTCGAAACCAACAATGGACAGGTGTTTACCGGAGATTCGCTGTCGAAAGATGACAAGCCCGCGGCCGCACTCAATTTTTTGAAAGAAAAGAAATGCGTAAATTTGGCTGTCAGTTCCGAGATGCCACGTGGTCGACGCCTGTATGGATGGATTGCATGTGAGATCGCGCGCCCAACGATTCCAGTTGCACAGGTGAACGTCGAAGTCCTCGATCATCTGGATAACCCAGTAGAATTTGCGGGGCTTCCACTACTGGTCCGAACATTGACCAAATAGGTCATTTCGATGTCAAAAATTGGCGATCAAAAGAAAAAAATAATCCACTTCTTCTGCCGGCCGTGCGCCGAGTACCATCTGAAAACGCACCCACACTATCGCGCTATGAAGCGCCGGGCAGCGCTCCGGCGCAAGGCGAAAGCAACCGCCGCGAAAGAGACGGTTCAGCAATAACGCCGTGCGCGCGGGAACAAATCCAACTGCGTCGGCTTGCTGGAATGGTGCAGAAGCGCCCGCCAGTTCGGTCGCTTCAGCATCCTGCTACGGCGCTCCCGAAGATGTCCGAGTTCTTGCGGTTGTTGTGTCGGAACGCGAACTCATTGAGGTAGAGCGGCAGATATTTCTTGCTGACGTTGTGATAGGTGCCGATGACTCCGCGCTTCAGGAGCGACCAGAAGTTTTCGATGTTGTTGGTATGAACCTCACCGCGCACGTACTCGCGCGCCTTATGATCAACCGATTTGTGCGGATAGAAGTGCTTCAAGTCGCGATAGCCGCCGCTCTCATCGGTGGCTATCAAGCTGACGCGATCCGAAACAGTATCTTCGACAAAGTGGCTAAGCGTCTCAGCGGTAGCATTCTCGATAATCTTGCAGACAACGTTACCCTTCCGGGCGATCGCCCCGACGACCGTGGCCTTGCCCGTATTGGCTGCGCCACCACCGTGATACTTGGCGCGCACGTCTGCGTGCCGATTCTTCTGCTTGCCACCGACGTAGGTTTCGTCCACTTCGACTATGCCCATGAGTTGGCGGAACTCCGGTTCGGCCATTCCAGCCCGCAAGCGGTGACACATAAACCAAGCGGTGCGATAGGAACCGGAACCGATCATGCGATGAATTTGAAGGGCGCTCATACCCTTCTTGCTTGTCAGCATCAGGTAGAGAACCTTGAACCAGACCAGAAGCGGATAGTTCGTATTTTCAAAGATCGTCCCGACCGTCACCGAGAATCGATAAGGCGTCCGCTTCGCCGCTCCGCACTTCATGCACTGCCAAGTAAACGGCCGCGTCTTGTTTGCGTAAACCTTCTCATTGCCGCAGCGCGGGCAGCGCACGCCTTTCGGCCAGCGTCGCGCCATCAGGTACGACTTGCAGGACGTTTCATCGGGAAACATCCGATCAAATTCCGCAAGCGTCATCTGTCGGGTGATTTTCGGTTCGCCAGCCTCGACTTTCGTGTCCATGCAGAAAATATAGCGCACGGACGGTTGTTAGTCAAGTCTAGCATAATCGCCAAATAGTTCCTCCATTTTGGGTGAACTACTTCATCCATTTTGAGGAAACAATTCACCCTTGCGCGGACGTAGCGGGTGATCCGCGGGACCCCGCGCGGCGCGTCGCAAACGGCCGGATCGAAGGCCTTCTACAGATCCGTATCAGATAGCGTGACGAGGGCGGGGCAAGAAAAGAACTTGACATTTAAGTGAAGGCTTAAGTAATAATAGGGTCATGACCGCGCAGACCGACAACCAGGTCTTCCACGCGATCGCCGACCCCCATCGGCGCCGCCTGCTCGACCTCCTCGCCGCCGGCGATTCCCCCGCGCAGGACCTCGCCGCCCGCTTCGAGATCTCTTTCCCCGCGGTTTCGCAACACCTCAAAGTTCTGCTCGAGGCCGGCCTGGTCGCACGTCGCGCGCATGGCCGCCAACGAATCTACCGGCTGGCACCGTCAAAACTTAAAGCAGTGGATGAATGGACGGCCGGTTATCGCCGTTTCTGGGAGGGCAGCCTGAAACGCCTTGGCGAATACCTGGACTCAAAAAATGAAACTTGACCTGTTGTTCGAGGAGTTCTACCCCCATCCACCGGACGCCGTATGGCGCGCGCTGACCGATCCCGCCGCGCTCGCGACCTGGATGATGCCGAATGACTTCGAGCCGCAGGTCGGCCGGCGCTTCAGCTTCAAGCGCGAGGCGACGCCTCCCAACACGCGCGGCACGATCGAATGCGAAGTGCTCGCGATCGAGCCGCCCGCGCGGATGGTCTGGTCATGGCTCAGCACCGACGAGGGCGCTCCGAACCGCGTCGAGTTCCGGCTCGAGCCGGTCACCGGCGGCACCCGGCTGATCCTGACGTACACCGGCGAGACCGATCCGTACACCGTCTCGCGCGTGACCGCCGGATGGCCTCAGCGCCTGGCGCAATTGCGCGTTACCCTGAACGAGTCGCAATAACCAACGCACGACTAGCGCGAAGGAGGAACTGACATGGGCGATACACACAAAGTGGTTTCGAAGGATGAATGGCTCGCGGCGCGTGTAAAGCTGCTGGCCGCCGAAAAGGAATTCACGCACGCCCGCGATCACCTCAGCCAGCAACGCCGTGACCTGCCGTGGGAGCGGGTGGACAAGGAATACGTCTTCGATGGCCCCAAAGGAAAAGAGACGCTCGCCCAGCTCTTCGACCACCGCAGCCAGTTGATCGTTTACCACTTCATGTTCGATCCCGAATGGGAGGCTGGGTGCAAAAGCTGCTCCTGGTGGGCCGACAACTTCGAGCGCAATGTCGTCCATCTCAACCATCGCGACGTCTCCCTGGTCGCGATCTCGCGTGCGCCGCTGAGCAAGATCGAAGCTTTCAAACGGCGCATCGGATGGAGCTTCAAGTGGCTGTCATCGGCCGGCTGCGACTTCAACTACGACTACGGCGTCTCGTTCACGCCGGGAGAATTCGCCAAGGGCGATGCTTCCTACAACTACGGCACGACCGCGGGTTTCCTCGGAGAACGCCCCGGAATCAGTATCTTCCACAAGGATGCGGCCGGCACCGTATGCCACACCTACTCATGCTACGGGCGCGGCCTCGACATGCTCAACGCCGGCTACCATTACCTTGATCTGGTGCCGAAGGGACGTGATGAGGCCGGTCTGCCGATGACGCAAGCCTGGGTGCGTCATCGCGACAATTACGAGGATTGAACGGGGGGAATGACCGGTCGCTGAGCGGCAAGGTTCACCATCGAATGCGATGCCGGGGTTGGCGTTGACGCGCGGGGGGGGCGCGCGAACTGTGACGGAAAGAGGGGCTGCCCTCACCCGCCAAAACGCCAACGGAGTTGGCATTTTGGCGACCTCTCCCTGGACAAGGAGAGGTGTTGGGCGAGGAGGTTAGTTCAGATCCATATTGTAGAGGCGGTTGGCGGTCTCGAAAGTAATTTTGCGGGTGACCGCGGCGGGGACGCCGGCGAAGTTTTCCTCGATCACCTTCATCGAGTGGGGGAAGGTGGAATCGGCGTGGGGAAAGTCCGAGGCCCACATGTAGTTGTCCTCGCCGAAGAAATTCCAGGTGGCTGGTCCAAGCCGATCATCCTGAAAGGTGGCCCAGACGTTGCGTTTCACATACTCGCTGGGTTTGAGCGGCAGGCGTTGCGGATTGGCAATTTTCGAGTGGACGTGATCGAGCCGCTGGACCCAATTGGGAATCCAGCCGACGTCATTTTCGGCCGAAACGATCTTGAGGTTCGGGAAGCGCTCGAAGACGCCGCCATAGACCAGCCGCGTGATGCATTGCTCGACGACGTGGATGACGTGGATTTGGAGGTCGGCCATGGTGGGCATCGCGGGCGTCAGCGGCATCCCGGAGACCAGCGGCTTGTGCAGCGAGATGGGCAAATTGGCCTCGCTGGCGGCGCGCCATAGCGGATCGAAGCGCGGATCGCTGTAGGCGGTTTCGTTGCCTTCGGAAGCGAGCACCATGATGCCTTTGAGGCCGATTTTGGCGCAGCGCTCGACTTCGCTGACGTCGGGCAGGGCGGCGAGCGAATAGAGGCCGATGCCGGTGAGGCGGCGCGGGCTGTGCGCACAGAACTCGGCCAGCCAATCGTTGTAAACGCGCAGGCAGGCGAGTTGCAGTTCGATGTCCGTGACGTTGAAGACGGCGATGCCGAGGGTGGAATAGAGCACTTCGGCGACGACGCCGTCGAGGTCCTGGTCTTTGAGGCGCTCGACCGGGTCCCATCCGCTGGGACGTGCGGCCTCGTAGCCGTGGTTCATGTGCTCGCGCAATTCGCGGCCGCTTTTGCCGGCGGCGAAGGCGGCGGCGACGGCGAGCGGATGGATGCCGGGGCCGACGAAGAGGTAGGCGGGACCGTTGGGCTTATCGTTTTTGATCACGCGCGGGGCGTGGTCGCGATACTTTTTATCGAGGCGCAGCAGCCAGAGGTCGGCAGGCTCGGTCATGTGCGAATCGGCGGACACTATTTTTTGCGAAGCCATTCAATTCTCCTCGCGATTGGAGGTCATCAAATTTCCGGGCGACCGGATCGTAAAACGCGGCCGGGGAATGCGCCGCTGTGCCGGTTGTGCTCAAAGAGGACCTGCCCGTTGACGATCGTATAGGCGATTCCCTCAGCTTCCGAAACCAGTCGTTTGCCGCCGCCGGGCAGGTCGTGGCGGATTTCGGGGCGTTCGGCGGAGCCGATTTTGTGGTAGTCGAAGATCGCGAGGTCGGCGACCATCCCGGGCTGGATTACGCCGCGGCCGGCGATGCCGAAAAAGGCGGCCGGCTCCGAGGTGATGCGCTTGACGGCGAGTTCGAGCGAGAGCGCGTGGCGATCGCGGACGAAGGTGCCGATGAGGTAGGTCGGGTAGCCGGCGTTGCAGAGCATATCGACGTGGGCGCCGCCGTCGGAGATGCCGATCATGGTGCGCGGGTCGCTGAACTTTTGCGCTACGCGGTCCTGGTTAATGTCGAGCAACGGCATCATATAGACGAGGTTGAGGTCGTCTTCGATGGCGAGGTCGAAGAAGACGTCGAGCGGATCGCGAGCGCGGTCGCGGGCGACCTGGGCGACGGTTTTCCATTCGAGCGCCTTGAGCGCGGGGTTGGTGGTCTGCTTGATTTGGGCGCGGTCCCAGAGGTCGTGAAAAACGGTGCGGCGCTTGAGTTCCGCGCCGAAGGCGCGGCGGAAATCGGCGCCGGCGTAGAATTGCTTTTGCGCGGCGAGGGGTTGATCGCCGAAGATCGGCTTGATCGAATTCATGCTGCCGAAGAGAAACGGGTTGCGCAGATGGAATTCGATGACGAGCGGGCGCGCCGCGACCTGCGGGACACATTGGCGGGCGAGCAGCGGGGCGACGCGAGTGAGAGTGTCGGACCAGGCGTTGGGATCGTCGTCGCGATCGCGCAGGTTGAGCCAGGTGATGGGACGGCCGCTCGCCGATGAGAGCAGATCGAGCAGGGCGTATTCCTGATCGGAGACCGCGCAGGGCTGCTTGGTCAAGGCGATCTCGATGGCGCCGCGATCGAACTCGCGGAGCACTGAGGAGTAGGCGCGCAACTCGTCGTGACTGGCGAGGCGGCAGGCGAGCGGCTGGCCCTGGTAACCGAGATGCTGCGGCATCACGGTGAGCGAGAAGCCGAAGGCGCCGGCGGCGACCGCTTCGCGCAGCAGCGCGCGGATGCGAGCGGTTTCGGCTTCGGTGGCGGCGCGCGACATCGCGTCGTCACCCATCACCCAGTGGCGAAAGGGCGAGAGCGCGGCCATGAAGCCGACGTTGATGCCGACGCCGCGGCGTTGGGCGGCGTCCATATATTCGGGGAACGACTCCCAATCCCAGGTGAGGCCGCGGTTGAGGACTTCGTAGGGAATCGCTTCGACGTGGACGAGGTTCCAGGTGGCGACGTCGCGTTCGGCGGGTTTGCAGGGCGCGAGGCCGACGCCGCAATTGCCCATGATGACGGTGGTGACGCCGTGCCATGAGGAACAGGTGACGAGCGGGTCCCAGCAGATTTGCGCGTCGTAGTGGGTGTGCGGATCGATGAAGCCGGGACTGACGACGAGGCCGGTGGCGTCGATGACGCGGCGTGCGCCGGCGCCGAGGCGGCCGATCTCGACGATGCGGCTGGCGTCGATAGCGAGGTCGGCGTCGAACGCGGGTGCGCCGGTGCCGTCAACGATCGTGGCGCCTTTGATGATCAAATCGTGCATAACGGCCACCGCCTTTTTTCGCGAACGCTCACGGTTGTGCGTAAACCGGCGTCGCGTGTGCTGTCAAGCGCGGGGCGGCGCGCGTTGGCGTTGACGCGATTTCGCGAATGCTTAATCTAGACGGGCCTGCTAGGGTGAAATCGGAGTCTATGCATTGAACGGTTTGGTCCACGTACTGGAGAAAGTCGCGCGCGCGACGGTGGGTATTCACTGCCAGGTGCCGGAGACGCATGCGTCGGTGGCGATCGGGCTGGGTACCGATCGGCGCGGGACCGGCACGATCGTAAGCGACGATGGCGTGATCGTGACCGTCAACTACATGATTATGGGCGCGCAGAGCGCGATGGTGACGCTGGCCAATGGCGAGCAAGTATCGGCGCGAGTGGTCGCGCGCGATTACACGACGAGTCTCGGCGTGCTGCAAATCGACGGCCGCGGCCATCCGCATATCGAGGTGGCGTCGTCGCAGGAATGCGCAGTAGGGCAGGAGATCTTCGTGGTGTCGAGTCTCGGCGGCGAAAAGCGCTGCGCGGACACCGGGCTGATCACGTACCTGGGGCCGTTCGACGCGGCGTGGGAATTTGTGCTGGAGCGGTGCGTGTGCGTGACGGCGTCGGCGCTGAATATCGGGCTGAGCGGCGGTCCGATATGCAATTCGAAAGGACAGATGATCGCGGTCTGCTACCTGAACTTTCCGGACCTGGTGCGGCCGATCCTGGGAATCCCGGGCGAGTGTTTTCTGTCGGGGCGCGACGAGTTGCTGCGCCATGGGCATCGCGTGAGCACGCCGCCGCGGCTGTGGATCGGAGTGCTGTCGTACACCCTGCGCGAGCATGTGGTGATCGCGGGCGTGATGCCGGGAAGTCCGGGAGAGAGGGCGGGACTGAAGCAGGGCGACCTGGTGTTGAGCGCGGACGGCAACGAGATCCATGAGCGCAAGGCGCTGTACGAAGCGATCAACCGGCATCGGCCGGGCGAGCGGGTGCAATTGCGGATCATGCGCAACAACCAGGTGCAGAACCTGGAGATCTCGACGGTGATCGTGGACGAATACTTCGGGTGAGGGAGAGGGAGAGCGGCGAGAGCGGTTGAGGAGCTCAAAGCGGTAGTTTCTAAAAACTGAGACCTTATAAAGGTTTCAGGCTTCCCGTTTAATCGGATGCGGGCTGCGCCCGCGGAAAACCTCTCTCATAAGGCGGTCATGCGGATCGCGTTCGACCTTTGGTGGGCGCGTATGAGGCGTTCGGAGGAACCCGGAGACGTCACCCCCGGCCCCTTCCGTGAGAAGGAAGGGGCGGAGGAATTAGTGAAGCGGGGGCGCGGTTAGACGTCCTTGAATTCGCGCTTGGATTTGCGGCCCTCGATGGCGGCCTGCGCCGCCGCGAGGCGCGCGACCGGCAAGCGGAACGGCGAGCACGAAACGTAGTCGAGGCCGAGGCGATGGCAGAGCTTGACGCTCGCGGGATCGCCGCCGTGTTCACCGCAAATGCCGATTTTGATTTTCTTGTTGCCCTTGCGGCCGCGCTCGATTGCGATGCGCATCAGGTCGCCGACGCCGTCGGGGTCGAGTTCCTGGAACGGATCTTTTTTGTAGATGCCGCGGGTGAGGTAATCGTCGAGGAACTTGACCGAGTCGTCGCGCGAGAGGCCGTAGGTCATCTGGGTCAAGTCGTTGGTGCCGAAGGAGAAGAAGTCGGCGACGGCGGCGATATGGTCGGCCTCCATGCAGGCGCGCGGCACTTCGATCATGGTGCCGATCTGATAGGTGAGTCTGGTTTTGCCCTTGCCGATAATTTCGCTGCCGACCGCGCGGATTTCCCTGGCGAGGAATTCGAACTCCTTCACTTCGCCGATCAGCGGCAGCATGATCTCGGGCATCGCGTTGACACCCTCGCGGCGCAACTCGAGGGTGGCTTCGATGATGGCGCGGGCCTGGGCGCGGTAAATTTCGGGGAAGCTGATGCCGAGGCGCGAGCCGCGATGGCCGAGCATCGGATTGAACTCGGCGAGGTTGGCGCAGATCTGTTTGACGCGATGCGGATCGGCGCCCATCTCGACGGCGATTTTGTTGATCTCCTCGTCGTCCTTGGGCAGGAATTCGTGCAACGGCGGATCGAGGAGGCGGATGGTGACGGGCTTGCCGGCCATCTCGCGGAGGATCTCGACAAAGTCGCCGCGCTGAATCGGAATGATTTTATCGAGCGCGCGGGTACGCTGTTCGGTGTTCTCCGACAGGATCATTTCGCGCACGGCCTCGATGCGGCCGGGGCCGAAGAACATGTGCTCGGTGCGGCACAGGCCGATGCCTTCGGCGCCGAATTCGATGGCGGTCCTGGCATCGCCGGGAGTATCGGCATTGGCGCGCACGCCGAGGACGCGCTCCTGGTCGGCCCATTTCATGAACTTGCGGAAGTGATCGGACATCTCGGGCTTGACGGTGGGGACGCGTCCGGCCATGACCTCGCCGGTGGAGCCGTCAAGCGTGATGTATTCGCCGCGATGGATGACGCGGTCGCCGACCTTCAGGGCGCCGCCGTGGTAGTCGATTTCGAGCGCGCCACATCCTGCCACGCAGCATTTGCCCATCCCGCGCGCGACCACGGCCGCGTGGCTGGTCATGCCGCCGCGGGCGGTAAGGATGCCCTCGGCCACCTGCATCCCGTGGATGTCCTCGGGCGAGGTTTCGATGCGCACGAGGATGACCGGGCGTCCGGCCTGATGGACGACGACGGCTTCGTCGGCGGAGAAGACGACTTCGCCGGAGACCGCGCCGGGTGAGGCGGGGAGGCCGCGCGCGATGACGGCGCGCGTGGTTGCGGGATCGAGGCGCGGATGGAGCAACTGTTCGAGGGCGATGGGATCGACGCGCATCAGGGCGGTGCGGCGGTCGATGAGTTTTTCCTCGGCCATCTCGACGGCGGCGCGGACGGCGGCGGCGGCGGTGCGTTTGCCGGTGCGGGTCTGGAGCATGAAGAGGCGGCCGCGCTCGATGGTGAACTCCATGTCCTGCATGTCGCGGAAATGTTTTTCGAGGCGGCCGGCAATTTTGAGCAGATCCTTGAAGACCGGCGGGAAGCTCTCCTCGAGCGTCGCGAAATTCGCCTTGCGGTCGGCCTCGCTGATGCCCTCGAATTGCGCCCACTTGCGGCCGGCGGCGACGCTGATTTGCAGCGGCGTGCGAATGCCGGCGACGACGTCCTCGCCCTGGGCGTTGGGGAGGAATTCGCCGTAGATGCCCTTTTCACCGGTGGACGGATCGCGGGTGAAGGCGACGCCGGTGGCACAATCGGCGCCGAGGTTGCCGAAGACCATCGATTGCACAGTGACGGCGGTGCCCCAGTCGCCGGGGATATTGTTGAACTTGCGATAGGCGACGGCGCGGTCGTTGTTCCACGAGCCGAAGACGGCGCCGATGGCTTCCCACAACTGCTCGCGGGGGTCCTGCGGGATGTCGCGGCCGACGCGTTTGCGGATGAGGTCGCGGAACTCGGCGACCAGTTGCTTGAGGTCATCGACGGAAAGGTCAACGTCTTCACGCACGCCGCGTGCGACCTTTTTGTGCTCGATCAATTCCTCGAAGGGGTCGGGGTCGTTTTTATTTTCGGGTTTGAGCTTGAGCACGACGTCGCCGTACATCTGGCAAAAGCGGCGGTAGGAATCCCAGGCGAAGCGCGCGCTGCCGCTGACGGTCTCGAGGCCGACGACGGTGGCGTCGGTGAGGCCGAGGTTGAGGACGGTGTCCATCATCCCGGGCATCGAGACGCGGGCGCCGGAGCGCACCGAGACGAGGAGCGGATTTTTGGCGTCGCCGAACTTGCGGCCGAGGGCCTTTTCGATATGCGCGACACTCTTGGCGACGCCCTCGGTGAGGCCCTTGGGATACTTGTTGCCGTGGTCGTAGAAATAATTGCAGACGCGCGTGGAGATGGTGAAGCCGGGGGGGACGGGCAGTTTGAGCGCCGCCATCTCGGCGAGGTTGGCGCCCTTGCCGCCCAGCAGATCACGCATCTCGGAGCGTCCTTCGGAGACGCCCGCGCCGAAAAAGTAGATTTCAGGATGAACCCGCGCCATTGAAATTCAATCTCCCATGCCGGCCGCACCGGCCTCAAGTTCAGTCAAGTTAGCATTGCGCGCGATGCAGTCACTCGCGAAGTGAGTAATCATCGCGGATTCACACGCGGACCGCGCGCCTAGCGATACCATCCGACGCGATCGAGCACGGTCGCGACCAGCGCGCCGAGGGGGACGCGTTCCTGCCGCGTGGTATCGCGATCGCGCAAAGTTACGGTGTCGTCTTCGATCGTCTGGTGATCGACGGTCACGCCCAAGGGCGTGCCGATTTCGTCCTGGCGGCGATAGCGCCGCCCGATCGATCCGGCCTGATCGTAAGCGGTGGTGAAATAGCGCGCGAGGGCGTCGCGCACGGCGTGGGCCTTTTCCGGATGCCCGCCCTTGCGCAGCAGCGGATAGACCGCGACCTTGATCGGCGCCAGGCGCGGATCGAGCCGCAGCACGATGCGGGTTTCGTTTTCGACCACGTCCTCATCGTAGGCGTCGAGCATAAACGCGAGCATCGCACGATCGACGCCGGCGGCAGGCTCGATCACCCACGGGCGATAGCGCGCCTTGGCCTCCTCGTCGAAGTAGGTCAGGTCCTTGCCGCTGAACTGGGCGTGCTGATCGAGATCGAAGCTGCCGCGGCGCGCGATGCCTTCGAGCTCGCCCCATCCGAAGGGGTAGAGATATTCGACGTCGGTGGTGCCGCGCGAGTAATGCGACAGCTCGTCCTGGGCGTGGGGGCGCAGGCGCAGCCGGTCGCTCGCGATGCCGTAGTTGACATACCAGTTGAAGCGCTCGTTGACCCAGTAATCGAACCAGCGCTGCTCCTCGGCGGGGTCGGGCTTGACGAAGAATTCCATCTCCATCTGCTCGAACTCGCGGGTGCGGAAAATGAAATTACCGGGCGTGATCTCGTTGCGAAACGACTTGCCGGTCTGGGCCACGCCGAACGGCAGCTTGACGCGCTGGGTATCAATGACGTTGGCGAAATTGGCGAAGATACCCTGGGCGGTCTCGGGCCGCAGATAGACGGTGTTGGCGGTGTCCTCGAGCGGGCCCATGAAGGTCTTGAACATGAGGTTGAACTGGCGCGCGTCGGTCAGCTCGCCGCCACATTCGGGGCAGCGGTCGCCCTGGATATGGTCGGCACGAAAGCGCTGCTTGCAATTCTTGCAGTCAACCAGCGGGTCGGTGAAATTCTGCAGATGGCCGGAGGCTTCCCAGGTGCGCGGATGCTGGAGGATGGCGCTGTCGAGGCCGAGGACGTCGGAGCGGCGCTGGACCATCTCGCGCCACCAGGCCTCCTTGACGTTGCGCTTGAGCTCGACGCCGAGCGGGCCGTAATCGAAGGTCGAGCCGAGGCCGCCGTAGATGTCGCTGGTGGGAAACACCAGGCCGCGGCGCTTGCAGAGATTGACCAGCTTCTCCATCGTGACCGTGCGAACGGGCGCGATCTCCGACTGCGGGGCATTTTCGACGGACAAAGAATTCCTCCTGAAAATCAGGTGACTGTGGCGAGCGGCAATGCGCGCGCCAGCTAGCCGAGCCTGATGATTTCGGCCGAGACACGACCGCCCGCGGCGATTTCGAGAATCGCCACGGTGCCGGGTACATCGACGAGGTTGCGCGGCAGGGTCGCGCTGCCGGGATTGACGACCAGGGTCCGGCCGAAGCGGGTGATCCCCTCGAGATGGCTGTGGCCGATCACGAGGACGTCCACGACGCCGCCGAAATGCCGATGCATCGCGTTTTCGAAGACGGCGTCCGAGGTCTCATCCGGGGTCGGCAGCGCATGCGCGAGGCCGACGCGGACACCCTCAATCTCGAGCAGATGAGCGCCGGACACACGCGCGTCGGGGTCGAGTTTGAAGCGATGGCCGTCGAGGCCCTCGTCACCGTTGCCGAGCGCCGCGATCACCGGGGCGATTGCCGCCAACTCATCCAGCACGCGGTTGACGTAAACGTCGCCCGCATGCATCACCAGATCGACGCCGCTGAAGGCGGTGAAGACCGGCGCCGGCAGATGTTCGCAGGCTTCGGGGATGTGGGTGTCCGAGATGAGTCCGATTCGCATGGTGCCGTATCCGGGGTTTCCCGGACAAGAGCATAGAAAGTATCATGCGACGGGATCGGGCGCAAAATCGTGCGGGCAGCGCGACTAATGAGCGGGTAACCATCTGGGGAGATGAAATCGTGAAAATCAGGCGATTTATTATTGGGGCGGCAATGCTGGCGGCGGCGCTGGCGCTGGCGGGATGCGGTCACAAGCTGGTCGCGCATGGCGGCGATACGACGGTCGCGGTCTATCCGGACAAGGCGTCGTTCGAGCGGTTGAAGAGCCTGCAGAGCGAGGGCGGGCCGGCCGGGATGATCGGGGGTCTGGGCGCCAGCCTGGTCGCCAAGAAGGTGGATAACGGGACGCCGATCAAGGTGATCTCGAGCGACGACGACGGGTATCAGATCGAGGTGCTGGACGGGGCGAACAAGGGTATCAGCGGGTACGTTTCGAAAGACAGCGTGGATTGATTCCGCTGTGGGAGGCGCGCGAGGGACCGCGCGAGATCCTTCGACTCCGCTCGCGGACTCGCTACGCTCAGGATGACAGGCGGCGACAGGGTAATAAGTAAAAAAATGTCGGCGAGCCCCGACCGGGAGCCCGCCGACCTGACGTCCAGGCCCGGGGGGAATTCGGACCTGGATTCAGTATCTACCGCCATTTAAGCGCGGCGGTCGCGAGGAGAATCATCCGGGAGGCGGCGGTGGAGCGTCCGGGGGCGGCGGGCCGTCGCCGGGCGGCGGGCCCATCAGGGCGCGCATCTGCTTATGCAGACTCTCGAACTTCGCATGGAGTTGCGAGACCTTCTTGAGCTGTGCGGGCGTCAGCACCGCGCGCACCTGCAGTGCCATGTTAAGTTCGTTTTGCAACATCTGCTGCTGGGCCTGCGCGATCTGCTGGGTCTGCGCCGAGAGATCGTTGGCGGTCACCGGGCCGGTGGAAAAGAGCTTGGCGGCGATCGCCTCGCGCGCGGAGTGCATCTGCTCGAACTGGCCCTGAGTGGCGGTGCGGTTGTCGAGCAGGATTTTGTTGACCTGGTCCTGCTGCGCGGGAGTCAGGTCGGCGGCGCGCAGGAAGATTGGCAGCGGCGACATCCCGCCGCCCATCATGCCGCCACGACCCATCCCCATCCCTCCACTGCTCATCATGCCGCACGATTTCGGGTCGCCGCCGTGCATCTGCGCGCGCGCCAGCCGGGGCATCAACGGCAACATCAACAGAGCCGCCACAGCCAGTACTAAACCGAGTTTGTGTTTCAACTGCGTAACCTCCTGAGTTCTCAAATAATTGGCCAGCCCTGTTCCGCGGATGAGCCGCAGATGGCGCCGTCGTCGTCCGGTACACAAAAGAGCAGGTCGTCGCCGGCGTTCGAATTGCCGGCCTGGACGGCGGCGCCATAGGTGAGGCCGGCGAGCGGATCGCGCGCGATGGCGTCAACCTCATAGAGCGAGCCATTGTTCAAAGGAGCGGTTGTCCGCGATTCGGCGGCCACCACCGCGCCCGCCGACGCGGGGGGATTGCCGGCGCCGTTCGTGACGAGCGAGTTCGCGGAGGCCTGCGCGAGCCGGGTAGCGGCGCGCTCCGGATGCCATCCGAGGGCAAGCATCAGGGCGAAGGCGGCGGCGCCGCCGAAAGCCGCCGCACCGCTGAAGATAACGGCGGTGCGGCGGCGATTACCGAGGCGGACGTAGGCGCCGTGAGTGGCGGCGCGGTCGCGCCACCTGAGGTGGTCGGCCGCGACGGTCAAGGCGCCGGCGATGGTGCCGGCGTCGCGGGCAAGCTGCTTGTAGCCGGTCGCACATCGGGAACATTGCGCAAGATGGGCGCGCAGGTCGGGGAATTCGGCGGGCTCCGCGGTCCACAGCCGTATCAGTTCGTTTTCATCAAGGCAGCGTTTCATCGTTCACTCCGAAGGGCCTCGCGCAAGCGGCGCATGGCGCGAAAAAGTTGCAGTTTGACGGCCTGCTCCGAAAGGCTGAGGGACTCGGCGACTTCGCGGGTGGACCAGCCCTCGACCTGGCGCAGGACGAAGACTTCCTGCTGGCGCGGGGTCAACTTGCGGAAGCTCCGCCAGAGCGCCTCGGTCTGTTCGTGGCTGATGGCCTCGTGGACGGTATCGCGGGCGGTCAAATCGGTATCGAGGAGTTCGCGACCGTCGCGCTTCCACCATTTCCACCATCCGGAACGATGGCGGTCGTGGCAGGCGTTGATGGCGACGCGCGTGAGCCATGCACGCCAGTCGGTGGGTTCGGGGCCGCGTTCACGTTGGCCGAGCATCTTTAGAAACACTTCCTGGGAGACTTCGTCGGCATCGTCGGGATTGCCCAGCAACATCCGGCACAGACGCACGATGCGCTGCTGGTGGGTGCGGAAGAGGGCGTCGGCCGTGAAATCAGACTCCGGCACTAGCACTGGTTTGCGCATCGGGGTGGCCATACAGAGATTATGACGAGGGAGGGGGGCAAAGGGTTACGGGGGGGGCAGGAGGCCACGGGCCGCGCGCAGGATTGCGCGAGGCCCGTGGCCTCCTGCCGGGCGCGACGCGCGCGTCAGGGCGACGCGCGCGTCAGGGAGGCGCCAATCCGCCGCCGCGCCGCATTGTGCGGCACGGCGGCGGATTGGCGCGGGAGCGCGCGCGACCGACCGAAACGGGCGGTCAGAGCGCGTTCGAGCCGCGTTCGCCGGTGCGAATGCGCACCACCTCTTCCATCGGCAAGACGAAGATCTTGCCGTCACCGATACGCCCGGTGCGCGCGGCGCGTTCGATCGTTTCGACGACCTGCGCGGCGGTTTCATCCGAGACAATAATTTCGAGTTTGACCTTGGGCAGGAAATCGACGACGTACTCGGCGCCGCGATAAAGCTCGGTATGTCCCTTCTGGCGGCCGAATCCCTTAACTTCACTTACCGTGAGGCCTTGCACTCCAATACCCGACAGCGCCTCCTTGACCTCGTCGAGTTTGAACGGCTTTATGATTGCCTCAACCTTCTTCATAAGACTCCTCTGGGCGGCATCTGCGCCGGATGCTGCAGCCCGAACCGATCCCGTACCTGTCCCCATCAGGATACACCTTTCCAAACCCGACGTGGGTAGCGCAATCCCTTGGTCCTCGCGGAGCTTCGGCCGATACCATTGGGCTGTTCACGCAAGCACGATGCCAGCCGAGGGGGCATAAAGGCCGCCTTCCACGGGGACGGGGTGGCGCCGTAATGGTTACGAAACAAGCTAACGGTTACTCGATAGGCATCAGGCGGGACGCGGCCGGTTCGGATGCGGGTTACGCCGATGGTTTCGACTTGCGTTCGCCGAGGCGCGGCTCATCGCCCGCGATGAGCCGGCTGATGTTCGCGCGATGACGCAGCAGGACCAGCGCGGAGATCGCGATGGCGAGCAGGAGATAGGGCCGCGGGCATCGCAAGGCGGCGACCGCGGGTACGATCGCGATCGCGGCGCCGATCGAAGCTAGCGAGACGATGCGGCTGACGGCGAGGATCACCAGAAAGACCACGGCCGCGATCGCTACGGGAAGCGGGGCGAGGCCGAGCCAGAGGCCGAGCGAGGTGGCGACGCCGCGGCCGCCGGTGAATTTGAGGAAGATCGAGGCGATCGATCCGAGGAAGGCGGCGAACGCGACCATCGCGAGACCGGCAGGAGTCAAACCGGCGATGCGCGCCACAACCACCGGCAGGAACCCCTTGAGCAGGTCGCCGGCAAAGGTGAGGGCGGCGGCGCGCTTGCCAGCGGCGCGCGCCACGTTGGTCATCCCGACGTTGCCGGAACCGGTCGCGCGGGGGTCAAAGCCGAAGGCCCGGCCGACCATTACGCCGACCGGAATCGAGCCGAGCAGGTAGCCGCCCGCTATCAGCAGCGCGGGAATCAGAATGGTTACCGGCCCGCGGTCGCCAAGGTTGCGGAAGTTGGAAGATGGTCGGGGTGACTGGATTTGAACCAGCGACCCCTGCGTCCCGAACGCAGTGCTCTAGCCATGCTGAGCTACACCCCGAACCGATATCTGGAGAACATGCGAGCGACAGCGCCGCACGCGGGATCACTTGTATAGCATCGCAGGCCGCGCAAGGCGAGTCACGCCCGGGTCATCGCAGCGCGACGGTGGCGTCGATGAGGTGATCGCGCATTTCGGCAATGATCGCGGCGTAGTCGGGTTGGCCGAAGATGCCCGAGCCCGAGACGAAGACGTTGGCGCCGGCGGCGGCGACGCTCGCGATGTTTTCGAGCTTGATGCCACCGTCGATCTCGACATCGAGCGTGAGACCGCGGCGGTCGAGTTCCTCGCGGATGACGCGCAGCTTACTGACGGTTTCGGGGATGAAGCTCTGACCGCCGAAGCCCGGATGCACGCTCATCACGAGGATCATGTCGAAGTGTTCGGCGGCGGCGAGAACGCGGTCGGGCGGGGTTTCGGGATTTACCGCGACCGCGGCGCGGATACCGAGCGCGTGAATCTGGCGGGCGATTTCCGGCAGATCCGGACAAACCTCGGCATGGATCGAAATCGAATCCGCACCGGATTTGACGAAGGCCTCCAGGTAGCGGCCGGGCTCTTCGATCATCAGGTGGGCGTCGAGCGGCAGCCGCGTGATCTTGCGGACCGACTCGAGCACCGGGAGGCCGATCGAAAGGTTGGGGACGAAATGCCCGTCCATCACGTCGAAATGGATGAGGTCGGCGCCGGCGGCTTCGACGCGGCGGATTTCTTCGCCGAGGCGGGCGAAATCGGCGGAGAGAATGGATGGAGCAATTTTGGCGGCGCGTCCCATACAACGGAGAGTACCGTCCCGTGCGGCCGGTCGCAAAGGCCGGGCGAACGCACGCGCGGGGCGGGATCGGGCGGTCGCATCGCGGAGTCGATGGATTGCCGAGTCGTTGTAAGGATTACACGGTTGAGCTGGAGAGAGTGTATCCGTTTCGGGAGAAAACCCTTGAATTGCGGACGTTTTCAGATTTTCCGCAGTGGCATTGGGGTTGCACGTCTCGCTGCCGGTGCCTGTAAATTCACTCAGATTCGTGCGCAGGGTTGTCGCGATCGAAGGCGACCAAAACGAGCGATTCAAGCATGGTGGAACGGCGCCTGAGAGGGAGTCGCGGTTCGCGCGCGCCGCGCTCGGCGCGCTCGCGATGGTGACCATCATAGCGGCGAGCATGATCTGCGGATGTGGCCAGATCCGCGCCCCCGACTTTTTGCGTTCTTCGTATTCGCGGCCGGCGCGGTGGCGGCGGAGTCACACCCCGTATGAGCCGTTGCCGTCAACGCGAATCGTCAAAGCTTCATGGTATGGCCCGGGCTTTAGCGGGCGGCGCACCGCCAGCGGAGAGCGTTTCGATCCGAATCAGATGACGGCGGCGTCGAAGACGCTGCCGATCGGATCAGTGGTGCACGTCACCAATCTCGCAAACGGGCGCTCGGTGACGGTGCGAATCAACGATCGAGGGCCCTACGTGCGGGGACGCAGCCTGGATTTGTCGCGGGGCGCGGCGAGCCGGATTGGCCTCATGCGCAAGGGGGTCGCGCGGGTTAAAGTCACGCCGGTGCCGGCGCATTCGGCGACGGTAACCGCCGCGATGCTGGAGTAGGTGCGCGGGGCTCCCGGGCCGCGTCCTTCGGCTAGGCCTGGCGCAGCAGCCGGGCGGCGAAGAAGCCGTCGAGGCCGCCGCGATCGGGCCGCGTGCGCAGGTAGCCGCGGCGATCGAGCAAGCCGTCGAGCGGCGCGCGCAAGGCCGGGGGCAGGTCAAGCTTGAAATGAGGATGACGCGCGAGGAAGTCCTCGACCACGCCGGAACCTTCTTCGGGGGCGAGACTACACACAGAGTAGATAATTACGCCTGACGGGCGGACGAGGGCGGCGGCCTGTTCGAGCATGCGGGCCTGCAGCGCCGCCATCCGGGCGAAGTCGTCGGGGCGCAGGCGCCAGCGAAGCTCCGGATGCTCGCGCATCGTGCCGGTGCCGGAGCAGGGCGCGTCGAGCAAAACGTAGTCGAACGATTGCGGGCGCAGCGGAAGCGCGGAGGCGGTATCGGCGCGGGCCACGACGATATTGCGATGGCCAAGGCGGGCGGCGAGCGCGCGCGTTTTTTTGAGGCCGGCGAGACTGAAATCAAGGGCGACGATGGTGCCGCCGGGGCCGGTGAGTTCGGCGAGATGGGCGGACTTGCCGCCGGGCGCCGCCGCACAATCGACGACGATGGCGTCGCGGGCCGGCGCGAGCATCCGCGCGACCAGTTGCGACGCCTCGCTTTGCGGATAGCAGATGCCGTCGCGCAGGGCGTGGGCGTCGAAGAGCGGCGCGCTGCCGAGCACGACGGTTTCGGGAAAGCGGCCCCGCGAGGCGATCTCGAAGCCTTCGCGCTCAAGCCGTGCGGCGATAGCGGCGGCGTCGCCGCGGGACAGGTTGAGGCGCAGCACGTTGGGCGCGGCCAGATTGTTGGCGGCGAGCAGCGCTTCGGCGTCGCGCACGCCGAACCATTCGATGAATTTGGCCACCAGCCATCGCGGATGCGAATGGATGGTCGCGAGGTAGCCGATCTCGTCAGCGGCACGCGACGGTCGTGCCACGGGATTGCGTAGGGCGTTGCGCAAGACGGCGTTGACGAAGCGGGCGAGGCCGTCGCCCGCGGATTCGCGCGCGAGCGTGACGGCGGTGTCAACGGCGGCGTGCGGGGGAACGCGCGAGAGGATGCGCAACTGGAAGAGTGCCATGCGCATCACGGCGAGGATTTCGGGCGCGAGCGTGTCGAGCGCGCGCGATGAAACGCGTTCGAGTTCGTAATCGAGGCGACCCTGCCAGGCGATGGTGCCGAGCACCAGTTGGGTGACGAGGCGGCGGTCGGGCGCGGCGAAGCCGGCGAGGCGATGGCCGAGGAGGACGTCGGCGTAGGCGCGTTCGCGGGCGACGCGGACGAGGACCTCGAGGGCGGTGCGGCGCGTGCGCAGTCCGGAGGACTCGGCGGCGGCGCCGGTGCGTGGGCCGTCGGCGTTGCGACGATCGGTGGCGCGGCGCGGCTTCATCGGCCGAGCCGGGTTCCGACGGCGACGCGGCGGCCGCGCAGGTAGTCGGCCGCCGGCATCCGGCGGCGGCCCGGCGCCTGCACTTCGATCAGCGCGAGCGATCCGCGACCGCATTTGACGAGCGGTTCGGGCTTCAGGGCGGTGATGGTGCCGGGAGCGGCGACAACGGGGCGCGCGGCGCTGCGGGTCACGTCATCCGCGCCGCGCGCGTAGTCGGCATCGTCGGCGACAACGCGCGCCCGCCAGATCAGCAGGTCCTCGTTAGCGAGCGCGGTGCGCGCGACCGGCCACGGATCGTACGCGCGGACGGTCCGCTCGATGCTTGCGGCGTCGGCGTGCCAATCGATGAGCGCGTTTTCCTTTTCGATTGGCGCGGTGGAGGTCGCGAGGCGCTCGTCCTGCGGCGTTTCGGTCACGAGGCCGCCGCGGAACAGCGCGATCGCGTCGAGCAGGGCCTGCGCGCCGAGTTCCGCGAGCTTCTGTTTGAGCGAGCCCTGGGTTTCGTCGGGCGCGAGCGTGATGGCGCGCCGCAGGAGGATCGGGCCGGCGTCCATCCGCTCGATCACGCGCATGATGGTCACGCCGCTTTCGCGATCGCCGGCGAGGATCGCGCCTTCGATGGGCGCGGCGCCGCGATGACGCGGCAGCAGGGAGGCGTGGACGTTGATGGGCATCAGGCGCGGCGCCGCGAGCACCGGGTTGGGCAGGATACGACCGTAGGCGGCGACCACCAGCAGGTCGGGCGTGAAAGATTTGAGTTCGGCGAGAAATTCGGGCGTGCGAATTTTGACCGGCTTGAGCGTCGGCAGACCCGCGCGCGCGGCGACCGCGCCGACTTCGGACGGCTCCAGCTTGAGGCCGCGTTTGCGCGGCTGGTCGGGCCGCGTGACGACGCCGGCGACGACGAACTCCGGGCCGGCGGCGGCGATCATGCGCTCGAGGATGTGGGCCGCGAGCGCCGGCGTGCCCATGAACACGATGCGCAGCGGCGGGCGCGGCGCGTCAGATGCGGACGGCGGAGGGGGGCTTCCCATCGGCCTTGCCCTCCTTGATCATTTTGGTGATTTTGCGGCGATAGAGTTCGCGCTTGATGCGGCTGATGCGATCGATGAAGAGCTTGCCGTCGAGGTGATCGATCTCGTGCTGCAACGCGACGGCGAGCAGGTCGTCGGCCTCGATCTCGATTTCCTTTTCGTCGGGCGTCCATGCGCGCACCAGGACGCGCGCGGCGCGCTGCACGTCGGCGGTGAAATCGATTACGGAGAGGCAGCCCTCCTCCCAGATGATCGAACCGTCGGCCTCGACGACTTGCGGATTGATGAGCTTGAGCAGGTGCTTGCCGGGATCGTCATGATCGGTGTCGAGCACCACGATGCGGCGCGAATCGCCGACTTGCGGCGCGGCGAGTCCGACACCGGGCGCGGCGTACATGGTCTGCACCATGCTGTCGATGAAGCCGTTGAGGCGGCCGTCGATTTGCTCGACCGCCGACGCCGGCTGTTTGAGCACGGTATCGGGGAACTTGCGTATTTTAAGGAGCGCCATCTGCTTGCAACCGCAACGTGCAAACTTATCAAAGCGGGGCAGTCGCTAAAAGCGGGTCACGATTTTTGCTGGCAGGCGGCGTAATGAATCGGGTTAAATAACATACTACCTTTGGCGCTGTATCAGGCGATGCGGTTTGGCTAAGATGAAGATCCGCGAGGTGATTCGCATGATCGAGGATGATGGCTGGTTTCACGTCGCCACGCGTGGCAGTCATCGCAGCTACAAGCATCCGGTAAAGAAGGGCAGGGTTACGATTCCAGGACATTTCGCGGACGATATTCATCCGAAAACCCTGAGAAGTATTCTGAATCAGGCGCAGATCGCGAGGTAGGCCGATGCGATACGCAATCGTGATTGAAAAGGGGCCGCACAATTATTCCGCCTACGTGCCTGACCTGCCAGGATGCGTAACCACGGGCAAGACCGTCGAGGAAACTCAGGCGAACATGCGCGAGGCGATCGATCTGCATCTTGCGGGGATACGCGCCGACGGCGAGGCAATCCCCGAGCCCAACACTGCTTGCGGATACGTCGAAGTCTGAACGCGCGAAACCGCAATCAGATGACGACGTTGAGGCTCGGGGTAACTGCCAGTGCGTAGCGGCCACGCAGGCGGCGGAGTCGAACGGGCGCATGGAAGGCGCGCGTGAGCGTTCCCGAGGTCAGGATCTTGGCCTTCGGGCCCGCCGCGAGGACGGCGCCGTCCTTGAGAATTAGCACGTGCGAGAAGGCCGGCATGATCTCCTCGACGTGATGCGTCACCAGCACCAGGGTTGGCGCGGCTTTCGAGCGTGCGAGGCGTTCGAGGAACTGCACGAAATGTTCGCGGGCGACCGGGTCGAGTCCGGCGCACGGCTCGTCGAGGATGAGCAATTCCGGCCGCGCCATCAGCGCGCGACCGATCAGCACGCGCTGGCGTTCGCCCTGGGAGAGAAAGCGCCACGGGCGGTCGTGGATATTTTCGGCCTCGACCTGGCGCAGGATTTTGAGTGCTTGCCGGCGTTCGGCGTCGCGAATTTCGCCCCACATCCCGACCATCGCATGGCGACCGCTGATAACCGCGGTCAGCGCGACCTCGTGCCCCTCCATCAGATGGTGGATACTCGAGCTGCAAATGCCGATGCGCCGGCGCAGATCGCGCCAGTCGCTGCGGCCGTAAGTCTCGCCGAGCACCGCGATGTCGCCGGCGGTCGGCGGCATATAGCCGGTCAGCGTGCTGAGCAGCGAGGTCTTGCCGGAGCCGTTGGCGCCCAGGATGACCCAGTGTTCGCCCGGCGCGACGGTCCAATCGATGCCGTTGAGAATGGCTGCGTCACGCTCGACGTGGAGACCGGCAATCGCGATTACAGGCGGCCGTTTTCGCGCGCCGGGCGCGGTCGCGGCAGTTTTAGCAGGCTTTTTTTTCACGTGGGATGGGCGGTGCGAGTCAGGCGGCGATGCCGTGTTGGGCGAGAAAATCCTCCATCGAGCGGATGCATTCGGCGGGCCGCTCGATCTGGAGGAAATGAGTGGTGTCGGGAATCGCCGCGTAATCGAGGTGCGCTTCCTCGGCGAGCGCTTTGCCGATCAGCGCCGGGGCGGCGGCCTCCAGCGTGGGGTCGGCGCAGATCAGCTTGACCGCGACCGGCATGCGGGCCATCGCCGTCCACGCGTTGGTATCGCGATTACTGCGAAAGACGTGGGCCTCGAATTCGCGCGGGCAGGCGAGCACGTAGTCGCCGGTGGCGTCGTCGCGGCGCAGCGTCGCGCGCGCCATCAATTCGTAGGCCTCCGGCTGCCATCGCGTGAAGTACTTGGCGAACTGCCGCGCCAGTTCGAGCGGGTCTTTGTAGCTGGGCGTGCGCTTTTCGGCGCGCGCGGCGATCGCATTTTCGCCGGTGGTTTGCGGCTCGCGCAGCGGATGACCGTCGCGCGGGTAGAACGGCGGGTCGAAGAGCACCAGCGGGTCCCAGCGCGCGCCGATGCGCTGCGTATGCATCGAGGCGCTGACGGCCGAGAGCGAATGGAAAACGCCGGCGGTCCGTTTGGCGCCGAACTCCCGCTGCACGAGCTGAAAGATGTGTTCGAGGTCGCCGATGAAGCGCGGCCAGTTGTGATGGTCGAGGCGATGGGTCGGGTTGCGGCCGTGATTGCGAAAATCGAAGACGATCAACTCGTAGCGCTCGCGCAGCGGGCCCCAGAAGGGCAGATAGCCGTCGATCGCCAGCCCGTTGCCGTGGCTCAGCGCGAGGCGCGGACCGCGCGGGTTGCCATGCTGCCGGACGCGGATAATCGCACCGTCGTCCATCACGGCGTCGATAGTTCTGAGCGGTGCGGGTACTTCGCCAGTCAATTCGCGTTCCTTGCCCGCGCGGCCTGGCGCGCGAGCGAATGCGCCGATGCTAGCGACAATCCGCGCGCCGCGCAAAATTGATCGGCGGTGGCGCGCGGTCATCCGGATGGCCGCGGGCGGCCCGATTGCCGCATCCCGGGCACGCCGCTATCGTTTTGCGATGGACATGGAAAAGACGCTCGATGATTTTATCGTCGCGACCATCAACGAACTGCCGGGCTACGAAGTCACGCAGGTGCTGGGCGAGGTCTTCGGGCTGGTCGTGCGGGCGCGCAACGCCTTTTCCAATTTTGGCGCGAGCCTGCGCACGGTCTTCGGCGGCGAGGTCAAGGGCTACACGCAACTGCTCTCGGACAGCCGCAATCAGGCGATCGAGCGCCTGAAGCTCGCGGCCATGGAGCGCGGCGGCAACGCGGTGGTCGGGATGCGTTTCGAGTGCAGCGAGATCGCCGACCTGATGAGTGAGATCGCGGCTTACGGCACGGCGGTGATCGTCCGCAAGAAATAACTTCAGAGCATGTTGATCGGATCGACGTCGATGATGACGTGGACGCCGGCGGCTTGCGCGGCGGCGGCGGTTTCGGTGCGCATCGCGGCGAGCGCCGCGCGCATCTCGTTGAGTTCTTGCGCCTTCAGCACCACCTGCCATCGGTAGCGCCGCTTGATGCGCTCGATCGGCGCGGGCGCGGGGCCGAGGATGCGGAGCGTATCGGGGCGGGCCTTGCGGCCGAGCGCGGCGGCGACGCGCGACGCGATCGCGCTGACGCGGGCCGAATCGGCGCCCTCGATGCGCACCAGCGCGAGGCGCGCGAACGGCGGGTACATCAACTCGCGGCGCAGCTCCAGTTCGCGCCGGATGAAGCGCGCGTAATCCTGGTCGCGGGCCGCGCGGATGCTGTAGTGGAACGGCGCGTAAGTCTGAATCAACACGCGCCCCGGGCGATCGCCGCGTCCGGCGCGCCCCGCGACCTGCGTCAACAATTGAAAGGTGCGCTCGGCCGAGCGGAAGTCGGGCATGTTCAGCGCGAGGTCGGCCATCACCACGCCGACCAGCGTGACGCCCGGAAAGTCGAAGCCCTTGGTGATCATCTGGGTGCCTACGATGATGTCGATGTCGCCGCGTCCGAGGCGCGCCATGATCGAGGCGCGCGCGCCGCGCCGCCCGCTGCTGTCGGAGTCCATCCGTTCGATGCGCGCGTCGGGCACCAGTTCTCCGAGCGTCTGCACCAACCGCTCGGTGCCGAAGCCCTGCCCGGCAAGGCCGTAGCCGTCGCATTCGGGGCATTTATCGGGGGCGGACGCGTTCTCGCCGCAGTAATGGCATCGCAGCGAGCGGTCGCGCAGATGAAACGTCATACTGACGCTGCAATTGGGGCAGGTGATGACGCTGCCGCACAGATGGCATTGGAGGAAGTTGTGATAGCCACGGCGGTTGAGGAAGACCATGCTCTGCCCGCCGCTCGCGAGGTTGGCGCGCAAAGCGTCGATGAGTAGCGCGGAGAGCGGGATCGCGGCGGGGGCTCCGGCGGACGCGGCCCCGGCGTCAACCGCATCGCCGTCAACGGTGCTCGCCGCGACCGCTGGCGGTGGCTCGCGCGAGACCATCGAAGCTTTCCCGCGCGGCCCCTGGCCTGACGATTTTTTTGCTTCTTCCGCGCGTCGCTGTTGGTCGCGGAGATGCTCACGCAAGTCGATGATTTCGACCGTGGCCAGATCGCGATCGCCAATGCGTCGCGCGAGCCGCAACATCCGATAGCGCCCGCGCCGGGTGTTGACGTAGGACTCGGCCGAGGGTGTCGCGGAGCCGAGCACGACCGGACAATTCGCAAAGCGGCCAAGCGCCACCGCGAGATCGCGGGCGTTGTAGCGGATGCCCTCCTCGCTCTTGTAGGCGGAATCGTGCTCCTCATCGACGACGATCAGGCCGGGGTCGGGCAGCGGCGCGAAGACCACCGAGCGCGGGCCGATCATGATGCGGGAGTCGCCGCTGAGGGCGGCCATCCAACTAGCCCATCGCTCGGCGACGTTCTGTGCGCTGTGCGCGATGCCGACCAGCGCGCCGAAGCGCGCGCGAAAGGCGCGCACGACCTGGTCGGCCAGCGCGATTTCGGGCACCAGCACCAGTACGCGGCGATTGACGGCGAGCGCCTCGGTGGCGAGGCGCAGATAGACCTCGGTCTTGCCGCTGGCGGTGATGCCCCACAAGAGAAAGGTCTCGAAGCGGCGTTCGCGCACGGCGGGCGCGGCGGCGGCGACGGCGGCGGCCTGTTCGACCGAGAGGTCGAACAGGCCGGCGGGCGTGCAGGGTGTATCGGGCGCGGGGAGCGTATCGGGAGATGCGCTCCCCGCGCCGCCGGCCGGCGGCAGCGGCGACGCCGCCGCGCCGGCCGGGGTGGAGGTGGTGGCCGATTCCGCGGCCGCGGAATCGGCCACCACGTCCAGGACGCCGCGCCGCGCCATCGCGGGGACGACCCCGCGCGCGCCGGGA
>JAJXYF010000016.1 GCA_021780755.1 Deltaproteobacteria bacterium | reverse complement strand
CCAGACTTCGCCCTTCAGCTGGTCGTGCAGCTCCTGCGCCTCGGCCCTTTTGGCGGTCTGAGTAGATCGGCGTACTCGCTCACCACTGGGGGTGGCGAAGTCGATCCACCAGACCGACCCGCGCTTTCTAAGTGACATACGCCCTCCTGCGGGTAGGTCACTTGCAGCGCTTGCCGTTCAATAGGATATCGCGAGCGTAAGAACTCGGCGAGATCGGTCTCGAGAAACACCCAGCGGCGCCCGGGCTTCGCGCCCGGGATCAGCCCGCGCTTCGCGCGCGAGCGGACCTCTTCGGGGTGCATTCGCAGGAACGCCGCGGCCTCGGCGAGATCGAGGGTCCTCACGGTCGCGGCGACGCAGCGAAATTGCCGGTTACGTCGGCGGGCCTATTGGGCGGGCAATCACAGCAAGACATCCACTTCCCCACGCAGTGTGGTTCCGGTGGTTTATGGGCGAGTTGTCACGCATGAACGAGCGTACGCGCTTCGCAAGCGAATGCAGCCTCGCTATTCGCCCTAAATTAAGCGAGTAGCCGTCTTGGCAGGATCACGAATCTGGGGTAAACGCCGAACGGGGCCGGCGTCCGAACTCGCGCAGGCGTTCGCAGAAGAATTCGGTGGGATCGGCAGCGAGGGCTGCGGCGATCGCGAGAAATTCGAGGACATTCACCTGGCGCTGATTGCTTTCGATCATGCCGACGACCGAGTGGGGGCGCTTGAGGAGCGCGGCTAGATCGCGCTGCGATAGCCCGCGGCGCTTGCGGACACGGGCGCCGCGGACGTTGCGACGGCGGACCGACGCTCGCCGGAGCGGCCGTCGGCGGGTCCGGCGGTGGTGCTGCCGGCATCGCCGCGCTCGCAGGTGGGGCTTCGGGCGCGCGATTGCGCAGCCGCACCGCGGGGAGCGGCTCCCCCTTCTGGATCGAGCCCGAGATCGCTTCGCGCACGAGCCTCATGAACCGATACCGGTCCTTAAGATCCGCGATCCGCCTGGCGGCGAACTCCTCGGCCGCCGCGCGAAGTCGTGAAGGAGGCCCTCGCGCGCAACGCGGCTGCGTGCATACTCCTGCACAACCATCCCAGCGGTGTCGCCGAACCGAGCCATGTGGATGAACTCATCACTCGGCGGCTGAAGGATGCGCTCGCGCTTGCCGATGTCCGGGTCCTGGATCACCTAATCGTCGCCGGAGAGGAAGTGATCTCGTTCGCGGAAAAGAACCTGCTCTAATTTGCACAATCATATGGCGCCCCGCCAGGGGCGCCATATTTGCTGCACAGGGGTAATGTGAGGCAGTGAGAAGTAAACTTCCGTTTCCGGCTCAAGAGCGGAAATAGAACAAGATTTAATGCCTCGCCCCGAAGGGGTCCACCGCGGCCGTCGTAGTTGTGGATTGTTGACCTGACGCAGCGAGCGCGGTATGAGACCGAGAGGAATGCGACACACAAGATGAACTTCCGTAAGACGATTCGGTTGCCAGCACCTGCGTTAACCCGCCGTGTTAGGTGCACTATTGTCGAGGACTATCCGCCGCAAGACCCCAGGCACGCCATAAAGGGCCCGGAGGGTGTTCCGGGCTGGTATCGAGCGCGGTTGGCTTTTGGGAAGCCTGGGAGAGTCGTAATCGGCGAAGCCGCCGACTTCGATCAGATCATTGCATCAGGTGAGTCGCAAATCGCGGTGGCGGGCCCAATCATTCGGCTTCAAGGTTCCGCCGATATACGGGATGCGCAAGTATTTGCGCGCTCGGACGGCGTAATTACGCATGCCGAACTGAGAATCAATGCCTCTCGCTTTGAGGATGCCGCAGATCGGAGTGAGCAATTTGTGAGTTTGGCGCTGAGTACCCTTTCGGTTTTCAGTGGGCAGCCTATCGATATCAAGTTCTCGGTCATTACCGAGGAGTTAACGGAGTCACGATTATTCGTATATACGGCCTTAGGCGGGGATGTTACTCCTGTGAGATGGGATACCGAGCCCGATCTGAACTTGAGTAGAGTCGGTCATCTTGCGGGTGCTTTGGCGACGTTCCGGGAGGGGTTGAACAGTTTCAACTCATTTTATCGATTTCTTTCATTCTTCAAGGTCGTTGAGTTCTGTATGGATCGAAACAAGCAAGACGCGCGAGCAAATACGCCACGACTGGAGATGACCATTCCGACATCGCTGTCATCGGTTCAGGGCATTCACAAGGATGATGCGTCCAGATTAACGCAATACTCCGGTAAGACCTTCACGGCAGTACGAGACGAGTTCAAGCCGCTCTATCGTCACGCAGTCGCGCATTTGATCCCGGGGAAGTTTGAGCTCAACCTTGGCGATCCAGCGGAGGTGAGAAGGTTTGACGCCGTCATGCCCGTGATTAAGTACATGGCGCAAGAGATGTTACGGGCGCGCTTTGTATGGGAGAGCTGACGCAGTTTATCCGTGACCGGGGCCAGCGTCGCGCGCGATTTCCGGCGCGCTCTATTGCTCGCAATCCACTTCAGTGAACCCCGGTTCTGCCGGCTCAAGAGCGGCCAATGATGTGGACGACTTTTCCGCCTCGTTGCAGACGTTCGTGTACAGCCGTAGGCTATCTGAGCCACTAGATTGATTGGTCCGTGCGGCAGCAGACCATCCGCGGTCAACTGGACTGCCGGGTTTACTGTGAAAAGGCAGTCGTTCGAAACCAGCGGCCGGCTAACGCCGAGAGCCGTCCGACACACTCGTAGAACTTTTGACGAACAACAGCTAAGGAAACTCTGATTTACCTGTAAAGTCTGAAGCTTGAGTCGTTCGCATACGAGATCCTCAATGAAGCAGCAGACGCTGACCGGGTTCGAGAAGTTTGGGAAGACGACACGCCGCGCACAGTTCCTGTCGGACATGGATCGGATTCTGCCGTGGCCGGAGCTGGTGGCAGTCGTCGACCCGGTGTATCCGAAAGTGAGCGAACTCGGTGGTCGGCCGCCAATTCCGCTCGAGCGGATGCTGCAGATCTATTTTCTGCAGCTGTGGTTCAACCTCTCGGACCCCGCGGTCGAGGAGGTCCTGTACGACTCGGTGGCTATGCGAAGTTTTGCCGGCATTGACCTGGGCGCGGAGGCTGCCCCGAACGAGACGATGGTGTGCAAGTTCCGCCACCTGCTGGAGAAGCACAAGCTGGGCAAGCGCTTGCTGGTGGCGGTGAACGATTACCTGCGGCGCAACGGCATCAAGATCGCCAATTGCACGATCGTCGATGCGACGATCATCAGCGCGCCGAGCTCGACGAAGAACAAAGACGGACAGCGAGATCCCGAGATGCATCAAACGGCCAAGGGCCAGCAATGGTACTTCGCAATGAAGGTGCACTTCGGAGTCGACAGCAAGATCAAGCTCATCCACACGGTCCTCGCCTCGGCAGCGAACCTGGCCGACGTCGAAGCGTTGCTGTACTTGTTGCATGACCGCGAGACCCGAGTCTGGGGCGACCAGGCCTACACGGGTCGGACAACGACGATCCGCGCGCGGGCGCCCCGAACGTCGGGACGTCACCAACCGCAAGCATCGAGGCCGCGGCTGGGTCAGCGAGGTCGCCAAAGCGAAGAACCGGATCAAATCCAAGGTGCGAGCCAAAGTCGGGCACGTGATAGGGGTGATCGAACGGATCTTTGGGTTCCAGAAGGTCCGGTACCGCGGTCTGGCGAAGAACCTGCACCGTCTGGAGGCGATGGCGGCGCTGACGAATATCTACATGGTCCGGCGCCGCTTGCCGTCGGCGTAGAATCGGTGTGCTTGTGGAGCGCGGGATGCGGCAAATCGGAGAACAAAGTGCCCTACGCAAAGCGCGACTTCGCATCGCTCGCGTGATGCAGACCAAACTGCCGTGCCTGCGGGTTCTCATTGATGGTTTTTCAGACGTTCCCTAATGTCCAATCATTTCTTTAGTAGGATTTACCCGAATGCCTGAGAACACTTCAAAGTACTTGAGCTATAAAGAGGCGTGGAGACGCATCAATGCCGCGACTACGGCGGGATATTTCTTTGAAACGGTGACACTGTGCGAGAGCATAATTTCCGATCGACTCCTCTCATACGTTCGGGGCGTGAATCCATCGAGCAAGGCGACCGCGCAAACCCGCTTCGCGACTTTGATATCAGATTGGCGCAGGCTGGCGGGAACTTTGCCGGTCCACGGAATCACTGACCTAGGCGAAGCGATAGATCAGTGGCGGATAGCTCGGAACGAAGTCGTGCATGGGATGGCAAAGTCAATGCCAGAGACGGCCACTCCGAATTTGGAGTCGTACATGAAGCGCGTCGAGGCCGCGGCGAGAAACGGAGTAGCGCTAGCGCGCGCCGTCTCTAAGGAAACTCTGAAAAACGGGTCATGACAATGGGCGGCCGCGCACACAGTCGAGAAACGATGTCGAAGACGTCGGTTTTGACCGCGGCTGCGGCAATTCGCCGCATCGTTCGCCGCTCTAGGCG
>JAJXYF010000041.1 GCA_021780755.1 Deltaproteobacteria bacterium | reverse complement strand
TGCCGCGCGACCTTTTGACCTTCAGCAAGGGGCCTGGAAAATATCTGGCCTTCCTCGGGCGCATCTCACCGGAAAAGCGCCCCGACCTCGCCATCGATATCGCCTGCAAGGCGGGCCTCCCGATCAAGCTCGCGGCCAAGGTTGACGTCGCCGACCGCGCCTACTTCGAGCAGGTCATCAAGCCGCGCCTGGCGCTGCCCGGCGTCGAGTACATCGGCGAGATCAACGAATCGCAAAAGAACGACTTCCTCGGCAACGCGCTCGCCCTGATGTTCACCATCGATTGGCCGGAGCCGTTCGGCCTCGCCATGATCGAAGCGCTGGCCTGCGGCACGCCGGTCATCGCGCGCCCCTGTGGCTCGGTGCCCGAGGTCTTGCGCAACGGCGTCAGCGCCATCATCGCGACCGAGTTCGACGACCTGGTCAAGGCGGTCAAGAACATCGACACCATCTCGCGCGAAGCCTGCCGCAAGGAGTTCGAGACGCGTTTTACCGCCGACGTGATGGCCGCGCAGTACGAACGTATTTTTTACGATTTGATCAGCGCACGCAGCAACGGATCGAGCCCGCATCCGCGCCTCGAGGAAGGACGCCCGGCCGCCCGGTGAAACCATCCAGCGAAAGCGGCCGGACCACTCCGCCGTCCGGCCGCCGTACCTCGGCTCTTAAGCCGGCCAAAACCGTCCTCAAGGTCGGTTCGACTTTCTATATCCTTGCCTCGTCGCTGTCCTCGCGACGGACCACGCGGGTCCTCGCTGACGGCCATAGCTTCGCGATTTTCGACGCCGGCGGCGACATCGTGGAATCGCCGCTCGAGGCGCTCGGCCTGTTCCATCGCGACACCCGCTACCTGAGCCGCTTCGAACTTAGAGTCGCCGGCCAGACGCCCTATTTTCTCAATTCGTTTCTGAGCGACGACAAGGCGCAACTGCGCGTCAACCTGACCAACCCCGACCTCGGCGATCATGGCGGCACTATCGATCTGCCGCGCAATTCGATCCAGCTTCAACGCAGTTGGGCGCTCGGCCCGGCAACGCTTTTTCATCGCCTGGTCGTACGCAATTACACCCAAGCTCCGGTCTCGCTCGACCTCGAATTCCGCTTCGGCGTGGATTTCGCCGATCTCTTCGAAGTGCGCGGCGTCAAGCGTCTGCACCACGGCGAAATGCTCACACCCGAACGGCGCAAGGACCGCATCAAATTTCTCTACCGCGGACTCGACCAGGCCATGCGCTTCAGCGCTTTCCACTTTAGTCGGCCGCCGACCGCACTCGACGCCAAGCGCGCCGCCTATGCGCTCAAACTTGAGGCCGAAAGCGACCTCGCCCTGGAACTGCGCATCGAATGCGGCAACGAGGGCGATCCGGACTCCATTCCGCTTCGCACCAAGGACACCACCGCCCCTTCTTCCTCAGAAAGCTTTGACCACGCACTCGCGGCTCGGCATGCGCAAGTCGCCCATGCCGAAGCCGGATGGGCCAAAGTTACCGCCGGCAACGAACTCATCAACTCGCTGCTGCGGCACTCCGAATGCGATCTGATGTCGCTGATGACGCACGACGCCCGCGGCACCTACATCATGGCCGGTATCCCCTGGTTCGCGACCCTTTTCGGCCGCGACAGCATCATCACCGCGCTCTCCATGCTACCGTTCAGCCCCGGCGTGGCCGCCGGAACGCTGCGCACGCTCGCGCGCTTTCAGGGCACCGAGGTCAACGCCGATCGCGACGAACAGCCCGGCAAGATCGTCCACGAAATGCGCTTCGGTGAGATGGCCGTGCTCCACGAAATCCCCTTCGGCCGCTACTACGGCAGCGTCGATTCCACCCCGCTCTTCCTGTGGCTTTACGGCCGCTATGTCGCAACTACCGGCGACTTGAAGCTCGCTGCCGAACTCTGGCCCCACATCGAGCGCGCACTCGAATGGATCGATAAATACGGCGACCCCGACGGCGACGGCTACGTCGAGTATATGCGCGAGACCCCGCAGGGACTCTCCAACCAGGGGTGGAAGGATTCCTTCGACTCGATCTCGCACGCCGACGGCACGCTCGCGCGCGCCCCCATCGCGTTGTGCGAGGTCCAGGGTTACCTCTATGCGGCGTACACCAGCGTCGCCGACGCTGCCGCCCGGATGAATCGCAACGCCGTCGCGTCGCGCCTGGCTGACCGCGCCCGCGCCCTTAAGATCGCCTTCGCCCGCGACTTCTGGCTCGACGACGAAGGCATGGTCGCGCTCGCCCTCGACGGCGATAAAAAGCCCTGCCGCGTGATGGCCTCGAATGGAGCCCATTGCCTCGCCACTGGCCTGCTCGACGCCCATCAGTCCGCCACGCTCGCCAAGCGCCTGATGGCCAACGACATGTTCTCGGGATGGGGTGTGCGAACGCTCAGCACCACCGCCCGCCGCTACAATCCGATGAGCTATCACAACGGCTCCGTATGGCCTCACGACAACGGGATCGCCGCGCTCGGCCTCGCCCGCATCCCCGGCCGCGACGGCACTTTGCGCATCATGCGTGGCATGTTCGATTCCGCCATCGAACTGCACGCCGGCAGTCTCCCCGAACTCTTCTGCGGCTTCACGCGCGAGGCTAACCTCGGCCCTGTGCCCTACCCGGTCGCCTGCCATCCGCAGGCTTGGGCCGCCGCCAGCGTCATGATGATGTTGCAGGCGATCCTCGGTCTGCGCCTCGACGGCTTCGAGCGCCGCCTCGTCCTCGATTCGCCCGTGCTGCCCGAGTGGATCGGCTCGCTCTCGATCGAGGGTATGCGCGTCGGCACCGGCTCCGCCTCGTTCACCGTGCGCGGATCGTCAAAGGGCGCAACCGTCGAGATTACCGACAAAAGCGGCCCCGTCAGCATCGAAGTCAAAAGTTGATTTCGCCTTTTGACGCGTTCCACTGATTGACACTCGCGCCCCGCTCGATCGTGCAATCATCGTAACACCCGGCGCCACAAGCGACAGATTGGTATAGGTGACGTCCGCGATCTGCGTAGCCTTCTTCCCCTCTACTTGTCCTGGGAGAGGGCAAGCTCGCGTAGCGAGCGCGGGTGAGGGCAGTCTTCGCCTTCCCCTTCCTGGTGAGCGGAGGTGCCGGTGTTTAGGTCGCCGCACTCACCGCCGGGGTCGCCGTCGGTGATGCGGTTGCGTGCGCTGTGGGTGTCGCCGTCGGTGACGGTGTCGGCGCGACGCTCGGCGTATGCGTCGCCGTCGGTGACGCCGACGCTGAAGCGCTCGGCGTAGCTCTCGGCGTGGGCGCGGCACTTGGGGTCGGCGCGGGGGTCGGCGGAGGCGTCGGCGTTGGAGTGGGCGTCGGTTTCAGCCACACCGCCGGCCAGCGCACCTGAATCAGCGTCGCCGTGTGGCCCGCGCGCGCATTCACCATGCTCCCCGCCGCGATGAATTTCCCGGCCGCCGCGTCGTACAGTTCAGTGCTCGCCAGCGGCTTGTAATTCTCGTCCCAGCCGCCTGCAATCAGCACCTTGCCGTCGGGCAGCAGCGTCGCCGTATGGGCGTACCGGCTGACGCTCATCGCGCCGGTCGCCGCGAACGTGTTGGTCGCCGGATTGTAGATCTCCGCCGACGCGTCGCCGTGCCCGCCCGCAATCAGCACCCGCCCGTCCTCGAGTAGCGTCGCCGTATGGCCCGCGCGCGTCTGCATCATCCTTGGACCCGCGGTGAACATTCCACTCTTCGGGTTATAGAACTCGGTCGTATCGAGCGCGCCGCTGCGCGCGTACGGACTTCCCCCGGCGATCAGCACGCGCCCGTCCTTCAGCAGTGTCGCCGTATGGTAAATGCGATTGGTGCTCATCGATCCGGTCGGCGCGAATTTGCCGCTCACCGGATCGTAGATCTCCGCCCGCACCTCACCGCCCCCGGCCATCAGTACCCGTCCGCCCGGCAGCATCGTCGCGGTCTGCCCGTAACGGCTCTCCTTCATATCTCCCGTCGCCGCAAACTTGTTCACCGCCCCGTCGAACAGCTCCGCGCTGTCGCCGCCGCCGCCCGCAATCAGCACCTCGCCGCCGGGCAGCAACGTGGCGCTCGGCTCGTCGCGCGCGGTCGCCATCGGCGCGGTGGTGCCGAAACTTCCGTGCGCCGGATCGAAAATCTCGCACGACGCCAAGATCGATGGCAGCGCCGGGCCCGGATACACAATCAGCGGCACCAGCACCGTATCGACGCCTCCAACGATCAACACCCGTCCGTCGCGCAGCAGTACCGCCTCGTGGCGATCCCGATGGGCCGTCATCGGCGAACTCGCGGCAAATTGACCGCTTACCGTGTCGTACAATTCCGCCGAGTCGAGCACCGCCGGACTGTCGCCCGTCGGCACGCTGACCGTTCCCGTGCCGCCGGTTACCAGCACCATCGGCCGCATCGCGATCGCCGGCGTCGGCTTCGGCGTCGGCTTGACGGTCGGCTTCGCGTGATGGCGATGGTGCCGACGGTGGTGGGTCGTCGCCGGCGCGGCGATCGTCGCCATCGCCGTCAAGGCCATCGCCGAGACCACCGCGACCATCGCGAGCCACCGCAGCGCGGCGGCCGTCCGCCGCGGCGCGAAACAGGCCCGGCGGCCCCCGCCGTCATTCTGAGTGCGGCGAAGAATGTCCATCATGATGCTGCGCTCGGAATGACCACCGAGAGGTCGTCGGCAGTTGCGCATTGCTCCTTCATTCATGAGCGGTCACCGGCCTCGGCTCCAGCTCGTGCCGATGCTCCTGAACTTCCGCCCATTGCCGCTCCAGCGCGGCCACTTCCAGCGGCTGACCCCGCGTCTCATCGATAAAGAGGCCGAAGATCACCGCACTCGGAAATCCCAGCAGTGCAAAGTAGCGCACCACCACGGTGAGGCCGCCGAGCGGTCCGATCAGCGCGGCGATCGCCATCTGCGCGAGCATCGAAAACACCGCCCCAGTGATCATCTGCCAGCCGACCATCGTGCTGCGCAGCGCGGCCGGGAACAACTCGGTCGCCGCCGCATTCGCCGCCACCGTCATCACCGCCGAGGCGACTTTGAACCAGCAGTACGCGACCGCCAGCCACAGAAACGGAAAGGTCAGTGCGCCTGGCCCCCAGTAAAAGGCCAGCGCTCCCAGCCATCCCGCCCCGCCGATCAGACACACCGTCGGCACCCGCCCGAAGCGTTCTGAGGTCCAGGCGCCGATTGGAAACCCGATCATCCCAACGCCCATTCCCAGCACGACCAGCGTACTCGCCTTGTCCGGCGAGAGGCCCAGGATCGAAACCGCCTCGAAATAGAGCCACCCGTTGACCGCCGTCCCCGCCATCGTGTCGAGCGCCGCGCAGATCAGCAGCGTCAAGGCCCGGCGCCGATAAAGCGGATGGAAAATGTCGTAAAAGTGGCTCCCCTCGACCGCCCCGGCCGAAGCGTCATGGGCCCAGCGTGTATCGACCGGCAGCATCCGACCAATGATCGGCACCAGCAGAATCCCGGCGACACTCGGGGCAAAAAGCCACTCCCACTCGTAGCCCCACTTGAGCAGGAACGGAATTACGATGTACCCGAGCACGCCGCCGATCGCGCTCGCCGCCGCGCCAAAGGCCTGTCCCCGTGCCCGCTGCTCCATCGGCAACTCTTCGGCCAGCATCACGGTTGCCGACGAAACCGAACCGCCAAGCAACGCCGAGATCAGTATCTGGAAGCCCGCGAACAGCCACGCCCACATCGCGAGCGCTGCCCCGAGCGCGAAGATCGGCGCCAGCAAAAGGCTGAGCAGTATTATCCTGCGACGGCCCACCCGATCGGCTAGTCGCGCCAGCAGCATCGAGCCGAAGGCCGACACCGACATCCCGGCAAACAGACGCGCCAGCGCCGTCTGGCTTAGATGGAAGCTTTTACCGATCCAGGGCGACGCGATACCCGAAACCGAAAGCGTATAGCCCTGATAGATGAGCAGAATTACGATCGCGGCGATAATCGACCATGAAGTCCCGGAGAATTTGGTTCCAGGCTCAGGCGGTCCCGCCGCTCGCTGTAACTGCTCTCCAGCCACCATCTCTACCGCATCCGTCCACTCTTCGTCCCGCACCGCCGGCGACTGCGCCCACTCCCGTCGGTCAGACCCGCTACCTCGTCGCTCCTCAAGTTCGGCGGTTCGCCTCTATAGGATCGCGTAGGATAGCTGCAAAAGTAACCGGTTTCGCAGGGTAAATCATCTCTTATCGCAATCTTGTCGCCTGACCTGGATCCCGCTCTCGCGCAACCCGAACGTCAACCGGGGAAACAACGCTTTGGTGCGGTCTTCCCAAATGGTGTACGCGGAGCTTGTTACGAAGTTTCCCGCAAACGCGGGCTCAGGAAATTCTCAAGCAAATTCAACACTTTCCATCACACTGCGACGCGGCATGTCAGTTGCACTCCCATTCCTCCAAAGGATAAACCGCAACCGCTTCGAGCAGAACCTATTACCCCCATGGACCCACATCTGGCCAGTTTTCGCCGCCACCCCTTGGTTCGTTTCCTTGCCTGTGTACGCCCCCAGCTAACGCTGGTCGTCGGCGCCGCCCTGATGGGCGTGGGCAAGTTCACCCTGCCGCTGGCGTTCCCGTTTGCCTTCAAATACGTGGTTGACGTCCTCCTCACGTCACAGCCCAAGCCCGACCATATCGACCGTATCATCGACCGATGGTGCGCTGGCGTCGCCCAGATATCCGGCCTCGGCGCGACCGCGCAAGGCAAGCTCGCCGCGCTCAGCATCGTGATGCTCCTGATCTACGTCGCGCAGTCGGCCGTCAGCTATTTCCGCAATTACTGGGCCGGTATCGCCGGCAATCGCCTGATCTTCGGGCTCCGCAGCCGTCTCTACGCCCATCTGCAGCGGCTCCCGCATTCGTTCTTCGATCGCCATCCCGCCGGTGCCATCGTCTCACGCGTCCTCAACGACGTCACCCAAGCCAGTGACCTGGTCAATTCAACCCTCATCGACGTCTGGACCGACGCGTCCCTGCTCGGGCTGGTGGTCTTTGCCCTGTTTGAGCTGAACTGGCGCCTCGCGGTGATTTCCCTCTGCATCGCACCGCTGTGGGTCAGCTTCATGCGCTATTTTGCCCCCCGCATCAAGGCCGTCAGCCATCGGATGCAGGAAGCCGTCGAGGTCATTTCCGGCGAAGTGCACGAGCGCGTCGTCGGTGCGACCACCGTCAAATCGTTCGGCCGCGAGGATCATGAGGTCGGCGTCTTCAACCAGCGCAACGAAATCCTCTTCGATCGCACCATCAACAAGGTCAAGCTGGCCGCCGCCCAGGAGATGTTGATTCAGCTCCTCACCCGTTGCGCACCGGCGGTCGTCGTATGGGCCGGCGCCGTGATGATCATCAAGGGCGAGATGACGCTCGGCACCCTGATGGCGTTCTTTACCCTGCTCGGCTTCCTCTATCTGCCGCTCGAGCGCTTCGCCCAGCTTTCGATCGTGGTCTCGGCCTCGACCGCCGCCATCGAGCGCATGTTCAATTTCCTCGACCTCAAGCCCGAGATTACCGACCATCCGCTCGCTCGTCCGTTCAACGTCAAACGCGGCGCGGTCGAATTCGAAGGCGTCAAGTTCAGCTATCCGCCCCGCGAAGGCACCGGCCGCCGCGAGGTCCTCAAGGGTATCGACCTCCGCGTCGCCGGCGGTTATCGGGTCGCGCTGGTAGGCCGCTCCGGCGCCGGTAAAACCACGCTCGCCAACCTGATCCCGCGCTTTTACGATGTTACCGACGGCCGCGTCCTGATCGACGGCAAGGACGTTCGCCACTTTACCCTCAAATCGCTGCGCGAAAGCGTCAGCCTCGTCAGCCAGGACGCCCTGCTGTTCAGCGCCAGCGTCCGTGAGAACCTGCGCTATGCGCGTCCGGAAGCGACCGACGAGATGATGTGGCAGGCGCTCGAACTCGCCAATCTGCGCCAGTTCGTCGCCGAATTGCCCCAACAGCTCGATACCGTTATCGGTGAGCGTGGCGTCAAAGTTTCCGGCGGTCAGCGCCAGCGCCTCGCCCTCGCGCGTGCGTTCCTTAAGGACTCGAAGATCGTCATCCTCGACGAGGCGACTTCAGCGGTCGATTCGGAATCCGAAAATCTGATTCACGAAGCGATGGAACGCCTGATGGAGGGCCGCACGGTTTTCCTCATCGCGCATCGCCTGCGCAGCGCGCTCACCGCCGACATGATCGTCGTGCTCGATCACGGCAAGCTGGTCGAAACCGGTACGCATCGGGAACTGCTCCGCCACAACGGCACTTACGCCCGGCTCTATCACGAGCAGACGCGCGGACTCGAAGCGATCGAACCGCCCAACGGCGGTGGCGCGGCCGCCGCTCCGCAACGGGCCTGAAGCGCGGCTCTTGCCTGCCGTCCACGAGCGTCCCTTACCTACGGCACGCTCGTGGACCCGACCAGCACGCGAAACTCGCGAACCTCCCAGTTGTCCTGATGAGGGTGAATTCGTCGCCGTCAGCAGTTACGATTGTCTGCGTGCGAAACTCCACGCGATCGATGCCTCCGGTTAAGCTGCGCCGCGCCGGGCTTGCCGTAATAGCGATGGCGCTCACCATCGGTGCGCAGGTCCGCGTTGCCCGCGCCGTCGGCGGTGGTACTGGCAATGCTCAAAATCGCCTGCTCGTGCGCGTCGTCGGCCTGCGCAGCAATAAGGGCGACGTCCGCTGTACTCTCTTCTCTTCGGCCGAAGATTTCCCTTCCAACGACGACCAGATGGCCACCACGGTGACCGCCCCAATCATCGGCCAGATCGCCCTTTGCGGATTCACCGCCATCGCGCCCGGCACCTACGCGGTTGTGTTTTTCCATGACGAAAACTCCGACGGCAAGTTCAATCGCGATTGGCTCGGCATGCCGAAAGAGGGCTATGGGTTTTCCAACGACGCGCCCACCCATTGGCATGCGCCCAACTTCGACGCCGCGAGTTTCTCCTTCACCGGCGGCATCTCGGAGATTCTCGTTCACGTCCGCTACTGAATACTCACCTGAGGTCGCGGCCCTTGCGGCCGATCTCGCGGATCGGCGGCGCGCCCCCCTCGTTGATTCGAAAAGCCAACGCCGTCAAGCGCTTTGGTTCGCGAACCAATTCGATTCTCGCCTGATCTGAAGCGTCACCGCTGACATCTCTATGCGCGTCTCAGCGGGCGCCTTGACCGACACACGCGGCCGCTCGCGCGCGCGCGTCTCCGCTAACTGCCAGTCAACTTCATCACACTTTCAGTGAGCAAGATAAAGGCCTGAAAAAGCTAATAAAGATGACTTGACTCTCTTATAGCATGCCGCTATTACGGAGACGCGCAAATCGTCCGCAAGCACCATCAGGGCAGTGCAATTTGCCCGGGGGGATCGATGAACATTCCGCTCGTCGAGATCGAGTTGATCGAGGACTCCTTAAAGGTCGCGGCACTGGCGGCCGCCGTGCGTTCAAAGGGTAAGACCCTGGTCTGCCAGCGATGTCAGAACGAGGACGAAGTCATCGCGGGCGTGCTCGTCATCGATGCGATGGACGAGCAGTGGGCGCTATGCGGTCCGTGCTGGCGCGAGATGCCGCAGGGCGCCCACGTCGTCTAGCCTGCGGAGATCACGGTGGTGTTCCCGCGTGAGAAACGCATAACCATCGCTCTCTCACAACTGAAACTTCACAAAATTTCACCGATTCTCCCTCCGGGCATCGCAGCCGGTTATCGTCACGATGGATCAAACACCAAGCCATTATCGCGGTTGAGTCCATCGCGGGTTCAGCGTAATTCTTTGCTGGGACCTTCGCGGCAATAAACGGAATTGGACTATTTGGTCGAGACGCTTTGCAATTTGCGAAGGTCTCCGGCTCTCGATCGTCGATTATCGATTCTTATGAATGGTTACGTGAGCTATTAGCCATTCCACGTCTATGCCGGTCCTATGGCATAGTTTTCGCTGCGTCTTCCCACGAATGGCAACAGCACCAAAGATGACGTCACCGCCGCCGCACGAGCAGGCGCAGCGCGTGGAGTCGCACAAGTGGCTGGTCGCGCTCGCCGTGATGCTCGGGGCGACGCTTGAGGTCCTCGATACCTCCATCGTCAACGTCGCACTGCCGCACATGCAAGGTAGCTTCTCGGCCAGCGTTGACGAAATCACCTGGGTGCTGACCAGCTACCTGGTCGCCAACGGGATCATGATTCCGCTGACCGGATGGATCTCGTCGCGCTTCGGCCGCAAGCGCTACTTCATGGTCTCGGTGGTCGTGTTCGTCTTCGCCTCGGGACTCTGCGGCGCCGCGCAGACGCTCAACCAGATGGTGCTTTTCCGGCTGCTCCAGGGGGCGGCCGGCGCCGCGATGATCCCGTCCTCCCAGGCCATCCTGATGGAGACCTTTCCGCCCGCCGAGCAGGGGCTCGCGATGGCGATGTGGGGCGTCGGCCTGATGGCGGCGCCGGTGCTCGGACCCACGCTGGGCGGCTGGATCACCGACAACTGGAACTGGCGTTGGAACTTCTATATCAACCTGCCGATCGGCGGCCTCGCGGCGATGATGGTCTATTGGTTCGTCCACGACCCCGTCTATCTGCGCGTCAAGCGGGCGACCAAGCGCCCGGTCGATTACCTCGGCATCATCTACCTGACGCTCGGGCTCGGCCTGCTGCAAATCGTGCTCGACCGCGGACAGCGCGCCGATTGGTTCAACGCGCCATGGGTCTGCTACTTCACCGCCGGATCGATTGCCGCCGTCGTTCTGATGGTCTGGCATGAGACGCATTTTCCCGACCCGATTCTCGATCTCACCATCCTCAAAATCCCGGTCTTCGATGTCGCCGTGATGGCGATCATGGCGATGGTCCTGATCCTGTACGGCACCAACCTGCTCAACCCGCTGTTCATGCAAAACCTGATGGGTTACACGGCCTGGCGCGCGGGCGTCGCGGTGGCGCCGCGCGGCGCCGGCACACTGGTCTCGATGCTGCTGGTCGGGCAGCTCTCGCGCCGCGGCTTCGACATGCGCCCGCTGGTCGGAGTGGGCTTCGCGGTGGTCGCATACTCCACCTGGATGATGGGTCACTGGGATTTGCAGGTCGGCACGTGGGCCCTCGCGGTGCCCATCATCCTCTCGGGCGCCGGCAGCGGTTTCATCTTCCCCACACTCTCGGCCACCACGCTCTCCTGCGTGAGCAAGGAGCGGATGGGCTATGCGGCGAGCCTCTACAACATGATGCGCAATACCGGCTCGGCGATTGGTATCTCGATCGTGACCAATATGCTCAACAGCCGCGAGCAGATTCATCAGACCTACCTGGTGCAGCACTTTTCGGTGTTTGACGCTTGGCGCATGAGTGCCCGCGGCTCCCGGATGCCGGGGGGCGCGGGCTTCAACTTCGCCCGCGAACTTGCCACCAACCAGAAGCAGGGCCTCGGGATGGTCTATCAGACCGTGCAGGTGCAGGCGTCGCTGCTCGCCTTCAACGATATCTATCGCGCGCTCGCGATCCTGGCAGTGCTCTGCATCCCGATCTTCATCTTCCTCAAGAAACCGGTCGGCGGTGGCGGCGCCGCCGCCCATTGAAAAGCGGGCTTAACCGCCTAACCTCTAAGCGGGATTCACGAGGACAATCTGGCGAAGTAGTCTCGTGCGCGAGGCAACCCGCTCACCGGTGTAACGTTACATTGAGGGACAAGCAAAGGGAGCGGACCTTTGAGTCCGCCCCCCTCACTGACACGTTGATGCAACGTTCAGGCTATCGTGCTCAACCCTTGCACTCGGTGGTGAAAGTGTCGACGAACGAGGTGACTGTCCCGTCCGGATTTACGGTGATGTGCATCAGCCCCTTGAGGAGGAAGTTCGGGGCACTCCCCTGCGAGATAATCTCCTCGGAAATCGGGTGCGTGGCCGTGATCGTGCCACCCGAGTTGAAGTTCTCGTTGAGGCTCTCTTCCGCGTTTCCGACGTAGGCATCTCCGCTGGGCGAGCCGGTCCCGGCCAGGTGAATGTTTATGTTGGCGCTGAGATGAGAGCCGCCGCTATTGTCGAACGTCTCGTTGAGAAGTTCATGCGCGGTGCCGGAGAAGGTCACCGTCTCACCGTTGCACGGATTCTGAACGGTCGCCGAGATCGGGATGCTTCCGTTGAACACAGTCGCGGCAAAAGCACGCAAGGACAGCAGCGCCAACGCGGCCACCATCACAACGATCGCGAAATTCCGTTTCATTAAATCTCCTCAAATTCTGTAGTCGCTTGATCAAAAACTAAACCTTGTTGCTTCCAGAGCGGCGGAGCGCGTGAGACAGCGCTGAAACACGGTGAATTACCTTTCCGCAAGGCACGCCATATTAAATCATCTCAAGCTGATGTCAAGTAAATAAAGGTGATAATTGTCAGCCATAGTACCGCACGCGGATTAACAATGATGGCGCGGTTAACTAACCTCTGCACAACGCTCATTCTGTCACCCTGAGCCCATTGGAGTACTCAGGGTAAACTCCGCAACCCTTCGCCGCAGCCCCGAGCGCCCGGCCGACCCGCCGCGTGAGGCCGATATACTAATACCAGAAGTCACGCTATGCTTCTTTATGTAGCAGACGCCCCATCCCCGGCATGGCCTTAGTCTGTAAAAACCTTCTTCAACCCGAACGAAATCGACCGAGAGCCGTAATTCGTGCGTAATCCTCACCTGACCTTCGCCGTTCACGCTTCGCGGTCGCGCCAGTCGGCGCACCGCCCGCAACTGAGCGCGCCAGGGCGATCCGCCACGATCGGCCGATCTGCACTCCTATTAGTTATGTGATGCTGCTCTGCGTAGTAGTCATTCATGCCCTCCGAAATGGCCCGGATCTCACAAACTTTTTTTTACAAAACGAACCCAACTGGAAGTACTCAGACGTGCCTAATCCGCTCATTCCGTTCGGGACTGGACGTCAGTCGATGGGACCTCGTCGTGGCGCCAGTCGGCGCACCGCAAGGACTGCGATTTTGATGCTGAACTCCCGCTTAGGAGAACGATCAGGTGCCGCCGGTGGCGAGCGTGATCGCGGCGCGCAGGCGCGCGACCGTCCGCGCGCGGCCGAGCACCGCTATCACTTCGTAAATGCCGGGGCTGACGGTGCCGCCGGTCAGCGCCACCCGCACCGGCTGCGCGAGTTGCCCGAGCTTCAGATTGAACCGCGCGAGCACCCGCTCGAACGCGGCCTGAATCGCGGCCTCGCTGAAATCGTCGCCGAGCGCATCGAGCTCAGCGGCCACCGCGCCGAGCGCCTCGGCGATTTCGGGCTTGAGGAATTTCGCCGCCGCCTTCGGATCGATCGTAATCTCGTCGTTCAGATAGAAGCTCGCGAATTCGACCAATTCAACCAAGGTCTTGGCCCGCTCGCGCAAGGTCGCGATCATCTGTTCGAGCCACGCGTCGTCGCCCGGAATCGTCCAGCCCTTTTTTGCGATGAAGGGCTTCACGTCGCGCGCGATGCGTTCGACCGGCAGCTCCTTCATGTAATGGAAGTTGATCCACAGCAGCTTCTCGGCGTTGAAGATGCCGGCCGACTTGCCGCAACTGGCGAAGTCGAAATACTCGAACATCTCCGACAGCGAGAAAATCTCCTGGTCGCCGTGCGACCATCCGAGGCGCACCAGGTAGTTGAGCAGCGCCTCGGGAAAATAGCCGAGGTCGCGATACGCGAAGACCGAAGTGGCGCCGTGGCGCTTCGAGAGCTTCTGCCCGTCCGCCCCCATCACCATCGGCAGATGCGCGTAGGCCGGCGGCGTGAGCCCGAGCGCATAGAAGATCTGCATCTGGCGCGGCGTGTTGGGCAGATGGTCGTCGCCGCGCACCACGTGCGTGATGCCGAAGTCGAAGTCGTCGAGCACGGTCGCGAAGTTGTAGGTCGGCACGCCGTCGGAGCGAAAAATGATGAGGTCGTCGAGTTCGGTATTCTCAAACACCGCCGGGCCCTTGATCAGATCGTCAACCACCGTCGCGCCCTCCCGCGGCGAGCGGAAGCGGATGGTATAGTTGCGCCCCGCCTTTTTATCGGGAAGCTCTACTGTTTGCAGGTCAGCGAGCGCCGTGCGATCGCGGCAGCGGCCGTCGTAGCCGGGCTTGCGATGTTCGCGCTCGGCCGCCTTGCGCATCGCGTCGAGTTCTTCCGCACTGCAATAGCACGGATACGCTTTGGCTTCGCGCAGCAATTTCAGCGCGCCCTCGCGATAACGATCGAAGCGGCTCGACTGGAAGTATTTGCGATCGGGCGGCCCCTCGTCCCATTCGACGCCGAGCCAGCGAAGGCTCTCGAGAATCTCCTCGAGCGACTCCGCCGTGGAACGCAACTCGTCGGTATCGTCGATGCGCAGGATGAACGCGCCGTGATTGTGGCGCGCGAAGAGGTAGGCGAACAGTCCCGAACGGACGTTGCCGATATGAAGCGCGCCGGTCGGACTCGGCGCGTAGCGTGTGCGAACCGTCACGATATTATTCCCACTCAATCGTCGCGGGCGGCTTGGAGGTGATGTCGTAAACCACGCGATTGACACCGCGGGTCTCGTTGGTGATGCGGCTCGAGAGGCGCGCGAGGAACGCCGGGTCGAGCCGCGCCCAATCCGCCGTCATGCCGTCCTGCGATTCGACCGCGCGAATCGCGATCGCGCTCTCGTAGCTGCGCCCGTCGCCCATCACGCCGACGGTCTTGAGCGGCAGCAGCACGGCGAAGGCCTGCCACAAGCGCTTGCCGAGTCCGGCGCGCGCGACCTCGTCGATTACTACAGAATCAGCTCGGCGCAGGAGATCGAGCCGATCGCGCGTGACCTCGCCGACGATGCGCACCGCGAGGCCGGGCCCCGGAAAAGGCTCGCGATCGACGATCTCCGCCGTCAGGCCCAGTTCGCGGCCTACCTCGCGGACTTCGTCCTTGAAAAGCTCGCGCAGTGGTTCGACCAGTTCGAGGCGCATCCGTTCGGGCAATCCACCGACATTGTGATGACTCTTGATCACCGCCGACGGCCCCTTGAACGAAACCGATTCGATAACGTCGGGATAAAGCGTGCCCTGGCCAAGAAAGCGCGCGCCGCCGATTGCGGTCGCCTCCTGCTCGAACACGTCGATGAAGGTGTGACCAATGACGCGGCGCTTTTGCTCGGGATCGATCACGCCGGCGAGGCGCTCGAGAAAGAGATCGGTCGCGTCCGCGATGCGCAGCGGGATGCCGAGGCGCGCGGCAAATGTCGCCTCCATGCGCTCGCGTTCGCCCGCGCGCAGCAGGCCGTTATCGACGAAGACGCAGGTCAGGCGGTCGCCGATCGCGCGATGAATCAAGGCCGCCGCGACCGACGAATCGACTCCGCCCGACAGGCCCATGATCACGCGATCGTCCGGGCCAACGCGATCGCGGATTTCCTTGAGCTTGGTTTCGACGAAACCGGCCATCGTCCAGTCGCCGGGCTCACCGCAGATCTTGAGCACGAAATTGCGCAGCACCTGGGTGCCGCATGGCGTATGCACGACCTCGGGATGGAACTGGATGCCGCGCATCAGGCCGTCGCGCGAACGCACGGCCGCGTAGGGCGAATTGTCGCTGTGCGCAATCGCCGTGAGATCATCCGGGATGCGCTCGACGCGATCGCCATGCGACATCCACACCTGATGCTCGCGGCCGTCGAGACCCTCGAACAGCGCATCGCGATCGTCGATGACGAGCGTCGCGGGCCCGTACTCGCGCGCCTGCGAGCCGGCGCTGTGCGCACCCAGGTGTTGCGCGATCACGTACATGCCGTAGCAGATGCCGAGCACCGGGCTGCCGGTGTGCAACACCTCGTCGGCGATATCGGGCGCGCCGCTCTCGTAGAGGCTCGCCGGGCCGCCCGAAAGGATGATGCCGCGCGGATGCAAGTTGCGGATTTTTTCCGGCGCGAGATTGTACGGATGGATCTCGCAATAGACCCGCGCCTCGCGCACGCGCCGCGCAATGAGCTGGGTGTATTGACTGCCGAAATCGAGAATGAGGATCACTAAGCTATGCCTTAATCATAGAATATAGCCGACCGCGCGCGAGCGGCGAAGAGCCGCGGCGCTTCCCACAATGCGCGCCTCGATTAGCGCAACGCCTTGACGGTGTACACCACCGTGAGCACGACGCCGCACGCAATGATGATCGCGCGCAGCAGACCGCGGGGCATCACGTTGGCCAGACGCATCCCAAACCAGCCGCCGGCGATGGCGCCGGGCATCATGCCCAGCGCTACCGGCCATTCGATTCCCGACCACGCCAGCACCGCGACCGCGGCGGCATTGGAGGTCACCTGCACCAGCATCTTGAAGATGTTCGCACGACGCGCGTCATGGAGACCGCAGACCGCCAGGCCCGCCATCACCAGCACGCCGCCGCCGGCGCCGAAATAGCCGTTGTAAATCGCTACGGCAAAGATCACCGGCAATGCGGCCCCCTGAGGCGTCTCCTGCGACGCACCGGGATTGAAGCGGCGATTCACCAGCGGCCCGCTCGCGAAGAGGATCGTGCCGACGCCGAGCAGGATCGGTACCACCGCGCTAAATATGCCGGCCGGCGTCAGCAGCAGCAGCGCGCCGCCGACCGCGCCGCCCATTACGCTCAGCACGATCAACCGCGTCAGCGCGTCGCGCGGGATCGACGCGAGGTCCTTGCGCGCCGCGGCCACCGACGATGCGTAGCCCGGCCACAGACCCACCGTGCAGGTCGCATTGGCGAGCTTCTCGGTCATCCCGAGGACACCGTTGAGCGTGGGAAACGCGATGAACGTGCCACCGCCGGCGATCGCGTTGACGAAGGCCGCCGCGAACGCGGCAGCCGCGCCGATGAGCGGCGCCGCGCCGGCCGCCGTCACTCGCCTTCGATCGCTTTCATGCTGCGAAAGAGCCGCAACAACGTGTCATGCAACTGCGCCTCGCTCTCACCGACCGCCGCGAAGAATTGTTCGTAGGCGCGCTCGATCACCGGGATGCACCGCAAGATGATGCGATTGCCCTCATCGGTCACCGAAAGCAGCTTGCTGCGGGTGTCGCGCGGATCGGGCGAGCGCACGATCGCCCGCTTCTTTTCGAGCGTCCGCACCACCTTGGAAATCAACATCGGATCCATCGCGCAAAATTTCGCCAGCCGCGCCTGCGACGGCGCTCCGCTGATCCGGGTCAGCCACGCGGTCGAGCCCAGCGCGATCATCTGTAGATGCGTCAGGCCCATTCCGAGCAACTCGCTGTTGAGCCGCCGCATCCATCCGTGCGCGGTCTGCCAGAGCAGATAGCCGAGGCTGTCTTCGGGCTGCTTGAAGCGCGAGACCGAGTCCCAATCGACGGGGACCGTGGCCGGCCCCGGCGCGTCGCCCGCCCGACGCTGCGGCACGCCCGCTTCGACCTCAGACGAAACTCCCGATTTTGCCACTCTTGAGACCCCGTATTCGCCCGCGCTCCAGATCACTCGTCTGCCGTCCCGACGCGAACGGCCACCCTGAGATACTGACGAGGATATTGCCGCTGAACGACCCTCAATGCCAGTGGGCAGGGGCGACCCGCTTAAAGCGATGGTTTTCCGTTCGTTGTGCCGATCAGGTTAGAATAGCCGGTTATGCGCCTGTTCGATGTTCGATTCATTCGCCGGCGCACGCAGACCGGCGTGCTTTTCTTTGCGCTCGCGATCTTCCCGTCCGCATCGGCGCATGCCGATCCCAGCGTCACGATGCCGCAAGCTGCGCCCGGCACTCCCAACGCCGCCAGCGATCCAATGGCGCAAGTGAAAAGCGGCGTCAGCGACGTCATGAAGGTCTTCGAGGCTCCCGCGATGCCGCTAAAGGATCGCCGCGAGCGATTGCGCGGACTCGGCGCGCAATACTTCGACTTCGATTCGATGGCGCGGTCGGTGATGGGTTATCATTGGCGCGCACTCTCGCCCGCTCAGCGCGACGAATTCGTCGCCGTCTTCACCCGCTTTATCGAGGACGCCTACTTGAGCAAGCTCCAGGACTACAGCGTCAAACAAGTCGCCGACGAATTGCCGACGGTCAAAATCCAGTTCACCCGCGAAACCTTCGACGGCCCGGACTATGCGCAGGTTTACAGCACCGTCACGCTCAAGGAACAGAAGGACCCGATCCAGATAAACTACCTGATGCACTTGACTGACGGGAAATGGAAAGTTTACGACGTGACCGTCGATGCGATCAGCGTAATCGGCAATTATCGCAACCAGATCAATCGCCTCATGAATGAAAAAGGCTACGACAAGGTGGTCGCCGATCTCCGCACCAAGACCTCCGGATTACAATCGCAACTGGATAATCCCAACCCCACTCGCCAATAGTCAGTCGCGGCGCCGCGTTACACTCCGGTCTCCAGCCCCAGTGAGAGAGATCCACGGCCTTCCATTACTCACTCATCCCGACGGTTGACGGTATGTGTATAGGGTTTTTGATATACCACTGGAAGAAATTTACCCTTTGGGCAAGTTGCGCAGCATCTCGACGTTGAGCTGCAGCTTCTCGCCGAGCCACAGCGGATTCACCGCATGGTCAGTGTAGGCATCGCCGGTCTCCGGATGGACCAGCACGGTGAGACCCTCTCGATTGAGCATCAGCCACGGCACGATTCGCGAAAATTCATCGGTGCCGAAGGCCACCTGGTACATCGCCTGCGGATGGGGCCCCACCGGCATGTCGCGCCAGCGCCCCATCACGACCTTGAAATTGCTCTCTATCAATTCGCGGATACGCGCCGCCCGTGCCCGCGAGTCCTCAGCATAATAAATATGCGCGTGGTAGCCGGTAATGCCTGCCGGATCGATAAACTTCGTCATTACGATTCATTCGTTCGCGTGGTCGCGTCCAGGGTCAATTGTGCCGATGCCTTGTTTCGCCGGGCTATTCCTTACCGTGCCCGTCGCGCTCGAATGCATCCGCGATTCGAATCAGCGCCATCTCGTCAAAATGCTTCGCGGTCAACATCAGGCCGACCGGTAGCCCGTCGGATTTCCCGCACGGCACGCTCATCGAGGGATGTCCCGTCATGTTGAAGGGCGCGGTGTTGCCGAGCATGTTCCAGCCGTGTGTTATGAGCTCGCCGGGCCGCAGATTGGGCCGGTAGCGATGAGCCTTCATCGGCGTCGTCGGCATCGCGATAGCGTCGAAATTCGCGAGTACCGTGTCGTACGCCGCCCGCAAGGATGCGCGGAGGTGCTGCGCCTTGGCATAGAGCCGTCCATGATAATGGCTGTTGAGGTAGCCGCCGACCAGCGAGACCAGCTTCACCGTCGGCGGCAGTTGGTCGCCGCGCTCCTCGCAAAAACGTCCGAAGGCTTCACCGAAGCCGCCATCGTACGCGCCCTTGAAATGGTAACCGACGCCATGCGCCCAGAAGAGCGCCGCCGCACCCTCGGCCATCAGGCCCCACGCCACGCGATCGCCCTCGCGATGCATCGGAATCGAGACCTCTTCGACCTGGGCGCCCCGCTTACGCATGGAGGCGAGCGCGCGTTGCACTGTGGCGTCAACGTCGGGCTCCGCGAGCGGACCGCCAAAACCCTCGTGCACCATCGCGATCCGTGCGCCCTTGAGATCCTTGCCCAAGGCTTGAGTGTAGGGTTGGACTTTCACTCCCGCATGCTGGCGCGGATCATCCGGGTCGGGCCCTGCGATCACTTCGAGCAGCAGCGCCACGTCGGCCACCGTGCGGCCCATTGGACCCGCATGGTCGAACGTCGGATCGATGCCGATGCAGCCGGTATATGGCACCAGGCTGTGCGTCGGCTTGAGTCCCACCACGCCGCACCACGACGAGGGGATGCGAATCGAGCCGCCCTGATCGCCGCCCACCGTGACATCGATGTCGTCATAGTAGAGCGCCGCGCCCGAGCCGCCCGACGAGCCGCCAGCGAGAAAGTCGGGGTTGTGGGGATTGCGCGTGGGACCGAAGGAGCTGGTGTCGCCGGCGCCCGCGAAAGCGAAGTTGTCCAAGTTGAGCTTGGCAACGATGTTTCCACCCGCATCGAGAATACGCGTGACCAGCGTCGCGTCGGCCGCAGGTACATAACCCTCCATCACCGACGACCCGCAGGTCATCGGCACTCCGGCCACGGAGATATTGTCCTTGATCCCGACCCGCTTGCCGGCAAGCTTACCGGCGGACGCACCTTTGACCGAGCAGCGCCGGATGATCGCGTTGAACGGATCGCTCTCAGGAGTGGGACGCCCACCCGGAACGCGGTCCGGGTACTTTTGCGGTCTGGCCGCAAGCGGCATCCCGTCGAGCGCGTCGAGGGTCTCGAACATCGCCGGCATCAGCGCCTGAAAATCGATCAGCTCTTCGGGGCTCAGCCGGAAGTGGCTCGCAGCCGCCAACCTTTGCAGGTCATCCGCGGTGGGTTGTCGCAAGGCCATAGTCATCGTCCTCCTGCACATTCAAATCGACGCCTTGCGGCCTTGCCGTGTCAAGAGCGGAGCCACCCGCGCAACTTCGGACAGCGGGGGAGATGCGGGCGGAGTGTCCGCGAATATCGTTCTCGGCGCGAGGACAACGCCTGGATAATCCTGACGTTGATAAAAATGAGCAACATTAGATGAAAATTGATGAAGGATCGCCTCACCACGGTGTTGCGAACTTGCATCAATGTTGCAACAGCCCGCCATGCGAAGGATGGGGAACTATCATCCAAGCGCTGATCGTTACACGATTTTCAAGGGGCTTCATGGGCGTTTCAACCTCCGCACAATACTCACCTTCAAACCCATCAGACTGTTACGTAACATCACGTGACAGCACCCAGAGTTACACTTGCATCCCCCTTGGCTAGCCGGTGAAAACCTCTCACCAAAGCGATGTGTGCCGCTCGTCAGCGACGGCATCGAGCTTGCTATGAATTGAACGCGACTGACGATAAGAGCGTGGCGTTTGATAGACAAAGATGACAACAGGTCGTCCGCGACGACCGTGAGAACAGCCTTGACAGTTGAGGCTCTAACGCCCGGTTGCAGCGCTGCAACAACGGATTCGATGCGGACCGCAGAAGGCCGCAACGACCGGTCAGCCGATGACTGGGCGATCGAGCTAAGCCGCGCGGGACTGACGGCGATGCTGCTGGCCGGGCTGGTGGGATCCATCCTGAGCAGCGATCGGGATCCGCAGTTTTCACCGGCGATGCGACTGCTGCAGGGCACCAATCTCGTACTCATCGCCCTCACCCTTGGTCTCACCTGGCACGCGGCGTATCGGCGTCACTGGCGAATCTTCAATTTCGCCCTGTGCGTGATGGTGGTGGCGAGCGAAGCGGCGGTCGGCATTCACAGCGGCGACACTATCATCTTTGCGGTTGGCGCGATCCTGTTGCTGGCGGGGACCGGGGCCGTGGTGCAATGGGTCCCGTGGTGGCAACTCGGCGCGCCGAATGCGCACGACAACGGCACCGAAATCGAACTCATGGCGGCGCGCGACAGGGCCCGGGCAGCCTCGCGCGCGAAGTCAGATTTTCTCTCGCAGATGTCCCACGAGATCCGCACGCCAATGAACGCGATCCTGGGCATGGCCGAGCTGCTGAACGACACCGAGTTGAGTCCGGAACAACACAAGTACCTCAGCGTCATGACGAATAACGGCGCGGCACTGCTCGACCTCATCGACGATATCCTGGACTTCGCGCGAATTGAGAGCGGCCGGCTGAACCTTGAGGCGGTGAACTTCGACCTGCTGGAGCTTGCGGAACGGGTCGCCGAGACGCTTTCGATTCGGGCCCATCAGAAGGGCCTGGAACTCACGTTGAGAGTTGCGCCGGAAGTACCGACCGCACTGGTGGGCGATCCGCTACGGCTGCGCCAGATCCTGATTAACCTCGTCGCCAACGCAATCAAATTCACCAATCGCGGCGAAGTCACCATCGCGATCGATCGCGCCGCTCAAGGCGAGCCCGGCGTGCTTCACTGCACGGTTTCGGACACCGGCATCGGGATCGCCGCGGAGCAACGAGAAAAAATATTTGCCCGCTACACCCAGGCGAGCCCCGCAATCGCACGCGAGTACGGCGGCGCTGGACTCGGGCTCGCGATCGTCAAGCAACTGGTTGAGTTGATGGGCGGGCGGATTTGGATTGAAAGCGAAGTCGGACGGGGCAGCACGTTTCACTTTACTGTTCGGTTCACGATGCAGCCGCGGGAAAGCGGGGCTGCGGCATGCAATGCGGTGCCTGAACTCGCCAGGCTGCGAGTCCTGATTGCCGACCGCACGGCAATCACGCGCTTCGTACTGGCCGAGACCCTCGTAGGGTGTGGCGCGCAGGTAACGCAAGTGGAAAGCGGCGAACAGGCAATCGACGAGCTTGGCCGTGCGGACGAAGAGGGAATGCCATATCGGATGGTGCTGTTGGACTGCCGAATGCCGGCGGCCGAAGGCACCGATCCGATACGGCGCATTTGCGAGGCGGCGCATGGCGCCGGAATGGTCATACCGATGCTTACATCAGACGATCTCAACGTGCGCTTGCCGCGGCTGCGGAACCTCGGAATGTTTCATCAGATCATCAAGCCGGTGCGGCGATCGGAATTGTTCAGCGTCCTGCGGGCAATGCTCGGTTGCGACCCCGATGCGGGCAGTCCCGAGCCGCACGAAACGAAGGCGAACGGCGTCGCCAACGCGGAACCAGCGGAAGCGGGTAAGCGGCAGGCGATGCCGGTCGTCGAAGAGCCCCTGGCCGAGGGCGTCAACATCACGGCGATCGAACCGGTCGAGCAAATCGGCGAGGCGCGCAAGCTCATACCGCTGTCACCCATAGGTCGCCCCCTGCGCATCCTCGTCGCGGACGATTCGGCGGATAATCGACTGTTGATCGAGGCCTTTCTCAAGCATACCGCCGGCTTGGTAGAGCACGCCGAGAATGGTGAAATCGCGTTGGAGAAATTCGTCGCCGGCAGTTACGACGTGGTGCTGATGGATATCCAGATGCCGGTGATGGACGGCTATACCGCCGCGAAACTGATTCGTCAGTGGGAGTGCGAGCATAACGCGATGCGGACGCCGATCATCGCGCTGACGGCCTCGGTGCTCGACGAGGCGGTGCACAAGAGTTTCGATGCCGGTTGCGACACCCACGTCGCTAAACCGGTGCGCCGCCCCACTCTGCTCGCGGCAATTCATGAAGTCACGGCCATAGCAGCGCAAGAACCGGTCTCGGAAGTGACAGCGGTGCAGCCTCAAGTCGGCGCCCATGAATTCCCCGCGGCGGCGGAGCACGCCAACGATTCGCGGACCGGATGGCGGCTGAGAGTCACACGCAGCGCTGGAATGAATCTGACCCGTCAGGGGCCATAATGCGGTTGGCGCGCAGCTATCGATGACGCTCGGCAATCGTCACCATTCCTTCGGAGGATTGCGCGAGCTGACTCAAAATGAAGCCGTCGTTGGCATTTCAGGCATCGCAGGCGTCACACGGGCTGATATTGATACACCCTGTGTCACTGTTGGAAGCAATCTCGTACCACAATACGGCATAGCCCATCTGGTCCGAGGCGGGCGGGCACCAGCGTTCGCAGGCACACGCGAGGATTTCAAGCAAATCCTACTCTATTGTAGGCAAGCAGATGATGGCATTTGCATTGCTCTCTATCTATCAGGGAAACGGCGATCTACCGACTTCGTCAGGCTGATTGGGCCGCGTTTCGTCTGCAGGCGACGGGCTGTGGGTAACATCCCGCACTCAACCCGAAGGAAGAGCCATAGTGACCAGATCAGGGCATCCGTCGGCGAACGGCAATCGCGAGTTGCTTGACGGTTATGCGGCGGGCAACCCGATCGAGTCTGTCATAGCGCCTTTGCGGCAAATTCATGAAGCGGCATCGCAATTCGGCGTGTTCGTACTCGATCGAGGCGGCCGTATCCTCACCTGGAACCCGGTCGCCGAACAACTATGGGCATACACCGATGAGCAAATACTGGGACGCGATATCTCATGCCTTTACTCTGCCGCCGAGACTGCGGACGGCCAGCCGGCGCGGACATTAGGCTCCGCTTTAGCGCACGGCCGCTATGAGGGGCAGGCGTCATGCAGGCACCGGGACGGAACCACATTCTGGGCCAAGGTGGTGATTTCGGCGGTGCGCGATACGGCGGGAAATCACTGTGGATTCGCCTGCCTGCTGCGTGACGTCAGCGCCGGGAGCGATGCTCAGCGCGAGCTCCAATCGCGCCTGCGGCAACAGGAAGGGATCAGCAAGCTTGGCGCGAGGTCGCTCGAAGGCGGCGCGCTGCGGGAATTGATGACACAGGCCTCGATGATTACGACGGCGGGCCTCAAGGCGGACTTCTCGGCGGTGCTTGAACTCGACGCGGACGGCTACAACCTAACGCTCAAGTCAACCTCGGATCCCGATCCGGCAGCTTACGTCGGCATGAAGATGCCGGGGGGTAAATATTCGCTGGCGGGCTATACCCTGTTTTCCCGCGAACCGGTAATCAGCGAGGACCTGCGCTCTGAATCGCGGTTCGAACCGTCTGCCGGGTTGATCGCTTATGGGGCGCGCAGCGGGATTTCCGTCGCGATTAAATCGAGCGGTGAGGCGCTCGGCGTAGTCGCGACATTTACTCGCGAACCGCGAACCTTCTCGCAGCACGACATCAACTTCATGCAGGCGATCGCCAACATACTGGCGAGCGCGATGGAACGAGCCGCGACCCAGAAGCGCCTGCGGCACAGCGAGGAGTTTTTGCGCACCGTGATCGAAAGTTCGAGCGACGTGGTCGCGGTACTCGACCGTGAGAGTACCATCCGCTTCATCAGTGGCTCGGGCGAAGCCATGTTCGGGCGGACGGTGGCAGAAATGATCGGGCGCAAAGGGATGGAATTCTGTCATCCCGACGACATCCCGATTCGCCAGCGCATTTTTGACCAGGCCCTCGCACAGCCCGGCGTTACGATGAGCGCCGAGATTCGCGTGCTGATGGCGAACGGCACCTATCTCGAATCCGACGTGGGGATGCGTGCGTTGACGGAGATTGGCGGCGCTCCCGGGGTGCTGGTCAATATCCGCGACATTTCGGCGCGCAAACGCGTGGCCGTGGAACTGGCTGCTGCGCGCGACGCCGCGCTCGAATCGTCGCGGCTGAAATCCGCCTTCCTCGCCAACATGAGCCATGAATTCCGCACGCCGCTCAATATCGTTCTGGGTTACAACGACCTGATTGGAGAACATCTGGCCGAAATGCGCGACTCCAGTCAGGCAGAATGCGTTGAAGCGGTAGCCCGTGCGTGCAAGCGACTGCTCGGCACTCTGAATGCCGTGCTGGACTACTCGAAACTGGAATCGCGTTCCTTCCAGGTCGATCCGCGAAAGGTCAAACCGGTCCCGCTTATCCGACGGCTAATCGCCGAGCTGATGCCGCGGGTCGCGAAGAAGGGCCTGACCCTCGCGTTCGAATTCGATGATGAAGCGGTGACAATCGCGTTCGACGAATATTGCCTGACTCAGGCATTGCGCAATTTGCTGGAGAACGCGATCAAATTTACCGATCACGGCAGCGCGACCGTGCGCCTGCATCGCGACGATCAAGGGGAGCTTTCCCTCGACGTGACGGACACCGGCATCGGCATCGACGCCACCTTCCAGCTCCATCTGCTGGAGCCGTTTTCGCAAGAGGACTGCGGCATTGCGCGGCGCTTCGAGGGCGCCGGTCTGGGACTCGCGCTGACCCGCCGCTATCTTGAATTGAACGGCGCCACGCTGAGCGTGCGCAGCGAGAAGGGCGCCGGTTCGAGCTTTACGATTCATTTCTCGAAGTCCGCGATCGTGCCGACCAGCGGCGGCCCTGCCAATAGCGCAAAGCCATCACCGATCGCGGCGCTCTATAAACCGTCCAGTCAACCGACCGTAATGGTGGTCGAGGACGATCCCGACAACCAGATTTTGATGCGCGCGATGATGAAGAATCGCTACCGTATGCTCTCGGCCGCATCGCCGGCCGAAGTTCGACGCCAAATCGATCTCTACCCGGGGACCATCGACCTGGTGCTGATGGATCTTGGACTGCGCGGCGCGGAGGATGGCCTGGCGCTTACTCGTTCTCTGCGCATGCTGGAGCGTTTCCGCACGACGCCGATTGTCGCGCTGACCGGCCATGCCATGAGCGTCAATCGCGATGAGGCGCTCGCGGCCGGATGCAACGACTTCTTCGTTAAGCCAGTCGATCGCGCACGGCTGTTCGCCGCCATCGAGCATCTGTTGCGGCGCTCGCCCGCCGGCACAACCGTCGAACTACCGGCCGTCAACTAGCGGCCGCGGCGCACCGACGATGCGCGCCATCGAAACGAGCGACCGCTTTTGCGCCGGGTCAATTTAAGCTATCTCACAAGGCGGAAGTTCCGATGGACACCGCCGGCGAAACAGTAAAGTTTTATTTCGATTTCAAGAGCCCGTTCACCTATCTCGCACTTGAACCGGCGCTCGCGCTCGAACGCTCACATCATATAAGGCTGCGCTTTCTCCCTCGCGACTTCGAACCACGCGTGGCGTACGGCGGAGAACTCGCTCAGCGCCAACCGCACGACTGGAACAAGGTGCGCTACCTCTATGCCGACGCGCGCCGCTTCGCCAACGATCGCGCAATGATCATTCGCGGACCGCAAAAGCTGTTCGACTCGCGGCTGGCGAATATCAGCGGTCTGTATGCCGACCGTCACGGACGCTTTCGCGAGTACGCACCGCGAATCTTCGAGCGCTTTTTCAAGCGCGAACTCGACCTCGAAGATCCCGCCGCGCTGGCTGTCGTGCTGCGCGAATGCGGGCTCGATGCGGAAGACTTCGCGCGATATGCGGCGGCTGACGGCGCGGCCGATCTCGCGCAGGCAGTGGCCGAGGCCGATCGCGACGGAGTCTTCGGCGTGCCGACCTTTATCGTCGCCGGCGAACCCTTTTGGGGCAACGACCGGGTTGAATGGGTGATCAAGAAACTCGACGCGATGGGGCTGCGGCGCGACCGCGCGGCCCGCGCGCGCCAATGAGTCCAGGCGGGAATCAATCATGCGTGCAGTACCGGTCGGAACCAAAGGAACTTACGAATTCACCGTCGAGCGCAAGGACCTCGCGGGGACGATGGCACCTTCGCTGCCACCGGTGCTTGCCACCGCGATGATGAGCCTGGCGATGGAGATGGCCGCGATGGACGCGCTCAGCGCCTACCTCGAGCCGGGCGAGATGACGGTTGGCGCGATCGTCAACGTGACGCATACCGCGGCGACGCCCGAAGGATGGAAGGTGCGCGCCGAGGCGGAAGTCACGAAATGCGATGGCCGGCGGATCGAGTTCAACGTTCGTGCGGTTGACGAGAAAGAGGAGATCGGCGTGGGCACGCACATGCGTGCGGTGGTTGATCGCGCGAAATTCGACGAACGCTTCGCGGGCAAGATGAAATCGCGTCCGTAACAGGCCGCGATCGGCGTCGAGGGAGTAACATGGCGACGGAAATATTCGAGGCGAAGGAAGTTTACGTCGGCCGCGACTTCGGCGGGACCGATTACGAAATCTCGGCCGACGCGGTAGAAAATTATATTGCCGCCACCGGCGACGACCATCCGTGGTATCGCGGCGCGTCGCCGCTGGGCTATCCGATCGCGCCCGCGCTGGTCGTGCATTCGGCGGTCTTCCGCACTTTCGACTGGTACTTGCCGAACGTGTTCGGCAATCTCCACGCGCGTCAGGAATGGGAAGGCTTCTCACCGATTCGCGTCGGCGAGACATTGCATTCGCGTTCAGTGGTGGTCGAGCGCTACGCCAAGCGCGATCGCGAATACGTCGTCAACGAAGTGCTGTTGATGGGCGCCGACGGGCGCATCGTCCAGCGCAGCCGCACGCATCAGAGTTTCCTGATTGCGTCGGAAGGTGGCGGCGAAGGCGGCGGTTTTGCCGTCGATCGCGATCGCGAAAAATCCTCCGCGCGCGTGTTCAAGGTCGGCGATCGCGGCGGCGAAGCGATCGCCGCGCCCGCCCGCCCGATTTCGCAGGCGATGTGCATGGCGTTCTCGGGCCCGGGCATCAACTATCACACCGACGGGGAAGCGGCGCGCAAACTCGGCTTCCCGGACATCGTTGTGCAGGGCATGTGGTCAGTCTGCCTGATTGGCGAGATGATGACGCAGCGTTTCGGGCTGGGCTTCATGGTGGGCGGCAAGTTCGACCTGCGCCTGGTGAACGTGCTGTGGGTGGACGAGGTCTCGGGACCGCACGGTCGGATTGTCGAGCGGCGCTCCGAGGGCAAGCGCACTCGCGCCGTGGTAGAGGTCTGGTGCGAGAAGGCCGACGGCACCAAGGCCATCGTTGGCACCGCCAGCGCGCTCGAGTTGTAGGCGGCGCGCTTCTATCCGGCGGAGGTCGTCAGCGTTTCGATGTCGGCGACCGTCTTCGGCACCGCCGCGGTCATCACTTCGTGGCCATCGGCGGTGACGAGAATGTCGTCCTCGATGCGAATCCCGATACCGCGAAATTCCTCGGGCGCCTCGGCATCGTCGGACGCGATGTAAATCCCCGGCTCCACCGTGAGCACCATGCCAGGTTCGAGCGTGCGCGATTCCCCGCCCACGCGGTAAAGCCCGACGTCGTGCACGTCCATGCCGAGCCAATGGCTGGTGCGATGCATGTAGTAACGCCGCCATGCGCCGGCGCGAATCGCATCCTCGACCGGCCCCTTCACCAGCCCGAGGCGGCACATCCCCTCGACCAGGATGCGCACGGCGGCGTCGTGCGGGTCGTCGAATTTGATTCCCGGCTTGATCGCCTCGATTCCCTTGAGTTGCGCCGCCAGAACGATTTCGTAAAGGTCGCGCCGCAACGGCGTGAAACGCGCCCCGATGGGAAAAGTGCGGGTGACATCGGACGCGTAGAAGGAATACTCGCATCCGGCGTCGATCAGCAGCAGCTCGCCGGTGCGCATCTCGCGATCGTTGTTGATGTAGTGCAGCGTCGCCGCGTTCGGCCCCGACGCGATGATCGACGGGTAGCTCGGACCCGCCGCGCCGCGCGAGCGAAAAGCATAGTCAACCGTCGCCTCGACCTGCCATTCCATCATGCCGCCGCGCGCCGTGCGCATCGCGGCCTTGTGGGCCTCGGCCGAAATCGCGATCGCGGCGCGCATCGCGGCCAGCTCTTCCGGACGCTTGTGCAGCCGCGCCTCGTGAATCAGCTCGCGCGGATCGAGCAGCGTATGCGCTCCGGTGCCGAGGCGCGGACGCATCGCCTGCGCGGCGCGCAACAATTCCAGAATGCGCGCGTTCATCCGCTCGTTAGCGCCCAGCGGATAATAGACGCGATCGACCTTGTCCAGATGGCGGCGCAGTACGCCGTCGAGTTCGTCGATCGTGAAGGCGCGATTGGCGCCGTAATCCGCGACGGCACCCTCGATACCGGCGCGGCGGCCGGTCCACGTCTCGCGCTCCTTGTCGCGCGCCCGCACGAAGAGCATAAACGGTTCTTGCGAGTCCGGCGCGAACAGCGCGACCGACTCCGGCTCCGCGAACCCCGTCAAATAATAGAAATCATTGTCCTGCCGATAGATGAATTCGACATCGCCCGAGCGGAGCGCGACCGGCGCGGACGGGATGATGGCGATCGCGCCCGGCCCGATCGCATCGAGGAAACGCCGGCGACGGTCGGCGAAAATGTCGGCATTAGTGATTGCGGTCACGCTCGGTGGCACCCATTCAGGTTGAGAATGGCGGACGGTCGTGCGCGCATCCGCACAAGCATTATGGCCATCCGGCGCCGGCCACCGCCACTTCCTTGATCCAGATTTTGGAGGCCTTCTTCGCGCGGCATTCGTCGGGGTTGATGCTGTCCGAGGTCAGCATAAACAGCGTGCGGCGCCCCGGACCGCCGAGCGCGCAGGCGATCGGCATCGTGTCGAATTTCAGCCGCTCGGCCACCGCCCCGCCCTCGCGCACGCGCAGCAACTCGAACGTCATCGGCGACGCGACCCAAATCGCACCCTCCGCATCGAGCGCGATGCCGTCGGGAACAGCACCCTCATCGAGCTTCGCCCACACCCGGCGATTCGTCAGCGAGCCGTCGCTCTGGATATCAAACGCGGTCAGTTGATGACCCATCGATTCGCCGACCACCAGCGTCTTGCCGTCGGGCGTAATCACCGTGCCGTTGGGAAAATCGAGGCCGGTCGCGGCGACGCGCGCTGAGCCATCAGGATTCACCAGCACCAGTTCGGCGGGCTTTTTCGGCGCGTCGGTCAACAGGTCGTAGCCAAAGTTCCCGACGTAGCAGCGGCCCCTGCCGTCGGTCACCATATCGTTGCAATGGAACGACGCGAGCTTGCTGATATCGGCGTGGACCTTCAGCCCATCCGCGTCCTGGCGCAGCACCTTGCGGTCCGTCATCGAGACGATCAGCAGGCGTCCGTCCGGCAGCCATCCTAAACCCGAAGGCCACGCCGGCACCTCCGCGATGGTCTTCGCCTTGCCGTCCAGATCGACCGACATCACCTTGTGCGCGTGCATATCCGAGAAGTAGAGCTTGCCGTCATGCCAGCGCGGCCCTTCGGTGAACATCAACCCATCAAGTAATACTTTAAATTCCGCCATCGCCCTGAGTCTCCCGTGTTTCCTGATGTGATACTTCAGGTTTGGTCGTCCGCAAATTTCGTCAAACTAATCGAGCGCGCCTTGCGCGCGAAGCTTCGCGACGTCATCGGCGCTGTAGCCAAGCACCTCCGTCAACACTTCGTCGGTGTGCTGTCCGATGCACGGCGCCGCCGACCGCACTGAAGTCTCGGTCCGGCTCATCTTCCACGGCATGCCGCAATGCTGAAGGGTGCCGACCTCGGGATGCTCCTTGTACACGAAGTAATTCCGTTCCTTTAAATGCGGATCTTCTTCGGAAAGGAATTTGTTGTCGGCCACGACCGCCGCGGCAATTCCCGCCTCCTGCAAAACGCGCGCGACTTCGACGGCGGTATGGCTCACGGTCCATTCCTCAACGATGCGATTGAGTTCTTGCTCGTTGGATTTGCGCGCCTTGAGGGTCGCGAACTTCGTATCGCCGCACAGTTGCGGCTTACCGATCGTGCTGGCGAAGCGGCCGAACTCGGCCTCGTCAGCCACCGCGATCGCGACAAATTGATCGACCACCACGCCCATTACCTTGTCCGGACGATCGACGCAGCGGTAGATGCCATGCGGCGCCATCTGCGGATCCTCATTGCCGATGCGCTCCGGCTCGCGCCCGTTCATGGTGTACTCAAGGATGCCCTCGGCGAGCACTCCCATCGCGCATTCCCATTGGCTCATGTCGATGTACTGGCCCTGCCCGGTCTTGGCGCGATGAAACAGCGCCGCGATAATCGCGAACGCTCCGTGCACGCCCCCGTTAGGATCAGCGTAGCTGAAGCCGGCATGCATCGGCGGCCAATCGCGATAACCGGTCAGCGCCGACAGTCCCGACAGCGGCACCTGCGCCGGCCCATAGGCGATGTAGTCGCGGTAAGGTCCGGTATCACCGTAACCGGTAAGTGAGATCGCGATGATGTCCGGCTTGATCTTGCGCACCGCCTCATAACCGAACCCCATCTTTTCCATCACGCCATGCGCGAAGTTGTTGATCACCACGTCGCTCTTCGCGATCAACTTTCGCGCGATCTCGTGCGCGGCGGGATCCTTGAAGTTGAGCGTGACCGAACGCTTGCCCTGGCTGTACTGATTGAAATACCCGGAGCGATTCATTCCGCCGGGCTTCATGTCCGGCCAGGGCGGCAGCAAGCGCGTAACGCATGGGCGCGTTTTGGTCTCGATGCGAATCACGTCCGCGCCCAGATGCGCCAGTTGCAGCGTGCAGTAGGGACCCGCCCACACCCATGTGAAGTCCGCGATGCGAATGCCGTCGAGCGGTGGCCGTGCCATTTAAATCACACCCGTGCGCTTGAGTTGGTCGAGCCGCGCGGCCGACAGGCCCAGCCGCTGCCCGAAGATTTCGCCGTTATGCTGTCCCAGGATCGGCGCCGGCATCCGGATTTCCCACGGCGTCGCGCCGTATTTGAGCGGGGCGCCGGGATACTTGTGCGTACCGGCGACGGGCTGCGCGATCTCGACGAAGAAGCCGCGCGCCTGCAGATGTTCCGAATTGAGCAGATCCCCCATGGTCGAGACTGGCGCGAACGGAATTCGCCGTGCTTGTGCCTTTTTGTAGAGTTCAAGAACAGTCTGTTCTCTGACGTATTCTTCGAGGAAGATGACCAACGCCTCCCAGTTCTCGCCGCGCTTGAGACGATCGGCGAAGATCTCTTCGCCCGCCCATTCCGGATTCCCCATCAGGTCAACGAAGGCCTTCCATTGATGTTCCTCGACGCAGCACACGTAAATCCAGCCGTCCTTGCATTGCATCGCCTCCAGCGGCTGAATCGGCTTCTTGCCCAGGCGCGTCGCGATGAGCTTCATGTACGGCCAGTACTCGAAGGTCAGTTCAAGCTGCGACGCGATCGCTTCCTGGCACGACACATCGACATGCTGTCCCTCGCCGTCGCGCAATTGCGCCATCACCGCGCCCATCGTCGCGACCGCACCGTGCACGCCACCCTGGAATCCCGCCTGATGGCCAAAGGTCTTGAGCGGCGGCAGTTCGGGATGGTCCGGACCGGCGCCGTTGAGCACGCAGACGCCGCCCGCCGACCATACAGTCAACTCCTCGGCGCGCAGGTTTCGATACGGCCCGGTCAATCCGAACGGCGTAATCGAGGTCATCACCAGGCGTGGATTGACCTTGCGCAGACGCTCAAAATTGAGACCAGCACGGTCCATGTCGGGTGGCCATACGTTGTGAATCAGCACGTCGGCCTGTGCGACGAGTTTCTCCAGAATCTCGAAACCCTCGGGACGCGCGATGTCGAGCGTGACACCGAGCTTGTTGGTGTTGAGGTAGAGAAAAAGGCCGCTCTTTTCGGGATGCGGTTGACCGCCGGGAAAGGGACCGCGCACGCGCGCGTGGTCGCCGGCGCCGGGCCGCTCGACCTTGATCACTTCCGCGCCCATGTCCGCCATCAGCTTGGACGCGTACGGCGCCGACGCCATTTCACCGATTTCGACGACTTTGAGGCTCGATAATGCTCCCGCCATCAGTGCTCCGTCGCAAGCCCGCCGCCGTCAGGGCACGACCTTGCGAAATGGTTTGATTTCAACCCGCTCGAATACGCCCTGCGTGACGTATGGATCGCTCTGCGCAAACGCCTTCGCCGCGGCCTCGCTCTCGAAGTCGGCAACGATCAGGCTGCCGCTGCCGTCGGTGAAGGGCCCACCGACCACCACCTTACCGCTCTCGACCAGCGGCCGGAGGTTTTCAAGATGCGCCGGGCGTACCGTGGGTCGCAACGCCGCTCCGTTGGGACCGTCGTGACCGATAATTACGAAGAGCATCGCCGCATTCAGCCTCTCAGTAAATTCGCATTCACGCTAGCACGCATCCGCCGCGACGCTCCAGCAAAATTTCGCAGTGGTGCCGGCCGATCGAAGCGCCGCAACCGAACCGCTCTAGTTCACCGAGATGGCGCCATAGCCCATGTAATAAATCAGGAAATAAACCACGCCGAGCCCGGTCAGCGCCGCGAACGCCACCCGGTCGCGAGTATCAATCGGATAGTCGATATAGCTGGTCGGCACCGCGCTGATGCCGAAGCCGCGGGCTTCCAGAGCCATCGCCATGTTGTTGGCCTTGCGCAGCGCGCCCATGAAGACGGGAATCACGACCGGAACATAGCGCTTCACGCGCTCCAGCGGACCGCCCCGATTGAACTCGTAGCCGCGCAGACTTTGCGCCTGCACGACCGTCAGTGCCGAGTCGATAAACAGCGGCACCAGCCTGAACGAAAGCGTGATCGCGAAACCCACCCGATACGGCACGCCCAACCGCTGCAGGCCTGCCGTGAATTCCTCGACCTTGGTCGTCGAAAGAAACAACACCGACGTCGCGAGCAGTTCCGCGAGCTTCAGCCCGCGCCCCAGACCGAACATCAGCGACGCCCGGCTCAGATGAATGATGCGCGTGTTAATCAGCGCCGGCCCCTTGCGATAGAACACCATCCACGCGAGCGTCGTGAAGAAAATCAGCAGGATGAAAAGCCAGCGCAGGCGATAAAAGTTGGGCCACGAACCCGTCAGTTGCGCCATCGCGACCATCAGCAGTCCGAGCGGCAGCAGGGCCAGCGGATGGTCCACCCAATAGACCGACCAGAACATGATGAACAACGCGAACACCTTCACGGTCGGATTCAGCCGGTGAACCACGCTGCTGTTGTCGAGGTAGAGATAAATCGGCATCAGGCGTGCCCCGTAATCCAATCGGCCAGTTCATCGGGACGGAGCGCCGCGACGCCGAACCGGCGGCCCAGCAAAGTCGCCTCGGGCGGCCGGAACGAGGAGTTCGCGAGCAACTCGTCGCGCGTAAAGAATTCGCGCACGTCACCGTCGAACATCACCCGGCCCTTGCGCAGCAATACGACCCGGCGCGCATACTCAGCGACCAGCCAGGGCGTGTGCGTGATCATCACGATCGCGATGCCGGCGCGATTGAGGTCGCCGATCAGTCCCATCATGCGACGCTGCTCGCGGTAATCGAGGCCGGTGGTCGGCTCATCGAGAATCAGCACGCGCGGCCGCAACGCGAGTACGCTCGCCACCGCCAGCCGCTGGCGTTCGCCCTTGCTCAACAGGAAGGGATCGCGCTCGCGCTCGGCGGTCAGGTTGACCGCACTCAGAACCTCCTCGGAGCGACGTGCAATCTCGGCATCGTCCAACCCGAAGTTGCGCGGGCCGAAGGCAACCTCGTCGGCCACCGTTGCGGCAAAGATCTGATGGTCGGGATTCTGAAACACATAGCCCACTTGATGCGCGGTCTCGGCGGCGTGCAGGGTCGCTCGATCGCGGCCGCCGATCTTGATTTTGCCCTCCCCCGTCGCGATCAGTCCGACCAGATGCTTCGCCAGCGTGGTCTTGCCCGATCCGTTTTGGCCGATTATCGCGATGAACTCGCCCGCCGCGATCTCAAGGCAAACGTCATCGAGCACGCGCGGCCCAAACGGATAGGCGAAACTCAGATGATCGACGCGCAACAGCGCCGGCGTATCTTCGACCGTCGCGCCGGCCTGCGCCGACGCACGATCCGTGATCGCGGCCGTCTCTTCGTGCACCGCCGGCAGTCGCGGGTAGCGCGCACGTATGATCGCCTCGGCCTCGTCGATCGACGCCGCGTGCCGCTCGATGCCGATCAGCGCCATGACGCGATTGACGTCGGGCGGATGCACCCCGCACTCCTCCAGCAGAGCGAGCCGGATCATGACTTCGGCGGGCGGCCCATCGACGATAATTTCGCCGTCGCGCAATACCACGATTCGATCGCAGTTGCGCAGCTCTTCGGCCTCGTGCTCGATCACGACCAGGCTGAGTCCCTGCTCGCGCATCCGGCGAATCAGCGCGAACACCTCCGCCTTGCCCTCGGGATCGAGATCGCTGGTCGGCTCGTCGAGCACCACCACGCCGGGCCTCAGCGCCAGCACGGACGCGATCGCGAGCCGCTGCTTCTCGCCGCCCGAGAGCGAGGTCGGGTCGCGATCATCGAAGCCCGCCAGCCCAACCGCATCGAGCGCCGGTCCGATACGCGCGGCGATCTCCTTGCGCGGCAGGCCAATTTGCTCCATCGCGAAGGCGACTTCGTGCGCGACGTTGGTCGAGAACAGTTGCGCCTCGAAATCCTGGAAGACCATCCCGACCATCGGGGCGATGTCGCATACCCGTTCGCCGTCGAGCGCGCGGCCGCTGATTCGCACGACCCCGCCAAATTCGCCGTCCTCAAAGCGCGGCACAATCCGGTTGAGGCATTTCGCCAGCGTCGATTTGCCGGCGCCCGAAGCCCCCATGATTCCCACCATCTCGCCCCGCCGCAGCTCGAAACGCAACTGTTGGAGCGCCGCGCGACCCCCGCCGGCGTAAGTGAAGCTAACGCCCTCGAGCGCCGCCGCGCTGGCAGCCGAGATATGATCGGATTCGCGCGGCTTCACATCATCAAGGTCCCAGCTATCGCGCAGACAATCAGCGGACTGACCATTACCGCGATCGACTTGTCATAGGGCGGCTGAGCGAAACTTGCCGGCAGAAATGACGGTATCCAGTAGCCGGTCGAGACCAGGTTGCCGACCACCCATGCGCCGACTTCGCCCACAACCAGGATCGCCAGGCCCGTCACTTGTCGCGCCCGCGATCGCTCCACGAGTTCCGGCATCACGTCGCGATAGAGCATCCGGCCCGCGCGCACCCGCGGATAGACGCCGATTAGAATCAGCGGCGAAAGAAAGAGTGCCGACAACATATTGTTGAAGATGATCACATTGCCCAGGATGCTGAACGGACGAAAGCCGAGCAGGTTGTCACCCCATCCGACGAGATCGGCACACAACACGCTGGCCGCCAGACAAACCGCGATGTACTTCGCGATATTCATTGGCGAGCGGCTGATCGGGCTCTGACCGCGGGCAATAATGCTCCACGCCTTGTACGGTATGTAGCCGTAGAACAGGTTGGCGAAGAAGCCGAAGATATCGCCGGGGCCGACGCCGCCAAAGAAATCGCCGATCATGTTTCCGATGGCGGCGCCCCACGCCGCCGCCGGTCCGAAGAGAAACGAGCATACAACTGGAATCGCGTTGGCGGGGCGCAGTTCGGTAACGCCCGGAATCAACGGCACCACCTTGAACGGGACCAGCACCGCCGCATACAGCGCGGCCGATATCGCGCATAACACCACCATCCGCGTGTTGCGCCACATCAGCCGCAGCTCATGCATCGCGATCTGCCACCGCGGCCTTCACTGTATATTCGCGATTCCAGACGCCGGCGCGGAACTCGAATTCACCGTGAATGCGCGTTTCAGTCCTTGAGGATCGAAGAAGAAGAGAATTCGGCCGCGGCTGCTATTCTGATGACCCTTGGCAAGCTCTCGTGGATAAGGAAAATAGATTCGATACGCATACGGGCGATAGCGATCGATGAGTGGCTTCAGGCCATCGTAAGTGCCATCGATGCTAATCCCCAAGAGGGTTTTGTTGATGTAGCCGAGCCATACCCCCCGATACATTTCGTGCCCGGCTTCGAGATAATAGTCGGACTTAGTATGAGCCGTCCATTCTGACGGAAGTAGGCCGAGGCTCTGTAATGCAAATGGGGTCAGAGCCAAGCGATCGCGCCCTTCCTGTTGGTACTTATCAACGCCGGTGAGGATACCGTTAAAAAGGGCCCAGTCGGCTTTACGCTCTGCCGTTACGGCCGTGGTCGCAAGATAGGGTACAAGACTTTCCGGCGCAATCCGGTAGAGCGTAGTCCCGCCAACTTCAAGTGGCGCTGCGACTCCCGCCGGCAACCATTGTGGCCATAGCCAGCGCGCAGGATCGCCCTTGGCCGAAATGATCGCTCCGACTTGATGATGGGCGAGGAAACTCATCAGTTGCATCTGCGGGTCTGGTAAATAGGTAAATTCGGTCAGTGCTCCAATCATCGGCCACACTTTATATTCATCCGGCATGATTCCGGTCCATCCACCTGCCATGCGGAAGTAGAATTCGCTTTGAGCTTGCCAGAGCATACTGTTTCCATACAGCGAGTAGGGAGCAACGATAATGTTTTCATCCGGGGCGAGATACCTTTTATACAGTTTCTTCGTAAAGAACTCAGGCGTATCGGATTTAGTGATCCAGTAGTATGGATCCAGGTTTGGTAGTGAAAAGAGCACGATCAGGGTCGCAACCAAACACTTCTTTTGCACGCCCGCGTCGCTCGAAGCGAGCCATTGCGCCGTGATAATGGCAAAGATCAGAAACGCGAACATCATAAAGCGCGCCGGCACCGCCTTGTTAATCAAGGGCGTCATTGTAAGCAGTTGCCCGGGCATTACTATCAGCTGATGTCCGCCGATTTGCAGAACCGGGCCTAACGACAATATGCAGATGATCACTAGCGAATAGATCAGGGTCTTACCGAACGGCTCTTTCCAAAATCGCCGAGCGTAAAGGACGGTCAACGCAATCAACACTGGCCCGGCATATGCGTCGCGTTCGAAGGTGTTGGCGTGACATGTGTTCGCCACGGCCTTCATCGCGTTCAGAGAGCCGAGAGCATTAACCTCCGTGGGAATCAGGAAATTGAGTACGTCAGTGGAGAATAGCTTGGCATTCCAGATTTCGCCGAGCGGCTGACCATAGGCCAACAGATAATAGATGTAGGGTATCGCGATCAGCACGGATAGTCCGTAGGCGCCGGCTAATATACCGATCATCTTCACGATGCGCCGCCTACCTTCCCCGGCGACCGATCCGAGCGCAACCAACAGCGCAATCGCCGCAAACATCGTGGCAGTCGCGTAGATCTCCACTGACAGATAGAACTGAGCAGCCAGCGTGAGACCCGTCAGGCCCGCCATCGTGTGGGATTCAATCGCCCCGTTGAACCATCGAGCAGCGAGATAAAGCGCAATCGGCACCGGGAAAATTAGCACTAGGTGCAAGTGTCCGCCAAGGCTCTGTGCAAGAAAGTAGGGCGAGAACCCGAAAACGCAGCCTGACAGTAGCGCGGGCCAACCCGATTTTGTCAGATAGCGACATAGGATGAACATCGTCCACGCCGCGGACGCCGGCGCCAGCAGGGCTAGGAAATTATACGAGGCGACCGGTCCGTAGGCCGCAGTGATCGGCCATACGCAGAGGCTCGCAAGTGGAATCGTCGTTGTCCAAGCGAGATTCATGCCCACTGGAGCGAAAATCGAATGAGTGAGAATTGGATTTAGCCGAGAACAGATCGCATAGGGCCACCAAGCTATCGACCAAATGAACAGGGACGGATCGGCGTAGAGTCCCACGTAAGAATGAGCAAAGTCGGAAATCAACCGCCGTCCAAATAAGATGACCGAAACCGCAGCGTACAGCCCGTATGCTGCCAGGCTGCAACGGTCAAACATTCGATACGGCCCAGTGGATGCCGCGCGTGCGGGTAGCGCTTCGGACGCATGGTTAACCTGCGAATTCTGCGCAGCCGTACTGCGGCTTCGACGCTCGCGATTGCTGACGCCGTCACCCGGCACGGAATCCCATCCTGTCCTCATCGACCTCCCCGCCGCAGGACTCTCGAGAGAGTCAACGTGTCGCAACACCAGCCTTATCAGGCTGCGAAATTCCTAAATGAACGTCTGGGCACGTATTAAATCGAAAGACCTTTTGAGAGTCAAAGTCTGACCGTGGAATCCGCGCGCCCGAACACTAACATTACAAAGGTTGCTCAATCGCGCCGGAGTGCGCAGAATCAAAGTCGGTACGCCCTCATTTACGAAGTGAGCAGGGGGAGTAACGATGCCAATTTACGAATACGAATGCGAGAAATGCCATCGGCGCAGCAGTGTGCTGACTTTGCGCGCGAGCGCAAAGGTTGACGACAAATGCAGTCATTGCGGCACCGCTCGAATGCGCCGGCTGATGTCGCGATTCGCGATGCCGCGCAGCGAAGAGGCGCGCATGGACGCGCTGGCGGATCCGTCGCGGCTGGGCGATCTCGATGAAAACGACCCGAAGAGCCTCGCCCGCGCGATGCGCAAGATGGGCCGTGAGATGGGCGATGAATTCGCCGGGCCGGAGTTCGATGAGGCCGTCAACGAAATGGAAAGCGGCGGTGACCTCGGCGACGATGGCGACAACGACGACACCGATTAACCGGGCCTCGAGGAGCGCCCGTCTTCCCAACTAGGATTTGTGATTCACCATCTCTTTGCCGTTCGAGAAAAGCGATTATCCTAGTTTATATCACTGGCTATGTATTCACTGCGTGGGATACTGCAGGTACTGTTCGTTGTAAACCGGAACCAGAACCGACATTGGGTGGCTCGCACGCCAAGCCCGAGAGCGCTAACATCCGAAAAGAAAATTGAACGGCGGAATGTTCGTGCGGAGTAAATCATGGCGCGTGGAAGTCTCAATCATCTGGCGCTGACCGCCAGCGATTTCAACCGCTCTATCGCGTTTTACGACCGGGTGCTTGGGTTCCTGGGTTACGAGCGCGGCGAGGTGCCCGAATCAACTCAGCAATCGATGAAGACGCGACTAGTGGCCTGGGGCAGTCCAAACGGCGCGGTCACGTTGCGCCCGGCGAAAGCCACACCGATCGCCCTTCACGACAGTAATCAGCCGGGGCTGAACCATCTGGCCTTCAATGCCGCCGATCGATCCGACGTCGATAAGCTGCACGAATTGCTCAGGGAGATCGGAGCGCAGATCCTCGATCCCCCCGCGGAATATCCGTACTTTCCAGGATACTACGCGGTTTACTTCACGGATCCCGATGGTATCAAGATCGAGTTCGTATTCTGGCCGCGGTAGCGGATGGCGCGGGACGCCAGCGTGTACGCGCGCCCGCTTCAATTCGATCAGTCCGCTTGGAGCATGACGATCGCCGCCGACGCCATCCCGTCGCCACGTCCGAGCGCACCGAGGCCCTCCGGATTCGACGCCTTGACGTTCATCAACCCGGCCTCAACGCCGAGCGCCATCGCGAGTCGCGCGCGCATCGCGGGCAGATGCGGTGCAAGTTTGGGCCGCGCCGCCATGATCGTCACGTCAGCATTGACGAGCTTCCAGCCGAGGTCGGTCGCGCGCTTCCACACCGACTGAAGTAGCGCCAGGCTGTCGGCGCCGAGATAGCGCTGATCGTTGTCGGGAAAGTGCAGCCCGAGGTCGCCTTCGCCGAGCGCGCCGAGAATCGCATTGGCAAGCGCATGCGCCGCAACGTCGGCGTCGGAATGGCCGCGCAAGCCCGCCGTATGCGCGATCTCGACGCCGCCCAGGATGAGCTTGCGCCCCGCTTCCAGCGGATGAAAATCGAAGCCCTGTCCGACCTTGAATCGCATCTTAAGAACGTCCGTCGAATTGCGCCGCCCGCCGTCCTACGTTGACATTGGCGACTCGACAATCCAAGCTTTCATGATTGAAGTCGGGAGGGAACGCGATGTTTGAGTTCTGGAAGCAACCGAAATTCTGGCTGGCCGCGGTACTGGTTTTGTGGCTGGCTTACATCCTCGGCAGCAATCTGGAACAGCCCGTTACGATACACGTCGTTCCGTGGCTCCTGCAGCCCTACCTCAAGGTCAGCACCATCGTGATTTCGTCGGCCATCGTCGGGGCGGCTTTGACGCTCGGAATTCAGTTCATGTGGCGGCGCGGGCGGTCCTCGAAAAACGCCTCACAATCGACCGCCGCGTCCGGTGCCAGCAGCAGCACTGTCGCCTGATCGCCCGACTTGAGCAGGCTCGTATTGGCGGGGCCAATCAGCAGCGCGTCGGCACGCGAGAGCGAACTGAGTATGCCGGAGCCCTGGTTTCCGGTCGGTGCGGCTAAGATCTCCTGATCGTGACGCTCCAGCCGAACGCGCACGAACTCTGTGAGATTCGCCGCAATCGGGATGTCGATTGCGCAGCGCGCGGCAACTCGCGGCAGTCCGGTACGCGTCGCACCGCCCATCCTCATCAGCGCCGGCCGCACGTAAAGATAAAAGCAAACCATCGTCGAGACCGGATTACCCGGAAGTCCGAAAATCGGCCGGCCGCCGATGGTGCCGAATTTGAGCGGACGCCCGGGCTTCTGCGCAACGCCGTGGAACAGTTGGCGTAATCCGAGTTCATCGAGCACCACCTTCACGTGGTCGAATTGGCCCACCGAAACCCCACCGGTCGAGAGCACGACGTCGAACGCGAGCGCCTCTGCGAGCCGCGCCCGGACCTCCTCGGGACGGTCGCGCGCAACCTTGAGGATCACCGGTTCGGCGCCGGCTTCGCGAATCGCCCCTGCCAGCGCATAGGCGCTCGAGTTCACGATCTGCGCACCGGTGGGAACCTGGTCGATATCGACCAATTCGTCCCCCGTCGCGACGATTGCGACTCGCGGCCGGCGCCACACATCGACCATCGCGCGGTTCAATGACGCCAGCATCCCGAGATCCGACGGGCTGAGCGTCTTGCCCGCCGACATCACGAGTTCCCCGCGGCGGAGGTCTTCGCCGCGCGGGCGCACGAACGCACCCGCCTGTGCCACCGCCATAATCTCGACGATATCGCCCTCGGCGCGGGTGCGTTCAACCGGTACGATCGCGTCGGCGCCCGGCGCGACCGGCGCCCCAGTCATGGTGCGCACGGCCTGTCCGGCGGCCACCTCGCGCGACGGCATCATCCCGGCCGCAACCGTCTCCAGCACTTCAAGGCGCGCCGGATTGGTCTCGCTGGCCGACGCCACGTCGGCCGCGCGCACGGCGTAACCGTCCATCGCGGAGTTGTCGAAGCCGGGAATATCGCGGGGCGAATGGACCTCTTCGGCAAGAATTCGCCCGAGCGCCGCGGTAATTGAAACGCGCTCGATTCCGAGCGGCGCAACGCTTTCGAGGACGATTTGCAGGGCCTGGTCCGCGCTGGTCATCGCATTTTCCCCATCATTGAGACTGCCTCAGTCATTCCGGTCTGGTCATGACAGGATACGCGACGGGCGCGAAAATTTGAACTTGAAGCGAGCGTGAGACGGCAGCCAAATCAAGCCGCGTCGGAGAAGCGCCGAAGTGAAGAAATCTCAGAACTCGGAAAGCTGCGCCTGCAATTCGCCGTCGGGCACGCGAATGTCGTAGCTGTCGAAGCTGGCAGGAACACGATCACGCAGAATCGCCGGGTTGGCCTCCCGGATGGCGTCAACCGTAACATGGGTCATCGCCGCGATGTGACTCAGCAATGTACCGCCCTTTACCTTAAGAACCTTGTAATGCGGCGGCTGATCGAAGCTCACGTCGTCAAGCCCGTAGTCGCTCGCATGGCGCGCAATCAACGCCACCGCCATGAAACGGTTCATCAGCGAACGCGTATGATGCGGCAGCTTCATCATCAGGCGGTCGTAGCTCGCGCTGCGCAGACGCGAATAGCGATCGATGGTCCCGTCGCCGTTGTTCCAGGCCACCAGCGTCATGCGCCAGTCGGACCCCGTGGCGTCATGCAGCGTGGCGAGATATTCGGCGGCAGCGCGTGTCGATTTCAGCGGATCGCGGCGCTCGTCAACCCACTCGTTGACGACCAGCCCAAAGCGCCGGGCAGTCGCCTTTTCAAGCTGCCACGGACCGTCGCCCTTGGGCGAAAATCCGCTCTCCGCGAAAGCCAGGTAGATCAAGTCGGACGGCAGCCCCGCCGTCTGCAGCTCGCGAATCATTGCCGGCATATAGGGCTGGCTGCGGCGGAACGACTGCTTCAAGCCCTGCGGCTGCGCCACGTACTGATTGACGTATTGCTGCACGGTGCGATTGAGCACCAGCGGGAACGGTGGCACAGCTTTCGGCTGACTGCGCACGAACGGCATTTCGGTCGAGGAGCCCAGAACCTCTTGCGCGTTCGAGATCGGAGCGGTCTCACCAGCCGCGAGCAGGTTGGCCGCGCCAGCCTGACCGCTGACCGATATCGCTGTGCCGGGATCGGATTGCACGTCCGCCGAGGGTGCGCAGCCACTGATCGTGAATGCGAGCGCCACGGCTAGCAGCGCGAAAATCCGGTTCAGCTTTGTTGCCAGTACCATCAAATTGACGCCTACCCTACCGGCCACACCTGAGCGGATCAACCCCATCTAAATAAAAAAAACTAATAGTTGTTGACAGGTTTGCTTCAATCCACCGCTTATCCACAGGGTTTAATCAGACGATTGGCCGGCGATTTATCCGGATGACTACGGCCATTCTTTATCAACGCTAATGGATACGCGGCTTAGATGGGCGAAGGCTTTGTGCTAGCCTTCCCATACCGAGGCCGCCCGCCGGCCCGTTTCCAAATTGGACTTGTGGCACGAAATTCTCGACTGCCTGAACGATGCCGTCATCGTTTTGTCGCCGACCCTCGATCCACTCGCCGTGAACGCCGCCGCGGAAGCATTCCTCGAGGCGTCGAAGGTCGGCCGCTCGATGATCGGCAGACTCATTCGACACAACGAATGGCTGCGGCGGATGATCGACCAGTGCCTCCAAAGCGGGCAGAGCCTCGACAATCCCGAGGCGACTCTGATCCTCGACCACCGGTCGCTCGTGGTACGCGCCGAGGTCTCTCCGCTGACCAGTCCGGCTGGGTTCTTCGAAGGCGCGATTGTCGTGATGCACGACTTGTCCTATCAGAAGAGTGCCCAGCAGAGCTTCGATTCCGACGAGAACGTCTTTCGCCTTTCGCCCGCTGGCCTTGCGCACGAAGTAAAGAACCCGCTCACCGGAATCAAAGGCGCCGCCGAACTGCTCGCCGCGATGTTCCCGGCTGACGCCCGTGCCAAACTCTATTGCGGCCTGATCCTCGACGGCGTCAATCGAATCGCCGGCCTGGTCGAGCAAGTCCTCGCCGCAAGCAACCCCCAGCGCCTGAAGCGCGAACCATTCAACATCCATCAGGTGCTCCATCAGGCGCTGCGGATGGACGGGTTGTTCCCAGGCGCCTCCGAGGCCTTTCTAATCGAGCAGGACTTCGACCCCAGCCTGCCCGAAGTCAACGGTGACGCGGTGGCGCTCGAGCGGGTCTTCCTTAATCTCATCCGCAATGCGCGCGAAGCGATTGAGGCCGTGCATGGCGATGGTCCTTCGATGTCTGTGCCGTCCACCAGGGCGCTACCGGCGCCGGCCGACTCCGCAACTCCGCTCCAGCCGATACCGCGCGGAACCATCCGCCTGCGCACCGCGATGGAGACTCAGTTCCGCGTGAGCGCCCACGGCAAGCGGCGCCGCTACCTGCGCGTCGAGGTGAGCGACACCGGCAAGGGCATTTCCGACGCCGACTTGAAGCAGCTCTTTACCCCCTTCTACACCACCAAACCTTCGGGCACCGGCCTCGGTCTTGTGCTAAGCCAGCGCATCGTCGCGCTGCACGGCGGTAAGCTGTGGGCCGAACGCGGCGGGATGCGCCCGCGTGGTGCCTCGCGCCAGGACCCCAGCCCTACGCGACGCCGCTCCGATGACCCCTTGAACGACGGCGGCGCGGACCATCCTTCGACGGCCGCCGAGCCGCAGCCGCGCGGCATGACCTTTTACGTGACGCTCCCGGTCGCCTCCGAATAATTCCCTAATCGAGACACCTATATCGCTCGGGACCGGCACGGTGCGCTACGATAGGTGTTTAAGGTATGCCATAACCAAAATGGAGCCTGAAAACCGAAACTTGTCCGAACCAACTAGCGATACTCCGCGCGCTTCGGTCCTGATCGCCGACGACGACCCGGGTATCCGGCTCGTCCTGCGTCATCGGCTGGAAGCCGATGGCTATCGCGTCGAAGAAGCGGCCGACAGCCAAAGCGCGCTCGAAGCCCTGACCGGCAATCGCCACGACGTCGCGCTGCTCGACATCATGATGCCCGGCACCGGCGGTCTCGAGGTGCTCACCGCCGCGCGCGCGCAAGCGAGCCGCACCCTGATCATCGTGATTACGGCCGCCAGCACGATGAACAATGCGGTCGAGGCGATGAAGCGCGGGGCGCACGATTACCTCACGAAACCGTTCGAGAATCTCGACCTGGTGGCGGCGGCGGTCGCCCGCGCCATCGATATCGCCGCACAAAACGCCGATTTCACGCGCCTCAAGGAGGAGGTCAACCGCCAGCTCGTCGGCGGCGAGATCATCGGTCGCAGCCCGGCGATGCAGGAGGTTTACAAGCTCATCGGGCGGGTGGTGAACAATGACGCGACCGTCCTGCTGCGCGGTGAAAGCGGCACCGGCAAGGAGCTGGTCGCGCGCGCGATCCATTTCAAGTCGCAGCGCTGGCGCGGTCCCTTCGTCGCACTCAATTGCTCGGCGATTCCGCACGGCCTGCTCGAAAGCGAACTCTTCGGCCACGAGCGCGGCTCGTTTACCGGCGCGACCGAGCGGCGCGCGGGCAAAATCGAACAGGCTTCCGGCGGTACGCTCTTTCTCGACGAGATCGGCGACCTGCCGGTCGAGCTGCAACCCAAGCTGCTGAGGGTCCTGCAGGAGCGCGAATTTTCCCGCGTCGGCGGTTTCGAGACACTGCGGATGCAAGCGCGGATTATCGCCGCGACCAACCAGGACCTCGAACAGGCGGTGGCCGAAAGGAAATTCCGCGAGGACCTCTACTTTCGCCTGCGCGTTATCCCCATCGATCTGCCGCCCCTGCGCGAGCGCCGCGAAGACATCGCCGAACTGACCGATTACTTCATCGACAAGGCGGTGCGCGAGATGGGCGCGAACTCGCGCTACATCAGCGCCGAGGCGCGCGCCAAACTGCAAAATTACACCTGGCCGGGCAACGTCCGCGAGCTCGAAAACACCGTCTTGCGCGCCGCCCTGCTCGCGCCCGCCAATACCGTGCGCGCCGACGACATCGAACTCGGCCGGGGCGGCGTGCGCCTCTCCGGAGCAAATCTCGATCACGGCGCCTCGCTGACGGAACTTATCGCACGGCGCATCAGCGAGATGATCGAGAGCAACGGCAAGGAGCCACGCGATCTCTATCAGAAACTGGTCGGGGAGCTCGAAAAGCCGTTGATCGAAATCGCGCTCGATCGGGCCGGCGGCAACCAGGTTCATGCGGCGCGCATCCTCGGGCTCAATCGTAATACGCTGCGCAAGAAGCTCACCGAACATCGGATCGTGCCGCAAAAAACCCTGCCGCAGTGACGGAGTTCGCTCGCCAACATGCGAATGCCCCCACCATTCTATGCGATCGTCGATACCGCCGGCGGCCACGACCCGGTAGATCTAGCGTGCATTCTCCTGGCGAGCGGCGTCCGCATCATGCAGTTGCGCCTCAAAAATACCGCCAGCCGCGACTTCCTCGCCGCGGCCCGGGCAATCGCGGCGCTGTGCCATGAGCGCGGCGTTCTGCTGATCGTCAACGACCGCGCCGATATCGCCAAACTCGCCGGTGCCGACGGAGTTCACGTCGGCCAGGACGACCTCCCGATCGCCGACGCTCGCGCCCTGATGGGACCCGCCGCAATCATCGGCGTTTCGACTCACAACGTTGAGCAGGCGCACATGGCGCAAGCCGACGGGGCCGACTACATCGGCTTCGGCGCGATCTATTCCGGGGGTTTGAAGAACGTTCAGAATGCTCAGGGCCTTGATCGTCTGCGCGCGGTACGGGCGGCGGTGACGCTGCCGATTGTCGCCATTGGCGGTATCACGGAAGCGACGATGCCCGAGGTGTTGGGAGCCGGCGCCGACGCCGCCGCGATCATCACCGACGTCGTCCGCGCGCCCGACATCCCAGCCAAGGTCCGCGCCCTGCTGGCTATAACCCCGGCCGCGCGCCACTAGCCGCCCACCCGATCGTCGCGAGCGTCAATCCTTGATGGGAAGTCTGAAACTTCGTGAGGTTTCAGTTCTCCTGAAAAGCTATAGGTCCAAGTTCCTCAACAACTCTCTTTTTCCCTGGGGTCAGCCGCCGGAGGCCGCGCTGCGCTCGGCAAACGAAGGCTCCGGACTGACGCGGGCGCCGCGATGCTTCATCGAAATCATATAGGCTCCCGCGATCGTCGCGCTGCCAAAGAAAACAAGCGCGATAAAGCCACCGACAAAATGATGCATCCGATGGCCGTTGAGGATCATCAGGGCCGCACCCGCAAACGGCAAAATCGACGCCGCTTCGCATAGCCACAGCAGGCTCGCGTGGGTTTCGTCGGCAACCGTACGGAGCATGCTTGCGAGACTTTCCATGTGATGTTTCGGAGCGGCCGGTTGGTGGACTACGGATTCAAGCCCCGCGACCAGGCCCTTGATCGCGAACTGATAAGCCACGCCGGAGCCAACCGCGAAGACCGCGAAAGCGGCCAGCAGTCCGCGGGCGCCGAAGTGCAACGCGACCGGGGCGATTATCGCAATCGCAAACAACTCGCAGAGCCCCCAGTATTTCGCCAGGGTGCGCAAGGCGTCTTCGCGGTGGCGATCCGGCACAACATAGGCAGTTCTGGCCATCGGGGTGGCAAAGAACAGCAATCTGCCGTCGGCAGCCTGAGCGAATAAACCGTTGCTTTTCAGGAGAGGCAGGCTCATTTCGTTGTCCTCCCAGTACGCGAGAATACATCCTCACGTCTGCTTGGACCTGACTATACACAATCTACTAGTCTAATAGATGTAATTCTGTTGCAATTTGTGTCTATCGGCGAGAATAGTTGCAGTTAGGTGCCTTCCTTATCGATTTTGTTGCATCGATGATACAAATAGGAGGAACTTCCAACGGTCCACCTCGCAGCCCGACCGTTATTCCAGAGAGTGAATGGGGATGTAGCCTTCGGCACCGTTCTTCATCCTGATCTTCATGTAGTTCAGCGCGATCCCGACAACGTGCACATTATGCCCCTGATGGACTTCCGCGATTTTCTTGCCCAAATGATTGGGCGCGTTCAACACGGCGGAGTCTGACGTCAGCATGAACAGCTTGTCGGCCGGACTCACCAGCGCGACCGCGCTTAGTGGAACGTACGCGATTTCGCTGTTCTTGAGCTTCACCTGGGCGTAGTAGTGCGAAGTTCCGATCACGTTGACATACTTGCCAGCCTCGACCGGTTCGATTCGAGTGCTCGAACTGGTCGGACGCTCATAGGCATAGGAATTCTTGACGAGTTTCAGATGGCCTTGCGCAGGCTCGACCGTGCTGATGTCTTCAGGAACGCTCTTCACGTGACGGGTCGTCCGATGCGTGGTGGTCACGGGCGCGCCATAAGGAATGACGGTGGTCTTGGAGGGTCCGCTGCCGCTCGGCGCCGGCGCACTGATCGAGCCGCCGCCTGCGGGGCCGCCGTAGCTGCCGCCTCCGTAGTTGGGCATCGTGTCGTTGGGCATCGTGCGCGGATATTCCGCGCCGGTCTGGGCCAGCGCCGGCGTCGCGCAAGCGAGCGCACTGATCGCCGCTAAGACCAGCGTCACCATCACCGTCAGTCCGATTCGCGTATTCATTCTTGCACCCCTCTCACCGGACTTGGCAATTACCCGAGCAACGCGAATGTCAATCACCAAAACAAGCGCCACAGACCGTGCAACGCGTGACGTCGCACGGCTTGGTCTGATGTTCGTAATGGGCTTTCTTGCGTTCCGACAGCAGGAACCATTTGTGGATGTGATGGTCGATGAAGTCCCACGGCAGGACCTCGTCGTGGGTAAACTGGCGCGTCACGTAAAAGTCCGGGTCGGGCAGATCGGTAGCGCCCTCGCCTGCTTCGCGTTTGATCGCGCGCAGCTCACGCCAGATCGCGCCCGCATCGTCGCATCCGCGCTCACTCAGCCGCTCCAGGATTCGGCCGACGCGCCGATCGCCGCGCGAGACCAGGGTCTGGAAGTAGGCTTCACGCGGCGACTCCGCGTCCAGTTCGATACTGGCGCCGCCGATTCGCCCGAGCGCCGCGCGCAGCAGTGCGACCTTGCGCTTGAGGCTCGCCGCATCCTCCATCGGATCCCATTGAAACGGCGTCCACGGCTTGGGCACGAACGGGTTGAGCGAGACGGTAACATGACCGACGCGCTTTTTCTGCGCGCGTGCGCGCTCCAGAATCCGCCCGGTCAGGTGCGCGATTTCGATCACGTCCTCGTCGCGCTCCTCGGGCAATCCGATCATGAAATAGAGCTTGAGACTCTCGACTCCGCCGCCCACCAGCATCTCGGCCGCGTTGAGGATTTCGGTCTCGTTCAGGTTCTTATTGATTACCTTGCGCATTCGCTCGCTGCCGGCCTCAGGCGCGACGGTGACGCTGCGCGCCCCATTGCGGGCCAGCGCTGACGCCAGTTGCGGCGAGATACAGTCGGCCTTGAGCGACGACGGCGACAGCCGTCCACCCGCATCGGCGACCGCCTCCGCGATCCCGGCGACACCGGGCACGCTCGCCATCTCGGCCCCGACCAGTCCGATCACGCCGCGCTCCACCAGGCCACGCCGTGCCTCGGTGAGAATCTTGTCGGGACTGCGGTAACGAATCGGACGGTACATGAAGCCTGCCGCACAGAAACGGCATCCCCATTGGCAGCCGCGGCTGGCCTCGACCAGGAACATGTCGCCGAAGACCGATTCCTCGGTAAGAATCAACGACGAAGTATTGAAGCGATCGAGGTCGCTCAGCAGCCGCCGGCAGACCTTCGGCTCGCCGGCTCCAAGGTAAGTAACGCTCTCGATACGGCCGCGCGAATCGAGCACCGGCGTGAAATAGTCGGGTAGATAGGCGCCCTCGACGCGCGCCAGGTCGGTGAGCCGCGGCGCCTGGTTGCCGGTGTCCGCGCGGGCAACCTGATACGCCGCCAGGAACTCCGGGACCATCTCTTCGCCCTCGCCAATCAGAAACAGATCGACATAGTCGGCAATCGGTTCGGGATTGAGAAAAATGGCCGATCCGCCGGCAATAATCAGCGGGTAGTTGCGCCCGGCGCGATCGGTGCGGCGCAACGGAATTCCTGCCATCCGCAGCAGTGTAATCAGGTTGAGATAATCGGTCTCGAAGGAAATCGAGAACGCGAGGATCTCGAAATCTGTGAGCGGGCGGCCACGCTCGAATGAGACCAGCGGCGCGCTGCGCGCATGAATCGCGGCGCGCTCGTCGGCGTCGGGCAAAAAGGCACGATCGGCGGCGACGCGAGGGTCGGACTCGAAGATATGGAAGATGGCCTGGAAACCCAGGTTCGCCATCGCGAGGCGATAGACGTTCGCATAGACCACGCAAACGCCGATATCGCCGCCGGCATGGCGCTCGTAGAGGACCTTTTCGTTGGCGATGCGTTCGAGGGCGCGTTTGCGATGGAACATAATCAGCGGGAAGGTTTACGACCTATAAGAATAACGTCGGGAATCGTCCAATCACAAGTGGCGGCCGGGTCTTGCTCTTTCATTTGCGCAGCTTGCGCAACTGGCGCTGCGTCATCATCCAGAGCAACTCGGCGGCGCTGGGCTGAATCTGGCTAGCGGGCAGTCCGAGCGCGACGCAGCCGCCCTTGCGCATCCGCAGATGCATCGCGTCGCGCTCGCCGGTCAGGAGAATCGAGATCAGGGCGCTCAGTTGCGGCTCATGACCGACGATCATCACGTTGTCATTGCGGCCGAACGGCGCGAGCGCCGCGACCGCGTCGCCGGGCGCGATACCGGTGGCCAGCTCGGTCAGTACGCGCGGCGCCGATCGGGCGGCGTAGGCGGTGGCGATAATCTCGGCCGTCTCGACCGCGCGCGCCAGCGGACTGGTCAGGATCAGGTCGAATTCGAGCCCGATCGCGCGCATTCCAGTGGCCGCTTTGAGGGTGCGCTCGCGGCCCACCTCAGTCAGATGGCGTGCTTCGTCGCCGCTGGCGGAGACATCTTCGGCGAGAGCGTGCCGCACAACGTAGAGCATCATGCGTGATCAACCATTGCTCGGGATCGTAGTAACGGGGGTCGCCACGGGATCATCGCCCGCGCCCACGGCCTCGGGGGCGGGCGCGACGGGAACCGCCGCGCCGGACTGCGCCGGGGTTTGTTCGTCAGGCGGCGAAACCGCTTCACCTGACCGCGTAACTTCAAGCGATGGCGGAGCCTGGCCGAACGGCAGAACCTGCGCGAGGCTTTCGCGATCGATGGCATTGTTGAGGGCGGGCGGGTCGTCCGCGACGTCGATTCCCGCCAGCCGCGGAGCTTGCCTCTCGGCCTGACGTTCGGAGTCTAGTTGCGCTTCGGCGGCGCGTGAGATTTCGTCGAGCGCGTCGTCGAGTACGCCGGAGCGCACGATCTTCCGCCAGCGGCGACAGGCGCGCGCGGCGAGTTTCTCGCGGCGCGTCACCAACGCCTGGAGCATCGCGCCCACCGCCATCAGGGTTTCCGGCGCGACGCCATTCGCGTTACCGGCATAGGCGCGCAGCCACGCGGTAGTGGAGACGACGTCCTGATGGACGCCGAGCAGGTCCTGCATCTGCTCGAGCCGGATGAGCGCCCTGCGCGAGCGCTTGCCACCCATCCCGGCCAGCAGATCGAGCGCATAGCGCATCCGCTTGAGACGCACGCGCAGGCGATGGAAGAGTTCGGGCGGCGCGTCGCGCCCGATGCGCTTGCCGGCCTTGCGGACGCTCCGGGCGATCGGCGCGATCATAGCGGGTGCTTCGCAGCCGGCGTTGACGGCGGGCAGCGCGCGGCGCAGCAGCGGATTGGCGAGCCGCTCGCACATCCGCGCGTAGCGATGCGTGCGCAGCTCCGCGACGAACCGCGCATGCGCGGCGTTGCGCTCGGCCGCCAGCGCATCGCCCAGCGGAGCCAGCGCGGCGGCCAGCGCGGGGTCGAGCCGCGCGCCGCATTCACGGATGAGCGCCTCGCGCACGTCGCATTCGCGCACGGCACCGGCCGCGTGTCCGAGCCAGGGCAGATCGCGTTTGTAGATACGCACGCGCGATCCGTGAATCGCGCCGGCAAACAACTGCACGATCGCGCGCAACCGCCGTGCCGCTACCCGCATCTGATGGAGCGGTTCGATCTCGCCCGCAATCGCCGCGGCTTCGTAATGGGTCATCGCGGCAACGGCCACCGCGAGCGTCTGCCGCACCGCGTCGGCGATCGGCAGCGTCGGTGCGATAACGGCGCGCGGGGTTCGAGCGGGCGGCGCAGGCGCGGCCATCGGTTTAGGACCTCGGCATCGAATCCGAAATGATTGCGATTGGCGTGACGACCGGCACGCTATCGATCGTAAGGCTTTCACCGATCGTTTGAAAGCACGCGCCCCCACCGCGTTTGGCGCGCGGGGGACCACGCGAGATCCCTCGCTTCGTTCCGGGCGACGGAAAGGAACCGCTGCCTTCACCCACCGAGGAGAGGTGTTTCAGAACGGAGCGGGACTGGCTTATTGGCGCAGGATGACGCGGCGGTCGAGCAGCTTCGAGAGCAGGTCGGTGCGGCGCTCGCCGGTCCATAATTCGAGATCGGCCTGATCGCGATCGGAAGCGATCTCGATAATCAGGCGGCCCGGCAAGTAGCGTACGTCGATCGCGCGCACGATGCCGAAATGGCTGCGGTCGAGCGCGTCGGCGACGCGCAGGATGGCGGCGAGACCGCGCACTACGCGCCGCTTGCCCGCGTTGAGCGCCTGCAATTCGACCGAATCGAGGCTCGGCGCCTGCTTGCGATGACCGCGGGCGGCCTGCGCGATCACTTCGATTTCGACCGGCGCGAAGCCGAGCAGTTCGGCGTTTTTGATGAGGTAGTAGGAGTGGCGGTTGTGACGGTCGTGGTCGATTGCGTGGCCGACGTCGTGGAGCAGCGCACCGTATTCGAGCAGTTCGCGGGCGCTCGCGGGCAGGCCGAGCACGAGCGCGGTTTCGTCGAATAGTTTGAGGGCGAGTTTGGCGACCTGCTTGCCGTGTTCGTTGGCGCCGCAGAAGCGTTTCGCGAGCGCCATGACGGAGCGGCGGCGCGCCTCGGTGGCGGTGCGCCCGGAGTTGGTTTGAGCAAGGCCGAGCAGCAGGCCCTCGCGCAGCGCCCAAGTGCATGCGGTGAGTTCGGCGGCCCCGGATTTGCGCAGGACAAAATCGGCGAGCATGCCGGCCGCGGGCATCAGATCGGAACGCTTGGTGTCGATGCCGGGCAAGTCGATGCGCATCGCGGCATTGGCGTCGCACAGATCGCGCGCGAGACGGGCGACTTCGGCGGCCGACGCACTGGCGCCGTGAAGGCGTCCGAGTTCCTCGCCGCGCTGCGCCCGGGCCATCGCGACCAGCGTATTGATGGTGCCCGAGGTGCCGATGGCGCTAACCACTTTGGCCTTGCGCGCGGCGCGCATCAGGTCGCCGATTTCCTCCTCGAAATGTTTATCGAGGCGGCGGCGCTGCGCGCTGGTGGGCGGATCGTCGGTGAGGAACTGCTCGGCCATGCGGGCGGCGCCGAGCTTGACCGAATGCATCCAGAGGCGTCGTCCGTCCTTGACCAGGACGAGTTCGACGCTGCCGCCGCCGACATCGAAGAGCAGAAACGGACCGCCCTCGAGGCCGAGTGCGTGGCGGGCCGCCTGGAAGATGAGGCGCGCCTCCTCGTGGCCGGAGATAACTTGCACGGGGATGCCGGTTTCGGCGCGAATGCGGCGGATGAAGGCGGTGCGATTGCGGGCCTCACGCACGGCGCTGGTGGCGACCGCGTGCATCTTTTGAACACGGCGCACCTTGAGCAAGCGCCGGAAGTTGATCAGGGCGCGAACCGCGAGATCCATCGATTCTTCGGTGAGACGACCGGTGGTGAAGGATTTGCGGCCCAGCCGGACCATTTCCTTGACCCGATCGACGACTTCGATATGCCCGTCGCGGTTTACATCGGCGATGAGCATGTGGACGGAATTCGAACCGACATCGATCGCGGCAAGCCGCATGGAGCTAAGCGTAATCCACGAGAGGGTGCGAATCATGCATACTGATCGAGTTAATTAACAGCGGCGCGCGGGATCAATGGGGCTATTGTTAATAGATTGTTACGGAGATCGGGAAATTGGTCTAGGAACACGGAACTTGTGGTTTTCAGGAAACTGAAACCTCGTGGAGGTTTCAGACGTCCCTTGGGTTAAAATGCAGGCTTCGCCCAGTGAAAATCTCACCATAACAGAGGCCTGAATGCGTGGCAGCGGGCTTCAGACGAGGCGCAGCGCGATGAGCCATCCTGCGGCGCCGGTCGCGATCATCGCAAGCGAGGCGGCCATGAAGCGCAGGCCGATCGGAGTGCCGCCGATCACCCAGGCCATCGCGGGCTTGAGTATCGTGTTGACGGCGGCGGCGAGCAGAATCGCGCTGATCGCGACGGCCGGATCGACCATTCGATGCAAATACATGGTGGCGACTGAGAGGCTAATGGCGTCAACGTCAACGAGGCCGGCGATTCCGGCGACGAGGAACAGACCCGAGGCGCCGGCCCACGCGCTCGCTGCGCGCGAGGCGACCATGATCGCGGTAAGAATCAGACCGAAGCGAATCGCGGTGCCGAGATCGAGTGGATTGGCGGTCTTGATAGTTTCGCGGCTGTCGGCGAGCGCTTTTTCTTCGTTCCGGCCCATCCGCGCGAGGATCAGCGCGGCGGCCACCGCACTGAGGGTGGCTGCGCCGAGCGGCCATGCGAGCAGGCGGGCAAGCGCGGGATCGACCGCGCTAACGATCAGAAACATCCGCGGCCACATGATCGCGCTGGCGATAGTGGCACCGGCGGCGAGGAGGTTTGGCACGGCCAAGCCGACGGCGGCGCGTCGCGCGAGGCTGAGCGCAACCACCGTGGAAGAGGACAGTCCGCCGAACAGACCGGTGAACAGGATGCCGCGTTCCGCACCCATCAGACGCATCGCGAAGTAGCCGACGTAGGAGACCGTCGCGACCAGCACGACCATCCACCAGATGTGGTAGGGGTTGAAGGCGGCCCATGGGCCGTAACCGCGATCGGGGAGCACCGGGAGCATCACGAGCGAAATCAGCAGCAGGCGAAAGGTCGCGAGCAGTTCCCCGCGATCGATTTTGCGGATGAGGCCGTGCAGTTCGGGGCGAAAGCCCAGTAGCATCGTGAGCACGACGGCGGAAGATGAAGCGGCGAGGAGTTCACCGTGGCCGGCGAGTGCACCGAGGCTATAGGTCACGAGGGCGGTGACGGAGGTGGTGAGGGAGAGATCGCGTTCGGCTTCGGATTCACGCCAGTAGCCGGCGGCAAGGATGATGCCGAGGGCGATCGCGAGGGCGGCGATCAGCGGGCCCGCTCGATCCCCGCCGAGTTGGGCGGTGACGCCGCCGAGCAGGCCGATGGCGCCGAAGGTGCGCAGACCGGCGGTGCGCTGCGCGGTATGGAGGTCGCGCCGCTCCCATCCGCGCTCCAAGCCGATCAGCAGGCCGATGGCGAGGGCGACGGCGAGCCGCATGAGTACCGGCAACTGATCGATTTGCGCGGGCAGCATGGTGGCGGTTAAGGGCCGGTCGAGCGCAAGGCCGGCAGAATCGTGAAGACGAGTTCAAGCAGAATCAGAAAGACGACGGTAATTTCGAGCAATAGCAGCCGGCGGTCACGGGCGACGTCGACGAGGAGTTCGAGCGACTCCTGGATCGAGCGCAGCTTCAACTCGAGAGCGGCGTAGCGATCGCGCAAATCGAACTCGGCGCGCAGATCGCCGTAAATACGGTCCATCGCAGGGTCGTCCCAGGTCTCGTCGGGTTTATCGAGCAGGTGGAGCACCGAGAGGACCTCGGTCCGCGTGCCGATCGCCTCGCCGATGAAGCGATGGAGCGGGCGGATGCGGAAGGGCACGGTGCCGCGGCGTTCGAGCCGTTCGATGAGGCTGCCGGTGCGCGCGAAGAGGTCCTCGACGAGGTTTTCGTAGTATTCCATCGCGGCACTTTGTGCGACGGTCAAGGCGACGATGCCGGCGCGCGCGGGCGTGAAGCGATCGACGCGCAGGACACCGTCCACGATACCGATTTTGAAGGCGGGATCCTCGGCGACGGTGTAATCCTCGCGCACGACCTTGGCGGTCAGCTTGGGCATCGCGGTGTGCAGGCGCTTAAGCTCGGCATCGCGTTGTTCGGCTGGGATGTCATGGGTGACGATGGCGCCGAAGGGAAAGACGTAAACGCCGCCGTTGGGCTCGATCGCGTGGCGCAATTCGCGCAGGGTGGCTCGCGCGCCGGGAAAATGCGGTGCGAGGCGCCGGAGGTTGAAGTTTTCCTCGAAGGCGATGGCATTGAACTGGTGGAGTTGCGGGGGCATCCAAGGCGCAATCTATTCGATCGCGAGCGCGAGAACGAGGGTTGGTGTGCGGGCGGCAGTGAGCGATCGCGGAGATCGGAGCGGGATTGGTCGAGGGTAAAAGGAAGCGGCGAGCGCCCGTCAGGACGCCCGCCGCTCGCGTTCAATTCAGAGGCTCACCGCAGGCCCGGGCGATCAATGAAGATAGAGGCCGGGCAACGCTTGGGTGTGCTCCAACTGCACGGCCTGCAGGTCGTGCGGATCAAGGCCGAGCGCCTTCAGGATGGTCGGCGCGACCTGGGCCGTCTCGACCGGGCTGGTGACCGTTTCAGGCGAGAACGACGGGTTCGCCACCAGCATCATCACGTTGACGTCGTCGTGCGCGAAACCGCCGTGTTCCGCGAGCTTCTTGCTGCTGTTGGAATAGGTCACGCCGATATTGGGAGTAACCAGGATATCCGGCGCGCGCGAATCTCCAGCATTGTAATACAGGCCAATCGAAGGGCCGGAGAAAATCTCGCCGATGCCCGCGATGTTGCTGGCCAGCGGAAGCGCAGGCGACGCCGCTTCGAGCGCCGCGACGGCCGCGGCGACGTTCGCCGCCGAAGAATCCTTTAACCAGAGCAAGGCTACGTCATCCTCGGTCGGTCCGATCTGCCCGCCCGACTGCGACTCCGAAGCCGGCAGGTAGCTATCGAGGATCGAGGCCGGATCATTGGGCGCCCCGTCGGCTTGATAGCGACTCGTATCGACCGGCGACTGTCCATGCTTGGCCGTGACGATGACCAGCGTCGAATCGGACAGGCCCTGCTTCTTCAGTTCAGAGACCATCATGCCGATCGAAGTATCGATAAACTCGATCTCGTTTTTCAGCGAAGCCGACGGCGTCCCGATGGAATCGATATAGCCGCCGTTCTGGCTGTAGCCGGGCGCGACCGCGCCGTGCTTGTACTTCAGCTTCTCGCCAATACTGACTGCCTGGAAGTTCATGCCGAATATATTCGGCACCTTGGTAGTGGCCGTGCCGTCGTGGTTCTTACCGTCGATCTCGTTGATGATAGCCATCACCTTAAGACCGTCATAGCACTGGATGTTCTGGAAGCTGCCAGTGTAGTCATCGCCGAGGGCGAGCTGGTCCGGCAGGTACGGCGCCCCGTTCTTACCGCAACCGGGGAAGAGCAATTGCGTCGGCGCCTCGGCAGCAAAGTTGTTGCTATCGGAGTTGATTTCCGGCGCATAGTAATCGTCCACATTAGTGTCGGTCGAGGTGCCGCTGGGGCCGCCCACCGACGAATACGACGGATGCTTGTCAGACCAGGCGGTGTAACCTCCGGCCGCATGAATGACTCCGTAAATCGTATTGTCGCGGACGAAATTCCACGGATAGACCGGATTACAATTCTGGTCGCGTTCCAGCTTGGTCGAATCGATCGCGTCGGTCCCGCCGTCGCTGGTCCCGCCGCCGTTGAGCAGGTTCTGGTTGAAGTCGATGCCTTCGTCGAATTCGGTGCTGGTGCCGGACGGAGTCGCGCCGGGAGTGCAACTGCCGCCGAGCAACCCGTTGCCAGTGGCGGTCGCCGGCGGATTGAGCGCACGGTCGTAGGCGACATCGTAATTGACCCCCATCGTACGCGGCGAACCGCCAGTCATGATCGCCATCAGGCCGGGAAATGAATCCGAGGGCTTCGAGGTCGAGGTGTCGAGGTAATTGACGCCGTTTGTTCCGAGCGCCGCGAGCTGCGGGCAATAGCCGCCGCTCACGCAATTCAGGTAATCGAGCGCATGCATGCCATCAACGCTGATCAGCAGGACGTGGCGGATACCGTGGCGATCGTTGCCGCCGCCGCCCAGCCCATGATGCGGTCCGGCGAAGACCTTTGGCGCGGTGCCGGCCGCAAGCGCAAGCGCGCCAAGCGCGGCCGCGGCCCGCAGTTTTCGAGAATACGATTTTGTTCTTTTCACCAGTCGAGAAACCTCCTCCCAGGAGTTGGAAATGGATAGGTACGGGGGTGGAGGCTAGCGGCTGATTTTTTCGCGTAAAGCAACGGTGAGTGAATAGGCGATTAATTACGGCTGACGGGCGTGTTGCGTGAGCCCCGCGCAAACGCAAGCGGGGCTAGCGGCGGCGCGCGATGGCTCACGCGGAGACGACTAACGCGGCGGCTCCAACGACCGTCCGGCGAAGATCGATCAAACGCGGATGCGGGCGGGACGCGCTCAGGACGGCGGAGGAGGCTCGCGCGCGCTATTTGATCGGTGCGCCGGCGGGTTGCGCCGAACTCATGGGAGGCGGAGTCGAAGAGGACGCCGCGGCGGAAGGCGCGCTTTCCGCGACAGCGGGCGGCGCCGCGACGTTGGCCGCGATTGGCGCAGGCTTGGCCACGACCAGTGCGGGCTTGTTCGCGATCCGCGCTGGTTTCGGTTTGACGGCCGGGCGCGGAGAAGGTACGCGCGAGGCGCCCGGAGATGGCTTGGGTGAAGCGCTTGGCACAGGCTTCGCGACGACGCGCGGGGCGGCCTTCGACGGCGCCTTGACGGCGGGCGATTTGATCGGCGCGGGCGCGGGGGTGGCGATCGATTTCGCGGCGGTTTCCCCCGCGTGGCTAACGGCGTCGCGCCACAACGCGATGCCGCCGAGCAGTCCGTCTTCATTGCTGATGATTTTCACGTTCGCGGGCAGCTTGAAGTTCACCAGCCGGCTATTGCCGCCGCCGATATACAGGCGGTCGTAATTGAAGGTCTTCTGGAGTTCCGCGACGGCCTCTTGCAGCAGCTTGTTCCATCGCTTGCGCCCAATCTTCTTGAGCGCGCGCTCACCGAGTTCGTCCTCGTAAGTCTTGCCGCGATGAAAGGGATGATGCCCGAGTTCGAGATGGACGCGCGTGCCCTCGGCAAAGAGCACCGAGCCGAAGCCGGTGCCGAGTGTGATCACCAGTTCGAGTCCGTGGCCGGTGGCGCATCCGAGGCCCTGGATGTCAGCGTCATTGGCAACACGCACCGGCTTTTTCAGCTTCTGTTCGACCCCGCCGCCGAGATCGAAGCCGGTCCATCCCTTACCCAGATTGGCGGCGGTATAAATCATCCCGGCCTTGACCACGCCGGGAAATCCGACCGAGACCCGATCGAAGCCGGGCTGCGCCTTGGCGAGCTTGCGGACGATCGCGATCACCTGTTTGGGGCGGGCGTGTTTGGGCGTTGCGATGCGCGTGCGATCGTTGACCGGCTTGCCGACCGCATCGAGAGTTAACGCCTTGATGCCGGTGCCGCCGATATCGATGGCGAGGGTCTTGGGTGCGAGCGTGCCGGGCGCGAGCGCAGTGACCGTCGGGGCAGCGGACCTGCTAGTCGTTTTTGCGCTGCTCTTTTTCATCGTGCAAGCCTCCTGCTCAGCGGGCGATCGCGTTATCGGAATGCGGTGCGGAAGCTCCTTTGTACTCGAACGCGGCGCGGGGCGCACGCGCCCGATGTCAATTGAACGTGCGCCGGTTGCCACACGTAGTCAATCGGTCTTCAAGACGGCGCGACGATCCGCTCGGGATGGGTGTAGATGTTGAAGTTGGGCTCGCGCAGGAATCCCACCAGCGTCATCCCGAGGTCTTCGGCCAGCTCGACCGCCAGCGACGACGGCGCCGACACCGCACAGAGGATCGGCACGCCTGCGGAAGCCGCCTTCTGCACGATCTCGAAGCTGAGGCGCCCGCTGACCATCAGGGCATGGCGCGCCAGCGGAACGAGATCGCGCGCGAGCGCATAGCCGACGACCTTATCGACGGCGTTATGACGGCCGACGTCCTCGCGCAGCACGACTATCGCGGGCGCGTCCGCACTGTTGAGCGCGAACAGCGCCGCCGCATGCAGTCCGCCGGTCGCGGCGAAGACCGCCTGCGCCTCGCGCATGATCGCGGGTAATCGGAGCAGCGCCGCCGGCGTAATCGCGACCGTGCTGGTGAGCGGCGCGATACGGCGCTCGATCGCCTCGATGCTGGTCTTGCCGCAAATCCCGCAACTCGACGAGACCGCGAAGTTGCGCTTCAAGCGCTCGCGCAGGCCGGCCGCCGGAACGTTGAGGATGACGTCGATTGCATTGGGATCGGGGGCGCCTTTGGAATCGCGCAGGCGGCGAATCTCGCCGAGTTCGCCGGGCGTGCTGACGAAACCCTCGGCCATCAGGAAGCCGGCGGCGAGTTCCTCGTCACGGCCGGGCGTGCGCATCGTGAGGGTAAAGCGCCGGCCGCCCAGGCGGATTTCGAGCGGCTCCTCGACCGCGAGTTGGTCGGCCTCCTCGCGGATCCCGTCCGCACGCCATTTGAAGGCGCGACGTTGCTTGACGGATTCGCTCATAGGCGGCGGCGCTACTTGCGATCTTCCTCCCGACCCGGTGAATTCTCCGGCAGACTCAGCCAGAGGCCCGTGGTGACGCGGTCATCATGCGATCCGCTATGCGACCCATTCCTTGGCCAGCGTCTCGAGTTCGCGCTCGTAATCGTTCGGCCCGAGCTTTTCCGGGAAGACGATCAGCCGATGCGCGCCGACCTCGCGATAATTCGCGATCGTGCGCTTGGCGTCGCCCTGCTTGACCGGCGCATAGACCGTAATCTCGAGCTTGCTGAAATCGCGGCCGGCCTCGGCGCACATTTTTTTGAGCTTGGCCAACTCGTTCGCGAGCTGTTCGGGCGGAACGCCGAGCGGGGCCCATCCGTCGCCAATCGCGACCGTGTCACGCAACGCACGCTCCATGCTGGGGCCGACACCGCCCGCCCCGACGTGTACCGGCGGATGGGGTTTGCGGGCGGGCTTGGGATTGCTCCTGACCGCCGGGAACTTGACGAACTCGCCGTCGAACGACGCTTCCTCTTTGGTCCACAGTTCCTTCATCGCACGAACGTACTCGCGCGTAATCGCCCACCGCCGCTTGAAATCGACGCCCATGATCTCGCTCTCGTCGCGCAGCCATCCGGCGCCGATGCCAAAGATAAAGCGGCCGCCCGAGTAATGGTCGAGCGTCGCAATCACCTTGGCCAGAATCAGCGGGCTGCGCTCCGGCACCAGGCAGATCCCGGTGCCCAGCCCGATACGTTTGGTCGCGGCGGCCGCCAGCGCCAGGCCAACGAACGGATCAATCATGTGCGCGTATGGCTCCGGAATCCTGCCGTCGGGCGAAAGCGGATACGGCGTCTTGTGCTTCACCGGCAGAATCGGATGCTCGGGCAGGTAGAAAGACTCGAAGCCGAGCGCCTCGCAATGCTTGGCGACGGCGGCGGGGTCGGCGGTGTACGATGCAACAAATGCCAGGACTCCGATTTTCATGGTGCGCTTCCTCTCAAGAGTTAGATCAGCCGAAGTTTATCGTGTGCTCGCTTCGAGTTGTCGCAAAAACCGCGCGCGAATTCCAGCCGAGGGCAGCAAGAGGACAACGGGGAGAGTTGTTCAAGAACGCAATACTTGTATTTTTCAGAAACTGAAACCGCGTGAGGTTGCAGTCTCCGGAGGAAACTATAGTTTTGCGTTCCTCCACTCTCCTCCGCTCTTTCGTCGCGGCGTCTACTTCCAGCCAAAGAATTCCTTGGCGTAGATGAAGCGGCCGACGCCGCCGGCGCGCGCGGCCTGCGCGTCGATTTCCTGATCGCCTACCATCGTGGAGCCGGCGAGGTCAACGCCGTGGGTCTCGGCCAACTCGAGGATCATGCCGCCCTTCGGCTTGCGGCATTCGCAACGGTCGGCGTCGTCGTGCGGGCAGATTTGCCATCCGGTGAGGATGTCGCCCAACTGGCGGTCGAGTTCCACGATGGCGGCTTCGACCTGCGCGAGCCGGAAGCGGCCGCGCTTGACGCCCGCCTGATTGGTAACGACGAACATCAGGTGATCGTGGATCGGCAGGAGCTTTTCGCGCACGCCGGGCATCAGGGTGACGGTTACGTTGCCGTGCGCGTCGATCGGAAGCTGGCGCGTCTCGTCCATCGCGACCAGCGTGCCGGCGAGGTCAAAGAAGAGCGCGATATTGCCCGCGTCGTGTGGCATCGTTCAGTCACCGTTGCGCCAATCGGCGTGGTCGCGCACGTGGGCGAATACTTCGTCGAGGATCGCGATACCCGCCTCGGCCTGCTCCGTGGTGATGACGAGCGGCGGGTTGATGCGCACGCGCGGGAAGTAGCCCATGATCAGCAGGCCGCGCTTGAGCGACTCGGTGAAGATCAGTTCCATCACCTTGCGGCCGAGTTCGCGCCGCGACTTGCGATCACGCACGAGGTCGAGCCCGATGAGCAGCCCGCGGCCGCGCACGTCGCCGAGGAATTCGTATTTCTCCTGCAATTCGAGCAGGCGCGTGAGCATCAGGGCGCCGACCTTGCGCGAGTTTTCGACCAGCTTTTCGCTCTCGATGGTCTTGATGGTGGTTGCGAGCGCCGCCGCGGCGAGTGGATTGCCGCCGTAGCTCGACGAGGACGCGCTGGGCTTGGCGAAGGGCTCGGCCTTGCCGAGTTCGTTGCTCATCAGAACGCCCGAAATCGGGAAGCCCGAGCCCATTCCCTTGCCGATGGTGACGATATCGGGGATGACGCCGCTCTGGTCGACGCCCCACCATTTACCGGTGCGGCCGAAGCCGGTGATCATCTCGTCGGCGATCAGCAGCGCGCCGTGGTCCTCGGCCACGGACTTGATCGCGGGCATCCAGTCGTCGGGCGGAATCACGTTGCCTGCCGTCCCCTGCATCGGTTCGGCGATGATCGCGGCGATCGCACCGGCGGAGGAATTTTTGATTTGCTTGCGCGCGAACTCGACGCAATAGAGGCCGCAGTCCGGATAGGTCATCTTGAAAGGGCATCGATAGCAGTCGGCGTAGGGCACCGAATAGCGACCGCCGGGCAGCGGGCCGTAGCCCTGCTTCGACTCGTCGCCGATCAGTCCTAGCACCCCCATCGTCTTGCCATGGAAGCCGCCCCAGAAGCTGACCACCTCGTCCTTTTTGGTGACGGAGCGCGCGAGGCGCAGCGCCGCTTCGACCGCCTCGGCGCCGCCGCTGTAGAGATGGGTGCGCTTCAAGTTGGCGGGCGCCACCGCGCTGATTAGCCTAAAAGCCTCGGCGCGTTCGCGCGTGGCGAAGGTGCCCACCATCAGGCGCGACGCCTGTCTGGAAATCGCATCGGCAAGGGCAGGATGTCCGTGGCCGAGGCTGGCGACGGCGACACCGGCGAAGAAGTCCACGTAGGTGTTATCGTCAGCATCGGTAAGCGTCGCGCCGTTGCCGTACTCAAAGGCGATGCCGGCCAGCAGCGAAATACGCTGGCGGCCGGGCGCGATATAGCGCTGCTCGTCGGCGAAAATCGCGCGCGACTTGGGGCCGGGCACCGCGGTCACGATTTTGGGCATTTTGGCCGCGGCGGCCGCACCTTGATTAACGCGTTTGGAACTTGAAAGCTGCGCCGTCCTCATCTCCTCGTCATCCACCACATAGTCATTCTCATCGCGGGCCATTGTAAATGCGTGAAGGTGGCCCATCGATGACCCGTAAGGACTGTCGCGCAATCGCGCGCAAGTCAAGTAGGCGGGCGTGCCGAGGGGAGTAATCAGGTAATTGAGGAGTGCGGAACTTCTGGTTTTTCTGAAAGCTCATATCTGAAAGTTCATAGAGGTTTCAGAAAAGGATAAGTTTTGAGTTCGTTGACGACTCTCCTCTGCTTTTTTTTACCGCGAGGGATTAGGCGGGGAGGTCGCGCATCGCGGGATGGCGGCGCAGGTGCAGGAGGGAGCGGCGCGAGATAGCGCGGGCGGCGTCGGCGCGTACGCGGCTGAAGCTCGGCCAATCGTTGAAGTCGATGATGGAGAAAGTGTCGCCCTTGAAGATGGCGTCGCCGCCCCAGACTTCGAGGCCGAGCGCGGACGCGGCGACCGAGGTCGCCTGGTTGAGCGCGCGCTTTTGGGTGTCGGTGAGATGGAGGCTGCCCTCGGGAATCGCGGCGAAGTATTCGCCGCCGCTCACGCCATAGAACTTGACGACTTCGCCCACAACCTCTTGCTGAACGAAGGCGAGTTGCACGCCGCGGCGCGCAAAGCGCATGAGCGCGGCCTCGAGTTGTTCGAGATCCTCTACGCGCTGAACGTCATGCGGACCGAGGGCGTGGAGGTCGCCGCGCTTGACGTACATCGGGGAGGAGAGGTCGATGGTGCGCAGCGGCTTCAGGTCGAAGGGGGCGGCGGTGCGCACGAGTACGCCTTCGGGCACCGGCACCCCGGCGCGCATCAGGCCGGCGCCGAGCAGATCCCGATAGCAGTTGCGGATCGCCAGGGCAGTATTGATAACCACCGCGCCGGTCTCTTCGGCGGCGGCGAGGCGCGCGAGTCCACGCTGCCCCTGGCACATCGCGAGCACCAGGTGTGGGGCGGGAAACTCGCCCGAGGCGAACTTGGCCGCGTCGAGCGCGGTGGTCTGCACGCCAGAGGGGCGCAAATGGTCGAGCACTGAGTCGAGAATAGCGGTATCGGCCTCGACTTTGCCGGGCGAGAACTCGGGTTCGCGATATACGCCCATCACCTGGATTTTCATCGAAATGCTCCGGTCCTCGCGGCGCGCGGGCGAAAGCCGCGTCAAGGCGTGCCGCCCTGACTTGCGACTAACGCGCGGGCCGCGTCCAGATCTGCCGCCTCGTCGATATCGATCACACCCGTCAACTCGATAGCGGCAAGCCTCATGCCTTTATCGATCAGCAACGCCAGATAACGCCGCATCGCGTCCAGCCCAGCGGAGCGCGCCGTGGCGGCAAGCGCGAAGATTCGTGTCGAGAAAAGATATACCCCCGCGGTCACCAGAGCGGTTTCGCGCCCGCCCAGACGGCTGAGTAAGCCGTCGGCTGCCACTTCAGCGAACAGCGGATGCCGGTCGCCGCGCCATCTTACCACGCCGAGCGCACCGTCGAGAGCGTCGGGGAGCGCGGGATCGGTGATTTCGAGCGCGCGGGCGACGAAGCGGGCGAATTCGGCGGGGCAAATGACAGCGTCAACGGTGGTCATCAGGAAGCGGCCGGGCGCGATACGTTCGCCGAGGGCGAGCAGGGATTCCATCGAATTGGCGGTATCGCGCACGATGATATCGAGATCGGAGGGCATCGCGAGTTGGCGTTGGCCAATGATCGCGGCGGTTTCCGAATTGATAATCGCGTGCACCGGGGAGGCTCCCAGCGCCGCGAGCGTACGGGCCTGACGCCTGAGCAGAGTCTCGCCGCCCAGTTCAACGATCGGCTTGGGCACGCCGTCCGACGCGGCGCGGAGGCGCTCGCCGCGACCAGCCGCGACGATCGCTCCGCTCAAGCCGGTTATTTCTTTCGCTCCAGTCAACCCTTGATCCTTTTCGCTCCGCTCAGGCCCGAAACCATTTCAGATGTTCCAACCCCGCCAGCGAATCGATCGTGAAATCCGCTTTTTCTCCCGTCGCGTCCATACCCTCCGAGGTAAAGTCGCGATGCCGCAGCCAGACGGTCGTGATCCCGAGCTGATGTGCGGGGACACAGTCCTTGCTCAACGAATCCCCCACCATCGCGGTGTCACCCGGCGTCGCGCCTAATCGTTCCAGCGCGTTAACGAACAATCCCGGGTCGGGCTTGAAGATACCGACCCGCGAGGAATCGGCGACGGCGCCGAAGAAGCGCGCCAAATCGGCCTCGACGAGAATGTTCTCCAGGTTACCATAAAAATTCGAGACGATCCCCATCCGAAAGCGCCCGGAGAGTGCCGCGAGGACCTCGCGGCTGGCGGCGAAGCCGTCGCGCGATTCGGCGACGAACGATTGCGTAATGAATCCGGCGACCTCGTCGAGGCGGCGCCCGCCCGCGACAGCGGCAAGGTTTTCACGCAATTCCTCCGGGCCGTGGCTGCCGAGAAATCCGATTTGCAGATGCACCAGGTAATCGACGAGTTCGACCAGGCCGTAACCGGCGAGCGCGTGCGTCGAGCGATAGGCGATGCGAGTGGCATGGTCGAAGCCGTGGTCGAGTTGCGCGCGGGACACGCTGATGCCGGCGGCGCGGTAATGAGTCAGGAAACGGTCGAGCCAATGGCGCGGATAGTCGAGGGTGCCGCCGAAATCGAACAGGATCGAGCGCATCGTCGAAGAGAGTTTAACAGTAAGTCGGACGGGTTCTCTACCGACGGGGGCGGCGAGCGGGCCGGCGCGCGAGGCTTAACGGTAAGTTAACCCTGCTCGCACTGGCGGGTCGTATGTGATTCTATGTAGCGGATGCCTAAGCGGAAAACTGTTAGAAACTTAAAGCGTTATTGCATCTCGGTTACATTGACTCAGCGGTCAGAATCCCTTAAAAACCTAGTTCTAAATTGACCGAATTGATAGAAACCGCATTGATCTGCGTGCCTTCGCGGGCGCAAGAAACGATATTTGGACGCCCCTTGCTGGAGCGGCTGCTGTTGCTCTGTGCCCGCGCGGGGGTGCGCCGGTTTATCGTCGAGGCGAACCCGTCGGCCGACGAGAACGTGCGGGCGGCGCTGGGGAGCTTTAGTGCGAGTCCGGAGGTAACGGTGGTGGATTCGATCGGCGCGGCCGGCAAGTGGCGCGACGAACTGGATCCGGCGGCCCCATGCGTGGCCTTTCGCGGCAACCTGGTAATGGCGCAATCGCAACTGCGGCGGGCGCTTAAGGATTACGCCGAGAATCCGACCCGCGAATTACGCGTGATGAGCGCCGACCCGGATCGTGGCGGGACGATCGAGGTGGGGTCGCTGCAGGCGATTTTGAATGGCAACGGAAACGCGGCCGGCGCGATCGTGCAAGCGGCCTCGGGCTACCTGCCGTTTGCGCTTAACGGACGGCCGGAGGATGGCCAAGAGGCAGAGCTGCGGCTGGCCAAGTCGGTGCGGGTGGAGAGCCTGGAAACCGACGCGGTGCTGGCGCGGTTGGTCGATCGGCGGCTTTCGTGGCGGCTCAGTTATCGGTTGGCGCGCACGCGCGTGATGCCAAATCACGTGACGCTCGCGAATACGGCGCTGGGCTTCGGCTGCGCGGCGATGCTCGCTTCGACCAATTACTGGATACGGCTGGTGGGGGCCGTTCTGTTCCTGGTCTCGGTGACGCTCGACGGCGTCGATGGCGAGTTGGCGCGGCTGCGGATGGTGGAATCGGAGGCGGGTGCGAAGCTCGACGTGCTCACCGACAACATCGTGCATATCGCGATATTTATCGGGCTGATGGTCGGGTGCTATCGCGGCAGTCACAGCGCGGCCTACCTCTACCTGCTGGCAATATTGCTCGGAGGATTTGCGGTGTGTGCGGTGGCGGTGAATCGGGCACTGAAGCTGACCGGCGATCAGGCGCATAGATGGATCGGCGCGGTGGAACGGGCCACCGGACGTGATTTTGCCTATTTGGTAGTGGTCCTCGCGTTGTTAAACTGGCTGCCGCTGTTCGCGTGGGGGGCCGCATTTGGCTCATGGGTGTTCGCGATCAGCCTGTGGTGGATGACGAATCGGCGCCGGGAAAACGCTGAAGCGCGGATCTGAAGTCCCGTGCCGCCGGCGCGCAATTTAGGGAGGGGTTTGTGAAAAAGCCACGTATTCTACTGGTTCAACCGACTACTGTTCACCTCGACGGAACACCACACAAGACCCGCTGGCGGTTGATCATGGGGCTGATGATTCCCCTGATGGCTGGTTTGACGCCGGACGACTTCGACGTGACGCTGTGCGACGAGCGGCTCGAAGACCTCGACTTCGACGTCGGATGGGACTTGGTCGGGATGACGACAACGATCGGTGCGTCGCTGCGCGCTTATCAGCTCGGCGACGAATTCCGCAAGCGCGGAGTGCCGGTAGTGATGGGCGGCTTTCACGCGACGCTGCAGACCGAGGAGGCGCTCAAGCATGCCGACGCCGTCGTGCAGGGTGAAGCGGACCTGGTGTGGGAACCGCTGCTGCGCGACTGGCAGGACGGCAAGCTCAAGCAGACCTATAAAGCCGACAAGCTGCACGATTTGAAGGGGCTGCCGCGCCCGCGGCATGAGCTGTTGAAGTTAAATAAATACCTCTTCAAGGCGGTACCGGTGCAGGCCAGCCGGGGATGCCCATACCGCTGCTCGTTCTGCGAGATTCCGGTATTTTATAACGGCAGCTACCGAACGCGGCCAGTCGGCGAGATCGTCGAGGAAATCAAGCAGGTGATGGAGGTGACGGGGTTTCGCCGCTTCCAGTTTATCGACGACCAGATCACCGGCAAGCACAAGTTCGCCAAGGAACTGTTCCGGGCGCTGGCGCCGCTCAATATCCGCTTCTCGTGCCTGTGGACGGTCAACTCGAACCACGACGAAGAGATGCTCGAACTGGCGGCGAAGGCGGGCGTGTTCCACGTCAATATCGGAGTGGAATCGATCAGCCAGGACAGCCTGCTGTCGATGAACAAGATTCAGAACCACACCAAGGACTACAAGAAGCTGCTCAAGCGCCTGGAGCATTACGGGATTTACTACTCGCTGAATTTCCTGTTCGGACTCGAGGACGACCATCCGCAGATCTTCGAGGACACTCTCAAGTTTCTGCACGAGGTCAAGGCGCCCGAGGCATTTTTCAATACGGTGACGCCGCGCAAGGGCACGCCGATGCGCGATCAGCTGGAGAACGAAGGGCGCGTGATAATCCCGGACGCGGACATGTACACCAATAACTTTCGTTGCATGTTCGTCCCGAAGAACCTGTCGCCGCAGCAGGTCGAAGAAGGCGTGTGGCGCTGCACCAAGGAATTCTATTCGTTCAAGTCGATGTTCAAGCGGCTGCTGATGCCGCCGGGGAAATTCACCTGGCAGGGACTGACCGAGAACATGCTGTTCTGGTACGGAGCGAAGCGGCAAATCGATCCGGTCGATTATTATTAAAGGATGGATGAGCGGCCGTCCCGATTGGGCAACCGCTCCGCTGCCCTCACCCGCGTTCGCGATGCTCACGCGACCTCTCCCTGGACAAGGAGAGGTATGGGAGACGCACGGCGATGAGTCAGATGCACGTCAGCATCAATTTCGAACTGACGGGTGTCGGGCTCATCGCCGTCGCCATTTGGGGCTTGCTCTTTGCCAGACGGCAACTCGCCACGATGCAGGAGAGCAATCGCAAGCAAGCGGAAAGCGCTCGTAACCAGGAGCTGCAATTGCGGGCGAGTGTGCTGCTAACGCTCGATCAGCGCAGGGAGAGCGAACCTCTGGTGTCATCGCGAGCAGTGCTGCACGCTTTGGAAAAAAGAGGTGTTACAGGAATCGGCCACGCGATGGCCGGGCAGATCGATAGCGGACCTCAGGCGGGGCGCAGACCCCATGCTGTATAGCAACCTTCTTTGGTTGATCTCAGAGATTGAAAAGCGCCAAGCTATTTCGCTGGCTCCTTAGGCTTGGGCGGCTTGGTCACCGAATCGGTCGGGAACAATGGAATTGCGTTACGCATGTTCCTATTCTCCGTAGTCTCCCGGCTCAATTCAATCGCCAAAGGACTCCTCGGGGGACGCATACAACCTGCCGGTTCTGCTACCTCCCGGCCCCCGACTGCAAAACCGAGCTGCGCAAACTCGTGATCGACGAAAAGGAAGTGAAGGCAACATGACTTGAGGGACCGATTCATGCCGAAGGGCGCGCGTTAGCCGGCGTTGGCGAGACCGAGTTCGCGCGGACGATTCTGGTCGTCAACGTGGATCACGGTGGGGACGTGGCGGCGGGCGCGGACTTCATCCATCGGGGCGAAAGCGGCGACGATGATGATGTCGCCGGCCTTGCCGCGCAGCGCCGCGGCCCCGTTTAGCGCGACTTCGCCCGAACCGGCGGGCGCATTGATCGCGTAAGTTTCCAGCCGCTCGCCGTTGGTCACGTTCCAGACGTGGACCATCTCGTTTTCGATAATGCCGGCCGCGTTGAGCAGGTTGGTGTCGATCGCGATGCTGCCCTCGTAGTCGGGGTCGGCGCCGGTCAGATGGAGGCGATGAAGTTTGGCCCGAAGCATTATACGCATGGTCAAAAACTACTCCCTAAGTTCTGCGCGCCGCTTTTCGCGGTCGCGCGATTCAATAGAATTCAGAGTGCCCTGCCCTCACCCGCGTTCGCGATGCTCACGCGACCTCTCCCTGGACAAGGAGAGGTGTTGGAGCGGACCTTTACCCCGCACTCTCCTTCGAAAGGGAGAGCTTCTCAGACTCGGACGCGGGCGTGAGGACGGCGTTGTCGATGAGCCGGGTTTTGCCGACGCGCGCGGCGATGGCGACGACGACGGCCCGATCGAGTTGATCGATCGGCCGTAGCGTTTCCGCATCGACCGCCTCGACGTACTCGATTTCGACGCCGGGCGTGCGTTCGAGGACGGCTTGGGCGGCGCCGGCAAGCTGCGCGGGGATGCGCGCGCCCCGCTTCATACATTCGCCGGCGGCCCGCAGCGCACGGCTGAGCGCGAGCGCCCGCTGACGCTCCTCGGGTGTGAGGTAGGCGTTGCGTGAACTCATCGCGAGGCCGTCGGCTTCGCGCACCGTAGCGACGGGAACAATCTCGAGATCGAAATTCAAATCGGCGACCATCCGCTGGATCGCGCGCAACTGCTGGAAGTCCTTCTCGCCGAATAGCGCGAGATGCGGCTTGACGATATTGAAAAGCTTGGCGACGACGGTAGTGACGCCGCGAAAATGGCCCGGGCGACGGTCGCCGCAAAGCCCCGTGGTGACCTCGGTCGCCTCGACCCAGGTTTGCGAGCCGGCGGGGAACATCACGTCGGGCTCGGGGGCGAAAAGCACGTCCACCGGCACCGTGCGCATCAGTTCGCAATCACCCTCGAAATTGCGCGGGTAGCGCGAGAAGTCCTCGTTGGGGCCGAACTGGGTCGGATTGACGAACAGCGAACTGGCAAGCCGCGTCGCCCGTTTGCGGCCCTCGCGCATCAGGGTGAGATGGCCCTCGTGGAGGAAGCCCATGGTCGGCACGAAGGCGATGGTTTCGCCGCGACGGCGCGCGTTCTCGGACCAGCGCTGCATCGCGGCGGGCGAGGCGATAATCTCCACCGCGGTCAGGCTCCTTTGAGGCCGTAGCTGTGTTCGGGCGTGGGGAAGGTGCGCCCGCGCACTTCGCGGATATAGCTGGTGGCGGCGGCGGAAGCGTCCTGCCACAGGTTGGCGTAGGGCTTGGCGAAGCGCGGAAGGAACGATTCGCTGAGGCCGAGGACGTCGTGCATCACGAGCACCTGGCCGTCACAGCCGACGCCGGCGCCGATGCCGATGGTGGGAATGGCGGCGCGTTCGGTGATTTCGCGGGCGAGTTCGGCCGGGATGCCCTCCAGCACCATCGCGAAGGCGCCGGCCTGCTCGACGGCGGCGGCGTCTTCGAGCAGGCGCTCGCGGCATCCGGCGGACGTGCCGGAGCGGCGTCCCTGCACGCGATGGCCGCCCATGCGATGGATCGATTGCGGGGTGAGGCCGATATGGCCCATCACCGGGATGTCGATATCGACCACGCGGCGGATGGTCTCGGCCATCGTGATGCCGCCTTCGAGCTTGACCGCTTCGGCGCCGCCTTCCTTGATGAGGCGCCCGGAGTTGGCAAGCGCCTGCTCGACGCTGACCTGGTAGGTCAGAAACGGCAGGTCGGCGACGACCAGTGCGCGGCGGCGCGCCCGCACGACCATCCGGGTATGGTAGATGACCTCGTCGAGGGTGACGGGCAGCGTGCTGTCGGCGCCCTGCACGACCATCCCGAGGCTGTCGCCCACCAGCAGCACATCAACACCCGCATTGTCGAAGATGCGCGCGAAGGGAAAGTCGTACGCCGTCAACATCGCGATCGGCGTGCCTTCGGCCTTCATGCGGCCTAGGTCGGTAACGCGTACTTTGTCTTTCGCCATGGTCCCGGCCACCTGTTCCTCTAACGCGAAAATGCGGAGCCGCCACTAACCGGCAACCCCGCATCGAAAGCGCAAATCCAACCAACGCGCTCAAGTTCCGCTCGGGGTCCCGGTCCTTTGCGGATCCAGGCTTGGAGCCCAACCTTATGTGTTTCGCCACAGGCGCTGACGCCTGAATTTACCTCGTGAGCGTATCTCGCCGGGCATTGCCGCCTCAACGGACGAACTCTTGTAGCGCGAACCAATCAAGAGGTAAAGCGCAAATCCGCGATGATGTCAAAGATATGTCAAAAAGGGGCGAGCGAGATTGACTCGACGTGCACTGGAACCTGCACGCGGTCGCCGTTGCGTACGATGCTCAGATAGACGATCTCACCGGGCTGGACGTTGCGCATCTGGTCCTCGAAGTCGATGAAAGTGCTGACGCGGTTGCCGTCAACGCCGATGATCATGTCGTAGGTATCGTTGAGGTTGAACTGCTCGAGGAGCGGCACCGCCATCACGGCCGGCGGGAACACCAGCATCGCGGCCACGGCGGCGCCTTCGAGCACGTTGTGCGCGGTGCGGCGGGCCGGCTGCAAACCGACCTTGGCGGCGGCGCTGCCCTTGCGCACGGCGACGATGGTCAGGCCGTTGGCGATTTCCCCCGAATTGAGCTTGCGCTGATCCTCGCGGAGATCGATGCCAAGCGGTGAGCTTTCGTCGCCCTCGTTAATGAATTCCTGCAGCGAGCGGAGTTGGGGATCGATTAGCTGTGGATTCTGCGCGGCCTCGTAGTCGATCGCCTGAGCGTCGGCCTCATTGCGATTGATTTCAGCGGTACCGGGTTCGGGTGGGCCGACCGACTGGGGAATTTCAGTGGTTGAAGGCGGCATGTTGCCGCTCTGCGTGACGTAAGACGCCGCCGGAATCGAGGCGGGCACAATGACGGTTTCGGTGGTGACGTGCGAAGCGGCAGCCGGCGCGGCAGCGTCGTCGGTCGCGGTGGGGTCGGCGGAAGAATCGGCAGGAGAATCATCGTCCGCGACGGCGGATGAATCAGGGGCAGCCGAGGCATCGGCCGACTTGGCCGGCGACGGCGCGGGCGGGAGCAGTTCGTACTTCGCGGCGGCATCCGCGGGCGCGCCGGCGGTCTGCGCCGACACACCGCTCACACCGAGCGCAATCAGGATAGCGGCAGCAGCCGCTAATGCTGAAGACGTCGCACGCGGCCTAGTTGAGCCTCCAGCCGTTCTCATGTTCCACAACCCGATTTTCGTTGCGCAGCTTGCGCAGATGCGAACGCATCGATTGCGCAGCCGCCTTATGCAGGAACTCGGGCACGTCGGTGTAAATGCGTTTAACGATCTCGGTCACCTCGAGCGGGCCGTCGCGCAGCGCGCCCAGGACCTGCCGCTCGCGCAATTCGCGATGGCCAATGTACTCGCGAATCTTTTTCTTCGCGTCGTGGATCACCGGCCCGTGCGCCGGATAAATCTTCTCGACATCGAGTTCGAGCAGACGGCGCAGCGAATCCATGTACTGGCCGAGGTCGCCGGTTTCGTCGGGGATGATGGTGGTGCCGGCGCCGAGGATGACGTCGCCGGTGAAGAGCGCCTTTTCCTCGACGAGGAAGTAGCACAGATGGTCGGGCGCGTGGCCGGGAGTGAAGACGGCGCGCAGGGTTGCACCCTCGGTGGTGACCTCGGCGTCATGATCGATCGCGGTAATCGGAATGCCGGCGGGTTCGTCATGGCCCGGCCATGGCTTTTTCAGCACTTCGAGGCGGCCGAAGCGTTGGTGCGCGTCTTTGACGCCGCCTATATGGTCGCCGTGGGCGTGGGTAACGACGATGCGATCGAGTTCGTCGGCACGGCATAGTTCGCGCAGTCCGACGGGCAGGTTCGCGGCCCATTTATCGACGCCAACGCCGGTATCGAGCAAAATCGGGCGGGTGCCGGTGCCAACCAGGTAGGTGTTGGTGCCAGGACCGGTGAAAGGCCCCGGATTGTGCCCGAGGACGGTCGCGACGCGCGGTGAAAGGCGCGCATAGTCGGGCAGCTTGAGGCCCATCATGTTATCGGTGACGACGCGCTTGGGCTGTTCCATGAAGTCTCCTTCCGAGGTGTATTTCCCTTCAGAGGCGGCGATTGCGTTCGAAGATGAGCCTGAGGCCCTTGAGGGTCAGGAACTCGTCCACTTCCTCGATCGTTTCGGACTCGGGCGCGATCAGATCGGCGAGGCCGCCGGTGGCGATAACGCGAGTTTTTTCGCCGCGCTCGCGCACGATGCGTTCGACCAAGCCGTCAACCAGCGCGGTGTAACCGAAGATCAGGCCGGACTGGATTGCGCCGACGGTGGTGCGTCCGACGACATCGCGGGGACGGGCGAGTTCGACGCGATAGAGCTTGGCGGCGTGCTCGACCAGGGCGTTCATCGAAATGCCGAGGCCGGGAGCGATCGCGCCGCCGACGTACTCGCCGCGGCCGGTTACGTAGTCGAAGGTGGTGGCGGTGCCGAAATCAACCACAATGCAAGCGATGCCGAAGCGCTCGAAGGCGGCGACCGCGTTGACGATGCGATCGGCGCCTACTTCCTTCGGATTTTCGTAAAGGATCGGCATTCCGGTTTTAATGCCGGGACCGACCATCAGCGGCTGACAACTGAAGTAGCGCTCGCAGAGCATCTCGATGGTCTGGTTGAGCGGCGGCACGACGCAGGCGACGACGACGCCTTCGGGTTTGAGCGGTGTGTTGAGGCCGGCGCCTTGCAACAGCGCGTTGAGCATCACGCCATGCTCGTCAGTGGTGCGTTCGGCGCTGGTCGAGATGCGCCAGTGCTGAATCAGGCGCTCGCCTTCGTAGATACCGATAACAGTGTGGCTGTTGCCCACATCGATCGTTACGAGCATGGGTGGTCAGCCTCTGGGGCGCGCGAGGATTTGGGAATTCCCGTCATGGGCGTTGCCGTGAGGGTTACTAGATATACCGAAAGGCGCGGGGATGGAAACGGCCAATGCGACGGCCCGCCGGCGTGCGGGCTGTCTAGTGGCCGCCGGGCGACCATCCGCCGGGCATCGGCGCGAGGCTGCCCGGCCCGGGCATCATCGGACTGGTCGAGCCGACGGCGGTGTTCATCCCATTCATGCCCGGTCGGCCCAAAATACGCCCGAACTGAGAGCGTGGATCGAAGCTCGGTCCAAACGCCGGGTTCGTCGATCGCAGGTTCATACCAAACGTGCCGGGTCCGAACGCGGCTCCGATCGGCATAGTGTATAGGCCACCGAAGTCGTAATCGTCGGCATCCTGATAGTCACCGATACTGCCGAGTTGATCAGGCGAAGGAGAAGCATCGCTGGGCGGGGGCTGGGGCGCCTGGCTGGGGGGCTGCGCCGCGGTGCGATGAACCACCCGAGGCACCTCCAAGACGCTGCCCCCATCCCGGTAGCTGTCATCGTCCTCATCATCACCCAGGCGAATCCAGCCGGAATGCTTCGCCGCGGAATCATCGAAGGCGGAGGGGTCGCCGGCGGCGGCAATCGGCGCGACACTGTCGATGGGCGCGTCGGCCGGGGGATCGGCGATCGCCGGCGGCGGCGCGGCGCCCGCCCCCGTCAGCGCCGTGGATTCCACCGCGGATTGCGCATGCACCGGCCGCGCCAAAAGCAGCGCCGCGGCCGTCACAAGAATCGGTGCAATCGCGAACGACCAACCTGCTGCGCGATTGCCGCGAACGCTTGGCGACATCTTGCTGTCCATCGACTCCTCGCGCTCCTAATCAATAGCTAACACTAGCTCGACGCGCAGCCAAGCGCCTATTTTCGGCGGGGACCGAGCGCATTACCTTTGCAGGAAATCGCGGTCACGCTAAGATGCGGCCCATGTCAGAAGCGAAAGTCGCATTGATAACGGGCGCCGGACGCGGCATAGGCCGCGACATCGCGCTCAGGATGTCGCGGGAAGGCTACGCGTGCGGGCTGATTGCGCGGACCAAGTCTCAACTGGACGAAACGGCCGAGTTGATTCGCGCGGCCGGCGGCCAGGCGGTGGTGACGCCGACCGACGTCTCCAAGCGCGATCAGGTGGCCGCGGCGGTCGCGACCGTGGAGCGCGAACTCGGGCCGATCGCGGTGCTGATCAACAACGCGGGGGCGTACCTGCGCAAGCCATTTGCCGAAATCACCGAAGAGGATTTCGATTTCCAGTTGAAGGTAAACTGCTACGGCCCGTTCTTCTGCACGCAGGCGGTGGTCGGCGGGATGGCCGAGCGCGGGGCGGGCACGATCATCTTCGTGCTCGGGTCGGAGACGCGCGGGGGGCCGGCGCAGTACGCGGCGTACAACGCGTCGAAGGTGGCGCAACGGGCGGTGGCGGAATCGGTCGCGTACGAATTCATGCATCGCGGCGTGCATGCGGTGGCGCTCGACGTCGATGGGGCGGTGGGTCTGCCGCGGGTGACCGACGCGGCGCACGACGAGGACCCCGACCACTTCGTTTCGACGGAAGCAATTTGTAGCGAAATCGTACACGTGATCAATCAGCCGAAGAACGCCTGGACTTTCGCGGTCGATCTGCGCTCGTTCTACCAATGGCGGCCGCGCGTGGCCGCGAAGAAGAAAGCATAACGTCATGAGTTGTTGAGGAAGACGGAACTATAAGCCTTTGGAAACTGAAACCTCCCGAGGTTTCAGATTTCTCATCAGTAAAGATGCGGGCTTCGCCATGTGAAAACCTCCTGATGCTGCGCGTGTACTTCGAGGATCGTCGCTCGTACGTCGCGAGCGCGTCGGAGCAGTGCGGCGGCGATATGGTTTTCACCGGCGGCGTACCGCTATACTTCGGGCGCGTCCGTGGTGACGCGGGCGCAGTCGATAACGGTCGGGGTGTGGCGCAGCCTGGTAGCGCACACGCTTGGGGTGCGTGTGGTCGCCGGTTCAAATCCGGCCACCCCGACCAACAATAAATCTTTTGTTTTCAGGTAGTTAGTGCACCGAGTGCTCGGTTGACCGTCCGCGGCTTGCCGCGATTGCGTGCCCTCCCCCCTCATAGCCAAGATACCCGCGATTGTTGCTGTGCGCCCCAGGGTCGCGATAGCCTCGCGCCGGGCTTGCCCGCAAATGTGAACGTAGCGGCCAAGCATCCGATCGCTCACACGCCGCGAGCAGTTGTGGTTTGAGTTTCTGACCGAACTTGCGGCCAAATCATCGAGTCAATACTCAGCCCGGCCGTGGCCGGAATCCCGGGGTTGGCGATCGACCCGCTCCGCGCTCTCGTGCCACAGCAGCAGCGCGAGCGAGCTGCGTTCGATCGTATTCAAGCAGAAGGATCCAGCGTGTGCTTTCGACCCCGGGCGCTACCGACATAAGTGGAGAACTTTCAGCCTTTCTGGCGAAAGGTTTGTAAATCGGATCGAGGGCTTCAATAGTTTCGCGCGCACCCATTACTCCAACCAGTACGTCGCCATTATCCAAAGATGAGAGCACCAAGCCATTTACCAGGGAAGCTCGCGGATTGAGCGCCCCCACCCCCGAGGCCCAATACGGCGGAAGCAGTTTCAATCGTTGGGCTTCAACCGGGCTCAGATCCGATGGCGGATGGCCATCCGCAAGATACTTCTTCGCGGCATTGATAAGCGTGTCGAGTTGAATGGCTATGATTCGCGCTTCGAGTGCGCGCGTATCTACATTCCTGTAGGCATTGAATTTATCAAGCGGAACCTTGTACAAGGAGAGGCCGCCGACATGAACAGCAGCCACACCTAGTGTCGCGAGCAGCGAATTAATAACCTTTCCATCATTTGAACCTAACGCGGTAAGCTCCGCAGACCATGGTCCCGGGATATGGCTGACAGTCCAAAGATGCGCACCCTCGTCCGCAACGATGACGGCATTAACTCTCTTCTGTGTGAGGAACGCTTTCAGCATCTCGTCTGACAAGGGAAACTCTGCGAGATTGTAAAAGCTGTACATCAGCGGAAAATACTGTTGAACCGCCGCAGGTATCAATGGCAAACCGACATACCCACCGGCCATGCGAAAGTAAAAGCCACTCGTAGCTTGCCAAATATCGCTGTTTCCCTTTATCCCATAGGGGAGAATCAATACATTATCACCTGGCGATAGATAACGAGTGTATAGTCTAGTTGAGAAAAATGCCGGCGTGTCAATTGCTGTAGTCCAAAAGCTAGTGCTCAAATTCGGCAGTGTGAGTAGCACCACACCGCAAGCCCCGGCCGCTCGGAGATTCTTACGGATGACATCTTCACTTAACCAAAGACTCAATATAATTCCCAAAATCAGAAAGCAGTAAATTGAAAATCGCGCCGGCAAAGCCTTGTCCAACAGCGGGAGATGAACTGTAATTGACCAAGGCAGAGGGATTGATTTGTTCCCCGATATATTCAGCGCCGAACCCATCGAGGCGATGCCGATGATCATCGAGAGGTTGACTAGTAATCGAGCTTGCCATTCCTGCCAGTGAGTACGTGCATAGCTGACGACGATGAGAATCATTGGGAATGCGATATATGATCCGTTTTCATAAAGATGGCTTCCGCTGGCTAGTTCGCGAAATCGAGGTATTGTGCCAAGTGCAGTGGTCGGGGAAGGAATCAGAAAATTCAACGGATGGGCTGACACCTCCGATCTCAAGCCACCAGGAAGCGCGAGCTGGCCGAATGCGAAGAAATAGTAGAGATACGGGCTGAGGACAACGGCACTCGCGACGTACGCGCAGGAAGTTGGAATAAGTAGACCTTGAAGACCTTCGCGCCATTGCCGAGCGGTCAACCAGGCAACGGCCAGCGCTGCTGCACCAAAAAATGTTGCCGTAGCCATAACTTCGGGGAAGCAAAGGAATTGAGCGATTAGCAGCACCGCCAGCAACACGATGTAAGATGAGACTCTCATTTCGTCGCTCAATCTTAGTAGCACTACCTCGACGATCAATGGGATTGGGAAGACCGCAACCAAGTTCAGATGACCGAGGAGATGGGCTAGGAAGTAAGGAGAAAATCCGAAGATGTAGCCACCGACAATAGCTGGCCAGTAGGACGATGATAAATGCCGGTAGAGGACAAATGCCGTCCATGCGCCAAGCGCCGGGCACAACAACATCAGAAGGTTGTAACTCGCAACCGGCCCAAGCGTCATCGTGATTGGAATTGCGGAGATTCCGAATAGCGGGACAAATGTAGTCACGGCGAGATTGGCCCCGCTCGGCGCCCACTGTAGATAGGTGAAGAACGGATTTACGTGATGGGTGAAGATGTACTTCCACCATTCGAGGAAGAAGATGAAGGCGCCGGGGTCGCTGCCGACACCAACGTAGCGGTCCGAGAGATGGCCGATCAGGCCGCGGCCGAAGAATAGCAACGAGAGTGTAAGATAGAGCGCGAAGGCGCCGAGTCCGAAGCGGTCATGCAGTGAGGATTGCGCTGAGGTTCGGGAATTCGCCGGATTCATTGGCGCGGCACCCTTGCGGCGGCGGAAGCGAGTTGCGCTCGATCATATTCAAGCAGAAGGATCGAGCGTGTGCTCTCTGCCCATGCCGCCGCTTGCAGCAGCGGCGAGACCTCAACTCGCTTGGCCATCGGCCGATACCTCGTCACAAGCTTGTCAAGAACCTCATGTGAAGCGATCGCACCCACCAGCACGTCGCCATTCGCCATGGACGTGAGAACCAAGCCGTTCTGAATTGCCACCCGATGGTCGAAGGCGCTGTTGTCAGAGACCCAACCTGGTGGAAGTAATCCCAGTCGTTGCGCTTCGAACGGGTTCAGGTCCGATAGCGGACGCCCATCAGCAATATATTCATTTGCAACATCGATCAGCGTATCGAGTTGCGCGACTACCATTCGCGTTTCGAGCGCGCGCGGATCCATGCTTTTGTACGCATCGAGTTTATCGAGGGGAACTTTATAGAACGACACGCCACCAATATTGATGGGTGCGACGCCAAGGCAAGCGAACAACGAACGGATGCCCGTCTTTTCGTTTGAACTCAATGCGGTAAATATCGGACACTGTGGTCCGGGAATGTGGCTAACGCTCAATAGATGCGCGCCGTCGTCCGCAACAACGACTGCATTAATCCTCTTCTGGACGAGAAAGGTCTTAAGCATCTCGCCCGCAAAGGGCGAGTCGGTCAAATTATATAAGTCGTAAACTATCGGAAAATATGGTAGATAATCCGCCGGGATGATCGGCGGACCGACGTAGCCACCGGCCATGCGAAAATAAAACCCCGTAGTAGCCTGCCAGATATTGCTATCACCGACTTCGCCGTATGGAAGAATTAAAACGTTATCGCCGCGCGCGATATAGCAGGTGTATAACCCGCTCGAAAAGAAAGCCGGAGTATCGACCGGTGTCGACCAAAAGGAGGTCCTCAAGTTTGGCAGTGTGAGCAGCACCACGGCGGCGGCTGCGACCACTCGGAGGTTCTTCCGGACGGCACCTTCGCTGAGCCACAGACTCAGGATGATTGCCAGAATCAGAAAACCATAGATCGAGAATCGCCCCGGCAAAACCATGTCCATGAGTGGCAGGTGTGCTGCGATTATCCAAGGCAGGGGAATGGCCCGGTTTCCGGGGATATTCAGTGCGGCCCCCATTGACGCGACAGAGACAATCACCAAGAGGTTAATCAGCAGTCGCGCGCGCCATTCGTGCCAGTGGCAGCGCGCAAAGGACACGACAATTAGAAGCATCGGCAGTGCGATGTATGCTCCGTTCTCATAGATATGACCTTCACTGGATAACGGACGAATTAAATTCAAGGATCCCAGTGAAGTAGCTATGGAAGGAATCAGGAAATTGGACAATCGGACCGTGACAAGTTGCCTCATACCACCGGAAAAAGCCGGCTGGCCGAATGCGAAAAAGTAATAAAGATAGGGGCTCAGGATAAGTGCACTGATGAGATAGGCGCAGGAAGTCGGGACGACCAGAGCTTGCAGGCGTTCACGCCATTGCGGGGCGGTCAACCATGCGAGAGCGATCGCGATACCGCCGAACAGGGTCGCGGCAGCCACTGCCTCGGGCCAGCACAGAAATAAAGTGACTATCAGGATGGTAAATATGATCGCGAAGCGTCGCGCGCTGACTTCCTCGTTCAGCCTGCGCAACGTCACCAGCACCATCAGCGGCGCCGGAAACATCATCAACACGGTGAGATGGCCGAGCAGATGACAGAGCATCCACGGAGAAAATCCGAATGCATAACCGCCAGCCAAAGCCGGCCAGAAGGATGAGCATAGATATCGGCAGAGAATGAACGCGGTCCACGCCGCCAGCGCCGGACAGAGCAGTGTCAAAAGGTTGAAGGTTGCGACCGGACCCAGAGTGGCGGTGAGCGGAATCGCGCATATTCCAAATAGCGGGATACAGGTCGCCCAAGCGAGGTTGGCACCGCTCGGCGCCCATTGCAGATAGGTGTAAAAC
>JAJXYF010000025.1 GCA_021780755.1 Deltaproteobacteria bacterium | reverse complement strand
CGCAAGCTCATGCGCTACATCCGTCACTACAACCGCGCTCCCAAGCCCATCAAGTGGACCTATCGTGACCCTTCACACCGCATCAGCCTTAATACCAATTTCTCTGTTACAGGCCACTAGAATGTCGATTGCGATGTTGGATCCCGCGTTTGTGCAGCGGGCGCTGGGCAACGCGATCAACGCGGACGCCATGGAGATCGTGCCGCAGCTGCCGGTTCGCGACGATCAATTGGACCGTTTGGTGCTGGCCGCCGAAATTGAGGTCGCGTCAGGTCTTACGGCCGGTCGTATATTTCTTGAATCGATCGGAACCGCTTTAGCGGCACATCTGCTGACGCATCATGCGACCAAGCGGGCCACGCTAAAGGTGTACGGCCGCGCGATGCCCCGGTATCTGCTGCGCCGGGCAATCGACTTCATTCATGCAGGCCTCGGCAATAACGTGAGCCTGTCAGGCATATCCGCCAGCGTCGATATGAGCCCCTACCACTTCTGCCGTCTATTCAAGCAAAGCACCGGACTTTCTCCGGTTCAATATGTGAGAAGGGAGCGAATTAGACGCGCACAGCAGCTGATTGCCGAACGCCGGCTTAGTTTGGTCGAGATCGCCGATGAACTTGGCTTCAGCGATCAGAGCCATTTTACTCGCACCTTTCGCAGCGTTTTGGGAATGACGCCGTCACAATACTCGGCCGGCATCTAGCCCTATGCCTTAAGGATTTAAAAGGGCGATCACGGTCGGCGCTCGCGTGGCGCCAGGAAATCCGCAAGAAAATACAAAAAGGCGCAATAATCTACTAGACAGATAGCCTCACTATTGAACGAGATAGCTCGGTCAAGCGCTTCTATGGTTGACGGCACTAGAGCTAGTCGCGGCAGCCCCGGCCAAGACCTCGCGCAACCGAGGAGCTCGTGCGGTGCAGAGGGCGACGAAGCCGCTCGGGCGCTCTCAAAAATTCCCTCTCAGCAACATTTCATCCACGCGCGCCAGTCGTATGGCGGCGATTCTGAATCGTGCGGACATTATATAGCCGCTGCTCTGTACTACTAAGATCGATTCTTCTCAAAGGTCTCGACGACTTCCAGAAACGCTCTCAGCATATCGATGGTCGTGACCATCCCCACCAATTTCCCGCCGCCGAGCACTGGCAGGCCCCCGATTTTGTGCCGCAACATCAATCGCGCAGCCTCCTGAACGGTCGAGTTCGGACCCACCGAAATTACCGGCGAGCTCATGGCTACGTTCACTTTGGTGGATTCCAGGTAGCCGAGGTGTGATCGCAGATCGCGCTCGGTGAGCATCCCGACCACTTCGTCATCTTTCACGACGGGCAGGCGTCGAAACCCCGCGACTTCCATCATCTCCTTGGCCTTGGCGAGGGTATCGTCCGGATGAATAGTCTCCGGATGCCTGGTCATAATGTGAATCATCTCCATGGCTCGTACCTCAGCGATTATAGAAAGCCGGTCGCGCGAAGCTTCCTCTCAGTGATGACGGAGCACCAACCGTGCCAAAAGGTACTACTTCTCTGCCTTACGGAGACTAAATGTAGCGACAGCAACTAGATCGATGCCGCGGCTCTGCCGCGCATCTCCAGAAGCTTTGCGCGTACCTCGAGAGGCAAATGCGGGATGGCACTCACGTTTCCCTTGGGCTGTGTCCGTAAGCGTCATCGAGCCCTACTGAATGATGCTTTAGGCAACAGTCGCCTTGGGCTAACCGGCTTCTCCGGAGCTGGATTCATCCGCCATCTCAACCCTGCGCTGGTGGCACGAGTGATGCTGATCTTGAGGGTGTCGTCTCAGGGAGAATAGCGATGAACGAGAAATCCTTTATTCGCGATGTCGCCGAGCGCGCCGAATGCGATGAGCGCCGTGCCGAGATTCTGACTTTCGCGGTGTTCCAGGAGTTGCGCGACAGGCTCACACCCAACGAGGCGGTAAAGGTTGCCGCGCAACTTCCAAGTTCATTGAAGATGTTGTGGATGTCCTTTGATCGTCCCGATCGGCTGGTCAGGCGGGTGCATGAGCACCAGTTTCTCAACGAGGTTGCTCGAATGACCGCACTCGAGTCCGAAGGTAAAGCGGAACGGGCGGTGGTGGCGGTATTCGGCGCGCTGCAGGACGCGTTGGGGTATCGCGGTGGGACCGGAGGGACGGCGGGGCATGTGATGAGCCAACTGCCCAACGACCTGAAGCGACTCTGGGTCGCCGCGGGCGCGGAATAAATCCAGCAACCGAGGAGACTGCGATGGAGATTCAAGAGCGATCGAGTGGCAGTGCGCACTGCCGACTACTGAGGCCAATACGGGATCGTGCGGGCCGGGTCCACTTCGGGGAATCGCCGATCATACTGCGCGAAATGGTGAACCTTGATCGACAGATGTTGCTCGTACAGTTTGGAGACGGCTCGACGACATTTGTTTTTCCCGAAGAAGTTTCTGAACACATTGCCGATGGATAAGGCTGCCTTCATCCGCGAGGTCGCCCGGCGCATGGCGTGTGACGAAGCGCGGGCCGCCGCGGGCGAAGCCCGGCGCGTCATGAACCAGTTGCCGAAGAACCTCAAACCTATGTGGGTCCAGGCGGCGCAAGCGACCGAGGATTACGACATCGCGACGACCTGCGCGATTGGGCGTCGATGATCTGGAAGACGATTGAAAAGCCGAAACAGGGCTGGGCCGTGGTCCCGAATCTACTTGATTACGATCAGGTCCGGGCAGAGTTTTCCTGGCAGGCGGCACGGCGCGAACTAGATGGTTTGCCCAGTGGAGGTGGACTGAACATCGCATACGAAGCCGTGGATCGGCACGCGGCGGGCGCACTGAGCGAGCATCTGGCGCTGCGCTGGCTGGGCAAGCGCGGCGAGATACGCGACTTCACTTATGCCGATCTTCGCGCACTGACCGATCGCTTCGCCAATGTCCTCAAGCGCCTCGGCCTCGACGCGGGCGAGCGGGTCTTCATGCTGACCGGGCGCATCCCGGAGCTTTACATCAGCGCGCTCGGAACACTCAAAAACCGCAACGTCTTCTGTCCGCTGTTCTCGGCATTCGGTCCCGAGCCGATTCGCCAGCGGATCAGTATCGGCGACGGTCGCGTGCTGGTGACGACGGTCACACTTTACCAGCGTAAAATCGCCGAGTTGCGATCGGCCCTCCCCGGACTCAAACACGTGCTCTTAATCGGCACGCCCGATGAACTTCGCGCGATTCCCGATACCAAGGACTTCCACCAACTGATGGAACAGGCCGATAACCGGTTCGATATTCCGCCGACGGATCCGGAAGACCTCGCCCTGCTGCATTTCACCAGCGGCACGACCGGCAAGCCCAAGGGCGCGATGCACGTTCATCAGGCGGTAGTCGCCCATCACATGACGGGCCGCTACGCCCTCGACTTTCACCCCGGCGATATTTTCTGGTGCACGGCCGATCCGGGTTGGGTAACTGGCACTTCGTACGGCATCATCGCGCCACTTACGCACGGGATAACGAGCATCATCGACGAAGCCGAGTTTGACGCCGAGCGCTGGTACGGTTTGTTAGAGCAGCAGAAGGTCACAATCTGGTACACCGCGCCCACGGCGGTCCGAATGATGATGAAGGTCGGCACCGAAGTCATCCGCAAATTCGACCTGAGCAATTTGCGCTTTATCGCCAGTGTCGGGGAACCATTGAATCCCGAGGCGGTCGTATGGGGGCAGGAAGCCTTTGGCCTGCCGATTCACGATAACTGGTGGCAGACCGAGACCGGCGGAATCATGATTGCGAACTACGCCGCGATGGAGATTCGTCCGGGTTCGATGGGTCGGCCGCTGCCGGGCATCGATGCGGCGATCGTGCGCCAGCGCAAGGATGGCACGGTCGAGGTCGTGGATGCACCGGAGGTGGAGGGCGAACTCGCGCTGCGTCCGGGATGGCCGTCGATGTTTCGTGGCTATCTGAATGAAGATGCGCGTTACCGGAAGTGCTTCGCTGACGGATGGTACCTGACGGGCGACCTCGCGAAGCGCGATCGTGACGGTTTCTACTGGTTCGTCGGGCGCATCGACGACGTTATCAAGTCAGCCGGACACTTGATCGGGCCCTTCGAGGTCGAAAGCACGCTGATGGAACATCGGGCGGTGGCCGAAGCCGGCGTGATTGGCAAACCCGATCCGACCGCCGGGGAAGTCGTGAAAGCCTTCGTGGCCCTGAAGCCTGGCTTCGCGGCGAGCGAGGACCTGCGCCTCGACCTGCTCGGATTTGCCCGCAGGCGCCTGGGGGTTGCGGTCGCGCCACGAGAGATCGATTTCGTCGCCAACGTGCCCAAGACGCGCAGCGGAAAAATCATGCGCCGACTGCTCAAGGCGCGTGAACTTGGACTGCCGGAAGGCGACACGTCCACCCTGGAGAGCGATTGATCATGGCTCCGGAGGCGGCCCCCGCACAGCCAACGCTCGAGCGCGCGCATGTGCTTCATCTCCTGCGTCAGATGATGCGGATTCGGCGCTTCGAGGAGAAATGCGCCGAACTTTATACGGCCTCCAAGATCCGAGGATTCCTTCATCTGTACATCGGCGAGGAGGCGGTTGCCGTCGGTGCGATCCAGGCGCTGACGTCCGATGATGCGATTGTTGCGACTTACCGCGAGCACGGCCACGCGCTGGTGCGGGGAATCCCGGCGAGCGCGATCATGGCGGAGATGTACGGCAAGCAGGAAGGATGCAGCCGTGGGCGCGGCGGTTCGATGCATATCTTCGACGCCGCGACGCGATTTTACGGTGGCAATGCAATCGTCGGCGGCGGGCTGCCGATCGCGGTTGGACTCGCGCTGGCGGACAAGCTGCAGGGCCGTTCGCGCGTGAATGCATGTTTCTTCGGCGAAGGCGCGGTCGCCGAGGGCGAGTTCCACGAATGCGTGAATCTGGCGGCGCTGTGGAAACTGCCGGTGCTCTTTTGCTGCGAGAACAACCTTTACGCGATGGGTACCGCGCTTAAACGATCCGAGTCGGAAACCGATCTTTGTCTGAAGGCTGGCAGCTACGAGATAGCCGCGTGGCCGGTGGATGGCATGGACGTCCTGGCGTGCGAAGAAGCGGCCCATCGCGCCGCACTCGAAGTGCGCGCGGGCGGCGGTCCGTGCTTTCTTGAGTTTCGCACCTATCGCTTCCGCGCCCATTCGATGTACGACCCGCAACTTTACCGCGATAAGCGGGAAGTCGAGGAATGGAAGCTGCGCGACCCGATCGCGCTTTTTCAAACGCGTTTGCGTGAACGGTCATTGATCAATGATGACGACGTAAAACAGATTGAGGACGAAGTCGCCGCCGAGATTGCGCACGCAATCGAATTCGCCGAAGCCGGGACACTTGAGCCCGCCGGCGAGTTGACGAAATTCGTCTATTCCGAGCGCCCGCGCTCGTGACAACATCGGGCCAAACCGTGCGAATCACCTATCGCGAAGCGATCCGTCAGGCGATTCGCGAGGCGCTGCAACGCGATCCGCGTGTCTTCGTGATGGGCGAAGATGTTGGGCGGTACGGCGGCTGCTACGCGGTGACCAAAGGGCTGTTGGAGGAATTCGGTCCGGAACGGATTCGCGACACACCGTTGTCCGAATCGGCATTCGTCGGCGCAGGAATCGGCGCCGCGCTGGGCGGGATGCGTCCGATCGTCGAAATCATGACGGTCAATTTCAGCCTGCTCGCGCTCGACCAGATCGTGAACAACGCCGCAACCATCCTTCACATGTCCGGCGGACAGTTCAACATTCCGATCGTCATCCGCCTGACGACTGGCGCGGGGCGCCAACTCGCCGCGCAGCATTCGCACAGCCTGGAGGGATGGTACGCACACATCCCGGGCATCAAGGTGCTCACGCCGGCAACGCTCGAGGACGCCCGCGGGATGTTGTGGACGGCGCTCGAGGATCCCGATCCGGTACTGATTTTCGAGCACGGTACGCTCTACAACGCGGAGGGCGATTTGGCAGCGGAGGCGGTAGCCGTCAACATCGGCCAAGCCGCCATTCGGCGTCCGGGTAGTGACGTCAGTCTAATCACGTATGGCGGCACGCTCGACAAATCGTTGCAAGCGGCTGAGCAATTGGCCGCGGAAAAGATCGATGCGGAAGTGGTGGACCTGCGTACGCTTCGCCCGCTGGATACCGCTACCATCCTGGATTCGGTTGCGCGAACCCATCGCGCGGTGATCATCGACGAAGGTTGGCGCAGTGGCAGCATCTCGGCCGAGATCAGTGCGCGGATCATGGAGGGCGCGTTCTACGAACTCGATTTGCCGGTCGCGCGTGTCTGCAGCGCCGAAGTGCCGATGCCCTATGCGAAGCACATGGAGGAGGCGGCGCTGCCGCAAGTCGCAACGATCGTCGAAACCGTGCGCCGGATGCTAGGCGGCAATGGCTGAATTCCGCATGCCTTCGCTCGGTGCCGATATGGAAGCCGGCACCGTCATCCAATGGCTGATCAAGCCGGGCGACGCCGTCAAGCGCGGAGATATCATCGCGGTCGTCGATACTGAGAAAGCCGACATTGAGGTCGAAGTCTTCGAGGCCGGCGTCATCGAGAGCATCATGGTGCCGGAAGGCCGGAAGGTTCCAGTGGGCGAGGTGCTCGCGCTGATTCAGTCCGCGGGTGCTCCTGTCGCGCGGGCGCAGCCGCAAGTAAGCGCTCCACCGAAAGTGGCACCGCCCGCGCCAGTGCCGCCACCACCCGCCGTCCAGCGGGTCGAGATACCGCCGAAAAAGCCACCGCTTCCCGTGGCGCATCGACCGCGCGTCTCCCCCCTCGCGATGCGCGTCGCCTTGGACCTCGGTGTGAATCTTTCGACTGTGAAAGGAACCGGGCCCGATGGCGCGATAACCAAGGCCGATGTGGAGCGCGTGGCCAGGGCTGCCGCAACCCCGCCCGCGGCGCCACCACCGGCCCCACTCGCGGCGGCGGCTGAAGCTCCGAAGCCGGCGCGCGCCGCGCGGTCCGCGGCGGGACTCGAAGAGCGTCAGGCGGCGATGCGCAAGGTGATCGCGGCGGCGATGGCGCGTAGCAAGCGCGAAGTTCCGCATTACTACCTCGGCACGCATATCGACATGAGTCGCGCGATGGCATGGCTGCAGGCGGAAAATCTCAAAAGGCCGGTAACCGAGCGGTTGCTATACTCGGTGTTGCTATTGAAGGCGGTTGCGATGGCCGTTCATCAATTTCCCGAGATGAACGGTTTCTGGACCGACGGCGCTTTCAAGCCCAGCATCGCGGTCCATGTCGGAGTGGCTATTTCTCTGCGCGGCGGGGGTTTGATCGCACCCGCGCTTCACGACGTGGACAAAAAGAGTCTCACCGAAATCATGGCGAACCTTCGCGATCTCGTTAACCGCGTGCGCGCCGGCGTGTTGCGAAGTTCCGAAATCGCCGACGCGACGATCACCGTGACCAGCCTGGGCGAACAGGGAGTCGAGACCGTTTACGGTGTAATCTATGCGCCGCAGGTCGCGCTGGTCGGCTTCGGCAATCTCGCCGAGCGGCCGTGGGCAGCCGACGGCATGGTCGGCGCGAGACCCGTGATCGCGGCGACGCTGTCCGCCGACCACCGCGCCAGCGACGGCCATCGCGGCGGACGCTTCCTCGCCACCCTCGATCGCCTTTTGCGAGAGCCCGAAAAACTGTGAACGACGAAGAAATAAGAGCGCTGGTGGCCGGGCAGCTACGTAAGATCGCGCCCGAGATCGACGTGGGTCAGATCGATCCCGCAATCGATCTGCGCGAACAGGTTGATTTCGATTCGATGGATATCCTTAACCTCGCGGTTGCGATACACGAGGCGACCGGCGTCGATATTCCGGAGGCCGACTATCCGCAAATGGTAAGCCTGAACGGCTGCGTTGGCTACCTGCGCTCCCGGCTGAAATAGCGGGATGGAGTCATCCCGCTCGGGGTGGCCACGTTGTCCTAACGATTCTTCGCCGCGTGCTTGTGCAGAATAATCACGGTGCTGGCTTGGGGTCCCTGCTCCCCCTCCTCCTCGACGAAGCGCACTTCGGTGCCGATCTCCAGTTGGTCGAAGGCCCCTTCCAATACGCTGTTGGGATGGAAATAGATCTCGCGTCCATCCGGAGTCTCCAAAAATCCGTAATCAGGAAAGAGCTTGCCGACCCGGGCGCGAATCTCAGGCTCATGGGCCTTTACGGCGCCGCGCAGCTCCCGGGCATAGTCTTCCACTTGGCGCCGGGCGGCATCGAAGGCCTCACGAATCGCTTGGGAAAGCTCTTCCTGCTCCTGGTGATCGGTCACCAACTCCCGACCCGGCAGAGTGAGCCGGATGCGCACAACGAACGGTCCACCCTTACGATGGTGAGTGATTGCCGGGGCCTCGACGGTGACCTCGCAACCACTGATCCGTGGATAATAGGAATCGAGTGCGGCTGCTTTTTCCCGAATCTCGGTTTCAAAGGCTGCGGATAAAGCGAAGTCGCGTGAGGTGATTTTTAGTGGACGTTCCATGATACCTTTACGGAGCAAGCGGCGCGCCAATCTCTTCGTCTCTCGCGACTCCCAATCATCGCTCGCACGGCTATTCACATTCGCGCAATCAAATCGCCGAGCGGCTGGCCCGCATGAAGTCGTGAAATTACCTCCGCGAGCAGGGGCACGAGGCTTATTACCTCGATCGGCAATTTAAGCGCGGGCGAAATCTCGACGCTGTCGGTAACCAGCAGGCGCGCGATGGGCAGCGCCGCCAATCGCTGGGCAGCCGCACCGACGAACAAACCATGAGTCGCGACAACCGTTACGTTGGGAACGGCTCCGGCAGCGACAAGGAACTTTACGGCGGCCTCGATAGTGGCGCCGGTGATGATTAGATCGTCAACAATAATCGGTGTGCGGCCCTGCACGTCGCCGATTAGGCTACGGGCCACAACCTCTTCAGCGCTAACGCGAACCTTCGCCACAATCGCTATGGGCAGCCGCAATACCCGGGCATAGCGCTCGGCCATTTTGAGTGCTCCCATGTCGGGTGCGACGAGGACACTGTTGGAAGGCGGTGTGGCGAGCGCGTCGCAGAACAAACCGACGGCACTCAAATGCTCCAAGGCCATACCGAAGGCACTTTCAATCGACGCGGTGTGCAGGTCAACGGCCACCACGCGGCCGACGCCCGCCGTTCTTAACACATCCGCGATTAAACGAGCGCCGAGCGCCTGCTGCCCGCTAGCGTTGCGATCCTGCCGCGAGTAGCCGAAATGGGGGATTATGGCGGTTACATGATTGGCCCCGGCGCGCCGGCATGCGTCGGTCAGAAAGAGCAATTCCATCAGGTTGCGGTCCAGCGGCGGTCCGGTGGGCTGAACAATGAATACGTCGCGTGCCAGCACATTCTCCTGAATTTCTACATGCAACTCCTCATCGGGAGACCGTGCGATCAGCCGCCGTCCAAGTGGGATGCCTAGTCGGCTCGCGACCGCCCTGGCCAGCGGTACGTTGCCCAAACCAGAAAATATAGCTAAGTCCACGAGGCTTCCTCCCGACCCGGATACGGGCCCGATAAAGTGCGATTGCCAACGTCTCTCGACTCCTCCCTTCGACGAGTTGATCGTATCTGGTGCATCGAACATGCCGCGGGGCTTGTACACGGTCCGATTATTTCCGGTGGGCGGTTTAGAGGCATCGCCCGCACCTGACTGACTCCGTTCGCACCAGTGCGAAGCGCTTCGATGGCTCGTCAAAGATCGTTCGAGCGCATCGCTCGCTGGTACGCGTAATGCTCTTTCAATTAGGTCGGGCTCTGAGTCACCAACCGTCGATGGGAGGTCACCGATGAAAACTACGCTTTCGGTAATCAAGGCCGATGTTGGCTCGATCGGAGGCCATGTCCGGCCCAGTGCAAAACTCAAAGACGCGGTGGAGCATTACGTTCGCGATCACGGACGTGGCCTGGTCATGGATACGTACTTCGCCAGCACCGGCGATGACATCGCGATTCTGATGTCACACCAGCATGGAGTGGACAATCCGAAAATCCACGAGCTTGCGTGGAACGCGTTCATGGCGGGGACCGCCGTTGCCAAGGAACAGGGGCTGTATGGCGCGGGCCAGGATTTGCTGAAGGATGCGTTCTCCGGCAATGTTCGCGGGATGGGTCCGGCGTCGTGCGAAATGGAGTTTGAGGAGCGGACCAGTGAGCCTTTCCTCTTTTTTGCCGCGGACAAGACCGACCCGGGCGCCTACAACCTGCCGCTTTACCTTGGCTTTGCGGATCCGATGCACTGTGCGGGCTTGTTGCTCTCACCCGCGATCGCTAAGGGTTACAGCTTCACCATCATGGACGTGAGCTACACCGAGGGTGACCGGACTATCGAACTTAAGGCACCAGAGGAGTTGTACGATATCGCGTGCCTGTTGAGGGACAATGAACGGTTCGTGGTGGAATCGGTTCACAGTCGCGCCACCGGCGAAATAGCGGCCGTGGTTTCAACTTCGCGTCTGCACAACATCGCCGGCAAATACACCGGCAAGGACGATCCCGTCGCGCTGGTTCGCGCGCAAGGATCTTTTCCCGCCACCGGCGAGATCCTGTCGCCGTATCGCCTCGCGCATTACGTCGCGGGGACGATGCGCGGAAGTCATAACGGCCCGTTGATGCCGGTCAAGCTGAATTCCGGTGTGTCATTCTTCGATGGGCCGCCGGTCGTCAGTTGTGGGGGATTCTGCGTTCACCACGGAAAGTTTACCGAGGTGGTCGATTTGTTCGATCACCCGTTCTGGGACTGGGTGCGCAACAATGCGGCGCGCAAGGCTGCCGAAATACGCATGCAGGGATTTTCAGGCCCGGCGATGTTGCCCTACTCGGAACTTGAATATGGCGGCGTAGTCGAAAAAATGGGTCAACTCGATAAGCGATTTACGGTTCGCAAGCAGCCCGCTGCCGGAAACGGCCGCAAGAAAAAAGCCGCCTGATCGCGGCCTTCGCGAATCGATGGCGACGTTCTTCGAGCGGTTCTGTCTCCGATCGCACCAACGGCCAGAGCCGGCGCGCAAAATATGTTGCGGCAGTCGTAGGGGTGCCAGACTCCTTGGATCCCGCTCGCGGCCTAGACGTCCCGGCGATCCCGAATGAAATGTGGTGTATCGATCAGGCGCGGAGGAGAGGAAGTGCCCGATACGGATCGCTTTGCGCTTGAGTCAGGGCTGGAAGATCTTCGACCGTTGGTCGAGTTGGCGCTCGATCTCCGCAATTGTTGGAACCATTCAACCGATCCGCTGTGGAGCAGGATCGAGCCGGAACTCTGGGCCCTCACCCATAATCCGTGGGTCGTTCTGCAAACGGCTTCCCGCACAAAACTCAAGGCCTTGCAGGAAGACCGCGAGTTCCGCGATCGGGTGCGCGAACTGGCGCTGCGACAGCGGCAAATTTTGAAGAGTCCGGCGTGGTTTCAACATGCCCATAGCAACTCGCCCCTGACCTGCGCTGCGTATTTCAGCATGGAGTTCGGGCTCAGCGAGGCGCTTCCGATCTACTCTGGAGGACTGGGCAACGTGGCCGGCGACCAGCTCAAGGCCGCCAGCGATCTCGGCGTACCGCTGATTGGCGTTGGGCTGCTCTACCAGCAAGGCTATTTCCGCCAGATCATCGAAGCTGACGGGAACCAGCGGGCCTTATACCCCTATAACGATCCCGGACAGATGCCCGTGACGCCGGTGCGCGACAAGGACGGCGAATGGTTCAGGCTGATGGTCAGTTTGCCGGGTCGAAAGCTGTGGTTGCGCACATGGCAGGCACAGGTTGGTAGACTCAAACTCTTTCTGCTCGATAGCAACGATCCCGCTAATCCCCCCGCCTATCGCGGCATCACCAGCGAACTCTACGGCGGGGGATCCGAGTTGCGGCTGGCCCAGGAAACGGTGCTTGGCATCGGCGGTTGGCGGTTCCTGCGCGAGATCGGAATCAGACCCGAAGTCTGCCATCTCAACGAGGGACATGCGGCGTTCGCCGTGCTGGAGCGTGCGGCCGGGTTCATGGAGGAAAGCGAACAGCCTTTTGACGTCGCCTTGGCGGCGACACGCGTCGGCAACCTCTTTACGACTCACACCCCGGTCGCGGCCGGCTTCGATCGCTTCGCTCCAGGCCTGATGGAACGATTCCTCAAGCGATACGCGGAAAATCGCCTTCGCATCGACCTGCATGATTTGCTGGCCCTGGGCCGTGCGCAGCCCGACGATCCCGACGAACCCTTCAATATGGCGTACCTCGCCATCCGCGGCAGCGGAGCTATCAATGGGGTCAGTGCTCTCCATGGAATCGTCAGTCGCCGCATATTTCAAAATCTTTTCCAACGCTGGCCCGAAGCCGAGGTGCCAGTCGGCACTGTCACCAACGGAGTCCACACGCCGACGTGGGACTCGGCCGCGGCGGACTCATTGTGGACGGAAGCCTGCGGACGCGAACGCTGGATCGACACCATGGAGACGGTCGGGACAGACCTCCGTGGTCTCACGGACGCGGCACTTTGGGAGCTTCGCGCAACGAATCGCTCCGAACTCGTCAGGTACGTGCGCGACCGTCTTTCGATGGAACTAGCGGCGCGTGGTGAGGCTGCGTCGCAGACGTCACAAGCTATCTTCGATCCAAATGCCTTGACGCTGGGCTTCGCTCGTCGGTTTACTGCCTATAAGCGGCCCAATCTGCTCCTTCACGACCCGCCACGTTTGATACGTATCCTGATCAACCCCGAACGTCCTGTTCAATTGGTAATCGCCGGCAAGGCTCATCCCGCGGATGAAACTGGTCAGAAAATGGTTCAGGCGTGGGTGCATTTCGTGCAGCGTCCGGAAGTGCGCCGCCATGCGGCTTTTCTCAGCGATTACGATTTGATCCTGGCCGAACGCCTGGTACAGGGCACGGACCTTTGGATCAACACTCCGCGCCGGCCGTGGGAGGCGAGCGGTACCAGCGGTATGAAGGTGTTGGTCAACGGCGGCCTTAACCTTTCGGAACTGGACGGATGGTGGGCGGAAGCTTATTCGCCGGAGGTCGGCTGGGCGCTCGGAGATCGGGAGGAGCACGGAGACGACCCCTCATGGGATGCAACCGAGGCTGAGGCCCTGTATGAGATCCTCGAGCAGCAGATCATCCCGGCGTTCTACCAGCGCGATCAGCGCGGCATCCCGACTGGGTGGGTCGCCCGAATGCGCGAAAGCATGGCGCGCCTGACGCCGCGCTTCTCAGCCAATCGGGCGGTTCGCGAATACACCGAGAACTACTATCTTGCGGCCGCTGCCGCCTGGTGCGAGCGAACTCGCGAGCAAGGCGCGGTTGGACGCTCAATCCTGACGTGGCGACGGGACCTCGCGCGGCATTGGGCTGGTATGCGCTTCGGCGAGCTTCAGGTCGAGACTTCCGCAGGAAAACATTTGTTCCATCTTCAGCTTTACCTCGGCGACCTGGCACCCGAGGCGGTGCGTGTGGAGCTGTTCGCGAATCCGCTTGGTGGCACCGAACCCTGTCGCACAGAGATGTTCCACAGCGAGCAGATGCCGGGTTCTGTTAAGGGCTACATCTACAAGGGCGAAGTTGCCGCATCGCGGCCGTCCTCTGATTACACGCCGCGAGTTATTCCATCGCATCTGGCGGCGCGGATTCCGCTGGAAGACCAACATATACTTTGGTTCCGCTAATTCATCGGTCGTTCTCGTTCAATTCCCTCCTTCACACTCACCACATAACTGTCCGCGATGGTTAACACGGCCGATATGCGAAGTCGCAACTTCACGGCGGAGGGAGCGCTGCCTATGTGCTTGGCGAGGGCGAGTGGTCAATGTGCGTAGCGCCACTCGCCCTCCTTATGCCGATCCGGTTGGCCGTATGCGGTGCTTCTTACGCTGCCAGCGTCACTTCGTGCGACGGGCGAGGTTGACAGACCGACGCCAGTGTTTCCGACACTCCTTCGATGGTCACCTCCGCGCGCTTACCGGCGGACGTTTCACGCTGGGCCTCACGAGCGACATCGCTAAGCGAAAGTAATCCCACCAGGTGTTCGTTGTGGTCGAGGACGGGGACTCGTCGCACCCGGTTGTCGCGCATCAACGCCTCGGCCTGACTGATGCCGTCGCTGGCATGACACACGATCACCTTCCGCGCCATCGCGGCGCCAACCGGGATTGCCCAGAGTTGCTTGCCCTGCGTATACGCCGCCATTGCGATATCGCGGTCCGTGATAATCCCGGTCACCATGCCGTCGCCATCCGCTCTGACCACCGGAATACAGCCGCAATCAGACTCCCACATCAGTTGAGCCGCGCGGTTGAGCGTATCGGCCTCAACACAGACCTTCAACTCGCGGGTCATCAATTGTTCGACTCTCATGCTCGACCTCCTTTGCCTTCCCAGGCTGTTATTGGCGCGGCGAAGCGAAAGCTTCTCCGCAATTTGCTACGCGGCGTCGGCCTTTTTGCCGCCGTTGACCTTTGGTGCCTCGATCTGGATCTTCACTTCCTTGGGTGCGGCCTCTTTCGGCATGGGCGCGCTGATTTCAAGCACACCCTCGTGATAGGTCGCCTTCAGATCCTCGGCCCTGATCCCTTCGGGCAGCGAGATTGCACGCTCGAAAGAGCCGTAGCGGATTTCGCGTCTGAGGAAATCCGCCTGCTTGGCCTCGCGCTTTTCCTCCCTTGAACCCTTGATCGTCAGGACGTCGCGCACGACCTTGATATCGACATCCTTCGGATCGATGCCGGGCAGGTCGGTGCGAACTATGAACCTGCCGTCTTCCACGCGCGACTCGATCGCGGGCCGCGTCGCTCCGGGCTCCCGTTCGCCGAGGAGTTCTCCGTTGAAGCGAAAGGGGCGGAACCAATCCCGGTCGAGGTTGAAGCGTTCGACCAAATTGTCGAACTCATTGCGAAAACGCTCCATTTCTTTCGACGGCTGCCATCTCTCTAGTAATCCCATGGTCTTCCCTCCTGTCTTTTGTCCCTATCCGCCTACGCTTGTGGATGCGCTCCGGCGGGTTGTTTGGTTTGCAGAATCGTCCTCACTTCATCGTCAGTTACCTGATGGAAATCGCGGTAGAACTGACCCACCGCAAAGAAATCTTCGGGCGTCTCGAGACAGACAATTTCGTCGGCTTCGGTGCGCAGCGCCTCGATGGTGTCCGCAGGCGCGACCGGGACCGCGAGCACCAGCCGCTTTGGTTTCTGACGGTGTACACCGCGCAGAGCCGCCCGGATCGAAGAGCCGGTCGCAATTCCGTCATCGACGACGATGGCGATCTTGCCCATGAGTGGAATCTTCGCGCGGCCGCCCCGATATGCACTTTCGCGGCGGTTCACTTCCTTCAATTGCCGCGCGATTTCAGCATCGATGTATTCGTCGGAGACACCGAGGTGTTCGATGATGTCCTGGTTGAAGATCGCACGTGGATGATCGCCATCGACGACCGCTCCAATTCCCAACTCCGGTTGGCCCGGAGCCCCCAGCTTGCGCACGACAACCACATCAAGGGGAGCGCCTAATGCGTCTGCAACCTCTTTGGCGACCGGCAACCCGCCGCGGGGAACTCCAAGCACGACGACGTTCTGGTTGGCATAGGGCATCAAGCGCCGCGCGAGCATTTGGCCGGCCTGCGCGCGGGTCGAATAGACCATCGTCTCTCGCGTCATGAGTTCGCTGGCCCCTTGCGTTTTCAGGTGGCGAGCGAACCAGTCACTCGCAAGCTCGGCAACCTGCTCCAAGGCCCCCGCTTCCTCGAAGAGATGGGTTGCACCCGGAACGATCTTGAGAGACTTTTCGCACCGCAAGGCGCGGTAAGCTTGCTCGTTGAGCTCGATTACGCCGTAGTCGTTGCCGCCGACAATAAGCAGGGTCGGCGCCCTCACGTCGGCAAGATGACGGAGCGCGAGGTCCGGCCGGCCGCCGCGCGAAACTACCGCCCTGACCGCACGATTTTGTGCCGCCGCGGCCAACGCGGCCGCCGCGCCCGTGCTCGCGCCGAAATATCCCAAGGAACAGTCTCTCGTCTCGCGTCTCCCCCGCAGCCAGCTCGTCGCGTCAGACAAACGGTGCGCGAGAAAGCCAATGTCGAATACATTGTCGCGGTCCGCGGCCTCCTCTTCGGTTAGAAGATCGAAGAGCAGCGTGCCGATCCGCGCATTACGCAGTGCCTCGGCAACGAATTGATTGCGCGGACTGAGGCGACCGCTACCGCTGCCATGAGCGAAAAGAACCACTCCGACCGCGTCCTGCGGAATAATCAGTTCGCCTTCCAACCGCACCGAGTCGGAGGGAATCGAGATCTGTTGTGTCATGAAGCTTCCCCGCTTTTGCAATCCACATTCTGGGGTGCATCAGGCGTGCCGTCGGGTTCCCCTCGAAGCGACACCGCGTCGCTGGACCCATCGGATACAGATGTGAACAGGGAAAGCCGGCCCTGCTTCCAACGGAACCAGATCTTGTTTTCACACGCGTCCCAGGCCGGAGATCATCCCGGTCGCGAATGCGCAGGCGGTCGATTAGAAGCTTCAATTAGCCGGCAGTGGCACGGCCAATGCTCATAACAAATCAAGGATTGATTTGCGGGTGAACTGATATGAATCTCGCTCTGGTGGCCGGGTCCGGAAACCCCTTGCTGGCCGACGCTATTGCTGAACGGCTCGGAACCCGGGTCTGCCGCTCGGTTCTAAACCGTTTTCCCGACAGCGAGCTATACGTGGAAATCGATGAGAGCGTGCGCGGCTGCGACGTCTATGTGGTTCAGCCGACCGGCCCCCCAGTGGACCTTCACCTGATGGAACTGCTCTTCCTCGCTGACGCGTGCCGGCGAGCAGGTGCAGCCCGTCTCACCGGCATAGTTCCGTACTTCGGATATGCGCGCCAGGATCGCCGGGCAAAGGGGCGGGAAGCGGTTGGCGGGCGGCTCATCGCGGACATGTTGAGAGTTGCTCGCTTTGAGCGAATTGTGGCGGTCGATCTTCACACGGTTTCACTTGAGGGATTCTTCAGCGTCCCACTAGAGCACCTGAGCGCGGTGTCACTGCTTGCCAACGCGATCGAGGAGTTGGTCACTGACAAGAGCGTAATCGTCGCGCCGGATTTAGGGGCCGTCAAACTCGCCGAATGCTACGGGGAACTACTACGCCGGCCTATCGCAATTGCCCACAAGACCCGTCTCAGCGGCGAAGAGGTAAGAGTTCGCGGCATCGTTGGCGAGGTCGCCGGACGCAGGCCGATTATCGTGGACGACATGATCTCGACCGGTGGCACAATCGAGGCCGCCGCGACAGCCATGATTGCGGCGGGATGCCTGCCCGAGATCACCGTCGTCGCCAGCCATGCATTGCTGGTGGGCCCCGCGATCCATCGACTTTCCGCTTTGCCGCTGAAACGAATCGTGGTGACCGACAGTCTGCCGGCCCCGGAGCATGGTTCGCTCGCGCTGCAGGTGGTGAGCCTCGCCCCGATGCTCGCCGAGTCGGTGAGTCGTCTGAACATCGATGAGTCCATGACGGAACTCCTGTGCCATCGATGATGTGGCGGGGCGACCGCTCAGTACGAGGGCGTTTGTCAGCGCATTCTCCTAGCGGCGGCGGATTTTTCGGTCGCGTTAGAAGAGTGCGGCTGATAATGGGCCATCTTCTTGTAAATGGCCATTACGATCCGATAAAAGCGAGCGCCCGTCGCTTCGGGATATTCTTCCCGGGCGCGAGTCTTCGCGCGCTCCCATGCGATCTCTTGCTCGGCCGTCCTGACAACATTCACTGGCATCTTCCAATCCTCATAACATCTTGCAGCCAGCGCCGTGCCAACTCCGATCGAGCGACGACGAATGATGCCCGGGAGGCGCTTGCCCTGCCCTTCCGCTCCGTTGACTTCGATGGGTTAACTCTCTGCCCGACTGCCATCGCGTCGTCGCACCGGACCCGTTTCGGCGTTCGATGGTTCGATTGGAAGCAGCGATCATTCACCGATGATGCGAACGGCTACAGCGCGTGGGCGGCGTATCATTTCCGTCCGCCAACCTATGGATGGCGCGGTGCTTGCTCAACCTGACGGCGACGGTGCCGTTACCGAGTGGCGCAGGAAGCCGTCGATCTTCCATCTCCGGCTTAACCTCGATCGGCACCTGCTGCGCTACTGAATAGAAACTGAAACAGTCCGAAAGCCAAGCGAAACTCGGAGTAAAACAGATCGGCAAAGCTCTCAAAGAGTTGTTCGCATGATCCGCTGAACAGCCAACTCATCGTAGATTTCAGGAGGCAGCGCCAATGGCGTACAAGGAACTGCATTTCCAGTCGGAAGCTCGGGAAAGTCTGCTCCGTGGTGCGAAAAAGTTGGTCGACGCAGTGAGGATCACGCTGGGGCCAAAGTCGAAGTGTGTCCTGATCCAGAAGAGCTTCGGGGTGCCGGTGGTCTGCAACGACGGCGTCACGATTGCGAAGGAAATAGAGCTCAAGGATCCTTGCGAAAATCTCGGCGCCCGGATGATCCGGCAAGCCGCCGAACGCACCGGTGAGGCGGTCGGCGACGGCACCAGCACGGCAACGATATTGGCCTACGCTATTTTTGCCGAGGGCGTTCGCAATGTAGCCGCCGGTGCCAGCGCAATCGATTTGAAACGCGGTATCGACCGTGGCATCAAGGCCGCCGTCGGGTCTTTGCGGGGTTTGTCCCGCGCGGTGCGGAGCCGGCGAGAAAAAGCGCAGATCGCGGCCATCTCGGCGCACAATGACCTTGCGGTTGGTGAGTTGGTGGCCGACGCGTTCGAAAAAGTTGGCGCCGAAGGGGTGGTATCGCTCGAGGAATCCAAAACCACCGAGACTCAGCTCGAGATCGTTGAGGGACTCGCCTTCGACCGCGGGTACCTATCGCCCTACTTCGTGACAGATCCGGAAAAAATGGAGGTGGTACTCGAAGATGCCGTAGTCCTTATCACGGACAAGAAGATCAGCGCGATGAAGGATTTGGTTCCGCTGCTGGAAGAGATCGTTCGCGCGGCCCGGGCGTTGCTGATTATCGCTGAGGACGTTGATGGAGAGGCGCTGGCTACGCTGGTGGTCAACAAGCTCCGTGGCGCATTGAAGTGTGTAGCGGTCAAGGCGCCCGGATTCGGGGATCGCCGCAAGGAGATGCTCGAAGACCTCGCGATACTGACCGGCGGCCGCGTAATCTCGGCAGATGTCGGGAGCAAGCTTGAGCAGGTCGAGATGGCCGAACTCGGGCGCGCGCAAAGGGTGGTTGTCGATCGCGATAACACCAAAATAATCGGTGGTCTCGGCAAAAAGGAATTAATCGAAGGGCGCAAGCAGCAGCTCCGCCAGCAGATCGACAAGACCACCAGCGATTATGACCGCGAGAAACTAAAAGAGCGGCTCGGGAAGCTCGCCGGCGGTGTCGCGGTCATACGGGTGGGCGCGCCATCCGAGTCTGAGATGAAGAGTCGCAAGGAGGCGCTGGAAGATGCCATCAGCTCGACCCGCGCCGCGATTGCGGAAGGGATCGTGCCGGGCGGCGGACTTGCGCTGCTCCGCGCTATCGATGCGGTCGAGCGCGAAGAAGACCAGTGCACGGGCGACGAACGCACTGGCTTACAAATCCTCAAACACTCGCTGCGGGAACCCGCGCGTCAACTTGCCGAGAATTCAGGCGAGGACGGCGGCGTGGTTATCCATGAGATGCGGGTTCATCAGGGCAACTGGGGCTACGACGCCGCTGAGCGAAAGTATGTCGATCTGGTCGAAGCCGGCGTCATCGATCCCACCAAGGTAGTTCGCCTTGCGCTCGAAAATGCGGCCTCCGCGGCGACGCTCCTGCTGCTCAGCGAAGCAACCCTGACGGAAGTGCGAGAGGAAAAGGAGCGCAACGCTGCGCTTGCGGAGTGAGAGAAGGCGCCGTCGAGGAGAGATCGACAGGCATACCCGCGACGATCTAGTCGGCGAAAACGATCGCGCCTGGCGGTTCGCACGGTTTCGCAAACACTACTTAGACTCCGCCTTGATCCAGGTCGCCGACAGCCGCCGTGGTCGGAACACGCCCGCATGATATTCGTGCAGCTTCTAAAACCCGAACGTAATAATTTCTGGATGGGTCTCGGCGTAGCTTCGTGCGGTATCAAGTTGCTCCGAACTCGAAGCGTGAATCTCGAACAATGGCTCGTCCCTGGCTACAACATCGCCGATAGTCTTGAGCATTCGTACACCGGCAGCGACGTTGGCGGGAGCGCCCGCACGTTTTGCCACCCGTGCAATCTCCCAGCAATCGATCTCGCGAATGCGCCCGTCCGCCTGAGCAGTAACCATCTGACGGTAGAGTGCCTCGGGGGGCAGGTCGCGCGCACCTTGCGCGCTTACAATGTCGGTAAACTTTTTCAGTGCGGCGCCCGAATCGAGCATGCGCCGCGCCTCGCGGTAGCCCGCACCGGGGCCCACTTTTCCACTCATCTCGAGGATTCTCGAGGTTAGATAGAGCGATTTCTCGCGAAGATCCTGCGGCGCATCGATATCCCCACGCAAAACTGCCAGTACGTCCAACGCTTCGAGCCGCGGGCCGATTCCACGTCCTATCGGAGCGCGCGCATCCGTTAGCGCGACCTCCAGACGCAAATCGATCCGCGTCGCTACGTCGTGAAAAAGCGCGGCCAGTGTCTCGGCCGCCGCATAGGTGCGAACCTTGGCGGTGCGTCCCACCGGAATATCAATCAGCACGTGGGTTGCCCCAACGGTCTTCTTCTTTGCGAGAATCGAAGCAACCATCTGGGCCTCGGTGTCCAATTCCATCGGCCGTTCCACGGTTATGAGCACGTCGTCGGCCGGAGCCAGTTCGAGTGCACCGCCCCACACGATGCAGCCGCCGGTCTTTCCGATCACGTTGTAGATACGATCGGCCGAGAGCGAAACATCGGCGAGGATCCCCATGGTGTCGGCGGTTCCGGCGGGCGAAGTGATCGCGCGCGAGGAGGTCTTGGGAACAGTGAGGCCGAGCGCGGCAAGGATTGGCACGATAATCATGGTCGTGCGATTTCCCGGTATGCCTCCGATGCAATGCTTGTCCACGATCGGAGCCGAGGCGAAACTCAGTTGCTCGCCGGTATCGATCATCGCGCGCGTGTAATCCACCAGTTCGGCAAGGTCGAGTCGTTTCAAGGCGCACGCGAGAACGAACATCGCGAGCTCGACGCGTGAATAACGTCGCGCCGCAACATCGCCGAGTATTGCAGTGAAGCCCGCGTGGTCAAGTCGCACCCCCTCCAGCTTGGCGCGTACCAGATCGACACTGTGCGGGGCGACGGCAAGCGCGGCGCTGACCTCCGTGCGCTCCGCCAAGCCGAGGTCGCGAAAGGCCTCATCCGATACTCCGACTTCATCCGGCTCCAGCAGATTGTCGCGGCAGAAATTAAGAACACCGGTAATCTCCCGGCGCTTCCCGGTCGCAGGATCTCGGCCCGAAACCAGCACGCGATCGAGCGGATTAAGACCCAGGTTCCCATTGCGCACCGCCAGTTCGTGAATCATCACGACGTGCTCACGCAAGGTGTCGAGCGGTAGATGTTTTAGGCGAAACACCGGCAAAGCCTCATCAATCGAGCCGCACGCGCTCGAGATAGTGCGGTACTACGGCGTTCCATCGGAGTTCCCGCACGATCGCGGAACGCAGCGCGTCGGCGGCTGCCGGATCGCCGTGCACCACGTACACTACTTCAGGCACTGAAGCGGCGCTCTTGAGCCAACCGATTATCTCTGACTGATCGGCATGGACCGAGAACGCGGGTATGTTCACAACCTCGGCGCGCACGGGTACATAACGACCAAGCATCTTCACTGACGGAGCCCCGTCCAGCAGGGAACGCCCTCGAGTACCCTCCGCCTGGTAGCCTACCAGCATTACGGTATTGCGCTGGTCGGGAAGTCGATTCGCCAGATGATGCAGCACGCGCCCGCCGGTTGCCATCCCGGACGCCGATATAACTATCATTGGCGCTTGCCTGCGATTGAGCGCGATCGATTCCGCGACCGTCTTGACCTCGGTAAGGTTGCCCGGCTCGAGAATCTCCGGCTTGCCGACGATATCGGGCCTGATGGCTGAATCGCCCAAAGAGATCGCATCCTGGTAAAGCTTCAGCGCCGCCAGCGCCATCGGACTGTCCACATAGACTGGGAGGGCGGGAATCCGATTTTCCAGTTGAAGGCGCCGCAGGTGAAAGAGAATGATTTCCGTGCGGTCAACCGCGAAAGACGGAATTACTATTACGCCTCCACGGGCGGCAGTGCGGGTGATCGACTCGGCGAAGGTCTCGAGGGCGCCGCGGTCATCATGATGTCGATCGCCATAGGTCGACTCGACGACGATCACGTGAGCCTCCGGGGGAGGCTCGGGTGCACGGAGAAGAGGATGATGCGGCCGGCCCAGATCACCGCTGAAGAGAATTCGCCGGTTGAGCGTTTCGCCCGTCTCGACCACCGCCGACGCCGCGCCCAGGATATGGCCGGCAGGTCGAAAAGTTACCCGGAAATCATCAGTCTCGAACGGCGAGTTGAACGATATCGGCGAGAAGTGACCGAGCGATCTCAGTGCCTCTTCTTCAGTATAGAGGGCAAGTGCCGGCGCATGCTTGGAATAGCCTTTACGGTTCGCGTAGTCCGCTTCCTCCTCCTGCAGATGGCCGCTGTCCGGGAGTAAAATCCGACACAGGGAATTGGTTCCGGCCGTGGAGAAGACGCGGCCTTTGAATCCGCCGCGGCACAGCGCCGGCAGATACCCGCTGTGGTCGAGATGCGCGTGCGTCAGAACTACTGACTTGATCGTCTCGGCCTCGACTGGAAGCGGATCCCAATTGCGCAGCCGCTGCTCCTTCGCGCCCTGAAAGAGCCCGCAGTCTATCAGCACGCACGAGCGGCGAGCGGTGAGGAGAAACTTACTCCCGGTGACGGTGCCGGCCGCACCAAGAAAGCGCAGGGTTGGAACGGTTGTGGAGATCGTCGCCAGGTTCATTGCGCCACTCCGATCAGAGCCTCTACCAGTAAGTGAGCGATTTCGGTGCCATTGGCCGAATGTGAAATCGAATCGCGGAAAACTAACCGGCGTGCACTGCCCGCACGAACGCGGGCTATCGCGCCGGGTTCGAAGAGCGCATGAGCCGCCCCCCTTACGTCAACCGCTCGAATCCGCTTGCGATATAACACACTGGCCATCAACCTCAACGGCGGACTCTCCCCGACCTCCTGGCTGACTCCGGTCCGCACGGCGTTTCCCCACTTCTCCTAAGTTATAAGTCGAGTCGGTTGAAGTAATGCTCTTGTACGCAACCTGCTGCAGGTGGTCGCCCCCGAACACGAGCAGGCAATGCAAGTGTCCGATGACGCCCTCAAGCAACCGGTCGAACAGGCCGGCTTGCCACCGGGAATTCCAGGACTCGCCGTGGTGACGGCCGGTTTTGTCGCGACCTCAACGATTGCGACAGCCGCATCCCGCTCGCAAACTCCCGCCCATGTGACTCCATAGGCATCACCTGACGGTTAATGCTGATGCTTTAGGTAACAAACTCGTCGGACAGTTCCGTCTCCAAATAGGAATGCTCCCGCTCGCCATAGCCCGCGCTAACCTCTACAGGAAGGCGATGTGCGATGCACAAGGCCTTGAATCCGACGCCGGGCCGTGCCCACTAACCTTCCTCAAGGAGCCTTTTGCAATGAAGCAGCGTCGCCAAAGCCTAGCGCGAGCCAAAATGCGCACCACCCTGCGTCAGATCGCGCGGCGGCACTTGTTTGAGCTTCAACTTCCACTCGCCGCCGGGTTCCGATGTTTCGGGTTGAGGCGCAAGGTAACCAATCCCCTGTTCTCCGAATCTTTAATTAGGGGAAGCGGCACACTCGGCACGCTTGCTGCATGGATTTCTGAACAGAAATCAGCGCTTTACTCTAAGTGAGCCCTCGCCGAGAAGCGAAATGTTACCCAAGGGACTAAGAAGTCCGGGAATCAAGTCTATCAAGAGTGCTGCGACACCCGACCAAGCTTTGAACTTGCTCAGGGCAGCTATCGATGAGGATGCTCAGAAGTTTACCGTCTCGAGCACGCGGAGGGGCCTGCGCGAGGAAACTATCCGGTCGATAATGGCCGCTAAGGATGAAACGGGAGTTTTGGGAGGAATGCGCCTCCCGTTCACTTTGCTGTTGGTCTCCGACGACGAGACGTTGTCTAACCTTATAACCGGAATCGTCGAGCCTCCCTGGAAGCTGGTCCGCAAAAGCGCTGACGGATGCAGCGATCCCCGGATGTTCGCACAGCCCAATGTGCGACTCGTGGTATTTGACGACCAAGCTGTCCAGGAAAACGATCGTAGCCGCCTGCTCGCGCAGATCCGCAAACATTTCTCAGCACACCCTCTGCTTTACATCGCTGGTGACCACAGCGAGGTCAACGAGAAACGGGCGCGCACGAGCGGTGCCCACTACTATGCGTCCAAACCACTCGCGCACAAGCAATTCGGTCTGGTGCTACAATCATTTTTGCAGACCCAGAAGTTCAAAGGTTAACCGACGCATCGGTTTTCCAACGGCGCGATCAGTGGGTGCCGTTGGTTTGGGGCCAGTTGGCGGAACCACAGGCTTTGGGCGTCGTCGAGCGGAATGGGCGCCGAGTCATGACGATAGCACGAGGTGCGTATTCAGATGGCATAAGGTCGCACAGCCGCCCACTGCGCAAAGCCCTCGTCTAGCATACTCCTGATGCGGCGGCATCGCCCATGGCGTCTGATGCCTTCGACCACGGGACGGGTAAACGCTTTGCGGCCGTTCGACCCAAAGAACCTGAAAGCTTTGCGACGTTCACGATGAACTGCCGCCCTTGTCGTCGCAGCAGGTGGTTGCGCTCAAGCTGAGCGAGGTGCTCCGTGATCCTCGGCCGCGAGGCCCCGACGATGCTCGCGATGTCCTTTTGGCTGATCGAGAGCGTGAGCAGCGTGCCGCGGGAATCCTGGATGCCGAAGTCGTCACACAGATCCAGCATCGCGACGGCAACGCGTTCATGGAGATCGTTGAGCAAACCTGAGGTATGGCGAAGCAGGCGATACCAATGCTTCAAATCGTTCTGATGAAATTTCCTGAAGGTGTTCTCGGCACCCTTCACGGTGATGCGGTCAAAGCCATTCCACTCCAAGGTGCCAACTCTGCAGTCGTTGTATGCTTCGCAGCGGAAATCAAAACGACTCATCAGAAGCGAAGGCAACTCGGGAATCGGGCCAGGCGGGACCAAGGCGACGGTCACACGTTGGTTGTCAGCGTTGAGGCAGGTGACCCGCGCAATTCCCGCAATCAAGACACGCGCCTCATTGGCACCCGCCAGTCCACTAAATATCACGTCACCTCGGACGTAATTCGATTTTGCCAGCAAGGCGCTCAACAGCCTGAGTTCAGATGCGGTGAGCCACGAGAAAATTTCAAGCCGGCCAAGCCTTTCAAGATCAGTCACGCGAGCCGTTTTCGGATGATTCATAAACCGCACCATGAGGCAGTTACGAGGCCAAGGTCTTTACTCGTGCCGGTTAATTCTCAATCCACAGACGAGCAAGCACCATGCCCGCCGATTGCGGCCTTTTCGCGAAGCCCCCGCATGCGAATTGTAGAATTAGCAGGCAGGCACGCTGGCACACCTAGTACAATGTTTCCAAAAGAACCAATCGTGGTTCCGTTGGAGACATCAGCTTACCCCGTAAATCCGCACCTGCCCCGAGTTTCTCGGAGGGCGGGGCGCGGGTATGCTCTCGGTGACGTGAAGCGGACGGTCCGGTGGACCGCGGTAGCGATCGTGATCGTGGTGCTGCTCGCGGGCGGATCACGTACCAGGCGGACGACGGTCGATCGCGTTGCCGCAAATTCTTGCCCCACGCATGGACGCGCGCGGATGCGGCGAAGGCGATCGCGAAGTGTCGGGCTACAGTGGGTAAAGAGGCCGGAGTGGGTCTCCTCCGCGTATCGTACGCGAAGGAGATCTCCGGGAAGGTGGAATTACGAGAACTTCCTGGGTTGAACGACCAGGTCAGGTTGCGCGGGTCAAGTACCGCTACTCAGCATCACGGCGACGCGGCGGTCGCGCGTGAATTGCGGGTCGCCAAAGGCGCCCAGCTGGATTTTGCCGGCTGGCACTCCAGCGTTGATCAGTGCGTCGCGCACGGAATCGGCGCGAGGGTCACTCAGGTTCTGATTGCCGGAGCCGTCGATACCAAGGCGCAGCGACGGATTCTGCGCCATGTACGAGGCGATTTCGGAAACGGTGGACATCTCGGCTGAAGGGACGTTGGTCTGCTCATAGGGGAAGGTGAAATCGCGATAGGAAGTCCAGCGGCCGAGAACGCCGACCTGGCCTTGCGCACCGATCGGACCGCTTGGGCCTTGCGCCCCGACGTCACCGGACGGGCCCGCGGCACCGATACTGCCGGCCGACGCGTAGCCGCCCTCACCGATGGCACCGCCGACCCCTCGCGCACCCGCGATACCGGTTGCGCCTGTGGCCCCCATCGGACCAACCAGAGTCGCACCCTGCGCACCCTCAACACCGGCCACACCGGGTGCGCCGACGGGACCGGAAGGCCCGGTTGGTCCCATCGGACCGGCCATGCTGGGACCGCGAGCGCCCTGCTCTCCGGCCATGCCCTCGGCGCCCATCGGACCCATCCTGCCGGTTTCACCGCGAGCACCGGCGACGACGGCACCCGACGCGCCCATCGGGCCGGCGATACCCTGCGGACCGATGGGACCGGAAGGACCCATAGCACCGGCCGGGCCAGCCATCACATAGCCCGGAGCGCCGGTCGCTCCGACGGGACCTTGTGGGCCGATCGGACCAGCGGGACCTTGATAGCCGGGAGGGCCAACGAAGGAAACCTGCGGTGGGGGTGAAGGCGGCACCGCAGCACTGCACCCCGCCACGAACACGGCCATTGCACTCAAACACACGATACGTTTCATCGACCTACCTCACTCTCGCTATACATTGCATTAGTCACTGATATTCCTGGATGGCGCGACGACCGAATGACTATTAGTCAGTTGATTCGGGTTCAGTCTCACTGCTGTTACTATCCCGATCCAATCGCGACTTGTAATAGTCGATATTATAGTCATGTGAGATGCGAGCCTACCGTCTTTTTGTATGTAATCGTTACTTGGATAACTAAACCGAACGGGCGAGCGCTAGCTAGTGCGGCGACGCGAGGCGAGAGCCGGGATATAACAAGTAACTATATTTCGCTCGCAACAAGGGCGGACGACGATGCGTAGCGTTGAGCAGTGTTTGGGAACCGGGCGAGACCAAAACACGGGGGCGGAAGTCAGGGCTAAAACAGGAGCAGAGCAGCGTCGTTGCCAGAATTGCCAGCGACACAACCGCACCGCCGCGAACGCAGCGGGACGAGAAATATATTGGTTGTCAGGAGTCCGCGTGTGGGCGCGGGCGCAGCGTGGCGCGAGAGACGGCGGCGAGCATCACCAGGAGGAGGCCGACGATGCCGAACGATTGCCATAGCGGCAGCCATTGATGGAGCAGGAGGACCGCGGCGAAGACCATGCAGAGGGCACCGGCGATCATGATGGCGACGACGGCGAGGAGTGCGACGATCTCGGAGATTTGCCGCTGGAGCGCGGCGCCGACACTGGCTTGCAGCATCTGGACTTCGGAGCGAAGGATGCGGGCGACGTCGTCAACCGCCCTTTCAATGAGGGTCGGCCAATCGGAGTCAGGCATGCGCGGCCGCTCAAACGAGAAGGTCTGTTTCTCGGCCATCGGGTAGGCTCGCTTCGCGCGAGGAGCGAATTGAAAGCGCGAAGCCCATTGCCGCAGCGATTATGATGGGGCCGGTCGCGCGATTATCGATGGTTGATCCGACGAGAAAGCCGAGTACACCGGCGACGAGGGCGGCGCCGACCGGGTGGCTCTCGACGAGATGTTCGGGGCGAAGATCGGCGCCTGCGCGTTCGACCTTGGCGTTGACTTCGCTCAGGGTGTCGCGGAGGTCCTGACGGGCCTCGTCGAGTTCATTCTGGCTTTTAGATATCTGTTCTTCCGTTGTCATGTCTTTCATCGCCGAATCCGGCTTTTTGGGGTCTGTCGCGGCAGCCGGACCCACCATAGTGGTCGTCACCGGTAACAATGCCGAGGACAAGGCTGGTGGCGACGGCGCGCACAGCGATGCGGCTGACGGCGGTGAGAATCGCGAAACCGACTCGGCGGTTGATACCTCCGCCGAGGATAAAGCCCGCGGCGCCGGCGATCGCCAACGCGGTAAGCGGCTCTTCCCTTACATATTCGGCGACGTCGCGAGGCCGCGCCGGGCGATTGGATTGGGTGTCCAAGAACAACGATCGCGTCAGGCGACCCTCCGGACGATCTGGGCCGCGACGTAGCCGATCGCGAAGGCAGCGGCGATCGCGATCCAGGGTTCACGGCGAACGAAGTCGCGCAGATCGAGGTCGATGCCCTTTTCCCGCACATATTTCTGTGCGGCCTGATAGCCGTCTTTGACTGCCTGCCCCGCGACGTCGGCGGCCTGACGACCCTGGTCCATTGCCTGGCGCACCGTGGAGCTCGCTACATCTTCATAAGCCATCATTGTCACCTAATCGTCTATCACTAGTAATTACGACTATATCGAATCTTGACATTTCTGCCGCCAACGTCCGTCGGAACTCCACACTAGCCCGAACGCATCACCGCCGCCATGCGGAATTGGTTATATGGAGAACCGAGCAGGGCGAATGCGATCGAACGCCCGCGAGACAATGGCCCACGAAAGGGCGAGTTATGCGCCACGGCCGAAAAACGTTACGGGGCGAGATGTTTGTAAGTTATCAGAAATACACATTAATTGTACTTCCGGTAACATTCGATTTTGCTCCACGCCGCAGTTGGAGTAGCGTGAGTACATCCTCTGACAGGTGCACATTTGAATGGAACGAATACCTTTTTCAAGACGCTGCATGATACCGACCTCAACAAGCTAAGCCGGCTGAAGGCGCTGTCATGGCTCTCGACGGTGGAGCTGACGGCGCTGGTGAACGTGCTGGTGTCCGCCAACTTCCAACGCCACGAGATCATCTTGGGCGAGGCGGCGCTGGCCAGCGACGCTCACATACTGCTGACCGGAATCGCCCGCATCACCTGCATGAATGCGCGACGCGAGCGGGTCACGGTCGCGCTGATTGCGCCCGGTCCGATCCCGGAATTCCCGTCCTGGGAAATCAGGGGCTTCAACTTCCAATGCTTCGCCTACAAGGACTGCCGAGTCGCCAGTCTGAGCCGCAACGATTTCGACCGGATCACGGCGAGCGGATCAGAGCCGGGATCGCGCAGAATGCATGAGAACGATTTGAAGCAGTGGTATCGGCTGATGGTGCGCAGTTCGGCTTATCTGAGTCCCGGACTGCGTGACCGGGTAGCGCGTACGCTGCTTGAACTATGCTCGGATTTCGGTGTCGAAGAGTCGCGCGGTACGCTCTTGCGGGAGCCCTTCAGCCATCAGGATATCGCGGAACTGGTGGGCGCATCGCGGCCGCGCGTCACCGAACATCTGGCGCGGCTGGAACAGGACCACCTGGTGCATCGCCAGGGCCGGCAGTTCATAGTGCGAGTGGGGGAGCTTGCGGAGGCGATTGCAGTCCGAGCGAACTGATGGGGGGCGCGAAGGTAGATGCCCGGCGTCGCGACGGGTTACGGAGGCTCCCTTTGGTGGGGAGCTAATCCGCATCGCCGGCGCGATAGTCATCCGCAACTTTCAGCACCTGCGGACTAAGCCTTCGAGCGACCGCCGGGCGGGATCACTGCAGGTTGGGAACGTGGACCCCATTGATGTGGCCCAGCAAACCGAAGCCCTGTAATATCCAAATCAATACTACAACGAATACTACTATATTCAGCAGGCTTTTGATCGCCCCTGCCATCGGGATGTAGGTATTGATGAGCCACAGGATTAGGCCGACAACGACCAGCACCACTACAATTCCTACGAGAGTCATGGATAAGCCTCCATCAAGAACGAGCCAGGACAAGACCCATCGAGGTCAGCGGCGCTGGTAAAGGCCGGCGCCCAGCATAACCACACCGAGCAGCAGGGCGGCCGCGCTCAGGGCTGTGGGAACAACGTGTGAGGTTTGTTCGGTGCTCTGGATTTTAAGGTCGCCCAATTTTGCCACATCTTTGGTTTGCGAAGTGGTGAAGACCGGGACGGCGAGTCCGAGTACGCCGAGCAAGGCGAGCAGCGTCCCGAGCCATACAATTGATTTCATCGATAATACTCCTCAGCGCGGAGCCACATCGTCTATGCGCATGGCTTGCGCGCGAGCGGGGCCGGCACCTCAATACTACTTTAATATAGCAGTTCAGAATCGCCGCTCCGGTAAGGGTTCCCGGCACGCCCGGCTAACGTTTCGCATCCTTGATGGCTTTATTGGCCTTGTCGATCACGTTCTCGACCGCCTTCTTGACCTTGCCGGTGGACTGATCGATCTTGCCCTGGTTTTTCAATTTCTGGTTGTCGGTAAGATCGCCAACTGCTTCCTTTACACGGCCTTTGATTTGATCGCTTGTTCCGCTCATTGAATTTTCCTCCGCAGCCGAGAGATCCTGGATCCACCTTTCGGCATTAAGCGCGCGACGGCAATACCCGACGGGTTCTTGGGTGAAGGATCCGTGCTCCGGAGAACCTAAGTAAGTAGTGACATTTGCGTAGGCCCCCGAACCGGCACGCGCGGAAGCGAGCACTTCGATCCGGGTAACGGGTAGCGTCCCTACTGACCAAGGCGGCGTTCTTGTTTGCTTGTTCATTTGGTTCTGTGAAGAACACAATGCAAGCATCTTCTATTACATTTCCTATCACTCAGGTGCACTCCGATAGATAATAACCTTGCAGGCGAAGCGTTCGTGAAAGTCGGAGTGGGCGAGAGTTAGTGCGACGCCCGGAACAGCTGGCGCCAAGCGGTGCAATTGAACCTGATGAATCAAGCAACACATACGTCGGGCGGCGAGTTCGCGGCAGAATCACGGGCGCGGCATACGGCGACCGGTCGGATTGGCAAAATACGCACGTTGGTCGAGCTGCTGGGCGAGCGGGCGCGCCGGCAGCCGGATCTGCGGCTGTACACGTATCTGAACGACGGCGAGACGGAAGGCGCGAATTTGACGCTGGGGCATCTGGAGCGGCGGGCGCGCGCAATCGGGGCCTTGCTGCAAAGCTATGGCGTCGGCGCAGAGCGTGCGCTGTTGCTGTATCCGGCGGGATTGGAGTTCATCCCGGCGTTTTTCGGATGCCTGTATGGTGAGGTAATCGCGGTGCCGGTGCCGCTGCCGAACATGGCGCAGCCGCACCGCACGCTGCCGCGGCTGCGCGCGATCATCAAGGACGCGGCGCCGCGCGCCGTGCTGACGACACGGTCGATCATGGCGAAGCTCGAGAGTCTGATCGCGCAAGCCCCCGAACTGCAAGCAATGCGTTGGCTGGCGACCGACGAGGTCGGAATCGATGCGGCGGAGGATTGGCGCGATCCCGAGGCGACCGGCACCACGCTGGCGCTGCTCCAATACACGTCGGGCTCGACCGCGACGCCGCGGGGCGTGATGGTCAGTCACGGCAACCTGATCGAGAACTCGGCGCGGATCGACCAAGCCTTCGAGATCACGGCCGAATCCGTGTCGGTGACGTGGCTGCCGGTCTTCCACGACATGGGGCTTAACAATGGATTAATCCAGCCGCTGTATGGCGGGCGCTCCTGCGTGCTGATGGCACCGCAAGCGTTTCTGCAGCGGCCGGGGCGGTGGCTGGAAGCGGTGTCGCGTTACCGGGCGAGTATCAGCGGGGGGCCGAATTTCGCGTACGATCTGTGTGTCCGCAAGATTCCCGCGGAGCAGCGCGCCGGGCTCGACCTGAGCGCCTGGACGCTGGCCTACAGCGGCGCCGAGCCGGTGCGGGCGGAGACTCTCAAGCGATTCGCGGCGGCGTTTGCGTCGTCCGGCTTTCGGGCCCGCGCACTTTATCCGTGCTACGGACTGGCCGAGGCCACGCTGATGGTGACCGGCGGCATGGTGGGCGAGGAGCCGATCGTATGCGCGGCCGGAGTCGCGGCGCTCGAACGCGGGCGCGTCGTGGAGACGCCCGACGATCCGGGCCACGTCCGCGTCCTGGTCGGCTGCGGCCATGCGCTGGCGGACACCGAAATCGTGATCGTCGATCCGACTACCTTGAGCGCGCGCGCCTCCGATCAAGTGGGCGAGATTTGGGTCTCGGCCCCGAGTGTGGCGGCCGGCTATTGGAACCGGCCGGAGGAGAGCGCCCTCACCTTTCACGCCCGTCTGGCGCCCAGTGGCGCGGGGCCGTATCTGCGTACGGGGGACCTGGGCTTTCTGCGCGACGGCGAGCTGTTCGTCACCGGCCGGCTGAAGGACCTGATCATAATCGGCGGGCGCAACCTTTATCCCCACGATATCGAATTGACCGTGGAGCAGAGCCATCCGGCGGTGCGGCCGGGATGCTGTGTGGCGTTCGCGGCCGAGCTCGCGGACGAAGAACGGCTGATCGTCGCGGCCGAGGTGGAGCGCCGCTATCAGCCGTCGCAGTCGGGTCAGGAACGCGATGTATCAGGTGCGAATTCCAGCGGGAATCATCTAGACGGGCGGACGCCGATGGATCTCGGCGCGGTGACGCGGGCGATTCGGCGCGCGGTCGCCGAAGAGCATGACGTGCGGGTGCATGCGGTGGTGCTGTTGCGGGCCGGCGCGATCGCGAAGACTCCGAGCGGCAAAGTTCAACGGCGGCTCTGCGAGGCGAGATTCCGCGACGGCACGCTGGAAAACCTGGCGGCGACTGGCTAATGGCCGAAAATTACATCAAGGGCGTCAACGGCGACGGACCGCGTCACGCCGAGCACAAGGCCTCTCATCGAAATGGCGACGGAGCGCCGGGCGCGGAGGCGATCCGGGCGTGGCTCGTGGACAAGCTCTCGGCGCAGCTCGGAATCGCGGCGCACGAGATCGATAGCGCGGAGCCGTTCGCCAGCTACGGTCTGGGATCGACGGAGTTGGTAGGCCTTTCCGGGGATCTCGCACAATGGCTGGGGCGAGAACTTCCGGCCGAGTTGGCCTACGAATGTCCGACGATCGAGTCGCTCGCGTGCCATTTGGCGGCGCCCGCTGAGGTGCCGCGGATCGCCGCCACTGCTGAACCGGAGCGGCCAGCGATCGCGGAGCCGATCGCGATTATCGGGATCGGCTGCCGGTTTCCCGGCGCCGATAACGCGCATGCGTTCTGGCAATTGTTGCGCGATGGGGTCGATACGATCCGCGAAGTTCCGGCCGAGCGCTTCAACGTCAACGATTATTTCGCCAGCGATCCGGCGGCGCCGGGCAAGATGGTCACGCGCTGGGGCGGCTTTATCGCCCAGGTCGATCGATTCGACGCCCCTTTTTTCGGCATCTCGCCGCGCGAAGCCTCGCGCATGGATCCGCAGCAGCGACTGTTGCTGGAGGTGGCGGCGGAAGCATTGGAAGACGCCGGACAGCCGCGGGAGCGCCTGGCGGGCAGCGCGACCGGGGTCTTTATCGGCATCTCGAACAATGATTACGGGCGCCTCCAGTTGGGCGATTTCAAACGGATCGACGCTTACGCGGGCACCGGCAATGCGTTAAGTATCGCGGCGAACCGGATTTCCTACGTGTTCGATTTGCGCGGGCCCAGTCTGGCGATCGACACCGCGTGTTCGTCATCGCTGGTGGCGGTGCATCAGGCCTGCGACAGCTTGCGTAGAGGGGAGTCGGCGCTGGCGCTGGCCGGGGGCGTAAATCTGATTCTGTCGCCGGCGATTACGATCAATTTCAGCAAGGCCGGGGCGATGGCGCCGGACGGGCGCTGCAAGAGTTTTGACGCGCGCGCCGACGGCTACGTGCGCGGCGAAGGCGCCGGGGTCGTCGTCCTGAAACCGCTGGGCCGGGCGCTCGCCGACGGCGCTCCGATCTACGCGGTGATTCGCGGCAGTGCGGTAAACCAGGACGGCCGCAGCAATGGACTGATGGCGCCGAATCCGCGTGCGCAGGAGGCGGTGCTGCGCGAAGCGTACCGGCGCGCCGGGGTCTCGCCGGGCGACGTGCAATACGTCGAAGCGCACGGCACTGGCACATTGTTGGGCGACCCGATCGAGGCCAATGCGCTGGGTGCGGTGCTCGGTATCGATCGGGACCCTGGGCGGCCGTGCGCGCTGGGTTCGGTCAAAACCAACATCGGGCATCTCGAGGCGGCGGCCGGTATCGCGGGGCTGATCAAGGTGGCGTTGGCGCTCAAATTTCGCGAGCTCCCGCCGAGCCTGAATTTCCTCGAACCCAATCCGCATATCCACTTCGAGAAGTTGCCGCTGCGCGTGCAGACGACGCTCGCGCCATGGCCGGCGACCGGCGCGGCCGCATTGGCCGGGGTGAGTTCATTCGGTTTCGGCGGCACCAATGCTCACGTGGTCTTGCAGGAGGCCCCATCGTGGACGCCGGACGAAATCGGCGCGACCTGCGGCATCGAGAATTCGCGGACTGAAACTCACGGTACCTATTTGCTGCCGTTATCGGCGCGCAACCCCGCTGCTCTGCCCGAACTCGCCGGGGTATACGGGCGTTTTCTGCGCGGCGCGGAATCGAACGCCTCGCTACATGACATCTGTTACAGCGCGAGCGTGCGGCGCAGCCATCATGAGTATCGCGTCGCCGTGACCGGCAGGTCGGTCGCGGAGCTGGCCGAAAGTCTCGAAGCATATTTGCGGGGCGAGGTTCGACCCGGCTTGTCTTTCGGCCATCAGCGTTCCGACGGGCGGAGAAAACTGGTCTTCGTGTTTCCCGGGCAGGGCGCCCAATGGTTTGGCATGGCGCGCGGATTGCTGGAGCGGGAAGCGGTCTTTCGCGAGGCCGTGGAGCGCTGCGACCGTGCGATGCGCCCGTACGGAGACTGGTCGCTGCTCGCGGAATTGACCACCGTCGATACGGCCGCTTCGCGAATCAACGAAATCGAGGTGCTGCAGCCGGCGCTGTTTGCGATTCAGGTGGCGCTGGCGGCGCTATGGCGTGCGTGGGGGATTGAGCCGGACGCGGTAGTCGGACACAGCATGGGTGAGGTCGCCGCGGCCCACGTCGCAGGAGCGCTCAGCCTCGACGATGCGGCACGGATCATCTGTCGCCGCAGCCGCCTGGTCAAGCCGGCGATCGGACGTGGCGCGATGGCGGCGGTCGAACTTTCGCTCGACGAGGCGAACAGGGCGCTGGCCGGCTTCGAGGATCGGGTCTCGATCGCGGCCAGCAACAGCTTCGCGTCAACCGTGCTGTCGGGGGAACCCGCGGCGCTGGAGGCCATTCTCGAGCGTTTGCGGCGCCGCGACATTTTCTGCCGCTTGCTGAAGGTGGATTTCGCCGCACATAGCCCGCAGATGGATCCGTTGCGCGACGATTTGTTGTCGGCGCTCGATGGGCTCGAGCCGCAACCGCCGTCGGTGCCAATCTATTCAACCGTAACCGGAACGTCCCCGGTGACCGGCGCGCCGGCATTCGACGCTCGTTATTGGGCGCGCAACCTGCGCGAGCCGGTGCTCTTCGCGGGCGCGGTCGATCAACTGCTCGAAGACGGCCACGACATCTTCCTCGAGATCAGTCCGCATCCGATTTTACTCAGTAGTATTCAGCAGGCCATTACACATTCCGGCCGGGCCGGCGCGGTGTTGCCCTCGATGCGTCGCGAAGAAGACCAACGCACCGTGATGCTGGCGTCGCTCGGCGCGTTGTACAGCCTGGGCCGCGAGATCGATTGGAGCCGCCGCTATCCCGCTGCGGGACGCTGCGTGGGGCTGCCCTCCTATCCGTGGCAGCGCGAGCGCTACTGGCTGGAGGACGCCGCGGTGGACGGCGGGGCCGCGGCGTCAATTCCGCAGCATGCAGATCAGAATGCTCCGCTCGGCCGCCATCTGATCTCGGCGCATCCCGCGGATACTCATTTCTGGCAAATTACTATTAGCAAAAGTGCGCTGCCTTATCTCGATCACCATCGGATCGAAGGCGTCGCGGTGCTGCCGGCTTCGATCTTTCTGGAGATGGCGTGGGCCGCCGCGCTCGAAGTCTTCGCCGTGCGTTCCCTCGTGATGAACGACATCAAATTTCATAAGGCACTGTTTCTATCCGACGGTGAGAGTCGCACCGTCCAGGTGATCCTCTCTCCGGGCGCCGGCGGCACAAAGCATTTCCATATCTATAGTTGCCGCGCGGAGGCGGCCCAACGCGGCAGCGGCGTGACGCCAGCCGATGGCCGCTGGACCTTGCATGCGGACGGAATGGTCCGTGCCGGGCAGGAGGGTAATTGTCCGGCGGCATCGGACCAGTCGCCGCCCGCGAAGATCGGGGCCGAATCTACTGAGCATCTACCGGGGCCGGATTACTACTTGCGATTGCGTGAAAACGGAATTCAGTACGGGCCGTTCTTTCAGAGCATTACTCAGTTGTGGCGGCGCGGCGTCGAGGTATTGGGCGAACTGCGGATTCCCGACGAAGCGGCGGACGGCAACGGCTATCCGCTCCATCCGGCAATTCTGGATGCGTGCATCCAACTGGTTGGTGCGGCAATACCTGACACCGCGGCGCCGGGCGGCGACCGGGCCGTATATATGCCGACCCATATAGACGAAATCCGGATTCACCACCATCCGGACCTTCCGCGATGGAGTCATGCACAACTCCGGGAGCATAACTCCGATCGGCTCGAAGGAGAGGTGCGGCTGCTGGATGAAGCGGGACACGCGGCGGTCGAAATGCTCGGACTGCGCCTCGATAATCTCGGCTCGGTGGGCGTCGTCGGCGAGGACCCGGACGACTGGCTCTACGAATTCGCCTGGCAACTCAAGGAGCGTGCGGACGGACCGCCGGCGGTCGAAGGAACCGCGTCAACCGACGGGTGCGACTGGCTAATCTTCGCCGACAGCGGCGGCCTCGCGAAGGCGCTCGCAGCGGTAATTGGCGCGCACGGAGACGGCAGCGTCGTGGTCACTCGCGGCGAATCGTACGCGCGCATGGATAGCGGACATTACCGGGTTAATCCGCAACGGCCGGAAGACTTGCGACGGCTGCTCGCGGAGGTGTTGGCGCCGGATCGACCACGTTGCCGCGCGGTCGTCCATCTGTGGAGCCTCGATGCTCCGCTTGCGCAAGCCGCCACGGTGGCCTCGCTGGAGACCGCGCAAACGCTGGGATGCGGCTCTGCCCTGCAGGTGGTTCAGGAACTCGCACGTATCGAGGGGCGGGACGTACCACGTCTGTGGCTAATCACGCGGGGCGCTCAGCCGGCCGGCGAGGGGCATTTGTCGCTCGACGCCGGGCAGGCGCCTCTGTGGGGCTTAGGCCGCGTCATCGCGGAAGAGCATCCGACTTGGTGGGGCGGGCTGATCGACCTGGAACCGGACAATGCGCGGTCCGAAGAAACCGCCCGTCAATTATGGGGACAGATCGCTCATCCGGACGAAGAAAGACAACTCGCGTTCCGATCGGGGCGACGCTACGTCGGCCGCTTGGTGCGCAAAGGTCGAGTCGCCACGCGTGCGTTTAGCTGGCGCCTCGACGGCACCTATTTGATCACGGGCGGCCTTGGAGACCTCGGGCTTGCGGTAGCGCGCTGGATGGTCGATCAAGGGGCGCGGCGGATAATTCTGATGGGGCGGACGGCGCTCCCTCCGCGTTCGCAATGGAACTCAGCGCCGGCGGGGAGCCGCCAGGCGCGGCAAATCGCCGCGATTCGCGCACTGGAGGCATTGGGAGCGAGTGTGCATCTGGCGGCGGTGGACGTAGCCGACGAAGCGCGGTTGCGGGCCTTTCTCGACGACTTTCGCGCCGCGGGATGGCCGCCAATTCGGGGCGTAGTGCATGCCGCGGGCGTGCTGCAGGACGGGCTGCTGACGCAACTCGACGCCGCCGCGATGCATTCGGTGATGCGGCCCAAGGTGATCGGCGGATGGCTGCTGCATCGGCTGCTCGACGGCGCGCCGCTGGATTTCTTCGTACTTTTCTCTTCCGCGGGTTCGTTGCTGGGACAGCCGGGGCAGGGCAATTACGCGGCCGCCAACGCCTTTCTCGACGCCCTGGCACATTATCGAGCATCCCGAGGTCAGCCGGCCCTGAGCGTCAATTGGGGCGCGTGGAGCGGATTGGGCTTCGCGGATTCGACGGGTGGAAAACGCCTTGCCGCGCGTCTCGCGCAGGCGGGAATCGGGAGCCTCGCACCCGGGCAGGCGCTGGAGATTCTAGGCAGATTAATCGGCCAGCATGCGACCCAGGTCGCGGCGGTGCCGGTTAACTGGGCGCGCTATCGCCAATTTTATCCGGCGGGCACCGCGTCGTCGCTGCTCTCTCAACTGGCGTCCGCGCGCGGCGACGAGGCTCCGTGGGCGGGACCCGTGGGCGGGAAAAGAAGCGCACTCCTCGCGGCGGAACCGACGGAGCGCCGCCAGCTATTGCAGTCGCATCTCGCGGAACTGGTGGCGCGGGTGCTGGGGCTGTCCGCGGCGAAGCTCGACGTGACGCAGCCCCTCAGCAATCTCGGACTGGACTCCCTGATGGCGGTTGAGTTGAAGAATCGGATCGCGGTTGACCTCGGCGTGAACGTGCCGATGGTGACATTTCTTGCCGGCCCGAGCGTGGAACAGGCCGCCGCGCAACTGGTTGATTTACTGACGACTGAGAATGTCACTTCGCCTTCGAGCCGCGTCGCGGCAATTACGCGTCACGATAGGCCGCGGAGTCACGGCGGCGTTGACGAACCGCGGCTGGAAAACCTCGACGAATATACCGATGAGGAAGTGAACTCGTTGCTTACGGACCTGATGGAAAAAGCGGAAGTTAGTGAATGAGCGACACCGCCCAGCGAATCGCCGCTCTTTCGGCGGGCGAAAAGCGCGCCCTCCTCGCCCAGTTGCTGCGCAAGCAAGCGGCCGGCGCGGAATTACATTTTCCGCTTTCATATAATCAGCAAGGTATCTGGTTTCTATATCAGCTCGCGCCGGAGAGCGCGGTATATAACGTAAATTTCGCCGCGCGAATCACCTCCGAATTGAACGTGCCGGCCCTGCGGCGGGCGCTGCAAGTACTGGTTGACCGCCATCCTGCGCTGCGCACGACATTTCCCGGACACCTCGGCAAGCCGGTCCAGCGGATCCACGCACACCAGACGCTCCAATTCGAGGAGGTGGACGGCGCCGCTTGGAGCGAAGCTGAACTTAATTCGCGGTTAATCGCGGAGGCCTATCGGCCATTCGATCTGGAGCGCGGGCCGCTGCTGCGCGTGCGTCTCGTCACGAGATCGGCGCGGGAGCATATGCTGCTGCTGGTCGTCCATCACATCGTAATTGATTTCTGGTCGCTGGCGGTGCTGCTGAATGAACTCGGGGTAATCTACCCAGCGCAATGTGCCGGCGTAAAAGCCGCGCTGCCGCCGCTCGCGACGGACTATACCGACTACGTCCGCTGGCAGGCCGAAATGCTCGCGGGCCCGGAGGGCGAGCGACTGTGGGCGTACTGGAAGAATCAATTGGCAGGCCAATTGCCGCATCTGGACCTGCCGACCGATCGGCCGCGGCCGGCGATGCAGACCTATCGGGGGGCCTCGCACGACTTCCATCTCGATGATGATCTGACGGGACGACTGAGGGCGCTGGCCAAGGACCGGGGCGCAACGCTTTACATGGTACTGCTCGCGCTTTTCCAGATAGTGCTTTCGTATCATTCCGGACACGACGATCTCCAGGTCGGCTCCCCGATGGTCGGACGGAGCCGAAGCGAGTTTGAAGGGATTGTCGGCCTATTTACCAATCCCGTGATTCTGCGCGCGAATCTTTCCGGCAATCCAAGCTTTGCCGAGTTTCTCGGACAGGTGCGCAAGACCGTGCTGGGCGCGCTCGAGCATCAGGACTTCCCGACCGTGGTGCTGGTCGAGCGGCTGCAACCGTTTCGCGATCTGAGCCGCCCGCCCTTATGCCAGGTGATGTTCGTGCTGGATAAGCCTCATCGGCTGGCGGAGCCGGGGGCACCGACCTACGCGGCGCATGAGAACGGGCTGCGCATGAATCCCGGCGGCCTGGCGATGGAGTCGTTCTTGTTGGAGCGGCGGGCGGCGACGCTCGACCTGGTACTGCTGGTGCTCGAAACTCCGGGGGCGCTCTCGGCGTCGATGCGCTACAACACGGACCTCTTCGATCAAGCGACGATCGCTCGAATCTCAGTACACTTCGCAATACTCCTGCGCCAGGTGGTTCAAGAGCCGGGCACCGGCTTGCACGCACTTAAAGAACTGCTCGCGAGGCTGGATCGGCAGGAAGAGGCCCGGCTCCACAGCGAACATCGGACGGTCAATCTTCAGAGACTACAGCAGGTAAAGCGAAAAGTTCTCAGCGCATCGCCCCTGGGTAACGACCGGGAACAGGGGATGCCGAAGTACACGAATGCAAACGGACGTTATTGAAGGGTTTCGACTTTCACCTCAGCAAAGCCGTTTGTGGTCATTGCAGACCGCGGACCGCGGTCTGCCGTACCATGCCCAGTGCGCTATCCTGATCGAAGGACCGCTCGACCCCAGGCTGCTGAAGGCCGCGGTACGCAGCGTCTTCGATCGCCACGAGATCCTCCGCACCTCGATCAGATACGAAGCCGGCGTCGCACTGCCGGTGCAGACCGTCGCCGCCGACGGTAGGTGTCCGGTCAAAGACTACGATCTGAGCGGCTGCGATCCTCGGCGCCAAACGGCCGCGATCAAGACGCTCTATCGTAAGGCGGCCGCGCGGCAATTTGATTTCGCCAATGGCCCGCTCGCGCGCACGTCGCTGATTACCCAGTCAGCGGACCGGCATGTCTTGTTCGTAAATCTATCTTCGCAGCTGGCCGACGCGGCATCACTTGAACTCTTTGTGCGCGATCTGAGCCGCTGCTATGCGGCTGGTCTGAAGCGTGAGGAACTAGCCGACCAACCGCTTCAATATGCGGATGCCGCGCAATGGCAGAATGACTTATTGGAATCCGCGGACGCCGAAAGCGGAAGGAAATATTGGCGCGAGCGGCAGACCTCGGCCGCTCCCTGTCCCCGATTGCCGTTTGCGGATCGGCTGCCGGAGAACTCGGCGTTTGAGCCGCGCGGCCTGGCTTCGCCGATTGAGCCGGAGACGGCCGGAAAGATCCGCGGTCTAATCCGAGATTACGCCGCGTCTCCATCGGCGTTTTTCCTCGCTTGCTGGCAAACCCTGATCTGGCGCATCACCGGGCAGTCCGTCTTCGAGATTGGAATCACTTGCGACGGCCGCACGTATGAAGGACTGGCGGATGCGCTCGGTCCGTTCGAAAAGAATCTGCCGGTCCGCGCCGAACTGGAAGGGAATCTCCGGTTTGGCGCACTGCTCGAACGAACCAGTGAGGCGATGCGTGAAGCGGTCGCGCGGCAGGAATATTTCGCCTGGGACGATCCGAGCGGCCCGCAAGGCGCCCGCGAGACGCCGCCGTCAATAGCTCTTGGCTTCGCGTTCAAAGAAGGACCGGCGGAACATTCCGCCGCCGGTCTGCGGTTCACCATTCAGGAGCAGTACAGTTGTTCCGATCGTTTCCGGCTGAAGCTGTCGTGCATCGAAAGAGCCGAAGATTTCGTTGCCGAGATTCATTACGACGCGAATGCGATCGGGCAGGAGGACATCGAACTTCTAAGCCGGGAGTTTCAAACCCTGCTCGCCAGCATCACGACGCAGCCGGAGGCCGCGATCGATGACTTCGAGATCGTCAGTGGAAGCGACCGGGCGAAGCTGCTGAGCACGTTCAACGACACCGGCAACGGCCGCGACGATGTCCAATGCGTGCAGCAGCTATTCGAGCAACAGGCCGCACGCACCCCGGAAAATATCGCGCTGGTATTTGAGAACCAGTCGCTCACCTACGCCCAGCTCAATGCTCGCGCCAATCAGCTTGCCCATCATCTGCAAGGACTCGGAGTGACGGCGGACGTCCCGGTCGCCATTTGTATGGAGCGCTGTCTCGAAATGGTCGTCGGCATCCTCGGCGTGCTCAAGGCGGGTGGAGCTTATGTGCCCCTCGATCCCGCGCATCCACGGGAACGCCTGCGGTACGTGCTGGAAGATGTCCACGCACCGGTATTGCTGACGCAAGAATATCTGATCGGCAACCAGCCGCCCCATGCGGGCCACGTCCTCTGCCTGGACTCCGAATGGGATTCGATCGCCCAGAACAGCGTTAGTAATCCGTGCGCCGCGGCAACCACGTCCAACCTTGCCTACGTTATATATACTTCGGGCTCGACCGGCGCGCCCAAAGGCGTAATGGTCGAACATGGCGGACTCAGTAACGCAATCAACTGGATAGTTGAGACGCTTGCGTTGTCGGATCGCGACCGCTGCCTGCTCAAAACTCCAATTACCTTCGACGCCGCCGGGCGTGAGCTATTTCCGACCCTGTTATCGGGCGGGCGCCTGACTATCGCGGAACCCGACGGTCATCGGGACAGCCGGTATTTGGCGGAAAAGATTCGTCACGAACGAATTTCGATTCTTCACTGCGTTCCATCGCTGTTGCGATTGCTGGTCGAGGAACCGGCGTTCGCGGACGCCACGGATTTGCGCGCCGTGATGTGCGGGGGCGAGGCTCTGGCGCCTCAGATCGTCGATCGGTTTCACGCGCGATGCGGAGCCCAGCTCTACAACGTATATGGCCCGACTGAGGCAATCATCGACGCAACCTGTTGGCCGTGCGAATTGCGTGATAGTCACTCGGTGATTTCAATCGGACGACCGATCCCAAACGCGCGCGTATTTATATTGGACCGTCGGCTTCGTCCGCTCCCGATCGGCGTCGCAGGCGATTTGTTTATCGGCGGCGCGGGTCTGGCGCGTGGCTATGTCGGCCGGCCTGATTTGACCGCCGAGAAGTTTATTCCGGACCCCTTCGGCAATGCGCCCGGAGCCCGTCTGTACCGCACCGGAGACCTCGCCCGCTACCTGCCCGACGGCAATATCGAGTACCTCGGCCGCGACGACCACCAGGTCAAGGTCCGCGGGTTCCGTATCGAGCTTGGTGAAATCGAAGCGGTGCTCGGACAACACCCGGCGGTGCTGGCGACCGTCGTCCTGGCGCAAGCAGACCGGCCTGGGGAGCAGCGTCTGGTCGCCTACGTGGTAGCGACCAATAAGACCTCGCGCCCGACCGCCGACCAACTGCGCGGATTTCTGCACGAGCGGCTGCCCGAGTACATGGTGCCGCCGCTCTTCGTACAGCTCGACACGCTGCCGCTAACCGCGAACGGAAAGGTTGACCGCCGCGCACTGCTGAGCGTCGAAGTGGCGCACGCGGAACTGGCAGACACCTTCGTCGCGAGCCGCACGCCCACCGAAGAGCTTCTCGCCGAGATTTGGGGCGCGGTGCTCGGCGTCGAGCGAGTGGGTATCCACGACAATTTTTTTCTGCTCGGCGGCCATTCACTGTTGGCCACCCAGGTGGTTTCGCGAATTCGCGAGGCGTTCAAGCTTGAGCTGCCGTTGCGCCGGTTGTTCGAAGCGCCGACCGTGGCCGGCCTGGCGGAGAGTATCGAGCAGGGCCGCGGGGCCGGGCTCTCGATGCCACCGATCGTGCCGGTTGCGCGGGACGGCGAATTGCCGCTTTCATTTGCGCAACAGCGGCTGTGGTTCATCGATCGGCTCGAGCCGGGCAGCTCGGTCTATAATTTTCCGGCCGCCGTCCGCCTGACAGGACCGCTCAACCTGGCGGCGCTGAGCCGGAGTCTCGACGAAATCATCAGACGCCACGAAGCCTTGCGGACGACCTTTGCGATCGCGGACGGCCGGCCCGTTCAGCTTATCGCACCAACCCTCAAATTGACGCTGCCGCTGGTCGATTTACAAATGCTGCCCGAGCGCGAACGTGAATCAGCGCTCCGGCGGCTGGCCGCGGAGGAAGCCCAACGTCCCTTCGATTTGGCTGAGGGTCCGCTGATTCGCGCTACCGTGCTGCGGCTTGGCGAGGATGACCATGTCGGGCTGCTGACCATGCATCATATCGTCGCCGACGGATGGTCAACCGGGATCCTCATCCGAGAACTGGCTACTCTCTACGAATCCTATTGTTCCGCAAGACCTTCGCCGCTGCCCGAGCTGACTATCCAGTATGCGGATTTCGCTCATTGGCAGCGACAATGGCTGGACGGAGAGGTCCTGGAATCCCAGCTTAGCTATTGGAAGCAGCAACTGGCGGGTGCTCCGCTCCTCGAGTTGCCGACCGACCACCCGCGGCCGGCCGTACAATCCTTCCGCGGCGCGTCCCAGACGTTCGTGCTACCTCACAATGTGGGCGAGTCGCTGAAGGCGCTAAGCCGGCGCGAAGGCGTTACGCTGTTCATGACGTTGCTGGCGGCGTTCCAGATTTTACTGCATCGCTATACCGGCCAGGACGACCTCGTGATTGGTACCCCGATCGCGAATCGCAACCGGCTCGAAATCGAAGGGCTGATCGGATTTTTCGTCAACACCCTGGTGCTGCGCGCCGACCTGTCGCGCAATCCGAGTTTCAGCGGATTACTACGCCGGGTACGGGACACCTGCCTGGGCGCGTATGCTCATCAGGACCTGCCGTTCGAACGACTGGTGGAGGAATTGCGCCCGGAGCCGGATCTGAGTCGGAACCCGCTCTTCCAGGTGATGTTCGTCTTGCGGAACGCCTCCCCGCAGGAGATCGCGCTGCCGGGCCTGAGCCTGAAACCGGTCGAGATCGATACCGGCACCACTCACTTCGATCTGACCTTGCACGTCGCTGACTCCGACCATGGCCTGGTCGGGACGTTAGCCTATAACCCGGACCTCTTTGAGGCGGGCACGATCACCCGGATGCTCGCTTACTTCAGGGGCCTGCTGGAGACCGTAGCGGCAACTCCTGAGCACCGTCTCTCGGACCTGACGGCCTTAACCGAAGCGGAGCGCGAGCAATTACCAGTGAATTTGAGCGGCGCGGGGACCGCTCGTTCTGAGTATCGGAACATCCAGACGCTCTTCGAGGCGCAAGTCGATCGAACGCCCGACGCCATCGCCCTGATGTTCGGAGATGAGCGGCTCACCTATCGCGAATTAAATCGACGCACTAATCAACTGGCTAGTCATCTGCGCCGGCGCGGAGTGCGGCCTGAGGTACCCGTCGGAGTCTGCCTGCATTACTCATTAGAGTCTGTGGTCGGCCTCCTCGCCGTCCTTAAGGCCGGCGGCGTATATATGCCATTGGATCCCGCCTTTCCGAAGACGCGGATCGCGTTCATGCTCGAAGATCCGGACGCGCGCGTACTCTTGACCCAGGAATCGTTGCTGTCCACATTGCCTGAGCACAAAGCAACGATAGTCTGTGTGGATTCCGACCGTGAAGCCATCGCCCGCGAAAGCATCGACAATCCCATTTGTTCGGTGGGTCCCGATCACCTGGCGTACATAATCTATACCTCGGGGTCCACCGGTCAGCCAAAGGGCGTGGCCGTTCCGCACCGCGCGACAGCGAATCATTGCCTGACCGTTCAGGAGTACTACGAACTGACTTCCGCGGATCGAGTCCTCCAATTCGCTTCATTGAGTTTCGACCTGTCATTGGAGCAGATTCTTCCGACACTTGTTGTTGGGGCCACGCTCGTGATGATGAGTACGGACGTTTGGCATACCACGGAGTTTCATCAGGGAATTTCGCAATGCGACCTCACCGTACTCAATATTCCGACTGGCTATTGGCAGGAATTGGCGCGCGAGTGGGCGAACCATCCGGAATCCATACCCGCGAGTCGGCCGCGCATCGTTATCGTCGGCGGAGAAGCGATGTTGCCGGAGTATCTCGAACTCTGGCAGCGCACGCCGCTGGGTTCGATCCGTTTGATTAATGCCTATGGCCCGACCGAAGCCACTATTACAGCGACCGCTTTTGAGATCGCTCGGCCGGCCGGCAACCACCCGGTTCACCACAACATCCCGATTGGCCGTGCCCTCGTGCGCCGCGAGACCTATATTCTTAATAAGTACGGCAACCAGGTACCACCCGGAGTTTGCGGTGAACTTTATATTGGCGGCGACTGCCTGGCTCGCGGTTATATCAATCGCACCAATTTGACCGCTGAGAAGTTCATTCCAGACCCCTTCAGCGCTCAGCCGGGAGCGCGGCTTTACAAGTCCGGAGACCTCGCCCGCTGCCGCCCCGACGGGAATATCGAGTACCTCGGCCGAATCGACCATCAGGTTAAGATCCGCGGCTTCCGAATCGAACTCAACGAAATCGCGGCGGTGCTGCATCAACATTCGGCGGTTCGCGAGGCGATCGTCGTGGCCCAGGAAGGCGCGATTGGAGATAAGCGCCTGGTTGCCTACGTGACGCCCCAACGGGAGGCTTCGCCGAACGCTGACGATCTGCGCGAGTTTCTGAAGGAAAAACTTCCCGAGTACATGGTGCCGGCCGCCTTTGTCACGCTCGATGCTTTGCCGCTGATGCCCAACGGAAAGGTTGACCGTGCGGTTCTGTCGGTCGCCGCACGATCGCGGATCAGGTCGCCAAAGGCTTTCGTGGCGCCACGAAACGCCCTCGAACTCCAACTCTGCAATTTGTGGGAAGACGTATTGGGCGTTCGTCCGATCGGCGTGACGGATAATTTCTTCGAACTGGGCGGACATTCTTTGGCCGCCGTCCGCTTGTTCGCCTTGATCGAAAAGCGACTGGGTAGCAAAGTTCCATTGGCCACGGTATTCCAGGGACCGACGATTGAACATCTCGCGCACATTCTCCGGCAGCACACCGGGTCGTCGCCGAGTTCATCGTTGGTGGCTATTCAGCCGCGCGGCAATCGAAAACCGCTGTTTCTGATCCATCCGGCCGGTGGGCACGTATTTCCGTATATTCAATTGGCGCGCCATTTAGGCCCCGACCAGCCGTGTTACGGCCTCCAGGCGCGTGGACTCGAAGAGGGCCAGGAGCCGCATTCGCGCATCGAGGACATGGCCGCCGACTACATCAAGGGAATTCGGACTGTGCAGGCTGAAGGTCCCTACTTGCTCGGCGGATGGTCGATGGGCAGCGTAGTGGCCTTCGAGATGGCGCAGCAACTACATGCGCAAGGACAGCGCGTGGGTTTGTTGGCATTGCTTGATGCGAGGATTCCAACCGCCGACGAAGAATTCGGCGACGATGAGTTTGAGGCGCGCTTGCTGATTGATTTTATCCGTTACTTTGGACTCGCACTCGATCCTCGCGACGCTCTCGCCCGCCTTCCAAAGCACGAACTGCTGGAGCGCGTTCTCGAGCATGCGAAACGAGCCGGTCTGATGCCGTCGGACATCGAAGTGTCTCATGCTCAGCCGTTTATCGAATTGTGCAAAGCCGATTTTCGCGCTACCCGAAACTACATACTCCATCGCTACCCGGGCCGCATCGCGCTCTTTAAGGCCGGTGAGGATCTCGGCGAAACCTCGTCTGACGCCACTTTGGGCTGGAATGAATGGGCCGTCGAGGGTGTTGACGTGCATGTGGTTCCGGGCAATCACGCAACGATGGTTTACGATCCTCACGTCGTCGTGCTGGCTGAACAGCTTCGTATTTGCCTCGATCAGGCTCGAGCCAGCGAATGACGACCGCGCCGCTAAGGGCGACGGTCTTTTGATCGAATGATTAATCGCGCAATCAAGGAAAACGAGATGAGCAGCGACGAGCTTGAAGACCAGACCATGTACAGAGTCCTGGTGAATCATGAAGAGCAATACTCAATCTGGCCCGCCGAGAGGAAGATCCCGCTCGGCTGGAAAGACGCGGGCAAGGCGGGTACGAAAGCTGACTGCCTGGGTTACGTCAAGGAAGTCTGGACTGATATGAGACCGCTCAGCGTGAGACTTAAAATGGAGCGGGTGGAAAAGCCGAGCCTTGCACCGAAGAGCTAGCTGGACGCCATGTTCTATCTTTTGAGGGAAAATTCCCGATGAGCGGAGCAATGTCCGCCGCTTCTGATTCCTGGGTCTCGTCGCGTCGCCCCGCGCGGACGACCCGACTTCGCCTGTTTTGTTTCCCATACGCCGGAGCGGGCGCGTCGATCTTCCGCAGTTGGTCGGACGGTTTGCCAACGGATGTCGAACTGTGCCCGATTCAACTTCCCGGCCGGGAAACCCGACTGCTGGAGCCTCCTTATGCACGACTGTCACCTCTCGTGGAAGCCGTCGCTGAGGCCCTGACTCCCCTTCTCGATCGACCCTTCGCCTTTTTCGGCCATAGCCTAGGGACCCTGATCGCCTTCGAGCTCGCTCGCCGGCTCCGCGAACTATATAGCGTCTCACCCGTTCGACTGATTGTATCTGCGGGAGCTGCACCTCAACTCTCTCACCGCGGCAGGCCAGTTCATAATTTACCTGAGAAAGAATTTTTCGCGGAACTGCGGCGCTTGAATGGCACCCCGCTCGAACTCCTGAATCACGCGGAACTGATGGAGATCATGTTGCCGCTCCTGCGCGCGGATTTCGCCGTGTACGAGACCTACCAATACTCAGCGGCGCCGGCCCTTGAATGCCCCATTTCCGCATTTGGCGGCTTACAGGATGCACGAGTCACGCGGGCCGACCTTGCAGCGTGGAGCGCTCAGACGAATGATGCCTTCTCGCTGCAAATGTTTCCTGGAGACCATTTCTTCCTGAAGCAACCCCTGGTGATCAGCGCAATCTCGCAAGAACTCAAATGGCACCGGTGAGGTCGCCCGGGTGAAGATGGAATCCAGCATTTCCGCTTCAGCATGGAGCGCTCCACCGTCAACAATTCGATTGGATCGCGACGAAGTGCATATCTGGCAAGCCGAATTGGAAGAATCTTCGGCCCAGATATACCGATATCTCGACACTCTGGCGGAAGAAGAGAAATCGAGAGCCGAGCGATTATACTTCCAGCGAGACCGACACCGCTTTATCATCGCACATGGAATACTCAGAGCGATTCTTGGCCTCTACCTGGATCGAGCGCCGCATGTGCTGTCGTTCTGCTACGGTTCTCATGGAAAACCCGCGTTGGAGTTCGAACCTGTAGCGGATGCAATCCACTTTAACATTTCCCACTCTCACGGGGTGGCACTCTATGCAATTGCCCGGGGGCGCGAAGTTGGTATCGACGTTGAACGGAACCGCCGCGAGGTTGACGCGGATCAGATTGCCGCTCGATTCTTTTCGCCCCGTGAGATCGCGACACTCCGCGGATTGCCGGCAGACCTGCGGAAATATGCATTCTTCGCCTGTTGGACCCGCAAGGAAGCCTATATCAAGGCCAGAGGCGAAGGACTTTCATTGCCGTTGGATCAATTCGACGTGTCGTTAATTCCTGGCGAACCGGCGGCATTGTTGTGCACGCGACCGGATCCTGATGAAGCGGGTCGTTGGTCTCTGCGGGAGTTGGCGCTCGCCTCGGGCTACGTGGCCGCGCTAGCGGTCGAAGGCCGCGGCTGGTCGTTATCTTGTTGGCGATGGCCGCGTCCGCATACATATCAGCCGCGTTATTGAAAGGAATGCTGGGCGCGCCTTTAGCCAGGCACCCTGAATGATCCGATCTCTTGAAACCACTAGGTAGGGTGCGGAAGAACGCGGTGACCGGCACCGCGTTCCGCCAATCTATGGTTATACCTACGATCCGGTGACAAATGCGACCTATTCATGGGATTCGCGCAACCAGTTGACGGGCATCGGTCCGTCGGCTGCGTTCTCGGCGACCTACGATGCCCTGATGCGCCGCTACAGTCAGACCACGCCGTACGGCGGCACCACCACGTATCTACATTGGGGCGAGCGACGCGAATCCGCAGTATGGTGGACTGGGCGGCACCATGTTGGCGCAGTCGATATCGCCGGTAGCACCGTGCGATGGTACCGGGGACTGTGGGATCGATATACAATCACCAGGGCGTGGCTCCGCGATAGTTAGATCACCACAAGTTGGAACGTTTATGAAGATCTGTGGATTCATGCTCGTACGGAAACCGGCAAACAGCTATGACCCTATGGGGAAAGGAATTTGGCCACGGCAGGCTCTCCGCATCGGGAACATTTACTATGGCGGTGTTTCGCGCATGCCTTGGTGCGATATCAACTTTGATCTCTATGGTGGAAAACTACCTGGTGAGTTGCGAAATCTATACTCAGCCAATGTAAGTGATCTTCAGGGAAGCGGTTTTGTTTTTTGCAGAGTACTGGAGATCGCCGGCAGATTCTTGGAATACTGCAATCGTGATCAGCAGAAATGTGAACTAATAGCGGTATTCTCACCGAGATTGGCTTCTATGAAAGGAACTATTCAAATCGCGAAGGCCCCACTGGAACATCAAGGATGGGAGCCTTACCAAATTGGAGGCGGCTCCCTTCTCGTTGATGGAGTATTTGCGGAGCCGTATCAATTTCCAACCTGGCAGCAAAAACTCAATGACAATGGATTGTTAACTTCCGCTGAGGAATGCTTGCAGTACATTTCAGAATATCAACACCTCGTACGAGCGGGGCTGCTTGAGGAGATATTCCCGGTGGAACTGTGCCCGATCGAGCCAGTTGAAATTCTGTCCGTGCGGATGACTTAGAAGAAGCCGGCAGGGAACATAGCGCTTGCCCCTCCCGCGGAGGAGGCACGGGGATGGGTCCTCAGCAGCCAACGATTAGCAACGCCGATACGGCAACTATGGAGTCGGTTCAAGCAACGACGCCCTAGTTCCACTCCATCTCATCACTGGGCACTGTTTACTTCGGCTTCGATGGAGTAGAGTCATTTCACCTCGTCCGAGAGTTTTCTCACATCCCCACACTTTGTTCGGGGTCGAAGAGTCGCCGCGCGCGCGTAGCCGGGTATTGGAGGGCTTGTTCTCAAACATGCTTTCCGGACCCCGGAACGCACCATCAGGTGGCGGCCCATTCTCGTCTCGTAGGAATGAACGGACAATGAAGCTTTCATCTTTCGGCCGGGCGATCACCGGTTGTTGTCTTCTCTCCGCGTCGATTGCATTTGCGACTCTATGGCCCGCCGCCGGTCGTGCCGAGCCTGTGCCGGCACCGAGCGGCGAGTCCAGCGCGGGCGGCGTGACTGACGCCTGGCTGGTGACTCGCGGTCTGATCGGTCACCGCATGATCGGCGAAAATTCCGGCATCGACATGATGACGCCGCCGCCCGGCAGCCTCGTCAGCGAGACCCGCCAAACTGCGGACCGCACAGGCGAGGTCCTGACCCAGGCCAAGACATGGGACGAACTGGTCGCGGACGACACCGTCCACATTGAGGTAACCACGCTGTCGGCCAGTCAATTCGAAGTCGCCTTCTGGCTGCTTCCGAATCATCGTAAAGGTTGCACGATGTATCAGTGGACGTTGTACGACCATGGGCAAGCGCTGCAGAGCTCGTTCTGGCGCAACGATGCACCGGTGATGCGGCTGGCCGGAGCCGCGGACCTGCCACACGACTTGTATCCTGACTCGGTTCCGTGGGCGGCGTTCGTCCGCGTGCTCGCCGCCCCGCAGGAGGGTTCCGAGGGCGAACTTCATCAGCAGCTTACACCCTACAGTTATGTCGGGCAAGAAGTTGTTGCGCGAGGCATCGAACAGCTCAACGTGCCGGCGGGCACTTTCACCGCGCTCAAAGTGATCGCCCAAATTGACATCGCGACCGTGATGCCGAACTGGCCGCGTTTCATTCTCCACGTCATCAAGCCGGTGGTTCCGAAAAACACGCTCTACTTTGAGGCGACGCCGCCCTACCGGCTCCTCAAGCAAGAGGGCGTCACCTTCGTTGGCGGTCCCGCGGAGACCACCGAACTGATCCGAACCTACGTGGTCGGCGGCGCACCGCCGGTCATCGCGGCCGCTCCCGCGGATCCGCTGATCGTGAAACCTTAGCGACAGGCTTTCGCTCCACCGTTCTCGCGGCGGGCCTCTGTAAATTCTCCGCCAATCAAAGGTTTTCTCCCCCTTTTCCTACCATCGGCGGTGCCAGCCGGCTGCCCACACGCCGAGGCCCCTCGGCATTCCATGGTTACGCGTGTCAAGCTGAGTGCTCGCACCCGCCGTGGTGTAATGATGGCAGACGAAGAAGCCGAACCGAGTCACGCCGAGCGGGTAGCCGAACCAACATTCGCGCGCTCCGGACTACCACGCGTTTCATCGCTTAAGACCTGCCCGTCCTGCAGGCGAATCATCCGATGAGCGCGCTCCATGACCTGGGGGTCGTGGGTGGAAAAAATGAAGGTCGTACCGGTCGCACGATTGAGATGTTCCATTACATCAAGCAGCGCGATCGCGGTGGCCGAGTCGAGATTCGCGGTGGGCTCATCCGCCAGTATGAGTGCGGGTTCGGTAACCATCGCGCGCGCTACAGCAACCCGCTGCTGCTGACCGCCGGACAATTCCGTGGGGCGGCGATTTTCGAGGCCAGCGAGGCCGATTTCGGAAAATAGCTTTTCGACCCGCGCCCTGCGCTGAGCCGCGGGCATCCCCTGAAGCAGCAGGGTAAACTCGGCGTTTTCAAAGGCGGTGAGGACGGGCAGGAGATTGTAGGTTTGGAAAACAAAGCCGATTCGCCGTAGACGCAGTTCTGACAGATCGCCTGACGACAGAAGCTGGAGGTTTCGCCCGGCTACCCAGATCTCACCGGAATCCGCCCGGTCAAGGCCGCCGATAATGTTCAGCAGCGTAGTTTTTCCGGAACCCGATGGGCCCGCGGTCGCCACAAATTCTCCGGGAGCAATCTGGAGTGAGAGACCACGCAGCGCGGGCACCTCGATCGGACCCGTGCGGTAGGTCTTTTTTACATCTCGTAATTCCACCGCCCATTCAGTCACGTCGCCCTCATTCCTACAGCACCTTCAATGCGTCCGGCAGCTCCGTTCGCGCCGCCTTGAACGCAGGATAAAAGGAGATCACTGTCGCCATCACGAATACAATGCCAACGGACCAAATTATTCGATTTACGCTCAGGCGAGAGTAAAGAATCGGATCGAAGACCAACGCGGGCGGAAGTCCCGTCCTGAAGAGCAAGCGAAGATCGAGCCCGGAGTTAGCGAAATAATGTTCAATACTCAGGCCTAAAGCCAGTCCGAGGAAAAGGCTAATCGAGGTCAACGCCAGAGATTCGCCGATGATCATTAGCGCAAGCTGCCGAGGTCGAAGACCGACCGCCTTGCAGACACCAAACTCGTAGCGACGCTCCAATACTCTCATCAGAATCGTATTGAGAATTCCCAACCCGACCATCGCCAGTATCACACCGTTCATTATGTAATTGAAGGCGTGGTCCAGGCCCAGAATCCGCGCAAGCATCGGGATTGATTCGCGCCAGGTCAGGACTTCCACGGGAACGCCCGCCAGTTGTTCGCGCAACGCTCGCGCGACCAGTGGCGAATCGCCTTCGCGATCAAGTAAAAGGGCAACCAGGGTCACCTGGCCATCGGCGACGCCAAGCAGGGTTTGCGCAGCCGGCAACTGTACTTGAATTATGTTGGCATCGACGGCTTGCAAACCCGTACGAAATATACCGTTTACGCGTAAAAGAGTGCTCTCCATTTCCTCCCCGGCGCCGGCCTTGGTTGGCGTACCCGGCTGGACCAGGGCCTGCGTCATCAGCACCACTTTGGAACCGACTTTCACTTCGAGTTTGCGGGCGAGGTCGTCGCCGATGACCACGGCGGAGAGGTTGTCATCGGTCAGATATGCTCCCGCAATCATGCGCTGGGGGATCAGGGAGACCGCCCGCTCTTTTAGCGGAATTACGCCCATGATCCTGACGCCGGAAGAATTCGCGGAGGAACTCAAAAGCCCCGTCGCCAGAAGCCTGGGACTAACACCTCGAACAACCCGCTTCATGTTCGGGGTTTGCAAAAACTGCTTAATCGTAGAAACCACCCGCGCCGGAAGCACCAGGTCGTCGGAGTTCGTATCCTGATACCCCTTGGCCTGGATGACCACGTGACCCGGGCCGAACCGCACCCCGTCGGCAATAGTCTGTTCGTGCCCACCATCGAGCAGACCCAAGGAGACCAGCAACAGAGCAAGGCCCAAGCCCAGGGCGAGCGCCGTCAACAGTGTACCTCGCGGATTACGCCAGAGATTACGCCAACTGATCTTCGCGAGTAATAGAGCGCTTCTCACTATGTCAAACCTTGCGAATTGCTTCCGTCGGCAGAAAGTGAGCGGCGCGCCAGGCCGGGTAGAGGGCCGACACCAGGGCTGTGATAGCTAATCCCATCGCCGCCTCGGCGTAGGCAGGAAAATCCTGCCGGCCGTACCAGAGATGGCCCACTACTATTCCAGCGAGTGAAATCACCCCGCCGGCCGCGCCACCGAGATTCAAACCATGCACCTGCAGATACCAGAGGAGCGGAACGGCCAACGCCGCTCCCACCAGAAGACTCGCTACCGCCAGACCCGCCGCTTCGGCCATGATCAGCATAATCACCTGTGCGGGGCGCATTCCCAAGGCCATCAGCATGCCTAATTCGCGCGTCCGCTCGAACACCGCCATCAGCATGGTGTTCATGACGCCGATCACCGCCATTAGAAAAAAAATCGAAAAAAGCACAAACGTGATGCCCCGATTGAACTGCACATAGCCGGCCAATTCGGGCGCCAACTCGGGCCATGCCCTAGCCCGCACCGGGACCGTTTTGCCCAGTTGAGTCTCAAGTGCGGCGGCCGCAGTAGTCGCGGCGGTGATGTCGTTGAGCTTGATCCCGATTTCATGAATTCTTGCGGGCGCAAGGTGCAGAAGGTCCTGCAGCGCCGGCAGCGTCATCAGAACCAAACCTCGATCGACGGAATCGAGCCCGGTATGGAATATTCCGACGAGCGTGTAAACGTCATTTCCCATTGAGCCGTCCGCGGCCTGTGTCAGCAACACAATCTCGGAACCCAACTGCATTCCAATTGTGCTGGCGAGTTTGTCCCCGAGCACGACGCCCTTTGGCGTCCGCTCGGTGAGATACTCACCTTTGGTAATCTGACTATTGAGAATAGTAATCTTCGGTTCCTGATCCGGCGCGATTCCCATCAATTCGACGCCAGCGGACCGGTGCGCCGCGCTCAGCAGGCCATATCCATACACCCGGGGAGCGGCGGCATAGACGCGTCGATTCGCGGCGACCACGGCAAGCATAGCCGCGACGTCCGTACCTTTCCTTCCGCCGAGCGTCTTTTGAACGGCTCGGCTGGGATAGTAACCGGGGGCCTGCACCTGGATCTGAGACATAACGAGAGAGGTGCCATTCTCGATCATCTGCCATCGAAGGCCCGCCATCAGGCATGCGACGAAAAGCAACATCGCATAGCCAAATGCGATCGCCGCCATCGTGATCAGTGTCCGCCGACGATTGCGCCAGAGATTACGCCATGCGAATTGTAGGAGTCGTCCGCTCATCACTTTTGGTTGGGCAGGGTAAACGTGTCCTCACTGATCGGTACATCAAACGCGATGTCTTCGTAATCGATTGTGGTGTGCATCCCGGCCTTGTCGGCCGGTTGCATCACGAGACGGGTCGGGATTATCCGTCCACCGACGGTTTTGAATTGAGAAAAGGTCAACTCGCGAACCAGCTTTCCATCCTCATCGTAAAATCCTTGCCAGGTCGGCACCGCGTCAGCCTTGCGAATTTGCAAAACAATCTTGCCCCAGACGACCGCCGCGTCCGGTTTGGGTGTCAAGGTATATTCATACACCGCGACGCCTCCGCGCTGGCCTTCGAACGAAGTGATTATAGAGTAATCGCGCGCAAGGAACGTCTCCTTTACCAAATCATCGATAGTAAAGTCGCTTCCCATCCACGAGCTCATCGCCATCGAGGGCGGTATGTTGACCGTGCGATTGGACTTCGGCAGGTAGTAGCGGATGTCGCTGCCTATTTTCAGGATGGCAACGCCTGCTTCATCCTGAGGACTGGTGATGCGCACCATCAGCTTGTTTCCAAGCGACCAGATCTTCATGGCGATGTCACGTTGCCCATCTTCATTTACGATCTGCATCCTTATAGTCGCAATGCTGGACTTGCTACTGAAGAGGTGGGCCATGCGCTCCACGGTCATTCGCGTCGGTTGAGCGGTCGCGGTGTTGGCGGCGCGCGCGACTTGTGCGGAGTTCAGCAGTGCGAATCCCAGCAGGACCGCGGCGATTCTGGATTGCCATCGCGTAAAGTTCATAACTGACCTACGCCTCGCCGAGGTGTGAATTCGCTCTCGACCTCTATAACCTCGGTTGCGAGCGGCGCTCCCATCGCGAGTCCCATCGGTATCCGCACGACGAGGTTAAACATGGTAACTGCCAATGACAGCGCAAACAGATCGTCTTTACTGGCGAAGCGGGCGAACGCCAGCGTAAATACTAACTGAGTAGTCCCGATGCCCCCGGGAGAGAACGGTGAATTGCCGACCGCCACGATGAACGGTGTCAATGCCAGTGTTTGCATCAGCGGTACTCCAATATGAAAGCTACGGAACTGCCCATAGAGCGCGAAGCCCGCGCCGATAACAATCAGGAACCGGATGGCAAAGAGTTTGAAGTACTGCGATGGCCGCGCCATGCGGAAACTCGCCATCGACGGCCGCTCGTATATCCATCGGAGCCAATTGCCGGTGGGCAGCCGCGGTCCCCATACCAGAAAAAACGATGCGATCACGCCAACCGCGCAGAGCACGCCCACGACGTAATCGAGACCGAGGCGAATCGGCGACGTTGGTACGAACGCGATAGCGAGCAGCGACAATCCAGCAAGGAGCGTCGCGTCGAGGTAGCCCTGAAACAATAGGGTGCACCCTCCCATGATCCAGGGCACGCGCTTACGGGCGTGAAGAAAGAGCAGGAAGGCGCCGCTAGCGACGTAGGAGTTCACGATTTGGAGGAAATATACGGCGGACATCGTGGGGAGCAGTTCGAGCGTACCTGTCGGTTTGTGAAAGTAGCTAAATAAGCGGGAATAGAGGACCGTTTCGCCGAGAAACCAGCATAGGAAACCGCCTAGGCTGGCAATCAGGAATACCCATAAGTTAGCGTGCCCACCGGCGCCGACCACCTGCTCCCAGGAGACTCCGCGCGAGGCGTACCAGACGACACCCGCCGCGATCGCGTAAGCCGCGATGTTTTGTATTACGGATTTCCGCACTGAAGTTTGGCCCCCGAAGGCGTTCATTCGCTCGCGTGTTTGCCCGCAGTTCATCAACTGCACGGCACGATTTCCCAAGCGCGAACGGCGCGCCAAAACTGAAGACACGTCATCCGACCGGGGGGAACGCTTTGCGGCCCAATTTTACAGTCCCACGAAACGACATGAACGGTCTCGCCCCCGCTCGTATCACTTCGCCCGAGGGCCGATGTCGCGCTGAGGCTTTTGAGCCGGGGGGCGACCCGTTGCCGGGCCGCCCCCCGATAGACGCCATTGGCCCTTGTTCAGTTAGTGCTCTTTTCGGTGGTGGATTTTTCGGTGGTCGTGCTGTTCGCGGTATCCGGCGCGTTACTGTTGTTACTCTCGGTGGTCGTGGTCGACTCCGACGACTTTTCCGAAGCCGCGGGCTGAGCGGGCGCCGCCGGCGCTCCCTCCGAACCTTGAGCACCGGTCGCTCCGGTCGCGCCGCTTGCACCTGGAGCGCCAGCCGGTCCCTGAGCGGTCGTTCCCTTGTCGGTATCGCATCCGGCGCCAACCGCCCCCAAGGCCCCAAGGAGGAACGCGATCGCGGCGTATCGGGCCACATTTCTCATATTTTTACGCATGCCCTAAGGCTAACAGGATCACTCTTTCAGCACACTTTCGGATCGATGTTCATTGTTCTTTAGATAACCAAACCAGTTGCGATTCCGCGCTCTTACTTATTTAAACGGGATTCGTTTTGGATTCGCCCGACGATGAAAAGGCGCTCGCCGGCAAAAAGGTCGCCTCCGGCATAGCAATCACCTCGGCGATCGCGCGCACGACGCACCATGCGATCGCGAAGACCAATACTGATATCGCCAAGGTGAACACCAATCCGCCCATATTGTATGTTTCCCGGTACGCACCATATATCGCCCGCAGCTTGCGATCGCTCTCAACCAGCCGATAACTCACCGGGCTCATGGTGTGCGCGACGAAGGTCGAATACACAGAACACATTTCTCCCGCCAGGTATCCCGCAAGCAAACTTATTCGACTTACTACCCTCGACGAGTTGAATAGATAATTCCATCGCATAGGCAAGGCACTCTTCCATAACATCGCAGTATATCCGCTGTCGCTCCGCATGCGCTGGTCATAGTTTCATGATCAAGGCTGTTTCCATGATTCGCGCCGAGCCACTGTACACAAGCGAAGGGACACGCACAGAGAAAGGCCGCATCGACAAACTGGTCGGCGCGGCCTGCATAAGTTCAATGCAATACTCTGTAAGAGCCGACTAACGTGTGAAATAGCTAGTGACTAATGTTGTTGGCCGTCGTTCCCGTGCTCCTGTGCGGAGGGCAGCCCATGATGCAGCGGTTGCGGCTGACGTTCCGGCTGCGGCTCGTGTGGTTGACGCTGCGCCTGCCGACTCTCCTGACGCGACGCCTGCTGTTGTTCGCGACCGGCCTGTTGCGCCTGCTGATTCTCCTGCCGGTTCATTTGCCGCTGGCGTTGATTGTCCTGCCGCATTGACCGCTCCTGCTGGACGTTGGCCTGCTGCTGTTCATTCGCGCGCCGTTGCTGTTGTTCGCGCTGCTGTTGCGCCGCTTGCTGATTCTCCTGATGCGCCGCCTGCAACTGTTCACGGCTGGCCTGTTGTTGCTGCTCGGTATGTTGCCGATTCAACTGCTGCTGACGCGTCGTTTGCCTCTGCTCCAGATTCGCCTGCCGCTGCTCGGTCGAGCGCTGCTGACTCTGTTGCTGGATGGCGGCCGGTTGCGGTTGAATACCGCGCTGATTCTGCTGAACCATAGCGTGCTGCTGGCGATAATTCCGCTGCACCGCCGGGGTTTGCCAATTCTGATGCTGCCTAATCCAATTCGGACGGTTGCTCGTTACCCAACTTGCATTCTGGTTGTACCACCATTCGCCATAATGCCACTGGTTTTGCTGGTCGTAGGCGCCATCCTGAACGAGCCATCGCGAATCGAGCGAGGCCCAGTCTGTATGATTATTGTAAAACCAGTCGGGATTATTCTGATGCCACCAATAGGCGTCGCGCCATTGACCGTTGTCGTAATCACCCCACTGAGTTTCGGCCGGCCCCTCTGACCAGTACGCGCCGTTCAGCGCCTGCCATTCGTAAGGATGACTCGCCAGGTACTCCTCGAGAGCAGGTTCCTGTGAGCGCCAATCGGCGTCATAGAGCAGACTCGGATTCCGCGAAAGCGCCTGCGCGATATTGGGATGATACGCGAGAAAATAGCGAAAGCTCTGGTCGCGCTGGTACTGCGGGATGTCGTTGAACCAGGGGTAGCTGTTCGAGAAGCCGGGGACTTCGGGCCCTCCCAACTGAATCGTGTCCTGCGCGCGTGCGGGTGCCGCGGTCGCGAGGGCAAATGCCATGGTCGCTGCGCACATTCCCGCTACCGCCAATTTCGGCATTGCTCCAGCGATCTTGACCGCCGTTGTAATCAGTTTCTTTCGCATCGGATGAAAACGAGGGTGCGCCATCGGTTCTCCACAGGCCTTTAGCTGTCGTGCTGTTGTTGGTCTAGCGGAGCGTGGTCGAAAGGCGAGCGGAAAAGCCACAGTCAGGCCGGATCAATGTCGGACTCACTTCCTATGGCGATCCCGACAGTTCAAGTCTGGGCGCGACGACACTGGAGATCAAGGTGATCCACTGAAGTCCTTGGAGCTTACTTCTCCGGGGAACCCTTATTAGACGCACTCGGCGACATTCCAGCCTGATCAGGCGTCCAGGTCGATTAAGCATTCGGCACTCGCGCATAGATTTGCGGCGATATGCAACCGCATTCCGTCAAGTACCCGGACTGAGCGACTCAGTATTTATGTCAACCCAACGGCGAACACAAAGCCAACTAAGAGTAAACTCAATGCTATTGCTCCTAATCAGGCTTACTTTCGATAGAGATTCAACTGGATAACTTAAATTAATCGCCAACTATGCAGATCAACATTAGGTATCGGTGCCAACCGCTTACCCTTGCCTAATAGTATGAGGAAAGCGTAAAGTGCTACTGCAACGTCGCGAGAGTTTTTTGGCTGATGCCTTGCCGAGCGAGATGTACGAATCGACCAATCGTAGTATCTGTTTGCATCCGCGGAGCATCCGGCTCACCCACGACACTTGCGCCTTTGCGGGGACTAGTCATGAAGAAACTGGACTCGAGGAGAAACTGTATGAAGAATACGAAAGTACTGACGGTGCTCCTGGCGACGGGACTGGCGTTCTCCAGCCCACTGATCGCAAGCGCGAAAAAGCCCACTGGCGGCGGACAGGAATCGCAGAAGGGCGGACTGCCTGCGCTGGAAGATCGCGTTGACGCGCTTCAAGTGCTGATCACCGACTTGCAGGGACAGAACAACTGGGCAGTGATCAGCGCGGCCGGTGCAGTGGTGCGTTCGAGCAGCCTTCCCGGTCCGGTAACGATGGCGGTGGCGCACGCGGCCGGCACCGGTATCTACGAGATCAATTTTGGCAAGGACGTCAGCGCCTGCGCCTACACGGCAACTCTCGGCGACACTGCTAACACAGTTCCCCCAGTGGGCGAGATTGCCGTATCTGGTGATGTAGACGGCGATAGTCCCGATGACGTTTATGTCCAAACCTCAAACAGTACCGGCGCCGTGGCCGATGCCTCCTTCCATCTCTACGTCTCCTGCCCGTAAGACGTCAGCTCAAGCGCCCGCTCATACGGAATGCGAAGCCCGGCTGTCTTTAGGACATGCCGGGCTTCGCTATTTTTAAGCAGTTACAGTTTATTGATAAGGCGGAAAGAGGTTTCGCACCCAAGCGAGCTATTGCATAATCTGATTCAAGCCGCTCGCGGTAGTGTAGCGAGTGATGTCGTTAAATTCCTTGGGCGCGAGTTCATTCACATAAAAAGGGTTGCCAAGGCCGGGGTCGGTGAACACACTCGAGTGCTTGTTCTGCATGTCCCACATCGCTTCGACGGCGGCGCCGCTGGAAGTGACCGGACCGACCCCCGGAACATCAAGCGTCTTGAGGAAGAATCCGCCGAATTTCCAATACTTCATCTGCATGTCGTACAGATCCAGCCACAACGTCGCGCTGGTCGCCTTGTCAACGTACATCACGCGCTTACCATAACAGTAGCCGCTGGCCGCCGAGGGTATCTTGCTTGCGCTGATTACATAGGCATCGCGGACCTGCCATTTCCCCCACGACGGCATCGGCCATCCCAGCGGCATATCGTAGCCGCCGGGATATTCCGCGGCAGGAAAGTTCGCATCGACCAGGGCGAGTATCTTCTTCTCCGCAATGAAGTCCACATTCATCTGCGTCAGGTTGGCGTTGAAGCCGTAGCGATATTCGTCGGAGGTGAAATCGGTGCCGGAATATTGCGAACAGCGGGCGCTTGAGGCCACCCGTTGCGCGCGCCGCAACGAAGGTACAAAAGCGTAGATATCCTGCTCTTTGCTCAGATCCACATACGAAATGACCACGCTCGCATTGTACCGCTCGTTCTCCGGCTCCAGAGTCATGAACCATTCGGTGTAGAATTTGCCTTCGGCGCCTGGAATTGTGCTCGGAACCCCCGGGTCGGTATTGAAGCTCAGTTGGCGACCGACGAATTCGTTGGCCCCGCAGTTGATATTTCCGAGGCTGTTCTGACCGCAGGAAATTCCGTGCGAATCGACTATCAGGTGAGGAATATAGCGGTACCAGACGTCGGCCAGGATTTTCCATCCCTTATGGGGTTCCCCCGGATTGGGAAACGGCGCGCCGCCGCTGTATCCCCGCAGGTTGAGGCCACCGGACGGCAATTCCACAATACTCACTTGCGGCGAGTATTTTTCCGTCGCGGCAACGTAGTTCGCAGGCAACGGATGGATAATTGTTGGACCCACTTCCATTTGCACGTCGGCGGGCATCTTCCAGTAGTAAACACCCTGAAACAGCGCAACCATCCCGTCCGGCATATATGACTGGTAAGCTTGCCAGTTTTGCGTCGTGATTTTAGTGCCAACCGCGATCGAGCCTTGCGCGTCACCGCTTGCGTTAACAGCATTTCCCGCCGTTGACGCCGTGGCGGATCGAGATGTCACAGCGGCGGCGCTTTGAGCGCGCGCAGGGATCACGTTCAGGGCGAAGACCAGGGATGTAACGAGTCCAACGAGTAGTAGCTTCATCCGCAACATCAATCCTTTCAAATCTAAATAGTCAGTGTAACCTCAGATCGCGAACCGCACGGGACGTTTCGTCGGATCCGCCAGCTGACGCACCACGGCCCGCCCTACCCCGTTCTGGTCGGTAGCGTGACCGTGGTTCTATTTCCGTTCGGGCAACGTAAACGTTGCCTCTCCGACGAGTGTCCGCGCGCCCTTTTGATTTTCCTGCCAGATCCTGCATTCAACCAACGCCTCACCCCCTTCGCGCCAGGTGCGTACTACGGTGCCGCCGCAAGTCAGAATGTCGTCGGGAAAAACATTCGCCACGAAGCGGACCTTGGTGCGCCGCAAATCCCATGGCCGATGTAGCCAGTCGGTCAGAAAGCGGTACAGGTACGACTGATTCAATGGCCCCTGCTGCACCACGTCGGGCAAGCCGCGTTCGCGTGCGTAAACCCGGTCGAGATGCAGCGGATTGCCGTCGCGCAATACGATGGCGGTCGTGATGTAGCTAGTGCGATCGGTCGGACCATAGGACGCCGGCGGGATTTCCATTCCGGGAGTCAGGTCTTCGAAGAAGGCTTTCGCACGTCGATCCATCGATGCAATACCTATTTGAAAAGGATGAAGCCGCAGGCGCCGCTAAGTGCGACCGCTCCGCGATCGTCGGTCGCGTCATAGCCAATCGTCACCAGATCGAACGCCCGCGACCCACGCTTCTCAATAACATCGACGACGTTCGCCGTAAAGATCAACGCCTCGCCGACGTAAAGTGGCCGCGCATAGTGCATCTCCTGCTCGCCGAACATTGAAGTTCCAGTGCGGTAGTCGAGGTAGAAATCGCGCTCCCAGTCGATCGAACGCAGCAGCGCGCTCAGCGCGATCCACGGCGCAAACGACGGCGGGATTACGTGGCGATCGTAACCCGCCGCGCGCGAACTCTCGGCGTCCCGATAGGCGCCGAGGTCTTCGCCCGCGACGCGCAGATAGTCGCGCGCATTCTCCGCGTCGATCACGTAGGTAAACGGTGGCAGCACGCGGCCAATCAGCGCCTTACGATCCTGGTTCATCGACGGTTTCGCCACCTCGCTCTTTCTAATGACGCGGCTCCTGAAAAATTCCAGCGCTGCGTGCGCCAGGTTTCTGCGCCACGCGTGTCTCGATATCGCACCGTCCATCGCGAGGCGCAATACCCGTCGCGGCTAATAATGTTGACCGGCGCTTGCGCGATTTGCGATAGAGTTGGCAGGCTCACGCCCCGGAGGTCATGCCGATGCCGATCACCGTATTCCCAATCACGCCGGGTTTCGCCGCCGAGATCGGCGACATCGATCTGTCGCAACCACTCGCCGCCGATGACGTCGCCGCCATCAAGCGTGCCTTCTGGGATTTTGCCGTGCTGATCTTTCCCGATCAGTTGCTCAGTGAGCAGCAGCATCTGGATTTCGCCAGCCACATCGGCCCGCTCGAGACCAGCATCTTCGCGCTCAACAAGAACGCCAAGCTGCGCATCCGCGCCGAGTTGGCCGACGTCTCGAACCTGAACATGCGCAATGAAATTTGGAAGGAGAACAGCCGCCTGCGCGCACTCCAGCAAGCCAACCGGCTGTGGCACACCGACAGTTCCTTCAAGTATCTGCCGGCGCGGGCGTCGCTCCTCTATGCGCGCAGAATCCCGCCGATCGGCGGACACACCGAGTTCGCCGATATGCGCGCCGCCTACGACGCCCTGCCCGCTGACCTCGCGCGAATGCTTACCGGACTGGTCGCCGATCACGCATTGGCGCATTCACGTGCGCGCACCGGCTTCGACAACTTCACCGAAGAGGAGCGCAACAGCCTGCCGCCGGTGCCGCAGGTAATCGTGCGCACGATCCCTGAAAATCGCCGCAAGTCGCTCTACCTCGCCTCGCACGCCGGCCACATCCGCGGCATGTCCGCGGCCGAGAGCCTCGCGCTCATCGATCGCCTCATCGCGCACGCCACCCAACGCCAGTTTGTCTATACCCACCGATGGCACCTCCACGACCTCGTGATGTGGGACGATCGCTGCACCATGCATCGCGGCACCGACTACGACGACCTGCGCTGGACCCGCGACATGCATCGCGCAACCGTCTCCGACATCGCCAACACTTGCGACCAGGAGGGCGTTGCCGTCGCCACGGCATGAGGCGCTCGCGGCCCCGCCTTCGCGTTAAGGTTGCGCGAGCAGCCGTCATTTGGCAGCCTGCTCTGGTCTTGAAAACACTACGATTGATTTTCGCTGCGGCCGTCTTCGCCCTGATAATGCTCGGTACCGCGCTGCGCTCCAACGCCGAGGCCGACTCGCGCATCGATGTCGCCGTGGATTGCCACTGTCCCGATCCGGTCGGGGCGGGTTTCTGCACGGCCTTCAAACAAAAGGTCAGCGATTCGCCCGGCTACCGGCTGGTCGCCAATACGAGCAGCGGCTACGGCATCGGCGTGCACTTCTCGTCGGTCGATTTATGGCAGGGGATTAACTCGGAGTTGTCCGGACGGATCACCGCGGTGTCGGTCGCGTTCACGATTTACGCTGAGAAGCTGCCCGGCGAAGTGTACGCGGATTCCTCCGTCTTTCGCGTCGGCAAAGACACCTTCCCGGAAATGTCGGCGAAGATCGTCGGCGCGCTGGGCCAAATCGTGAATCTCAACTCCAACCTCTTCAACCAGATGCGCACCGAGTCGGAAAAGAATCCCTCAGCCGGCCCCGCACTCAAACCCGCGCCGTCGCCGTAACCATTTTACGGCGCGCTAACGCCCCTTCCACTCGGGCGGACGCTTCTCGGCAAACGCCCGCGCACCTTCGCGAGCGTCCTCGGTGGTCTGCAACCATTTGTAGAGTTCGCGCTCCAGCTTGAGTCCCTCCGCCAGCGGCATATCTAGTCCGCGCATCGCGGCCTGCTTGATCCGCTGCACCGCCAGCGGCGCGCTCTTGCAAATCTCGCCCGCAATTTCCTCGCACTTGGTCATGATGCGGCTCATCGGCATCACGTAATCGACCAGGCCCAGCCGCCACGCCTCCTCCGCGCCAATCCGGCCGCCGGTGTATAGCATCTCGAGCGCGCGGCCAAACGAAATCAAGCGCGGCAGGCGCTGCGTGCCGCCCCCGCCCGGCAGCCATCCAAGCCGCACTTCGCCCAGCCCGAACTGCGCATGATGGGCCGCCACCCGGATATCGCACGCGAGCGCCTGTTCAAGACCGCCACCGTTGGCGTGCCCGTTAATCGCCGCGATGATCGGCTTGTAGAGATCGTACATCACCGGAAACGGCGACTTGGGCACGTCCTCGCCCGGCCGCGCAACGTAGTTGTCCTTGATATCGCTGCCGGCGCAAAAGGCGCGATCCCCCGTGCCGGTCAGAATCGCCACCCGCAGCGCCGCGTCGTCGCGAAATTCACACCAGATATCGGTGAGCATCCCATACGCCTCGAAGTCACACGCGTTGAGCCGCTCCGGCCGGTTGATCGTGACGTAGGCGATCGGACCCTTTTTCTCGAACAGGACTTTCATCGAATTATTTCCCTTCGTCGGGGCGCGGGCTGAACTTCACCTACCACCGCCGCTCGCCGAGCGCCAGTGCGTCGCCTCAATGCAATCGGTGCACCATGTTGAGGCCGCTGGAATTCGAATCGAAAAAGGGTCGTGCCCGGCTAATGTAGTTCGAAGCGCTTCAGCTTGCCGGTCGCCGTGCGCGGCAGCTCGGCGCGAAACTCGATCCAGCGCGGATACTTGTAGGGCGCCACTCGCCCCTTGACGAATTCCTGCAACTCTTCCGCCAGCGCCACCGACGCCTCGCCCGGTTCTTTCAGCACCACGAACGCCTTCGGCTTGACCAACGATTGTGCGTCCGCCGCACCGATCACCGCCGCTTCGCGCACTTGCGGATGTTCCATCAGTGCCGTCTCGACCTCGAACGGCGATACCCAAATGCCACCGACCTTCAGCATGTCGTCGGAGCGGCCCGCGAAATGATAGTAGCCGTCCGCATCGCGCACGTACTTGTCACCGGTCCTCAGCCATCCCCCGACGAAGGTGCGATTCGAGGCCTCACGATTGTTCCAGTAGCCCGCTCCGATCGACGGCCCACGACACCACAGATCACCGATTTCGCCGTCGGCGGTCTCATGCCCATTTTCGTCGCGCAACGAAAGCTCAAAGCCCGGAACCGGCCGGCCCGAACTGCCGGAGCGGATCGCGCCCACGCGGTTCGAAAGAAATATGTGCAACGCCTCGGTCGATCCCAGCCCGTCGAGAATCTCTACGCCGAAACGCTCCGCCCAGTGCCGCGCGATGGGCTCCGGCAGCGCCTCTCCCGCCGAAGTGCAGCTTCGCAGCCGCGAAAAGCTTCGCACTTGATCCAGCGGAGCCTCGGCCAGCAACCCCGCATACAGCGTTGGCACCCCGCAGAAGATCGTCGGTCGATGGCGCTCCAGCGTGCGCATCACGGCCGCCGGTGTCGGTCGCTCGGCCATCAGGATCGCGGTCGCCCCGGCGTGCAGCGGGAAACTCATCGAGTTGCCGAGACCATAGGCGAAGAACAGCTTCGACGCCGAGAACACGACGTCGTCTTCGCGCATCCCCAGTATGCCGTTCGCATACAGCCCGGCGGTCTGCACCATGCTGCTATGGATATGCAGCACGCCCTTCGGCCGGCCGGTCGATCCCGACGAGTACAGCCAGAACGCCACGTCGTCGGCCACCGTCGGCGCCGACGCGAGCTTCGTATCCGCCGTCGAGCTCAATGCTTCGAAGTTCGCGGCTCGCGCGCCCGCGATCGGCGCTTCATCGCCACCGCATACTACGATGCTCTTCAAATACGGCGGCGACGCGATCACCGTGGTGAAACGCTCCAGCAGCGGCGCCGAAACCGCCAGCACCTTCGCCCGGCAGTCGCGCAACATGAAATCATAGTCGGTCGCGGACAGTAGAGTATTGACGGGAACCGGGATCGCGCCAATCTTCACGGCGCCCCAGAACAGCGCGACGAAATCGATCCCGTCGAGCATGCACAGCACAATCCGCTGCTCCATCTCGACGCCTAACCGTCGCAGCGCATTACCCGCGCGATTCACCCGCTCCGCCAACTCCCCGTAACTGTAACTCCCGCGATCGTCGATATACGCGATTTTATCGGCGCGGCCCTCGCACGGATGGCGATCGATAAAGTGCTCTGCCGCGTTGTAATCGCGCGGCACCGCTATCCAATGCGCCAGGGCATCCACAGGCGCATTACTCAGTCGCGGCGGGTCGCTGGGATTATCCAATCGCTTGATCCTGGCGGGTAAAGGTATGGCGTCGCGCTTCCGGATAGTCTAGGAATAGAAGAACTATATTGCATACGGCATCCCACTATGGCAACTCCGCTAAGAGCCGCCGCAGGCGCAATCTCTGCCGAACCGGCCAACCTCAATACCATCGACGCGATCGATCCCTATCTCCGCAGGCTTGGCGAACGCGTCCGCGACGCCCGCGCGCGCCATGGGATGACGCGCCGGATGCTGGCGCACGATTCCGGAGTCTCCGAGCGCTACCTCGCGCAACTCGAAAGCGGGCGCGGCAACGTCTCGATCGTACTCCTTAGGCGGGTCGCCGCCGCCATCGATGTCGCGGTCTCCAGCCTGGTCAATGAGGAGGAACTGCCGGTCGAATTTGAATTGCTGGCGGAGCGTCTGCGGCGCCTCGATGAAACCCAGTTGGCTGAAGCTTCCGCGATCCTGACGCAGCGCTTCGGCGACGCTGACGCGCGGATCGACCGTATCGCGCTGATCGGCTTGCGCGGCGCCGGCAAGAGCACGCTCGGACGTCGCCTCGCACGGCGGCTTAACTGGAAGTTCGTCGAACTGAGTCACGAAATAGAGCGCGAAGCCGGTGTCAGCGTCACCGAGATCTTCAATCTGTGGGGTCAGGCCGCGTACCGTCGCTACGAGCGGCAGGCGGTCGAGCGACTCGTGCGCACGCGCAAGCACATCGTCATCGCGACCGGCGGCGGTCTCGTCGCGGAACTCGGCAGCTTCGAACGCCTGCTCGCGTCCTGCTACGCGGTTTGGCTGCGGGCGACACCCGAGGACCATTGGGAACGCGTGGTCCGCAAGGAGGGCGATCATCGCGTCCGCGGCGGCGCCGGCGAAGCCCAGGCGATGGCCGATATGCGGCGCATCCTCGCCCAGCGCGAACGGCTCTATCGCAAGGCCGACGCGCGACTCGACACCGGCGGCAAAAGCCCCGCGCAGTCCTTTCGCGAGCTGCTCCGACTCGTCAGCCAGGCCCGCGCACGATCCAAACCGGGTCGCCGCTCCGCCGACCGCCAGTCGTAGTTGGCGCCGAACCCCGCCTGCGCGTTTGACGACCGATTGGTTCGTATGCATTATAATGCAGTATCTCCGCATAACTCTCACAGCACGGCGCCGCACATGATCGACTTCAGAACCAATCCGCAAAAGTACCGGCATTGGAAGCTCAGCCTCGACGGGCCCGTGGCGACGCTCGCGCTCGACGTCGCCGAGGATGGCGGACTCGCTCCCGGCTATGAGCTCAAGCTCAACTCCTACGACCTCGGCGTTGACATCGAGCTTAACGACGCCGTACAGCGTCTGCGCTTCGAGCATCCCGAGGTCGCGAGCGTCATCCTTACCTCGGGCAAGGAGCGGGTGTTTTGTGCGGGCGCGAATATTCGTGCGCTCGGACTGGCTACTCATTCCTTCAAGGTAAATTTCTGCAAGTTCACCAACGAGACCCGCATCGCGCTCGAAGACGCCACCCGCAACTCGGCCCAGACCTACATCGCCGCGATCAACGGATCGTGTGCCGGCGGCGGCTACGAACTGGCGCTCGCGACTGACTACATCATGATGGCCGATGACGGCGCGACCAGCGTTTCCCTGCCCGAATTGCCGCTGCTCGCCGTATTGCCCGGCACCGGTGGACTCACGCGGCTGGTGGACAAGCGCCGCGTGCGCCGCGATCGCGCGGACTTCTTCTGCACCACCGAGGAAGGCGTGCGTGGCAAACGGGCGGTCGAATGGCGGCTAGTGGACGAAGTCGTGGCCCGAACGAAGCTGATCGAAGCGGCCAACCGCAAAGCCGCCGATCTGGCGGAACGGTCGCCGCGAGCGCACGATATTCATGGAATCGCAATGTCACCGCTCGCGCGCGACGCCATGGAAAGCGGGTTGCGCTACGAAAACCTCGCCATCGAGATCGATCGCCGGCTTGGCGTCGCGAATATCACAGTGCGCGGCCCATCCGCGCCGGCGCCGCAATCGGCTGATGAAATCCACCGGCAGGGGGCGTCGTTCTGGCCACTCGCGATTGCGCGCGAGCTCGAAGACGCCATCTTGCATCTGCGCTTCAACGAAGAAACTGTCGGCACCTGGGTTTTTCGAACTCAGGGCGACCGCCGGCTGGTCGAATCGCACGACCGTGCACTCACGGCCTTTGCGGACGACTGGCTTTTGCGCGAGATCACGCTCTACCTCAAACGCACCTTGGCGCGCCTCGACGTCACCTCCCGCTCGCTCTTCGCGCTGATCGAGCCGGGATCGTGTTTTGTCGGCGTCCTGCTGGAACTCGCGCTTGCCGCCGACCGTATCTACATGATGAATGGACGACGCGAAAGCGACGAAACTCCTGCCGCCGCGATTACTCTGACCGGATCCAATTTTCGCCGCTTCCCGATGTTGAACGGTCTTGCCCGCGTCGAGACGCGCTTTATCGACGATCCCGATCATCTCGAGGAACTCCGCGGGCGCATCGACGACGACCTGCGAGCCGAGGAAGCCGAAGAGCTTGGGCTGGTGACCTTCGCCCCCGACGAAATCGACTGGGACGATGAAGTCCGCATCGCAATCGAGGAGCGCGCCTCGTTCTCGCCCGACGCCCTTACCGGGATGGAGGCCTCGCTGCGCTTTGCCGGTCCGGAGACCATGGAAACCAAAATTTTCGCGCGGCTCTCGGCGTGGCAAAACTGGATCTTCCAGCGGCCCAATGCCGTCGGCGAAAACGGCGCTCTCAAACTTTACGGCACCGGCCGGCGCGCGGAATTTGACGCGCGGAGGGTATGACGATGGCGATCGATTACGCCGAGCGGATTCCCAACAACGTAAACCTGTCCGAAAACCGCCGCCTGCGGCGCGCGCTCGAACAGTGGCAGCCCGGCTTCCAGAGCTGGTGGGCCGAGATGGGGCCGGCCGGCTTCCAGGCGCGCGAAGTCTATCTGCGCACCGCCACCTCGGTTGACGCGCAGGGTTGGGCCAGCTTCGGCTACGTCAGAATGCCGGACTATCGCTGGGGCATCTTTCTCGCCGACGCCGCGCTCGATCGCAAAATCGCCTTTGGCGATCATAAAGGCGAGCCAGCCTGGCAGGAGGTGCCGGGCGAATATCGCGGCGCGCTGCGCAGACTCATCGTCACGCAAGGCGACACTGAACCCGCCTCCGTCGAACAGCAGCGTCAATTAGGGGCCACCAGCCCGTCGCTCTACGATTTGCGCAATCTCTTCCAGGTCAACGTCGAAGAGGGGCGTCATCTATGGGCGATGGCCTACCTGCTGCACGCCTACTTCGGACGCGACGGACGCGAAGAGGCGGACGCGCTATTGCGGCGGCGGTCGGGGAGTGCGGACAACCCGCGCATCCTCGGCGCTTTCAATGAGCAGACCCCCGATTGGCTATCCTTCCTGATGTTCACTTTCTTTACCGATCGCGACGGCAAATACCAACTCGCGAGCCTCGCCGAATCAGCCTTCGATCCGCTCTCGCGCACTTGCCGTTTTATGCTCACCGAAGAGGCTCATCACATGTTTGTCGGTGAGACCGGGATCGGCCGCGTCGTGCAGCGGACCTGCGAACTGATGAAGGCGCACGACACCGCGGAGGTTGGACGCTTTGGTGGTATCGATCTGAAACTGATGCAGAAGTATCTCAACTTCCATTACTCAGTTTCGCTCGATCTGTTCGGCGCCGAACTTTCGACGAATGCGGCTAACTATTTCAGCATGGGCTTGAAGGGGCGCTTCAATGAAGAATCGCACGACGATGACCATCAATTGAAGGATGCCTCCTACCGGATTACCCAGGTTGATGAGAACCGCGTCGTTCAAAAAGACCAACCCGCCCTGCTCGCTCTCAATGAGACTCTGCGCGACGCCTACATTGCGGATTGCGCGCGCGGCGTATCGCGCTGGAACAAGGCAATCAAGGCAGCGGGAATAGACTTCGAACTGCGCCTGCCGCATCGCGGCTTTCATCGCGCGATCGGCGACTGCGCGACCGTCAAGGTCACGCCGGAGGGACGTTTGATCACCGAAGCGGAATGGGCGGCGCATCATGCCCAATGGCTGCCAACGGCGCAGGAACGGCAATTCGTCGGGTCCCTGATGATCGGCGTCACGGAACCTGGGAAATACGCCGGATGGATCGCGCCACCGGCGCGCGGCATTAATCATCAGGCGCTCGATTTCGAGTATGTAAAGCTATAGTCAGCGGGCGGCGCGTTCGATTGCTCAGTCGAACGCGGGTTGCGAACCGGCTGCCTTCAAAGCAAACGCGTTCGTCGCCGTCTCAATTCTTCGCCGAAGGAATAAACGGCGGCATCCCGGTATGAGCGGTCACGCCCCCGTCAACCACGATTTTCGCGCCAGTGATAAATGAGGCTTCGTCGGAGGCCAGAAAGGTCACGGTGTTCGCGATTTCCTCCGGCTCGCCCATCCGCCCCACCGGATGAATCGCGCCCATCGTGCGGCGAAATTCTTCCGCGCGATCGCCGCCGAGGACTTGGGCCACGCGGGTGTTGATACCGCCCGGGCATACACAATTGATGCGAATCTTGTGCTTGGCATTTTCCAGCGCCGCGGCGCGCGTGAGATTGATCACGCCGGCCTTCGCCGCATTGTAGGAAGCCATTCCGTAATCGCCGCGAGTACCCGAGATCGACGCGGTATTGATGATCGCGCCACCGCCCTGTTTGCGCATGATCGGGACCGCGTACTTGATGCCGAGGAACGTACTCGTCAGCGTCACCGCCATCACACGGTTCCACGACTCAAGCGTCGTGTCGTGAATCAGCGCGACCTCCGCCATCCCCGCGTTGTTGAACATCACGTCGAGCCGCCCGTAGGTATCTAGCGCGAGCTTGATTGTGGCCTGTATCGCCTCGGGATCTGACGCGTCCATCTTGATGCATACTGCGCGACCGCCCGCCGCCTTCACTTCGTCGGTTACCGCTTGCGCGCGCGTACCGCTCAGGTCCGCGATCACCACCGCCGCCCCTTCTTTGGCGAAGCGCCGCGCCGTGGCCGCCCCAATTCCCGCTCCTCCCGCCGTTACGATTGCGACTCTACCTTCGAGTTTACCTGGCATGACTATCCCTTTGGCAGACCGAGCACGCGCTCGCCGATAATGTTGTGTTGAATTTCATTGGTGCCGGCCGCAATCGTGCCGCGGCGCGCCGCCAACATCCTATGTGACCATTTGCCGCGATCGATCGCTTTGGCCGCCCGGTACTCGAACTGACTATACGGGCCGAGCAGTTCCATCGCGAATTTCTGGATGCGCAGATTCAATTCGGTGGTGCCAAGCTTCATCACCGACCCTTCGGGTCCCGGTGGCAGACCGCGAAGCTGACGCGTGAGTTGCCGCAGGCTGGTGTACTTGAGGCCCTCTGCCTCGCACGCGAACGCCGCGATCCTCTCGCGCACGTAGCCATCTTCGATCGCCGGCCGTCCATTGTACTGCACCTGCTTCGCCAGTTCGCCGAGCTGTCGCACTTCGACCATCATGTCGGTGCGGCCGCCGTGGATCGTCCGCTCGAACATCATGTTGGTAATCGCGACCATCCAGCCCTGGTTCTGCTGTCCCACCAGGTTCGCCTTCGGTACTGCCACGTCCTCGAAAAATACCTGGTTGAAGCCGCTCTCACCCGTGATTTGCACCAACGGTCTAATAGTCACTCCGGGGCTTTTCAGATCAACCAGCAGATAACTCAGTCCGCGATGTTTCGGCGCGGTGGTATCGCTGCGGCAAAGCAGCGTCGAGAAGTCCGCATGATGCGCGTTGGAGGTCCAGACCTTCGACCCGTTAACCACAAAATGGTCGCCGTTATCGACCGCCCGGGTCTCGACCGCCGCGAGATCAGAACCGTGATTCGGCTCCGACAGGCCCTGGCACCAGATTTCTTCCGCTGACGGAATTTTCGGGATGAAGCGCGCCTTCTGTTCGGGCGTGCCCCATTGCATCAGCGTCGGCCCCACCCGCGCGATACCCTGGAAATTCACCACCGGCGGCGCCTTCGCGCGGTCGAGTTCCTGATGGTAGATGAACTGCTGCATCAGCGTCGCGCCGCGGCCGCCGAACTCCCTGGGCCAGTGGATGCACATCCAGCCCGCATCGTAGAGCTTGCGATGCCACCCGCGCCGCCGCTCGAACTCGCTCTTCGTATCCGGATCGGAGAGCTCGCCGTCGTCACGCCAATCGCGCGGCATATTCGCTTCGAGCCATGCGCGGAACTCATGGCGGAAGGCTTCGTCTTCCTCGCTGTATTTAAAATCCATCGGGATGCCCGGATCGGCTAACGCGGGTCGTTCGGAATCGCGCGATCGGTGAAGCTCACCACCATGCCAAACGAGTCGGCGGTGTTGAGCACGAACGTGTCTGCGCTCTCCGCTTCGATCCGTTGCCCTTTTGACTTCAAAAACTCGGACGCGCGCTTGAGGTTCAGGGTCTTGAACGTCACCGCGTGAACGCCCTCGCCATTCGCTGCGAGGTCGCGGCCCTCGGGACTCGCCGCCGAGAGCGGTTGCGCCGCCTCGATCACGGTATCGTCGCCGACCGCGATGAACGCGCTGCGCTTGCGCCCCGCTGTCTCCGATTCGTGCAACAGCTTGCCGCCGAGCCGATCGACATAGAGCGTTTTCGCGGCGGTCAGATCGCCAAACAGCACGGTGATATGCGAGGTGCGATCGATGCCCAGCGGATGATGCTCGCGCCAAGGCGCCGTCGTCCATCCGGGCTGAAAACGCGGGTCGGCGATGTAATCGCCGCTCACCGCGAACTCGAGCAGCGCGTGCGTCTCCTTCGGATGAGTCCAGATCGCGGGGGCGCGCAGCGGCGGCTTCACCAGTTTGCCGGTCACGTCGTAGAGACGCAGATTTTGCTGAGTGAGGTCGGCCGCCATCGCGCCGACGTTATCCACGTACCACGCGATCGAATGGAAGTGCTCGCCGAACCGCGCGAGGAACTTGCCGATCGGCGTCCGCTCCGCGTCCGGCACCTTCGCCAGCATCACCGGCTCCATCACCAGGTCGCCGATCAACAGCAGCGAGGCCTCGCGCGCGGCCAGCTTTTCGTAGCCGTGATAGAAGCGATTCACCGCGAAGATCTCGTCGTACCAGCGATCGCACGCCGCCAGATCTTTCACCACGTGCGTGAGATGAAAGATTTTGCCGATTTTGAACATGCGACGACTCGGCTCCCTACTTCAATCCCAACTCCGCGAGCGGCGCGCGATCGGCGACCGGCCCGCGCGAAGTGCCAGCCGTCAGCTTCACCGACCCCGGCGTACGCTGGAACGGATCGGGCAGGTCGATGGCTTTCGCATGTTCCTTCAACACTGGCATCACGTCGTCGGCGAACAGCCGCATACTGGTGCGTCGATCGTCGTTGCCGACCGACCCCTGGATGCTGAACATGATGAAGATGCCGGGGCGCAAGACGCTCAGAATCGACTTGATCTTCGGGATCACCGTCGTCGGCGTTCCCGCGATCACTTGCAGATTCTGCTGTACCTTCTGCAAGCCCGCGCGCAGCTTGCGCCGCACTTCGTCATAATTCACCGCGCCGGTATCGCCCTCCTCCATGCTCTCTCTTATTTTCTCGCCGCTGACGCCCAACCAGGTGCTGGTCTGCTGCTTGGCGAGCATCCGGATGGCGCCCTTGGAGTTGTAGCCCGGCGGCATAGTAAACTGCGGCGCGGAAAACGCATTCTGCCCACCGCCATAGACGAAGTTGTCGGCGATCTTCTGCGCCTTTTCCTCGCTGTCAGCGAGGACGGTCGGAATCAGATAGCCGAAGTTTTCAGGGCCGGCCTGGTAACCGTTCTTCGCCGCGACATCGGCGTAGAAATCCCACAAATCACAGGTTGGTCCGAGTTGCGTGCCGAGACCTATATATGGATAACGATGTTCCGCGCACCATTGCACGGTCTCCGGACTGAGCACGCCCGGAATCCACATCGGCGGATGCGGCTTCTGAAACGGCAGCGCCCACGGATTCACGTGCCGATAATGAAAATGCTTACCCTCGTAACGCCACGGGCCGGGCCGCGTCCACGCCTGCACGATGAAGTCGTGGGCTTCATTGAACATCTCACGGTTGTAGGCGGGATTGGCGTTGTTGAAGAACTGCTCGCTGCCCGCGCCGCGCACCCATCCGGTCACCAGCCGGCCGCGCGAGATAAGATCGATCTCGGCCAGTTCCTCGGCCATCCGCAGCGGATGTTTGATCACCGGCAGGGGATTGCCGATTAGCACGATGCGCACGCGCTTGGTCCGATAGGCCAGCACCGACGCCTCGACGTTCATCACCGAGCCCATGCAAAACGGATTGCCATGATGCTCGTTCAGGGCGACCACGTCGAAGCCGAGGTCCTCCGCATAGCAATACTCATCCAAATAGTAATGATAGTCGTCGGCCGCCTTCTCGCGATCGAAAAAGCTGTTGGAGACCCCGAAGTAGCCGCGATTGCGCAGGATCTCCTCTTCGGGCAGCCAGCGGTACGGGCGTTCGGTGAAATATCCTACCTGCATTTCATCTACCTCTCGGTTGTCCGTCGTTACGCGGCCAGGAATTTTCTGACCGCACGATCGAACTCCGCGGTGTTTTCGATTTCCGGACGATGGCCCGCGCCCTCGATCTCCGCTACCTGAGCACCGGTAATCGCCGCGCGATACGCGTCGATACATCCGCGCGGCACGACCTGGTCGCGCGTGCCCCAGACCAGCAGCGTCGGGGTTTTCAAGCCGCGCAGCAGATGCGGAAGGCTCGGGTTGTGCATGAACGGCTCCCAGCCGATGCGCGCGGTTTCGGCCCGCGCTTCCTCGAACGCCTCGAAGCGATCCGGCGTCATCTGACCGCCGTAAATCTTGGTGTACTCCGGCGTATTGGCGGGGTCCGCGATCGTCGCCATCAGATGGCGCCGTACCGTCACCGCGAAGAAATCCATGATCTCGCCCTGCGCCGGTTTGATCCCCATCGGTGCAACCAGCACCATGTGCGAGAAAATAGCGGGATCGGCCGCCGCCATCTCCGCCGCGATAAAGCCGCCCGCCGAGAACCCGATCACGTCGATCGGCTCCAGCTTCATCTCGCGCAGCACTTGCGAATAGAATCCGCCAAGGTCGCGATAGTTCATGATCCACTCGATACGCGGGCTATTGCCGTACCCCGGCTGCTGCGGAATCAGCAGTGTGCGATCCTGCGCGAGCTTCTCATTCCAGGTCATCCAGCCCGGATAGCCAAGTTCGTCGTGAAGAATCAGCAGCGGTTTGCCCGAACCCCCGCGCACCAGCGCGATCTCGGCGCCCGCCGCCTTGACGGTCTCTTCGATGAAGTTTGCCAATGGTGTCTCTCTTTTGGTTGAACCCGACTCACGTACACGGACGCAGCTTGCGGACTCGGCATCGGGCTCGTTCATCGATGCCCGGGCCGCGCAATCAAATCGTCGTTGTCCATTCTCTTCGCAATAAACCGCCGCCAGTGTCAAATGCCGCGCTCGCGAATCAAAGCATCGTTCGCTTGCGCTTCAAATCGCCCTGATGTTTAAGATGCCCGCTACAGGCGCACACCATTCGCGAGGTGATCATGGAGTATCGACGGCTTGGCAATTCGGGCTTGCAGGTTTCGCTCGCCGGTCTCGGCTGCAACAACTTCGGCATGCGGATCGACGCGGAACAGACCCGCGCCGTGGTCCATTGCGCGCTCGACGAGGGCATCACGCTGTTCGACACCGCCGACATCTACGGGAACCGCGGTCAGTCCGAGGAGATGCTCGGCAAGGCGCTCGGCAAGCGCCGCCACGATATCGTGCTGGCGAGCAAATTCGGCATGGCGATGGGCGACGGGCCGTACAAAATCGGCGGTTCGCGCCGCTACCTCATGGCCGCCTGCGAGGCGAGCCTGAAACGCCTCGGTACCGACTACCTCGACCTCTACCAGATTCATCAGCCCGATCCGCTCACGCCCGAGGAAGAGACTCTGTCCGCCCTCGACATGCTCGTGCGCGCGGGCAAGGTCCGCTACCTCGGGAACAGCAATTACGCCGGATGGCAGGTGGCCAACTCCGCGTGGATCGCGAAGTCGCACGGATGGGCGCCGTATGTCTCGGCGCAAAACCAGTACAACCTGCTCGATCGTAGTATTGAGAAGGATCTCATGCCGGCCTGCCGCCAGTTTGGCGTCGGCATCCTGCCCTTCTTCCCGCTCGCGAGCGGATTCCTGACCGGAAAATACCGCAAGGGCGAAGAACCCGCGCAGGGTACGCGCTTCGCCGCGATGCGCCGGCTCGCCGATCCGATGCTCACCGAGGCGAACTTCGCGACGCTCGAGCGCCTCGATGAGTTCGCCGGCAAGCACGGTCATTCGCTGCTCGAGCTGGCGGTCGGATGGCTCGCGACGCAGCCGGAAATTTCAAGCGTAATCAGCGGCGCCACCAGTCCCGATCAGGTCAAGCAAAACGCCAAGGCGATCGACTGGCGTCTCTCCGCCGACGAGATGTCCGCCGTCTCCAAGCTCACCCGCAAGTAAGCTCGATACTAGGCTAAAAGCCCAACGATGGCGTCAGGTGATCGCGGAAATGCCGCGTTCAAGGCAGCGGTTGCTTAACCATGTGAGTGGTCACGACCGCGTCGGGATGGTTCGCGACGAAAAGTCGGACCGCCGATTCCGATGCTGGTGGCGTCGAACTGGACATCGCGATCGGATGTACCGACTGGGTCCCTGAGATCGGAGTGATAACGCCTATCGTATAGACGCGACCGAGCCGTCCCTCCACCGACTCGACCGCATCCGCAAATTCGCTGCCCGTCGGCGGAACGATGAACGCCTGACCACCAGCCGAATTGGCTAATTTATTGAGAGCTTCCGCATCAACCCGATTAGCATCGTCCCATGAACTCGACGCCTGCCGGTTGGTGGGCGGTTCACCGATCCCAATAACATAGATCGATACATCTTGTTGCCGAGCCAGAGCGGTTACCTGCTTGAGAGACGTTCTGCTCGTGTTGTCCATTCCATCGGTGATCACCAGCAATGCCTTCCGTGCATAACGCGCCTTCTGCAGAATTTGCAGACCGTCGAAGATCGCATCGTACATACTGGTCTGGCCGAACGCGCGAAGAGTCATCAGATGACTCGCCACGGCCGCATGATCGGTGGTCGGCGGCTGGAGCATATACGGACGCCAAGTGAAGGCGAACAGAAATAGCTCGTCGCACGGGTCGGACTTGGTCAGGAAATCGACCAGCGCCGAACGAACCGTTGGCAGCTTCGGCTCCATGCTACCCGACGTATCAACCAGGAGGCCAACGGTTACCGGCGCTTCTACAGAATCGTGAAAATAGGCGATCGGCAGGGGTATTCCGGATGCGTAAGCGACAAAATCCGCCTCTTTAAGGTCGGAAATCGAGCCACCGGATTTGTCAACGACAGACACGTTCAATTCCAGGTAGCCCGGCTTGAGAGCGATTTGAGGTGGCACATGGAATTGCGGTGACGGCTTCGCGGCCATCGAGCAGGAGGCGAAATGGGTCGATGCAATCGCCGCTGATTGGGCAGCCAGCGCCTTGGCTGCCGCGGCATGAGCGGCGATTTCCTGCGGGTCGTCCGCCACTTGCGGACTTGCGCAACTCGCGAGCGCGATCGGCGCTGCGATAGCCAGGAAATAAAAGATCAGCCGGCTCATGAGTGCGAACGCCGCTACGAAAGCGTGGATATATCGCAATCCGGAATAATGCATAGGCCGCCGCTCGCAGCGCTCCGCCGCTTGATTAGATGCGCGGGCGGAAGCGGGGATGCTCCCGCTTCGCCCGCCCGCTCACCTTTACGCCTCGAAGCGGAACTCTCCGTTACGCCGCACGATATGCCCCGACGTCGGCCCCGCGAAATGGGTCCCGAAGACCGTCACCGGCTTGTCGCAGTAGCGCTCGACGAACGCCTTGCGCGTCTCTGATCCCATCTTCGGGTCGGTGTCGAACTCGCAAATCCAGTCGGGATGCGCGATCTGAATCGGATGATGAATCATGTCGCCGGTGATCACCGCGTTCTCACCGCCCGACGAAATCCGCACACTCGTATGTCCCGGCGTATGCCCCGGCGTCGCTTCCAGCACCACGTCGCCGCTCAGCCGATGACCGTTATCGACCAACTCCGCGCGCCCCGCCTCGATGATCGGACGCACCGAATCGTCGATCGTCAATTTGAAATCCGCCATGCCGTCGTATTTGTTCCAATGCTCCCATTCGCGCTTGACCATCAGGTACTTCGCCTTGGGAAACGTCGGCACCCACTTGCCGTTTTCGAGCGTCGTGTTCCACCCCACGTGATCGAGATGCAGATGCGTGCAGAGCACCATGTCGATCGATTCGCGCGCGACGCCCGCCTTCTCCATGTTCTCCAAAAACGGTAGATGCAGATGGCTCCAATCCTTGAAGCCGGGACGCGTCTTGTCGTTGCCGACGCACGTATCCACCAGGATGCGCTTGCCATCGCTCTCGACCAGCAGTGCGTGGATGCTCAGCTTGAAGTTGCCGTCCTTGGTAAACGGCTCCAGCCAAGCCCCCTCGCGCTTTACGTTGTCGGCCACGGCCTCTTTCAGAATCATCGTGCCCGGCCACACCGGTTCCTGTTCCTGCAGGCGAGTGATACGGACATCGCCGACCTTCCAACTATGCATTGTGATCTCCTCCAATCTTAATGGGTGCTTCGTGCGTGCACCCTAACGCGGTCGCCGTCCTTTCGGCAATCGTCGCGCCATCGCCACCGTGCGGCAGCGCTCTCGGATCGCCCCGGTCCGCGAGCGCCCCGAACCCTCCCCAATACCGCCCGCCGCTTTGTCTGGCGATTACGCCGCACTTGTACTAGGTTTGGGCTTTGAATTAACAAGCTGCTTCGGCGGGGACTTGAAGCCGCTGATAGTGCAAGCGAAGGAGCCGACACGATGGCAATCAATACCGTCACGGGCAAAATCAACGCGCGCGACCTGGGTTTCACGCTCATTCACGAGCATCTCACCGCTGGCTTTCCCGGCTGGGAACTCGACAATCGCGGCTTCAATCGAAAGTCCGAGGTCGGCAAGGCCGTCGATCGCATGAAGGAGATCCAGGACCTCGGCGTCGCCAGCTTCGTCGATCCCTGTCCGATGGAACTCGGTCGCGATCCCGAATTCGCCGCCGAAGTCGCCGAAAAATCCGGCATGCGCGTCATCATCGCGACCGGCCTCTACAACGACGCGTTCGGCATCCCTCAACACTTCCGCATGCTCAGTGCCGACGATATCGCTGACGTCTATATCCAGGAACTGACCGAGGGCATCGGCAAGACCGGCATCAAGCCCGGCCTGATCAAGACCGCCACCGGCGGCATCCCGGGGATGTCGGTCGATACTGCCATCACCGCCAACGAAGAGAAGTGCCTGCGCGCCGCCGCGCGTGCGCAAAAAAAGACCGGCGCTCCGCTGCTCTGCCATAACAGCGAAAGCTCGCCGTTCGGCCGCGAGACGCTGGACATCTTCAAAGAGGAAGGCGTCGATTTCAACCGCGTCCTCATCGGCCACGCCTGTGGCGTGGGCGACATGAAATACTACTTCGATATCCTCAATCGCGGCGCGTGGATCGGCTTCGACCGCTTCGGCCTCGAGCCCATCGCTCCCGACAAGATGCGCCTCGCCTCGCTGATCGGACTGCTCGCCGTCGGCTTCGACCGCATCATGCTCTCGCAGGACGCCGTCGGATGCTGGCTCGGCCGCACCTTCCCGGCCATCGAAAAGATGATGGAGGCGGCGCCCAACTCCAACTACGCGCACGTCTGCAAACACATCATCCCGCAGATGCTCAAGGCGGGCGTCTCCGAAGCGAAAATCCGCACCCTCACGGTAGATAACCCGCGCGCGTACTTCGGCGATTAGTATTTCGCAATCGGCAATTTCGTTCGAAGAGGTATTCGGCGATGGCAGGGGGCGCATGCCCCCTGCCGCGCTTAAACCCTCTCCCTGTCCAGCTCCAGGTGAGCCTGCGAGCCGATCTAATGAGTCCGCGAGGTGCGGTTTGAGACCGGGTTCGCAAGCTCGTGCGGTGAGTACGGTGAGGGCAATGACCATCAAGGGGATATGTGATGAAGAACGGCACCGACAATAAGACTGCGGGAAAACCGTCGGGCATGCTCGCGGGCATCAAGGTGCTGGACTTCTCGCAGTACCTCGCCGGACCAACGGTAACCCGCCTGATGGCCGAGATGGGCGCCGACATCATCAAGGTCGAGCAGGCCCCGATGGGCGATCCGTCGCGGATGCTGCCGGCGATCAAGAACGGCCGCAGTGGCTATTTCGTGCAGCAGAATCGCGGCAAGAAAAGCCTTTGCCTCGATTTCTCCAAACCCGAATCAATCGAACTCCTGAAGTCGCTGGTGCCCAAGGTTGACGTCGTGCTCGAAAACTTCGGACCGGGCGTGATGGAAAAACGCGGCCTCGATTATCCTTCACTCAAAAAATTAAACCCGCGCATCATTCTGGCGTCGATTTCGGCCTTCGGAAAAACCGGCCCGCTCAAGCACAAAGTCGGCTACGATCTGATCGCGCAGGGCTTCGCCGGCATCATGCACATGACCGGCGCCGCCGACGGACCGCCGATGCCGGTCGGTCTCGGCATGGCGGATGTCAGTAGCGGCGTGGCCGCGTTCTCCGCCATCGGCTACGCGCTCTTCTACCGCGAGCGCACCGGCATCGGCCAGCATATCGACATCTCGATGATCGATGCGCTCTACCACATGCACGAGGCCAACCTGCAGGTTAACTCACTGACTAATGGCGAGTTCGTCCCGCATCGATTCGGCGCGCACCATCCTTTGGTATGCCCCGTCGGTGTGTTCAAGGGGCCGCAGGGTTATATCGTTTTGCTGGTGCTCGATCGGCAATGGCCGGCGCTCACGCGCGCGATGGGCCGTCCCGAACTCGAAAACGACCCGCGCTTCGCCACCGGTCCGGATCGCGGCAAGAACCGCTTCGAGCTGATCGCGATCATCGAGCAGTGGATGGCGGCGCAGGGCACCGACGAGGCCGTGCTCAAGGTTTTCGAGGAATTTCGCATTCCGTCCGCGCCGGTGATGAGCATTATCGATACGCTCGCGCATCCCTATTTCAAGGCGCGCAACATGGTGCGCAAGGTCAAGGATCCGCTGCTTGGCGAAGTGACTATTCCGGGCTTCCCGCTCAAATACTCGGAATTTCCCGAATTGCTCGACCTCGTCGCCCCGATGCTCGGGCAGCATGGCGCGGACGTGCTCAAGGAAAACCTCGGCCTCTCCGACGCTCAGATCGCTGCACTGACGGCAGCGGGCGTCCTGCACTCCGAACGCAAGTAACCGCAATGGCATCGAGCTTGAGGGCCATCTGAGTTTTCGCATGAAGCCCTACGTAGTATGTCACATGATAGCTTCGTTGGACGGTCGTATTGTCAGTTCGCGATGGAATCTGAGTCCGGAAGGCCGCGCCGAGTATGAGACTACAGCGGCCACTTATCAGGCGAATGCATGGATGTGCGGTCGGATCACGATGGCCGCCTTCGCGCATGGAACGGGACCCGCACCCGCGTCAGGCGGACCGCCCATATCCAGAACCGATTTTATCGCACCGCACACGCAAACTTCGTACGCGGTGGCGATTGATCCTGGCGGCAAACTATATTGGGAACGCAGTGATATAAGCGGCGACCACGTCATTACGGTTCTGACTGAAAAAGTATCTTCCGACTACCTGGCTCTTCTTCGGGCCCGCCACATATCCTACCTGTTTGGCGGGCACGACGGCATCGATTTCTCCACGGTACTCGATAAGCTCGCGACCAGCTTCAAGATAAAAACTCTGTTGCTCGAAGGTGGCGGCAAGATCAACGGTTCCATGTTGCGCGCTGGATTAATCGACGAACTCAGTCTCCTCATGGCTCCGGTTGCCGATGGCTCGAGCGGGACGCCGGCGTTGTTTGATACGCTCGACACTGCCCAACACGATGCGCCCGGTGTGCGTTGGAAGCTGCTTTCAATCGAACGGCGCGCCGACGACGTCATATGGCTGCGCTATTCAGTCCACTGCGTTAGTTAGTACAAAGGCCAGCGATCCCATTACCGCACCACGGAAAGGGGCGACCTATCTCTCGATGGTCGCCCCTTTCTTCGTACTATGTATTTGCGCTCACGCCGCGTGCGAATGCGCCGGCATGTCGAGCGCCGTCGGCTCGACCAGGTCCGCCGTCTTCATCTTCTTCAACTCCGGCATGACCTTCTTCGCGAACAACTTCAGGCTGCGCTCGGCCTCGTCAAACGGCATCCCGGCGTAGCTGAAGTTCATCATCACGCCGTTGGCGTCGATGGTGTCCTTGATAAACGCGATCTTCTCGATCACCTGGTCAGGCGTCCCCCACGGCATCAGCTTGGCGAAATCCGCCGCAGCGTTGTCCATCCCGTGCTTCGCGATATACTTGCCCACGTGGCTGTAGAACTCGTAGCTCTTGTGCGTGCCGAACTGCTGCGACGTCATCTCATAGTGGCGCATCGCCGTATGGTAGTAGGCGGTAATCCACTTCATCGCCATCTCTTCGGCGCGGTCCTTGTTCTCGTCCACGAAGCAGAACCCGCCCGAGAGTGGCTTGGGCGGCGGCGTCCCGCCGTTCACCTCGTGCCACACCTTGTGGTAAATCTTGAAATCTTCCTTGACCACGTCCCACGGCTTTTGCGGGATCACCAGCAGCCCGACTCCGAGCTTCGCCATGATCGGCATCGATTCCGGCGAGACCGCTGCGGCATACGAGCGGCCCTTGAACGATCGCGCCGGAAACGGACGGATATCGCGGCGCGGCTGCTTGGTGTACTTGCCGCCCTCCATGTAGCCGTTTTCCAGGCTGTTCAGAATCAGCTCCGCGTACTCGACGAATAGATTGCGCCCTTCATTCTGATCGAGGCGGAAGCCTTCGTACTCGTGTCGCGCGAGCCCCCGGCCGAGTCCCAGGATGAAGCGTCCGTTCGATATGTGATCGAGCACCGAAATCTGTTCCGCCACGCGAATCGGGTCGTGCCACGGCAGCACCACTACCATCGATCCCAGCTTCACATGACTCGTCTTGCCCGCCATGTACGCCAGAAACTGCAACACGTCCGGACACATCGTGTAGTCGTCAAAATGATGCTCGACCGACCACACCGACTCGAAGCCGAGCGGCTCCGCCATCTCGCACAAGCGCAACTCGTTGCGATAGACCTCGGCGTCAGAAATCGCGTTGCCCGGATTTTGAAATGCAACTCCATAACCTACGTGCATGGTATTCTCCTCCGCCGATCGCGTTTGAATTTTTATCTGGTTCGATTGGCCCAGGTATGACCGGCGGGTGTCATCCGGGACGCGCGAATCGAAATTCACTTATAGCAGCGTCGGCCCGATTTCCGGAAGCGGATTACAGGGCCGAAGCCTCCCGCATCCCTGCCGGCAATCGAGCAACGCGAGCGTCCTTCATCATGAGGTTTTCTGAGGGCGAAGCCCGCATCTGATTAAAAGGCAAGTCCAGTCGGAAAAACCAGGTCAAGATTGTTGGGCTGCTTGAAACCTTATGAGGTTTCAGAAAAAACCAAAAGTTCTGAGTTCCTCGACAACTGATTTTCTATCCGATCTTCAGGCCCGCCTCCGTCAGCCGCTCTTCCAGTATCGCGATCCGATCGTGGCCCCAGAACGGTTCGCGTTCGAACATAAACAGCGGAACTCCAAAGACGTTGTCCTGCGCCGCCTCGGCCTGCGCGCTGTCGTAGCGGGCCGCGCCCACACCATCAAGGTAGTCGCGATAGGCACCGCCCGATATCCCGAGATGATCGATTAGCGTCGCCACGGCCTCGGGTTGGTCGGCTTCGAATTCGCGGCGAAAGAACAGCTCGAAGGCCTTGCGACTGTAGTCCTTCAAGCGCCCCTGCGTCTCGGCGTAGAGGCCGCCGATCAGCGCCGGGCGCGTATCGTAAACCTTGAGCGGTCCCCGGATCAGCAGTCCACGCGCCTTCGCCCACCGCCGCGCGTCGAGATAGGAGTAGCGCGCCTTGTGCTCCGAGTACTGACTGCGCTCGCCCTTGCCTTTGATTCGCAACTGAAAGGGGATCCAGCGCAAGCGAATCCGGTAGCGCCGCTCCAGCTCGAAGGCCGGATCGAAGGCGAGATACGCAAACGGACTCTTATAGTCCGAGTACATTTTGACTTCTTTCGGTTCCATCGCAGCCCTCCCGCTATCCAACCGCGCCAACTCGCTCATCATGACGACCTCACCGCGCGCGTCCGCCGATTGTTTTGGGTTGCACGATGCACCAAATAATTCACGATAGGCGCTTACGCAATCGCGATTTCAAGCCAATTCGTTGGCTTTCATCGCATTTTAGACTTTGGCACGAGGCTCGCAACTGCTGGGAGCCGTGAACACACGCAACCCCTCAACCGGCATGCGTCTCGGCGCCCGCGAGAGGGTTCGGACGCGTCGGCGCGACTACGCTTCTCGCCAGTCACGCGCGCGATTCGCATGAAGGCATCGAAAGATCAATAATGTCCGCCATAACGCAGAAATTCTCCCGCGACTCATCGGCCATCGGGGCATATGCGGCGGTCGCAAATTCAGCCCGGAGAATTCAGGAGCAACCGCATGAGTAGCGCTGGCAACCCCAAGCAATCCTCCGAGTCCGCGATGCCGCGGATGCGCATCGCCCAGATTGCGCCCCTCTACGAACGCATACCGCCGAAGCTCTATGGCGGCACCGAGCGCACCGTCTCGTACATCACCGAGGAGCTGGTGCGTCGCGGTCATGACGTGACCCTGTTCGCCGCCGGCGACGCGCAGACCAGCGCCAAATTGCACCCGGCCTGCCCGCAGGCGCTGCGCCTGGCCGGCAAGCAGGAACTCGGCGCGTTCCTGCAGCTCCCGATGCTCTCCGACGTCTATGAAAACGCCGACGACTTCGACGTCATCCATACCCATATCGATTACTGGTCCTTCGCCTTCGCCCCGTTCGTCAAGACGCCGACCGTTTCCACCATGCACGGCCGCCTCGATATCGAAGACTTGAAACCGGTTTATTCGCGGTACAAGACCGTGCCGCTGGTCTCGATCAGCGACCATCAGCGCCTGCCGCTCCCCTTCATGAACTGGGTCTCGACCGTCTATCATGGATTGCCGCGCGACCTTTTGACCTTCAGCAAGGGGCCTGGAAAATATCTGGCCTTCCTCGGGCGCATCTCACCGGAAAAGCGCCCCGACCTCGCCATCGATATCGCCTGCAAGGCGGGCCTCCCGATCAA